>NZ_CABPRZ010000001.1 GCF_902459695.1 Pandoraea terrae
GTGTCCACTGTTAATCAGTGGACACATCTTGCCCCGCCCTCAGGCCCGAGGATACGTGCTGATAAATTCGCGCTTACCCTGTGGGCGCTGCTGCAGTGCGCGCTCGACAAGTGCACGACCACGGTTCTGATCGCCGGCCTCACTGGCTGCGAACCCCAGGCGTGCGAGCCAGGCCCAATCATCACGCAAATGGGGATCGACCGATTCCATGATATTGAGAACGCGTTCAAGTTTGCGCGCACCGCCATAGAAGATCAGATAACCACAAAGCTGCGAGATGACTAGCAGGTCACCGGGATTGGCCGCGATGTAGGCCTCGGTCGCCGCAAGGTTGGTGTAAGGGTCTTCAAGCAGGGCAAAGAGCGCGGAGATATGCGCACGCTCCCAGGGCAGCGCAGCGCGTGCTGCCAGTAGCGCACGCTCTTTGAAGAAATCTGCGTCCGCAGCGTTGGCGTCTTTAGCAAGCATATGGCGCGCAGCCAGGGCCAGGGCGAGATTGCTGTCCAGCGCCAAAGCCTGATCCAGGGCTTCCGCGGCGCCCGCCTCAGAACCGAGGATGCGATCAACAGCGAGCTGATACCGTTCTGCAGCTTCTGGACGGTCAGTCGTAAGAGGTCTACCGGTACGCGCATCAATCATATTGGCTCATTGAGTTGCAAATTGCTGATGGGGAGCGCTCCGATGCGCTTTGAGTGTAGTCCAACGCCAAGGCGTTGGGATGTCTGACAGCAGCGAACACGTTCCGCCATTAGGCTTAGGGAATAGTATGGGTATACATCCCACTACCCGCGCAATAGTCTCAATATATCCCCCTCTGCGCCTCGTCTTTTTGCCCCGTTGCCGATTGGGCGCGCCTTTCATTTCACAATCATTGCCTGTTGCCCAGTCGCGGGGGACCAATGAAGGCTGCGCCGGCGGCATGCCGCCCGGCCGGCCTGCCGTGTTTTCCTAGCGTTCGCGGAGGAAAGGCCATGAAAAGGATCCAGTTGTTTCTGCTCGCGATGAGCGTAGCGTCGTGCCTGACGACGATAGTGATTAGCGCGACCGACGCACAAGCCGCAGGCGCCGGTGGAAGCGGCGCCGGTGCCAGCGGTGGCGCCGGTGGCGGTCCCGGTGGCGGCGGAGGCGGCGCCGCAGGCGGTAGCGCGGGTGGTGGCCCCGGCGGGGGCGGAGGCGGCGGCGCCGGTGGTGCCGGAGGTGCTGGTGGTGGCGCCGGTGGTGGCAGTGGCAGCGGCAGTGGCAGTGGCAGCGGTAGTGGCAGCGGCAGTGGCAGCGGCAGTGGCAGCGGCAGCGGCAGTGGCAGTGGCAGCGGCAGCGGCAGCGGCAGCGGCAGTGGCAGTGGCAGCGGCAGTGGCAGCGGTAGCGGCAGCGGTAGCGGTGGTGGAGGTAGCGGTAGCGGTAGCGGTGGTGGGGGTAGCGGTAGCGGTGGTGGCGGTAGCGGTAGCGCTGGTGGGGGTAGCGGTAGCGGCGGTAGCGGCGGGGGTGGTGGCGGCGGCGGTGGCGGCGGTGGCGGCGGTGGCGACGGCGGCAGCAGCGGCGGCGGCGCCAGCGGCACCGGCAGCGGCGGCGGTAGTGGAAGTCCGGGCGCGTTGGAGTGCGATTCCGGGAGTTACGCCCAGGGCGGCCCGTGTCATTAATCGGCGGTGCAATGATTGGGGCCAAGGACTATGCAGCGGTAACGCAAAATCGCTGAGTCAGGCGCAAAGCAATCGCCTCTGGCGGTGCGGATCGCGTCGTCAGGGGTGCTTGTCGTTGGCACCTGGAAGTCGACAGTTTGGTATCACGGCCGTTAGCGTGTGGCATGTTGCCTGCTTCGCGACACAGGCGCCGGTTTCGCTATCGCGATTTCCACCAATAGTTGCCCGAAGGCGTGTGCGCATAGACTGTCCTCAAGTCGGGACGACCTTACCCCTAGCGGGCCAGCATATGCGGCCCTAACCCCCTATCCAGTTCGTTCCGACACCCAACCCATCGGCCCGCGCAATGCGGGCTTTTTGCTTGCCGGCGCTGGGGCCGATGGCGCCGCGCAAGCGGCCTTTGCGCTGCATGTGCCTCATTCGGAGAACAACTCGAACAGCAGCGCGCGCATCCATTGACTGGCCGGCTCGCGGTGATAGCGCGCGTGCCAGAAAAGATTGATCTGGATGTCGGGCAGGCTGACCGGATGCTCGACATAGCGCAAGCCGAAGTGTTGCACGCTGCGTTGCGCGAATTTTTCAGTCACGGTGGCGATCAGATTCGTCGTGTGCAGAATATCGGCCAGCGCGACGAAATGCGGCACGCGCAGGCGAATATTCCGGTGGACGCCCGTGCGCGCCATGAACTCATCGACCTGGCCATGCCCCGTGCCGGCCGCCACGACGACGACATGCTCCGCACGTTCAAAGTCCGACAGGCTCATGCGCGGCTTGTCGAGCGGATGGCCGGGCCGAAACATGCAGACGTATTTCTGACGGAACAGCCGCCGCTGGAAAAACGCCGAGCTCAGGTCGGGCAAATGGCCGACGGCCAGGTCGACTTGACCGCTCGTCATCTCCTCTCCCAAATTGATTGCCGTATTGCGCACGGTGCTCACCGTGATGCCCGGCGCGCGCGTGCCCAGCGCTTGCATCAGCTTCGGCAGGAAGTGGATTTCGCCGATATCGGTCATTGCGATCTGGAACGCCTTCGTGCTGGTGCTCGGCGAGAACGCGACCTGGCGGTTGAGCACGCCATGCAGTGCGTCGAGCGCTTGCGCTACCGGCTCGGCCAGCGCTTGCGCCAGCGGGGTCGGCAGCATCCCGCGCGAGGTCCGGATGAACAGCTCGTCATTGAACAGCTTTCGCAGACGAGTCAGGGCATTGCTGACTGCCGGTTGGGTCACGCCGAGTTCGGCCGCCGCCGTCGAGACACGGCCTGCGTTGAACAAATGCTGGAAGACAACGAGCAGATTCAGGTCGACGCGATGTAGGTCCATGATGGATTATCACTCGAATTAATATTGCTTATAAGTCTGATTCTATTGGTTTATATCCGTTCGTGCGCGATGCTGTCACAAAACAGCACGTCATAGTCAGAACGGAGGCAGCCCAATGGAAGTACGCGTCCAGCCCCTCGGCCAGCGGTTCGAGATCACGCCTGGCGAAAACCTGCTCAAGGCGCTTTGCGACCGGAACATTCCGATTTCATACAGCTGCCTGGCCGGCCGATGCGGCACCTGCCGATGCAAGGTGGTGGCCGGCGAGGTTCAAACGCAGGGGAGCGGCCATGCATCGCCCCAGGGCAGCGCCTCCCACGAACGCCACGTGCTCGCTTGCCAATCGACCGTAATGGGTGACTGCGTCATCGAAGTGCCGGACGTCGACGACGTCGTCGTACATCCGGCGCGCATCGTAAAGGCCACCGTGGCGGCGATCGAGGCGTTGACCCACGACATCACGCAGCTGGTGCTGCGCCCCGCCAAGCCGCTCGCGTTCTCGCCGGGGCAATATGCGATGCTGCAGTTCACGCCCGCGCATATTCGGCCCTATTCGATGGCGGGACTGCCGGATGACGAGCACCTTGAGTTCCATATCCGGCGTGTACCGGCGGGGCTTGTCAGCCGTTACGTGGAAAGCGAGCTGAAAGTCGGCGACGCCGTGCGCGTCTCCGGCCCGCTCGGCACCTCCTATTTGCGCACGCGTCACGACAGCCCGATGCTGTGCGTGGCCGGCGGCACCGGTCTGGCGCCCGTATTGTCGATCGTGCGCGGCGCGATCGCACACGGGATGAAGAATCCGATCCACCTTTACTGCGGCGCACGCACGCCGCGTGACGTGTATGGACTCGACTGGCTTCGTGCCATGGCCTCGCGCCATCCGGCGTTGCATTTGCACGTCGTGACGACGGTGGGTGACGACGCGGCGGCGGGCTTCCGGAGCGGCCATGTCACGGACGCGCTAGCCGGTGACTTCGAGGCGTTGGACGGCTGGCGGGCTTACCTCTGCGGCGCGCCGCCCATGGTCGACGCTGCCACGCAACTGCTGCTTGGCAAGGGCATTGATCCAGCGCACGTGTATGCAGACGCTTTCTATGCCGTTGCGGCGTAAGGCGTTACGGCCACCCGCCGGTATCGCCGTCATTGCGGATTCGCGCCGGGCGCGCGGCAGATCGGCCGATGCCAAGTGTGATCCGCACATTGCCAATTCCTCAGGAGACGACCATGACATTCCCTGCATCGCCGCCCGAATCGGCCCCGATCTGGCGTGAGCCAGGCACCAGCCGCATCCCGTTTCGTGTCTACACCGACGCGCAGCTTTATCAGCGCGAACTGGAGCGGTGCTTCTACCGGAACCACTGGAACTATGTCGGTCTTGAAGCCGAGGTGCCGGAACCGGGCGATTTCAAGCGCACGGTGATCGGCGAGCGCTCGGTGATCGTGACGCGCGATCAGGAAGGCCAGATCAATGTGATCGAGAATGTCTGCGCGCATCGCGGCATGAAGTTCTGCCGCGAAAAACGCGGCAACCGCAAGGACTTCCACTGCCCGTATCACCAGTGGAACTACGACCTGAAAGGCAATTTGCAGGGCGTGCCGTTTCGCCGCGGTGTCAAGCAGGACGGCAAGGTGCAAGGCGGCATGCCGGCCGATTTCAAACCCGCCGAGCATGGCCTCACGCAGTTGAAGGTTGCCACGCGCGGCGGCGTGATCTTCGCCTCGTTCGATCACGGGATCGAGTCGCTCGAGGACTTCCTCGGCCCGGAGATTCTCGCGTATTTCGACCGGTTGTTCAGTGGCCGGAAACTCAAGCTGCTCGGCTACAACCGCCAGCGCATTCCGGGCAACTGGAAGCTGATGCAGGAGAACATCAAGGACCCGTACCACCCGGGACTGCTGCATACGTGGTTTGTCACGTTCGGCCTCTGGCGCGCCGACAACAAGTCGCGCCTGGTCATGGACGAGCACTTCCGTCATGCCGCGATGGTGTCGACTCGCGGCCAGGGCGGCAACGGCGAAGTGACATCGGGCGTATCGAGCTTCAAGGAAACCATGGCGCTTCACGACGACCGCTTTCTCGACATCGTCAAGGAGGATTGGTGGGACGGGCCGACCGGCGTGCTGATGACGTTGTTCCCCAGCGTGATCCTGCAGCAGCAGGTGAACTCGGTGTCGACTCGCCATATTCAGCCGATCGGCCACGACGCATTCGATTTCGTCTGGACGCATTTCGGCTTCGAAGGTGACACCGATGAAATGACGCAACGCCGCCTGCGCCAGGCAAACCTGTTCGGCCCGGCCGGTTTCGTGTCGGCCGATGACGGCGAGGCGATCGAATGCTCGCAGGAAGGCTTCGCGCAAAAGCCGTGGCACCGCACGGTGGCTGAACTGGGCGGCACGACGGCCGAGAACACCGAGCACATGGTGACGGAGACATTGATTCGCGGCATGTACGCCTACTGGCGCCGCATCATGGAGGTATGACGATGACCGACTTCGAGACTTTCCACGAGGTCGTGCGCCTGCACGCCGACTACGCGGCCGTCGTCGACAGCCACGACTGGGACCGCTGGCCGGGATTTTTTCTTGAAACGTGCACCTATCGAGTGCAGCCGCGTGAAAACCATGACCAAGGACTGCCGCTTGCAACCCTATCGTTCGAGAGCCGCGGCATGTTGATGGACCGCATCTACGGCATTCGCGACACGCTATTCCACGATCCGTATTATCAGCGGCATGTAATCGGTCTGCCGGCGGTGACCCGCGTATCGGGCGCGCCCGGCAAGGCCGACGAAGTCCTGCATGTCGAGACGAACTACGCCGTGTTCCGCACCAAGCCCGACCAGTTGAGCGAGGTGTTCAACGTCGGACGGTATCTCGACATCCTGCATCGCACGCCGGACGGTTTGAAGTTCGCGTCGCGCATCTGCGTATTTGACAGCGAGATGATCCCCAACTCGCTGATCTACCCGATTTGAGGTTTCCCATGACACAACGCTGGATTGAAGCGGCCGCGCGAGACGCCGTGCCGGAAGACGACGTGATCGGCTTGCTGCTCGACGGGCGCGACATTGCGCTCTACGGTGTCGAAGGCGAGGTGTTCGCCACCGACAATGTCTGTACGCACGGCAATGCCCGCCTGTGCGACGGTTTCCTCGAAGGCCACGAAATCGAGTGCCCGCTGCATCAAGGCCGCTTCGACGTGCGTTCGGGAGAAGCGAAATGCGCGCCGTTGACGGACAACGTGCGCACCTATCCGGTGCGAATCGAGGGCGGCAAGGTGTTCGTCGATCTCGGTTGACGCTGGCCCCGGGCCGTTCGCCACCGCCGGCGGCGGCGCCCGTGAGGCGCGGGCCATGGCGCTCGCTATTGACTGGCAGGTGGTCTACCGGTCGGCCGCAAAAAGCAGCTGGCATCCCGGACGGAAATTCGCATACGCAATTCCGTCGGATCCGCCGGATATCGAGTGGATTAATTTAAAGAATGACGCAGAATTACCGGCTGCTTGGCAGTTTTAATGGTGCGACGTACTTTAAATGAACTATTGCACCGCCGCAGATGAAAAAGGTTGCGTCGGCAATGATATTGCGGGTAATTCGAGGTCCAATGCGGCGGCGCAATAAAAAACCCGGCCAAAGCCGGGTTTCCGATGCAGGGCGCAGCTGAAATACTCAGGCAGCCTGAATATTCGATGCTTGTTTGCCCTTCGGGCCTTGCACGACCTCGAACTGGACCTTTTGGCCTTCCTTCAACGTCTTGAAGCCGTTCATCTGAATCGCCGAGAAATGCGCGAAGAGGTCTTCGCCGCCTTCGTCCGGCGTGATGAAACCGAAACCCTTGGCATCGTTAAACCATTTGACCGTACCGGTTGCCATACAAACTTCCCCTAAATCAATTACCACTACTACACATCACCGCACCAACGAGCACATCCGAAAAGCTTGGCAGCGCGTGCCACCCCCCTTCTTATGCTCACCCAGGCAACTTTTCTTTTAAAACCTTTATTGAGGAAAAGCGCCGCAATGATTGTTTTCGCTAACTGCCGGAAGTGTCAAGCGCTTTTTTTCAATCCGAAGCAACCTTCGATCAGGTTTTACCCTGATGTCCGTGGAGGCATAAGGAATGCGTCCGCACGCTCTTGAAATTTGGGTTAAGCTGACCACATATGGGTGGCGAGACCTTTCCGAGGGAAGGGTGCAACCCCGCAAAGGCACGTGGCATGGGGCTGGACGTTGGCATTCCGGGAGGCGTGGCTGGCAGGCAGGCGGCGCGCAGGTGGCTTGGCGCGGGCGCCGCAAATGTGGACGCGGGCCCGAATGGGCCGCTGCCCCCGGAGTTGTTTAGAATCGACGTATGGCAACCTTACCGACAACGCATGACGACACCGTACAGGAGCGGCAGGAGCAGCAGCTCAAGCCGCCGGCCATGTACAGGGTAGTATTGTTGAACGACGACTTCACCCCGATGGAATTCGTGGTGATGGTCATCCAGGAGTATTTCAATAAGGACCGTGAGACTGCCACGCAGATCATGTTGAAGGTCCATCGCGAGGGCAGGGGAGTCTGTGGGGTCTTTACGCGCGATGTCGCGGCGACCAAGGTAGAGCAAGTTGTTAGCCACGCAAGGCAGTCCGGGCACCCGCTGCAATGTGTGATGGAGGAAGCATGATTGCCCAGGAATTGGAAGTCAGCCTGCACATGGCGTTTATGGAAGCGCGTCAGGCCCGGCATGAATTCATTACGGTCGAGCACCTGCTGCTCGCCCTCTTGGATAACCCGACCGCGGCCGAGGTGCTGCGCGCCTGCGCCGCAAATCTCGACGATTTGCGCCAGAATCTGCGCAACTTCATCGCAGACAACACGCCGACGGTGCCGGGAAGCGACGAAGTCGACACCCAGCCGACCCTCGGTTTCCAGCGCGTGATCCAGCGTGCCATCATGCATGTGCAGTCGACGTCCAACGGCAAGAAGGAAGTCACCGGCGCAAACGTGCTGGTCGCGATCTTCGGCGAAAAGGACTCGCATGCCGTGTACTACCTGCAGCAGCAGGGCGTGACGCGGCTCGACGTCGTCAATTTCATTTCGCACGGCATTACCAAGACCGGCGCCAACAGTGAATCGGCGAAGGCGGGTGAAGGCAGTGCGGAAGGCGAGGAAGGTGCGGGCAGCAAGGAAAGCCCGCTGGCCCAGTACACGCAGAATCTCAACCAGTTGGCGCGCGACGGCAAGATCGATCCGCTGATCGGCCGCGAGCTTGAGGTCGAACGCGTCGTTCAGGTGCTGTGCCGCCGCCGGAAGAACAATCCGCTGCTCGTCGGCGAAGCCGGCGTCGGCAAGACCGCCATCGCCGAAGGTCTGGCATGGCGCGTCACGCGCGGCGAAGTGCCGGAAATCCTGCAGGACGCGACCGTCTACTCGCTCGACATGGGTGCGCTGCTCGCAGGTACCAAGTATCGCGGTGACTTCGAGCAACGCCTGAAGGCCGTGCTGAAGGAACTGAAGGAGCGCAGCAACGCGATCCTCTTCATCGACGAGATTCATACCCTGATCGGCGCGGGCGCTGCATCGGGCGGCACGCTGGACGCTTCAAACCTGCTGAAGCCGGCCTTGTCGTCGGGGCAGCTCAAGTGTATCGGCGCGACCACGTTTACCGAATATCGCGGCATCTTCGAAAAGGATGCGGCCCTGTCGCGCCGGTTCCAGAAGATCGACGTGAACGAGCCGACCATCGAGCAAACGGTGCAGATCCTGCGTGGCCTCAAGTCGCGCTTCGAGGAACACCATGGCGTGAAATACTCCGCGGGTGCCCTGTCGGCTGCTGCCGAGCTCTCGGCCAAGTTCATCACTGACCGCCATTTGCCGGACAAGGCCATCGATGTGATCGATGAAGCGGGGGCTGCGCAGCGCATCCTGCCGAAGTCGAAGCAGAAGAAGACGATCGGCAAGGGCGAAATCGAGGAAATCGTCTCGAAGATTGCCCGTATTCCGGCGCAAAGCGTGTCGGCAGATGACCGCGGCAAGTTGCAGACACTCGATCGCGACCTGAAGAGCACGGTGTTCGGCCAGGATCCGGCGATTGATGCCTTGTCGGCCGCGATCAAGATGGCGCGCGCGGGCCTGGGCAAGACTGACAAGCCGATCGGCGCATTCCTGTTCTCGGGCCCGACCGGGGTCGGCAAGACCGAAGTCGCGAAGCAGTTGGCGTTCACGATGGGCATCGAGTTGATCCGCTTCGACATGTCCGAGTACATGGAGCGTCACGCGGTCAGCCGCCTGATCGGCGCGCCTCCGGGCTACGTCGGCTTTGACCAGGGCGGACTGCTGACCGAGGCGATCACCAAGAAGCCGCATTGCGTGCTGCTGCTCGACGAAATCGAGAAGGCGCATCCGGATATCTTCAACGTGTTGCTGCAGGTCATGGACCATGGCACGCTGACCGACAACAATGGCCGCAAGGCGGATTTCCGTAACGTCATCATCATCATGACGACGAATGCGGGCGCCGAAACGATCAACCGCGCGAGCATCGGTTTCACCAACGAGCGCCAGGCCGGCGACGAGATGGCCGACATCAAGCGGATGTTCACGCCGGAGTTCCGGAACCGCCTCGACGCGATCATCAGCTTCAAGCCGCTCGACGAGCAGATCATCCTGCGCGTCGTCGACAAGTTCCTCATCCAGTTGGAAGACCAACTGCACGAGAAGAAGGTCGACGTGGTGTTCAGCGACAAGTTGCGCGCCTTCCTCGCGAAGAAGGGCTTCGATCCGCTCATGGGCGCGCGGCCGATGCAGCGTCTTATCCAGGACACGATTCGCCGTGCACTGGCCGACGAGTTGCTGTTCGGCCGCCTGACCGGCGGCGGGCGCGTAACCGTCGACCTCGATGCCGACGATCACGTCCAGCTGAGTTTCCCCGCGGGCGGCAATGCGCGTGCCGAACCGGAGGCTGCCGAAGTCGAGTGACCCGGCGTGTCTGCGCCACGAAAAACGCCGCGCTCTGCGGCGTTTTTTTATGCCTTTGCTTCCGTGTCGGCGCAGGCGGCCGGCGCCGGCGTCAATGCTTGCCCGTGCTGCCGAAGCCGCCGGCGCCGCGTTCGCTGTCGGGGAATTCGTCGACGATATTGAATTCGGCCTGCACCACCGGCACGATCACCAGTTGCGCGAGACGCTCGAATGGATTGAGCACGAACGTCTCGTGGCCCCGGTTCCAGGTCGAAATCATCAACTGGCCCTGGTAATCCGAGTCGATCAGTCCGACGAGATTGCCGAGCACGATGCCATGCTTATGTCCCATGCCCGAGCGTGGGAGGATGACGGCCGCATAACCGGGATCGGCCAGATGGATCGCCAGGCCAGTCGGCACGAGCACCGTCTGGCCGGCTTCGATCGTCAGCGGGCCGTCGAGACAGGCGCGCAGGTCGAGGCCGGCGCTGCCGGGCGTGGCGTACTGCGGCAGTTGATCGCGCAGGCGGGAATCGAGAATCTTGATGTCGAGTTTCATGGGTGGGCAGTCAGCGGCGACGAGGCCGCCGCATCAAAAGTGAGGGGGTGTGTGATGTACTGGCACCGGCCGCGCGGCGCCGCGACCGGGAGAGGTAAGAGACCAGGCGATCATATCATCGGCGGACCGTGCGTCAGGCCCCCGGCTCGCGTGTGGCCGGTGCCGTGCTTGCCAGTGCGTCGCCCTTGGCGGGTTCCGCATCGCTCAAGGGCGGTTTGGGCAATCGCGCAATCATGGCGATGGCCGCGAGTCCGCCCATTGCACCGCACAGGAAGATCGACGAATAGCCGAACGCGCTGGCGACGAAGCCCGCCATCGGCCCGATCAGCCCGAGCGCCAGATCGAAGAATGCAGAGTAGGCCGCTAGCGCCGAGCCCCGGCTTTGCGCCGGCACGGATTTGAGCGCCTCCACGCCGAGCGCCGGAAACACCAGCGAGAAGCCGATGCCGGTGAGCGCCGCGCCAGCCAGCGCCATGTGGGGATGCCCCGCGCTCCAGAGCAGCCCTTGTCCGACTACGTTGAAGATGAGCGACAGCATCGCCACGCGCTTGCCGCCGAAGTGGTCAATGGCATGGGCGAAGACGACACGCATGCCGATGAAGCAGCCGCTGTAGAGGGTCAGCGCGAAGGCTGCGCCCGACCAGCCGCGACTCGCATAGAACAGGGTAATGAACGCCGCGATCACCGCATAGCCGATGCTGCCGAGCGTCATGGCCAGTCCCGGTCGCCAGACCAGACCGACCACGCGATGGAACGGCAGCCGTTTGCCGCCGGCGGCCGGGGCGGCAGGCACACGCAGCGCCAGCCCGAATGCGATTACGGGCAGCGCGATAGTGACGAGCGCCACGATGCCGAATCCGGCTTCCTGCAGGAGATACGCGCCCACCGGCGCGCCTGTCGCGAGCGCGGAGTACATCGCTATGCCCTGCCACGAAATGGCCTTGCTCGCGTGTGAAGGACCCAGCAGCCCGATGCCCCACGACATCCCGCCCGTGAGGATCAGGCTTTCTCCAAAGCCGAGCACGACGCGGCCGGCCAGCAGCACCGCCAGCGATGCCGAGGGCACATTCATGAGGGCAGCGACGCCGTAGAACGCGCCGGCCGTCGCGCAGCCGCACAGGCCGGTCAGCACGGCGGCTTTCGGGCCGCGCGTGTCGACCGTGCGGCCGGCAAACGAGCGCAGCAGGAGGGTGACGAACGACTGGATGCCGACAGCCACGCCGACGGTGACGGCGCCGTAGCCGAGCGTTTTGTGCACGTACACGGGGATCACCGGCAGGGGCATGCCGATCGTCATGAAACCGAAAAACATGATGGCGGCCAGCGCGCTCAATGTGCCGTACACACTGACGGGCGGCCGCCCTTGGGGGGCGGTCTGGGGCATTGCCGGGCTCAACTGGGGCGGTGCGTTTTCATGCGTGCGGCAATCTCTGCGATCAGCAAGCGGGCAAGCGCCTGTTTGTCGGCGCGCGGCAGGCGTTGCTGACCGGCGTCGTCGAACAGGATGACTTCGTTGTCGTCTCGTCCGAACGTGGCCGGGCCGAGATTGCCGATCAGCAACGGGATATTCTTGCGGCGCCGCTTGGCGGCGCCGTGCGCTTCCAGATCGCCGCTTTCCGCAGCAAAGCCGACGCAGAAGGGCGGCGACGGCAGGGCCGCGACGGCCGCCAGGATGTCCGGATTCTGTACAAATGTCAGTTGCGGGACATCGTCGTCGCCCGATTTCTTGATCTTGTCCTGCGCCACTTGCGCCACACGCCAGTCGGCGACCGCGGCCACGGCGATGAACAGATCGTGGTTGGCGACGTCGGCCATGACGCGGTCGTACATCTGCTGCGCGGTCTGCACATCCGAGCGCACCACGCCGTAGGGTGTCGGCAATGCGGTCGGACCGGCGACCAGATGCACCTGCGCGCCGGCTTGCGCGGCCGCGCGGGCCAGCGCAAAGCCCATCTTGCCCGACGACAGATTGGTCAGCCCGCGCACCGGGTCGATCGGCTCGAAGGTCGGGCCCGCGGTCAGCAGCACACGGCGTCCGGCCAGCAGCTTCGGTTGGAGGAAGCCGGCCAGGGCTTCGAACAGGTCTTCCGGTTCGAGCATGCGGCCATCGCCGACTTCGCCGCACGCCTGGTCGCCACTGTCGGGGCCGAGCACGACGATGCCGTCGGCGCGCAACTGCGCTGCGTTGCGCTGCGTCGCGGGATTGCCCCACATCTGGCGGTTCATGGCGGGTGCCACGAGCAACGGACAGTCGCGCGCGATGCACAGCGTGGACAGCAGGTCGTCGCACAGGCCATTCGCGAGCTTGGCGAGGAAATCGGTCGAGGCGGGCGCGATCAGGATGGCATCGGCCTCACGCGAAAGGTCGATATGCGCCATGTTGTTGTCAATGCGGCTGTCCCACTGGCTCGTGAAGACGGGCCGTCCGGACAGGGCTTGCATCGTCAGTGGCGTGATGAACTGCGTGGCGGCGTCGGTCATCACCACTTGCACCGTGGCGCCGGCCTTGATCAGCAGACGGGTGAGTTCGGCCGACTTGTAGCAGGCGATGCCGCCCGTCAGCCCCAGTACGACGGTCTTGCCCGCGAGTTCCATGTGGAGGTCCCCAAAAAGCTCATTTGCCGCGCCGTACGCGCCGCAGTTCGTCGATGACGAGCAGCATGGCGCCGACGACGATGCACGAATCGGCGATGTTGAACGCCGGCCAGTGCCAGCCGCCGACATGGAAGTCGAGGAAGTCGACGACGTGGCCATAGATCACGCGATCGATGACATTGCCGAGCGCGCCGCCGAGAATCAGGGCGAGAGACAGGCAGAACATCTTCTGGCCATTGTGCCGCTTGAGGAGCCAGACGATGACGGCGGCCGCGACGACGCCGAGCACCGTGAAGAACCAGCGTTGCCAGCCGCCGGCGGCGGCAAGGAAGCTGAACGCTGCGCCCTTGTTGAAAATGAGCACGAGATTGAAGAACGACGTCAACGGACGAAACTCGCCGTACTGGAATGTCTTCAGGACCGTGAGTTTCGTGACCTGGTCGAGCAGGATCGCGACGATCGCGATGCCGAGCCACGGACCGAGGCCGACGGCGCTGCCGCCGCGCGACACGCCGTTGCCGTTACGTTTTGCGCCGCTGCGCGCGCCTGCCTTGCCTGCCGCCATTATGCTGCGCTCCGTTTTTCGCCGGCGCCGAACAGGTTCGACACGCAGCGGCCGCACAACGTCGGGTGCGCGGCATCCTGACCCACCTCGGCGCGGTAGTGCCAGCATCGCTCGCACTTGAGGTACTTCGAGGCGGTGACCACCACGCCTTCTTCGCTCTCCGTTGCCACTTGCGTCACGCTCGCGGCGGACGTGATCAGCACGAAGCGCAGGTCGTCGCCGAGGCTCGCCAGCACTTCATGCTTGCGGCCCGACACGCGCACCTCCACTTCGGCCTGCAGCGACGAGCCGATCGCTTCCGCCACGCGCGCCTCTTCAAGCGCCTTGGTGACGTCGCCGCGCACCGAGCGCAGCAAATGCCACTTCTCGAGCAGGCCCGAGCTTTGCGCGACTTCCGGATAGGTATAGTACGTTTCGGTGAAAATCGTATCCGTGCCCGGCATGAAGATTTGCCACGCCTCTTCCGCCGTGAACGACAGGAACGGCGACATCAGCTTCAGCAGACCCTGCGTAATGTGATACAGCGCGTTCTGGGCGGCGCGGCGCGCCGGCGCGTCTGGCGCGCTCGTGTACAGACGGTCCTTGAGGATGTCCAGATAGAAGCCGCCGAGGTCTTCCGAGCAGAACGTCTGCAGCTTCGCCACGACCGGATGGAACTCGTAGCGGTCGTAATGGCCGAGCACTTCCGTTTGCAGCGATTGCGTGAGCGCCACTGCATAGCGGTCGATCTCAAGCCATTGTTCCGCCGGCAGCGCGTGCTTGGCGTGGTCGTAGTCGGCCAGGTTGGCCAGCAGGAAGCGCAGCGTGTTGCGGATGCGGCGATAGCTCTCGACGACCCGCTTCAGGATTTCGTCCGAGATGGACAGTTCGCCCGAGTAATCGGTCGATGCGACCCACAGGCGGATGATTTCCGCGCCGAGCTTGCCCGCGACTTCCTGCGGCGCGATCGTGTTGCCGATCGACTTGGACATTTTGCGGCCCTGACCGTCGACGGTGAACCCGTGCGTGAGCAGCGCCTTGTAGGGCGGGCGGCCGTCGAGCATCGAGGCGGTCAGCAGCGACGAGTGGAACCAGCCGCGGTGCTGATCGGAGCCTTCCAGATACAGATCGGCCGGGAACTGCAGGTCGGCCGCATGCGAGCCGCGCAGCACGTGCCAGTGCGTGGTGCCCGAATCGAACCACACGTCGAGCGTGTCGCGGTTCTTCACGTATTGCGATGCCTCGTCGCCAAGGAGCTCGGCCGGATCGAGCGATTGCCATGCCTCGATGCCTTGCTGCTCGACGCGCTTGGCGACTTCCTCGAGCAGCTCGGGCGTGCGCGGATGCAGGGCGCCGGTTTCCTTGTGGATGAAGAAGGCCATCGGCACGCCCCATTGGCGCTGGCGCGACAACGTCCAGTCCGGACGGTTGGCGATCATGTTGTGCAGGCGCTGCTTGCCCCACGCCGGAAAGAATTCCGTCGCGTCGATGCCGGCGAGCGCCGTTTCGCGCAGCGTCTTGCCCTGGCTCGGCGCCTGGGCATTCGGCGGCACGTCCATGCCGGCAAACCACTGGTTCGTCGCGCGATAGATGATCGGCGACTTGTGGCGCCAGCAATGCATATAGCTGTGCGTGTACTTGAATGAGTGAAACAGCGCGCCGGCTTCCGTCAGCGCGTCGACGATGCGCGGGTTCGCATCCCAGATCGACTGGCCGCCGAACAGCGGCAGGCTTTCCTGATAACGGCCGTCGCCGAGCACCGGCATGCGGATGTCGTCGTCGCTCATGCCGTGCGCCTTGCACGACACGAAGTCTTCCACGCCGTAGGCGGGCGCGGAGTGGACGATACCCGTGCCGGTTTCGGTGGTCACGTAGTCGCCCAGATAGACAGGCGACGTGCGGGCGTAGCCGCCGTCGAGCTTGGCGAGGGGGTGATGGAAGCGGACGCCTTCGAGCGCGCTGCCGGGGGCCGTGGCGACGATGGTACCGTGCAGGCCGTAGGTCTTCAGGCAGTCCTCGACACGTTCCTTGGCGAGGATCAGCAGGCCGCGGTCGGTCTCGACGAGTGCGTATTCAATCTCCGGGTGCAGGTTCAGCGCCTGGTTCGACGGGATGGTCCACGGGGTCGTGGTCCAGATCACGATGAAACCCTGCTCGCGCGGCAAGCTGGCGAGGCCGAACGCCTTCGCGACGCGCTCCGGCTCGGCGAACGGGAATCCGACATCGACGGCCAGGTCGGTTTTGTCCTTGTACTCGACTTCCGCTTCGGCCAGCGCCGAGCCGCAATCGAAGCACCAGTTCACCGGCTTCAGGCCGCGGAACACATAACCGTATTCGAGGATCTTCGCCAGCGCGCGCAACTCGCCCGCTTCGTTCGCGAAGTTCATCGTCTTATAAGGGTTGGCCCAGTCGCCGAGCACGCCCAGGCGTTCGAAGTCGGCTTTCTGGCGCTCGATCTGCACGCTGGCGTAGGCGCGCGCCTTTTCCTGCACTTCGCGCACCGGCAGGTGCTTGCCGAATTGCTTTTCGATCTGGATTTCGATCGGCATGCCGTGGCAGTCCCAACCGGGCACATAGACCGCGTCGAAGCCCGCGAGATTGCGCGCCTTGACGATCATGTCCTTCAGGATCTTGTTGACCGCGTGGCCGATATGGATGTCGCCGTTGGCGTACGGCGGGCCGTCGTGCAGGATGAATTTGGGACGGCCGGCGCTCGCTTTGCGGATCTTCTGATAGAGCTTCTTCTCCTGCCATTGCTTGACCCACAGCGGTTCGCGCTTGGGCAGATCGCCGCGCATCGGGAACGGTGTGTCCAGCAGATTGACGGGGTACTTGCTCGGGGCTTTCTTTTCGCTCATGGTGTGCGTCGCTACTGATTCGTGATATGGCGTTGTGCGGGGCAGGGCAGGCGGGCGGCGCGCCGTTGCAGGTGCGCTGACGGGGCATGTTTGCCTGCCGTGAATGCTTGGGCCGCGCGCGATGTCCGGCGCGCGGCGGAATCACCTAATTCGGTCGGTCGCCGAGGTGGCGAAGTCGCGCCGGGCTTGCGCACCGTCTGCGGCTTCCGCCGCGTGCCCGAAGTAGGCGCGCGCCTCGTGCGTGTCCTGCGCGATGGCGGTCTGCAACTCGGCCAGACCGTCGAATTTCGCCTCGTCCCGCAGCTTCTGGAGAAACTCCACGCGCACGAGCTTGCCGTAGGCATCGCCGATGAAGTCGAGCAGATGGACTTCGAGCAGCACACGGCCCGAATCGTCGACGGTCGGGCGCAGGCCCAGGCTCGCAACGGCCGGCAGCGGACGATCGGCCAGCCCATGCACCTGCACGACGAAAATACCGGTCAGTGCCGGATGACGGTGCGCAATGCGCAGGTTCAGCGTGGGGAAGCCCAGTTTGCGGCCGAGCTTCATGCCATGCACGACGTGGCCGGAGATCGTGTACGGACGCCCCAACAACGCGTGGGCGCGTTCAAAGTTGCCGTCGGACAGCGCATTGCGGACTTCGGAACTCGAGATGCGCACGCCGTCATGGGCGATCGTCGGCATTTGCTCGACGACGAAGTCGAAGCGGCGGCCGGCTTCCTTCAGATAGGTAAAGTCGCCGGCGCGCTTCGCGCCGAAGCGGAAGTCGTCGCCCACGAGCAGCCAGCGCGTGTGCAGACCCTCGACGATGATGTTGTGCACGAAATCCTCGGGGGACTGCGCGGCGAAATGGGCATTGAAATGCTCGACGACCAGCCGGTCGACGCCGTGGGCGCGCAGTGCCTCGAGTTTGTCGCGCAGGTTCGAGATCCGCGCGGGCGCTTGCTGCGGCGAAAAATACTCGCGCGGATGCGGCTCGAACGTCATCACGCAGACCGGCAGGCCGCGCGCGGCCGCGGCGGCGCGCACGCGCGCCAACAAGGCCTGATGGCCCAGGTGCACGCCGTCGAAATTACCGATGGTCAGCACACAGGGCGCTTTGCTTTCCGCGTTGGGTAGACCCCGAAAGACTCGCACGATATAGAAATACGGTGAGGGATGATCCTGCCGATGCCCGGACCCGCCTGCGGGCGTCCCGACCCTCGCCGGAACGGCCCGAAACGGTGCACGACACCGCAAAACATTGAATTATAAACGCTTAATGCGCGCTGCGGCGCACAACGGCGTGCCTGGCACCCCGCGCCAATGATAAAATCCGCCGATGAAGAATATCGTCATCTTGATTTCCGGGCGCGGCAGCAACATGGAAGCCATTGTGCGCGCCTGTGCCGCCGAGGGGTGGCCCGCCCGCATCGCTGCCGTCATCGCCAACCGTCCCGACGCCGAAGGCCTGGCGTTCGCGCAGGCGAACCGGATCGCCACGAACATGGTCGAGAGCCGCGGCAAGACCCGCGAGGCCTTCGACGCCGAACTCGCCGCCGTCATCGACAGCCATGCGCCGGATCTGGTCGTGCTGGCCGGGTTCATGCGCATTCTGACCGCTGAGTTCACGCTGCGCTACGCGGGGCGGCTCGTCAACATCCATCCGTCGCTGCTGCCGGCGTTCCCGGGGCTGCACACGCATGCGCGCGCGCTTGAAGCCGGTTGCAAGCTTGCCGGTGCGACCGTGCACTTCGTCACGCCGGATCTCGATCATGGCCCGATCGTGATCCAGGCCGCGATTGCAGTCAAGGCCGACGATACGCCGGAATCCCTGGCAGCGCGCCTCTTGCCGGTCGAACATGTGATTTACCCGCGTGCCATCCGCTGGTTTGCGGAAGGCCGCCTGGCGGTCGAAGGCACGCGCGCGAGGTTGCGCCCGAACGCCGATGGCAATATTGAACCGCAATGGCTTTTTGGTGAGGACGCATGAGCACACGTCAGACCCCGCGCCGCGAAAGCGTCGCACGTCACAACCGCACGAGCAGCAAACCCCAAACCAGCCGTCCGGGTAGCCGCAACCCCAAGCCCGATACGCGTGGCGGCCGCTACGGCCAACGCCCGGAAATCCCGGAGCCGCCCGCCGCGAAGATGCGCGGCGACCGCTTGTCGCCCGCGCTGTTCGAACATACGCAGAAACTGCTTGGCAGCGTGCTGACGTTTTCCGGGCCGGCCGACATGCTGGTCAGCACCTACTTCCGCGCGAACGCCAAGCTCGGCCACAAGGAACGTGGCGTGCTGGCGGAAACCGTCTTCTCGATCCTGCGCCGCAAGCTTGAATTCGGCCAGCATGCGGAAAGCGGTAACGGTCCGCTGGAGCGCCGGCTGGCACTGTTGGGCCTCGCCTTTACGCGCGGTATGATCTCCGTCGAGTTCGTCGCCACGCCGGATGAATTGGCGTGGCTCGAACACGTCGGCCAGATCGATCCGGCGGCGCTTTCGCCGCGAGTACGCACTAACCTTCCAGACTGGATCTACCAGCGGCTCGCGGCCCGTTTCGGCCCCGAAGAGACGGAAACGCTGGCCGCCGCATTGAACCAGCCGGCCCCGCTCGATTGTCGGGTGAACGTGCTCAAGGCCAACCGCGACGAGGTCCTGGCCACGTTGCAGGCCGACGGTTTCTCTGCCGCGCCGACGCCCTATGCGCCGAACGGCATTCGCCTGGCAGGCAAGCCGGCGTTGCAGAAGCATCCGCTGTTCATGTCCGGCGCGATCGAAGTGCAGGATGAAGGCAGTCAGTTACTGTGTCAGCTGGTCGCACCGCGCCGCGGCGAGATGATTGTCGATTTCTGCGCGGGCGCGGGCGGCAAAACGCTCGCGATCGGGGCGCAAATGCGCTCGACCGGCCGTCTGTACGCGTTCGACGTGGCGGAGAAGCGTCTCGCGAAGCTCAAGCCGCGTCTGGCGCGCAGCGGGTTGTCGAACGTTCATCCGGTGCTGATCGACAGCGAGCACGACACCAAGATCAAGCGCCTGGCCGGCAAGATCGACCGCGTGCTGGTCGACGCGCCGTGCAGCGGGCTCGGCACGCTGCGCCGCAATCCCGATTTGAAGTGGCGCCAATCGCCGCAGGCGGTGGCGGAATTGACGGAGAAGCAGGCGTCGATCCTGGCCAGCGCAGCGCGCCTGGTAAAGGCCGGTGGCCGTCTGGTGTATGCGACATGCAGCCTGCTCGACGCCGAGAACCGCGCCGTTGCCGAGGCGTTTGCGGCCGCACACCCGGATTTCGTGCGGATTCCGGCAAGCGAAGTGCTTGCCGGCCAGAAGATCGGACTCGATACCGGCGACTATCTGGAACTGCAGCCGCATCGTCACGGCACCGACGGCTTCTTTGCCGCCATCTTCGAACGGCGCGCGGCGCAGCCTGCGCAGTAAGTACTCACGGGGTGGCCGCCGGACGCCGGCGGCCCGAAGCGAATAGAACGGCCGGGCCGGGAGAGGTCGGATGGAGAACAATCAGGCGTTTGCCCACATGGTGCGCGATCTCGTGCGCGATTTCGGCGCACCGCAGATCATCTGGCAATTCGTGGCGCTCGCCGCGGCGCTGCTCGTGGCGTTTGGCGCTTCGCGCTGGGTGCTCGGCCGGCTGAAAACCCGCTTCGCCGACATTTCGCCAGCCCGTCGTGCCGGGGCTTCGAGCCTGCGCCGCGCGATTTTCCCGTTCCTCGGCTGGGTCGTCGTCGCCATCACGCGCGTGTCGCTCGACGGCACGTTGCACACGTCGCTGCTGCGGCTCGCGGAAGTGCCGTTGTTCGGTATCGCGCTGATCTACCTCGTGTTCTATCTCGCCCGCCGGCTGTTCGCGAACTCGCCGCAGGCGAATGGGCTGCTCCAGTTGATCGAGCGCGTCTTCATGGTGGTCGCGTGGCTGGGCATGATCGCCTACGTGCTCGGCGTGCAGGATGACATCTTCCGGTGGATGAGCAGCGTCCACTTCACTGTCGGCAAGAGCCAGCTGTCGCTCTATACGATGCTGACCGGCGCGCTTTGGGTCTGCGTCACCGTGGTGCTGGCGCTGTGGTTCGGCGCGCTGCTCGAGGACCGGATCATGCGGGCGACGTCGCTCGATGGCAACCTCAAAGTCGTGCTGTCGCGCGTAGTGAAGACGCTGCTCACGCT
This sequence comes from Pandoraea terrae, assembly GCF_902459695.1. Classification (GTDB taxonomy): domain Bacteria; phylum Pseudomonadota; class Gammaproteobacteria; order Burkholderiales; family Burkholderiaceae; genus Pandoraea; species Pandoraea terrae. The sequence goes on from NZ_CABPRZ010000001.1 coordinate 20,612, forward strand.
GATTGCGGTGCTGGCGGCGCTGTCGTTCGTCGGCATCGACATCACCGTGCTGGGCGTGTTCGGCGGGGCGCTGGGCGTGGGGCTGGGATTCGGCTTGCAGAAAGTGGCGAGCAATTATGTCTCGGGGTTCATCATCCTGCTCGACCGGTCGGTGCGCATCGGGGATCTGGTGACGGTGAACCCTTACCACGGCACGGTTTCCCAAATTAATACGCGCTATACCGTGGTGCGTGGACTGGACGGCGTGGAAGCCTTGGTACCGAACGAAAAACTGATTTCCGACGTTGTCCAGAATTACTCATTTACCGAGACGCGGGGCCGCGCCAAGGTCAACGTGCAGGTCGCCTACAGCGCCGATGTAGAGAAGGCGATGGCGCTGATGCTGGAGGCCGCCCAAGGCATCGACCGGGTGTTGTCCGATCCGCCGCCGGCGACCTTGCTGATCAACTTTGCCGCCGACGGCATCGACCTGGAAATGGGGTTTTGGGTCCAGGATCCGGCGCAAGGCAGTGGTGCCATCCGGTCCGAGATCAACTTGCGGATTTTGCGCAGTTTTCGTGCGAATGGTATTGAAATTCCGTATGCCCAGCGCGAAATACGCATTCTGAACGACTGGCCGGACGGAATTCCGGTGGAATCATTTGGGGCGCCGCGGCAATCCGCCGCAGAAAAATCCGGCGCTGATGAAGCGCGCGGCCAACCGGCTGGTGGCGCGCAGACGCCCGGTACAAGCGCCTGAGCGGCCGGCCGGATGCATTTTCCCAAGCTCGGGACTTGACCTGACGCAAAAACCGTGGCGGGACTGCTACACACCGGCGACGGTCCGTCAGGTAAAATGCTGGCACAAAAATCATGACAACGTGGCTTGGTTGCGGTGGCTGGTGCCGCTTTGGCCCCGATAAAACGATGCGGCAAATTGGCCGCCGATCCACCGTACCTCGATTTGGAGCGATATTTTGCTGGATAGCCTGCTGGGATTCTTGTCAAACGGTCTGCTGGACTGGAGCGGGTGGCGAATCACCCTGTTCACCCTGGTCGTGACGCACGTCACGATTGCCGCTGTTACGATTTACCTGCACCGGTGCCAGGCGCACCGCGCGCTCGACGTGCATCCGATCGTCGCGCATTTCTTCCGGCTTTGGTTGTGGATGACCACGGGCATGATCACGAGCGAGTGGGCCTCCATCCACCGCAAGCATCACGCCAAGTGCGAAACGCCGGAAGATCCGCACAGCCCGCAAACGCGCGGCCTTTGGAAAGTGTTGGCCGAAGGCGCCGAGCTGTACCGTGCCGAAGCGAAAAACGAAGAGACCCTGCGCAAGTTCAGCCATGGCACGCCGAACGACTGGATCGAGAATCACCTCTACAAGCGCTTCCCGATTCTCGGCATCAGCCTGATGATGATCATCGACATCGCGCTGTTCGGCGCGATCGGGCTGACCGTGTGGGCCGTACAGATGGTGTGGATTCCGTTCTGGGCGGCAGGCGTCGTCAACGGCCTGGGCCACTATTGGGGCTACCGCAACTTCAACTGCGCCGATGCGTCGACGAACCTGTTGCCATGGGGCATCATCATCGGCGGCGAAGAACTGCACAACAACCACCATACGTTCGCCACGTCGGCCAAGCTGTCGAACAAGTGGTACGAATTCGACATCGGCTGGATGTATATCCGCCTGTTGTCGATGGTCGGCCTGGCCAAGGTCAAGAAGGTCGCGCCGACGCCGAAGCTGTCGAAGAGCAAGGCAGCGTGCGACGACGATACGTTGCAGGCAGTGCTGTCGAACCGCTACGAGGTCATGGCGCGTTACGCGAAGACGTTCAAGCGCGCCTATCGTGACGAACTGGCTGCGTTCAAGGAAAAGCGTCTGCATGGCGAGTATCAGCTGTTCCGCGGTGCGCGAAAGTGGCTGCATCACGACGAAGCGTCACTGCAGGAGCCTCAAAAAGTGCAACTGGGGCAGATCTTCGCGCACAGCAATGCCCTGAAGACCTATTACGACATGCGTCAGGAATTGGCGGGCATCTGGGAGCGTTCCAATGCCTCGCGCGAGCAATTGCTGGTGCAATTGCAGAACTGGTGCCACCGTGCCGAGCAAAGCGGTATCAAGGCGTTGAGCGACTTCGCCCTGCGTCTGCGCCGTTACGCTTGAGCACAAGAAAGATTTTTGTCGCATAATCGAAACCCCGCCAAGGCGGGGTTTCGTTTTTGGTTACGAAGTCGGGCTTGCCGGTTGAGCCCCTGCCACTTTCCGGTCCCCACCGGCCAGAGCAATTGCCGCGATCATGGTTGATGCCTCACTGAAATCCGTAGAATTCGAGCGTCCGGCGCCGTCGGGCGCCATGTGTGTCTCGCAGGCGTGGGCGCGCGTCCCGAATGCCGTCTCCCAGGCCGAGCGCGCCGAACTCAAAACGCGCATCAAGCGCTTGCTCGTCGAGCAGAATGCCGTCCTCGTGGCGCATTATTATGTCGATGCCGATTTGCAGGACCTCGCCGAGGAAACGGGCGGCTGCGTGGCCGACTCACTCGAGATGGCCCGCTTCGGTCGTGCCCATCCGGCCAAGACGCTGGTCGTCGCTGGCGTGCGCTTCATGGGCGAGACCTCGAAAATCCTCAGTCCCGAAAAGCGCGTGCTGATGCCCGACCTCGATGCGACCTGTTCGCTCGATCTCGGCTGTCCGGCCGACGAATTCGCCGCGTTCTGCGACGCGCATCCGGACCGCACAGTGGTCGTCTACGCCAATACCAGCGCTGCCGTGAAGGCGCGCGCGGATTGGATGGTGACATCCGCGATCGGGCTGGAGATCGTGGCGCATCTGCACGCGCAAGGCAAAAAGATTCTCTGGGCGCCTGACCGGCATCTGGGCAGTTACGTCCAGAAGCAGACGGGCGCCGACATGCTGCTGTGGCAAGGCGCGTGCCTGGTGCACGACGAGTTCAAGGGCGTCGAGCTGGAGCTCCTGAAGAAGGCGCACCCGAATGCGTTGGTCCTGGTGCACCCCGAGTCGCCGGAGGCTGTCGTGGCGTTGGCCGATGTCGTCGGCTCCACGTCGCAGATGATCGCGGCGGCGCAGTCGATGTCCGCCACCGAATTCATTGTGGCGACGGACAACGGCATCCTGCACAAGATGCGTGCGGCGGCGCCGGGCAAGGTCTTCATTGAAGCGCCGACGGCGGGCAACAGTGCAACGTGCAAGAGTTGCGCGCATTGCCCGTGGATGGCGATGAACAGCCTGCAGAATCTGGCGGAAGTGCTCGAAACGGGCCGCAACGAGATTCATGTGGATCCCGCCATCGGCCGGGCCGCGCATACGTGCATCGACCGCATGCTGACGTTTGCGCAGGCGCGCAAGCAGCCGGTGCGCGCAAGCGGTGATCTGGCGCGCGACGGCGCGTTGTTCGCGGGCGTAGGGCCAGCATGACGCATCCGCACGTTTCCCCGTATTTCGCAGCCTTCGGCGAGCCGCTGCGCGAAGCCGTTGTCGCCAACGTGCGCGCGGCGCTGGCCGAAGATATCGGCAGCGGCGATCTGACCGGCATGCTGGTACCGGCCGCAGAACAGGCGCACGCGCGCATCATCGTGCGCGAGAGCGCCGTACTGTGCGGCGTGGCTTGGTTCGAGACGACCATGCACAGCATCGATTCTGCCATCCGTATCGAATGGCACTACCGGGAAGGCGACCGCATGGCGCCGGATACCCCGGTGGTCGATTTGTGGGGCCCGGCGCGCGCGCTATTGACGGGCGAGCGCACGTCGATGAACTTCCTGCAGTTGCTCTCGGGGGTCGCGACGGCCGTGCGCCGTTACGCCGACATCGTCGAAGGCACGCGTGCACAGGTGCTGGATACGCGCAAGACGCTGCCCGGACTGCGGCTCGCTCAGAAGTATGCCGTGCGTGTCGGCGGCGGTGCCAATCAGCGCCTGGCGCTGTACGACGGCATTCTGATCAAGGAAAACCATATCGCTGCGGCGGGTGGCATCGCGCCGGTCATGGCTGCGGCGAATGCGGTCAGCAGCGGCGTGCCGGTGCAAATCGAGGTGGAAACGCTTGCAGAACTCGACGAGGCGTTGGCGGCGGGCGCCCGATCGGTGCTGCTCGACAACTTCACGCTCGAAATGATGCGTGAGGCGTCACGCGTGACGGCAGGCCGCGCGTTGCTGGAGGCATCCGGCGGCGTGAATCTCGAGACGCTGCGCGCGATCGCGGAGACCGGCGTCGACCGGATTTCCGTGGGCAGCCTGACCAAGGACGTGCGCGCAACCGACTTCTCCATGCGCATCCTGGAGAAGACCGGCTGATCTTCGCGCGGTGACTGCGGCGGGCCTGCGTGGCCCGGTCTGCGGGCTTACAGGCTCGGCTTGCGCGGACTGCGTTGCAGGGCGGGCGACAGGACCGTAGGCAGCGCCTTCGGCAGCGTATCGGGGAAGTCGCGCGAGAAGTGCAGCCCGCGGCTTTCGCGGCGAGAAAGCGCGCTGTCGACGATCAGTGACGCAACGTCGACGAGATTGCGAAGCTCCAGCAGATCGCGGCTCACGCGGAAATTGGCGTAATACTCGGAAATTTCCTCTCGTAGCAGGCGGATCCGGTGCTGTGCGCGCTCAAGCCGCTTGGTCGTGCGCACGATGCCGACGTAGTTCCACATCATGCGGCGCAGTTCGTCCCAGTTATGGGCGACAACGACTTCCTCGTCCGGATCGGACACCCGGCTTTCATCCCATTCCGGCACGTCCAGCGCGGGTGCCGACTGCGTGCCCCGCTGGCGCATGTCTTGCGCGGCGGCGCGGCCAAGCACGAGGCACTCCAGCAGCGAATTGCTGGCGAGCCGGTTGGCGCCGTGCAGCCCCGTGTAGGTCGCTTCGCCGACGGCGTACAGCCCGGGCAGGTCGGTGCGGCCGTTCATGTCCGTCACCACGCCGCCGCAGGTATAGTGCGCGGCAGGCACCACCGGAATGGGTTGCTTCGTGATGTCGATGCCAAGCTCGCGGCAGCGGGCGAGGATCGTCGGAAAATGTTCCTCGATGAAGGCGGCGGGCTGGTGGCTGATGTCCAGGTACACGCAATCGAGGCCGTGTTTCTTCATCTCGAAGTCGATGGCGCGGGCGACGATGTCGCGCGGTGCGAGTTCGGCGCGTTCATCGTGCTGCGGCATGAAGCGCGTGCCGTCGGGGAGCAGCAGCCGGCCGCCTTCGCCGCGCACCGCCTCTGAAATCAGGAACGACTTGGCGTACGGGTGGTACAGGCAGGTCGGGTGGAACTGGATGAACTCCATGTTCGCGATTCGGCAGCCGGCGCGCCAGGCCATGGCGATACCGTCGCCGGTCGCCGTGTCGGGGTTCGTGGTGTACAGGTACACCTTGCCGGCGCCGCCGGTGGCGAGCACCGTGTGCCGCGCCGTGATCGCCGTGACGCGGCCGCTGCTCATCTCCTGGGCGTAGAGCCCTTGGCAATGGCGTCCCGCCGTGGGCGCCCCTTCGACACGATCCGACGTAATCAGATCGATGGCGAAGTGATTTTCAAGCAGCGTGATATTGGGATGGCAACGCACGCGTTCTGCGAGCGTCGAGATGACGGCGTGGCCGGTGGCGTCGGCGGCGTGGATGATGCGCCGACGGCTATGGCCGCCTTCGCGCGTGAGGTGGAAGCCGAGTTCGGCGCCCGCATCGCGCGTGAAGGGCACGCCTTGCTCGATCAGCCATTCGATGGCCTCGCGGCCGTGCTCCACGATGAAGCGGGTACTGGCTTCGTCGCAGAGTCCGGCGCCGGCGATCAGGGTGTCGGAAACGTGTTCGTCATGGCTGTCGGTCGAATCGAGCACGGCGGCAATCCCGCCCTGGGCCCAGTCGCTCGCGCCTTCAATCATGGGGCGTTTGGCTACGAGAGCCACGCGGCACGTGTCGGCCAGGTGCAGGGCAACCGACTGGCCGGCCAGACCGCTGCCGACGATGACGACGTCGAAGTTCATGATGCGCTTGTCTCCCGCTTGTCTCCGGAACCGCCGCGTCCGTCGAACGGTTCTCGATGTAGGAAATATCGGAGTATAGCGACTCAAAACGCGGCGGTGGCATGCCCGTATGCGCAGAATGGACAAATTGATGTCTCGACGGCCACGCGATGCGTATGGCGGCGGGGCGCCGTATTGTGCGCAAAAACGAAAAACCCCGCCGAAGCGGGGTTGGAACGCTGCAGTTGCCTGCGGCGAGAAACCTTTATTTAATCTTGGTTTCCTTGTACGCCACGTGCTTGCGAACGACCGGATCGAACTTCATGATTTCCATCTTTTCCGGTTTGGTACGCTTGTTCTTCGTGGTCGTATAGAAATGACCGGTACCAGCGGTCGATTCCAACTTGATCTTATCGCGTGCGCCTTTAGCCATGATGTGTGCTCCTTAGATCTCGCCGCGCGAACGCAGATCGGACAGGACGGAATCGATACCGTTCTTGTCGATCAGGCGCAGGCCAGCGTTGGAGATGCGCAGACGCACCCAACGGTTTTCGCTTTCCACCCAGAACCGGCGATTTTGCAAGTTCGGGAGAAAACGGCGCTTGGTTTTGTTATTGGCGTGGGAAACGTTATTGCCGACCATCGGCGCTTTCCCGGTCACTTGACATACGCGTGCCATGAAGCACTCCTAACGCAGAATTCTGTCTGAAAAAGGTGAGTCGAAAAGACAAACCGCGATTATACCAAAAAAATCCCAGACAAATCAATCGCTTTGTTACAACGCGATATTCGGCGCGAGGCCATGAGGCCGCGGCTGTGGGAGATTCAGGAATAGAGGCGGGATTATAGCCCATTCTCGCCCCGGTCCGCCACCCCGCTGCCAAATCTTTGTGCAAGCGTCACATCTGGCCATGCGCCGCGAGCGAGTAAACCCCGCTGCGGCCAACGATCACGTGGTCGAGCAGCCGGATGTCCAGCATGGCCAGCGCCTCGCCCAGGCGGCGCGTGAGTTGCAGGTCCGCCACACTGGGCTGGGGATTGCCGGACGGATGGTTGTGGGCCACGATCACCGCGGCAGCATGCTGGCGCAGCGCCTCGGCGACCACTTCGCGCGGATAGACGCTGGTTTCCGTCAATGTGCCTTCAAACAGGATCTGCGTGTCGATCACTTCATTGCGGACATTGAGGAACAGGCAGGCGAAGCATTCCCGCGTGCGGTGGGCCAGGCTCAGGCGAAGGTATGCGTGGACGGCGTCCGGGCTCGACAGCGCATCGCGCGATGCCATCGCCTCGGCGAGTGCGCGGCGCGAGACTTCAAGCGCAGCCTGGAACTGGAGGCATTTCGCGGTGCCCATGCCACGCACGTCGCGAAACCTTTCCATCGGTGCATTCAGCAGTTCGGCCAGGGACCCGAAGCGCGTGAGCAGTGCGCGGCCGAGATCGACGGCGTTGCTGCCGCGCGGTCCGCTGCGCAGGAAGATGGCCAGCAACTCCGCGTCCGACAACCCGCCCGCGCCTCGCAAGACCATTTTTTCGCGCGGCCTTTCGGCCGCCGGCCATTCCATAATCGACATTCTGACTCCCACCACGCTTGAAGACACGACCGCTCGCGTGCACCCGGCAGCGCGGGCAGTGAACGGAGAAAAAAGCGGGGGGCCGGACGGGCTGACGCGCCGTCCATTACAATAATAACTTGGACCTGCTGCGAGAACCCCATGAATTCTGTCGTAACCCCGGTAGTTCAAGACGATTCTTATCTGACCCTTCACTACCGGATCGCCACGCCGGACGGTGCGGATATCGTCAATACCTTCGAAGGCAAGCCTGCGACCCTGCAATTGGGCGCCGGCCAGCTTGCGCCGACCCTGGAGCAGGCCCTGCTCGGTCTGACAACGGCGGAGCGCGCCCGTTTCGAACTGGCGCCCGAAGCGGCCTTCGGCCCGCGCAATCCCGAATTGCTGCAGCATGTGTCGTTGAAGACGCTGAAGGAAAACAGCAATTTCGACGAGGACTACAGCGTCGGGGACCTGGTCGAGTTCAATGCGCCGGGTGGCGGCCGTTACGCGGGGATCCTGCGCGAATTGGGCGACGTGTCGGCGCTGTTCGACTTCAACCATCCGCTGGCCGGCCAGCCGATCGTGTTTGAAGTGCAGATCATCGGCATCCTGTAAGTCATGAGTGAAAGCATGAGCGATAGTCTTTCCCCGCCGACGCCGGTGACCGGGCCGGACGCCGAGGTGCTGCTGGCCCAGCCGCGCGGGTTCTGCGCCGGTGTCGATCGCGCAATCGAGATCGTCGAGCGGGCGCTGAGCCTGTTCGGTGCGCCGATCTACGTGCGTCACGAAATCGTGCATAACGCCTACGTCGTGAGCGATCTGCGGCGCAAGGGCGCGATCTTCATCGACGAACTCGCCGACGTGCCGGCCGGCAACACCGTTATCTTCTCCGCGCACGGCGTGTCTCAAGCGGTGCGCACGGAGGCCGAATCGCGTGGCCTGCGCGTGTTCGACGCGACATGTCCGCTTGTCACGAAGGTACACGTGGAAGTCGCGAAGATGCGCGCCCAAGGGCTCGAGATCGTGATGATCGGCCACAAGGGACACCCGGAAGTCGAAGGGACGATGGGGCAGACCGGCTCGGGCATGTTTCTGGTGGAGACCGTCGGGGATGTCGCCGACTTGCACGTCACCGACGCCGCGAAGCTCGCGTACGTGACGCAGACCACGCTGTCCGTGGACGATGCAGCCGAGGTGATTGCCGCGTTGAAGGCCCGCTTCCCGGCTGTTCTCGAGCCGAAGAAGCAGGACATCTGCTATGCCACGCAGAACCGTCAGGACGCTGTCAAGTTCATGGCGCCGCAATGCGATGTGGTGATCGTGGTCGGCAGCCCGAACAGCTCGAATTCGAACCGTTTGCGCGAAGTGGCCGAGAAGAAGGGGATCCCTTCCTATATGGTGGATGCGCCCGAGCAAATCCAGCCAGCATGGCTGGCCGGCAAACGCCGCATCGGCGTAACGGCGGGGGCCTCCGCCCCGGAAGCGCTGGCCCAGTCGATTCTCGCGCGTCTGCGTGAACTGGGCGCCGGGCATGTACGCGTTCTCGACGGTGTCGAGGAGAACGTCGCCTTTCCGCTGCCCAAGGGGCTGACGCAACCGGCGGGCTGACCCCGTCGCGCCCCGGCGCGGCGTGACACGCGCCGCGTCTACCCCGTTACGCCACATCCCCCTTCACGCCGCGCGTTTGCGTTCGAACGCGCGGCGTCCGTATCTGCCCCCGACTCCCGATCTCCCGTATGCGCCCTGCGCAGGATCGCCGCCGACCGTGTGTAGCATTGACGCGACACATTGACCCGTATAAAAAATAAGATTCACGGCGCAGATTCATTCAATGGCGTTTTCACCGAATGTTTTGCGATCCAACACAAAATAAAATTCGCTATTCGGTAATACTACGCAGGTAGTCCTTTATGTTTTTACTTAATTAGAATATTCCTTCGGTTTCATCCGGGCACGCTAATTGCTTTGCAGGTAATTGTAGTGATGATTCACGTGGTTGGTGCATTCCCGTGCGCCGATCGGTAACAAACGGGCGCACCCCCGATATGTAAAACCTTAATGAACGTCTAGGTTGCACTCGCTGAATTCGGGGGTTGCACAATTCGGTGTAAACCTGAGGCCTCCATTATGGAAAACCCTGTGGCGACGGGCCTCGCAGGCGGTGAAAACAGAGTTACAATGCGCGCGTTTCGCATACGAAACATCGATTTGGCGATGTTTAACCGCCGACAATCAGGAGATAAACACATGCAACTCACGTTCGCGAAGGTACTGCCCATTGTTGCCGCAGTGACGCTGTTGGCGGCTTGCGGCCAGAAGGAAGAAAAGCAGGCCGAATCGGGTGCCGCTTCTGCGCCTGCCGCGACTGCCGCCAGCGGGGGCGGTGACGCTGTTGTCGTCAAAATCGGTCACGTTGCGCCGCTGACGGGTCAAATTGCCCACTTGGGCAAAGATAACGAAAATGGTGCACGCCTGGCTGTCGAAGAAGCCAATAAGGCCGGTATCAAAATCGACGGTAAATCGGTGAAATTCGAGCTCGTCGCCGAAGACGACGCCGCCGATCCGAAGACCGGGACCCAGGTTGCCCAGAAGCTCGTCGACGAGAAGGTCGTCGCGGTTGTCGGCCACTTGAATTCGGGCACCACCATCCCGGCTTCGAAGATCTACAGCGATGCCGGCATCGTTCAGATCTCCCCGTCGGCCACCAACCCGGCCTACACGCTGCAAGGCTTCAAGACGGCCTACCGCGTGGTTGCCACGGACGCCCAGCAAGGTCCTGCCCTGGCCAACTACGCTTCCAAGTCGCTGTCGGCCAAGTCGGTCGCTATCGTCGATGACGCCACGGCCTACGGCAAGGGGCTGGCGGACGAGTTCGAGAAGACCGCCAAGGCTAACGGCATGAAGGTCCTGTCGCACGACGCTACCAACGACAAGGCCACTGACTTCCGCGCCATTCTGACGAAGATCAAGGGTGAGCGTCCGGACATCATCATGTACGGCGGCATGGATGCGACCGGCGGCCCGTTCGCCAAGCAATCGAAGGAACTCGGCATCAACGCCAAGCTGCTGGCCGGCGACGGCGTCTGTACCGACAAGGTGGCCGAACTGGCCGGCGATGCGGTCGACAACATTGTCTGCTCGGAAGCGGGCATGGCGTTGTCGAAGATGGAACAGGGCGCCGACTTCGGTAAGCGCTACGAAGAGCGTTTCCATCAGCCGATCCAGATCTACGCTCCGTTCACGTATGACGCCGTCAACGTGATCATCGACGCGATGAAGCGCGCCAATTCGACCGATCCGGCCAAGATCCTGGCCGCGATGCCCGCCACCGATTACAAGGGCATCATTGGTCACATCGCCTTCGACAGCAAGGGCGACATGAAAGAGCCGGTCATCACGCTGTACAACTACAAGGACAAGAAGAAGAGCGTGCTCGACGTCGTGAAGATGTAAACCCGGGCGTTCGCGCCTGACGGACGGCACCGTTCGAGACCCAAGCGGTGCCGTTCTTTCATCTGCGGAACGATGCCGCGCCCGCATGAGGGGCGCGGCCCGCCTCCTTAACAGGATTTCGCCCATTACCCGCATTTCTCTCGGCCCCCCTGCCAGCCTATTCGGTGAAGCAAGCTGAGAGCCCGTTCTCGGGACAAGGAGTTAGCTTCATGGATACCTTTATCCAACAGATCCTCAACGGCCTCGTGCTCGGCAGTGTCTATGCCATCATCGCACTTGGATACACGATGGTTTACGGCATTCTGGGCATCATCAATTTTGCCCACGCCGATGTGATGATGATCGGCGCGATGGTCGCGCTGTCCACCATCAACCTGATGCTCAAGGTCGCGCCGGACATGAGTCCGGCATTGATATTGGCCATCGCCACGCTGGTGACCATGCCGGTTTGCGCGACCGTCAATTTCGTGATCGAACGGGTGGCTTACCGTCCGCTGCGCAACGCACCGCGCCTCGCGCCGCTGATCACCGCCATCGGCGTTTCGCTGCTGCTGCAGACCATCGCCATGCTGATCTGGTCGCGTAATCCGCTGTCGTTTCCGCAACTGTTGCCCACCGACGCGATGACGATCATCCCGGCACGCGGCGAACATCCGGGCGCCGTCACCAACGGCACCGGCGTGGTCATCGTCGTGGTCGCATTCATCGTGATGTTCGGCCTCTCGCAGCTCGTCAACCGGACCCGCCTCGGACGTGCGATGCGCGCCACCGCGGAAAACCGCAACGTCGCCGGTCTCATGGGCGTCAATCCGAACTTCGTCATCTCCGCCACCTTCATGCTCGGCGGCGCGCTCGCCGCGTTGGCCGGCGTGATGATGGCGTCGACCTACGGCAACGCGCACTTCTACATGGGCTTCATCCCCGGCATGAAGGCGTTCACCGCCGCAGTGCTCGGCGGGATCGGCAACCTCACCGGCGCCATGGTCGGCGGTGTGCTGCTCGGCCTCATCGAAGCGCTCGGCGCCGGGTACATCGGCGATCTGACCGGCGGTGTGTTCGGCAGTAACTATCAGGATGTCTTCGCGTTTTTCGTGTTGATCATCGTTCTCGTGTTCCGTCCGTCCGGTTTGCTGGGCGAACGTGTCGCCGATCGTGCTTGAGGAGGATCGACACATGAATCAACCTGTCCAAACCTCAGCTGTCACGCCGATTTCGGAAGCCGCTGCCGCGCGCAAGGCATACCGCGGTCTCGCACTGTTCCTGCTCGGCGCGCTCATCGTCCCGATCCTCGTCGGCTACGCCGGCGGCAACTACTGGGTGCGCGTGCTGGACTTCGCGCTGCTCTATATCATGCTGGCGCTCGGTCTGAACACTGTCGTCGGCTTTGCCGGCCTGCTCGACTTGGGTTACATCGCGTTCTACGCGGTCGGCGCCTATGTCACGGCATTCCTGTCTTCACCGCACCTGACCACGCAGTTCGCCTGGATTGCCGCGATGTTCCCCGAGGGGCTGCACGTGCCGATCTGGCTCACGATTCCGATTGGGGCCACGGTCGCCGCGACGTTCGGGATATTGCTCGGGACGCCGACGTTGCGATTGCGTGGGGATTACCTCGCCATCGTGACACTGGGCTTCGGGGAAATCATCCGGATCTTCTTGAACAACCTGGATCGTCCGCTCAATATCACGAACGGACCGAAGGGGATCAATGGGATTGCCCCCGCCTCGGTGGCCGGCTTCGATTTCTCGAAGGTGCACGAGTTCTTCGGGTTCAAGGTCGGCACGGTGTACCTGTACTACTACCTGTTCGTGTTCCTTGCGCTATTGATCGCGTTCATCTGCGTGCGGCTGCAACATTCGCGCATCGGCCGCGCCTGGGTCGCCATTCGTGAAGACGAAATTGCTGCCAAGGCGATGGGCATCAACACTCGCAATATCAAGCTGCTCGCCTTCGCGATGGGCGCTTCCTTCGGCGGTGTCGCCGGCGGCATGTTCGCTGCTTTCCAGGGTTTCGTCTCACCTGAATCGTTCACCTTCTGGGAATCGATCGTGGTGTTGTCGATGGTGGTGCTGGGCGGCATGGGGCACATTCCGGGCGTGATTCTCGGCGGCATCCTGCTGTCGGCATTCCCCGAAGTGCTGCGCTCGACGATGGGCCCGCTGCAGCAAAAGCTGTTCGGCCAAATCGTCGTCGATCCGGAAGTGATTCGTCAGCTGTTGTATGGCCTGGCCATGATCCTGATCATGCTGTATCGCCCGGCAGGCCTCTGGCCGTCGCCGCGCCAGGAAGAACGGACTGTGGCTGGTGCGTAAGGAGACGAATTCATGAGCGAAAAACATCTTTTGTCTGTCAAAGGCGTCAACAAGCGCTTTGGCGGCCTGCAGGCGCTGACTGACGTCGGCCTGCAAATCGAGCCGGGCCAGATTTACGGCCTGATCGGCCCGAACGGCGCCGGCAAGACGACGTTCTTCAACGTCATCACCGGCCTCTACACGCCCGATTCGGGCGAGTTCGTGCTGGGCGGCGCGGCTTACAAGCCGACCGCCGTGCATGAAGTGGCGAAAGCCGGCATCGCGCGCACGTTCCAGAACATCCGGCTGTTCGGCCAGATGACGGCGCTCGAGAATGTCATGGTCGGACGCCACGTGCGTACGAAGATGGGCGTATGGGGTGCGATCACGCATCACCCTGGCGCGCGTCGTGAAGAGACGGCGATCAAGGACCGTGCGATGGAACTGCTCGAGTATGTCGGCGTCTCGAAGTACGCCAGCTACACGGCGGCGAATCTTTCGTATGGCCACCAGCGCCGTCTGGAAATTGCCCGTGCACTGGCGACCGATCCGAAGTTGCTGGCGCTCGACGAACCGGCCGCCGGCATGAACGCGACGGAAAAGGTCGAACTGCGCGGATTGCTCGACAAGATCCGCAATGACGGCAGGACGATCCTGCTGATCGAGCACGACGTGAAGCTGGTGATGGGCCTTTGCAACCGCATGACGGTGCTCGATTACGGCAAGGTGATTGCCGAAGGTTTGCCGCAGGATGTTCAGAAAAACCCCGCGGTGATTGAAGCGTATTTGGGCGGGGGAGGCCATTGAGATGAGCGCAGCAATGTTGGAAATCAAGGGCCTGAAGGTCGCCTATGGCGGGATCAAGGCCGTCAAGGGTATCGACGTCAACATCCAGCCGGGCGAGCTCGTTACGCTGATCGGTGCGAACGGCGCGGGCAAGACCACGACGATGAAGGCCATCACCGGCCTGCTGCCGTGGGCGGATGGCGACATCACGTATCTCGGCAAGTCGATCAAGGGCGTCAAGGCGTTCGATCTGCTCAAGCAGGGACTCGCGATGGTGCCGGAGGGCCGGGGCATCTTCACGCGGATGACCATCCTCGAGAACATGCAGATGGGCGCGTACTTGCGTAACGATACAGCCGGGATCAAGAACGACGTCGACAAGATGTTCGCAATTTTTCCGCGCTTGAAGGAGCGCAAGGACCAGGTCGCGGGTACGCTCTCGGGCGGCGAGCAGCAGATGTTGGCCATGGCGCGCGCGCTGATGAGCCAGCCGAAACTGCTGCTGCTCGACGAACCGTCGATGGGCCTCTCGCCGATCATGGTCGAGAAGATCTTCGAGGTGGTGCGAACGATCTCGGGCGAGGGCGTGACCGTGCTGCTGGTCGAGCAGAACGCGCGCCTCGCGTTGCAGGCCGCGCACCGCGGCTACGTCATGGACAGCGGGCTTGTGACCATGACCGGCGATGCAAAGGATATGCTCGACGATCCGAAGGTGCGCGCCGCGTATCTCGGCGAGTAGGCCAGCGCGAGTGAACGCGTGACGCATCGGCGCCTGCCGATGCGTTGACGATTCGTCATCACGTCATGAAGAAGGGCTCCGGCGGCAACGCCGGGGCCCTTCGTCTTTCATGCGCGAGCCGCTGCCGGCATCATGCCGCATTCTTGCGTGTGTAGACGTCGGGACGATGGATCTGCATCATGTTGTTCACGGGCCCGAGCGGCGCGAAGCCGTACTGTGCGTAAAGTCCGGCCGCGTCGCTGGTCGCAAGCAGGAAGCGGCGCAGGTTCTGCAGCGCCGGGTGCGCCAGCACGGCTTCGACCAGGCGCTTGCCGATGCCGCGGCCACGCATGGATTCGATGACGAATACGTCGGCCAGATAAGCGAACGTGGCGTTGTCGGTAATCACGCGTGCGAAGCCGACCTGCTGCATCTCATTCGTTTCGATGTCCGATGCGTATGCGCCAAAGCACAAGGAATTGCCGATGGCGCGCATGAGGGTCTCGCGCGGAATGTCGCGCGCCCAGTGCGTTTGCGTGGACAGCCAATGGTGGATGAGCGGGATATCGAGCCGGCGCGGGTCGGCGGAGATGTCGACGATGCCGCTCGGGGCATTGGCGCCGGCCGAGGCGGTGTCGGGGTGCGATTGGGTCATGGTGTCCTGAGGTCGGTGGGTCTTCCGTGATCGGTCGCGCCCGGCGGGTCCGCAGAGCAGGACGCGCCGAGGCATTCAGATGTGTTTGGCCAGCAGGCCGTGGAGCAGCGTCAGCATTTGGTCGATTTCGTCGCGGCTGACGTTGAGCGACGGCATGAAGCGCAACAGGTTCGGGCGCGCGGCGTTGAGCAGCAGGCCATCCGGTGAAAGTTCGCGCGCCGCTTCGACCAACTGCGGCCCGATGTCGCGCCCGAGCAGCAGCGCGCGCAACAGGCCCGCGCCGCGTTCGCCTTCAAGCCCGTAGGTTGCCGACAGCTTCAGCAATCCCGCGCTCAGATACTCGCTTTGCGCCTGCACGAACGCCAGGAACCCCGGCGCGGCGATCGTGCGCATGACGGCGAGGCCGACAGCGCACATGAGCGGATTGCCGTTGTAAGTCCCGCCCTGATCCCCCGGCTGGAAGACGGCCAGTTCATCGCGGCACAGCATGGCCGCGAGCGGCACGCCGCCGCCGATGCCTTTGCCGAGGGTCATGATGTCCGCACGGACCCCCGCCTGCTGATGATGGAACAGCGTGCCGGTGCGCCCGCAGCCGGTTTGCACTTCGTCGACAATCAACAGCAGCCCGCGCGCCTCGGTCAGCGCGCGCAGCTGCTTCATGAAGTCGGCCGTCGCGGGCACCACGCCAGTTTCGCCCTGGATGGGCTCGAGCATGACCGCAACGGTGCGCGGGCCGATCAGCGCTTCGACGGAGGCGAGATCATTAAGCGCGGCCTTCGGAAACCCGTCGACTTGCGGGGCGAAGATCGTGTCCCAACCGGGCTTGCCGCTGGCCGACATCGTCGCGAGCGTGCGCCCGTGGAAGCTGTTCGCGAACGTAATGATTTCATGGCGCGCCCGACCGGCCGCATCGGGATGCATTTGCCCCCACTTGCGCGCCAGCTTGATGGCGCTTTCGTTGGCTTCCGCACCGCTGTTGGCGAAGAACACCTTGCCGAGGCCGCTGAGGCCGCTCAGCAAGTCGGCCAGCGCGATCATCGGTTCGTTGTAGAAGGCCGGACTCGGGTTGAGCAGCAGCCCGGATTGCGCGGCCAGCGCGTCGCGCATGACCGGGTGGCAATGGCCGAGGCTGTTGACGGCCCAGCCCTGGATGAAGTCGAGGTAGCGCTTGCCGTCATGGTCGTAGAGCCACGAACCTGAGCCGCGCGTAAACACGATGTCCGGACGCGTGGTGATCGGCAGGAGCGCATGGGTGGCGAAGCGCTCGAACACGGGCGACGGGGCGGACGTGGTGGCCGCGGTGGACGATAAGGCTAACGGCATGACGGACTCCAGAGGATAAAAACAAAAAAGCCACGGGGGGTGCCCGTGGCTTCGCTGTGCTGGTGAACTTGCGATTATCGCAGTCGATAGCGCGCCGCGCGGCATCCCGGTTGGGGCAGCGACGAGCGGCGTCGGATCGAGGCGATGGCGATAAAGTTCATGTCGAAAATATAAGCGGCGCATCGGCCGCTTGTCAAAATTCTTTTGCCGGTGTGGCGCGGGAGTCACAGACCCCGCACCCGCCGGTGCCCGATGATCAGGCGTTGATGTCCGCTTCCGTCGTGAACGCGTCGGCGAAGAAGGCGTCTTCCGGCAGGTCGTTGTCCGCGAGGAAATCGCGGCGCGCCGATTCCACCATGACGGGAGCGCCGCATGCATACACTTCGTATCCCGACATATCTGGCAGGTCATCGGCGACGGCACAATGGACGAAGCCCGTGCGGCCGGTCCAGGCGTCTTCCGGCGCGGCGTCGGACAACACCGGCACGAACCGGAAGTTCGGGATCTCGCGTGCCCATTGTTCGGCCAACTCGCGCAGATAGATGTCCTTGAGCTGACGTGCGCCCCAGTACAACGTCATCGGACGGTCGAAGCCCTTGTGAACGGCGTGCTCGACGATCGCCTTGATCGGCGCGAAGCCTGTGCCGGAGGCCAGCAGCACGATCGGTTTGTCCGTATCCTCGCGCACGAAAAACGTGCCGAGCGGGCCTTCGAAGCGCAGGATTTCACGCTCCTTCATCGTGTTGAAGACGTGATCGGTGAACGCGCCGCCGGGCAGATGGCGGATGTGCAACTCCATGTGGCCTTCCTCGTGCGGGGCCGTTGCCATGGAGTAGCTGCGGCGGCGGCCGTCCTTGAGGATGAACTCGACGTACTGGCCGGCCAGGTATTGCAGCCGTTCGTTCGCGGGCAACTGCAGGCGCATGATGATGACGTCGTCGGCGCGCCGCTCCAACGTCGTGACACGGCACGGCAGGCGCTTGACCGGGATATCACCGACACCCTTGACCTCGCGGCTCTCGATTGTCAGGTCGCTTGTGGCGTGCGCGCAGCAGAGCAGGGCAAGGCCGCGCGTGGCTTCGTCCTTTGTCAGCGCGGTATGCGAGTGGGCGCCGTGTTCGACACTGCCGTCGACCAGTTTGGCCTTGCATGATCCGCAGCCACCGTTCTTGCAGCCGTAGGGCAGGCCGATACCCTGGCGCAGGGCGGCCGACAGGACCGCTTCGCCCGCTTCGACCTGGAACTGACGTCCGCTGGGGACGAGAGTGACGTTGTAAGCCATACTACAATCCGAGAAATGAAAAATCCGTCGAAAAAATTCGGTTTGCCGCGCCTCTTGATCATCGGCTGCGGCGACATCGGCATGCGTTGCCTGCCGGCATTGCGCGCGCGCTTTCGCGTGTTCGCGCTGACGTCCAGCGACGACCGCCGCGCCGCGCTGCGCGCGGCCGGCGCGGTGCCTGTGACAGGCAATCTCGACCGCCCTGCGAGCCTGGCGCGCCTGCGTGGCCTCGCGCGCCATGTCGTGCATCTTGCACCGCCACCCAGCGCGCCGGGCACGGGCCCGGCCGACAGGCGCACACGCTTGCTGCGCAGCGTGCTGGCGCGACCACCTCGACCTTATATTGTACCCGAGCGGGTTCGCGCGGCCCGCAAGCACACCCTCGTCTACGCGAGCACCAGCGGTGTCTACGGTGACTGTGGCGGCGCGCGGATCGACGAGACCCGTACGCCGCACCCGTTGTCGCCGCGCGGCGCGCGCCGCGTCGATGCGGAACGCGCCGTGCGCTCGCTCGGGCGTCCGGCACGGCAATCGCGCCGGATGCAACCTGCAGCGGGCCGCAGCCGCGCACATTGGCGCATGCCGCACGGCGCGAACCTGACGGACGGCGGCTGGCGCACCTCGATCCTGCGCATTCCCGGCATCTATGCTGCCGACCGCCTGCCGACGGCAAGGCTTGCGCGCGGTACGCCGGCGTTGCGCGACGAGGATGACGTCTACACGAATCACATTCATGCCGACGATCTCGCCGGGATCGTGGTCGCAGCGTTGTGGCACGGACGTCCGCAGCGCGTCGTGCATGCAAGCGACGACACCGAGTGGAAAATGGCGGAGTACTTCGACCGGGTGGCCGATGCGCTGGGACAATCACGCCCGCCGCGCGTTTCGCGCGAAGAGGCGGCGCGCGTGCTGGAACCGGCACTGTTATCGTTCATGCGCGAATCGCGGCGGCTCGATAACGGGCGGCTCAAGCAGGAGCTGCGATATCGCCTGCGGTATCCGAGCGTCCAGACATTGCTTGACGAGATCGGCGTGTCCGGCATGCGTTAGGGGCGTGTCACGCGGCGGTGTCCGGGGCCGGGAAGCACAGCGCGAGGAATCGTTCGGCGGGACGCGAAAGCGCGTCGGCGTGCGGCACGAGTGCGCTGAGCAGACGCTTCAGGCCGTGCGGCGGATCGATGCGAATGGTGGCGAGCAGTTCATCCTCATGCCGCATCGACATGGCCGAGACGAAGCCGACACCCATCCCGGCACGCACGGCTTCCTTGATACTTTCGACCCCCGCCAGTTCCAGGGCGACGCGCGCCTCCAGTCCCGCCACCGCAAACGCGCGCGACACCAGCTGCCGCACCCCCGATCCCGGCTCGCGCATGATCAGCGGATACTTGGCGATGGTCTGCAGCGACGCACCTTGCGGCGTCAGGGCGAGGGCGTGATCGGCGCGCGAGATGGCGACGATTTCGTCATCGCGCCAGGGCCGTACGGCGATTTCCGCCGCAAGGCCCGGCGGCACGGCGCCTTCGATGAAGGCAACGTCGAGCCGATCAAGCTGTGCCACGATCTCCGAGGTATTGCCGTCGATCAGATGGATCGCGACGGCCGGGTATTGCTGATGGAAGTCGGCGATGAAATACGGCAGCAGGTAGCTCGCGGGCGTCGTGCTTGCGCCGATACGCAATGTGCCGGTTTCCAGTCCGCGCAGGCTGTCGCGGAACGTCATTGCCTGCCGGTAGTCCTGCCGCAGCCTGTTGGCGTAGGCGGCCACCTGCTCACCCACCGGCGTGAGACGAATGCCGCGTCCGTCGCGGCGATATAGCGGTTCGCCGAACGATTCCTGCAGCAGCCGCAATTGCCCCGATACCGCGGGCTGAGAGAGATGCAGTACCTCGGCGGCATGGCTGATGTTGCCGAGTTCGGCCACGGTGGCAAAGGTGAGCAACTGGTCGGGCGTCATCTTGGTGCGGCCAATATCGGCATGGGTGATGGATGACGCCTATTCTAGTCGTCCGAGCGATGATTGGTCAGGTATCGACTTGCGGCGCCGTGACGCCGGGCCGCTGGCGCGCGTGCTTGCCGTTTTCGCTGTCGGACGCGGCGCGCTGACACCGTCAAGCGCCGCAGGCGAGGAATGCCTCAAGCCCGGCCGCATGTGTCCCGTTATACTTTGTGACGAACCAGCGAATGCCGGTACCCGACTGCGGCGCCAGGCGCTCGTTATAACAATTCAATACGGGTTGCGAGGAGACATGACGATGGGGCTATTCAAGCGCCGCGGGAATGCCGACGGGGCCATGAGGGTAATGGGGCATGTGGCGGAAAGCGCCAGCAAACTCGGCATCGAGATTTGCGATATCGCCGGCAATGTCGATGAGATTTCGGTACGGATCAATCGTCAGGCCGAAGTCTTTCAGGATTTGCGACGCACCGCCGCGCATACCAGCGAAGGGAACCAGCGCATCGCGCAGGCCGCGCGCGAGGCGCGGACCATCGCCGATCGCGCGAGCGCCGAGGTGGCGGCGTCGCGCGGCACTGCCGAAGCCTCGCTGGCCTCGATTCATGGTCTGGTCGAAGGCGTGACGGGCATGGCCGGCGAGATCGCAGGCCTGCGCGAAGCCTTGGCGCATGTGGGCACCGTGGCCGAAGGCATTTCCGTCATCGCCCGCCAGACCAATCTGCTGGCGCTCAATGCCGCGATCGAAGCCGCGCGTGCGGGCGCCGCGGGCCGCAGCTTCGCGGTCGTCGCCACGGAGGTCAAGCAACTCGCGAACAAGACGGCCGAAGCGACCCGGCAGATCGAGCAGACATTGGCCGCGCTCGGCGAGCGTACCCAATGCCTGATGCGCGAGAGCAACGCGAACGTCACGCGTGCGAACGAAGCCCGCGAGGGCACGAACGCGATCGCGAGCGTGATTGAAATTGCGGGCACCGCCATCGATACGTTCGATCGCCAGGCCGGTCAGATTGCCGCGGCAAGCGAGGCGATCGAGACGGAGTGCAATACATTGGCCGAGCACGTCGACGAAATGGCTGGCGGCGTCACGCAATCTGCCGAGAACGTGGACAGCGCGCGCGAACGCATCAACCGTCTGCTGTCGGTATCGGAACATCTGATCGGATGGATTGCGGAAGCGGGCGTGGAGACGGAAGATACGCCGTTCATCCGCGCCGTGCGCCGGGCGGCGCAGCAGGTAGGGCAAACGTTCGAGGCGGCGCTCGCGAAAGGGCGCATCACCGAGCAGGCGTTGTTCGACCGGCACTACCAGCCAATACCGGGCACGAACCCGCCGCAATTGCTGGCGCCGTTTACGGCCGTGACTGACGAACTACTGCCGCAGATTCAGGAGCCGATCCTGCAATTGAACGAACGGGTGGCATTTTGCGCGGCAGTCGATACGAATGGCTATCTGCCGACGCACAACCTGAAGTTTTCGCAGACGCCTACGAACGATCCGGTATGGAACGCCGCGAATTGCCGCAACCGGCGATTGTTCGACGACCGCACGGGGCGCGCCGCGGGAACGAATACGCGTCCGCTATTGTTGCAGACGTACCGCCGCGACATGGGCGGCGGGCGTTACGTGATGATGAAGGACGCGTCCGCCCCGATTTATGTCAACGGACGTCATTGGGGCGGACTGCGGATCGGTTATCGGGTTTGATCCGGAGAGGGCGGCTCGCTGCGCCTCACCCCGGCACTGCATCAATCGCGGTCGCGGCGCCAGTGACCGTGATGACGCCAGTAGCCGCGAGGGGCATAGTAGCCGCCACCGTAGTAGCCACCGTAATACACCGGCGCCGGGGCATACACCACTGGCGGCGGCGCGTAGACGACCGGCGGCGGCACGTAGACCGGGGCCGGAGCGACATACACCGGCGGTGCGATCAGCGGCACCCCGATGCCGATACCGACCGAGACGTGCGCCTGTGCCGACCCGATGGCGCCCAGGGCGAGTACGGCGCCGGCAACGGCCATGGCAACAAAGTTGGTTTTCATGATGATTCTCCTACTTGGGCGAGCCCGCGTCCGGCGTTCCACATTCCTGCATTTCAGCGCTTGCGCAAATGGCGAATGCGGTTGGACCGCGGTTGCGGTCCGCGGCAGAGGCGCCCGCCGGCACCCTGTTTCGCGTCATTCTACGAAGTGTTCATTTCTGTTTGCACTGTACTGAGTTTCGCGCCGGGACGGGGCGGGCAATTGTTGCAAAGTATGCATCTGATTGCCTCATAGTCCGCGCACAGGTACCACGTCTTCGTCGGACAGTGCACTTAAAGCCCCCGCATTTTATTAAGAATCAATGATTTGTGCTCGCTTTGGCGAGCGTGTGGCAGTCTTCACACACGCGCGTACGGGGGGAAGTGCGGCCACACTTGTTACATTTACTTACATGGCGGACCGGATCCATGCCGATTCCGTCGCGCGTGCGCAACAGCGGATGCCGCACGCACGGCATCCGCTGTCACGGGCCATCGACCCGGGCTCCGGATCGTCAGCCACGCCTCCTCCCGCTATCCTCCGGTCCTGCCTGTCGCTGCGGCCGTTACTTGCCGGAATGCGCCTTGACGTCCTTTGCATCGCGCATGGCGCGCGTTTGCGCGGCCTTCGCGTCCTTCACGCAGATCTCCTTGTCGTTGCCCTTCCTGTCTTCGCAGCGTTGCTTGGCAACGCTGTAGGCAACATCCGCTTTCGCGACCTCGGCATCGTAGCGGGCGTCCGGGGTGCCCTTGTATTCGGCTTCGGCGTTCTTCTTGGCCACCTTTTCATTGCCCTTGGCCTCTTCGATGCACACCTTCTTGGCGTTGTCGCTGAGGTCGTCGCAACGGGCCCGGGCCGCCTCGTATTCGGCTTCGGCGACTTTCTCCGCTTGATCGTAGCGGTCCTTGGCGGCGCTGTCGGCGGCAACGGCGAAGTTGGCGCCGCAAACGCCGGCGGCAAACATGGCGCCGGCCAGCCAGCGCAAGGCGTGGCGATTTCGCATGATCATTCTCCTGTGGCGATCGAAGCGTCGATGGATAGTGGGCATGGCGCTTGCCGGCCGGGGAGGGGGCTGTCGCGAAGCCCCACCGGCCGGAGAGATGGCGTGCCGGCCCGGTGGTCCCCCTACTTGTTGCGTTCGGCGGCGCCCTCAAGCTTTTGGCCGCCCTGCTGGATGTCCTGGCCAGCACCGCGCATGGTGTTGCAGCCAGCCAGTCCCATGGCAAAGCCTGCGAGAAGGATGATGGCGATCAGTCGTTTCATGATGGTGCTCCGTTGAAAACCTGTGCGGTTGGGCCGGCGTCGGGCTTACCAGAGTTTGTGCCGGCGGTTCCAGGCGTCGACTTCCTTCTCTGCTTCCGCCTTGGCCTTGCCGTAACGCTCCTGGACCCTACCCACGAACTTGTCGCGATTTCCCTCGATCTTCAGCAGGTCGTCGTCAGTGAGATTGGCCCAGTGTCGTTTCACTTCCCCCTTCAGTTGATTCCACTTCCCTTTGAGCGTATCCGAGTTCATGGTGGCTCCTGTTCCATAGGGTGTTGCCTCGATCGAGGCGGGATCGGCGTCCCGCCAGGTTCGCGGGGAGTGCGTCCCTGCCCGTCGGCGGCCGTGTTCTGCCGCCAACGCCGGGGGAGTGATTCCATGGTAGAGAGCCATGCGTTGCGGTGCTGTCAGCCAGCCCAGCGTCGTGATGTAGGCGGAATCGGGTTGCGCTGTCAGTGAATTCCGACGGCACCCCGAAACGTCACGCGTGGCGAGACGGTTTGGTCTCGCCGTCGGCTGGCCCGAGCGGCAGCGTCACGCGAATCTCGGTACCGAGGCGGCTTGGCAGCGAATGGATGTCGATGCGGCCGCCGCGCGCAGAGACGCGCTGGCGCATGCCGAGCAGCCCATGTGTTTTCGGTTTGCGGACCTGGTCGGGGGTAAGGCCGATGCCGTTGTCGATGACTTCGAGGCGGATGACATTTGCGTCGAAGCCGAGACCGACCCGTACGGCATTGGCGCGCGCGTATTTGGCCGCGTTCGTCAGCGCCTCCTGCGCAACCCGGAATAGCACGATGGCGGTGGCTTCCGGCAGCGCCACGTCTTCCTCGGGCAGATCGAGGTCGAGGCGCCAGTGATGCCGGTCTGCGGATTCCTCGGCGAGTGAACGCAGGGCCGTTACAAGTCCGAAGTTGATCAGCACGGTCGGGCGCAGATCTTCGATGATGCGCCGTTTGATTTGAATGCCCGCGTCGAGATTGCGCTGCGCGCGCGCAAGCTTTTCCGCGAGCACCGCGTCGGTATTGCGCAGCTTGTGGTGCGCCCACGTCACGTCCATCTTGCAGGCGGTGAGGATTGCGCCGAGTTCGTCGTGCAATTCGCGCGACAGTTTGGTCTTCTCGTCCTCGCTCACATTCTGCAGGTGGGTCGCCAATTCATCCAACTGCTCGGTGCGCTCCTGCACCAGGCGGTCGAGATGCGCTTGCTGCTCGCGCATGTGTTCGCGCGCGAGGCGTTCCTGACGCATCTGCCTGCCAAGTAAGCGGAACAG
The DNA here is from genome assembly GCF_902459695.1 of Pandoraea terrae. GTDB lineage: Bacteria > Pseudomonadota > Gammaproteobacteria > Burkholderiales > Burkholderiaceae > Pandoraea > Pandoraea terrae. The sequence goes on from NZ_CABPRZ010000001.1 coordinate 45,127, forward strand.
CAGGACGAACAACAGGATCGTAAGTACGGACAATGCGCCCGCGCTGATGGCCGAGAGCGTCTGGTCGTCACGGCCGGCGTCCTGCGCGCGGCGCGCGCGCGCCAGCTCACGGTTATAGAGATCGGTCAGGCCGGTCTCGACCTTTTCCATGCTGCCGATACCAATGTTGGCTGGCGCGAGCGCCTCCTCGAGCGGCATGGTGCCTCGTTTGACGTCCGCACGTGCGGTTTCCATGGCGGCGATCCGCTGGCTGAAGAGCGTCATCGTGCCGGCGAACGCCTTGGCGGCTTCCGTATCGCCGACCGTTTCATAATGCTGGCTGATCTGTCCGGCAAGATCCCGGATGCGCCGCACTGCAGCAAGGTAGGGATCCAGATATGCCGGATTGTCGGTCATCAGATAGCCGCGCTGACTCGACACGATCGTCGACGTGCGCGCAATGACCTCATTGAGCGCGTTTGCAGCGGACATCGCCTGCAGCGCGGTTTCGTAGGTGGACGCCAGGCGCCGGTGCGCGGACTCCAGTCCGATGAGGCTGCCGACCGTGATGACGATGGCCGCGACCATGGCGATGATCCAGCTCCAGCGTCGGAGCCAGGCGGTAAACATGTCACTCCTTTGCATTGGCGGCGCTTCGATCATAAGTCGAAAATCCGCGCCTCGCCGGAAATGTCGGCCGATTCCTACGCAAAAACCAGCGCCATGCGGGTAGTTGCGGTGCGCGCCGTTCCCTACCATGAAATCAATGTCCAGCATTGAGACTTGCCGCAAGATGAATCATTATTTGGGCGACCGGGATACCGCGCCGCATACCATACGGGAGGAATCCCCGGCCGTCGGGCCAGCGCACGCCGACGGAGGCTTCTCTGGAGTTTCGATGTCACCCACGATACGCATTCTCATTGCCGACGACCACGCCATTGTGCGCACGGGGTTCAAGCAGTTCATCGCCGACGAGCCGGACATGGCCGTGGTGGGCGAAGCGGCCAGTGGCGACGAAGCGATCGCCGCGGTGCGCGCCTCCGAGATCGACGTCGTGCTGCTGGATATCGCCATGCCTGACAAGAACGGCATCGACACGCTGCGGGTCATCAAGCAGATTCGTCCGCAGCAGGCGGTGTTGTTCCTTTCCACCTATCCGGAAGCGCAGTACGCCGTGAATCTGCTGCGCGCCGGCGCCAACGGCTACCTGATGAAGGATGCGGCGCCGGAAGAAATCATCCGGGCGATCCGTACGGTGGCGCGCGGCCACCGTTATGTCAGCGAGTCGACGGCTGACATGCTGGCGCGAAAGCTGGACCAGCCGATCGACGAGCCGATGCATGAACAGTTGTCCGAGCGCGAATTCCAGGTGTTCTGCAAACTCGCACAAGGGCGTACGCCGACCGAAATTGCCGAAGAGCTGCACTTGAGCGTGAAGACCGTGAGCACGTACCGCGCGCGCGTGCTGGAAAAAATGCAATTGAAAACCAATGCCGACCTGACGCTGTATGCGTTGAAGAACGGCCTGATCAGTTGACCTCGAAGCGACGCCGCTCACGGGGATCTTTGAATTGGCGGGGCGGCGCATCATGGCCCGCCCCGGCAGTCCACACTTGGGAGGCGCTGTCGCGTGACAACATGGATGCACAAGAGCCACTCAGGGTTTTGTTGATCGAGGATTCCGCGGTGATCCGCGAGAGCTTGTCGGAGGCGCTTGGCTCCACGGGGATGCTTCGAGTGGCCGGCGTCGCGGAGACGGCCGACGAGGCCGTGGCAACGCTCAAGCGGGAGACGTTCGATGCCGTGATCGTCGACATCCAGTTGCGTCGCGGGTCGGGCATGGACGTGCTTGCCTACCTTCACAACGCCGGCATGTTGCCGAAACTGCTGGCAATTGTGCTCACCAACTATGCCTTGGCGACCTACCGCAAGCGCTGTCTGCAACTGGGCGTCAGTTATTTCTTCGACAAATCGCTCGAATTCGATCGTGTGATCGAAGTGCTCGACGAATTTGCCAGCCACCGCCAGATCCGTTGAGCGCGGCGCCCGCCGCTATTGCTGAAAATCGTATAAAGCAATGGAAATTTATTATTTTCAACCATTTAGCGAGATGCGATAGAATCGGCGTTTCGCACAAACAATAACGATAGCAGCGCACTGCGGCAGTGGAGGCAGGCGCTGCTTTTTTGTTTCGCATGATCGAACTCGAACGTATTACCCAGCGTTTTGCCGGGCCCACGGGCCCGATCGACGCGCTGTCCAATGTCAGCCTGTCGATTGAGCGGGGAGAAGTCTTCGGCATTATCGGCCGAAGCGGCGCCGGCAAGAGCACGTTGGTGCGCGTGATCAACCTGCTGAACCGTCCGAGCGACGGCAGCGTGAAGATCAACGGCCAGGACTTGACCGCCATGTCGAGCGACGGCCTGCGTCAGGCGCGCCGCAAGATCGGCATGATCTTCCAGCATTTCAACTTGTTGTCGTCGCGCACCGTCTACGGCAACGTGGCGCTGCCGCTCGAACTGGCGGGCCAGTCCGCGAGCGAAATCGAGGCGGCGGTACTGCCGTTGCTCGAGCTTGTCGGGCTGACGGCCCAGAAGGACCGTTATCCGTCGCAGATCAGCGGCGGTCAGAAGCAGCGTGTCGGGATTGCGCGCGCGCTGGCCAGCCAGCCCCAGGTACTGCTCTCCGACGAGGCCACCTCGGCGCTCGATCCGGAAACGACGCGTTCCATTCTGGAGTTGCTCAGGCGCATCAACCGCGAGCTTGGCCTGACCATCATCCTGATCACGCACCAGATGGAAGTGATCAAACAGGTGTGCGATCGTGTGGCCGTGCTCGACGCCGGCCGCGTGGTCGAGCAGGGCAAGGTGATCGATGTCTTCCTGCGCCCGCATCATGAGGTCACGCGCGCGCTGATCGGCGACGTCATCGCACAGGAGCTGCCGGCGGGCGTGCGCGAACGGATTGCATCGCGCATCGGCAATGGACACGATCACCTGTACCGCCTCGCCTTCTCGGGGGCGGGCGTCGACCAGCCGTTGCTGTCCGAGGCGATTCGCCGCTACGAGCTCGATTTCAATATCCTGCATGGCCAGATCGACGAGATCCAGGGGCAGGCGTTCGGATCGCTGGCGGTGCTGGCCGGCGGCGAGCCGGGGCGGGTCGCGCAAGCCATGGCGTATCTGAGCAGCCAGGGGGTGGTGGTAGAGGAGTTGACTCATGTTGACTGAAATGCTGGACCTGTTTGTTTCCTCGTTCTGGGAGACGCTCATCATGGTGGGCATCTCCGGCATCGTGGGCGCCGCAGTCGGCTTGCCGCTGGGCGTGCTGCTGTATCTGACGGACCGCAACGGCGTGCTGCAGAGCCTGCCGTTCAATCGCGTCATTGGCATCTTCGTCAACGCCGTGCGTTCGACGCCGTTCATCATCCTGCTGGTCGCCGTGATTCCGTTTACCCGCCTGATCGTTGGCTCGTCGATCGGCACGGCGGCGGCGGTGGTGCCGCTGACCATCGCGGCGGCGCCCTTTATCGCGCGGCTGGTCGAGACGGCCTTGCGTGAAGTCGATCGGGGCCTGATCGAAATGGCGCAGTCGATGGGCGCGACCACCCGGCAGATCGTATTCAAGGTGTTGTTGCCTGAAGCCTGGCCGGGCATCGTCGCGGGCCTGACCATCACGTTCGTGAGCCTTGTCGGCTACTCGGCCATGGCGGGCGCGATCGGCGGCGGCGGTTTGGGCGATCTCGGCATCCGTTACGGCTATCAGCGCTTCCTGCCGGACGTCATGCTGGCCGTCGTGCTGATCCTGGTCGTTTTCGTGCAACTGGTGCAGACGTTCGGCGACTGGCTGGTGCGTCGGCTCAGTCACAAATAAGCCGTCGACACACGGCATTCATCACACAAGGGGAATTTCATGCAACGACGTATTTTGATCAAGCTGCTGGCCGGCCTCGGCGCTGCCGCGCTGTTTGCGGCCCAGGCGGCTCAGGCCCAGGAAACCCATCTGAAGGTCGGTGTCACCGCTGGCCCGCACGCGCAGATTTTCGAGGTCGTCAAGAAAGTCGCGGCCAAGGACGGCCTGAACATCAAGGTTGTCGAATTCAGCGACTACGTGCAGCCGAACGCCGCGCTCGCCTCGGGCGACCTCGACGTCAACAGCTATCAGCACCAGCCGTACCTCGACGCGCAGGTCAAGGACCGCGGCTACAAACTCGTGAGCGTGGCCAAGACCGTGATCTACCCGATGGGCGTGTATTCGAAGAAGGTCAAGTCGTTGGCTGACGTGGCGCCCGGTTCGCGCGTTTCATTGCCGAACGATCCGACCAATGGCGGCCGTGCGCTGTTGCTGCTGCAGAAGCACGGGCTGGTCAAGCTTCGTGCCGATGCGGGCTTGAAGGCGACGCCACTGGATGTCGTCGACAATCCGAAGAAGCTGAAATTCGTTGAACTGGATGCCGCGCAACTGCCGCGTTCGCTCGACGACGTGGCCGTCGCCGTCATCAACACCAACTTCGCGATGGAAGCGGGCCTTCAACCCAAGCGCGACGCCATTGCGATCGAGGAAGCCAATGGCCCTTACGCGAACGTGCTCGTCGTGCGTGAGCAAGACAAGAGCAAACCCTGGGTGGCCAAGCTCGTGAAGGCCTACCATTCGCCGGAAGTGAAGGCATTTATCGAAACCCAGTTCAAGGGATCGGTCGTCGCCGCCTGGTAAATATCGGGCTGGATGGCAGGAAAAAAGGGCAGCGCACAAGGGGGCGCTGCTTTTTTTTCGGGGGTGATGAAGACATTTAGATGTCCTGTCATAAATGCTTCAAATTGTGGTGCTAGGCTAGACCGTCTCTTCCTTCCGCATTGCGTGATGCCGACGCACACGATGCGCCGTCCTCGCCCGTGTATCGCTTCATGCAGCCTAATGCCTACGACGAAGCCCTGTCTCTCGAAGCCATCTGCCGCGGCGTGGGTCCGCGCGGCCCTGGCCTTTCGCCGGTTTATCAGCCGATTCTCGATTTCCGTACATCGTCGGTGGCAGGCTACGAGGGACTGATTCGGGGTCCTGCGCAGACACCCCTGCATACGCCGGCCGCCCTGTTCGCAGCGGCACGTCGTCACGGCTTGCTCGCACGGCTTGAACTGGCGTGCCGTCGGGTCGTGTTGCAGGGGTTCGCCCAGCGCGACTTGCCGGGGCGGCTGTTTCTCAATATCGGTCCGGTGTGCGGCGGCCTGATGACGGATGGGGGGGATGGCGCGGATGCGCTGGGGTTGGCTGAGACCCTGGCGATGGTGCGATCGCTGGGTCTGTCGCCCGAGCGCGTCGTCATCGAATTGACGGAGCACCAGCCGACACTGGATTTGCCGGCAACGCGCGCGGCCTTGGCGGAATATCGCTCACTGGGCTTCGAGATCGCGCTTGATGATCTTGGCGAGGGCTACGCGAGTCTGCGGCTTTGGTCCGAGTTGCGGCCTGACTATGTGAAGATCGACCGGCATTTCGTGGACGGTATCGATGCGGATACGGTCAAGCTTCAGTTTGTGCGGTCCATCCGTCAGATTGCCGACACGAGCGGGGCGAGGGTGATCGCCGAGGGGATCGAGCACGCGAGCGAGCTCCAGGTGGTGCGCGATCTTGGCATCTTTCTCGGCCAGGGCTATTTCATTGCAAGGCCTGCTGCGGAGCCGGAGCGGGCAATCACGGCGGGTGTCCAGGAAGTCGTCAACGAGCGGCGTGCTTACGTGCACCAGCAGCCGAGTCGTCTCGGCGCGAGCAACGTCACCCTGGAGGGCATCGCGGCGTATGTGGTGCCGGTGGCGCCGCAGATGCGCAACGAGGATGTGTTCGCCCGGTTCGAGGCGGATCCGGGACTGGAAGTCTTGCCGGTGGTGGAGCGCGACCGGCCGGTGGGCCTGATTGGCCGGGCGGCGCTGATCGGACGTTTCGCGCGGCCCTTTACGCGGGAATTGTACGGTCGCAAGCCGTGCTCGGCGGTGATGGAGCCCCAGCCGCTCACATTCGACAAGGAAGCACGGGTCGAGGATTTGAGCCGCATGATCGCGGAGGGCGCAAGCCGTCAATTGGCTGGCGGATTCATCGTTACGGACCAGGGGCGGTATTTCGGTGTGGCGCAAGGACATGCGCTGATGCGGCATATCACCGACATGCAGCTTGACGCCGCGCGTTACGCGAATCCACTGACGTTGCTGCCGGGAAACGTGCCGATCGATGAACATATGGACCGCCTGATCAACCGGCGGTTGACGTTCCACGCGTGCTACATCGATCTCGACAATTTCAAGCCATTCAACGACGTATTTGGCTATCGCCGCGGTGACGACCTGATTCAACTGGTCGCGCGCGTGTTGATGGCGGTACGTAATCCGGAAAGTGATTTTCTCGGCCATATCGGCGGAGACGATTTCCTGATCCTGTTTCAGAGTTCGGACTGGGAGTCGAGGTGTCGGGAAGCGTTGTCGCGTTTTGGCGATGCAATCTCGGAGTATTTCCATCCTGATCAGCTGGCCGCCGGCGGGTTCGAGGCGGAAGACCGGCGTGGGATGGCGGTGTTTCATCCCATCACCAGCTTGTCGATTGGGGTTGTCGAGGTCACGCCCGAGCGCTTTCTGTCACACGTCGAAGTCTCCGCCGCAGCCGCCGAAGCCAAGAAAATGGCCAAGCGGGCGCAGGGGAATTCGTTGTTTGTGGAGCGGCGTAGAGGGTTGCGGTAACCCATCCCAACTTGTGCCGCTCGGGCGCTTGCTGGCGCGAGCGTGGAAAGCGGGTCCAACTCAAAAAAACGCCGCGTCATCAACGCGGCGTTCGGCTTTCACTGCGGCAAAGCGCAACGCAATCAATGCGCCAGCGCGGGCATACCGGCCATATCGTTGGCGTCTTCCTCACGTTCTTCCGAAAGATAAGGCGTGCGCCAGCCGCTCTTGACGCCCCAGTGATAGAACGCGAGCGAAAGCACGGCGACAATCGCCATGTCCCAACCGTAAGGCAGGATACCCAGGCCGCCGAATTCGTGGCTGCCGATGAACGAGCACAGGGCAAGGGCAGGCAGGTAGGCAATCATCCACCAAGAGGCCTTGAGGTCTCGTCCGAAGTCCCGCCAACCGGCTTTTGCCTGATAGTAGAAATACACCGGCAGCGCGACCACCACCAGCACGATGATCTGACCGGTGAGCGGCCAACGTGCCCAGTAGAGGATCAGCGACGCGCAGACAAACGCGAACGGCGCAATCAACGACATTCCCGACACGCGCAGCGGGCGGTGCAGCTCCGGCGCGGCGCTGCGAAGTGCCATCACGCTGATCGGGCCCGTCAGGTACGAAATCACCGTTGCCACCGAAATCACTGCCGCCAGCGAATCCCAGCCGCGGAAGAAGAACATGAACACGAACGACACCGCCAGGTTGAACCACATCGCCTGGCGCGGCACGCCGTAGATCGGATGAATGTTGCCGAAGAGGGCCGGCAGCGTGCGGTTGCGTTCCATCGCATAAATCATGCGGCTCGTGGTGGCCATGTACGTCGTGCCCGTGCCGCTGGGGCTCAGGAACGCGTCGAAGTACAGCACGATCGCCAGCCAGTTCAAGCCGAGTGCGATAGCGAGTTCCGCGAACGGCGACTTGAAGCTCACCATATGCCAGCCGCCCGCCAACTGGGCTGGCGAGAGCGCCCCCAGGAATGCCACTTGCAGCAGCAGATAGATCACCGTCGCGAGCAGGATCGAGCCGACCACCGCGAACGGGATGCTGCGGCCCGGATCGCGCGCTTCACCCGCGAGATTGACCGGGCTCTGAAAGCCATTGAACGCGAACACGATACCGCTGGTCGCCACCGCTGTCAGCACGGCCGACCAGCCGTACGGCGCAAAGCCGCCCTGCGCCGGCGCCGCGAAATTCTCGGTATGAAAGCCCGAGATCATCAGGCCCGCAATCGTCAGGGCCGGAATCGCGAACTTGAACAGCGTGATCAGGGTGTTCGCCTTTGCAAACAACTTCACGCCCCAATAATTGAGCATGAAGTAAACGACTACGAGTATCGCTGACAGCATCAGGCCGCTCGCCGTCAATTCACCATGCACGAACAGATTGCCCGCCCATTCATACGGCCACGTACTCATATACTGGATTGATGCCTCGGCCTCGATCGGTATCACCGACACAATGGCGATCCAGTTCGCCCACGCCGACACGAACCCGACCAAACTGCCATGGGAATAGCGTGAGTAGCGCACCATACCGCCCGATTCGGGGAACATCGCCCCAAGTTCGGCATAGGTGAGCGCAATCGCCAGGATCACGACCGCGCCAATGAGCCAAGCCAGTAAAGCTGCCGGTCCGGCAATTTTGGCTGCTTTCCAGGCACCGAAGAGCCAGCCCGAACCAATGATCGAGCCAAGCCCGGTCAGCATCAGGGCGAACGGCCCGATGTTACGCATGACGGATTTGTTATCCAATTTGAGTCTCCACTCCCGGGGGGACCGCAGGCGTCCAAGGATCCCTGCGGCGGGGCCAGACGCTTCCCCGGCACGGCCAACCGCATCGGACAAGGCGGTGGGGGAGGCCGTGATGGCCGGCGTTGCGTCGGTCGAACGGTTTTCGCAACGGGCATCGGCCGATAGGCGCAATGCGCACACGGCACCCGAATTAGGGTCGGAGTCGCCGTTTTGCGAAAAAAGCGCGATTCTACCCGAGCCACCGGGTGCTTGTGGGAGTTTGTAACAATTCTTGCGGCAGACCCGACTCTCAACGCCTGAGAAAATGATGGCCCGCCGTGCGATGCAGCGTGGCACCGTAACGGCGAGACGGGGGCGGGCGGTTAATGAGGGTCAGATGCGGCCGGCGGGCGTCCTTCAGAGGGCCAGCTTGCGGTACAACTCAGCCATGCGCGCGTCGACGTCGGCCGTCATTTCAATGGGACGCCCCCACTCGCGCGACGTTTCCCCCGGCCATTTGTTCGTCGCGTCGATCCCCATCTTGGACCCGAGGCCGGGCACCGGCGAGGCGAAATCCAGATAATCGATCGGTGTCTCGCCGACAAGCGTCGTGTCGCGCGTGGGATCGACACGCGTCGTAATGGCCCAGATCACTTCCTTCCAGTCGCGAATGTCGACGTCCTCGTCGACCACCACGATGAACTTCGTATACATGAATTGGCGCAGGAAGCTCCAGACACCGAACATCACCCGCTTGGCGTGGCCCGCGTACGCCTTCTTCATCTGGACGATCGCCATGCGGTAGCTGCACCCCTCGGGCGGCAGGTAGAAGTCCGTGATCTCCGGAAACTGCTTCTGCAGCAGCGGCACAAAGACCTCGTTCAGCGCCACGCCCAGCACGGCCGGCTCATCAGGCGGCTTGCCGGTATACGTCGAGTGGTACACGGCATTGCGGCGCAGGGTGATCCGTTCGATGGTGAAGACCGGAAACCACTCCTGCTCGTTGTAATAGCCGGTATGGTCGCCGTATGGCCCCTCGAGTGCGTGTTCGTATGCGGCGGCTGCGCCGCGCGACGGAGGCGGCGGTGCGCCCTCGGGCACCGTCGGCCGCTGTTGCGACGGATAAATGAACCCCTCGAGCACAATCTCGGCACGGGCCGGCACGCGGAGTTCGTTCAATCCGGGGGTCAGGCATTTGGCCAGTTCGGTCCGTGCGCCACGCAGCAACCCGGCAAATTGGTACTCGGATAACGTGTCCGGGACCGGCGTGACCGCGCCGAGCATGGTCGCGGGGTCGGCGCCGAGCGCCACGGCTATCGGGAACGGCTTGCCCGGATTGGCCAGGGCAAATTCACGGAAATCGAGCGCGCCGCCGCGATGGGCCAGCCAGCGCATGATCACCTGATTGCGGCCAATGACCTGCTGCCGATAGATGCCAAGGTTCTGACGCTTGCGGTGGGGCCCCTTGGTGATGACGAGCCCCCACGTAATCAGCGGCGCGGCATCGCCGGGCCAGCAGGTCTGAATCGGAAGCCTGGCGAGGTCGACGTCATTGCCTTCCCAGACGATCTCCTGGCAGGGCGGACTGCTGACCTCCTTCGGCGCCATGTCCCACACCGCCTTCGCCATGCCGAGCAGCTTGCCGGCATCCTTCAGGCCGCGCGGCGGTTCGGGCTCCTTGAGTGCCGACAGCAATCGGCCGATGTCGCGCAACGACCCGAAGGCATCCGAACCGTCTTCGACACCCATGCCGAGGGCGACACGCTCAGGGGTGCCAAACAGGTTGGCGAGCACCGGCATGTCGTGGCCGGTCGGCTGTTCAAACCACAACGCCGGGCCCCCGGCTTTCAGCACGCGATCGGCCAGCGCCGTCATCTCCAGTACCGGAGAAACGGGCGTGTCAATGCGACGAAGCTGGCCGGATCGCTCCAGTTGGGCGGCGAAGTCACGCAGATCGTGATATTTCATGAAACAAATCGTTACGAAAAATTTTTACGCATATCTGACGGGCCGAAAAAAAAGCCGGCCGGCCACCTTGACCGCCGTCGAAACGCCCAGTAAACGCAAGGCATTTTACCGGTCAGGGCCCCTGCACGGGACCCCAAAGGAGGTATTCTAAATTACTTTTTGTAATGATTTGCCGGAATAATAGTATTGACCATTTATATATCCTTGTTAAAATCCGCCCATCGAATCCAGAAATGCGGCTTCGAAGCCGGGTAGGCCAACCCGCTTCAGCTTAGCGATAACTACAAGATCGACTTGGATTTTCAGTGGCCGGTTTTCCGATCGAGGTGGGAAAGCCGGTGTAATAGGGAAGCAGCGCGGGCGATTGCCCGTTAGCGCCAGAGGCCTGGACAGGTCGGCGTGCTGCGGCGGTAAGGCGTCGTAATCAAGACAACACGACGTGCCGCCCCGTTCCATATGCCGTAAATGAGTAATCGGGGATGCCTGGCGGGCATGTCAGCTCATTTCTTACGCTGCAGGTTCTGAACCTTCGGTGACGGCGTGATAGGAGTAAAAGTTGTATGAAGAAGTCTGCCTTATCACCTTGGCTGAAGTCCGGTGCCGGCGCGCTGAAAGCGCGTGGCGCCGTGGCAGTGGCCGCGGCTCGCCGTGACTGGCGCCGCATTGTCTGGCATGGCAGCCGCGTGGGCGTTTATTCGTTCAGCGCGGTCGGTCTGTTGGCAGTTGCGGCATCGCTGGCGCTGTGGGCCAAGCCGACCTGGCGTGCGGATCTCGCTTCCCGCGTGAGCCCGCTGCTGGAAGCGGCATCGGGCAAAGCCGTTGCGGCGACGAACATCCCGGCGATCGATAACGTGGCGATCAACAACGCGACGATCAACAACAAGGTCGCGCCTGCGGGCGATCCGAACCTGATGGCGCAAGCGGCACAGCACGTCCCGTCCGCAGCCGTCCTGGCGGCGTACATTCCCGCCACACGAATCGCGACAGATGCGCGCGATGGCCGTGCGGCGTTCGGTTCGCGCGAACAGGTCATGGTCGCCGACTACCTGGCACGCCGTTACCGCGTGGCGGCCGACGTCACGGGCAATCTGGTGCGTGCCGCCTACTCGACGGGCAAGGAAGTCGGCCTCGATCCTATGCTGCTGCTCGCCGTGATGGCGATCGAATCGGGCTTCAATCCGTATGCCGAGAGCACAGTCGGCGCGCAAGGCCTAATGCAGGTCATGTCGAAAGTGCATCGGGACAAGCTTGAATATTTCGGCGGCCCGGAAGCGGCGCTGCACCCGCTCGCGAACATCAAGGTCGGGGCGCTGATTCTGAAGGAATGCATCGCACGTGGCGGTTCTCTGCCCGGCGGCCTGCGTCTGTACGTCGGCTCGACGAGCGCCGGCGACGGCGGGTACGGTGCGAAGGTGATGGCCGAGCGCGATCGTCTGCGCAGCGTGTCGATGGGCCACAAGGTCTCGATCACGGCGCCGCAGGCACCGGTGCTGGTCAGTTCCGCCAAGCCGGCCGCCAAGCCGGCCGCGCCGGCCAAGGCCGATGACGCTTCGACCACGTCGGCTGCGCCGGCAGCCGCGGGCAAGGCGGCAGCCGCCGGCCATCCGCTGCAGGCGGACGACGGCACGGTAGCGTAACTCCGGTCGGTGCGCGGTTGGCACGCCGTTGGCATAGGTTCGCGCTGCGTGGCTGAATGGGGATAGGCGCACAAAAAAAACCGCTGAAGCGATTCAGCGGTTTTTTTTTGTTTTCATTCAGCGTAGCGGGGGACGGCAGCTTCGGGCAGCGATACCGGAAACGATCAGTGCCGGCCGAACACCTTCTCGATGCGCCCCATCGCCTCGTGCAGCGAATCGAGCGACGTCGCGTAGGACAGGCGGATATAGCGGCGCGGTTCGGCGAAGCCGAAATCCATGCCGGGCACGAGCACGACGTCGGCTTCCTGGAGCAGCGCCTGCGTCAACGCGTCGCTGTCGCCAGCGGCCGGGTGATTCACGCCGTCGGCGTTCGCGTAGACGTAGAAGGCGCCGTCGGGCATCACCGGCACCTTGAATCCCAAACGCTCAAGCGCCGGCACCACGTAGTCGCGGCGTGCGCGGAACGCTTCCTTGCGCGCTTCGTAAATGGCGAGGGTGTCCGGCAGGAAACACGCCGTCGCCGCGTGCTGGGCGATGGCCGACGCGCAAATGAACAGATTCTGCGAGAGCTTCTCGAATGCCGGCACCAGCGACGGCGGCACAACCAGCCAGCCCAGGCGCCAGCCCGTCATGTTGAAATACTTGGAAAAACTGCTGACGACGAGGACGTCTTCGCCATAGGACAACGCCGACGTCGGCTCGCCGTCGTAAGACAGCCCCTGGTAAATCTCGTCGACGACCGTGAAGCCTCCGCGGGCGCGGACCGTCTTTACGATGCGGGCGAGTTCGTCGTCTTCGATCGACGTGCCGGTGGGATTCGACGGCGAGGCGAGCAGAACGCCGCGCGTGCGCTTGCCCCAATGTGCCTCGATCCGCTCGGCCGTCAACTGGAAGCGCTCGGCAGGTCCCGACGGAATCAACACCGGCTTACCCTCGAACGTCGCCACGAAATGGCGGTTGCACGGGTAGCACGGGTCGGGCATCAGGACTTCGTCGCCGGGATTGACAAGCGCGGCGCAAGCCAGCACGAGCGCCGCGGATGCGCCGGCCGTTACGATGATGCGTTCGGGCGCCACTTCGAGACCGTAGCGATCGCGGTAGAAGCCGGCAATCGCCTCACGCAGGGCCGTCACGCCCAAGGCGTTCGTGTATTGCGTGCGGCCGTCACGCATGGCCCGGGTGGCCGCCTCGATGACGGCGTCGGGCGCGGTAAAGTCCGGCTCACCGATACCCATGTGAATCACGCGATGTCCCTCGCGTTCACGACGCGCTGCCTGCTTGGCGAGCTCCATCACGTGAAACGGCGCCACTTGCTCGACACGCTGGGCCAGTGCCAGCGCAGGCGTCAGTCGATCGATGCCCGTGCCCATCTTGCTGTCCTCAGTTGCCGCGTCCCGCGTTGCGCTTGGCGACTTCATCCGGGCGCGCCTGCGCCGCGAACTTGTCCAGCACGCCGTTGACGTAGCGATAGCCTTCCACGCCGCCGAAGGTCTTCGCCAGTTCGACCGCTTCGTTAATCACGACGCGGTAGGGGATGTCGAGGTGATGGCGCAGTTCATACGCACCGATTACCAGCACCGCGTGTTCGACCGGCGACAACTCGGCGGCCGGCCGGTCGAGAAACGGTTGCAGGTCCTGCGACAGACCGTCGGCTTCCTGGATGCTGCCATGGAGCAGGGCGTCCAGATGGGTACGGTCGGCCTTGTCATAGCCCGGCGTCGTGCGCAGATGCGCGTCAATTTCTCCCGCACTGCTGCGCGAGAGCAGCCATTGATACAAGCCTTGCAGCGCAAATTCGCGCGCGCGGCGGCGAGCACTCTTCATTACCGACCTTCCTCTTCTTCGTCTTCGTCTTCTTCGTCTTCGCTTCGCAGGGCGTCGAGCGCTTCCGACAGATTCGCCATTTCCACTGCCACGCGAGCCGCGTCGCGGCCCTTCTCGGCGGCGCGCACTTCGGCCTGTTCGTCGTTTTCGGTCGTCAACACCGCATTGGCGATGGGCAGGCCGAAATCGAGGCCGATGCGCGTGATGCCGGCGCCGCTTTCGTTCGACACCAGTTCAAAGTGATACGTTTCTCCGCGAATCACCGCGCCAAGCGCGATAAGGGCATCGAACTGGCCGGATTCGGCCATTTTCTGCAGCGCCAACGGAATTTCCAGCGCGCCGGGCACGGTCACGAGCAGGACGTCCTCGCCCTCGACGCCGAGGCGATCGAGTTCCGCGACGGCCGCGTCGCGCAGGGCCGTGCATACGGCGTCATTGAAACGTGCCTGCACGATGCCGACACGCAGGCCCTCGCCGTCGAGTTCGGGCTGGTATTGTCCGATTTCCATGATGGGCTTCCTTAAAAAGTACCGTCCAGGCGGCGAAAGCAAACAAAAATCGCTGCGCGGGCGCAGCGGATGCAACGGCATAAGGTGCCACGGCCTCATCCGCAAAGCGGACGGACCGGGCAGGCTACTGTATGGCGGCGATCAGGCCGCCGCGCTGTCGGGCATCGGCTGGAAGCCGCAGACTTCCAGTCCGTAGCCCGCCATGTTCGGGATCTTGCGCGGGCTCGCCATCACCCGCATTTTACCGACGCCCAGCTCACGCAGGATTTGTGAACCCACGCCGTGCGTGCGGAAGTCGATCGGGCGGCGCGTAGCGGCCGCGGTGCGCTCGGCTTCGTCCAACGCTTCGAACTGCGAGAACAGATGCGCGGCTTGATCGGCGCAATTGAGCAGGACGATGACGCCCTGGCCGGCCCGCGCCACTTCCCTCATGGCGCTGTACAGGGTCCAGGAGTGGGTGGTGGCGCCGGTTTCGAGCAGATCGAGCACCGACAACGGCTCATGCACGCGCACCAGCGTTTCCTCGTCGGGACGCGGCGTGCCGCACACGAGTGCCAGATGCGGGCTGCCGCTGGGCTTGTCGCGGTAAAGCGTGGCCCGGAACGTACCGTAGGCGGTTTCCATGTCGCGCGTCGCGACCGTCTCGATCATCGATTCGGTGCGAATGCGGTAATGGATCAGGTCGACGATCGTGCCGATCTTGATGCCGTGCTGCTCGGCGAACACGAGCAGTTCCGGCAGACGCGCCATCGTGCCGTCGTCGTTCATGATCTCGCAGATCACGGCGGCCGGCGCCAGGCCGGCCATGGCGGTCAGGTCGCAGCCGGCTTCTGTGTGACCGGCGCGGACCAGCACGCCGCCCGGTTGGGCCATGATCGGGAACACGTGACCAGGCTGGACGATATCGTCCGGGCGGGCATCCTTGGCGATGGCCGTGCGCACCGTGTGCGCCCGGTCCGCGGCGGAAATGCCAGTGGTGACGCCGGTTGCGGCCTCGATCGACTGGGTGAAGGCGGTGCCGTATTGCGTGCCGTTGCGTTGCGTCATCAAGCCCAGGTTCAATTGCTTGCAGCGGGCTTGGGTGAGCGTGAGGCAAATCAGGCCACGGCCGTACTTCGCCATGAAATTGATGGCTTCGGGCGTGGCAAATTCAGCGGCCATCACCAGGTCGCCTTCGTTTTCTCGGTCTTCTTCGTCGACCAGGACGACCATTCGGCCGGCCTTGAGCTCGGCGATGATTTCTTCTGTTGTGGCCAGCGGCATAGCAGGCGGTGCGTGAGCGGAATTCGGAAAGGCTCTATTCTACGCCAAGCCGGTGTCCGTCAGCGGGGGATTGTTGCGCGAAGGGCCAAGTTACACCGCGACGGCGATCCATGGTGGCGAAGCCACCCGTCAACGCCACGCCGACATGGGGTTCCATGCCGCCTACACGAAGTCGCAATAAGGGGCTTGAGATGGCGGGGCGCCCGCAGGCGCCCCTTCCACGGCGTTCAGCCGCCGAGGTACGCGCGTTTGATGTTGTCGTTGGCCAGCAGGTTGGCCGCCGTGTCGGCAAGCACCACGCGTCCGGTCTCCAGCACGTAGCCGCGATCGGCCACGTGCAGCGCCTTGTTCGCATTCTGCTCGACCAAGAACACGGTGACGCCTTCGTCGCGAATCGTGCGGATGATGTCGAAGATCTGCGCGATCACCAGCGGCGCGAGCCCGAGCGTCGGCTCGTCGAGCAGCAACAGGCGCGGACGGCTCATCAGCGCGCGGCCGATCGCGAGCATCTGCTGCTCGCCGCCGGACATGGTGCCGGCACGTTGCCGGCCCCGTTGCGCGAGCCGGGGGAACAGCTTGAACACGTAGTCGATGCCGGCTTCGATCTCGTCTTTCGACGAAAAGAAGCCGCCCATCTTCAGGTTCTCCAGCACGGTCAGGCTCGGAAACACGCGCCGTCCTTCCGGCGAGATGGCCATGCCCCGCCGCATGATGTCGTGCGTCGGTCGGGACGTAATGTCCTGGTCCTCGAACAGCACGCGTCCGCTCGACGCCCGCGGCGAGCCGCAAACCGTCATCATCAACGTGGTCTTGCCGGCGCCATTGCTCCCGATGAGGGTGACGATCTCGCCTTTCCTGACTTCGATCGACACGCCCGCCAAGGCTTCCACCGCGCCGTAGTGGGTGTGGATTTGCTCCAGCTTCAGCATCATTCCTCTCCGAGATAGGCCTTGATCACGCGCGGGTCGTTGCGCACTTCGTCCGGCTTGCCGATCATGATCGGGCGGCCGTGCTCCATCACGAGGATCCGGTCCGAGACGCCCATCACGAGGCTCATGTCGTGCTCGATCAGCAGCACCGAAATGCCGAACTCGCGGCGCAGTGCGTCGACCAGATGCTGCAACTCGATCTTTTCCTGCGGGTTGAGACCCGCGGCAGGTTCGTCGAGCATCAGCAAGCGCGGCTCGGTAATCATGCAGCGCGCAATTTCAAGCCGGCGCTGGTGTCCGTAGGACAGCGTGCCGGCTTCGCGATTGGCAACCGCCGTCAGTCCCATGCGGTCGAGCCAGTGCGCGGCGCGCTCGAGCGCCGTACGTTCCGCGCGGCGATAGGCGGCCGTCGTGAACAGTCCTTGCAGGAACCCGCTGTGCACGCGCATGTGCTGCGCAACCAGCAGGTTCTCCACCACCGTCAGTTGGCGAAACAGGCGGATGTTCTGAAATGTGCGCACCAGTCCGCGCCGCGCCACGAGATGGCTCGGCAGGCCGGTGATCGGCTGTCCGTCGAGCACAATCTCGCCGCCGCTCGGCTTGTAGAAGCCCCCCACGCAGTTGAACACGGTGGTCTTGCCGGCGCCGTTCGGGCCGATAATCGCAAAGACTTCATTGGGGCGCACGTCGAAATCGACGCCATCCACGGCCAGCAAGCCGCCGAAGCGCATTTGCAGGCCGGATAGTTTCAGCAGTTCTGCACTCATTGCGGCAACTCCACATGCGGACGGTTGGCAGGCAGCAGGCCCTGCGGCCGCCACATCATCATGAGCACCATCACAAGGCCGAAGATCAGCATGCGGTACTCCGCGAAGCCGCGCGCCACCTCGGGCAGCACGGTCAGCAGAATGGCGGCGAGGATGACGCCGAGCTGCGAACCCATGCCGCCGAGCACCACCACGGCGAGAATCAGCGCCGATTCGATGAACGTGAACGACTCCGGCGTGACCAGCCCCTGGCGTGCGGCGAAGAAGGCGCCGCCCAAACCTGCGAACGACGCACCGAGCGTGAACGCCGAGAGCTTGATACGCGTCGGGTTCAGGCCGAGCGAGCGGCAAGCGATCTCGTCCTCGCGCAGGGCTTCCCACGCGCGGCCCAGCGGCATGCGGATCAGGCGGCTCGTGACGAACAGCGTGAAACCCAGCAGCAGGAACGCCAGCAGGTAGAGGAAGATCACCATGTGCGAGCCGCTGTACGGGATGCCGATCAGGTCGTGGAACGTTTTCGCGCCCTCGACACTGGCGCTGCGCGCCATCTCGAAACCGAACACGGTCGGCTTCGGAATGCCGGAGACGCCGTCTGGCCCGCCCGTGAGGCGCGTCAGGTTATTGAGCAGCAGGCGGATGATTTCGCCGAAGCCGAGCGTCACGATAGCCAGGTAGTCGCCACGCAGGCGGAGCACCGGAAAACCCAGCAGGAAGCCGAAGGTCGCCGACATCAGCGCAGCGATCGGCAGGCATTCCCAGAAGCTCAGGCCGAAGTACTGATTGAGCAGCGCGTACGTATAGCCTCCGACCGCATAGAAGCCCACGTACCCGAGATCGAGCAGGCCGGCGAAGCCGACGACGATGTTCAGCCCCAGGCCCAGGATCGCGTAGATCAACGCAAGCGTGGCCACGTCGACCGCGCCGCGCGAGCCGATGAACGGCCAGACGAGACCGATCGCCAGCAGCACCCAGACCGCCGCGCGCTGCTGGCGCTTGCCGAGCGCGGGCATCGCCGGCAGCCTGAGCCCACGGCCGGTGCGCGTGAGCATGGGCTTGCAGAGCTGGAACAGGAAGACCACGGCGGCCGCGATCCACACGGGGCGCCAGTGCTGCTCCAGCACCACCTGATAACCCTCCAGTTTCAGTTGCAGGCCGAGGATGGGTGCGGTGAGCAAGATCGTCACCAACGCGGCGATCGCAGCGCCCTTGAGCGTGCCGGTGGCCGGCGCTGCGGGCGCCACACCGGCTTTCATGGAAAGTCCTTGTGTCATATGACCTCACACCTTTTCGACATCCGGCTTGCCGAGCAAACCGGTGGGGCGGAACAGCAGCACCAATACCAGGAGGCCAAAGGCCACGACGTCCTTGTATTCGGACGGCATGTAGCCCGAGGCGAGCGTTTCGGCAAGACCCAGCAGTACGCCGCCCAGCATGGCGCCGGGAATGCTGCCGATGCCGCCGAGCACCGCCGCCGTGAAGGCCTTGATGCCGACAATGAAGCCGATATAGGGATTGAGCTTGCCGATGCTGAGGCCGATCAGCACGCCGCCGACGGCGGCCAGCATCGCGCCGAGCACGAAGGTGAAGGAGATCACCCGGTTCGTGTCGATGCCGAGCAGGTTCGCCATGCGCATGTCTTCGGCACAGGCGCGGCACGCGCGCCCCATGCGGGAGCCGCCGATAAACAGCGTGAGTGCAATCATCAAGACCACGGTGACGCTGACGATCAGCAGGCGCGAATACGGAATGGTGACGGTGAAGTCGCCGCCCATCGGAATATCGATCGCGCCGGCGATCAGCATCGGCACCGACACGTCGCGCGCGCCCTGGCCGATTTGCACGTAGTTCTGCAGGAAGATGGACATGCCGATCGCCGAGATCAGCGGACCGAGCCGGGGGCCGCCGCGCAGCGGGCGATACGCCACCCGCTCGATCGCGAAACCGTAGAGCCCCGTGATCAGTACCGATACCAGCAGCGCCGCGCCGAGCACCAGGGGCAGGGGGTAACCCGCCTGGGCGCCGATCGCGGTCAGCACGACGAGCCCGACATAGGCGCCGATCATATAGATCTCGCCATGGGCAAAGTTGATCATGCCGATAATGCCGTAGACCATTGTGTAGCCGATGGCAATCAATGCATAGATCGCGCCCAGCGTCAGGCCATTGACCAGTTGCTGGGCGAGCTGTGGGAAGAATTCGTTCATGCGGGGAGCCTCACGACGTCAGGGCCGAATACGGAAACGCCCCGCCTGCCTTGCGGCGGGCGGGGTGGACGGGCCGGAACGTCAGTAAATCAGTTGGCGACGGTCTTCGTGGCGTCCTTGTGCCACTTGTAGACGACGAACTTGAACAACCGCAGGTCGCCGCTCGTGTCGTAATTGACCATGCCGATCGGGGTCTGGAACGGATGCTTGTGCATGTAGTCCGCGACCTTGGCGGGATCGGTGCTCTTCGCACCGGCGATGGCGTTGGCGATGATCGAAACGCCGGCGTAGGCGGGCATCTGGAACGGACCGTTCGCGTCGCGCTTGCTGTCGGCGAAGGCCTTGACCACCTTCACGTTGGCCGGGTCGGCGGCGAAGTCGGCCGGCAGCGTCACCAGCATGCCTTCGGAGGCCGCGCCGGCGATGGCCGTCACGTCCTTGTTGCCCACGCCTTCCGGTCCCATGAAGGCTGCCTTCACGCCTTGCTCGCGCGCCTGGCGCATCAGCAGGCCCATCTCCGGGTGATAGCCGCCGAAGTAGACAAAGTCCACGCCTTGCGACTTGAGCTTGGTGATGACGGCCGAGTAGTCGGAGTCGCCAGCGTTGATGCCTTCGAACACCGCCACGGGAATCTTGGCCGCTTCGAGATCCTTCTTCACCGAGGTGGCGATGCCCTGGCCATACGACTGCTTGTCGTGCAGGATGGCAACCTTCTTCGGCTTGACCTTGGTGATGATGTACTGCGCTGCCGCCGGGCCTTGCTGGTCATCGCGGCCGATGGTGCGGAAGATGAACTGGCGCTTCTTGCCTTCGGTCAGCTGAGGCGCGGTGGCCGACGGCGTCACCATCACGATGCCTTCGTTCTCGTAGATGTCCGACGCCGGAATGGTCGAACCCGAACACACGTGACCGATCACATATTTGATTTTCTGGCTGACGATCTTGTTGGCGACGGCCACGGCCTGCTTCGGTTCGCAAGCGTCGTCCATCATCACGGCTTCGAGCTTGTTGCCGCCCGCGCCGCCCGCGGCATTGATCTGTTCAATGGCGGTCAGGGCGCCAGCCTTGACCATGTCGCCATACTGGGCAACCGATCCGCTGAACGGGCCGGCGATCGCGATCTTGACGGTTTCCGCTTGGGCGGCACTGCCGAGGACGGCGAGCGTGGCAGCGACGAAAACGGACTTGTGACGGAACTGCATCCTGGGTGTCTCCTTGATGTTTTTTTCGGCCGGCGCCAGGCATGGCCTGGTCCGGCAAACAGTACGGGGTCACCCACGCCGACCGGGGGGCGTGGGCGATGACCAATGGTAGCGTACTTCGGAGTCCAACTAGCGCCAGGGGTGATATTTGGCAGGAAGTTGCCGGGGAGGGCAGATTGATGGGGGTGTCGGGGTCAAAGATGCCACGTTTTTCGCGATCAGGCGGTCTGCGACGTCGACAGCATCCGTTCTACGTAACGCGCAATCAGGTCGATCTCCAGATTCACCGCATCGCCCACCTTCAGATGTTTGAGCGTGGTGACCGCGACCGTGTGGGGGATCAGGTTGATCGAAAACTCGCAGCCATCGGCCTGATCCGCGATACGGTTGACCGTCAGGCTCACGCCGTTAACGGTTGCGGATCCCTTGTACGCGAGAAACTTCCCCATGTCGGCGGGCGCGAGAACGCGCAACTCGTACGATTCGCCGACCGGGGCAAAATGCGTCACGCGACCGAGTCCGTCGACGTGGCCCGACACGATGTGGCCGCCGAGCCGGTCGTGCGCACGCATCGCCTTCTCCAGATTGACTTCACCGGCTTGCGTGAGTCCCGCCGTTTTCGACAGGCTCTCGCGCGAGACTTCGACGTCGAAGGTCTCGGCGTCCTTTTCCACGACGGTCATGCATGCGCCCTGAATGGCAACGCTGTCGCCCAGGGCGACGTCGGACAAATCGAGTTCGGGTGCATGCACGCGCAGGCGCACGCCCGCCTCGGCGCTGCCGTCGATTGGCGTGACACTGTCGATGCGGCCCACTGCCGCGACGATTCCGGTAAACATGAGGGAAACGCTCCTGAAAGGGATGATGCGAGGAACCTAGTCGCGACGCACGCGGGCGACGATCCGGAGATCGTCGTCCAGAAGACGTACGTCATGAAATCGAAGCGCGATGCGCGGCGCGAGATCGGTCAGTGCCGGCAGGTTGAACATGCCTTGCGCGTCGCCAAGAATGCTCGGGGCGAGATACGTCAGCAATTCGTCGACGCAACCCTCGCGCAACAGTGAGCCGTTGAGCTTGAAACCCGCTTCCACGTGCAGTTCGTTGATCTGCCGTTCGCCGAGAGCGCGCATCAGGGCGGGCAAGTCGACCTTGCCGTGCGGATTGGGCAGGTCGAGCACTTCGATGCCAAGTTCGCGCAGATGGGCCGCGCGCTCGGCCGGGGCATTCGCGCACGCGACCAGCGCGTGGCCGTCGGCAAGCACGCGCGCGGACAGCGGAACGTCGAGTTGGCTGTCGACCAGCACGCGCAACGGCTGGCGCGGTGTCGGCACGGCACGCACGGTCAGCGCGGGGTTGTCCTCGCGCACGGTGCCGATGCCGGTCAGGATGGCGCAGGCGCGCGCACGCCAGGCATGGCCGTCGGCGCGGGCCGTCTCGCCCGTCAGCCATTGGCTCACGCCGTTGTGAAGCGCGGTTTTGCCGTCGAGACTGGCAGCCACTTTCAGGCGCACCCACGGCAAGCCGCGCGTCATGCGCGAGACGAAACCGATGTTGAGTTCCTGCGCTTCCTGTTCGAGCAAACCGCAGCGCACCTCGATGCCGGCATTGCGCAGTATCGCGAGTCCGCGGCCGGCCACGAGCGGATTCGGATCTTCCATGGCCGCGATCACGCGTTTGATGCCGGCTTCGATTAGCGCGTTCGCGCACGGTGGCGTCCGGCCGAAGTGGCTGCAAGGCTCGAGCGTGACGTAGGCGGTCGCGCCGCGCACGCTGTGGCCGCGCGCGGCGGCGTGCTTGAGCGCCTGGATCTCCGCATGATCCTGCCCCGCCGGCTGTGTCCAGCCTTCGCCGATCACGCGCCCTTGCGAGACGATCACGCACCCGACGCGCGGGTTGGGCGCCGTCGTGAACATGCCGTGCTCGCCCAGTGCAAGCGCGCGGCGCATGTAATCGAAATCCTGGTCTGAAAACATAAACGTTCCAAGTGCGCCGGGCGGCGACATGCGCCGCCCGAAACCAGAAGCTTACCGCGTTTCGGGTGGACTAGAGCATGAGCGGACGGTCCGTCAGCGCGTTGTCCGGTTGACGCCCCGCGTGCGCGGGCAGGAAATGCCGGGCGATGACACGGAGTTCGTCGAGCGCTGCGAGGGCGCTGTCCAGATAGCGCTCCTGCCTGAATCCGTCCACCAGCCGCGCGACGAGCCCGTCCCACGCATCGGCGGCGACATGCGTATTGACGCCCCGGTCCGCGAGCAGTTCGATGTCGTGATCGGCGACGTTGATATAGAGGAGAATGCCCGTGCGTTCGTCGGTGTGCGCGATGCCCAATTGATGAAACAGATGCACTGCGCGTTGCCGGCAGGTCTGGCCGCGCCATACGGCGCCCAGCGGCATGGCCGCCTCGATGACCAGGCGAATCTCGCAGCGGTGTTCGGCTTCGGATGCGCCGATGGCAGCCTCGAGCGCGCCCAGCGCCTTCTCGGGGAAGATCCAGCGCGCGTGGGCACGTGTCGTGCCAAGGTGCCGGAACCAACGGGACAGGTCGTGTCGGGCCTCATGGGGCATGGCAAATTCATCGTGTTGCATATGCGCTCACCAGTTGCCGGAAGAACCGCCGCCATCGAAGCCGCCGCCGCCCCCGCCGCCGAAGCCGCCGCCCCCGCCGCCGAATCCACCGCCCCCGCCGCGCCCCCATCCGCCCATGCCGCCGAGTCCTCCCAGCCCACCCACGCCGCCGGGGCCGAAGCGCCCGCGCTGGCCTTGAAAGACACGCTGGCGGGGGTCGTCGGCGACGGCGCCCGGCAAGCCGGGGCCGGTGAAGCGGCGGCGCTCCATCGCCACGACCATCACGATCACGAAGACGATGAACAGCAGCGGCAGAAAGTCGGACAGGTCGGATTGGGGCGGCTTGCTCGCGGGCAACTGCGGTGCCGGCAACGCTTCCTGGTTCAATGCCGCTTCGACCGCGGCGACGCCGGCGGCCAGACCGCCGAAGAAGTCGCCGCTGCGAAAGTGCGGCGCCATGACATCGCGCAGGATGCGGCCGGATATGGCGTCCGTCAACGAACCCTGCACGCCGCGCCCGACTTCGATGCGCATCTTGCGCAAGTCGTTTGGATTGTTCTTGGCGATGAGCACGATCACGCCGTCGTCGATCCCTTTGCGGCCGGCTTTCCACGCGTCGGCAACGCGGATGCTGTATGCGTCGATGGTCTCCGGTGCGGTGCTCGGCACCATCAGGATGAAGATCTGGCTGCCGCGCTGCTGTTCATACTGCGCAAGTTGGGCTTCGAGCGCATTACGCTGGTCGGGCGAGAGTGTGTTCGTGAGATCGGTGACGCGCGCGGTGAGCGGCGGCACGGCGGCCTGGCCGGCGACGGCCGCCGCGGGCCATGCGCAGAGCGCGAGCCAGAGCGCGAGTGCGCCGGCGAGCCAGCGGACGGCGCGAGCCGGCCATGCATCGAACCGTCCGGACGTCGCGGGACGCGGCAGTCGGGTCATGATCGGTGCGCCTGGATCAGAACTTGACGGCCGGCGCCGTCGAGATCGCCTTCTCGTTGTCGACCGTGAAATTCGCCTTCGGTCCGTAGCCGAACATCTTCGCCGTCAGGTTGTTCGGGAAGCTGCGTACGTAGACGTTGTAATCCTGCACCGACTGGATGTAGCGGTTGCGCGCCACGGTGATGCGGTTTTCGGTCCCTTCCAGTTGCGATTGAAGGTCGCGGAACAGTCCGTCCGACTTCAGGTTCGGGTAGTTTTCCGTGACAGCCATCAAACGCGACAACGCGCCGGACAATTCGCCCTGTGCTTGCTGGAAGCGCTTGAACGCTTCCGGATCGTTGAGCGTCTCGGGCGTGACCGTGATGCTGGTCGCCTTGGCGCGCGCCTCGATGACGTCGGTCAGCGTGGACTTCTCCTGTGCCGCATAGCCCTTCACCGTGTTGACGAGGTTCGGCACCAGATCGGCGCGGCGCTGATACTGGTTGACGACTTCGCTCCACGCAGCCTTGACGGCTTCGTCCTTGACCTGGATGTCGTTATACCCGCACGCCGACAGCAGCGACGCGAGCACGCCGAGCACCAGCCAGCGGCCGAACGTACGTGCGGGGCGTTGCGCAAAGGACAGGGGCAGGGCCAGTCGCATGATCGATTTCCTTGTTGTGATGTATCGGGCTGACGGCGTAAGCCGGGCGGCGCTCAGGGGGCTCAGACGATCGCGGCGAACGCTTCGCGCGCGGCGGCAAAGGTGGCCTCGAGAACAGCGTCGTCGTGCATGCTCGAGACGAAACCGGCCTCAAACGCGCTCGGCGCCAGGTACACGCCGCGGTCGAGCATTGCGTGGAAGAATTTGTTGAAGCGCGGCACATCGGCCGTCGTCACTTCAGCGTAGCTGCCCGGCACCGTCGCCCGGAAATACAGGCCGAACATGCCGCCGACGCTGTCGGCCGAGAACGGCACGCCGGCCGCCGCCGCGGCTTCGGTCAGGCCGGCGGTCAGTTTTGCCGTCTGTGCCGTCAGGCGGTCATAAAACCCCGGCGCCTGGATAAGCTTCAACGTGGCCAGGCCGGCGGCGACGGCGAGCGGATTGCCCGAGAGTGTGCCGGCCTGGTAGACGCCGCCCAGCGGTGCAAGATGGGCCATGATGTCGCGCCGTCCGCCGAAGGCCGCCGCCGGCATGCCGCCGCCGATAACCTTGCCGAGGCAGGTCAGGTCGGGCGTGATGCCATACATCGCCTGTGCGCCGCCGAGGCCGACGCGGAAGCCGCACATGACTTCGTCGAAGATCAGCACGGCGCCGTGCGCGCCGCACAGCTCGCGCATCGTCTGCAGGAAATCGGGCGTAGCGCGCACGAGGTTCATGTTCCCGGCGACCGGCTCGACGATCACTGCGGCGATGTCGCCGCCCTGTCCCGCGAAGATGTCGCGCAACTGTTCGACGTTGTTGTATTCGAGCACGAGCGTGTCGCGCGTGACGACTTCCGGCACGCCGGCCGAGGACGGCGCGTTGCGCGTCGTGTCGGCAAACGTCAACAGGCCCGAGCCGGCCTTCACGAGCAGGCTGTCGGCATGTCCATGGTAGCAGCCCTCGAACTTGACGATTTTGTTGCGGCCCGTGAAGCCGCGCGCGAGCCGCAACGCGCTCATGGTGGCTTCCGTGCCTGACGAGACCAGCCGGACTTGTTCAATGGACGGCACGAGCTTGCCGATTTCCTCGGCCATCATCACTTCGCCTTCCGTCGGCGCGCCGAAGGAAAAACCTGAATGCAGCGCGGTTTCCACGGCGGCGACGACCTCCGGGTGCAGATGGCCGACGATCATCGGGCCCCACGAGCCGATGTAGTCGATGTAGCGCATCCCTTCGGCGTCCCACATATAGGGGCCTTGCGCGCGGGCGATGAAGCGCGGCGTGCCGCCGACCGAGCGGAAGGCGCGCACCGGCGAATTCACGCCGCCGGGAATGGTTTGCTGGGCACGGTCGAACAACTGCTGATTTGTAGACATGACGTTCCTGAAGTGCGGTGAGCGCCGCGGCGCGCGCCAAAGGGCACTCGCCCGGGAGTCCCGTGGGCGGCGGCCGGCGTCTGCCGGCCTGGGGCCTGGCGGGCCCTGACGGAACGATTTTAGCGGAAGCGGCGCCCGGGCGGCCATCAGATATCGCTGGAACTGCTCGCCGTCGACGATCAGCCGGAAGCGGCGGGCGAATATCACCGCGGAATGCCACCGGCGGCCGGCAGGCCCCTCAACGGCGCAGCCAGCCGCGCGAGATCGGCCAGGCCATTACGCCACGATAGATCCCTTCCAATATGGCGCAGGCCACACGGCTCGTTTCCCGCGCGGCCGTCATGCGCATGATCAGCGCCACGACAAGCGCGACGGCGAAGCCGCCCGCCATGTCGACCGGCCAATGCACCCCGAGATAGATGCGCGCCCAGGCGACCGGGAACGCGCACAGCAACAGCAGCCGGCCAAGCAGCCGTGGCGAACGGGCGATGGTGTTCATCAGCACGAAGGCGGCGGTGAACATGATCGTGCCGTGATTGCTGGGGAACGCGGGCGTCGGTGCGTGCGCAAGCCATTGCGTGCCGAGGCCGGCCACGAACGGGCGCGGTTCCGGCCAGAGCAAGCCGGTCAAGCCGCTGATCGCGAGGGCCAGCGCCAGCCCGATCAGGCCATGCACCGCACTTTCACGATCGCGGCCGCCGGCGAACCATAGCGCGATGAGGCCGAGGGGTACCAGTGCGATCAGGTATTTCGCGCAGAACACGGCGACGGCGATTTCACCCGGGCTGGCCGAGGACGAAGCGTTGATCCAGAGAAACAGGGCGCGATTCAGGTTTTCCATTCCGCGAGCAGAAAATTGTGACGAAAGTGTGTCAGTCATGTGACGCGAACCGGCAATTGTCCTGCATCGGGTGCCGCCCGGGTAGGGGAAATACCGTGATTTTTTTGTAACAGCAGGAATCGTGCCTTTTCTTTCAGGACGGCCAAGGGTAGAATCGCGCCGTCATAGTACTCAGGAGGTCCTCGTGGACAGTTGTTCAGGTAGTAGTCGGTCGGCATCCGCCGACGCCATTACCGCGAGTTAGTCCCGGGAATTTCCCAGCCGCTAACTCGCATTTGCCGGGTTAGCGCGCGCCGGCGAGGCTGTTCAGGTCTCGTCTCACGTAGCACGCTCCCTTAGAAGTTCTTGTCTTGCCGTTCGGGCTGTCCCGACGTGTGCGCTTGCGCCATGACGCGATTCGTCGTCATCGTCCGCATCCGCGCGCGTCGCGACCGGCGCCGCGTGGCAGGGAGAGCCGCCGTGTTCCGTTTCGAAGGAATTTCATCATGCAACAAGCCCTGACTCTCAGCGAGCGCGTCATCGCCGTACTCGGCGCCCGGCTCGGCCTGCGCTACTTCAAGCGCGATCCCATTCCGGACGGCCTCGATACCCTCGACGTCCCCGCACACGGCCACGAGGCACCACCAGGTTTGCTCGACGCGGCGCGTACCGCCGCGCCCGATCTGCTTGTCCGGCTGCAATCGCGCCGCGACGGGCTGTCCGATGACGAGGCCGCGACCGTTCGTGCGCACGTCGGGCCCAACGAAGTCGAGCACGAGAAGCCGCTGCCCTGGTGGCAGCACTTGTTTCAATGCTACCGAAATCCGTTCAACCTGCTGTTGACGGTACTGGCGACAGTCTCGTTCGCTACTGACGACACCGAGGGAACGATCATCATCGCTACGATGGTGATCATTTCCACGGTGTTGCGCTTCGTTCAGGAAGCCCGTTCCAACAAGGCCGCCGAGCAGTTGAAGGCGATGGTCAGCACCACCGCCACGGTATTGCGCCGCGACGTCCTCGACGGCGCCGATCCGGCCGCGATGGTCCGCGGCGGGCGCCTGGGCCGCGAGATCCCGCTGAGCGAGCTTGTGCCCGGCGATATCGTGCTGCTGGCCGCCGGCGACATGATTCCGGCCGACGTCCGCGTGCTCGCCGCGAAGGACTTGTTCGTAAGCCAGTCGGCGCTGACGGGCGAGGCATTGCCGGTCGAGAAATTCTCGCATGCGAGCGATGCCGCCGGCACCAATCCGCTTGAGTACGACAACCTCGCATTCATGGGGACGAACGTCGTCAGCGGCTCGGCCTGCGCGGTCGTCGTGAGCACCGGCGCGCGGACGTTCTTCGGCTCACTCGCGCAACGCGTGACTGCGCAGGAACGCACGCTGACATCGTTCCAGCAAGGCGTGAACCGCGTGAGCTGGGTGTTGATCCGCTTCATGCTTGTCATGTCGCCGCTGGTGCTCGTCATCAATGGCGTGACCAAACACGACTGGCTCGAGGCGGCGCTGTTCGCGCTGTCGGTGGCCGTCGGCCTCACGCCGGAAATGCTGCCCATGATCGTGACGGCCACGCTCGCCAAGGGCGCGGTGATGCTCTCGAAGAAGAAGGTGATCGTGAAGCGGCTCGACGCGATCCAGAACTTCGGCGCGATGGACGTGCTTTGCACGGACAAGACCGGCACGCTGACGCAGGACAAGATCTGTCTCGAACGTCACACCAATGTGTGGGGGCAACTGTCGGAAGATGTCCTTGAGTACGCTTACCTGAACAGCTTCTACCAGACCGGCCTGAAGAACCTGCTCGATGTGGCCGTGCTCAATCATGGCGAATTGCATCAGCGGCTCGACGTCGTGAACCGGTATCGCAAGATCGATGAGATTCCGTTCGATTTCCAACGCCGCCGCATGTCGGTGGTGGTGAGCGAAAATGGTGAGCACCATGAACTGATTTGCAAGGGTGCTGTCGAGGAAGTGCTTGCCGTGTGCGATCGCGTGCAGCATGGCGCGCAGGTTGAACCGCTGACGCCCGAATTGCTCACGCAACTGCGCCGCGTCACGGGCGACCTCAATGCGGAAGGGCTGCGCGTGGTGGCCGTGGCAACGCGTCATCTGCCGCCGGTGCAGGAGGCATACAGCGTGGCGGATGAGCGCGAATTGGTGCTCGTCGGGTACATCGCCTTCCTGGACCCGCCCAAGGAATCGACGGCGCCGGCGTTGAAGGCGCTTGCTGCGGCTGGCGTCACGGTCAAGGTGCTGACCGGCGACAACGATCTCGTCACGACGAAAGTGTGCCGCGAAGTCGGGTTGAAGGTGTCGGGGTGCGTTCGCGGCGACGAAGTCGAGAAGATGACCGACGCGGAACTGGCCACGTGCGTGGCGCGCGCCAACGTGTTCGCGAAGCTCACGCCCGCTCACAAGGAGCGGATCGTGCGCGTGTTGCGTGCGAACGGACACGTCGTCGGTTTCATGGGCGACGGCATCAATGATGCGCCGGCGCTGCGCGCGGCCGATATCGGCATCTCGGTCGACACGGCCGTCGATATCGCCAAGGAAGCGGCCGACCTGATCCTGCTCGAGAAGAGCCTGATGGTGCTGGAGCAGGGCGTGATCGAAGGCCGCCGCACGTTTGCGAACATGCTCAAGTACATCAAGATGACGGCCAGCTCGAACTTCGGCAATGTCTTCTCGGTGCTGATCGCGAGCGCATTCCTGCCGTTCCTGCCCATGTTGCCGCTGCAATTGCTCACGCAGAACCTGCTGTACGATCTGTCGCAGACGACGATCCCGTTCGATAACGTCGACGACGAACAGCTCGCGGCACCGCAGCGCTGGAACCCGGCCGACCTGAGCCGCTTCATGATCTGCTTCGGGCCGGTCAGTTCGATCTTCGACGTGTTGACCTTCCTTGGCATGTGGCATCTGTTCGGCGCGAACGCGGCGGAACATCAGACTTTGTTCCAGTCGGGCTGGTTTGTCGAAGGACTGCTGTCGCAAACGCTGATCGTGCACCTGATCCGCACGCGCCGCATTCCGTTCGTGCAGAGCATTGCCGGTTGGCCGTTGCTGGTGATGACCGGCATGGTGATGCTGATCGGCATCGCGCTGCCGATGACGCCGCTCGCCGAATACTTCCGCATGGAAGCGTTGCCGTTGGCGTATTTCCCCATGCTGGCAGCGCTGCTGCTCGGCTATGCCGTGCTCACGCAAATGGTCAAGACGGCCTTCACACGCCGCTTCGGCTGGCAGTAAGCCGCCATCGCGTTCTTGCGCGCCGCGCTCGGCAATCCACCGAGTGCGGTTGCTGCAAGCGGGCGCGCAATCATTCCCTCGCAATTCAACATGAAATCGTGCGGCCGGAGCTTCCGGTCGCACGCGCTGCTGCGCCCGGCGCACTCGGCAGTTGGCGACGTGCTTTGAGCGATTTTCGGAATTTTCCGTGTTCCCCTGCGGGCTAACATTGCGTAGCATTGGCGCCCGTGTGTTGACGACCGTTCATGCGACGTGCCCGTCTCGTTGCGTCTTTCCAGCGCCGTCCCAATCCCCCGACCAGAGCCACTTCGCCGCCGGCAGCGTATGGTCGCCCCGCTTCGTCAGGTTTTGACCTGACGCAGGGGCACTGCATCGCGCCTGCGCGTTGACGCTCGCGCTGCAAGTTGCCCGTTCATGATGTCGTTTGCCTTCAACGCCGTATGCCGTACCGTCGGCGCTTTCTTTACGTTTTACTTTGCAGTCGTTGTGCTACGGCCCTCGCCGGCAGCCGCGCAAGCGGCGTTTTCACCCGACGCTGCCGCCCGGGAAAGTGTTCGCAATCGCGAGGCACAACGCGCGTTGCGTGCGCAATGGGAGGCCGTGCCGGGCGTTCATGAGGCGACACCGTTGGAGGACCGGACACGACTGCCGGTGAACGAAGTGCCTTGCTTTCCCATTCGCACACTGGCGCTTGCCGGAGAAGGCGCCAGTGAATTTCAGTGGGCGTTGGGTGCTGCGAATCCGGCCGACGACCTCGTCACTGGCCGCTGCGTTGGCGCCGAGGGCATCGAAGCGGTCGTTCGTCGTACGCAGAACGCCATCGTGGCGCGAGGCTATGTCACGACGCGGGTGCTGGTCGCACGGCAATCGCTTGCCGGAGGCACGTTGACGCTGACGCTTGTGCCTGGACGTGTCGGCGACATCCGGTTTGAGGAGGGCACGTCGGCACGTGCGGGGGCGTGGAATGCCTTGCCCGTACGTCGCGGCGACGTCCTCAATTTGCGGGACCTGGAGCAGGGGCTGGAAAACTTCCGGCAAGTGCCGAAGGTCGACGTCGACATTGCCATTGCGTCCCCCGACGGCGCTCACGCGGCGCCGGGCGAAAGCGATCTGGTGATCCGGTGGCGGCAAGGCCTGCCGGTTCGTCTCAATGTCGGCGTGAATGACGCCGGCAGCCGGTACACGGGCAAGTACCAGGGCTATGTCACGTTCGCCCATGACAACGGGTTCACGCTGAACGATCTGTTCTACGTCAACCTGGGCCATGACCTTGGCGGCGGCGAGCGTGGCGACAAAGGGGCGCGCAGCCATACCTTCCACTATTCGCTGCCATTCGGTTATTGGCGCCTGGGCGCGACGATTGGCGGGTACACGTATCACCAATCGGTGCCCATGCGCTACGGCCCGCCGATTCGCTATGCGGGCGACAGTCAGAATGCCGAACTTCGTCTCTCACGCGTGTTGTATCGCGACGCCGTGCGCCGGTTGGGCGTGTACGTCGCAGGCTGGACGCGCGCATCGAAGAACTACTTCGCGAATCGGGAGCTTCTGATGCAGCGGCGGCGGATGGCCGGGTGGGAAGCCGGTCTTGTGCATCGGGAGTTCATCGCCGGCGCGACCGTTGCAATGTCGCTCGCCTATCGGCGCGGCACAGGCGCGTTCGGTGCGTTGCCAGCCCCGGAAGCGGCGTTTGGCGGCGGCACCGCCCGCCCGTCAATCGTGCTTGGCGACGCACAACTCCATATTCCGTTCGCCGTGGGCGGTGCGCGCATGCGCTATCTCGCGGCTTGGCGCGGCCAATGGAATCGGACGCCGCTCATCTCACAGGACCGATTCTCGATCGGCGGCCGGTACACCGTGCGCGGGTTCGACGGTGAGCAAACGCTATTGGGCGAGCGCGGCTGGTTCCTGCGCAACGACATGGGTATTCAACTCGGCCGCACGGGACAGGAACTCTATGCCGGGATCGACTACGGCCAAGTCGCTGGCCGGTCCACCCGCGCGTTGCCGGGTACGTCGATCGCCGGCGCGGTGATCGGATTGCGCGGCGCGTATCGCGGCTTTCACTGGGATGTCTTCACTGGTCGACCGCTGCATCAGCCGCCGGGGTTCAGGGCCGCCAGTACGGTCGCCGGATTCAACGTCGGGTGGTCGTCATGACCGCAGGTTTTCCCGCTCGACACGACGCCGTACTTCCCATCATCCGCTTACCGAGGTGTTTTCGATGAACGCCAAACGCTTTCGTATCGTCTTCAATCGCCGGCGCGGGCAGTTAATGGCCGTCGCCGAAAACGTCAAATGTGCTGCGCGAACCGGCGCTGTATCAGGCACGGCAAGCACGCCGCCGTCGGGCATGGCATGGCGGCCCCGGGCGCGGCGCATCGGATGGGCGGCAATCGCCGCCATCGGCTGGGGCGCGTTGTGGGGCGTGCCTGTCCATGCGCAGATCGTGGCGGATCCCAACGCGGCGGGCAGTCAACATCCGATCGTGACGCACAGCGCCAATGGCGTCATTCAGGTCGATATCCAGACGCCGAACGGCGCGGGCGTGTCGCATAACCGGTATGTGCAGTTCGATGTGGACGGCCGTGGCGCGATCCTCAACAACGCCCGCGAGGCAACACAAACGGCGCTGGGCGGCTGGGTCAACGGCAATCCTGCGTTGGCGGGCGGCTCGGCCCGCGTGGTGTTGAACGAAGTGGTGGCGGGCGGGCCCAGCCAGCTGGGCGGATTCCTGGAGATCGCGGGTGACCGGGCGGAGCTGATCGTGGCCAACCCGGCCGGCATCGTCTGCGACGGTTGCGGCGTGATCAACGCGCACCGCGCCACGTTCGCCGCCGGCGCGCCGCAGATGTCCGGGGGCGAGGTCGCCGGCTTTCACATCGGCGACGGCGCCGTGGCGATCGGGGCGCGCGGCATGAACACGCGCGACGTCGACTACACCGGGATCCTGGCGCGTGCGGCACGCGTGGCGGGCAAGGTGTGGGCCAAGGATATGCGCGTGGTCACCGGCGCAGGAGACTTCGATCGAACGCTTGCCGCGCGCGCCAGTGACGCCCCGCCAGCGGGGCAGGCGCCGGCGTTTGCCATCGACGTGGCGCAACTGGGCGGCATGTACGCGGGCAAGATCTATCTGCTTGCGACCGAGGCGGGCGTCGGCGTGCGCAACCATGGCGAAATCGGCGCCGGTGAGCACGGCCTCACGCTTTCCGCCGACGGTTGGGTGAGCAATCAGGGCAAACTGGTCTCGGATGCCGACGTGCAGTTGCAGGCCGCCTCGCTCGCCAATGCCGGAACGCTCTACGCCAGACGCAACCTGACGGCGGCCATCGCCGGGCAATGGGTCAACCACGGCACCGCCGCTGCCGGCGGCAATGCGTCCTGGCAAGCGGGCGCGGTGCGTCAATCGGCCAGCGGCACCCTGGCGGCCGGTGTTGACGCCGAGGGCATGACAGGACATGTGGGGCGCCTCTCCGTCGTGTCGGAGGGCGCCTTGCAGGTCAGCGGCAAGTCGCTGGCAGGGCAGTCCATCGTGATGTCCGGCGCGCGCGTCGACCTGGACGGCGCCCAGATGCAGGCGCACGAGATCGACGTGCGTGCCCGCGCGGGTGACCTCTTGGCCAGGAACGCTTCCCTGCACGCGCAGGCGACCTTGCACCTGGGCACGCCAGCCCATCTGCTGACCGACAGCGCCACGATTTCCGCGTCACGCGTTCTGGTCGATGCGCATGACTGGTCCAACGTCGGCGGCGACATCCGCCAGACGGGCGAGGACGATTCCCGCTTCGTCATCGACGGCACGTTCGATAACCGCCGCGGCACGCTCGCGAGCAACGCCCGCGCACTGCGGCTTGCGGCCGGGCGGCTGCGCAACGACGACGGCCAGATCCAGCACGCCGGGCGCGGCACCTTCGTGCTCGCGACGCCGCAGCTCGACGGCATTGGCGGGGGCATCGCCAGCAACGGCTTCCTGCAGTTCTCGGTTGGCCGCGCGGTGATCGATGGCGCACGCATCGTGGCGCGGGGACTCGGCATCGATGCGGATGATTGGTCGCAGCGCGGCGCAAACGTCCGGCAAACGGGCCAAACCGCGACGCGCATGCGCGTGCGCGGCAGGCTGGACAATCGGGGCGGCCACCTCGGCACGGGCGGTACGCTCGACGTTCATGCAGACGACACGCTGGATAATCGCGACGGAGAAATGGTTGCCCGCGATGGCGTGACGCTCGCCGCCGGTGCGTTGGACAATCGCGGCGGCAAATTGGGCTCGGCGGCGGGCGGCCTGGCTGTCGGTGTCGTGGGCGCGGTGCTCAACGATGCCGGTGTGCTCGCATCCGGCGGGGCCTTGTCACTGTCGTCGGCGCACGTATCGAACACGCTGGGCGGCCGTATCACCAGCGAGGGCGCGATGACGCTGACCGCACGCGATTGGCGCAACGCGGGCGGCGAGGTGCAGGCGCTGGGGCCGATCGACATGCGTCTCGGCGGGCGGCTCGACAATCGTCGTGGTTTGCTGCGCAGTGGCGGCACCTTGTCGATCGCGGCCGACACCATCGACAACGGCGACACCCGGCAGGCGGGCGGCATCGAAGCGAATTCGCTGTCGCTCACCGCTGCGCACATCCACAATCGCGACGGCGCGATGGTCGCCAACGATGTCCTGTCGTTGACCGCCGCGGCGCAACTCGACAACACCGGCGGGACCATCACGTCGGGACGCGCGCTGGTCATCCGGGGCCTGCCGGAAGTCTCGGCAAGCCGGATGGCGACTTCCGCCTGGCAGCAGGGCGCAGCGGGCACACTGAATCTCGTCAACGCGGGCGGCACGTTGCTGGCGGGCGAGCGGCTGGGCCTGTACGCCGCGGCCCTGATCGGGGGCGGGGATGTGCTGTCGCGCGGCGATCTGACGCTCGCGCTCGTCGGCGATTTCGCGCCCGGCGGCCGATTGCGCGCGCACGGTAACTTGAGCCTTGAGACGTTGGGGACCTTCACGAATTCCCAACGCGTGGAGGCCGCCAAGCGCCTGCGCGTGCAGGCCGCGCGGATCGACAATCGGGCCGACGGTGTCCTGAGCGGGGACGAGACACATCTCGAGGCGACCTCTGACATCGTCAACCGGGGCTTGATCGACGCACGGCTCACCTACCTTGCCGCGCCCACGCTGCGCAACCTCGGCAGCGGAAGGATCTACGGCGACCAACTCGGCATCGCGGCGGCGGTGTTGCATAACGACGCCGAGGACGGCCGCGCGGCCGTGATCGCCGCGCGTGAACGGCTCGACGTGGGTGTCGGCCATCTGCTGAACCGCGAACATGCGGCGCTGTTCAGCCTCGGCGATATCGTCATCGGCGGGCAACTGGATGCCGAGCGTCGCGCGGTGGGACGCGCGCGTCATATCGAGAATCGCAGCGCGTCGATCGAGGCGACGCGCGCACTGCGCGTATCGGCCAACCGCGTCGAGAACATCGACGACCACTTTCGCACCGAGATGCAGGCCGGTGCGCCCAAGCGCATCGTCGAGTACGAGTACACCAACCGGGGCACGCGGCGGTATCGCGAGGATGAAGTGCGCTTCGAGACGCATGAAGTGCCCGTCATGCTCACCGAAGACCGCCCGCCCCCCGTGCCCGACGACCCCGGCCGCTTGAACAACGACGCCTACGTGCGCTACGAGTACACGCGCGTGGTCACCACGCCGGTCGTGGTCAGCAGTGATCCCGGCAAGATGAGCTCGGGCGGCGCGATGACGATCGAGGCCGAGCTCGTTACCAACGACAAGAGCCGCATCGTGGCCGGCGGGCCGCTGTCAATCGCAGCGGGCGAAGTGCAAAACATCGAAGTGGCAGGCGAGCAGGTCGAGACCGATTCCGGGGTGGCGACCCGCTACTGGCGCAATCGCCGGCGAGGCTCCGACGAGCAGCATGCGGCGCAGGCGGCGTATCAACCGGCGCCGCGGCTCCAGTCGGTGAAGCTGCGTCCGGGCGTCGTGAGCGGCAATGCAAGCCCTGAGTATTCGCGGCAGGCGATCGGCCGGCACGACGCCTCGGATCTGACCGAGCAGCCGGGGCAGGCGGGCGATCCGGAGGTGAGGCGCCGGGAACGGCCCGATGGGCCCGATGGGCCCGACGCCCGCGTCATCATCGAAGTGCCGGTGCGGGATGCGTCGGCTCCGGACCACGTCGCGCGCATCGTGCGCAGCGCCTACGCGCCGGTGAGCCTGCCCGACAACAGCCTGTTTCGCATTCTTCCGGACACGTCTGCCCGCTACCTGGTGGAGACCGACCCGAGATTCACGGATCAACGGCAATGGCTGTCGTCGGACTTCATGTTCGAGCGCCTGCGCATGGACCCGGGGCAATTCCATCAGCGCATCGGCGATGGCTTCTACGAGCAGCACCTGCTGCGCGAACAGGTGCTGCGGCTCACCGGCGAGCGCCGCATGCCGGGGTTTGATAGCGATGAGGCGCAGTACCGGGCGTTGCTGGAGAACGGCGCGACCTTCGCGCAGCAGTTCAAGTTGCGCCCGGGCGTCGCGTTGACGGCCGAGCAGATGGCGCAGCTCACGAGCGACATGGTGTGGCTGGTGGAGCGCGAGGTGACGCTGCCGGATGGCAGTGCCGCGCGGGTGCTGGTGCCGCAGCTGTATGTGCGGGTCAAGCCGGGCGACATTGACGGCTCGGGCGCCGTGCTGGGGGGCGCTGCCGTCGACCTGAAGAGCGCCGGCGACGTGCTCAACCACGGCACCATCGCCGGGCGCGAGGTCGTGTCGATCACGGTGGAGAACTTGCGCAACCTGGGTGGCAGGATCCGCGGCGATGCCGTCGAGGTGCAGGCAAGACAGGATGTCGACAATCTGGGCGGCGTGCTCGAGGCGCAAACGTCGCTGGGCATCTCAGCGGGGCGCGACGTCAACGTTGTAAGCAGCGTGCAAGCGGGCGCAGGCGCGCAAGGCAGCGGGCGCAACCTCGGCCGCATCGCCGGGCTTTACGTGACCGGCAAGCAGGACGGCAAACAAGACGGGAATCACGACGGGAGGCAGGACGGGAATCACGACGGCAAGCTGGTCGTCAAGGGCGGCCGGGACGTCAACCTGACGGCGGCCGACATTGGCAATGCGTCGAACGCGGGGACGACCGCGCTCAAGGCGGGGCGCAATGTGTCGCTGGGGACGGTGGAGGTCGGCGCCGCTCAGCGCATCGTGTGGGACGCGCAGAACTGGCGCGAGACCGCCTCGCGTGACGAGGTCGGCACGTCGATTGAAACGGCGGGCGACCTGAGCGTGCGCGCGGGCGGCGACGTGACGATGCGCGGCGGGGCCGCGAGCAGCGAGGCGGGCGGGATTCGCGTGAGCGCCGGTGGCGACGTGCGGCTGGAGGCCAGCGCGCAGGCGCGTCACGCCGACCAGGCGGAGCGGATCGAGGCGACCAGCGGCTGGCTGTCGAAGAGCACGATTGCCCGGCGCAGCATCGCCACCGAGACAACCACGCAGGGCGCGCTGGTGTCGGGGCAGCGCGTGTCGCTCGAGGCCGGCCGGGATGTGGCCATCGTCGGCAGCCAGGCCGTATCGACCGATGGCACCGCGATCCAGGCCGGGCGCGACATCACTATCGAGGCCGCCCGGCAAACCAGCGCGTATCAGGACGCACGCGAGGAACGCACGCGCGGGGTGATGGGCGGCGGTGGCGGGTTCAGCGTGACCGTGGGCAGCCGCAACGTGCGCGACCAGGCCGCCGAGCAGCTCGAAGCGTCGGCGCGCGCGACCGTGGGGGCGGTCAAGGGCGACGTCACGCTCGAAGCCGGCGGGCGCTATCGCCAGGCGGGCAGCGACGTGATCGCGCGCGAGGGCAACGTCGCCATCGCCGGCCAGCAGGTCGAGATCGTGGAGGCACGCGACACGTCGTCGCTGCAGCGCGAGCATGAGTTCCGCCAGTCGGGCGTGACCGTGACGGTGACGAACCCGCTGGTCGCGGCGGCGCAGACCACCACCCAAACGGCCCGTGCCACGAGCCAGGCGGGCGACGCCCGCATGAAGGCGCTGGCGGGGGCCACGGTGGGCTTGGCCGGCAAGAACGCCTACGACGCGCTCCGGAAGGATCCGGATGCGCTCGGCGGCGTGAGCGTGTCGGTCACGGTGGGCGCCTCCAAGCAGACCAGCCGCGAGACGCGCAGCGCGTCAAATGCGAGCGGCTCGACGGTGGCAGCCGGCGGCGACATCTCGATCCGGGCGACCGGCGGTGGTGACCGTGAGGGTGACCGCGGGGGTGACCCATCTGGCGATCGGTCGAGCGTGACGGTGCGCGGCAGCGACGTGACGGCCGGCGGCGACGTGACGCTTGCGGCCGATGGTGACATCGCGCTGGAGGCCGCAGAGAACACCTCAAGCACGCGCCGCAACAGCAGCGGCGCAAGCGGCGGCATCGGGGTGGGCGCGAGCTTCGGCAAGAAAACGTCGGTGGGCATCACCGCCAGCGCGAGCGGCTCGCGCGGCAAGGCCGAGGGTGACGCGCAGACGTGGACCACCACGCATGTGACGGCGGGCGGCACGGTGTCGATGCAATCCGGCGGCGACACCACGCTGCGCGGCGCGCAGGTGCGTGGCGAGTCGGTTGCGGCGAAGGTCGGCGGCGACCTGAAGCTCGAGAGCCTGCAGGACCACGACAACTACCACAGCCGCGACCAGTCGCTTGGCGGCAGCGCGACCGTCGGGTTAGGCACGGTGTCCGGTGCGATCAACGTGAGTCACCAGCAGATCAGGAGCGACTACGCGAGCGTGCAGCAGCAGTCTGGCATCCAGGCCGGCGACGGCGGCTTCGACGTGGTTGTGGCGGGCAACACCGATCTGGTGGGCGCGGTGATCGCCTCGACCGATCAAGCGGCCGAGGCAGGCCGGAATCGCTTGAAGACGGGTACCCTGACGCAGCGCGACCTCGAGAACCGGGCCGAGTATGACGCGTTGGGCGTGAGCATCGGCGGCGGCTTCAATTCGGGCGGCAGCGACGCCAAGGTCGGCACCGATCAGGCCGGGCACGCCACGACCGGCGCGGGGGTGGTGCCCGGGCACGAGGCGCCGGCTTCAGGCGGCGCGTCGGGTGGGGTGTCCGTGACCCCGCCGATGATCGTGGCAGCGGCGGGGAGCGCCACCAGCACGACCAAAAGCGGTATCAGTGCCGGGGTGATCGAGATCACCGACGCCGAGAAGCAGCAGGCCATCACCGGCAAGACGGCGCGGCAGACCATCGCCGCGACGAACCGCGAGGTGTCGTCGGAGCGCGACGGCAGCAACGCACTGGGCAAGATCTTTAACGAGCAGGAGATCCGCGCCGGCTTCGAGATCGTGGAGGCGCTGCAGCGCGAAGTGGGCGTGTTCGTGACCAACCGGGCGCAGGAGGCCGATGCGCTGGAAAAAGCGCGCGACCAGGAGACCGACCCGGCAAGACGCGCCGCGCTCGATCAGGAACTGCAAGAAGCGCGCAAGTGGGCTCCGGGCGGCGACTACGGTCGAGTCGTCACGGCGATCACGGCAGCGGCAGGCGGCAACGTGACGGGCGGTATGGGCGATCTGGTCACCAAAGCGACGATCAACTACATCCAGAGCCTGGGCGTCGAAAAGGTCAAGGCGATTGCCGACGGGCTGAAGAGCGAGACGGCGCGGGCGGCCTTGCAGGGCATCGTGGGATGCGCGGGAGCAGCAGCGTCGGGCGGTGACTGCGGCGCGGGTGCGTTGGGCGGCTCGGCGAGCGTGGTGCTGAACAACCTGCTGGACAAGGCGGGCGGGAAATCGGGTGAAGACCTGAGTCAGGAGGAAAAGCACGCGCGCACGAATCTGGTGACGTCGATCGTTGCTGGGATCGCCGGCGCGACCGGCACAGACGTTGCCACGGCAAGCACGGGCGCAAAAATAGAAACAGAAAACAACGCGCTGAACCTTGGCGAATTCAAGTCGCTGATCCAGGAAGCCAAGGGCTGCGAGCGCACAAACACGTGCACGCAAGTGCGTGACAAATACCGCCAGCTGAGTGCGGATAATCAAGCAAAAGTCATCGCGACATGTGCGGCCGACCCGCAAGCGTGTCAGGGCGAGTTCGGCAATTACCTTGCTGAGCTAGGCGACTTCCGCAGAGCACTCGATGCGGCAGTGGGTGAAAAACTACCCAGCGAAATCAAGAACGATCTCGGGATCTATCTGCTGCACTACAACGATGCAGTGGGAGCAGTCAACGAGCCGGAGTTCGCCAAGCAGCTACAGGAAAGATTCGGGGTCACGCCGGAAATGGCGCGAACAGCGGCGGCAGTCGCCGTCGCGGTCACCGGGGCGAAGAAGCGGGATGTTCACGCGCCGAAGATATCCGCTGATCGTCCGGATGCAACGATTTTCAATGGAGAGATGCTCGGTTTGGGCGGTGTGAAAACTGCCAGCAAGACCTTATGGAAAGGGCGAGGGAAAGAACGGATTGACGTAGAAAATCCTTCCCCAGGCTTAAGGCCGGGACAAATACACTATCAGGATAACGCCGGGAGTAAGTACTACTATGATCCGAACAGCAAAAAATTCTTCGATCAGAGGACCGGTGAACTGGCCCCTAGGAAGGTGCAGGAGCTCTTGGGAGACAGTGTATTCTCGAGGTCGATCGACAAGGCGTTGTATGAATATCTGGGGGCAAGGAGATGATTTTCACCAATCAGCGCATGAGGCGATACTTGGCGGATATGGGAAGTGTTCCCGTTTCGTTGTCAAGTGATTTGCGAAAATTGATTGATGCTGGATTTTGTAGTGTCGATGGGTGCGTGTTCTTTTGTGCCTTCTTTGATGGTCGAGTACTCCCAGAAAAAGACTTCATCGTTTCAAGTTTCCATGACCTTTCCGGGTATGAGGCTTCTATAAACAAGTTTCACGTCGAGGACTATTGTGACAGCGACGTATTTGGCTACGCTGTTTCATTTGTTAATGAATTCTCGAATCACTGGGACAAAAGGCTTGGGAAGGCAGCTCTGATAATGGACTACGATAACGGCCCTGAAGTCGGAGTTGTTTGTACGGTTAGGTTCCATTTGCTGAGAGAAGGTGAATCATGGTTGGACTGTAAGCGCATTGACGATTTTCCATCGGCAATTCTTGTTAAATACGTATGAGCATGTGACCTTGCCCCTGTATGGCGAATTCCACATCCGAGGGAATTGCGTTATTGCACTGAGGGGGGCGCAATACCGTCCCATTTTTAATCGGAAAAATCCGCCTTGTCGGCCACCGCGAAATTCTGTAGCGAGTATCGATGGGGCGGATTATGCTGGTCACGCGTTGAATCGAACGCAGGATCGAGGCATAACACGTTCCGGCGTAAAGAGTACCATCCCGACCGGCGTGGAAAAGCCGAGCTGAGGGG
Source organism: Pandoraea terrae (assembly GCF_902459695.1). Taxonomy (GTDB): domain Bacteria; phylum Pseudomonadota; class Gammaproteobacteria; order Burkholderiales; family Burkholderiaceae; genus Pandoraea; species Pandoraea terrae. The sequence continues at coordinate 86,803 of NZ_CABPRZ010000001.1, forward strand.
GGCGACAATACATTGCAATTCTACAAGCAATATTTATATCGTTAGGGACAAGCAGAGTAACGCAATTACTTTGAATTATGGGAAATGGCATTTGGCTACATGAAATGAGACTTCGGGCGCAGCAAGCACTCAAGAGCCAACTGTCGTTTGCTGAGTTCGTTCTGTTCGCAGAAACATGGTGTGATGAAATGCCGTCATCCGTCGATCCTAAAATTGCAGCCCAATACCGGGACGCATGGTTCGAACTGGAGATAGTAAACGCGCTGGCGTTGGAGGCATGGGACTCCGATGGTAGGCCACGCGATTGGGATGATCAATGGTGCGACCTGCACAAAGACGAGGCGGAGGAGGTACTAGTCGAATTTCTCGTGTTACTTGGTACGTTTAATTTTTAGACTGGTTTTCTGTATTGGCAAGATCTCTAACCAGGAGGAGATCAACGGCGGCGTCGCGATCATGGAGGCGTTCCAGCGCGAGGTGGCGGCTTCGTCGTCAACTGCGGGAAGGAGGCGGAAGCGCTCAAGAAGGCGCGGGGCGCGGAGCCGGACCCCGCCACGAGGGCGGAACTCGACACGCAACTAGCCGAGGTGCCGAACGGGGGGCGGGCGGCGGCGACCAGAGGATTGCGGCTATCACCGAACGTCGCTCGTACGCATTGCCGACCTAGAAGGCAGCTACTAAAAGTGAATCCCCGTATATATATGAAGCAAGGCGGCCCCCTCGCGAGGATCCGCCTTGTGCTCCGGGCACTTCGCGTAACCGGTATTTCGCTTTCGGAGCGCTATCAGAACGGCACCCGTTTCATACCAGCGCCGACATTTCGCGAGTGACAGCGTCGAGCCGACCCTTGAGCGGCGCGATCAGGCAATGGAGCTTTGCGCCCGATACCGGTACGCTCGCGGCATTGTCGAGCAAGTCAAGCAGTACATCCATCGCATCGCTCACCTGCAGAAGATCGTCGCTCGCGTTCGAGACGGTTTCGCGAACGGTGCTACTCACGGCGCTCAGTTGAGCGTAGATGTCACGAGTTTGATCGCTTGGGGATTGCGTGTCATCGCTCAAGCGCTGTCCCAGCAGACCGAGAAGCGAAGTCTGCTCGGCCAACGACAGTTGCGAGGTGAATTCGGAATGGGATTGATACGTCATACGGTCTCCAACGAGTGCGGTTGTCATCCCGCACCTCATCCGAGAATGAGGTGGGCGGGCACAAGGCCGGAGTCGAAAACCGGGACCGTATGAACCGGCACACGCAAGCGTGTTCCAGCCCAGGCCCGCCCAATGAAGGCGTGCGCGAACATGCCGTCAATTGACGGCCCGTCCGCTACGGTTTGCGGGTTTCGACACCCGATCGCCAATGATTCGGCGATGGAGACATTCTCCGCAAACGCGACGGGGACCGCCATCAGACGATTCCGAACTTTAGCCGGGAGTTGGCAAAAACGTGGCAACTTGCCGGCCAAACGGGAAAATTCTCCTCGAGGCAAGCCAATCTGCGACGGAATGGTTGAAAGCGTGGGTAACGTTCATGACGACCGCGCCATCGTCTGGTGTGGGGCAGTGGCGGGCCGGATGATCGTCGGTGGGGCGATTGGAGGCGTGGCAAATATCCGCTCGTTGGTTTGTCGTCGAATACGACGCAGAAAAAGGGGCGCGAACAGAGAGGGTCTGAATTAACAGAGGGAATATTCCGAAAGACCGACAGACGACCCCCAAAACGGGCATCACTTCCGTATCATCTTGGACATCCGTGCTCCGTAGGGAAACACACGAATTCGGAGCACGGCTAGCGGGGACGGTTCGGGGGAACTGATCCCCGCGCCTCAAAGTGAATGTTTACCTGTCTTCGTGCTTCGGATATTCACTGTCGTCATACAAGGGCGAAGCGCCATGCGGCGCATCGCCGACGTTATTACGAAACAGCGCGAACATATTGCGCCAAGGGTCGAACGGCCGCTCCGGCGCCTGCGCCGCCGGGCGCGCGGCAAACTCTGCGTCATCCACCTCGCAACGCAGTACATTCGCCTCACAGTCGAGCGAGATCACATCGCCGTCGCGCACACGCGTCAACATGCCGCCCGTCATCGCTTCGGGCGACAAATGAATCGCCGCCGGCACCTTGCCAGACGCACCGGACATCCGCCCGTCCGTCACCAGCGCCACGTGAAAGCCTTCGTCCTGCAGCAACCCGAGCATCGGCATCAGCTTGTGCAGCTCTGGCATGCCGTTTGCCTTCGGTCCCTGGAAGCGCACCACCACGATGACGTCGCGATGCAGCTCGCCGGCCTTGAACGCAGCCTGCGCTTCCTCCTGATCGGCGAAAACGCGAGCCGGCGCGCGCACCTTCTGATGCGCCGGTTTCACGGCGGACGACTTGATCACCGCACGTCCCAGATTGCCTTGAAGGATGCGCAATCCACCCTCCGGCGCGAACGGGCGCGATGCTGGCCGCACAATGCTCTCATCGAGACTTTCCCGCGGTGCGTCCTGCCACGCGAGCGCGTCTTCGGTAAGAAACGCTTCCTGCGTATATGCGCGCATGCCGTGCCCCATGACGGTCGTCACATCGTCATGCAGGAAGCCGGCATCGAGCAATTCTCGAATCAGGAAATTCAGCCCGCCGGCCGCCTGGAATTGGTTGACGTCCGCGCTTCCGCTCGGATACACGCGCGCCAACAACGGCGTCACGTCCGACAACTCGGCGATATCCTGCCAGTCGAGCAGGATGCCGCCAGCATGCGCCATCGCCACCAGGTGCAGGGTGTGGTTCGTCGATCCGCCCGTGGCAAGCAAGCCCACCACGCCATTGACGAACGCGCGCTCGTCCAGGATCTTCGCCGTGTTGATGTCGGTCCTCGAGAGCGCCACGGCGCGGGCCGTCGCCGCCTGCGTCAACGCATGGCGCAGCGGCGTGTGCGGATTGATGAACGATGCGCCCGGCAGATGCAGGCCCATGAATTCCATCAGCATCTGATTGCTGTTCGCCGTGCCGTAGAAGGTGCAAGTGCCCGAAGTGTGATACGCCGCCAACTCAGAGTCGAGCAACGCAGCGCGCGTCACGCGCCCGGCTGCGTACTCCTGACGAATGCGCGACTTCTCGTCGTTCGGCAAACCCGACGGCATCGGACCCGCGGGCGCGAACACCGCCGGCAGATGGCCGAACGCGAGCGCGCCCATCACCAACCCCGGCACGATCTTGTCGCACACGCCGAGGAACATCGCCGCATCGAACATCTGATGCGATAGCGCAATGCCCGAGGCCAGCGCGATGACGTCGCGCGAGAATAGCGACAACTCCATGCCGGCGTAACCCTGCGTGACGCCATCGCACATGGCTGGCACGCCGCCCGCGACCTGCGCGCTCGCACCATGCGCGCGCGCCGCCGCCTTGATGACGTCGGGGAATTCGTCGAACGGCTGGTGCGCCGACAACATGTCGTTGTAGGCCGTCACGATGCCGATGTTGCACGCGCGTTCCGAGCGGATCTTCAGCCGGTCGTCGGCCGGAGCGGCAGCCATCGCGTGGGCAAGGTTCGCGCAGCCGAGCTTGTCGCGCCCGGGGCGGCTATGCCCGGCCCGGGCGACCCCCGCCAAATACGCCGCACGCGAGTTGCGGCTGCGTTCGATCAATCGCTCTGTGACGCGCTGTACCACCGGATGCAGCGCCGCTTGCTTGTAGGAATCGGTCATGGCTGTACAGGGGGCTTGAGAGGCAGGGTTGGCGGCGGACGCGCCGCTTTCGATGTAGTCAAAACACAAGTTTTGTTGATTTGCAGTGTAGTTAAACTACAATGCAGTGTCAAAGCCGTCGCCGGGTGCGCTCGCCGCGCATGCCGAAGATGCCGTCCGGCGGCCGCGAACATGCCATCCATCCGGAGTGACACGGTTTCATGAACACGCCTTTACCGTATACCTTTGTACTGTTCGGCGCTACCGGCGATCTGTCGCTGCGCAAGGTGTTGCCTTCGCTTTACCGCGCCTTTCACACGGGCAAACTCGGCGACGAGGGGCGCATTCTCGCCGTCGCCCGCAGCCCGCTCGATGCCGCCGGGTATCACGACTGGGCCGAGAAGCATGTCCGCCCGCATCTGGACGAAGGCATCTGGGTCGCCGGCACCTGGGAGCGCTTTCTCGCGCTGATCGATTACCTGCCGCTCGATCTTTCCCGAAAGGAAGACTACGGCGTGCTCGCCGAACGTCTCGAGCAATACAAGGGCACGCGCGTCTTCTATCTGGCGACGGGGCCATCGCTGTTCGCGCCCATCTGCGAGGGCCTGCACCACGCAAACCTCAATGAAGGCGCGCGCATCGTGCTCGAGAAGCCGCTGGGCACTGACCTGAAGTCTTCGATGGCGATCAACGATGCGGTCGGCGCAATCTTCACGGAAGCGCAGATCTACCGGATCGATCACTACCTGGGCAAAGAGTCGGTGCAGAACCTGCTTGCGTTGCGTTTCGGCAATGCGCTGTTCGAGCCGCTGTGGCGCCGCGAATGGATCGAAAGCATCCAGATCACCATCGCCGAGGAGCTGGGCGCGGAAGGTCGCGGGGACTTCTACGATCAAACCGGCGCGTTGCGCGACATGGTGCAGAACCACTTGCTGCAACTGCTCTCGATCGTCGCCATGGAGCCGCCTTTCTCCATGACCTCCGACGCCGTGCGCGACGAGAAGCTGCGCGTGCTGCGCTCGCTGCGCAAGCTGGATGAGGATCAGGTCGGGCGCGACGTCGTGCGCGGGCAATATGCCGCCGGCGCCAGCAAAGGCGTTGCGGTGCCCGGCTATCTCGATGAACCCGGTGTGCATGCGAACAGCGAAACGGAAACGTTCGTCGCGCTCAAGGTTGAAATCGACAACTGGCGCTGGGCCGGCGTGCCGTTCTTCCTGCGCACCGGTAAGCGGCTCGCCGAGCGTGTCGCGGAGATCGTCGTCAATTTCCGGCCGGTGCCATATCCGTTGCTGGGCCCGCAATCCGCGCGCGGCGGGGCGAACCGGCTCGTCATCCGTTTGCAGCCGAACGAATCGATTCGCCTGTACTGCCTCGCCAAGCAACCGGGTGAGGGCATGCATCTGCAGACGGTTCACCTGGATCTCGCCTTCGATCAGTTCTTCCACGCTGACCGGATGGACGCGTACGAGCGTTTGCTGCTCGACGTGATTCACGGCCGTCTGGCGCTGTTCGTGCGGCGCGATGAACAGGAGCAAGCCTGGCGCTGGGTCGAACCGATCCAGAAATACTGGGCCACCAGCGGCAAGCCACCGAAACGCTACGCCGCCGGCACGTGGGGGCCGCCTGCCGCCAGCGCACTGCTTGCGCAACACGGCACGTGCTGGCTCGAGGAGGAAAATTGAACACGACGCGCCATCGCCATTGCACTCGCCACGCCTTGGAACGTTGTCTTGCCGCGCTGCGCGACAGGGGGACATCATGGTGATCTGGCGCCCGTTCGCGACCCGCTCGGAACAATCGGCGGCGCTGGCCGACGCTGTCGCCGCCGCGCTCGACGATGCCCTCGATCGGGTGCCGCGCCCCTTGCTCGCCGTGTCGGGCGGCACGAGTCCGCGGGCCTTCCTGGCGCGGCTGGGCATGTTGCCGTTGGCGTGGGAGCAGGTCGACATCACGCTCGCCGACGACCGGTGGCTGCCGCCCGATCACGCCGACAGCAATGCGCGCCTGGTGGCCGAGACCCTGCTCGCCGGGGCGGCGACGGCGCGCTGGCTGCCGCTCGTCGACATGGCCGCCAAGCCCAAGGTTCACGTGCGCATGCTCAATGACACATGGACGCACGGCGCGCCAAGCGTATGCGTGCTCGGCATGGGCGAGGACGGTCATACGGCATCGCTGTTCGCCGACGCGCCGCAATGGCCCCATGTGAACACGACCGATGACCGTTTCGTGCTCGTGCAGCCGGCGCAGGCGCCATACCTGCGCGTGAGCTGGTCGCTCGCCGGCCTGCGCGAGGCCGGCCGATGCTTTCTGCAGATTCAGGGGGTTGCCAAGCGGGCCGTATTCGAAGCCGCGCAGTCGGCCGATCAGGACAACGCGATCTCGCGCCTGATCCATAGCGAAGGAGTGACGCTTGATGTCTTCTGGAGTGAGGAATAACGCGCCCCATCCGGGCGGTCCGCGTCTGTTGGCCGATATTGGCGGCACGAATGCCCGGTTCGCGCTGGAACTTGCGCCGGGCGAACTGACGGAAATCCGCGACTACGTCTGCGACGATTACGCTGGCGTCGCCGAAGTCATCCTCGCCTACCTCGCGTCGGTGGAATCGAGCGCGTCCGCCGCCGGCTTGCCGCCGGTATGCCATGCCGCCATCGCGATCGCCAATCCGATCGAAGGCGACGAAGTCCGCATGACGAACCGGCCGTGGCATTTCTCGATCGAGGCCACGCGGCGCGCGTTGCGCTTCGAGACGTTGCTGGTCGTCAACGACTTCACGGCGCTGGCGATGGCGCTGCCGTACCTCAATAGCAAACAGCTGCGCCAGGTTGGCGGCGGCGCTGCCCGCCCCAACGGCGTACTCGGCCTGCTCGGCCCCGGGACTGGCGTCGGCGTTTCGGGCTTGATCCCGGCCGGCGACCGCTGGATCGCGCTGGGCAGCGAAGGCGGCCATGCGACCTTCGCGCCCGCCGACGAGCGCGAGGCGGACATTCTGCGCCATGCCTGGAAACGCTTCCCGCACGTGTCGTTCGAGCGCCTCGCGGCGGGGCCGGGCATGACGCTGATTTATCAGGCGCTGGCCGAACGCAGCGGAGAGCCGGCCGAGGACATTGACACCGCCGAGATCGTGGCGCGGGCCAAGCGCGGCAAGGATGCCCTCTGCGCGGAGACGGTCGACTGCTTCTGCGGCATTCTCGGCACGCTCGCGGGCAACGTCGCGGTCACGCTCGGCGCGATCGGCGGGGTGTATATCGGCGGCGGCGTCGTGCCAAAACTCGGCCCTTTGTTCGAGCGCTCGTCGTTTCGAAAGCGCTTCGAGGCGAAGGGGCGCTTTGAAGGGTATCTGGCCAAGATTCCGACGTTCGTCATCACGGCAGAATATCCGGCCTTCCTCGGTACCTCCGCGATTCTCGCGGAGCAACTCGGCACGCACGCGGTTGGCGCTGGCGCGCTGATCGACCGGCTGCATCGCCTGCGCGATTCGTTGAGTCCGGCGGAGCAGCGGGTCGCGGAGCTGGCGCTCAAGCAGCCGCGCGCGTTGCTCGCGGAACCGGTGGCGGAGATTGCGCGACACGCGCGAGTCAGCCAGCCGACCGTCATTCGCTTCTGCCGCTCGTTGGGATGCCAGGGGCTGTCGGACTTCAAGCTCAAGCTCGCCAGTGCGCTGACGGGGACGCTGCCGGTGCGGCACGGACAGGTGCATCTCGGCGACGGCGCCGCCGAGTTCAGCGCGAAGGTGCTGGACAACACGGTGTCTTCGATTCTGCAGGTGCGAGAGCACCTCGATGCCGACACGGTGGACGCTGCAGTCACGATGCTCGACGAAGCCCGCCGCATTGAGTTCTATGGCCTCGGCAATTCGGGGCTCATCGCCGAAGACGCGCACTACAAATTCTTTCGATTCGGCATGCAGACGATTGCCTACGGCGATCCCTACCTGCAGTCCGCCTCTGCCGCCATGCTGACGCCCGACGACGTGGTTGTCGCAATCTCGGCATCGGGCCGGTCAGCGGATTTGAACCGGACGGTGGATCTTGCACTCGCGCGAGGCGCGCGCGTGATTGCGTTGACGGCGCGTCATTCACCGCTCGCGAAGAAGGCAACGCTGGTCTTGCCCAACGATCACGTCGAGGCGCTCGATTCACATCTGTCGATGATTTCGCGGATCCTGCATCTCGTGATGATCGACGTGCTTGCAGTGGGCGTGTCCATCCGGCGCGCTGTGCCGGGCGCCGAGACGGCCGGGGAGGGCGCGCTCGACTGGCTGCGTCATGGCGGACCGCCCGAGGCCGCCGACAACGTGCCGCAACGTCGCCACGGATAACGCGCGCCTTGCGCCTTACTGTGTCGCCCGAATTCCCCGCATGTGTGCTTGCTGCACTTACTGCGCGGCCACCTTGGCCGTCATCTTGAAAATGCCCTGGGCATTGCCCGCATCGAAGCGCAGATCGGTCGTCCAGCGCCCGGCATCGCGGTCGAAGTAGCGGCGGCGCGTGATGAATTCGTAGAAGGAACCGGGGACGTCGCGTGTGATGATGCTGCCGTCCGCCTGGCGGAACTCGCGCGTGACCGTATCGGCGCGATACGCCGTCTGGAATACCCGCCCCGAACGCGAGCGTTCGACCTCGGGCTTCATCGGGCGGCCTTTCGCTTGCTCGGCGTCCGACAGCTGGAACACGTCTTCCACGCGGTCTGTCGCGTGGTTGAACGCGTTGCCTTCGGTGGCAATCCACGCCATCTCGGCCGACTCGGCCAGAATCGTTTCGTAATCGGCCAAGTTCGGCGTGTCATGCTGGCGAGCGAACGCGCCGACGATCACCGGCAGCAAGGTGCAGGCTTCGTCGAGCGGCAGCACGCCATCGCGTTCCAATTCCCACAACTGCATGGCCGCGCGTGGCGTCAGCGGATCGCGCGATTGGCCGACCACGCGGCTTACGGCGCGCTGGAACGCGTCGGAGAAGCGCTCGGGATGAAGTTCGCTGACAAAGAACTGGGCGATTTCGTCCGGCGCGTCGCGATGGGCGTAGGCCCGGCCGGTCATGCCGAGACGGTCGAGCGGATAGCGGCCGTTCGCGATAAAGCCCAGCGGACGCAGGATGCGCGTGAACGCCGCTTCGCCCGGCGGCAGCGCGCCGTTGTCGGCCCAGCGCACGGTGCGCAGCGCGCCATGATCGAAGTACACGCCGCCGCCGTTCGCGACGACCTCGTCGGTGTAGACGCGGCCATTGGGCGATCGATCGATGAGATCTGCGAACAACGCCATGTTCATGGCCTGGGCGAGTTCCGCGCGCGTGACGATACCTTCGTGCCATTCGTTGAGCAGGCTCGGCAGGTTCAGGGTCGCGAAAAGACTGGCGGTGCGGGATTCACCGAGATGCTGCACCAGCATTTGCTGGAGATTGGGATTGTGCATGGCGCTCAAACGTCTTCGAGTCCCCGCGCGTGCGGGGCGGAATAGGGGAAACCGGGCCGATTATTGGCTCCGTCGGCGCGCGCCGTAAAGCGAGTTAAAATCAGGACTTGATGCGTTTAGGGAACTAAGGCCTGTTTATGCGTAGATTCAAGATCCCCAGCATGGGGGCGCTGCTCGCCTTCGAAGCCGCCGCCCGTCATGAAAGCTTCACGCGCGCGGCCCGCGAACTATCGTTGACCGAGAGCGCGGTGTCGCGGCAAATCAACGCGCTCGAGCAGAATCTCGGCGTGCGGCTGTTCGCACGTGAAAAAAAGCGCGTCATCCTCACGCGTGCCGGCAAGCTGTATGGCACGCAGGTACGCCGCGCGCTGGAAAATCTCGACCGCGACACGCTGTCGATCATTGCGCACGGGGGCGGGGGCGGTTCACTGGAGTTGGCGGTATTGCCGACGTTCGCGTCGGAATGGCTGATTCCGCGCATGCCGCGTTTCTACGCCAAACATGACGACATCGGCGTCAACATGGGGGTGCGCACCAGCGTGTTTCCGTTCGACGACAGCCACTTCGAAGCGGCCATCCATTATGGCAAGCCGACGTGGCCGGGCACGTCGTCCGACTATCTGTTCGGCGAGGAGGTCGTGCCGATCTGCACGCCGTCGCTCCTGAAGGGGCCGATCCGCGAGCCCGCCGGCCTGCTCGACTACCCGTTGCTGCATTCAACGACGCGTCCGAGCGCCTGGGCGGAATGGTTCGGCGCCGCCGGCGTCGATGACGCTCGCGCCATGCAGGGGATTCGTTACGAACTGCACACCATGCTGATCTCCGCGGCGGCAGCCGGTCTCGGCGTATCGCTGGTGCCCCGGTTTCTCGTGGCGGGGCAACTGGAACGGCTCGGCCTGATCGTGCCGGTCGACGCGCCGCTCGTGGCCGAGGGCGGGTATTACCTCGTCTATCCGACCGAATTGAGCCACGGCGCGCCCCTCGAAGCCTTCCGCGCGTGGCTGCTGGACGAAGCCGCGACGGATCCGCCGGCGCGTGTGTAGGAAGGCTACGGGCGGATCCGACTTGCGCGTACCGGCCGGTGCGCCTAGCATCGACGAAGGCGGGAACATTGCACGTTCCGTCCCGTCTGCCTGAGTTGTACTGCGCAACATTCCGAACGCACCATTTCCGGGAGGGCGGTAATGTCAAATCATGTGTACAAGCAGATTGAACTGACGGGCTCGTCGCCGACGTCTATCGACGACGCGGTGAAGAGCGCAATCGAGAAGGCGTCCGAGACGCTGCGGCATCTGAACTGGTTCGAAATCATCGAGACGCGCGGCCATATCGAGGATGGCAAGGTGGCGCACTGGCAAGTCACGCTGAAAGTCGGAATGCGGCTGGAAGATTGACGCAGTAGGCGGCCGGCGCGAACCCTGTTCGTGCCGGTCGTGTCAGAATAAGCGCATACTGCTCGAAACGAAGCGAAACATCGCCCATGAGGCGATGAACCCGCCGCCAACGATGTGGCAATTAACGAGGTATGTGCATGTCCGAAAAAGAACCGGTCCACGCTACCCGGTCGATTACCGATCCGGTCGAAGCGGTTGAATACCTGAAGACGATTTACGAGACCAGCACCGCCTATTTGCGCGCCGCCTTCGAGCGTTTTTCGGGGGAGAAAGATGTGTCGCGCCGCGTGAGCGCGCACTATCCGTTCATCCGCATTACCACCGAAGACATCACGCAACTCGATAAACGCCTGTCATACGGCTTCGTTTCCGGTCCCGGGACCTACCAGACGACCGTGACGCGGCCCGATCTGTTCGCCAATTATTACGTCGAGCAACTGCGCCGGCTGGCGCTCAACCACGATGTAGCGTTCGAAGTCGGTGTGTCCGACGAGCCGATTCCGGTGCATTTCGCGTACAACGAAGGCGTCTATCTCGAAGGCGATCTCGACCAGTCGCACCTGCGCGCCATGCGCACGGTGTTCGATGTGCCCGATCTCAGGAGCATGGACGACAGTATCGTCAACGGCACGCATACCGAAGGGACTGACGAGATTCATCCGCTGGCTCTTTTTACCGGACCACGCGTCGATTATTCGCTGCACCGCTTGCGTCATTACACAGCCACGTCGCCCGAGCATTTCCAGAATTACGTGCTGTTCACGAACTATCAGTTCTATATCGACGAGTTCGTGGAACTCGGGCGCGAGCTGATGAGCGCGACCGATGACCCGGACGAACGCGCCTACCGTAGCCAGTATTCGGCATTTGTCGAACCGGGCAACGTGATGCACTGGAATGCGAACGTGGCTTCGCGCGCCGTCGAAGGCACACCGCCGCCGAGGCTGCCGCAGATGCCGGCGTATCACCTGGTGCGTGCGGACGGCGCGGGCATCACGATGGTCAACATCGGCGTGGGTCCGTCGAACGCGAAGACCATTACCGATCACATTGCCGTGCTGCGCCCGCACGCGTGGGTCATGCTCGGCCATTGCGCCGGCCTGCGCAATTCGCAACGACTCGGCGACTATGTGCTTGCGCACGGATACGTGCGCGAAGATCATGTGCTCGACGCGGACTTGCCGCTGTGGGTGCCGGTGCCGGCGCTGGCTGAAGTGCAGGTGGCGCTGGAGCGTGCCGTGGCCGAAGTCACGCAGTTGGGCGACTATGAACTCAAGCGCGTGATGCGTACCGGCACCGTGGTGACCGTCGACAACCGTAACTGGGAGCTGCGCGACCATCGTGAGCCGGTCCAGCGTATGAGCCAGAGCCGCGCCATTGCGCTCGATATGGAAAGTGCGACGATCGCCGCCAACGGCTTCCGCTTCCGCGTGCCTTACGGCACATTGCTATGCGTGTCCGACAAGCCGCTGCATGGTGAATTGAAGCTGCCCGGCATGGCGGACCGGTTCTATCGCGAACGCGTCGATCAGCATCTGAAGATCGGCGTCAAGGCCATGGAACTGTTGCGCGACAACGGTCTCGACCGCCTGCACAGCCGCAAGCTGCGCAGTTTCAACGAAGTCGCGTTCCAGTAACGTCTGCGCGCCGCGCAGCGGTCGATGCGCGGCGGTTTACGCGAATACGCGCCGGGCGTGAATGCCGAGCCCAAGCGCGACGCTGGCCAGACGGTCGCCGAACACCGGCTTGGCATTCGGGAATGCCGCCGCGAGTGCGCCCGACAGGCAGCGCAGGCCGGTCGAGCCGCCGGTGAAATACAACGCGTCGACCTGCTCGGGGCGCAAGCCGCCGAGCGACGCCGTATGCCGTGCGGCATCGACGATGCGGCCGATCTCGTCTTCGACCGCGGCTTTGAGCCCCTCTTCCGAAAACGCGATGTCAAGCGCCCGTTCGATCAGCGACAGGTCGATGCGGGTCTGGCCGCCGTCGGCCACCGCGATCTTGGCGTCTTCCGCGAGCCCGACGAGGGCGTGGCCGAGACGGTCCTCGACAGTGCGCATCAGGCGGCGGTGGTAGCCCTGTTCGGCATACAGGTGGCCCATCAACGACAGTTCGGCCACGCGCTTCGGCGTGTAGATCGTGTTGATCAGGTGCCATGTCGCCAGATCGAAATAGATCCGGTTGGGCACTTCCTTGCCGTCCGGACCGAGCGATTTGTAGCCGAGCTCACGCAACAGCGTCGCCAGTTCGATGCGGCGGTCGAAGTCGGTGCCTGCCACGTGGACGCCGTGGTGGGCAAGGACATCGTCCTTGCGCTCGAGGCGTTGCGCACGTGCCGGGCCCACGCGCACCAGCGAAAAGTCGGAGGTACCTCCGCCGATATCGATGACCAGGACCTGCTGCTCATGGTCGAGGCGCGATTCGTAGTCGAAGGCGGCCGCGATCGGCTCGAACTGGAACTGGACATCGGTGAAGCCGACGTCGCGCGCGCTCTGTTCGAGCGAACGCTGGGCGGCCGCGTCGGCGCCCGGATCATCGTCGACGAAGAACACCGGACGCCCCATCACCACCTGGCGCAATTCGCCGCCGGTGTCACGCAGGGCATGCTGGCGCAGATGGCGCAGGAATGTGCCGATGACGTCGATGTAACGCATCGCGGAACCGTTGCCGATATCGGTCGTCGATTCGATCAGCGAGGAGCCGAGCAGGCTTTTGAGCGAACGCATCAGGCGTCCGTCGAAACCGTCGACATAATGGGTGATGGCACTACGGCCGAACGACGGCTTGCCGCCTTCGTCAGCGTTGAAGAACACGGCGGTCGGCAAGGTGCCGTAGCCGGCTTCGAGTTCGACCAGGCGCATGGCGGCGCCCGAGTTGGCACCGCCTGGCACGGCGACGGCCGAATTCGAAGTCCCGAAATCGATGGCGCAGAAACTCATGTCACGTGCGGGCCCGAAAGAGCCGTAAAACTCGGCAGTGTAGCACGCGCGGCGGTCGGCGCCGTGACGCGTTCAATGGCCGCTGTCTGCATGCGGTTCGGTGACCGTGTTCGGCATCGTCCGCAAGCTGCTCACGATGGCGGCCACGGCGGCGAAGGCGGCGGCGGCGAACAGCGCGATGCGCGTGCCGTCCATATGGGGCGCTATGCCGAAGATCAGGGCGACGAGCGCGGCGCCGGTCGTCTGGCCGGTCAGCCGGGCGGTGCCCAGCATGCCGCTTGCGCCACCGCTGCGATGGCGCGGGGCTGACGACAGCATCGCGTAGTTGTTGGGCGATTGAAACAGGCCGAAGCCTGCGCCGCACAGCGCCATGCGCCAGATGATGTCGAACGACGCCGGCTGCGCGGGCAGCATGGCCAGGGCGGTCAGGCCCGCAGCGAAGGCGGCCAGGCCGATCGCGCCGAGCAATCCGGGCTTGTAGTGCTCGACAAGCCGCCCGGACAGTGGCGCGACGACGACGATCGTCAGCGGCCATGCGGTCATCAGCAAGCCCGTTTGCACATGGTCGAAGCCGAGCGTTTCCTGCAGGAAAAAGGGCAGGCAGACGAAAGCCAGCATCTGCGCCGCGAACGAGGCGATCGAGGTGCAGATCGACAACGCGAAGATGGGGATCCGCAGCAGGTCGACCGGCAGCAGCGGCACCGGCTGGGACAATTGGCGGCGCACGAACACGAAGCCGATCAGCACCGCGAGCCCGAGTTCCGCCGCGATCATCGCGCCGCTTTGGCCATGCCCGAAGGCGTCGATGCCGGAAATCATGAGGCCGAACGTCAACGCGCTCAGGATGGCCCCGATCCAGTCGAACGGATGCGGCGACCGGGCGCTGTCGGGCAATGCGCGCATGGCGATGGCGAACGCGATCAGGCCGATCGGCACGTTGATCGCGAAGAGCCACGGCCAGTGGGCGACGGCCAGCACACCGGCGGCGATCGTCGGCCCGGCGGCGCTTGAGATGGCGACCACCAGCGCGTTCAACGCCACGCCGCGGCCCAGCAACCGGCTCGGATAGATGTTGCGCACCAGCGCTGTGTTGACGCTCATGATGCCGGCCGCACCAAACCCTTGCGCCACGCGGGCGAGCGTCAGTGTCGCCAGCGAGTCGGACAGGGCGCAGGCGAGCGACGCCAGCGTGAAAAGCGCGAGGCCAACGCGGTAGATCCTGCGGTAGCCGACGATGTCGCCGAGGGCGGCCAGCGGCAGCAGGGAGATCGTGATCGCGAGTTGATAGGCGTTGACGACCCAGATCGAGGTCGCCGGGCTGGCGTTCAGGTCGCGCGCGATGGTCGGCAACGCCACGTTGGCGATCGAACTGTCGAGCACGGCCAGCGAAAGCGCGAGCACGATGGTGACGACGGCCCAGATGCGCTGCGGCATCGGCATTCCGTCGGTGAGGGCTTGGGGCATGATGAAATCGTACGTTCCGGACTCGGGGCGGCGCAGCACTGCCCCATGACAAGTCCGTCATGATGCCGAAAAATCGCAACCCGCCTCGCGACAGCCCGGAAACCCATGCCGGGCGGGGCACCACGCTTCGTACGCCGCGTTTTGCATGTCGAAACATGGTTTCGATTTTGCGTGCGGCGACTGATTACGCCTGCCGGATCCCGGATCGCGCGCGAATTACCACGACAAATTCCTGTCGCCAATCCGGGCATCTCCGCTGCGCAACTGAACGGCCCCTTCGCCTAAGCTTCACTCAGTTGGTTCCATATTTAATCCAACGTTTCATAGGTGGAACATAGGGCGAAGGCGCAACGCTGGGGAGCGATGCGATCGGGACTCGTGGATCACCTCCCACGCAATCGAATAACAGGAGTACACAGATGAAGCGGTTTCCGACGGGGCGGGCGATGCGCAGCCGGGCCGGCATGAAGTTTTCGAGACTGGCGGCGGCGGCATTGCTCGCGGCGGGCGCGGCGGCGGCGCATGCCCAAAGCAGCGTCACGCTGTACGGCAGTCTCGATGCGGGCGTGGCGTACATCAGCAATCAGGCTGGCCACGCCAACTGGATCGCGGAGCAGGGCGGCGCGCAGCCGGATCGCTGGGGCTTGCGCGGCAGCGAAGACCTGGGCGGCGGCAACAAGGCGATCTTCCTGCTCGAGAATGGCTTTTCGACGCTCACGGGCAACACGATCAAGGCCGGCGCGATGTTCAACCGCCAATCATGGGTCGGTCTGCAGTCGGACCGCCTCGGCACGGTGACGATCGGCCACATGACGCCGTTCAACTTCGACTGGCTCGGTCCCTACTCGACCGCCTACCTGGGCCAGAACTGGTACATGTTCCACCCGGGCAATATCGACGAACTCGCGAACACCTCGGTCGTGCAGATCGACAATGCGGTGCGCTACGTCACGCCCGATTTCGCCGGCCTGAAGTTCGCCGGCATGTTCGCGTTCGGCAACACCACGAACTTCGCGGTCGGCCGCAAATACAGTGTCGGCGCGAACTACGCGAACGGTCCGTTCAAGGCGTCGGTGGTTTACTCGAACGAGAACAACCGCACGCCGAACGTGGCCGTGCTCGGTGGGCCGACGTTCCAGGGGCAGCCGGTGGGCACCTATGCCGCGTCGAACGTGCAGAACATGGGCGCGGGGTTGTCGTACGTCATCGGACCGTGGCTGCTGCATGCGCTCTACACGCGCGTGAAGCTCGAGTCGCCGGGGCAGAGCGATACGTACCAGTCGTGGGACGGCGGAGCGAACTTCGCGACGGGCGCCGCGAATCAGATCACCTTCGGCGTGGCCAATACGACGCTGTCGGGCAAGCGCTGGACGCAGGTGCAACTGGGTGACGTGTATTCGCTGTCCAAGCGTACGCAAGTCTACGTGAGCGGCGTGTATCAGCACGCCAGCGGCAATGGCGCAGTCACGGCCGTCAACACGATCAGCCCGTCGTCGACGTCGGGCCAGCTGGTCGTCATGACCGGGATGCACCACTCGTTCTAAGCCGCAGCGGAGGCCTCGCCGCCTCCGCTTGCACACCAGAGGCGGTTCGCCGTACCCCGGGTTTCCCCTAATCAAAAAATCATTTTGACTTCGAAAAGCTCATCCTATAATTGATCCATTAGTAAATCATCGTTTCATATGTGAAACGAAGCAAGACAAGACGCAGTAGCAGCAATCCGGGTGAGCGAGAGACGAAGACCTCCGCCGCCAAAGGCAAGTTGAACATCCAGAATCACGGTGGTTTCCCATGCTCAGGTCGATGAAGTTGGAAGAGACGAATGTTGCGGACGTGCTGTCCGCCGACGCTCGCTCACCGCACGGCGCCACGGCGCCGTCGCCGTTCGCCATTGAATATCGCGGCGTGACGCGACGGTTCGCCAATCGCCAGGGCAAGGGCGAAATGACGGCCGTCACGAATGTGTCGCTCGCCATCCAGCCCGGCGAGTTCGTGTCGCTGATCGGCCCGAGCGGCTGCGGCAAGAGCACACTGCTCAATATGGGGGCAGGCCTGTACGCGCCGAGCGAAGGACAGGTGCTGCTGGCCGGGCGCCAGGTCAAAGGTCCGTCGCAACAAGTTGCGTTCATGCTGCAGAAGGACCTGCTGATGCCGTGGCGCTCGATTCAGGCGAACGTGGAACTCGGCATGCAGATCCGCGGGCGCAGCAAGGCCGAGCGCGCGGCAGCGGCCACGCGCCTGCTCGAGAAGTGCCATCTCAAGAACTTTGAACACCATTACCCGCATCAACTGTCCGGCGGCATGCGCCAGCGCGCAGCGCTGGCCCGCACGCTGGCCATCGAACCCGACGTGCTGCTGATGGACGAACCGTTCTCCGCGCTCGACGCGCAAACCAAGATGGTGCTGCAGCAAGATCTCGCGCAGATGTTGGCCGCAGAAGGCAAGACCGCGTTGATGATCACCCACGATCTGGCCGAAGCGATCGCATTGTCGGACCGCGTGTTCGTGATGAGCGAGCGCCCGGGCACGATCATCGAGGAAATCAGGATCGACCTGCCGTACCGCGACAACCCGATCGAGCGCCGCAAGCAACACGGCATGAACGACTACGTCGCGCACCTGATGGATCTGCTCAAGGTCGGCCGCAACGACCATCTCGGTTGAGCCCCGCGCCGACCTCATTCACGGAAAGCCAGTTATGAAAGCCTTGAACAAAGCCCAATTGACCGCCGGCAGCCTCGTGCTGCTGCTGATCTTCGCGGCCCTGTGGCAATGGGGCCCGAGCGCGTTCGGCGTGCCCGAATTCGTTCTGCCGAAGTTGTCCTCCACGCTCGTCGAGGGCGTACGGATGTTCGGCGCGGAGAACCTCTGGACGCATATCGGCGTGACCGCGCTAGAAGTCGTCGCGGGCTTCGTGATCGGCTCGGCGCTCGGCGTCCTGATCGGCGTGGTGCTCGGCCTGTCGCCCTCGACCGAAGCCATGCTCTCGCCGTATATCCTCGCGCTGCAGATCGCGCCGAAGGTGGCCTTCGCGCCGCTGTTCGTGATGTGGATGGGCTACACGGTCTATCCGAAGATCCTCGTCGCCGTGCTGATCGTGTTCTTCCCGGTGATGATCAACGTGCTCGGCGCCGTGCGTTCGGTCGATCCGGACATGGTCAATCTGGTGCGCGCCCTGTGCGGCCGCCGCTGGCAGATCTTCCGCTTCGTCGAGTTTCCGTCGGCCATGCAGGCGCTTTTCGCCGGCCTGCGCATTGCCTCGACGCTCGCCGTGATCGGCGTGACGGTCGGCGAGCTCGTTGGTGGGGATCGCGGACTCGGCTATCTGCTCGTCTACGGCGAAGGCCAGGGCAATACGGCCATGGTGTTCGTCGCCATCGCGGGGCTGACGGTCATCGGCATCGCGGCCTACGCCGCCGTCGTATGGCTCGAGCGCCGTGCGCTGCACTACGTGCCGCGCGCCGCCATGAACATCGCCTGATACGGAGTCCGTCGTGAGCGATAACCTTGACATTGCACCGCTCGATCCGAAAAGCCTGCCTACGCTGGCTGGCCGCAAGATCCTGATCACGGGCGGCGCGCGAGGGCTAGGCGCTGCGTTCGTGCGCGCGGCAGCCGCCGTGGGCGCGCAGGTCGTGATCGCCGACATCCTCGAAGACGCGGGCCGTGCGCTCGCCGCTGAACTGGCCGCCGCCGGCGCGCCGGTGGCGTTCGTGGCCGTCGATCTGCGCGACGCGGAGTCGGTCGAACGTGCCGCGCAAGCCGCGGCGGCGCAGATGGGCGGCATCGACGCGCTCGTCAACAACGGCGCGATCACCAATTCCGGCGGCAAGACCGCCGATCAACTGACCATCGAGACGTGGGATGCCGTCATGGACGTGAACGTGCGCGGCACGTGGCTCATGACGATGGCGGCGCTGCCGTTCCTGCGTGCGTCCTCCAACGGGCGTGTCGTCAACATCGCGTCCGACACCGCGCTGTGGGGCGCACCGCGTCTGCTGGCATACACCGCCAGCAAAGGCGCGGTGATCGCCATGACGCGCACGCTCGCGCGCGAATTTGGCGACGCCGGGATCACTGTCAACGCCATCGCGCCGGGGCTCGTCGAAGTCGAGGCAACTGCCTACGTACCGGCCGAGCGGCATCGCTATTACCTCGAAGGCCGGGCGTTGCCGCGTGCACAAGTGCCCGACGATGTCACCGGCCCGGTGCTGTTCCTGCTTTCCGACGCGGCGCGCTTTGTGACCGGCCAAGTGCTGCCGGTCAACGGCGGCTTCGTTATGTACTGAAATTCGCAACGCCTCCAAGGAGTCTGAAAATGGCGCAAGCCGAAGTCATCAACACCGCCACGCCCGCCGCCGTGGATAGCTGGACCCAGCCCGAGAATGTCGCGTTCGGCGACTGGCTGGACTCGCGCGTGGCGCGTTTCGCGACCCGCAAGTACGACTGGGATGCCCTCAAGTTCCAGGCCGACTACGATCCGAAGTACCGCCGTGCGCAAATGCGCTATGTGGGCACTGGCGGCACCGGCGTGGCAGCGGACACCAACACCGTTCCGGCCGGTCATTTCACGTTCTCGACGATGGTCATCCCGGCCGGCAACATCGGTCCGAGCCACATTCATATCGACGTCGAGGAAATCTTCTTCGTGCTGCGCGGCAAGATCAAGGTGGTCTGCGAGAAGGACGGCCAGACGTGGGAAGCCACGCTCGGCGAGCGCGACCTGATCTCGGTGCCCCCCGGCGTGTACCGCACGGAAATCAACATCGGCGACGAAGACGCGTTGATGTGCGTGATGCTCGGCTCGAACAAGCCGATCACGCCGACGTACCCGCCCGATTCGCCGCTTGCCAAGATCAAGCGCGAAGCAAAGTAAGACCGCCGGCCGCCGGTCCGCAGATTGCCCCGAAAAATTCCGATATCCATCATGCAAGCGCAAGCCAATACCGTAACGCCCGACACCGCCGCCGCATCGCTCGCGGCGCGCCTGGCCGCGTTCCCCTATCGCACCGTCGCCACGGCGGCCGGCACCATCGGCTACCGCATGGCGGGCGAAGGCGGCGTGCCGGTGGTGTTGCTGCACGGCATCGGATCGGGCGCGGCGTCGTGGTTGGCCCAGTTCGAAGCCCCCGGCCTCGCCGCGACGCTTTATGCATGGGATGCCCCGGGCTATGGCGGCAGCACGCCCGTCGCCGCCGCCGAGCCGCAGGCCGAGGATTACGCCGCAGCGCTCAACGCGTGGCTCACGGCCCTGGGGTTGACGGACGTCGTGCTCGTCGGGCATTCGCTCGGCGCGATCATGGCGGCGTCGTTCGCCAAGCGCTGGCCGCAACGGGTGCGCGGGCTGTTCCTGTGCTCGCCCGCCGCCGGTTATGGCCGTGCCGACGCGACCGTGCGCGCGGGCAAGCGCGATGCGCGTCTGGCGATGCTCGCCGCGCTCGGCCCGGAAGGCATGGCCGCCCAGCGCAGCGACAATCTTGTCGCGCCGGAGGCCGGCGAGCAAGCGCGTGCATGGGTGAAGTGGAATATGGCGCGCATCTTGCCGGAAGGCTATCGGCAGGCGACACATTTGCTCGCCAACGCCGATCTTGCTGAGGATCTCGCTGCGTACGTCGCGGCGGGCGGCCATCCGGTCGCCGTCGCCGTCGGGGCGTCCGATGCTGTCACGCCGCCCGGCGGCTGCGGCACGATCGCCGACGCCGCGGGCGTGCCGTTGCGCGTCATCGACCATGCCGGTCACGCCTCATATATCGAGGCGCCTGAGTTACTCAACGCGTTGCTCGCCGAGCTCATCGGCCGCGTGCGCGCAGGAGGCCGTTGATATGGTTCGTGCAACGAAAGCCGAAGCGGTGGAAATGGACGCCGCCGACGACATCGAAATGCGGCAAGGCGCGGAACTCGTGGAAGACGCAAACGCCGCAAATGCGGCCACCGGCGAAATGCGTTATCTGGTGCCGGGGCTCGAACGCGGCCTGCGCATCCTGACCCAATTCTCGCCGCGCGAGCCGGTGTTCGGCGCGCCCGAACTGGCGCAACGTCTGGGGATTCCGCGTACGACCGTGTTCCGTCTGCTGCAGACGCTCGAAGCCATGGGTTTCCTCGAGCGCGCCGGCGGCGAAAAGAACTTTCGCCTGGGCGTGGCGGTGTTGCGCCTGGGCTTTGAGTACCTGAGCTCGCTCGAATTGACCGATCTCGGCATTCCGATCCTCGAACGCCTGCGCGACGCCACGCAATTGACGAGCCACATCGTCATCCGCGACGGGCGCGACATCGTGTTCGTGGCCAAGGCGCAAAGCGTGGCGGGCGTCTTCAATTCAATCAAGGTCAACGTCGGCACGCGCCTTCCGGCGCACGCAACGGTCCACGGCCACGTGCTGATGGGCGACCTGACCTTGAATGAACTGAAGACGCTGTATCCGGAAAAGACGCTCGAGAAGTACACACCGCAGACGCCGGCAACAGTGGCGGCGCTGTACGAGCGCGTGCGCGAAGACGCCGAGCGTGGCTATGCCGTGTCGGCATCGTCGTTCGAGCGCGGCATCTCCGTGATCAGCGCGCCGGTGCGCAACGACACGGGCCGGATTTGCGCGGCGGTCACGGTGACGATTCCGCGCGCCGATATCGACCCGGCCATGCTCGACGCCGGCCTGATCGAACAGGTCCGGCACGCCGCCGACGAGTTGTCGCACTGCTTGAATTACCGGCCGGCAAGGGATGACCGGGACGGCCGCACCTCCCCCTATATGAAGTCACTGGGATTGAAATGATCAAGATCGACCTCTCCGACCGCGCCGCCGTCGTGACCGGCGGCTCCTCCGGCATCGGCCTGGCGAGCGCCGACCGTCTGCTCGACGCCGGCGCGTCCGTCGCCATCTGCGGGCGTAATGGCGAGCGCCTCGCGCAGGCCGAAGCGCATCTGCGCGAACGCCATCCGGACGCGCGCCTGATCGCTGCGCAATGCGACGTCCTGTCCGCCGACGGCATGGCGGGCCTGGCCGCCCGGGTGCAGGGCGAATTCGGTCGCGTCGACATGCTCGTCAACAACGCCGGACAAGGTCGCGTCTCGAAGTTCGAGGACACGACGGACGAGGCATGGCGCGAAGAACTGGAACTGAAGTATTTCAGCATCATTCGTCCGACGCGCGCCTTCCTGCCGATGTTGCGCGATGCGGCACGCGCGCAGGGCCAGGCCGCGATTGTCTGCGTGAACTCGCTGCTTGCCTTGCAGCCGGAGCCGCACATGGTGGCGACGTCTTCGGCGCGCGCGGGCATTCAGAACCTCGTGCGTTCACTGGCGACGGAATTCGCGCCGGACAACGTGCGCGTCAATTCGATTTTGATCGGACTGGTCGAATCAGGCCAATGGCGCCGCCGTTTTGCGGCAGAGGCCGAGCCGGGCCAGAGCTGGGAAGCATGGACCGGCAATCTGGCACGAAAGAAGCAGATTCAGTTGCAACGCCTGGGGCGGCCCGAAGAAGCCGCATCGGCAATCTTTTTCCTGGCGAGTCCGCTGTCGTCCTATACGACGGGCAGCCATATCGATGTATCCGGAGGCTTGGCAAGACATGTCTAACACCACCACCGTCGGCGAACTGATCGCCGCGTTTCTCGAGCAAAACGGTGTCGCGACCGCGTTCGGCGTGATCTCGATTCACAACATGCCGATTCTCGACGCAATTGCACGCCGCGAGAAAATCCGCTACGTCGGCGCGCGCGGCGAAGCCGGCGCCGTCAACATGGCTGACGGCCTGGCGCGTGTCACGGGCGGTCTCGGTGTTGCCTTCACCAGTACCGGCACAGCCGCGGGCAACGCCGCCGGCGCGATGGTCGAAGCGCTCACGGCCGGCACGCCGGTGTTGCACATCACGGGGCAGATCGAGACCGAGTATCTGGACCGCGATCTCGCCTATATCCACGAAGCGCCGGACCAGCTGACGATGCTGACGTCGATTTCGAAGGCCGCCTTTCGCGTTCGCACCGCCGACACGGCGCTCGCAACGCTGCGCGAGGCCGTGCGTGCCGCGCTGACGGCCCCGACAGGCCCGGTCAGCGTGGAAATCCCGATCGATATCCAAGCCGCCGAAATTGCGTGGCCGGCCGACATCGACGCGCCGCATATCCCGGTGCCGACGCATGACGACGCCCGTGTGGCGCGTCTGGCCGATCAGTTGGCTTCGGCCCGCCGTCCGCTGTTGTGGCTTGGCGGCGGCGCGCGCGGCGCGCAAAGCGCCGTCAAGCGTCTGGTCGACATGGGCTTTGGCGTCGTGACCAGCGTGCAAGGCCGCGGCATCGTGCCGGAAGATCACGCCGCCACGCTCGGCGCTTTCAACGTGCACCCGGCCGTCGAACAGTTCTACAAGACGTGCGACGCGTTGCTCGTCGTCGGTTCGCGTCTGCGCGGCAACGAGACGCTGAAGTACAAGCTCGGCCTGCCCAAGCCGCTGTATCGCGTCGACGCCGATGCGCTCGCCGACAACCGCGGCTATCACAACGAATTGTTCGTGCACGGCGATTCGGCGTCGGTGCTGGAGGCCCTAGCAGACCGTCTGGAAGGCCGCATGTCCATCGACCCGGCGTTCCACGCCGACCTGTCGGCCGCACGTGATCGTGCCGTGACGCAAGTCGCCGAAGGGCTCGGACCGTACCGTGAGCTCGTGGCTGCGCTGCAAGGCGGATTGGGCCGCGACTTCAACTGGGTGCGCGACGTCACGATCTCGAACAGCACGTGGGGCAACCGTCTGCTGAAGATCTTTTCGCCGCGCGCCGGCGTGCATGCGCTGGGTGGCGGGATTGGCCAGGGCATGCAGATGGGCATCGGCGCGGCGCTGGCCGGCAATGCCCGCAAGACAGTCGCGCTGTGCGGCGACGGCGGCCTGATGGTCAACGTCGGCGAACTCGTGACCGCCGTGCAGGAGAAGGCGCCGCTCGTGGTCGTGTTGATGAATGACCAGTGTTATGGCGTCATCCGCAATATTCAGGATGCGCAATACGGCGGCCGCCGCCACTACGTGCAACTGCATCAGCCGGATTTCGCAGCGTTCTGCGCGAGCATGGGCCTGACGCACGAACGTATCACGTCGATCGATCAGGCGGAGGGTGCGGTGTCGCGAGCACTGGCCCACGACGGCCCGGTACTGCTCGAAGTCGACATGCTGTCCGTCGGCAATTTCGCCGCGCACTTCGCCGGCCCGCCGGTGCGGGAGCCCGCTCATGCATGAAGCCTTGCATCGCCCGGTGGACGTCGCGCTGATCGGCTTCGGCGCGATCGGCTCGAAGGTCTACCACGCGTTCGAAGCCGATCCGTTGCTGCGCGTCGGCCACGTGATCGTGCCGGAAGACGCCGCCGCCCGTGTGCGCGAGTCGGTGGGGGCGGACACGGAAGTCGTGTCGTCGGCTGCGGCGCTGCGCAGCCGTCCGGATTTCGTGCTCGAGTGCGCGGGGCACAGCGCGCTGTCGTGCCACGTCGTGCCGCTGCTCAAGGCGGGCATCGATTGCGCCGTTGCATCGATCGGCGCCCTGTCGGACGTCGCGCTGCTTGAAGCGCTGGAAGCGGCGGCACGCGAAGGCGCATCGACCGTCACGCTATTGTCGGGCGCCATCGGCGGTATCGACGCATTGGCCTCGGCGCGTCACGGCGGGCTCGATGAAGTCGTCTACACGGGACGCAAGCCGCCGCTGGGCTGGCAGGGTACGCCCGCCGAGCAAGTGTGCGATCTCGCGAGACTGACGGCGCCCACGGTGATCTTCGAAGGCAGCGCGCGCGATGCGGCCCGGCTGTACCCGAAGAACGCCAACGTGGCCGCCACGATTGCGCTGGCCGGTCTCGGGCTCGATCGGACGCGCGTGCGCCTGATCGCCGATCCATCGGTGACGCGCAACGTGCATCACATTGCCGCCTCCGGGGCGTTCGGCGAGATGTCGCTCGAGATGAGCGGCAAGCCGTTGCCCGATAACCCGAAAACGTCGGCGTTGACGGCGTTTTCCGCGATCCGTGCGCTGCGCAACCGCGTAGCGAACTGCGTGATCTGACTTGACGAAGCAGGACCCGCGATCATGAGTCATCAAGATTTGTTGAAAGATTTCCCGAGCGACATCCTGGTCGCGGGCGAGTGGCGTGCCGGTACCGGCCGCCGTTACGAATCCCTTTACCCGGCCGATCAGAGCGTGAACGCCGAGATCGCTGCCGCCGGCGCGGAAGATGCGCAAGAAGCCGTCGAGGCAGCCGATGCTGCCTGGCGTCGCGCCGACTGGGCTGGTCTCAAGCCGCACCAGCGCGCCGCCGTGCTGCATCGCGTGGCCGACGGCATCCAGGCCAGGGCTGAAGCGCTCGCGCATCTGCAACGCCGCGACAACGGCAAGCCGATTTCCGAGACGCGGGCGCTCGTCGCCAGCGCTGCAGGTACATTCCGCTACTTCGCCGCGTGCCTGGAAACCATCGAGGAAACCCTGACGCCGTCGCGCGGCGATTTCCTGACGATGAGCGTGCACGAACCGCTCGGTGTCGTCGCGGCCATCACGCCCTGGAACTCGCCGATCGCGTCCGATGCGCAGAAAATTGCGCCGGCACTGGCGGCTGGCAACGCCGTGGTGCTCAAGCCCGCCGAGGTGACGCCGCTCGCGTCGCTCGAACTCGGCCGGATCTGCGAGGCCGCCGGCGTGCCGCGCGGCGTGCTGTCGGTATTGCCGGGCAAGGGCTCCGTCATCGGCGATGCGCTGGTCCGTCATCCGAAGGTCAGGAAAGTGGCCTTCACCGGCGGTACCGAAGTGGGCCGCGGCATTGCGCGCCTTGCGGCGGAAAAGTTGATGCCGGTGTCGCTCGAACTCGGCGGCAAGTCGCCGACGATCGTGTTTGAAGATGCGGACATCGACCACGCCGTGGCGGGGGTGCTGTATGGCATTTTCAGCTCGTCGGGCGAATCGTGCATTGCCGGCTCGCGCCTGTTCGTGCATGCGTCGATCTACGACGCCTTCGTGTCGCGTCTTGTGGCCGGCGCAAAGCAGTTGCGCGTGGGCGATCCGCTGCGCGAAGACACGCAGATGGGGCCGCTCGTGACAGCGTCGCATCGCGAATCGATCGAACGCTACGTGGCAATCGGCCTGGACGAAGGCGGCCGCCTGCTGTGCGGCGGCGAGCGTCCGACGGGCGAGGGGCGCGAGAACGGCTACTTCTACCAGCCGACGATCATCGCGGGCCTGAGCAACACGGCGCGCATGTGCCAGGAAGAAATCTTCGGGCCGGTGCTGGCGGTGATGCCGTTCGAGAGCGAAGCCGATCTGCTGGCCGAAGCGAACGACAGCGTGTTCGGCCTCGCCGCCGGTCTCTGGACGTGCGACTACAAGCGCGCCTGGCGCATGGCGCGCGCGCTGAACACGGGCACCGTCTGGATCAATACGTACAAGCAGTTCTCCATCTCGACGCCGTTCGGCGGCTGGAAGGACAGCGGCATGGGGCGTGAGAAGGGCCGTCTCGGCCTGCTGGAATATACCCAACAGAAGAGTCTCTACTGGGGCCTGAATGACCATCCGCTCGCGTGGGCGGGGCAAGTTTGACGTTTGACTGACGGCGTTGCCGTTCCTACTTTTTTTGAGCGAGGCAGACATGTTGTCGATTCTCCGTGCATCCCTGGCGCGCCGCGCCGTTCTGGCCGCCGGCCTGGCCACCCTGGCCGGACTTGCTGTGCCGGTCCTGGCGCAACAACCCGGCCAACCGGCGCTGCAGCAGATCACGTATCTGTTGCCGGCCCCGGCCAACCTGCCGGCGTTTGCACCGCTGATGCTGGCGGACAAGAAGGGCTACTATGCCCAGGAGGGCCTGCAGGTCCGTTTCCTGACCGTGCAGGGCGGCGCCGACGTCGGTAAGCAATTGGCCTCGGGCAACGGCGATCTGGGCGGCGGCCTCGGCGACACGCCGATCGTGCTGCGTCCGAACGGCATTCCGATCAAGGGCGTGGCGCTGCTCGGCGGCCGTACGCTGCACCAGCTGGTCACGCGTAACGACGCGAACATCAAGTCGCCGGCCGACCTGAAGGGCAAGACGATCACCGTTCTCGCGTATCAGGACACCGGCTTCTATGCCACGCTGGGCTTGCTCGCCAGCGCCGGGCTCACGCGTAATGACGCGCACATTCAGGGCGCGGGCCCGGCCGGCGTCTGGCAGCAGGTCGCGGCCGGCAAGGCCGAAGTGATGGTCGGCACGCCCGAGTGGGGCATGAACATCGAGAACGCCGGCGTGAAGATTACGATGACGTCGACCGACAAATATTTCCCGGGCATGGCGCAGGCGATCCTGGCGTCGGATGAAACCGTGGCCAAACGCCCGGACATGATCCGCAAGTTCGTGCATGCCACGCTGCGCGCTGTCGGCGAAATCATGAAGGATCCGGCGAGCGCCACGCGCGATTACGTCGCCGCGGTGCCGGCCTACAAGGGCAAGGAGGCTGAAATCGAAAAAGTGCTGACGTACTACGCCCGCAATGTGTACCCGGGCCAGGCGCGTCTGGGCGCTTTCGATCCGGCGCGCGTGCAGAAGCTGCAGGATTTCTACTTCGCCGAAAAAGTGATCCGCGAGAAGACGAATCCCGCGGACCTGTACACCAACCAGTTCGTGCAATAAGGACCGGCCATGAGCCAAACGCCCGAGACGATGCTGCTGACGGTTTTCCTGAAGCATGATCAATCGAACAATCTCGACGATTTTCAGGCACGCCTGAAGGCCGCCGACTGGTGGGAGCGCTTCCCGCCCGAAGGCGTGCGGGTGGTGTCGTGGACGGTGGCAATGGGCTTCGGCCAGATTGTCACGCTCGAACTGCCGCCGCATCTGCTGCCCGTCGTCAACGTCGAACTGGAACGTTCGGCGTGGGGCGTGTTCCGCACCGAATGCTATCCGACTTATGACTTCGTCCCCGTCCACGCGCGTATTCGTGAACGGGTTCGCAATGGAGGGAAATGATGGACCGATATCTCGAACCGCATCAAGCGCGGCGCCATGAGCCGACGCAATATGAAAGCCTGCTCGGCGACAGCATCGAGCGCGCCTACGCGCAAGGCATCCACGATCTGAACGGCCTCGTCGCTTATCTGAACCGCGTGGGCCCGGGCCCGCAGGAAGGCGATGCGTGGACGGAAGACGGATTTGCCAAGGAAATGGCCCGTCTGGCCGAAGAGTAAGCGCGGCAGCGTCCGACGCCCCCGACAAGTCGAAGCGAAGATTGAAGCGAAGAGGTCCCCCATGACTACGCACCAGCCCGTCATTACCGCCGATGCCATCCTGGAACGCGGTTTGAAGAATTTGTGGTATCCCATTTGTCCGTCGTCGATGATCGGCCGCGAGCCGGTATCGCTGCGCCGTTTGGGCAAGAAACTCGTGTTCTGGCGCGACCAGGACAACAAGGTTTATGCGCTTGACGACCATTGCCCGCATCGCGGCGCGCCGTTGTCGAAAGGCATCGTGATGGGTGACCGCATCGCCTGCGGCTATCACGGCGTGCAAGTGCGTTGCGACGGTGTCGTCACGCGTGTGCCGGGCAGCCCGGGCTGCAAGCTCGAAGGCTCGCGCGCCACGCAGGCGTATCACGTTGAAGAACGCAATGGCGCGGTCTTCATGTACAACGCCGACGTTCACGTCGAAACGCCGCCCGCGCTCGTGCTGCCGGACGAACTCACGACTGCCGAATATTCGTCGTTCCTGTGCTACACCGAATGGAAGGGCGACTACCGTTACGTGCTCGACAACGTGATGGACCCGATGCACGGCACGTTCCTGCACAAGCAATCGCACTCGATGGCCGAGGGCGACAACACTGCCGCCTTCCGCATCCGCGACACGGAGCAGGGCTTCGTGTTCGAGAAAGAAGGTCAGCGCGACGTCAACTTCGACTGGACCGAGTGGGCCGACACCGGTATCCACTGGATGCGTCTTGAAATTCCGTATCCGAAGACGGGCGGCCCTGGCGGCAATTTCATCATCGTCGGCAGCTACACGCCGATCGGCCCGAACATGGCCGCCGTGTTCCACTGGCGCTGCCGCAAGGTCGATGGCTGGCAGCGCGA
This sequence comes from Pandoraea terrae, assembly GCF_902459695.1. Classification (GTDB taxonomy): domain Bacteria; phylum Pseudomonadota; class Gammaproteobacteria; order Burkholderiales; family Burkholderiaceae; genus Pandoraea; species Pandoraea terrae. The sequence continues at coordinate 115,722 of NZ_CABPRZ010000001.1, forward strand.
TACATGGCGCTTCCTGTATCGCAGCCGTCTTGAGGCGCGTCACTGGGCCGTGCTCGAGCAGGACCGGGTGATGCTCGAAGACATGGAGCCGGACGCCAATCAGCATGAACACCTGTATCAGCATGACATGGGCATCGTGCGTCTGCGCCGTCACATGAAGAACCTGGCGAAGGCCGAACTCGAACGGATGCAGAACGCGTGAACGCCGCCTCCGAACACCTCAGCGTGCGCCGCATTCGCAGCGATGCTGGTGAAGGTGAGCGGGCTGGGTTTCCGGAGTTGCGTGTCGCGATCGAGGCGTTCGCGCGTCTCGACATCGATTTGTCACATGTTGTTTGAATGAGCCGCGATATGAGCAGCAAGCAAACCCTGTCGGCCATGGTGCGCACCCTCCGCTATGAAGCGGAGGGCATCATGAGCATCGAACTCGTTCCCAACGACGACACGAATGCATCGGCCCAGCCAGCATTCCCGCCGTTCACCCCCGGTGCGCACATCGATCTGCATTTGCCGAGCGGGCTGGTGCGCTCGTATTCGCTCGTGAATGCGCCCCACGAGCCGAACCGTTACGTGCTCGGCATCCTGGCCGATCCGAAGAGCCGCGGCGGTTCGCGTTTCATCCACGACAATTTCCGCGTCGGCATGACGCTCGAGATTTCGCCGCCGCGCAATCATTTCGAGCTGGTTGAAGACGCCGCGCACACGGTGCTGGTGGCCGGCGGCATCGGCGTTACGCCGATCCTGTGCATGTACCGTCGTTTGCTCGAACTCGGCCGCAGCGTCCAGTTGGTGTATTGCGCCCGTAGCGTGAAGGGCGCGGCGTTCCTCGAGGAGATTGAAGCGCTCGGCGGCGACGTGGTGTGCTATTTCGACGAACAGAATGGCGGCAAGCCGACATCGCTTGCCCAATATCTGGACGATCAACCCGCAGGCACGCATGCGTACTGTTGCGGTCCCGGTGTCATGCTCGATGCGTTTGAGTCGGCCTGCGCCAATGCCGGCATCGCCGACGTGCACGTCGAGCGTTTCGCCCCCGCGCCCGATGCGCCGGCGCCCGCGACGACGTCGGGCTATGTCGTCAAGCTCGCGAAATCGAACAAGGAAGTGACGGTGTCTGCGGGTGCGACATTGCTCGACACGCTACTGGCGGCGGGCATCAACGCCGACCACAGCTGCATGGAGGGTGTGTGCGGTGCGTGCGAGACGCGTGTGCTTGAGGGCTGCCCCGATCACCGCGATTCCGTGCTGAGCGCGAAGGAGCGCGAGTCGGGCAAGGTGATGATGATCTGCGTTTCGGGCTGCAAGGGCGATCGGCTCGTGCTGGACCTGTAAGCGCAAACGACTGGATAAACGAACGACCATGACGATTCTCGGCATCGAACAAATCACCTACGGCGTACTCGACCTCGACGCCTGCCGCCGCTTCCTCGCCGATTGGGGCCTGAAGGAAGTCGGCGCCGACGCGACCAGCGTGCGTTTCGAAACGCTCAACGGCGGGCGCGTGCTGGCTGTTTTACACAACGATCCGTCGCTGCCGCCGGCGATGGAAGAGGGCCCAACGTTGCGCGAAGTGACCTGGGGCGTCGCGACGGCGGCGGAAGTGGCGGCGCTCGCCGACACGCTCGCCGGCCAACCGGGCTACTTCTCGGCAGACGGCGCAGTCGGCTGCATCGACCCGAACGGTCTGGCGATCCGCATCGAAGTCACGGGCAAGCGCGAGCTGGACATCAAGGGCTCGCCGTCGAACCCGTGGGGACTACCCACGCGTATCGATACGCCGAGCCCGGTGTATGAACGCGCGCAGCCGATCGAAGTCGGTCACGTGGTGTTCTTCACGAACACGCTGGCCGAAACCGAGGCGTTTTACCGTGAGAAGCTCGGCTTCGAGATGTCGGACCGCTACCCGGGCCGTGGCGCCTTCATGCGCTGCGCGCCGCACGGCGGCCATCACGACCTGTTCCTGCTGCAGTTGCCGAATGGCAAGCGCGGCCTGAATCACGTGGCGTTCACCGTGCGCGATATTCATGAGGTGTTCGGCGGTGGTCTGCACATTGACCGCTGCGGCTGGGAAACGCAACTCGGCCCGGGCCGTCATCCGATTTCGTCGGCGTATTTCTGGTACTTCAAGAATCCGTGTGGCGCGCTCGTCGAGTATTACGCCGACGAGGATATCCTGACACCGGACTGGAAGCCGCGCGATTTCGAGCCGGGTCCGACGGTATTCGCAGAATGGGCGGTCGATGGCGGTCTGGACGGAACGACACGCCGTCAGAAAGGCAGCGGTCAGGCCCCGGCGCCGGCCGGCAAATTCATGACGGACACGAGCAAGCAGTAAGCTGCCCAGGCACACCCCGGATACGGCCTGCGCCGCGCCGGGGTCGGTCTGCCTTCCGGGAACTGGAAGGCGTTCAGTGCAGTGTCGGACGCGTATCGACGCTGACGGTTACGCGGCCTTCGTCAGTTCGGCGTCGATGGCGGCCATGAGGCGCTCGTCGTCGGCCGTCACATCCGGCGAGAAACGGCCCACGACCTCGCCGTTGCGGCCGATAAGAAACTTCTCAAAATTCCACAGCACGTCGGCGGGATTCTCGCGCACGACGCCATAACCTTTCAGGCGTTCACGGAACGGGCCTTCGCCCGTGGCAGCCGGCTGCGCGTCGACGAGCCCTGCGTACAGCGGATGGCGATCGTCCCCGAGCACCGAGATCTTCGAGAACAGCGGGAACGTGACGTTGTATTGCGTCGAGCAGAAATCGAGAATTTCCGCGTCGGTGCCCGGCTCCTGGCCCTTGAAATTGTTGGCCGGGAACGCGAGCACTTCGAGGCCGGCGCCGCGCTTGTCTTCGTACAGACGCTCAAGTCCTTCGTACTGCGGCGTCAGGCCGCATTTCGAGGCGACGTTGACGACGAGCAGTACTTTGCCGCGGTAGTCGGCGAGCGTGGCTTGCGTACCATCGTTGCGCACGAGCGGAATCTGTTGCAAAGCTTGAGTCATGGCATTCCCTTGGTTGAGCGGGCGGTCATTGCCCGCGAATCCGGTCGAGTGTAGCGTAATGTCTGCGCACCTGCAGGCGGTGCGCCCGCAACGCCGAGTCACGGCGTACCGAGGGGCCGCTCAGGGCCGACAGTATGCGTCGGGCGGCAGTGACAGCGGACATCCGCGGCATCGGAGCCCCGAATGTCCGAAAAGCAACCTGGATCCGCCTCCCCACGCCGTTACGTGAAGGTTGGCAAAGGCCGAGTTGCTCGCATAGGTTTGACAGCGCCTGGCAGGCTAAGGATACTCGGATGGTCAATGAAAGATGTTCGATACCCGTCCCCCAGCCAACTGCGTAGCCAGCCCTATGGTAGAGCCGGTCCCTTTTCCAATTCGCAAGGAGTGCCCACCCGGCGCCTGCACCTGTAATCGAGATCGCGTATTGCACGACCCGCACGGAGATATCCGCATCTTGCGCCTGACGCAGGCAGAAGAGAAAAGACTGATTGCGCGTATTGAAACCATCTCCAGCTTCGCCGACTTGAAGCACATTGCAGAACTTATGCAAGCCCAGTTGGGCATTCTGTTGCAGATTGCGCCGAGTCTTCACGAAGTTCGCACGGTACGAGGCATCAACATACAGCTAGCCGAACGCCCCGGGCTGTGCCGAAAGACCCGGCAATCCATTCCCGCAGCCATTCGCCGGTGTCTCGAGAAAAATCCGGACATCGCTTATGCCATCCTGAATGCACATGACCTGTTAGGGGGCGGGTACCTATGACAGTTCAACCTCAGAAGCTGCCGATGCGTGCAAATCCGGCGGAGCGTCGGTAATTGGACCGGTTGCCGTCCATCACCGCTGACGAAAGCGGAAGGCTGCCGGCGGCTCTTACCGGCCGAGGCCGGTCATTGGCTAGTTGGTTCCCTCTGACGTTCGAAGGGCCGCTCCGCACCAGACGAGAGACATTCGCGCGCAGGCGACCTTCGTCGCCTCGTCGGCCTTAGCGGACGTCTGCCTGTCGGCGTTGGCCCATCTGCCAAGCGCCAGTGACCGGACGTTGACCGGTCTGTAGCGGAGAACGTCCGTTTCGAACTTCATCGAAAGCGTACTCTCGACCCGTTTCCGCCGTTCGGAACCAGACCACTGCAACGACCGCTTCCCCGGTACAACCGCCGGTCGCCACATCGAGTTATCGGCGCAGGTAGATTCGTTCGCGGCGCCAACAATGTGCGCTACCAAAAAACGCCGGACCTCAACTGCCCCAGTGGGCGCAAGCCAGGTTGGCGTGTTGTGACGCGTAAGCCAGCGTAGCCGCGATTCGCTCCCGACACCGCGAGCGAAGGATGGATGCTTCCCCGGCAACCGCAATCTACCCCCCCCAATCAGGATAACTAGCCTAACGTAGATAACGAGAATATGCTAGACTCATTGAGCGCTGTAATTGGCAGAGGCCAAAGGTAAGGAGAAGGCGATGTCATCGATTGACTTTATCGAGGTTGCCGGCAATGGGAATCAGCCTGTCGTCGCAATGGGGCATGTCAGTGTTGAAGAAATTGTTGGCGAGCGTCCCCAGCACGGCGCCAGGCTACGTATATTCATTTCGCACAACCGTCCATCCGTCCCCTATTCTCTTGTTACAGACAGCCTTCACTTGGTGGACTACGTAGCACGCACTAACTCGGCGCTAAGAGAGCAGCTGGCCCGCTCCCGGTGGCGTGCCCAGGACGCGCGTCTCTTCTTCCGAATCAGCGCTTGCGATTTTGCGCATATCGAACCCTTGCACGTCGAGACTTGGCGAGACCTTGAGCTGATCTGGTCAGCTAATTTGAACCGAGTGCTATGCCTCGCAGTTGAGGGCAATCGATGGGACATTTTGAAGCTCCTTGACTCCATTCACGAGCAGGAGGGTAGCGATTTCAATGACCCAACGCCATCATTACCTGCGGCGCCCGATCCGCACCAAGCTGCTATCAAATTCCGCAATGAACTACTGGCGAAGGGTTGGCCCGATGGCAAGCGCGTAGCGGAGATGGCTGGCGGCTCGCTTGGAAAGAATCCGGCTCAATATGCAGCCCGCCTTCGTGCGAGTGGTGCACTCCTTGGCGTATGGGATGCCCCACTTCGCACGTTCCGGCATCCCGATTTCCAGTTTGACGCGCATGGCAAAGTGCTGCCAGAGGTGGCGCAGTTACTAAAGGCATTGCCCGGTGGCGATGACGACCGCGGTGGTTGGCGGCGTGCGTTCTGGTTGTACTCGCCCCATCCGAGGCTTGACGCGGAAAGCCCAGCTCAAGTATTCAAGTTTGATGCTCAGCGGGTTATCGACGTGGCCAAGCGGGAGTTTGATGGGGACCGCAATGCCCACTGGTGAGGACGACGTCTTGCATCGGGTTCAATGTGGTATTTTGAGACCCGGCGACTATTGGCATGTGTTCCCGGCCGTATATTCTCCGACCGCCAGTAACCCTAACTCCAAAGCGCGGCTGGCGTGGCGCGACGGCTTTCATAGCATGTTTTACGCGGGAGACACGCCGGCCGCCGCGCTTTGGGAAACCGCACTACGCAATGCTGGCGTCCGTCAAGGCTACGTCTACACGGACCCTGTTCACCTTAAAGGAATGAGCCTTGCGCGGCTGTCGTTGACCGTCGAGGTGCCCCTGCTGGATTTGCGTACGCCCTACCGCCGCGAGCTGGTCGATGCGAATTCCGCGTTGGACGCCATGTGGGATCACGCGCTGAAGCGGTCTGACTACGAAGCTACCCATGACATCACCCAGCAACTGATGGCGCAACTGATGGCAGCCGGCTACCCGGATGGTGCCGCTCTGCGGTGGCATTCACGGCAAGCGGGTTCGGACAGCGCTTTTTTGTTTTTCGAGCCGCCCATGACATCCGCCTGGTGGACGTACGAAGACAGCGATATTTTTCCGCTCGACGAACTCAGTGGACAAGAGCAGATCCGGCAGGCGCTCGCCCATCAGGGGCTCACGTGGCGCGGCGCTCCCGGCGGGACTGAGTTCGAGCCAGACCTGCACGAGTGCAAATAGTGAGCGGACCATCTTCACCGGTTCGTCAGAAAATTCGGCGTCGGCAGTTTTGCGCTCCGACCGGCGTCGCGCGCAAACTTATGCGCCCGTTCCATTGGCAGCTTCCGAGCAACAGCCGACGCCTGAGCGTCCGAGCAACGGGTCGAGGAAATGTCGGCTACTGGCCGATAGCACCAGTTCGATGAGCGGTCGACAGAACGGACATTGGAATCCTCAACGTCAGCTTTCCGGCAGTTTGTGTGAACGCGAACTTCCGGCCATGATGCGTCATTCGCCCACCCGGTGGTCCGGACATTCAGACGTCCGCTCGGCTCAGCAAACGGCCAGCACATGGGCGAAAGCGAACGTTGCCTCTCGGCCATTGCGGACGGTCGGTGCCTGAGGGGGCCTCATAATGCATGTCTGCTTTCTGTGCCTTCTATTTTTTGTCCGAGCCAAGTTCGGCTTCGATTTGCTCGATTGACGGAAGGTCTGAAACAAGTGGGGCGGGGACTTCGCGCAATAGTTGGTACTCAGCCACCCCAATCGGCTTAGCCATGCCTCGGAGCGCATACTCGGCGACGAGCCGGTTCTTTTCCCGGCATAGCAGTAGTCCGATGGTCTGCTGATCGTCAGCGCGCTTCAACTGGGCGTCAACTGCAGACAGGTAGAAATTGAGCTGGCCCGCGTATTCCGGTTTGAACGGCGTAGTCTTCAACTCTACTACCACGTAGCAGCGCAGCTTGAGATGATAGAACAACAAGTCGATGAAGAACTCATCGCCGCCGACGTCCAGCCGATATTGGCGACCCACGAAGGCGAAGCCGGCGCCAAGTTCGATCAGGAAGCGGGTGATGTGCTGTGTGAGTGCCCTTTCGATATCACGCTCCTGCGCGTCGTCGGTTAAGCCGAGAAAATCGAAGATGTAAGGATCCTTGAGCGTTGCGCGCGCTAAGTCGGACTGAGGCGGCGTCAAGCGGTCCCGAAAGTTTGTGACCGCGCCACCTTGCCGCTCGTGCAGGCGCGTTTCGATCTGCATGGCCAGCACATTGCGCGACCAACCGTGTTCGACGGCTTTGGCCGCGTACCACTCGCGTTCAGCGTTTGCTTTCAGTTTGTCGAGGAGCGTGCACAGATGGAACCATGGTAAATGTGCAGCAGCTTGCTGCACAAACGCGCCGTCCGGCCACGCCTCGGCAAAAGCTCGCATGTATTTGAGATTGCGTGGCGAGAATCCCCGCATGTCGGGAAAAGCTGCTTTTAGGTCCCGGGCAAGTTGGTCGATTACCTTTGCGCCCCATCCTTGACGCCGTTGCCGCTCCAATATGTCACGACCAATCTGCCAATAAAGCGAGATCAATTCACGGTTGACGGAGAGCGCTGCGCGTTGCCGCGCCTGTTCGACTCGCAACTTCAGGTCGGTCAGCCATGCGGCGTAGTCGGGTGAGTTGCGAAGCAGGTCTGTCATTCGGGTAGTCCGAGGCACAGGACAAAACAATAGATCCTGTGATTATCGGCGGTCAGGGGGGCGGCAGGCAACCGGGACGTGTCTGAAATCGCATGCATGGCCCGCTGCCCCTTATGGGGGCACAAACGCCGATGACTTCAAAAAAAGCGGACGCTCGCCGCGTTAGCCTACGGCTTCCCAAGGACGTCCGCAATGGCCAACTCCACGTGTTCCAGTGACTGCACCGAACGACTTCTCGACCCTGATACCCGCCGTTGCACTTCTGACGGCTCGAGCGACGGCAACGGGTCGAGAGCACGCTTTCGCTGAAGTTCGAAACGGACGTTCGCCGCCACAGACCGGTGAACGTCCGGTCACTGGCGCCTAGCAGACGCGTCAACGCTGACGGGCCGATGTCGGCTTAGGCCGAGCACATGCCGGCCGCCCCGAATACACGAATGACCGTTGCACCCTGGAAGCTGCTGTAAACGCCACGCCGGGTCGAAGGGTAGAAGTGGCTCGAACTCGGCCGGTTGCGTTCATCGCAGATCGGCCATCTGCGGTCGTTCGTCCGCCACATCACATGGACGTTCGAACGTCGGCCCCGCTTGGATCAAAGCGAACTCAAGCGCTTTCTCGGTCAACGATGGTAAACCCAGTGTCGATCCGCACATTGAGCCGTTCGCCCTCATACCCCGATTCCGCAGCAAAGCGGGTAAGCAAAGCCTCGGCGGCATTTTTCCCGATCGTAGCCCCGTCGACCCGAACCGTCGACAAAGCGGGACAGACGTGTGCCGCGGTGTTGAGGTCGCCGAAGCCCATCACTGCAACATCACGAGGGACATTCAATCCGCGGCTCGCAGCCTCCGCGAGCACGCCCTGCGCCAAGGTGTCGGAACTGCAAACGACAATCTCCGGCGAAGATGACGCCAATATTCGAGTGAGCCCTTCTCGCCCACCCTGCAACGTCGCCGGCGCCGGAAGCACTTCGAACGACGTGTCTACGATGCCATGCTTGGCTAGCTCGTTCTTCAAACTCTCGCAGCGGCGTAGGCCGCGTGGGTCATCGACGGAGACAATCCCAAATCGCTGGTACCCCTTGCGAATGAGATGCCGCGCGACCGCCACACCAACCTTCTCATGTGAGAAACCGATGACCATATCGATCGGATTGTCGGTCAGGTCCCAGATTTCGACGACCGGGATCTTCGCTTTTGTCAGCCGTTCGATCGTCGCATCGGTGTGGCTCGTGCCCGCGAGGACGATTCCGTCTGGCCGACGGCCAAGGATAGCTTCGACAAGCGCTTCCTCGCGCGAGGTGGAGTATCCAGTGAGCCCGAGAAGCGTTTGGTAGCCGGAAGTCGTCAGACCGTCCATCAATGCCTGAACGGTGTCAGAAAAAATCGAGTTGGCAATTGTCGGGAGCAGGATTGCGACCAGATGACTCTTGCTGCTCGCTAATCCGCCGGCGAGCATATTCGGTACGTATCCCGTCGCCCGAACGGCCTCGATCACTTTTCTCTGCGTATCGCTTCGAACCAGTTCGGGCCGATTCAGTGCGCGTGACACGGTCATCGGCGCGACGCCCGCAACGCGCGCAACGTCAATCAACGTGACGCTCTTCGCGGCACCGGCGATCACCGGCGCCTGCTTGCGCTCGTATTTTTTTGCCATCTCCACGACTCCTGTCCGCGATCCGGTCAAGCCGGGGCAGGGCGACTCGTCGCGTGCACCCGCATACGGAACCGCTGTCTTGCCGGTCCTCGGCGACGATTCGTCGTTCCCGGCGGCCGACTCGCGACGGCCAGGATGCTTCATAGGATCTACTGCGCTACGCGGTAATTTGCGTAGTCGCTTCGGTGGGTTCCTGCTTCATCGAGCGGCCTGAATGCGCCGACTCTCCACAGGCTAAAACGCGATGCCCTCGCGCTAACACATTGATCGCGCCGACCACATCGGCGTGATTTTCGTAACCGCAATCGACGCACTGGAATTGCGCCTGAGTCTGCCGGTTGTCTTTCGCTATATGGCCGCAGCAAGGGCACGTCTGACTGGTGTGGTGTGGCGGCACGGCCAGCAGCATGCCGCCGTTCCACAACATCTTGTAGTCGAGCTGCCGCCTGAACTCGCCCCAGCCTTGGTCGAGCATGGCACGATTGAGGCCAGACTTCCACCGCACCCTCTTGCCGTGCTGTTCGCTGTTGCCCCTGGAAGACCTGGAGAGTTTCCGTACCTGCAAATCCTCAATGCAGACGAGCGCGTGGTTTTGGCTGATCGTCGTCGTGGTCTTGTGCAGGAAATCTTTGCGGGCGTTGGCGATGCGGGTGTAAATCCTCTGGACGCGGGCCTTCGCCGTCTTCCAGTTGTTGCTGAACTTGACCTTGCGGCTCATGCGGCGCTGGTAGCGGGCCAGCCGCTGCTGGTGTTTCCTGAAGCTGTTGAGCGGCGCGATGAAGCTCGCGTCGCTCAGGGTGGCGAATCTGGCGATGCCGACATCGATGCCGATGGCGGTTCTCGTCGTGGGCAAAGCTTGCTCGATTTCACGTTGCGTCTGAATTGACACGAACCACTTGCCGCCCGACTGGCTCACGGTCACGTTGCGCAACTCGCCAAGAACCTCCCGGCTGTTGCGGTAACGCAGCCAGCCCAACTTGGGAAGAAAGAGGCGGTTGTTGGCCTGATCGAGCTTGATCTGTTTCGGGTCGGGGTAGCGGAAGGCATCGCCGCTGCCCTTGCGCTTGAAGCGCGGGAAGTCGGCGCGCTTGGCGAAGAAATTTTTGTATGCCTTCTCCAGGTCCTTCAAGGCATGTTGCAACGGGTGGCAGGGCGCCTGCTTGAGCCAGGGCGTGTCAGGGCCATTGCGCCAGCCGGTCAAGTGCTTCGCCATGGCCACGTAGCCGATGAACTTGTGACCCGCCTCGTGATTCGCCTTTTGCATCGCCAACGCCTTGTTGAAGACGTACCGGCACGACCCGGCGAAGCGGCGCATATCGCGCGCCTGTTCGCCGTTCGGCATCAGTGCGTATTTGAAGACCTGAAGACGTTTCATGGCCTCAATCATACGTTGCGCTATGACGGCCCACAACGAAATACGGCCCGGCAGACATGGCGTTTTTTCTGATTTTGGGGAGGCGCTGTGGTCGCTATCCTGTTTCGCCGGAAGCGGTAGCGGCGCCCCCATCGCCGTTATCCGGCAGTACATCGAACAGCGGCAAACGCCGCACTAAAGTCAAAGACACGGCCGGCTTTGACGTCCGCGCTCTTGACCCCGCCCTGAAGGGCGGGGTTTGCCGCGCAACCGATCAAGCTGCGCGCAGCGGATTATCTGATGCCGGATGCACCGCGTGTAGGAGGGATCACGCCATTTCTCAAGGTGGCGGCGTTGGCGGATCACGCGGGACTGATGCTGGCGCCGCACTTCGCCATGGAACTGCACGTGCATCTTGCGGCGTGCTACACCCGCGAACCGTGGGTCGAACACTTCGAGTGGCTGGAACCGCTGTTCAATGAAAAGCTCGAGACGCGCGACGGCCGCATGATCGTGCCAACGCGTCCCGGGCTTGGACTGACGCTCAGTGATCGCGTCGCGGGATGGACTGCCCAGGCGTCAGAAGTCGGTGGCCGCGCCTGAACGCGGTGCCGAATCGAGCACCGAGAACTCCCAGCCCAGCGCGGCGGCCGGGACTGTATCGCTGCGGTCTTCAACGGGGGCACGGGCTGGCGTGGCAATGGACCCCGCGTCGGCATTCACCGATGCCGATGTCGAGATCAGCCGGGCCAGTGCAACAAGCACCACGAACAGGGCCGTAGTCGATACGGCGATCAAAAGCCCGGTGCGCGCGATCGCCAGCCGTCGTGCTGCCGCCACGAGCCGACGCATGAAATTCGACGATGCGGGAAGCCTGTCGCGATCAATCCTGTGCGGTAGAAGGTGTTTCGTTGACATGATATTCTCCAATGGGTAGATGGCACATACCAGCGTAGGCTGGGAGGCGTCGGGCGGCCCGACGATACGCCGAATGAATCCCGAAAATGATCCGAAAAATCCGGCGGAATCCGTCGGCGGCGCTCAGGCGGTGGAGGGCGTGCTGCGTTTCCCGGGGTTCGAGGTCGACCTGGGGCGCGGTGAACTGCGTATCGGCGGGCAGGTGGTGGCCCTCAGGCCCAAGACCTTTACGCTACTGACCTACCTGGCGCAGCACCCAAGGCGGCTCCTGGCAAAGGAGGCACTCGTCCAGGCGGTGTGGCCTGACGTCATCGTTACCGACGACTCCTTGGTGCAGTGCGTCAGCGAGCTTCGTTCAGCCTTGGGCGACCATCAGCAGCAAGTGGTCCGCACCGTGCCCCGCCGCGGCTACATACTCGAACTTCAACCGGTCGGGCTCGACCAAGCCGATGCAGGCCGTCCGATCCCGCCCGCCCCGCTAGTCGTAGAGCGCTCTTCGAGCGATGCCGCCATGAACCGGCGACGGATCGCCCTGGCGCTGGCAGTCGGCCTGATTGCGCTCACAGGTGCCAGTTCGTGGGTCTGGTGGCACAGGGAAAGGACGGAAGGGGAGCGCGGGACCATGCCGGTCGGCCGGCGCTCGATTGCCGTGCTGCCGTTCGCCAATCTCAGCGGCGATCCGTCGCAGGCGTACTTCGCCGAGGGCATCACGGCCGACGTGATTGCTGATGTGTCGCGCTTGCCCGACACGCTGGTCATGGGCCAGGCTTCCACCCAAACGTACCGCGACACGGCATCGGACGTGCGCCGCGCCGGCCAAGACCTGGAGGTTCACTTCGTCGTAACGGGCGGTGTCTGGCGGTCCGGCAGCGACGTGCGAATCAATGTCCAGTTGTTGTCCGCGGAATCAGGTACCGTGCTCTGGGCCGACACGCTCGAGTATCCGGACGAGAGCCAATGGAACTGGCGGCGCGACCTGGGGCCGCGCATCGCGAACGCACTCGATATCCGGATCATGGATGTCGTCGGCGGCTGGGGGGCAGATCGGCCCGAACCGCGCGACGCGATCGATCACATCATGCGGGGCTTCGCCGAACTGCGGCGGGCGTCGGCGCGCTCGGACTGGGAGGCCGCCGCCGACGAGTTCCGCGCGGCACTGAAAACGGCGCCGAAATCGGCGTCGGCGTGGGCCGGGCTCAGCCTCGCGTTGGCGGGGCAGATCTTCGGCAGGCACATCGCCCACCCGCAGGAGATGCTTCGCGAAGCGGACGAAGCGGCAAACAAGGCGCTCGCGATCGATGTCAACAACGCGACTGCCCACTTCGCCCTCGGGCAGGTCCTCATTCTTCGCGGGCGGCTCGAGGCGGCGCAGGCGGCCTTCGAGTCTTGCCTGTCCCTGAATCCAAGTCATGCGCACGCTCACATGCGCATCGGCCTGATCAGGATCGAACTCGGGCACGCTGAAGAAGCGCAGCAGCATGTCGACATGGCGCTCCGCCTCAGTCCAATGGACCAGACCCGCGCCGCGTATGCACACTTGATCGCCGGCATTGCCCAGTTCCACCTGGGACACGACGACGAGGCCTACGCTGAAATGGAGAAGATGGTCGCTGCAGATCCCCGGGTCGGGTTTGCCTACATGTGGATGGCATCAATCGACGGGCTTCACGGACGCACCGCCAAGGCGCACGAAAACCTGGACCGATATAAGCAATACATCGAGATTCAGACGATAAGCGGCCTGAAAGCCACCGAGCGGTCTACCAACCCGGTGTTCCTGGCACAGCGCGAGCGTTTCTATGACGGCTTGCGAAAGGCGGGCTTGCCGGAATGAAGTTAGCGGCGAGAGAATTACTCAAAGCCATAGAGGTTCCGGGGATTATCAACAAGGATTCGGTTGAGGGTGTCCACGTCCGGGACAACGTCGGCGAACCAATCCAGCAAGCGCGCATCATTCGGTTTCGACGCTTCCGTGGCGTGTGGCCAATCGGTGCCCCACACGAGACGATCTGGAAAATCGCTGACCAGCGCACCAGCGGTCTGCGCCAGATCGGGGTATGGCGGCGAATTCGAATGACTGGAAAGGTAAGGCGCTGACAGTTTCAACCAGACGTGCCCCGAGCGCATCAGACGCCACAGGTCTGCACGCACGGCATCTTCAATTTCCGTTGAATGATGGACGCGTGCATAGTGGTCGAGAACAACGGGTGCGTTCAAGGCTAACAACCTATCCGCGTAATCGATAATCTGTTGGCTCGACAAGTGCAGCTGGATATGCCATCCGAGTTCGCGTACTCGCGACGCAAGTGTCGTGAGCATCGTCATCGAAGTTGCGCCAGGCTGCACCTGATTGAATCGAATGCCGACGACGCCAGCTTCATCCATCTTGCGCAACTCGTTATCGCTGACCGAGTCGTCAACGACCGCGACACCGCGAGCGCACGCGCGCTGCACTTCAAGGGCGGCGAGCATCAGGCTATTGTCGGTGCCATAGGTGGACGGTTGAACAAGCACATGGCGCGTGGTGCCAAGTCGAGCCTGCAGACGTTTGTAGTCAGCAATCGTTGCCGTCGGCGGTGTCACCACCGCACTGGCGACCGGCTCACGCGCCGAGTCGAAGACATGCATATGGCAATCACACGCATTGGCAGGCAGGGTCACACGGGGAGGTTCTTCCCCTCCGGAAAACGGGGTCATTCAAGGGCTCCACGGTGAATTTGTTTATTTTTTGTATTTCGCGACGGGTGTTGCCATCTACCTCATGGGGTTTACGTGAGGCCGTGCATGGTCACCCAAAGGTCATTGAGAATCGGTCGTTCCGCCCGCCGGCGTGTCCAGGCGCTCCTTCATAAAGCGCCGGTACGACAGGCGGATATGTGCCTCCATCAGATGACAGGCAAGTTCGCCGTCGTGAGTCTGAACTGCGTAGGCAATGTCCTGGTGCTGCTGCAAGCTGCGCGCGAAGTCCGGTGCCGAATACAAAAAGAACGAGCGGGTGATGACGGGCATGTCGATAAGGGTCACCAGCATCGACTTCAGCCGTTGGGACTTCGCACAGTCCAGCAGGTAGGTGTGAAACGCCCTGTTGGCCGACTGAATGCGAAGCACAGCATCGTCTGCGCCGCTACCGATGGCGTCCGCCATCTCGGCATTGATGCGGTTCAGTTCGGCAATGTCCTCATCCGAAGCGCGGTCGGCGGCAAGTCTTGCTGCATGCGGCTCCAGAAGGGCTCGCAGACTGAACATTTCCTCAATGTCCCAGCGCGTCCACCCGGCGACGAACACCCCCCGATTCGCTTCAACAGATACCAGCTTGTCCTCCGACAGCTTCTTGAGCGCGGCTCGAACCGGCGTCCGGCTCATGCCCAACTCGTCGGCGAGATGCTCTTCCTTCAACTGCGTCCCAGGCTGGTACTGCCCCGACAGAATGCGTTTGCGCATGGTGTCGTAGGCGAAATCCATTCCCTTTTTCATTGTCGCTTCACTCGTTTTCGCTGACTCGCCGTGGCTACTGCAAAGGAGGTCCGTCTGACCGCCTGGCGGCCCGCAGATGCGTCTGCCGCTCGGCTCCGGCGATATCTTACAGGATCCATTGTTTTTACATTGTGCCGAATTTAGTTGCAAGAAACGTCTGACGGTCTAATTTTAGGGGTATTCCCGCGAGTTCGTTAGTTCCGCTTGAGTGAATTGTATTTTATTTGTACTCTTTGGCCATCGAAGGAGGAATCAATGAACATTGCAATCATCGGGTTGGGCGAAGTGGGGCGCTGCTACGCACACGCTCTTGCGGGCGGCTCTGACGTGACACTTTTGCTATGCGAGCAACGCATCTCGGAGTCTGCCGCGCAACTCGCGAGTGGGCTCAAACTTTCCATCCATGAGTCGGTAGGCCCGTGGCTGAATGATGCTGACTGGGTGTTGTCCTGCGTGGTCGGAACGAAATCTCTCCACGTCGCGCAACACTGCTTCGGCCACATGAAGCAGGAAGCCGCTTTCGCGGACTTCACGACGGCCGCGCCGGACGAAAAGCGCCAGGCGGCGGTCCAGGCGACTGACAAGGGCATCGCATATGCCGACGTCGCCATCATGGGCGCCATCGCATTGCTCGGCGCGCGCACGCCATTGCTGTGCTCGGGCGACGCAGCCGATGCATTCTCGTCGCTCCTGTCCGACGCTTCCGGCGCCGCTCCGGATGTTCTTCCGAATAGCCACGCCGGCGACGCCATGTCGTTGAAAATCCTTCGCAGCGTTTTCACGAAGGGCATGGAAGCACTCGCGGTTGAGGTACTGATGGCCGCCGAACGTCAAGGGCTACGCCCGGCGCTCTATGACGTCCTGCAGGACATCGACAAGGCATCGCTGCCGCAGTTTCTGGAGATGCTCGTCACCACTCACGTCATTCACGCCCGCCGGCGCATGCACGAAGTTGATGAAGCCGAGCGCCAGCTTGCAAGTATCGGCATCTTGTCAGATGTCCTCGACGGCGTTCAGCACCGGTTTGCCAGGACGGCGGAGAAGCTCGATGTGTTGCCTTTGCCTACCGAGAAGCCAACGCTCCAAGACGCTCTGAACTGGCTTTCCTCTGAAGCGGTGATCGAAGCCGCTTAACCCCTCTCGATTCCCTCGATTCAAATGTGGCAGCCCGGCTGCCAGCCCCCACTCGTTCTAAATTTTGGAGAAGCACCATGTCTGTCAGCAAGGAACAAATCGAAACGCTCAAGCAACTGGGTACCGCGACGATTCACGAAGCCCAGGGGCAGAAGGGTGCCATCGACGGCGCACTGCGTCCCATTGACCCGTCGCTCCGACTCGCGGGGCCGGCGCTTACCGTCGACTGCCGTCCGAGCGACAACCTCGCCATTCACTATGCGCTGACGAAAGCCAAGCCCGGCGACGTCCTCGTCGTCGATGCCAAGGCATTCATCGAAGCTGGGCCGTGGGGTGACTTGCTGACGTTGGCCGCTCAGAAGCTCGGCATCGTGGGTCTGGTCATCGATGGTTCCGTTCGCGACGCCAATGCCATCATCGAATTAGGCTTTCCCACATTCTCGCGTGGACTTTCCATCAAAGGGACCAACAAGAACCAGCCGGGGAAGGTGAACGTGCCTGTATCCATCGGCGGCGTTATTGTGAATCCGGGCGATATCGTCGTTGGTGACCGTGACGGTCTCGTGGTCGTCGAGCAAAGCGCCGTGGAGGGCGTTATCCGTATGAGCCGCACACGCGAGGACAAGGAGAACGGCATTCGCGCGGGAGTGGAGGCCGGTAAGAGCACCGTAGAGCTCCTCGGTCTCGCCGATACGCTCAAGAAGCTCGGGATGGTCTGAACGCGAAGCCAGCCTTACCTCGACCGAACATCAAGCGTCGTCAACGAAACGACCCAGCCGGAGACTCATGATGTACGTGGCAAAAACCAACCTGGCGGACAGTGCTGAAGCTGCGTCGCCGGACACGACCGAAAAATCGGTCAGTGCTCCCGTAACGGCGTATCGACGTTCCTGGATTATCCTGGCCGTCGCCTGGGCCGTGTACTTCATCGACCTCTTCATGCGGTACAACATTCCGACTGTCATGCCCCTGCTGCGCCAGGAGCACGGCTGGAATGCCGCGACCGTCGGCTGGATTGACTCGGCCTTTCTCATCGCTTATGCGGTCAGTCAGTTGCCGTGGGGATACATCAGCGAGCGCTGGCTCGGCGCGCGGTGGACGGTGACCCTCGGCACCGCAATGATTGCACTAGCGAGCATCGTGTTCGCTTTTCACGAAGACAGCATCGCGCTGGCTATCACGGCCCGGGCGGTTATCGGCATCGGTGCGGCAGCGGTGTGGGTGCCGTTGAATCCCGTCCTGGCCCGCTGGTTTGCGCCCAGCCTTCGAGGCACGCAGACAGGGCTGCTTGCGATGGGCGGCGCGTTGGGGACCGGCAGCGGCGGTGCGGTGATGCCGTTCCTATTGACCGGCAGCACGATGGCGTTCGGGCTGACCGCGATGCAAACCGGGTTTCTGTATTCGGCGATTCCGGGCCTCATCATGATGCTCATCGTGCCGTTCGTCATCAGAAATCGTCCGGAAGCGGTTGGCCTCAAGTCCCTCGACAGGGTGGTCACGGCAAAAGGTGCGAAAGTCGAAGCACATGACGAGCCCAAGTTCGGGCACATCATGCGCACCTCCAAGTACCCGTATCTGCTCGCGGTGGTCTACGCGGGATATCAGGGCTGCAAGTACTTCGTGTGGACGTGGTTTGCTTCGTATCTTGTCGCCGAATATGGGTTGAAGCTGAGCAGCGCAGGGCTCCTCTGGGCGTTCGTTGCTGCGTTTCCGGCAGCCATCTGCCAGCCGCTCAGTGGCTTGATTTCGGACAAGGTGGGCCGCGTCCGTGCGCTTTCAGTCTCCCTTCTTGTGACCGTTGCATTGTCGGGCTGCTTCATTCTGTTCGCGATGCTGGGAAAGGCAATCGTGCCGGTGTGGGCGATTCTTGTGACCGCCGTGGTGTTCTCCGTGTTCGTGAACATGTGGGTGCTGGTTTGGCCGTTCACCACGATTATGTTTCCGACCTCTGCCGGCGGCCCTATCGGCGGGTTCATGAACACCTTCGCTGCGCTCGTTGGTTCGCTCGCGCCGGTGGTCTCGGGCTACTTCATCGACGCCACGCATTCTTATACCTCGGTATTTGTCGCGGGAGCCTGCTGTGCAGCGATTGGATGGTACGCGTCCCGCTCCCTCAAGGAACACCGCGTCGTTTGAGTCCCATTCCCAAGAAAGCACTCGCGCAGTCAGCATCGGTCCCTCGCGACATCGGCTGCCCTATCACCGAGCCGCTTCCATTATTGTAGTAAATAGCGCCGAATCTGGAGTACGTCATGTCGAGCAGCACTGCATCATCTACATCCGCTGAGTCACGCGAGCGCCGCAAGGTCATTCTTGCCTCATCGCTTGGCACGATGTTCGAGTGGTATGACTTCTATCTGTACGGTTCGTTGTCGACCGTCATTGCGAAGCAGTTTTTCTCGGGCGTTAATCCGACCGCCTCGTTCATCTTCGCGTTGCTAGCCTTCGCCGCGGGCTTCGTCGTACGACCGTTCGGCTCGCTGCTGTTCGGTCGTCTCGGAGACATGAGCGGTCGCAAGCACACCTTCCTCATCACCATCGTTCTGATGGGCTTGCCGACCTTCATTGTCGGCCTGCTGCCGTCGTATGCATCAGTCGGCATCGCTGCGCCGATTATGTTGATTGCGCTACGGCTGTTGCAAGGCCTTGCTGTCGGTGGCGAGTACGGCGGAGCCGTGACCTACGTCGCCGAATATTCGACACCGTCCGTGCGTGGCTTCAACACATCATGGATACAGACGACCGGTTCGGGCGGACTGCTGCTTTCTCTTTTTGTCATCCTTGGCGTGAGAACCCTCATTGGCGAAGCGCAGTTCATGGCATGGGGATGGCGTGTACCGTTTCTATTCTCAATTGCGTTGCTGGGTGTGTCTATGTGGATTCGCCTGAAGCTCAAGGAGAGCCCGGAATTCGAGAAAATGCAGCAGAAGGGGGCGCAGTCAAAGGCGCCGCTGCGTGACACCTTCGGCAACCGCCGTAACGCGATGATGGTTCTTTTCTCGTTGCTCGGATGCACGGCCGGCCTCGGGGTAGTGGCGTACACGAGCCAGTTCTACATTCAGTTCTTTCTTCTGCAGACGCTCAAGGTGGATGGCCGAATTGCTAACGAAGTGCTGGCGCTTTCCCTCGTCATCGGTCTGCCGTTCTATGTCTTCTTCGGGTGGCTGTCGGACCGTATCGGTCGCAAGCCCGTCATTCTCACTGGTTGCCTGCTCGCCGCACTGACCTACTTCCCCATCTACAAGTCGATTGCGCACTATGCCAACCCGCAGCTCGAGCATGCAAGGGCCGCCGCACCAGTCGAACTCCATGCGACCCCCGAGAGCTGCTCGGTGCAGTTCAACCCGGTCGGCACGGCTGCCTTCACGACGTCCTGTGACTCGGCGAAAGCTGTACTGGCGCGGAGCTCGGTGCCCTATACCACCGTGGTTCAGCCAGCGGGAGCGCCCGCATCCATTCACATCGGTGGACAGGTCATTCCGGCCGTCGACGGAGCCAAGCTGTCTGAAGCTGACTTCGCGACTCAGTCCAGCGCATTGAATACCCGCGTGACGCAAGCGCTGGCGGCGAGCGGATACCCGATCACTGCCGTATCCGCTGACGTTAATCGGCCCATGCTGATTTTGTTGATGACAGTGCTAATCATCTATCTGACGATGGTGTATAGCCCCGCGGCCGCATGGCTTGTCGAGTTGTTCCCCCCGCAGGTGCGCTACACAGCGACGTCACTACCCTACAACATCGGAAACGGTTGGTTCGGCGGCTTCATGCCAGCGACGGCGTTCGCAATGGTGGCGGCAACCGGCGATATCTTCTACGGCCTCTGGTATCCAGTTGTGGTCGCCTCTTGCACATTTATCATCGGCCTGTTCTTCCTGCCCGAGACCCGCTTCAACAGTGGCGCGGAAGTGCCGTCGGCCCACGCGAGGTCGCGTGCGGTTTCGAATTCGGCTGGCTAGGTGCCGTCGAACATCGGTGGCAGTTGCTGGAGGGCCAGCTTGCCGCCGGTAGGGGGCACCGTTGAACGCCTGTTCCCCAAGCCGATGAGCGCTCCGCAATCTTGGGGCTGAAGACATTGGCGTCCTGCGCGATAATCTCAAGGCACAAGAACGCGAGGAGTTCAACATGACGGTACTCATACTAGGATTGCTGATCTTTCTGGGCACACACTCCGTCCGAATCGTCGCTGAACCTTGGCGCACAGCGCAGATTGCCCGGTTGGGCCCGAACGGCTGGAAGGGCTTCTACTCGGTGGCTTCGGCCGTCGGGCTAGGGCTGATCGTCTGGGGCTATGGCCTCGCGCGCGGGCACCCCGTGGTCCTCTGGACGCCGCCGACGTGGGGGCGGCATGTCGCCGCACTGCTTATGCTACTGTCGTCCGTTCTGCTCGCAGCAGCGTACGTGCCAGGCAACCGCATCAAGGCCGCAGTCGCTCACCCGATGGTGGCAGGGGTGCAACTCTCGGCCTTGGCGCACCTGTTCGCGAATGGCACCTTGGCTGCCGTCGTGCTATTCGGCGCTTTCCTCGTCTGGGCTGTGGCGAGTTTCATGACGGCGTGGCGTCGCGACCGGGCTGCGAACACACGCTATCCAGCCGGAACCCTGGCGCGCGACGCGGTCGTCGTCGTCGTCGGGCTGGCGGGTTGGGCGCTGTTCGCTTTTGTGCTTCACGGATGGTTGATCGGCGTGCGCCCGTTTGGCTGAGTGGTGTGCGTTTTCAGCGACTCCACTCGACGGCGGTCAGCAACGCGGCGGCAAACGCCTCGGGCGGCGTCGGTTCATGCGCCCGTTGGCATCTCGCTTTGTGCGACGCAGCATTCGCGATGAAAGCTGGCTGAAAGCCTGCGCCCCCTATACTCCGCCGCATACCTATCACAACAGAGCGTCAGGAGACAACGCACGTCCGCGCCGCGGCGCGTGCGCCATTACCCCGCGCAGCACTGCGTGTGAGGGTCAGCCCCTTATATTCAATCGAACGATCGCGCGCCAATCGATCGCCGGTCGCGCGCGCGCCCAAAGGAGCCGTTCATGGAAAACATAGCAAGCCTCTCACCGCAACGCGACACGCAAGCGGCCGTTGCCACCAGGGCCGGGTTCTGGCCGCATGGCTGGTGGAAACTGGTCGAATTCCGCATCGGCATTATTCCGCTGCCGGTCTATCTGATCCTGCTCGGCCTGGTGGCGGGGTTCGTGTTCACGGGCAAAGTCCCCGGCGAGATTTCCATGGCGATCGCCATCATGGCGCTGTGCGGTTTCACCTGCGCCGAACTCGGCAAGCGCGTGCCGCTGCTGCGCAACATCGGCGCGGCGGCGATCTTCGCTACCTTCATCCCGTCGTTCCTGGCGTTCCATCATCTGCTGCCGGCGCGCATGCTGGGCGTGGTGACCGAATTCACCAAGACGAGCAATTTCCTCTATCTGTTCATCGCATCGATCATCGTGGGCAGCATCTTCGCCATGGACCGGGAAGTGCTGATCAAGGGGTTCATCAAGATTTTCGTGCCGCTGGCCGCCGGTTCGATCGTGGCAGGGATCGTGGGGACGGCGGTCGGCGTGGCACTTGGCATGGAAGCCAAACACACGCTGTTCTACGTGGTGATCCCGATCCTGGCCGGCGGCGTGGGCGAAGGCGCGATCCCGCTTTCGATCGGTTACTCCGACATCCTGCACCAGTCGCAAGGCGAATTGTTCGCGCAAGTCCTGCCGCCGGTGATGCTGGGCAGCCTGTGCGCGATTCTCTTCTCCGGCGCTTTGAACTTCGTCGGCAAGCGTTATCCGCATCTCACCGGGGAGGGCCGCCTTCAGCCGGGTGAAGACAGTTTCCCGCCGCAACCGGCTCAGACGCAGGACACCCCCGCCGCACCCGACGTCAACACCATCGCGGCGGCCGGCGTCACCGCCATCACGCTGTACCTGGTCGGGCTGCTGTCACAACGTCTGTTCGGGTTTCCGGCGCCGGTATGTATGCTGTTCATCGCCGTGCTGATCAAACTGACACGCGCAGTATCGCCGCAACTGCAAAGCGGGGCGCAGGTCGTCTACAAATTCTTCGCCGCCGCCGTGACCTACCCGCTGCTGTTCGCCATCGGCGTGGCGATGACGCCGTGGGACAAGCTGGTCGCCGCGTTCAACATCACAAACATCGTCACCATCGCCGCCACGGTGGCTTCATTGATGGCGACAGGCTTCGTGGTCGGGCGCTGGCTCAAGATGTACCCGATCGAGGCGGCAATCGTCAACGCCTGTCACAGCGGACAGGGCGGCACGGGCGATGTGGCCATCCTGACGGCCGCCAATCGCATGGAACTGATGCCGTTCGCGCAGATCGCCACCCGCATTGGCGGGGCGATCACCGTCACGCTGGCGCTGCTGGCCCTGTCCCGGTTGGCGTAATTCCTGGCAAAAGGAGCGGCTTTTGGAAGCGATGCCGGATATCGCGTCCGCCGGCGACGACATCAGAACCCCCAGAAGAGGAAGTGTCGATGTCGTCGCGCATGAACCGTGCGAGGATTCCGGATGTCGGGGCCGAACTGCGCATCCGGATCGATGACTCTCGCGCGTAGCGCCATGTCGTAGAACGCGCCCACCATCGGCAAGGCGCTGTGCGCGCCCTGGCCCCAATAGTCGTTGCCGAGCGTCACACGTCCATCGTCGAAACCCACCCATGCGCCGGCGACGAGGTGCGGATGCATCAGGATGAACCAGCTATCCGTGTTGTCCTGCGTCGTGCCCGTCTTGCCGGCCACGTCGGCGCGAATCCCGAAGCGCGTCCGGATGCCCGCGCCGGTGCCCCGGCGGACGACGTCGCGCATCACATCGACGAGCGTTTGCGCTGCGCCAGCGGGCAGCGCCTGTTCCGGCGCTGCGCTTGCGAATTCGGCGAGCACCTTGCCGTCGTGATCCTCGATGCGCGTGACCGTGCGCGGCTCCCTATAGGCGCCGCGGTTCGCGATCGTGCTGTACGCCGAGACCATTTCCTTGAGCGTGACAGGGCTCGTGCCGAGCGCAAGCGACGGCACCGCTTCGAGCGGGCTTTCGCGCACACCCATCGCGCGCGCGAGCCGTGCAACCTTCTCAGGGCGTTCCTTTTGCATGAGTTGAGCGGTAACGCGGTTGCGCGAATACACAAGCGCGTCGCGCAGCGTCATCGGTCGGTCAGTGGGCGGTTCCGCGTCGGTAGGCCGCCAGCTCGCATGGCCGGACAGCGGAATGGAGACGTTCCGGTCTACGATCGTATCGCTCGGCCGCGCGCCGTCCGCAAAGGCCGCGCCGTAGACGAACGGCTTGAACGTCGAACCTGGCTGACGCCGGGCCTGCTGCACGTGATCGAACGGTTCGTCGCTGAAATCGCGGCTGCCGACCCATGCCTTGATATCTCCGTTGCGCGGATCGATCGCGACAAAACCCGCCTGGATTTGCGTCTTGCTCCGGCAGAGCGCGCGGACGAACGTGGGGTTCGTCCCGAGCTTCCTGAGCGCGGCCTGATCCGATTGACCCGCATCGCGTGCGGCGCGGTAATCGGGCGTCTGCCGGATGAATGTCCGGAACAGGTCGTTGCCCGGCCAGCAGCCCGTGCGTTCGTTCCATGCCTCGTTTGCAATGGATTGCAACTGGTCCGTCTGCCAGTCCATCGCCCGCGTCGCCATCGCCTGCAGACGGGAATCGATGGTCGTGCGCACGACCAGCCCGTCGGCATAAATGTTGTATCCGTTGCGATCGGCCCAGGCGATCAGCCACTTGCGCAATAGCGCCGAGAAATGCGGCGCGGCGCCCGGTCGCGCGGTCTGTAACTCGAAATCGACCTTGAGCGGTTGTCGCATTAACCAACTGTAGGCGTCGGGCTTGAGCTTCCCATACTTGTTCATCTGCCCGAGCACTGTGTTTCGCCGCTGCAACGCGCGCGCTGGATTGAGTACAGGGTTGTAGGCAGTGTTGGCCTTCAGCATGCCGACGAGCGTTGCGCTTTCGAGGACGTCGAGCCCGTCGGCCGATTTGCCGAAGTAGGTGCGTGCGGCCATTTCCACGCCGAACGCGTTGTAAAGGAACGGCACCGTGTTCAGGTATGTCTCGAGGATCTGGTCCTTGCTGTAAACGGCTTCGATTTTGAACGCCGTGATCGCTTCCCTGAGCTTGCGCGTGAGCGTCGGCGCGCGGCCGATTTCGTCGGGATACAGGTTGCGGGCGAGCTGCTGTGTAATCGTCGAGCCTCCTTGCCGGTCACCTGAGAACGTATGCAGCGCGGCCGACGCGGTGCGCCTCCAGTCGATGCCGTGATGCTCGTAGAAGCGGTGGTCTTCGGTGGCGATCAATGCATCCACCATGTACGGCGAGATCTGCTTGAGCGACACCCACTCGCGATTGACAGGCTTGAATTCATCGAGCAGCTTGCCGTCGGCCGACACGATCAACGCTGGCCGATCGACGCGGGCTTTGCGAATGTCGCCGATGCCCGGCGTAAACGGCACGAGCGCAAGCACGTACAGCAGGAACAGCGCCGGCAACGCGGCGAGCGCCAGCGCGATGCCGCGTCGCGTCGGGTGGCGAAGGCGGCGCAGCGCGTCGTTGAAAACGAGTCTTGCTTTCGTGCCGCCGGCGGCAGCCAGCGGTTGGATGCGGGCAAGCCACCGTGCGCAATGCTCACGAAGCAACGATACATACCGGTGATTCACGGCGGAGAGGCGTTGGTGGGAAACGCGCGATCGTACCAAAACGGAAGGACGCTTCTGTCGTCAAAACAGCGCTACGCCGCTTCGCATTAACAGACAATTACATTTGTTTCGCGCGCGTAACGTTTGCCGCCTGAGGGCCCGTTTTGAGGCGGCCGTTTGCGCGATCGGGACCAACTCGAAGGGCAGCTCATGTGCGAGAGCCGCCCGCCGGTGCCGCCCGCAATAGCGGTCTTCGCCGAATTCCTTTTGGAGACGCTGGGGGAAGCGCCGGGTGGCAATTCCCTGAGCATCGACTATCCTGTCCGCATTGCGTCGCCCAATAACGCGTGATGGATAAGGAGCTAGCCATGCTTACGCGCGAAAGTTGCAGTGCATATTTCCGTCATGCCATTCCCGCGGCGTTTTTCGTCTTCGTCACCAGCCTGTCATGTGTCGGGCATGCGCAGGTCGCGCGCACGGAGGTCATTCCGTTCCAATCAAGTACCCTGACCGACGAGGAATTTCTGGATGACAGGCCGGGCAAGCCTGTCACCATTGCAGGTGAACTGCGGCTGCCGCGTGCAGGCACGGAGCGATTCCCGGTTGTCGTTTTGTTGCACGGTACAGCAGGCATTACAAGCACGGTGACGGATTGGGAGCAGGACTTGCTTGCCATGGGGGTCGCCACCTTCGTCGTCGATAGCTATGCCGGTCGCGGCATCGTCAGCACCATCAACGATATGTCCAAGCTAGGACGCCTCGTGCAGATAGAGGACGCCTACCGTGCGCTGGAAACGCTGCAGAAACACCCTCGCATCGACCCGGAAAGGATAATGCTGATGGGTCTGTCCTGGGGCGGCCACGCCGCGCTCTATGCGAGCCTGAAGCGGTTCCAGCGGATGCATGGCCCGGCCTCCGGCCGCGAGTTCTCCGCCTACGTGGCCTTCTATCCGCCTTGCAACACAGGATATCGGCAGGACGAGGATATCTCGGCGAAGCCGGTCCGGATTTTCTACGGCAGTGCGGACGACTACATTCCGGTTGCAGCGTGCCGGGAGTATGTCAATCGCCTGCGGGTGAACGGAAAGAATATCGAGTTGACCGAATACCCCGGGGCCTCTCATGGGTTTGACAGCAAGGCGTTTGCGACGCCGATAAAACTGCCGCAAGCGCAGACGACACGGAACTGCCGATTGCAGGAGGCGGCTCATGGGGAGATCGTGAACGCGGCAACAAGCAAGCTTTTTTCCTATGACGACGCATGCGTCGCGCGTGGTCTGACCTTGGCCTTTAAACAGGACGTGTCCGCAAGCGCTCGGACGGCGGTAAAGGAACTCCTTGCCGCGACCGGTAGCAAGCCGCACTGATGTCGCCACTGTCCGCACGCCGGTCACGGGCAAGATTCTCACCCGTCTGCTGTTTCAACCGGCGTGCAGCTTACCGTTAAGGAGACCGACGAGGGCAGCAGCATCGCGATCGTGACCATGCCGAAAAAATTGCCGGGGACGGGATGCCGGTACTCGCCGAGGACCGCGTCAGGATGTTTGACTGCCTTGACGAGAATCAGACGACGTCGGCGCTCGTCGCATCCCTGGGTAAGCCCTCATCACGCTGAGGTATTGGGACTGACGCTGCTGAAATAGCGAAATGCCGGACGGCGATCGCAGTCCGGCGAAATTGGCTACTTACTGCTACTTGCTTCTATACCGATGGCTGTGCGACACCAGTCCTGGCTGCACTGCGTTGCCGGCCGATCTTCTCGGCGAGTGCGTAGGCTTCCGTCGCGAGTTCTTCCATCTGCTCAAAGAACGCGCTGATGAAATTCTCGTCTAGTGAAGAGATCGTGCCCTGGCTGCCGATCGCGGATAGCGCCACGATTCGGCTCGTCAACTCATTGAGTCGCAGTGATTCCGCGTCTCCGTACTTCAATGCTTTGGTGATTGCTTCGTCTTCTTCGGGGGAGAGTTGACCCTGGACTTCAGACATTAGTCAGCCTCCTTGCTGCGCGGTAAAAAAGCGCCCGCCCTGGCGCTGCCAGCGAAGAGGAGACCTCGATAACGACGGGTGGGCGGGCTACAAACCGGGGTGAGATACCGCGTGAATAGTCATTGACGGTTGACCCGAAGGTCACCCGGTCTGAGCCCACCCGTTGTGATGAGGGTGTATGCATGTGCGTGGCGCGTTCGGCCGCAAACATCGCGGCCGTGCACCGACTAGATTCACATCAGGATCTCACTCCCGAGTCGCGGTTGTCTGCCGCGACAAGGAAGAGCTTACGAGCGCCGCACGCCTTGCACAACCCGAATTTTACGGTTTTACATGCTTTTCAGAGTTGTCCGAGTCGGGGATTGGGAGAAGGCCGTTAGATTGTTGAATAACTGCTTTGCTGACTGACGCCAGAGTTGCTGCTATCGGCCATGAAGGGTCACTCGTCCGTACCATTTTTTGGTCGCTCAGGCGGCGGCTCTGCAGCTGGAAGCTGTCGCCGTGGTTGCGCGGGGTCGAACGACGGCAACGGGTCGCTAAGTAAAGCTTTGCATAGCGGCCCGAATCAGCCGATCGCGCTATTGAGAGTTATGACCGCCTTCGAGCTCGGAGCCGCCGTTCGTTTTCCAATTCGCGGTACCCGTCCAGGTGTCCAACGTATTGAAGGTCCCAGGCGGTATACCTCCGGTATAAAGGTAGCGGTGAAGGAAACGTCTACGAGGCAAAATCACCTGTCGCAGTGCCTCGTCACCGAGCAGTCATGGCGCCTTGGTAGCCACAATAAATTCGTTCGTGTAGGTTCTACTCAGGTCGATCTGCTTGCCCTTGATGGCCGGATTGATCGTCGACAGAACGTTAAGTACGTTTTCAGGTCCGCCCGCAGGCATTCTTCCATCGGGTGTATACATCGACATGGTCGCCTTTAGCGCTTGCACGTAGAGGGCTTTGTTTCCCCCGTAATAGTCCTTCGGCATTTTGTCTGCGATGTCCTCGGCGGAGTGCGTGTGAATGTAGGCCATGGTGCGGGCAATCGCTCGCGCCAAGCCAGCTGCCTGTGTCTTGTGCCGAGCCAGCCAGCGCGCATCCACATACAGGCCTGTGAACGGATAGATACCGCCTAGCGCCTTTTTTGTTCCTTCGACCGTCCGCATATCGACCAGCACTGAAGCATCTCCCGTTTCAAGAAGTCGCGAGACCGTGGGCTCCGTGGTCATGCCCGCATCTATCCGATGCTGCGCAACGGCGGCAATGAATGAATTGTCGGCGCCGACCGGCAGTGTCGAATATTGGCGGGATGTGACGCCGCTTTTCAGCGCGATGTACCGTGTCAGGAAGTCGGTCGACGATCCCAGGCCCGTCACCCCGAACGTCTTGCCCGTCGCGTCCGCCATGCTCTTCATGAGAGACCCCTTTGCGACGACCTCAACCTCGCCGGGAACCTGAAGGAACGTTGCGATCGACTGAACCTCCTTGCCCTTGCTCTGCAGGTCGATCGTATGGTCGTAGGCGCCGGCCACGGCTTGCACTGCTCCCGCAAGGAGTTCGTTCTCGGCGTCGACGCCGGAGGGCTGGGAAAGCAGCTCGAAGTGGAGCTTCTCGTCCTTGAAATACCCCAGTTGATCCGCCAACTTGACGGGCAGGTAGATGAACTTCGAAATGCCGCCAACCATGATGGAAATCGTTTGCGTGTCATCGGCCTGCACGGGTGACATGTTAACGACGCTCGCAAGCGCAATCGCGACGCAGAATGTAAACGGTTTCGGTAGTCTTGACATAGATGCCTCTCTGGAAGATCCAACGGTTCATGCGATAACGGTTTGCGCGCCTCAAATGTCCCGCGCCGACGAATGCTAATGACCCTGATTTGCAACGGCCGCAGTGGTATCCGATGCGCGCTGCGCTGTGACGCGGATGAAGAGTGTCATCAGGAACGACACGACAAGCAATCCGGCCAGGAACAGCAGCCCCGGTGTTGCGCTGGCGCCTGAGCCCTTGATGTATCCGATTGCGAACGGTCCGACGAAGCCCCCCAGATTGCCCACTGAATTGATGACCGCAATCGATACAGCTGCCGTTGAGCGCGTAAGAAACAGCGTCGGCAGCGCCCAGAACGGCGACTTGAATGCGTAAAGTCCAGCGAGACTCAGGCTGATCATCGCGATCGACACGTACGGATTCGTCGTGAGCCCGGCGCCGAGCAGTGCCAGCGCGGCCACAGCCAGCGGAATCGCCGAGTGCAGACGTCGCTCGTTATGGCGATCCGAACTGCGCGACCAGAGCACCATCACAATCGTGGCAAGCACATACGGCACCATCGCGATGAGTCCGACCTGGGTATGACTCAGGGTCTTCGAGAAACCCCGGATGATCTGCGGCATCCAGTAACCGACGCCGAGACTGCCGCACTGATACACGAAATAGATAAACGACAGATACAGCACTTTCGGGTTGGTCATCGCCTTGATCGAACCGAAATGCTGCGCATTCGGCCTCGCTTTCTTGTCGTTTTCCAGTTCACCCTGCAACCAGTCTCGCTCTTCGGGCTTGAGCCACTTCGCGTCCGATGGGCGGTCCGTCAGATAGATGAAGCACATCAATCCGCCGATCAACGCGGGCCCACCTTCGAGCACCAGCATCCAGCGCCAGCCGCTCCATCCGAACCAGTGGACGTTATCCATGATCCAGGTGCTCAGCGGCGCGCCGATGATGTACGAGACGGGAATCGCCGCCGTGAAGAGCGCGACCGTTGTCGCGAGTTCTTTTGCACGGAACCAGTACGTCAGGTAGACAATGATGCCTGGAAAGAACCCCGCCTCGGCGACCCCCAGCAGAAAGCGCAGTACGTAAAGTTGCGTCGCGTTCTGCACGAATGCCGAAATCACTGCGACGACGCCCCACGTCACGAGAATGCGGGCAATCCATACGCGGGCGCCGTATTTGTTCAGCATGACGTTGCTGGGCACTTCGAACAGGAAGTAGCCGATGAAGAAAATACCTGAGGCAAAGCCGAATGCTTCGCTGCTGAGCGCCAGCGCCTTGTTCATCTGCAACGCCGCGTAGCCGATGTTCGCGCGGTCGAGGTACGAAATGATGTAAAGGATAAAAACGAACGGAATGATGCGCCAGGCGATCTTGCGCACAAGCGCCCGTTCGTCGATTGGGGTGATAACTTGCATATGTCTTCACCGGCAGGCAAGCCCGCCAGATGCCTCTGAATTCGATATTGCGGACTAGGCCTGGTGTTGCGAGAACACCATGCACACGGGGCTGCCCGATTCGACGGAAAATCCGGTCGGCTTCAGTTGTCCCGTGCTCGGATGGACGGAGAACGCGACGATGCTGTCGCTATCTTCGTTCAGCGCGTACATGAAGCGACCGTCCGGGGTGCAGGTCATGAAACGCGGCGTGCGTCCCAGCGTTGGTTCAGCGTTGATGAAGCTCAGGTGTCCGGTCGCCTGGTCGATGCGGAAAACGGCGATGCTGTCGTAGCCGCGATTCGACGCATAGACGAAGCGGCCTGTGCGGTCGACCTCGATTTCCGATGCGCGACTGTTGCCCGTGTAGGTATCGGGCAACGACGACACGATCTGTACTGGCGTCAAAGCGCCGCTATCCGACGAATAGCGGTAGGTCGTCACCGTCGAGTCAAGTTCGTTGACGACGTACGCATAGGCGCCGTTCGGATGAAAGGCGACATGACGCGGACCGGCCGTCTCGCGCGACACAGTGAACGCAGGGTTGGCGGGGGAGAGTTGCCCGTCCTTGAAGCGGAACGTGAAAACGCGATCCAGACCCTTGTCCGGAACGATGACGAACCTGCCGGTCGGGTCGAAGGGATTGAAGTGCGGCTTGGCCTGCTTCTGCTCGATACGATGCGGACCGATCGGGCCTTCGAGGTGAACCAGTTGGGTCAGTTCCTGAAGCGACCCGTCCGCCGCGATCGGCAGGACCGCAAGGCTCGCGCCGATGTGGTTTGACACGACGATGTAGCGGCCCGATGGATCAATCGCAAGGTGGACCGGATTCTTGCCCTGCGTGCTTTGCCGGTTCATGAAAGTGAGCTTGCCCGACGCCTTGTCCACCTTGAATGCACTGATGTCGCTCATGTCGCCATGCACGGTGTAAAGGCGTTCGCCGTTGCCGCTCAGCGCGAGGAACGATGGATTGACGAGGTCCTCCACGAGCTGGACGCGTTCAAGCGCGCCCGTTCCGGTGTCGACCTGATAGACGCTGATACCGTCGCCGTGGGCATTCCGTTCGCGGGTAGTCCGCGATCCGACATAAGCAAACATGGGCTTCCTTCCTTTGAAATCTGTCTGGCGCAACGCCGGTTCACGCGCGAAAACCGACCGCGTGACAGGCGCGATCGCGGCCAGCGCGCCCAGCGCCGCAGTCCCTTGAACGATGCGTCGTCGAGCGCGGTCCGGGTCCGCTTTGCGCCAGTCACGGTCAGTTTTCCTCACGGGATGTCTCCGAATTGGTGTATTTGGGGTTTGTGCTAGATTGCATTTTGACATGTTAATATGCAAAAATGCAGTCATGGAAAATACTTACTCCCCCACGGAAGCCCGGTTGGTGGTCGATGGCGCGTCGTATCGCTATGTCGATCTGCCCGGCCTGTTCGGCGACACGCTGCGCGAGTTGCCCGTCGTATTGCGACTGCTGCTGGAAAACGTCATCCGGAACACGGAAGGTGAAGAACGGCAGCAAGCCGTGGAAGGCATCCTCGCGTGGAAGGTGCGCGCGACCAGCGAAGCCGAGATTGCGTTCCAGCCCAACCGCGTGCTGATGCACGACACCACGAGCACGCCCGCGCTGGTCGATATCGCCGGCATGCGAGACGCGTTGGCGGAAGCCGGCGCGGATCCCGCGTCGCTGGGTCCGGTGCTGCCTGTCGATTCATCGGTCGATCATTCGCTGGCGGTCGAATACTTCGCGCAACGGGATGCGGCGGCGTTGAACCTGAAGCTCGAACTACGCCGCAACGCGGAGCGCTACCGGTTCCTGCGCTGGGCCTCGAAGGCGCTGAAGGGGGTGCGGATTCATCCGCCGGGCACGGGGATCATGCATACGATCAACCTCGAACAGCTGGCCACCGTCGTGACGACGGTCGAGCGCAATGGCGAATCGTGGGCGGTACCGGATACGCTGATCGGCACGGACAGTCATACGCCGATGATCAACGGCATCGGCGTGCTCGGCTGGGGGGTGGGAGGGCTCGAAGCGCAGACGGTGATGTTCGGCATGCCGGTGATGCAGCGCATCCCCGATGTGATCGGCGTGCGATTGACGGGGGCGATGCGGCCGGGCGTGCTCGCCACCGACCTCGCGCTGACAATCACACAGCGGCTTCGTGCAATTGGCGTCTCAGGAGAGTTTGTCGAGTATTTCGGTCCCGGGGTGGCGACGCTCACTGCCGGTGATCGGGCCGTCGTCGCTAACATGGCACCGGAGTATGGCGCATCGACCGGCTTCTTCCCGGTCGATCATCACACGCTCGACTATCTGCGCGCGACGAACCGTCCGGCGCCATCAGTCCGGCTCGTCGAAGCGTTCTCGCGACAGGCCGGCGTGTGGTTCGATCCGCACGCCGAGCCACGCTACACGCGCACGATCGACATCGACCTGGCCAACATCGGGATGCACATTGCCGGTCCGCGTCGGCCGCAGGACCTGCTCGACTACTCGCAGACGTCCGCCGAGCTCGCGAAACTCGACTTCCACCCGGTCCAGCCTCATCCGTTCATGCCGAAGCACCCGGTCGCGATTGCCGCGATCACGAGCTGCACGAACACGTCCGATCCGGCGCTGCTGATCGCCGCCGGCCTGCTGGCGCGCAAGGCACGCGCACGGGGTCTGAAGGTGCCGTCGTGGATCAAGACGTCTCTCGGCCCTGGCTCGCCTGCCGCCGCCGCTTACCTCGAACGGGCCAATCTGATCGACGATCTGTCGGCAGTGGGATTCGACATCGTCGGATATGGCTGCACGACCTGCATAGGCAACTCGGGACCTTTGACCCAGCCGGTTCGCGAGGCGATGGCCGACAGGCGAATCTATCCCGTGGCAATGCTGTCCGGTAACCGCAATTTTCCGGGTCGTATTCATCCGGATCTCGACCTCGGGTTCATCATGTCGCCACCGCTCGTGATCGCCTTCGCGCTCGCTGGCGATGCCCGGATCGACCTGAGCCACGAGCCGATCCAGCATGCGTCCGGCGGCGAGCCCGTGTTTCTGCATGATCTCTGGCCCACGCGTGAAGAAGTGACCGAACTCGTGGCCGCAGCTGCCGATCCGCGTGACTTTCCGCGCGCATTCGCGCTCGCCAGCAAAAATCCGGCATGGCACGATCTCGATGCGCCCGACAGCGCGCAGTTCCCCTGGAACCCGGCGTCGACTGCCTTGCGCCGGCCGCCGTTCGCCGCCGCGACACAGGGCAGCCAGCTCGGCAAGTACAGCGCCTATCCGCTGCTGGTGCTCGGCGATGATGTGACGACGGATCACATCTCGCCCGCCAGCGCGATACCGAAGGACAGCTACGTCGCAGACTTCCTCGTCTCGCGAGGCGACGATCGTGACGACCTCAACGTCTTCGCATCACGGCGCGGCAACTGGGAAGTGATGTTAAGGGCAGCCTTCTACAACAGAACGCTGGTCAACCGCTTGCGCCCCGGCATGCCCGTCGCACACACGCTACATATACCGAGCGGCGACGTGATGCCGATTTTTGAGGCCGCTCAGCGCTACCAGCATGACGGCGATTCCGTCGTGCTCGTCGCGGGTGAGCGCTACGGCACGGGTTCGTCGCGCGACTGGGCAGCCAAGGGCCAGCGGCTTCTCGGCATTCGCGCAGTGTTGGCCGTCAGCTTCGAACGCATTCATCGCTCGAACCTGATTGGCATGGGTATCCTCCCGCTTCGCTTTGCGCCCGGCACGAACCCGGACTCGCTCGACCTTCGGCCGGGTGATAAGCTCGAGGTCGACGCATCGCCTGATATGCTGTCACCTCGTTGCAAGGTGTCCGTGCGTATCGTCCGTGCGAACGGGAGCGCGCAACCCATCGAAGCGACGGCGGCGGTTGAAACCCGGCTCGAATGCACGCTGTTGCGTTCGGGCGGCGTCATCCCGTTGATATTGCAGAAAAGTTTGGCGACGCAGGGGGCTTGAGACATAGCCGCTGCCGCGCTACGCGGAAGGCAGAAGGCAAGACTTAAATGAACGACAGATCCATCGCAACCCAGATTGTTGAACTGATCAAGACGGAAGGATTGGACGTCGGCGCGCATCTGCCCGCGCAAATGCTCGCGGACCGCCTGCGTGTTTCCCGTTCGCCCGTCAATGAGGCGCTAGCGCTTCTGCATGAGAAAGGCATTGTGACCCGGGAAAGGAATCGGGGATTCTTTGTCGCAACACCTGTTGTCGCACCGCTTTCGGATGTTGTGGGAGCGTTGGGCCTGGCCGAAACCGATCCCGTGACGAGCGTGTATTTCCAGATCGCTGAAGACCGCCTGAAAGGGGAGCTGCCTGCCGAGTTCTCCGAGCAGTTGATCCGCAACCGTTACGGTTTGACCAGCGCGCAGCTGACTGCCGTGCTCGGCCGCATCGCCCAGGAGGGGTGGGCCGAGCGCAAGCCGGGTTACGGCTGGCAGTTCTCTCCGATGCTGACTACGCCCGACAGCCTGTTGAAGTCATACCGGCTGCGTCTTGCGCTCGAACCGGCGGCGCTGCTGGAGCCTGGATACCGGCTCGAGCGCAAGGTGCTGGAACGGTGTCGCGAAGTTGAAAAGCACCTGCTCGCGGGCGGCATCGAAACAGATACCGCGGACCAGTTGCACGAGCGCGGCGTCCGGTTTCATGAGTCACTGGTCGAGGCATCGGGCAACAGCTTCTTCATCGATACGATCAGGCGGGTCAACCGCGTGCGCCGCCTGCTGTCGTACCGCTCGATGCAGGACCGCGAACGTTACGCCGAACACGCGAAGCAACATTTGCACTTACTCGAACTGCTCGAACGCGAGCAAAACGAAAAAGCGGCCGAAGCAATGCGCGAGCACTTGCTGCACACGCTCGACGCACTGTCCCGCATCAGCAAAATTCTTGAACCTTAAGACCGCACGCCAAAAGACGCGGTCGCAACGAGAGCGTCCATGAACATCGATCAGTCTGTTGTCACCGCGTTCACGCCCACTGGCAAGTTGCGCGCGTCGATCAATCTCGGCAACCCCATTCTCGCCAACAAGGATGCCGTGTCCGGTGAGCCGTTCGGCGTGTCGGTCGACCTTGCGCGAGCGTTCGCTGAAAGGCTGAACGTCGAACTGGAACTAATGGTCTTCGACGCAGCGGGCAAATCAGTCCAGGCAGTGAGTGAGGAGCGCGCTGATTTCGGCTTCTTTGCGGTCGATCCATTGCGCGCAGAGACGATTGCGTTCACGGCGCCATATGTACTGATCGAAGGCTACTATCTCGTCCGTAACGATTCGCCGATCAAATCGAATCAGGATGTGGATCAGGCGCATCACCGCGTTGCCGTAGGCAAGGGCAGTGCATACGACCTGTTTCTCACGCGCGAACTCAAGGCGGCGCAGATCGTTCGCGCGCCTACTTCACCGACGGTCGTGCAGACATTCCTCGAACAGAACCTGGAAGTCGCTGCGGGTGTGAAGCAGCAACTCGAAGCAGACGCGAACAAGACGCCGGGACTTCGGTTGCTCGACGAACGGTTCATGGTGATCCAGCAGGCGATGGGCACCCCGAAGCGCCGCGGTAGCGCCGCAGCCGTTGCGCTTAACGTGTTCGTTGAAGAGATGAAGGCGTCGGGCTTCGTTGCGCTCTCGCTGCAGCGGCATGGGATCGTCGGCGCCTCGGTCGCGCCGAGCGCTTGATTTACTTGTTGAGCTCGGCAAAGATCCAGTCCTGGAAACTGCGCAGCTTCGGCAGTTCCGCGCGCGACTTCAGCAGATTCATCGTATACCCGTTTACCCTGAGCCCTTCGACGCCAAGCGGCGCCATGAGTCGTCCCGTTTCGAGTTCCCTGCGCACGAGCAGCAGGCTTTCCAGGCAGACACCTAAACCATCGGCCGCGGCGCTGATCGCCATGAACGAGCGCGTGAAGCGCGGACCGCGCGTGATGTCGATGACGGTCTTGCGATGCAGGCGCATCCAGTCGCGCCATCCCACGAGACACCCCTCGCTGTGAATCAGCGCATGGTGCTGCAAGTCCGCCACCGTGCGGATCGGATGCTCGCCTCGCATCAGCGCCGGCGAGCAGAGCGGCACGATGGTTTCCGGCGGAAACTCGAGCACCATCGTGCCCGCGGGCTGCAGCTTGCGTGCGCCGTAACGGATCTCCACATCGACCGAGCCCGTAGTGAGGTCGCAGGCTTCGGTTGACGCATTGAGCCGCACGTCGATATCCGGATTCAGCGCGCTAAAACGCGCGAGACGCGACATGAGCCATTGGGTCGCGAAGCTCGGCGTCGAATGCACGGTGAGGATGTCGCTCTTTGCGACGCGGCCGATGTCGCGCGTCGCACGCTCGATGCGCCCGAACGCGGCGCTGATTTCCTCAGCGTACTTGCGGCCGGTGTCCGTGAGGATCACCGCGCGATGTACGCGATGAAAGAGCCGCACGCCCAATTGCTCCTCCAGGAGCTTCACCTGATGACTGATCGCCGAGGGCGTTACAAACAACTCTTCTGCTGCAAGCGCAAATGACGAAAGCCTGGCGGCGGCCTCGAAGGCTTGGATGGACTTGAGCGTCGTACGATGTTGCATTGCAGTACCCGGATGAATTCAATTCAACGATAAGCCACTTTAATTCGTTTGAGCGGCTGAACTCAAGCAGATACGCTGTAATCACTCGCCGGCCTTATGCGACAAGGGTTTTCCCGGGGTGGCGAGGGTCGATGGGAGGGGCTTCAGGCAGGTCCTTCACATCATCCCAAATCAATGCCGGCAGACCGGAAGATACGTCTGCCGAAAGAGAAGGAGATACGCGTGAATACGAGCGAAGCCGGGCAACGCGCCCATCTCGCGGAACGCGCCTACCGCATCCGGCGCAATGCGCTGATGATGGGCGAGGTGCAGGGGCAGGGCTACATTGGCCAGGCTCTCGATATCGCCGACGTGCTGGCGGTGGCCTACTTCGGCGCGATGCGCTATCAGCCCGACGATCCCGAGTGGGAAGGACGCGACCGCTTCCTTCTGTCGAACGGCCACTATGCGATCGCGTTGTATGCCGCGCTGTTCGAAGCCGGCTTCCTGCCGCCCGAAGAACTCGAAACCTACGGCAGCGACGACAGCCGCCTGCCGATGTCAGGCATGGCGAGCTACACGCCGGGCATGGAAATGTCGGGCGGCTCGCTCGGACATGGCCTCACGATCGCGGTGGGCCGCTGCCTCGGCCTCAAGCGCAAGGGCTCGGACGCATTCGTGTACACGCTTTTCTCCGATGGCGAACTCGATGAAGGCGCGATCTGGGAGGGCATCATGTCGGCGGCTCACTGGAAGCTCGACAACCTGATCGCCATCGTCGACGTGAACAACCAGCAGGCCGACGGTCCGTCGACGCAGATCATGGCGTTTGAGCCGCTCGTCGAAAAACTGGAAGCGTTCGGCTGGTACACGCAACGCGTCGACGGCAACGATATCGATGCAGTAAAGGCAGCCTTCGACAACGCGCGCAACCATCCGCAAGCGCAGCCGCGCATGATCGTCTGCGATACGCGCATGGGCTGCGGTGTGCCGTTCCTCGAGGCGCGCGAGAAGAACCACTTCATCCGCGTCGATCCGCATGAATGGCAGCTCGCGCTTGCCGCACTCGAAGCAGGGAGACAAGCATGAACGATGCCGTCATCAGCAAGAAGCCGCGTCTGAAGACGTCGGCGATGATCGCCTCCATTGCAGGCGAAGGGCAGATCACGCGGTCCGCGCCGTTCGGGCATGCGCTTGTCGAACTGGCGCGCGCGCGGCAGAACGTCGTCGGCATGACCGCCGATCTCGGCAAGTACACCGACCTGCATCTCTTTGCTCAGGCGTTCCCCGAGCGCTACTATCAGATGGGCATGGCCGAGCAACTGTTGATGGGCGCGGCTGCGGGTCTCGCGCACGAGGGCGCGCAGCCGTTCGTCACGACGTATGCCGTCTTCGCGACGCGCCGCGCGTACGACTTCATGCATCAGGCGATCGCCGAAGACAACCTCGACGTGAAGATCGTTTGTGCGCTGCCGGGACTCACGACGGGCTACGGCCCGAGCCACCAGGCGGCGGAAGATCTCGCGCTGATGCGCGCGATGCCGAACATGACGGTGATCGATCCGTGCGATGCGCTCGAAATCGAACAGATGGTGCCCGCTATCGCCGACCATAAAGGTCCCGTGTATGCGCGCCTCTTGCGCGGCAACGTGCCGGTCGTGCTCGACGAATACGACTACCAGTTCGAGCTTGGCAAAGCCAAGTTGCTGCGCGACGGCGCCGAGGTGCTCATCATCTCGACCGGCATCATGACGATGCGCGCGCTCGAGGTGGCGAAGGCATTCGAAGCGGACAACGTCGGCGTGGGCGTGCTGCACGTGCCGACCATCAAGCCGCTCGACACCGCCACGATCCTGCGCGAGGCCAAGCGCTCGGGCCGCCTCGTCGTGGTCGCGCAGAACCATACGGTGATCGGTGGACTCGGCGAAGCGGTCGCGTCGGCGCTGCTCACGGCGGGCGTCACGCCGCCGTTCCGCCAGATCGCATTGCCCGATGCCTTCCTCGACGCGGGCGCCTTGCCGACCCTGCACGACCGCTACGGCATCTCGACGAACGCGATGGTCGACACCATCAAGGGCTGGCTCGGCTGAAGCCGGCGTATCAATCAAAGCTGCAAACAACGCACACCACACCATCCTCAGGAGTAACCTATCATGTCTGACTCGCGTCTTCTCGACGGCAAGGTTGCCGTCATTTCCGGCGCAGCATCTCCGCGCGGCATCGGCATGGCGACCGCCCGCATGTTCGCGAAACACGGCGCCAAGGTGGCGATTCTCGATCTCGACGAAGCGCAGGCGAAAGAAGCGGCGGCATCGATCGGCGCGCAGCATCGCGGCTACGCGTGCAACGTAACCGACCGGCAGGCGTGCCACGCCGCAGTGGAAAAGGTCGTGGCGGACTTCGGCAGCATCGACGTGCTCATCAACAACGCCGGCATCACGCAGGCGGCGAAGCTCCTCGACATCGACCCGGAAAGCTGGGACCGCATTCTCGACGTCAACCTGCGCGGCGTGCTGTATCTCTCGCAAGCCGTCGTGCCGCAGATGAAGAAGCAGAAGGGGGGCTCAATCGGCTGCATGTCGTCGGTTTCCGCGCAGCGCGGCGGAGGCATTCTGGGCGGGCCGCACTATTCGGCTGCGAAGGCGGGCGTGCTCGGTCTCGCGAAGGCGATGGCGCGGGAACTCGGCGGCGACGGCATTCGCGTCAATTGCGTGACGCCGGGCCTGATCCAGACGGACATCAACGCGGGCAAGATCCCGGACGACAAGCGCGGCGAGATTCTGGCGGGCATTCCGCTCGACCGTCTCGGCGTGCCCGATGACGTTGCGGGTGCGTTCCTGTTCCTCGCGGCGGACATTTCGTCGTACATCACCGGCGCCGTCATTGACGTCAACGGAGGCATGCTGATCCACGGTTGAGCGTAGCGGCAGGACCCGAACGCCTCGATCGCCCACACGGCTGATCGAAGCGTTCAAGGCAAACGCGCCGCAGAGCGGGTTGCCGATCGTAGGAAATGACGCGTCCACGAGGCGCCATATAACGCGCTTCACAAGGCGCGACAACGACACCGATACCCCGTATTGGAGGAGCACACCATGACAACCCGTCCGAACGCCCAGAAGGGCATCGACCGGCGCACGTTCCTGAAGGCAGGCGCAACCGTCGCCGCTGCTGCGCCGCTGTGGGGCCTTTCGCGCCGCGCGTCCGCCGCCGAGTTCAACTACAAGCTTGCGACCGGCCAGGACCCGAGCCACCCTGTCAACATCCGCGCGCAGGAAGCGCTCAACAAGATCCGCGAAGCGACCGGCGGCAAGCTCGACATCAAGCTCTTCCCGGCCAACCAGCTCGGCTCCGACACCGACCTGCTCTCGCAGGTGAGAAGTGGCGGCGTGGAGTTCTTCAACCAGGCATCGTCGATTCTCGCGACGCTCGCGCCGGCTGCCGGCATCGTCAACACGGGCTTCGCGTTCCAGGACTACAACGCCGTCTGGAAGGCGATGGACGGCGACCTCGGCGCCTATGTGCGCGGGCAGATCGAGAAGTCGGGCATCGTGTCGGTATCGCGTGCCTGGGACAACGGCTTCCGTCAGATCAGTTCGTCGACACGCGTCGTGAAGAAGCCCGAGGACCTGACTGGCTTCAAGATCCGCGTGCCGCAGGCGCCAATGCTCACCTCGCTCTTCAAGGCCCTCGGCGCCGGCCCCGCGCCGATCAACTTCAACGAACTCTATTCGGCGCTGCAGACGGGCGTGGTGGAAGGCCAGGAGAATCCGCTGCCGATCATCGCGACGGCCAAGCTCTATGAAGTGCAGAAGTCGATCAGCCTGACCTCGCACGTGTGGGACGCGTACTGGATTCTCGGCAACCGGCGCGCATGGGAGAGACTTCCCGCCGACATGCGGGCGATCGTCACGCGCGAATTCGAGGCCGCCGGCATGCTGCAGCGCGCCGACATCGCGAAGCTCAACGTATCGCTGCGCGGCGACCTGAAGGCGAAGGGCATCAACATCGTTGAAGTCGATCGCGAGGCGTTCCGCAGCGCATTGCGCAAGACGAGCTTCTACAGCGATTGGAAAGCCAAGTACGGCAACGAGGGCTGGGCGCTCCTCGAAAAGAACGTCGGCAAACTGGTGTAAAGCCATGACCACGTTCACGTTCTCGCACGCGGCGCCACGCCGCCTGGCCGGTGCCCTCGACACCATCCTCGGTCATCTTGTGGAGATACCCGCAGCACTGCTGGTGGTCGCGGAAATCGTCGTGCTGCTGGCGGGCGTGACGAGCCGCTATGTGATGCACACGCCGCTGGTCTGGTCCGACGAACTCGCGTCCATTCTGTTCCTGTGGCTCGCGATGCTCGGCGCCGTGGTCGCATTGCGGCGCGGCGAGCACATGCGCATGACAGCGCTGGTCGGCATGGCGTCGCCAGGCGTGCGCGCGTTTCTCGACGTGATTGCGATCGCGGCGCCGCTCGCGTTCCTCATGCTCGTGATCGGACCGGCCGTGGAGTTCGCGCAGGACGAGGCCTTCATCACGACGCCCGCGCTTGATATCGCGAACACGTGGCGGGCCGCGGCGCTGCCTGTCGGCACGGGGCTGATGCTGCTCGTCGCGTGCCTGCGGCTCATCAAGAGCGCCAACTGGCGTCTGACGATCTCCGCGCTGGCGCTTGTCGCGGCGATCGCTGGCAGCTTCGTTGCGCTCGCGCCCGTGTTCCGCGATCTCGGCAACGTCAACCTGCTGATCTTCTTTGTCGGCCTGGTGGCGCTCACGGTGCTCTCGGGCGTGCCGATCGCGTTCTCGTTCGGCCTCGCGGCCTTCGGTTATCTCGCGCTCACGACGAGCACACCGCTCGTTGTCGTGGTCGGTCGCATGGACGAGGGCATGTCGCACCTGATCCTGCTCTCGGTGCCGCTCTTCGTGTTCCTTGGCCAGTTGATCGAAATGACCGGCATGGCCGCCGCGATGATCGCCTTTCTCGCGAGCCTGCTCGGTCACGTGCGCGGCGGTCTGTCGTATGTGCTCGTCGGCGCAATGTATCTCGTTTCGGGCATCTCCGGTTCGAAGGCCGCTGACATGGCGGCGGTCGCGCCGGTGCTCTTCCCCGAGATGAAGGCGCGAGGCGCGAAGCCCGGCGATCTCGTTGCGCTGCTCGCGGCAACCGGCGCGCAGACCGAGACGATTCCGCCGAGCCTCGTGCTGATCACCCTGGGCTCGGTCACGGGCGTGTCGATCTCCGCGCTCTTCACCGGCGGCATGCTGCCGGGCATCGTGCTCGCGGTGACGCTGTGCGCGGTTGTGTGGTGGCGCTATCGCAGCGACGATCTTTCGGCCGTGCGCCGCGCGACCCGTGGCGAGATCCTGAAGAAGCTGCTGATCGCCGTGCCGGCGCTCGCGCTGCCGTTTGTGATCCGCGCGGCGGTGGTCGAAGGCATCGCGACGGCGACCGAGGTATCGACGATCGGCATCGTGTATGCCGTGCTCGCGGGCCTTCTGATCTATCGCCGCTTCGAATGGGCGCGCCTGAAGCCGATGCTGATCGACACTGCCGCGCTGTCGGGTGCGATTCTGCTGATCATCGGCGCCGCGACGAGCATGGCATGGGCGCTCACGCAATCGGGCTTCTCCGGCCAGCTCGCCCGCGCGATGGGCGCGTTGCCGGGCGGCGCGGCGATGTTCATGGCCGCATCGATCATCGCGTTCATCGTGCTGGGTAGCGTGCTCGAAGGCATTCCCGCGATCGTGCTGTTCGGCCCGCTGATGTTTCCGATCGCCCGCCAGATGGGCATCAACGACGTGCACTATGCCATGGTCGTGATCCTCGCGATGGGCGTCGGCCTGTTCGCGCCGCCGTTCGGCGTCGGCTACTACTCCGCGTGCGCGGTGAGCCGCATCAATCCGGACGAGGGCAT
The DNA here is from genome assembly GCF_902459695.1 of Pandoraea terrae. Classification (GTDB taxonomy): domain Bacteria; phylum Pseudomonadota; class Gammaproteobacteria; order Burkholderiales; family Burkholderiaceae; genus Pandoraea; species Pandoraea terrae. The sequence continues at coordinate 158,020 of NZ_CABPRZ010000001.1, forward strand.
GAAGCCGATCGCCGGCTATATCGCGGCGCTGATCGTCGGCCTGATCGTGGTCGCCGCGGTGCCCTGGATTTCGACCGGCTTCCTGCATTGATTCGCGCCCCTCGCCGTTCGCGCGAGGGGACGCTTGTTCCAAAGCTTGCCATAGACGCCGCCCGTGACAGGGCGGCACAGGAGAGATGCGTCATGTCAAATCACAAGGCCCGGCCGCTCGCCGATGCCGTCCGCTTCCTCGCGATCGACGCGATCGTGCGCGCAGGCGAGGGCCATCAAGGCGTGCCGCTCGGCATGGCCGAAATCGCGACTGCGCTGTTCACGCGCCACTTGAAGTTCAATCCCGCCGATCCCAAGTGGCCCGACCGCGACCGCTTCGTCCTGTCGAACGGGCACGGTTCGATGCTGCTGTATGCGCTGCTGCATCTGACAGGCTACGCGCACTTCGGGCTCGATGCGCTCAAATCGTTTCGCGAGATGGGCTCGCACTGTGCGGGCCATCCCGAGTTCGATCCGGCGCTCGGCATCGAAGTGACGACCGGGCCGCTCGGGCAGGGCATCGCCAACGCGTTCGGCATGGCGGTGGCGGAGGCCTATTTGAACGCGCGCTTCGGCGACGCCATCGTCGATCATTACACGTATGCGTTCGTCGGCGATGGCTGCCTGCAGGAAGGCATCGGCCAGGAGATGATCTCGCTCGCGGGGCATCTGCAACTCGGCAAGCTGATCCTCTGCTGGGACGACAACCAGATCACCGATGACGGCAGCACGTCGCTGTCGATCTCCGAGGACGTGAGCGCGCGCTTTCGCGTCGCGGGCTGGCATGTGATCGAAGTGGACGGGCACGATCTCGAAGCGGTATCGGCGGCGCTCACGATGGCGCGCAAGGACCCGCGTCCCTCGATGATCGCGTGCCGCACCGTGATCGCACGCGGCATTGCGCGATTGCAGGGGCAGCGCGGCGGCCATAGCGGCAAGCTTTTCGATGCAGACGCCGACACCGCGCGCACCCAACTCGGCTGGCCGCACGCGCCGTTCGAAGTGCCCGCCGACGTGCTTGACGAATGGCGCAGCGCGGGGCGCCGCAACGAAGGCGAGTATCGCGCGTGGCACGAGCGCGTGGCCGCGTTGCCAGCCCAAGCGCGCGTCGAGTTCGAGCGCATTCAGGCGGGCCGTCTGCCCGACGGCTGGCGCGACGTGCTCGAGGCATACCGGCAGCGCGCTGTCATTGCGGTCAAATCCGGTGAGGCGCCGCCCGGCATCACGATCTCCGGCGAGATCAACGACCTGCTCGCGCCGTATCTGCCGGAACGAATGGTCGGTTGTGCGGACCTCGAAGCGCCGACCGGCCACAAACGCAGCCTGACTGCATTCACCGCGAAGGAGCGAGGCGGCGCCTATGTGCACTGCGGCGTGCGCGAGCACCTGATGGGCGCGATGGCGAACGGCATGGCCGCGCATGGCGGCGTCATCCCGCTCGCCGTCACTTATCTTGCGTTTTCAGACTACGAACGCCCCGCGATGCGCATGGCCGCCTTGATGGGCCTGCCGGTGAAGTTTGTGTTTAGCCACGACTCCATCGGCGTCGGCAGGAACGGTCCGACACATCAGCCCGTCGAGATCCTCGCGTCGCTGCGCGCCATGCCGAACATGCGTGTGTTCCGTCCCGCCGACGCTGTAGAAGCCGCCGAGTGCTGGATGCTCGCGCTCGAGCATCGGAGCGGCCCGAGCGCGCTTGTCTTCGCGCGCCAGGCGTTGCCGCTGGTGCGCACGACGCACACCGCCGAGAACCTCTCACAGCGAGGGGCCTATGTGCTTGCGGAAGCCGACGGCGACAGGCGCCGCGTCACGCTCGTTGCGACCGGATCGGAAGTCGCGCTTGCACTCGCGGCGCGCGCGCGCTTGCAGGACGAAGGCATCGCGACGGCCGTCGTGTCGATGCCCTGCTGCGAACTCTTCGACGAACAGGATGCCGCCTACCGCGCATCCGTGCTCGGCACGGACACGGTGCGCGTCGCGGTGGAGGCCGCCGTGCGCTTCGGCTGGGACCGCTATCTCGGCGAGCGCGGCGGCTTCGTCGGCATGCAGGGCTTCGGCGCGTCGGGGCCTGCGGAGGTGCTCTATCAACATTTCGGCATCACGCCCGCACATATCGTCGCTGAGGCGAAGCGCCACCTTCAACTTATCGAGAACTGAGCCATGCACAAGATCGTAATCCTCGACCGCGCCACGCTCGCTCCCCAAATCAGGCTGCGCTCGCCCGGCTTTGCGCACGAACTGACCGAGCACGCGCAGACGCATCCGGAAGACGTCGCCGCGCGCATAGCGGGCGCGTCCATCGTCATCACGAACAAGGTCGCGCTTACCGCGGACGTGCTCGCGCAAAGCCCGGGGCTCAAGCTCGTGGCCGTTGCGGCGACCGGCACCGATTGCGTCGACAAAGCCGCGTGCGCGCGTCACGGCATCGCGGTGGCGAACATTCGCGGCTACGCGGTGAACACGGTACCCGAGCATACGTTCGCGCTGATGCTCGCGCTGCGCCGCAACCTGATCGCATATCGCGACGATGTGCTCAAAGGCGTCTGGCAGAAGTCAGGGCAGTTCTGCTTCTTCGATCACCCGATCCACGATCTCGCAGGCGCGACGCTCGGCATCATAGGGGAAGGCGTGCTCGGACAGCGCGTCGCAGAGATCGCGAAGGTTTTCGGCATGCGGCCGATATTCGCGGCGCATAAGGGCAGGCAGGGGCTCGGGCCGCTCTATACGCCGTGGGACGAGATGCTCGCGACGAGCGACGTCATTACCGTGCACAGCCCGCTCACGCCGCAGACACGCGGCATGCTTGCGATGCCCGAATTCCGCGCGATGAAGCAAAGGCCTCTCATCATCAACACGGCGCGCGGCGGACTCGTCGATGAAGCCGATCTCGCACGCGCGCTCGACGAGGGCCTCGTGAGCGGCGCGGGCTTCGATGTGGTCTCGGGAGAGCCGCCGGCCGAGGACAACCCGCTGATGCGCATCGCGGGACGGCCGAACGTCATCGTGACGCCCCATGTCGCGTGGGCGTCGGATGAAGCGCAGCAAGCACTGGCCGACCAGTTGATAGACAACATCGAGAATTTCGTAGGGGGTACGCCGAGCAATCTGGTTGACCCAACGCATTAGCGACGCGGCGGAACCTGGCGCCATGTCAGTGCGACAAGCACTGCGAACACCAAATAGAGGCTCGTGAAAACCCACGTTGGCCAGTCGTGATACAACAGGTGCCCGACCCAGCGCTGTATGAAGCCGTCCGGTACCTGTGTACGCCCGCGCAGCCTGTCTTCGAAAATGGTCAGCGGACAGGCCCAGCCGACGAGCGAGGATAGCGCGACGAACGCGACCGCTGCGAGATGCGCGCCGCGCAGCCACACGATACGTATCCAGCGCCACCGACATGCCACGCCGAGCCAGATCAAACCCAGTCCGCCGACGACTGCGACGACGAACAGCGCATGAACGATCAGCACGACGTCAGCTAACCAAGTCATCCCATCCCCCATTCAAAACAACGACGAACAGCTGATAGCTAATCGGTACACGTTTAATGCGTGGTTTGTAAAAATCTGTAAATTCGTTCGGCACAACGATGCAGTCAACGATGTAATCGACGCTCATCTATCAAACAACGATTTGAAATTAATGGATAACGACATGTGTGAGCGCCGGGGTATCCGGTGATGATCATCTCCCGGCTGTAACGCGTTGGCAGAAAATTTCGCCGAACGGCGTCCTGGACACCGGGAGCCCGTTGGCACCAGGCACGCGCTGAGAAAATGCGGGCCAACCAGTATCGTATTTTTTGTTGCTTGCGTTCGGTAAGGATGTTCTCTACGATAATGACTTACTCTGTCGTTTCACGTGAATGTCACGGAGAAACGCGGTCGTACGGTGACACTTTGCGTTGGCGCTGTTGCGCGCGGTCGTTGCGTGACGGCTCTCCATCCACCGAAACGGTTTGCCCCAGGATTTGAGGAGAAGCACATGTTGCACGCTTTCGATTTCCTCTGCTACGGCAATCTTGACGCCCATCCCGCAATCGCGCGAACCAGCGGTCTGACTCCCGAACCTACGGCGATCAAACGCCCCATTCCGCAGTAATTCAGTTCGTTCCAACGTCGTTTCACCGCTTCGATTTTGAGGTGCCCCCGCGGGGCGTGGTGATGCTCGCCTGATCGCATGAAGGCGTGGCGGCATGCCTGCATCCTTCGAATGCCAACTATTTCATCGATATCAAGTCGACAAGCTTACTTCATGAACCGAGACCTTTCCTCCAGCGCAATCGCCACGCTCAAGATACTGGGCGAACTGGGGCCATCGGACACGCCGCCGCCCGTGCCGGCGCCCGTCGTCACCGAACTGCTCAAGCGGGGCTACGCGGCCCACGCATGGCATGGTGGCCTGGTCCTTACCGACAGCGGATGGCGCCGGGCTGCGCAACGCGGGTGACTTACAGCGCGGCGCAATCAGCCGCATGGAATGAAAGGGACACACATCGTCCCGGTACTGCAGTGTGTGACGCCATCAATAAACCAGGAGACTGAAGCATGGCATTCGACGCGAACTCGGTAAGGAGTCTACAAAAGGCCAACGTTACGCTGAGCATGAGTCTTGGCAATCTCTGGCTGGAGCAACTCAACCGCATGCGTGCGCAGGCGCTGAAGGCGGCCGACGAGCGCGCGGCCTCGACGCAGCAAACCGTGCAGACCCTCGCCGGCGCCAGGGACTGGGCCACCTTCGTCCCGCTACAGGCCAGCCTGCTGCAGGATCAAATGACGTGGTTCAATAACTTCTGCCTCGGTTGCCTGGCCGAAACGCAGAGCCTGCAGAAGGCCGCCTTCAGCGACTTTCGCGATGCCGTCAAAACCTGGCAGGACAACTGTCTGGATGCTATGGCATACACGGGCGAATGCCCGCCGATGGCGGACGCGTTCAAGCAAATGACAGCGATGGTTCAGCAATCGTTTGAACTCGCCAAGGCCAATTTCGATCTGGTGTCGACGCCACGGAATGGTCCCTCGGCCGCACACAAGGAAAAAAAATCGAATTGAGCGACCGAAGGCCTTGAACTCAGGGAGTACATCATGACAAAACGTATTGCACTGGTCACGGGCGGCATGGGTGGACTGGGTGACGCCATCAGCGTCAAGCTGCATGACGCGGGGTATCAGGTGGTGGTGACCCATTCACCCGGCAACACCATTGTGGACGAATGGCTCGCAAGCAAAGCGTCGCAACAACGCAAATTCCACGCCTACCCGGTCGACGTCGCCGATTACGATTCATGCCGCCAGTGCGTAGCGGCTATCCTGGCCGAGGTTGGGTCGATAGATATTCTGGTGAACAACGCCGGCATTACGCGTGACATGACGCTCAAGAAGCTCGACAAGGTCAATTGGGACGCAGTCATCCGCACGAATCTCGATTCGGTCTTCAATATGACCAAACCGGTGTGTGAGGGCATGGTCGAGCGTGAATGGGGGCGTGTCATCAATGTGGCATCTGTCAATGGCTCGAAAGGCGCTTTCGGGCAAACCAACTATGCTGCAGCCAAGGCGGGTATGCACGGCTTCACCAAGTCGCTGGCGCTCGAGGTGGCCAGGAAGGGCGTGACCGTGAACACCGTCTCGCCGGGCTACCTGGCGACCAGGATGGTCGCGGCGGTGCCGCAAGAGGTACTGGACACGAAAATTCTTCCGCAGATACCGGCCGGCCGGTTGGGCAAGCCGGAAGAGGTCGCTGCGCTCATTGCGTTCCTATGCTCCGACGATGCGGCATTCGTGACCGGCGCAAATATCGCTATCAACGGCGGTCAGCACTTGCAGTAGCTGATGGCCTGCACCGGCCCTTGACGGGCCTGGTGCAGGTGTCGACCCCCAGTCGCCCGCGGCAGGCCGACATCAATTTGCTGGGTCTACTTCGTGTAATGACCCAGCAGCACCTGCACGGATTAGGCGGCTACTGCGCCAGCTTCGTTCATTCTCGTCCCCGATAAGCACGCTAGCGCGCATTCCGCATGCGCAGCCTGAGAGGCAGACGCGCTAACCCAACGGCTGGAGTGTGTGGCTGCCTTGGCGCGAACGAGCGGCTTCAGGCATTTGCGGAATATTCCGCAAAAATATGAAAACCGTTGCGGAGCGGGATCAGTGTCAGTGTTCTCGCACTCTCGGCCTTCCGCTCGGTCCTGCCCGTGATATCAAAAAATGATTGCATTTGATAGCAGATTTTGCTATCATAAAAATCGATGAAAACCAAGCACCGAAAGACCCTTGATGCAATTTTTCACCGGCCAACGTCTGGCGGGATCGTATTCGCGGACATCGAAGCGCTGGTAGCCAACGTCGGTGGCGAAGTCAGAGAAGGGGATGGTTCCCGGATCGCGTTTGAGCTTGGTGGACGCCGTTTGTATATGCATCGACCTCATCCGGGAAAGGAAGCCAAGAAGTATCAGGTCGAGGAGCTACGGAAGTGGTTCGCGGAATTGGGGATCTTGCCATGAGTCATGCAATGAATTACAAGGGATATAGTGGGCGGGTCGAGTTCGATCCGAGAGACAGCATCTTCGTTGGGCGAGTGCTTGGTATTGCGGATAGCATCACGTTCCACGGGGACACCGTTGCAAGTCTGACGGAAGCGTTTCATGAGGCTGTGGACCATTATCTTGCCGACTGCGCAAGTACCGGTCGTGATCCGCACAAACCGGCGTCAGGGAAACTGATGTTAAGAATCCGGCCGGAAGTTCATGCGGCGGTCAGCATCGCAGCGCAAGCGGCGGGCAAGAGCATTAATCAGTGGGCGGACGAGGTGCTGGAACAGGCCGCTCACGTTTAATGCATTCAAACTTGCCGGGCCGGTTGGCGCTCGGCGATGATCTTCAGGCTGCCTCCGGGCAGCCTTAGTTTTTTCTGACGCCGTTGTTCATGATCGGTCCGTTTGAGGACGTGCCATCTATTGACGGAGATTTGGCGGCTTTTCGACTTCCTGTTTCCATCGCAGGCTATCCAAAGACGCCTTCCGGTTTCGAGACCTGAGGGCGAAGGCAGGAACGGACAAAACGGAAGCGTCGGGCGACATTCGCAAGGCGCAAAAGCAACTCGGCCATACGTCAGTGGCGATGACGGAACACTGCGTGCGAGCTCGCCTGGGCGACAAGGTCGCGCCGACCAAATAACCGGAATTGCGGAGCAAAAGGAGAATTGCGGAGCGGAAGAGATTTAGGCAAATTCGCCAAATCCCATATAAAGACTGTGGTGCCCAGGGCCGGAATCGAACCGGCACGCCTTGCGGCGGGGGATTTTGAGTCCCCTGCGTCTACCAATTTCACCACCTGGGCGGCCATGTGCGGGTCGGAAGACCCGTCGGCGCTGTCCGGGCTTTTGGCACCGGACGAAGGCGAGATTATGAACGAAAACCAACCGTCGTACAAGCACCCACCCTGCATTCCACGCAAATTTTAGGCCCGCGTTCAGGCCCGAACCTGGCGCCCGCCGAAACGGAAGACAGTTTCACCCCTTTTGCTGCGCCTCGATCACGCGAAACAGCGACGAAGTATCGTCATGCCCCCACCCCTGCGCCATCAGCGCGGACAATTGCCGCTTGACCAGCGCGATCGCGGGTAAATCCAGCCCTGCCGCCTCGACCGCCTCCGCGATCATCCCGAAATCCTTGTCGTGCAGGCGCGCCTCAATCCCCGCCGCGAAATCCCGATGCGCCATTTTCGGGCCCATCTGATCGAGCATGCGGCTACCGGCCAAACCTTGCGAAATCGCCGCCAGCACCTTGTCCAGATCGGCCCCGTTGCGGCTCGCGTAGAGCATCGCCTCCGCGATCCCCTGGATGTTCACTACCTGCACGATCTGGTTGCACGCCTTCGCCACCTGCCCGGTGCCGATGCCGCCCACGTGCGTGATGGTCGTGCCGAGCGCCTCCAGCAGCGGGCGCACTTTCGCCACGTTGGCATCCGTGCCGCCGACCATGATCGACAGCGTCGCATCCTCGGCGCGCGTCGGGCCGCCCGACACCGGCGCGTCGACCATCTCGATGCCGGCTTCGGCCAGACGCGCCGCAATGCCTCGCGTGGCTTGTGCCGAAATCGTACTGTGATCGACGCAAATCGCGCCGCGCCGCGCGCCATGTATCACGCCGTCGGCACCGAGCAGCACATTCTCCACGTCCTGCGTGGTCGTGACATTCGTCACAATGAAATCCGCGCCACGTGCCGCTTCAGCCGGCGTCGCGCACGCTGTCGCACCGTGCGCGACGAACGGGGCCGCCGCTTCCGCCCGGCGCGCATAAACGCGCAGCGCGTAGCCGGCGTCCATCAGATGACGGGCCATCTGCCCACCCATCGAACCGAGCCCGATAAAGGCAATTGTCTCTTTCGTCATTGTTGTCGTACTCGTAGTCCCGAAATGCAAAAAAGGCCGCGCCGTCCCGCCATGACCGGAAGACGTGCCGCGTCTGCCAGCCGGCGGGCCGATGCGGCCCCTCCAACGTCAGCCTCAGTCAGCCACGTAGACGAACTTGCCGCCCTTGATCTGCCCCATCACGCTTGCCCGCTGGTCAAGTCCGACATGATCGCGCGGGCTCGTGTTCATGATCCCGTTCGGAATCGGCAGGTCACGCGTATTCTCTAGCGCCTCGCGCAACGCGCGGCGGAAGGCCGGCGTGCCCGGCTGCGCCGTCTTGGCCGCACGCGGCACCGCATTGTTGAGCAGGTCCCACACGCCGTAGGCGTCGGCGGCGAACTGGGTCACGGTATCCGTGCCGAACTTCGCCTCATACTTTTTCGTGAATGCCAAAGCCGCCGTGCGCGCCGGGTGGTTCGCGGGCAACAGCTTGGCTACCACGCCCGGTTGCGTCGGGAACAGGGTCCCCTCGACATCCTTGCCGCCCACGCGAATGAAGTCGTAGGTGGCGATGCCGTGCGTCTGGTAAATCTTGCCGCCAAAACCGCGCTCGATCAAGGTGCGCTGCGGCAACGCCGCCGGCGTGCCGGAACCGGCGATCAGCACGGCGTCCGGCTTGGCCGCCATCAGCTTGAGCACCTGGCCCGTCACGCTCGTGTCGGTACGGTTGAAGCGCTCCTGAGCGACGATATGCAGCTTGCGGAGCTCGGCGAACTTCGAGAATTCGCGCCACCAGCTCTCGCCGTAAGCATCTGCGAAGCCGATGAACGCGACGTTCTTGACGCCATGGTTGGCCATGTAGCGCGTCATGACGTCGGCCATGGCGGAATCGTTGGCCGCCATCTTGAAGGCCCACTGGCGTTTCGCATCCTGCGGCTCCACAACGCTGGCCGAGCCGACCAGCGTGATCATCGGGGTTTCCGCCTCGGAGACCGGATCGAGCATGGCCAACGCGCTCGGCGTGATGTTCGGGCCGACAACGACGTCGACCTTGTTCTCGCTGATCAGCTTGCGCACGTTGCGTACCGCGGCGCCCGGGTCGGAGCCGTCGTCCAGAATGATGTAATGCGCCTTCTGACCGCCGATCTGGTCAGGCCACAGCTGGATCGCGTTCTTGCTCGCGATGCCGATCGCCGCCGCCGGGCCGGTCGAAGAAAGGTCGATGCCGACGGTGACGTCGGCACGCGCAAGCGTGGCCGCACCCAGCAGGGCGGCAGCCGCCACCATAACGAGCGGACGAGGGGGAACGCGCATGAGGTCTCCTTGGGAACGAGTCACGCAAGCATACCTTAGCTGTGCTTGCTATGGCAGGCGGAAGACCTCCGCGCGGCACCGAGCGGGTTTCAGGCGTTGGCCGCGATTGCCGGAAAAAAATTCGCGCGCGTTTCCGGCTTATGCCGGCATGGCCAACGCGTTGTTGCGCGCCAGCGCCAACGCCTCGTCCAGCACGGTGGCGTCGCCGATGTGATTGGCGAGCAGGAGGACCAACTGCGCATTCATCGCCTGGCTCTGCGCATCGGACAAGTCGCGGTGCGCGTCGATGATCGCGTGATAGACGTCATCCGGTTGCCTGAAGTTGTTGTCGAGCATCAGTGCCATGTCAGTCCTCCAGACCCAGTGCGCGGGCAAGGGCAGCGGCCACCGCGGCCGGATCGAACGCGCACCAGCGCGCGCATACATGCTGGTCGGGACGCACCAGATAGAACGTCCCCGGCTGCGCGTGATAACGCTGTGTCGCAATGCCTTGTGCGTCATGCAGGACAGTCAGTCCGTCGGCCGCCAAACCGGGCACGCTGGCGATGACGAGGACGTCAATCGGCGCTGACGTATGGGCCAACGCACGCAGTGCCGCGCACCGGGCCGCGCCGGGCGCATCCGCCCCCGCGAAATAGAGGCCGACAAACCGGTTGCCGGCCTTTTCAACGAGCCAGCCCTGCGCGCCTGCGGCATCGGTCACAGGCGCGTCGTCGAGCGGCGTGCCCGGCGCCATGCGCGCGGGGAAGCCGGCGTCGGGCGCGTCCGGCGTGTTCAGCGGGGAGTCCGTCAGGAGCGTTGCCGTTGAGAGCCGTCCGCTGTTGACCAACGCGCGCGCGAACGGCGCGGTGCGCGCCAGTGTCAAGGTGGCGTCGCGGAACAACCGGCTGACGGCGCTCTTCGGCGTGATGAAATCGGTCGAACGGGTGGAGTGCCGCAGATTCTCGTCGGCCGCGCGGCCACGCTCCTGACTGTAGGAGTCGAGCAAGGATTCGGGCGCCACGCCCGCCAGTACATACTTGAGCTTCCATGCCAGATTGTCGGCATCCTGAATGCCCGAGTTCGCGCCGCGTGCCCCGAATGGCGAGACCTGATGCGCGGCATCGCCTGCGAACAGGACGCGGCCATGACGGAAATCCGCCATCCGGCGGCACTGGAAGGTATACACGCTCACCCACTCGAGTTCGAACTCGGCGTCGGGGCCAAGCATGGCGCGAATGCGCGGGATCACGCGCTCCGGCTTCTTCTCTTCTTCCGGATCGGCGTCCCAGCCCAACTGGAAGTCGATGCGCCAGACGTTGTCGGCTTCGCGGTGCAGCAGCACCGACTGGCCGTTGTGAAACGGCGGCGTGAACCAGAACCAGCGCTCGGCGGGGAAATCGGCCTTCATGACAACGTCGGCGATCAGGAAGCGATCTTTGAAGATCTTGCCTTCGACGTCGACGCCGAGCAGTTTGCGCACAGGGCTGCGTGCGCCGTCGCAAGCCACGACCCATTGCGCCGCGATTGTGTATTCGCCTTCAGGCGTCTCGACACGCAACTCGGCGCCGTCGCCGTGTTGCTCGATGCCGACGACGCGGCTCTTCCAGCGCAGGTCAAGATTGGGCAACTGCTGCGCCCGCTCGACCAGATACTGCTCCAGATAATACTGTTGCAGATTGACCATGCCGGGGCGCTTGTAATGGGGTTCGGCCTGCAACTCGAAGTTGTACACCTCCTCCTTGCCGAAGAACACCCTGCCGACATGCCAGGACACGCCCTTTGCAACGACCGGGTCGCCGCAGCCGAGCCGGTCGAGGATTTCCAGGGTGCGCTTGGCGTAGCAAAGGCCGCGCGAGCCCACGCTGACGGTTTCGTCATCGTCGATCACGACCACGGGCACGCCTTGCTGGGCCAGGTCGATCGCCGTCGCAAGCCCGATGGGCCCCGCGCCGACGACGACAACCGGGTAGCGGTGTGCGCCCGCCGTTGCGTTTTCGCCTGTCGAGACGCTTGCCAGCTCGGGCGGCGTGCGGTAGGCGAAGCGAGGATAGGTATATGTGCTCAGCACAATGCGTTGTCTCCTGCGAAAGCTGTCTGAAATTACGTATTGTGATATGAATTTACTATAACGTAATTATTGGCGTGTCGCCAGCGTACGGGGTCGGGGTTTACGCGCATCGCGTGGCAAATTGGCGTGATGCGGCTGACGGCATCCGGCGACGGCGGTGAAAACGCAAATGCACGCAAAATAGGCCGCGCTGGATAGCGGGCGAGGCGGGAAGGGAGGGGGAACGAAGCGGGAAAGCGGAAAGCGGAGGGCGGAGGGCGGAGGGCGGAGGGCGGAGGCGGCGGGCATGGCGCGCCGACGGACCCGGTCATGGCGTGTCCGTCGTGCGTCATCGGGCGGATTTACAGCTCGTAGCTCTCGTGCTCGCCGCGCAGGGCCTGCTCGACGAGCTTGCGCGTGAGGATGGGCGACAGCAATTCGACCATCGTATAGACGTAGCTGCGCAGATACGCGCCCTGCTTGAGCGCCACACGGGTAACGTTTGAGCCAAACAGATGCCCGACCTGAATCGCACGCAGATTGCGGTCGCGCTCCGGATCGAACGCCACGCCGGCCAGCACGCCGACGCCCAGCCCCAGTTCGACGTAAGTCTTGATGACGTCCGCGTCGATGGCTTCGAGCACGATGTCCGGCTGGATGTGCCGCAAGGCGAACGCCTGATCGATCTTGGCGCGCCCGGCGAACTGCGGATCGTAGGTAATCAATGGGTAGCGCGCGAGGTCTTCGACGCCGACGTTCTGCAATTGCAGCAGCGGGTGATCGGGCGGCACGACCGCCACGTGGTGCCACTGATAGCAGGGCAGCGAGACGAGATCCTTATAGCCCGAGATGGCTTCGGTCGCGATGGCGATGTCTGCCTGATCGTGCAAGACCATGTCCGCGATCTGGGTCGGGCTGCCCTGCAGAATCGACAGCCGCACCTTCGGAAAGCGCTTCTTGAACTCCGCCACCGCGTGCGGCAGCGAATAGCGCGCCTGCGTGTGCGTGGTGGCGATGGTCAGGTTGCCCTGATCCTGCGCGGCGTAGTCCTTGCCGATGCGCTTGAGGCTTTCGACCTCGAGCAGGATCCGCTCAACGGACTCGAAGATGATCCGGCCGGGCTCGGTCAGGTTGCGAATGCGCTTGCCATGACGGGCGAAAATATCGACCCCGAGCTCTTCCTCGAGCTCGATGATGGCCTTGGAAACACCCGGTTGGGACGTAAATAGCGCCTTGGCGGCCTCGGTCAAATTGAAGTTCTGACGGACCGCCTCGCGGACGAATCGAAATTGGTGCAGGTTCATTTGTATAACTTTGGAAAATATACAAACAATTTTTTATTCGTTTGAAGTATATAGGGTTTTCATTACGATTTGGCTCATTGTTTCGATAACGTTATTCCCGACAGGCATTTAGGAACCTAACCCCATGTCGCTTTGGCTCGAACCGATTTCCGGCTTTGGCGTCGGCCTGCTGGTCGGCATGACCGGCGTGGGCGGCGGTTCGCTGATGACCCCGCTGCTGACGTTGCTGCTCGGCTATACGGCCCCGGTGGCAGTGGGGACCGACCTGGCTTTCGCCGCCATTACCAAAAGCTTCGGTACCGCTGCACACCGTTCGCACGGCCACGTGAAGTGGGCGATCGTAAAGCGTCTGACGTTCGGTGCGCTGCCGGCGGCGTTGGTCACGATCCTGGCGTTGAAGCGCCTGGGCGGCATCGAAGCCGGTGCGCTGCACGCCATCAAGCTGACGATTGCGGTATCGGTGCTGCTCACGGTCCTGTCGCTGCTGTTTCGCGCCCGTCTGCTGAGCGCCCTGCGCGCGCATCCGGCGTGGCAACTGCACGGGCGGCACCAGGCAGCAGCCACGGTGTTCGTCGGTGCAGTGATCGGCGTACTGGTTACGGTGTCGTCGATCGGTGCCGGTGCCGTCGGCGCAACATTGATTCTACTGTTGTATCCGGAATTGGAGCCGGCCGAAGTCGCCGGCACCGACATCGCTTACGCGGTGCCGCTGACGGCGATGGCCGCCCTGGGCCATATTTGGCTCAACACGGTGCACTGGACGCTGCTCGGCAGCCTGCTGATCGGTTCATTGCCGGGCATCTGGCTGGGCGCAAAGCTGACCCGCCACCTGCCGGAGCGCATTGTGCGCGGCGCCCTGGCGGCGACGCTGACGCTCGCGGCCGTAAAGCTGGTCGCGTAATGCGGCCGGCGGCTTGACAAGCAGTTCCCAGACAATACAAGGAGTTCGCTGCATGCGAAACGACATTTCCCCCGATCGCGACGGTACGCAAGACGCCGCCACGCTCGACGATCTCGAAGCGGTACTGGTCGAGCGCCTGACGCGTATTGCGCACGCGCACGGCCCGCAAGGCCGCGTGAAATTCGCCAGCAGTCTCGCGGCAGAAGATATGCTGCTCACGCACGCGATTTTGCGCAATCAACTGCCGATCGAGATCTTCACGCTCAATACGGGCCGTCTGCATGACGAAACCGTGGGCATGCTGGCCAAGGTCAAGGCGCGCTACGGCTATTCGATCGTGGAATACGCGCCGCGCCAGGACGACGTCGAGGCGTATGTCGCCGCGCATGGCAAGAATGCCTTTTACGAAAGCGTGGACCTGCGCAAGCAATGCTGCCAGATCCGCAAGGTCGAGCCGCTGGGCCGTGCGCTGGCCGATGCCGACGCGTGGCTGACCGGCCAGCGCCGCGAGCAGTCGGTGACGCGCGGGGAACTGTCGCTGAACGAACATGACGACGCCCGCGGCATCGCCAAGTACAACCCGCTGTTCGACTGGACGGAAGCGCAGGTCTGGGCGTACCTGACCGCGCGCGACGTGCCCGTGAACCCGCTGCATGCGCGCGGTTATCCGAGCATCGGCTGCGAGCCATGCACGCGCGCCATCAAGCCGGGCGAAGACAGCCGCGCCGGACGCTGGTGGTGGGAGTCGAAGGACAGCAAGGAATGCGGCTTGCACATGAGCAATCTCAAGAGCATTCCGGTGACGGTGGTGCAGCCGCACTGACGAACACAGGGCAGGCGCCCTCGGCATGAGCCGGGCGCCGCCGACAGAATCTGACGAATCAAGGATAGAGGAAGGACGACATGGGCGCGATGCACGAAGTTGTACAGACCGGGCAAACCCGGATGGACCATCTCGATTGGCTCGAAGCCGAATCGATGTACATCTTGCGCGAGGTGGTGGCGGAGTGCCGCAACCCGGCGCTGCTGTTTTCGGGCGGCAAGGATTCGGTCGTCGTGCTGCATCTGGCGCTGAAGGCCTTCGGCCTCGGTCCGAACCGCAAGACGGAACTGCCGTTTCCGCTCGTCCATATCGATACCGGCCACAACTATCCGGAAGTCATCGAGTTTCGTGACCGTCACGCCCGCAATCTCGGCGCGCGGCTTGTCGTCGGCCATGTGGAAGACTCGATCCGCAAGGGGACGGTCCGCCTGCGCCGCGAAACCGACTCGCGCAACGCAGCGCAAGCCGTGACGCTGCTGGAGACCATCGCCGAACACGGCTTCGACGCGATGATCGGCGGCGCACGCCGCGATGAAGAAAAGGCCCGTGCGAAGGAGCGCATTTTCTCGTTCCGCGATGAATTCGGCCAGTGGGATCCGAAGGCGCAGCGCCCGGAACTGTGGCACCTGTTCAACGCGCGCCTGCACAACGGCGAGCATCTGCGCGTGTTCCCGATCTCGAACTGGACCGAGCTGGACGTGTGGCAATACATCGCCCGCGAAAACCTTGACCTGCCGTCGATCTATTACACGCACGAGCGTGAAATCGTGCGCCGCAACGGCCTGCTGGTGCCGGTGACGCCGCTCACGCCGAAGCTGGACGGCGAGACGAGCGAACTCGCCTCGGTCCGTTTCCGTACCGTCGGCGATATCAGTTGCACCTGCCCGGTGGCGAGCGACGCAGCCAACGCGGTGGATATCATCGCCGAGACGGCGGTGACCGACATCACGGAACGCGGCGCCACGCGCATGGACGATCAAGCGTCCGAAGCGGCGATGGAGCAGCGCAAGAAGCAAGGCTATTTCTAAATCCAGGCTGGCGCACGACGCCGCTGGATGCAACGAATACGGAATCGAGAATCATGAGCCTCACCCCCCTGAACGAAGACCTTGGCGTGCTGCGCTTCATTACTGCAGGCAGCGTCGACGATGGCAAGAGCACCCTGATCGGCCGCCTGCTGTACGACAGCAAGTCGGTGCTGACCGACCAACTGTCCGCCCTGTCGCGCGCCAAGCACAAGCGCACGGCCGGTGAAGACATCGACTTCTCCCTGCTGACCGACGGCCTCGAAGCCGAGCGCGAGCAAGGCATCACGATCGACGTGGCCTACCGTTATTTCGCGACGGCGCGCCGCAAGTTCATCATCGCCGATACGCCGGGACACGAGCAGTACACCCGCAACATGGTGACGGGCGCCTCGACCGCGCATGCGGCGATCATTCTGGTCGACGCCACGCGCGTGACGGAAGTCGATGGCCAGACCGAACTGCTGGCACAGACGAAGCGCCACAGCGCGATCGTCAAGCTACTTGGCTTGCAGCACGTGATCGTCGCCATCAACAAGATGGACCTGATCGACTTCAGCGAGGCGCGCTTCAATGCCATCCGCGCGGCGTATCTTGAACTCGCGCAGCGCCTGGGCCTGCAAGACGTGCGTTTCGTGCCGGTGTCGGCGCTCAAGGGCGACAACATCGTGTTCGCCAGCGAAAAGATGCCCTGGTATCAGGACGAACCGCTGCTCGACGTGCTTGAATCGCTGCCCGTGGCCGAGCAAGACGGCGAGCTGCGCTTCCCGGTGCAACTGGTGGCGCGCCAGGACGGCAGCCAGGCCGACGACTTCCGCGGCTACATGGGCCGTGTCGAATCGGGCGCGATCCGCGTCGGCCAATCGTTGCGCGTTCTACCGAGCAACCGGAGCGCGACCGTCGCCGAGATCGTCGGCCCGAGCGGCTTGCTGGATCAGGCGTTCGCCGGCCAGTGCGTGACGGTTCGTCTGGCGGAAGATGTCGACGTCTCGCGCGGCGACACCTTCGTGTCGACGGAATCGGCGCTGCAGCCGTCGCGCAAGCTGGGCGCGGACGTATGCTGGTTCGACGAGGAACCGCTGTCGCCGCAGCGCAAGTATCTGCTCAAGCAGGCGACGAGCACGGTGTATGTGCGTGTCGGCAGCGTGGACACGGTGCTGGACGTCACCACGCTGTCTCACGGCACGGACAAGACCACGCTCGCGATGAACGACATCGGCGCGGTGCAGCTGAGTCTGCAGAAGCCGCTCGCGGCCGACACTTACGATTCGCATCCGGCGACGGGTTCGTTCGTGCTGATTGACGAGGCGACGCATCACACCGTCGCTGCGGGCATGATCCGCACGTTGGCGGCGTGACGACGGACATGGGCAAGGTCTACCTGATCGGCGCCGGCCCGGGGGCTGCGGACCTGATCACGGTGCGCGGCGCGCGCTTGCTCGCGATGGCTGACGTCGTGCTGCACGACGCGCTGGTCGAGCCCGAGATGCTCGCGCTCGCGCCGCAAGCCCGGTTGGTCCCTGCCGGCAAACGCTGCGGCCGGCATTCGAGTGCGCAGCACTTCATCAACAAGCGGCTGGTCGACTACGCCAGGACGCATGGCGTCGTGGTCCGCCTGAAGGGCGGCGACCCGATGCTTTTCGGCCGTGCGGACGAAGAACTTCGCGCCTGCGAAGCGGCGGGGATCGAAGTGGAAGTGGTGCCCGGCATCACGGCGGCGCTGGCGAGCGCCGCGTCGCTCAAGCGCTCGCTGACGCTGCGTGGCGTGGCCCGCAGCGTCGCGTTCGCGACACAAAGCCGTGCGGCGGATTCCGCCGAAATCACGGCGCAAGCATCGGCCGATTCGCTGGTCTACTACATGGGGCGCGACGCGGCGCAGCGCATCGCTTCGGAACTGATTGCCCACGGCCGCGCCGCTGCGACGCCGGTGGCGATCGTGGAAGCGGCAACAACGCCGCGCGAGCGCAGCGTGCAGCTGACCTTGGGCGACGTTCGCGACGGTCGTGCGGCCGAGTGGTTCGATGCGGCACAGCCGAGCGTGCTGCTGATCGGCGAGGCCTTCGCCAATGCGCAAGTCAGCACGCCGGCATTGCTGGCACAGGTGCTGGCAGCAGCGTAGGCGGTGTGTGGCGCGCGCGACGCGATCCGCGAAGTCATGTTAAAAAGCCCGGGAAACCGGGCTTTTGTTCCTGAGGGCGGGACATGTCGCGTGACGCGGCGTGCGCCTAGGCCCTGCCCAGCATGCGCAGACAGTAGGCGGCGAGCGCGTCGAGCACGTCATCGTCTTCGCCGACAGCCGTGGCGGAACGAATGGCAACCCCTGGATGGGCGGCCTGACACTGCGCAACGATGGCCGGCAAGTCGCGCCGCACATGGCCGCCCTGACCAAAGAAGACCGGGATGATCGTGACATCCGTGCAGCCGGCGCTGGCCAGCTCGGCGACGGCGTCGGGCAAGTTTGGCGTCATCAGATCGAGAAACGCGAGCCGCACGTGCGCATCCGGGCGTTGTTGGGCGACGCGTTCGCGAAGCCGCTCGAACGGTTCGGCCCAGCGCGCATCGCGCGCGCCATGTCCAAACAGGATCAGGCCAGGCGTGCCCATCAATGCTTGTCCACCCAGCGCAGCGCCACGATCGCGAGAACCAGGTAAAGCGCGGAAGGCAGGGCTGCAGTGAACCACCCCGGCCAGGTGTTGAGCAGCCCGAGATGCGAGAACAGGCTGTTGAGCAGCTGGAAGCTCATGCCGAGCATGATGCCGCCGAATACCTTCAGCCCGATGGCGCCGGCCCGCGCATGCAGATACGCGAACGGCAGCGCCAGCGCCATCATCACGAACACTGCGAACGGATACAGAATCTTCTGCCACAGGGCCAGCGAGTAACGATCCGTGTTCTGCTGGTTTTCCTTCAAGTGGCCGATGTATTTGTAGAGGCTGTAGATCGCCATGTTGTCGGGCTGCACCATCAGTACCGACAGGATCTGGGGCGTCAGTTCCGACTTCATGCGGACGTCGTCAATATGGACCTGCTTCGATTCGACCACGGCGCGCAAGGGATCGGGCTTGGCGGAACCGGCGGCGGGTGCGGCCTGGAAACGCGTCTCCGAGACGTTCGTCAAACGCCAGTAGTTCGGCTGTTCGAACCGGCCGTCCGCCGCCAGGCGCACGCTGTCGAGCCGGAAATTGGCATCGAACTCATAGATGCGGACGTTGGCGATCGAGTTATCGGGATTGAGCGTGCCGACGTTGATGAAGCGCGTGATCCGGCTGTCGTCCTGACCGAGCGTGTCCTTGACCCAGACGCCCGAACGGAAGCCGGACGACACCGAATTGCCAAGCGCCTCC
Source organism: Pandoraea terrae (assembly GCF_902459695.1). Lineage (GTDB taxonomy): Bacteria > Pseudomonadota > Gammaproteobacteria > Burkholderiales > Burkholderiaceae > Pandoraea > Pandoraea terrae. Next base: position 177,138 of record NZ_CABPRZ010000001.1, read on the forward strand.
AGGCGAATCTGCTGCGCCAGTTGCTGGGCGTGCGGCGCGACCAGTTCGCCGATCATGAATGTCAGGATCACCAGCGGCAAGCCGATCTTCAGCAGCGAGCGCAGCGCCCGCATCGTGGCGAGGCCCGAGACGCGGAAAATGGTGAATTCCGAATTGCCGGCCAGTTGGGCGCAAACGTAGATCGCCGAGATCAGGGTGGCGACCGGAATGATTTCGTACATCCGCTGTGGTGCGAACAGCATCACGTAGAGCAGCGCGTGCTGGAACTTGTAGCCGCCGCGCCCCACGTCGCCGAGCTCGCCGACCAGATCGAAGAACACGAACAGGCCCACAAAGGCGAGCAGGATGAAAATGAAGGCCAGGTAGATCTGGCGCGCGAAATAGCGTTCGTAGATCCGCATTCAGCGCGCTCCCTTGGCGCCGCGGCCGAACAGGCTGCCCACACGCAAGCGGCCGCTGAACAGGCCGCGGAAGCGCACGCGCCGCAGATACAGCAGCACGATCACCCCGCAGGCGATGACATGTAACAGCCAGACGCCGATGGCAAGCGGCAAGCGTTCCTGCGCCACCCACGCCTGCGACAGGCTCAACAGATTCGTGTAGGAGAGATAGATCAGCACGGCCATGATCAGATTGACCGTGCGGCCATGGCGCGGATTCTGATAGGCCAGCGGGATCGCCAGCAGCACCAGATTGAGCGCCAGGATCGGCAGGCCGAAGCGCCAGACGATTTCGCCCTGGAAGATGGGCGTCATTTCGCGGAACAGGGTGGCGGTCGGCACGCCCTTCGTCGGCGCGTTCTCGGCGTTGCTCACGGGTTTGTTGTCGATCTTCACGCCGTAGCGTTCGAACTCCATGACGCGGTAGTCGGGCTTGCCGGGTTCGCCGTCATATCGGCGGCCCTTTTCCAGCACGATATAACGGTCGCCATCGGGCGCCGATTCGATGCGGCCCTCCTTGGAGACGACCACGTTGACCTTGCCGCTCTCGGTGCCGGACACGAACACGTTGTGCACGTGCGTAGCGTCGGCCGACACGCCTTCGACAAAGAAGACGCGATGATTGCCCGCAGACTCGCGAAACTGGCCGGGGGCGATCATCGAGACGTCGTCGCGCTGGGCGAAACGTTGCTGGAGCAGGTCGATCTGCTGATTGGCCCACGGCCACGCGACCAGTGCGCAAAATGCGATCACCGCAATGAACGGCGCCGAAAATCGCAACACCGGGCGAATGAAATCGGTGATCGACAGGCCCGAAGCGAACCAGACGACCATCTCGGAGTCCCTGTACCAGCGCGTCAGCACAAACAGGATCGAGACGAACAGGGTGACGATCAGGATGACGGCGAGATAGCCGACCACGGCGAGGCCGATCAGCACCAGGACGTCGCGCGGGTCGGCACGACCCGAAGCCGCGAAGCCGAGAATGCGGATCATCATGGTGGTGAGCATGACGGTGATCAGCACCATGAAAACGGCCCCGGCGGTGTAATTCAGCTCGCGCTGCAGGGAACGCTGAAAAATCATGTGACGGAGTGTGGATGGCGGTCGCGGTTGGGCGAGCGCGGAAAAAAGCGGATAATTGCGGCTCGAACGAATTTTATCCGAGGATAAGCGCGATGGACTTTAGCATAAAAGCCTCCGAACCGAGCAAAGGCCTGAAGACGGCCGCGGCCGCCGGCGGCGACGCGATCAACGTCAAGACCGATTGTCTCGTGGTTGGCGTGTTCGAACAACAGGCGCTATCGGGCCTCGCCAAACAGCTTGATACGGCGAGCAAGGGCTTGCTGGGGCGAATGGTAAAGCGCGGCGAGCTCGACGGCAAGCTCGGCAGCACGGTCCTCCTGCACGAAGTCGCCGGCTGGGGCGCCGCGCGCGTCCTGCTCGTCGGCATGGGCCGCGAAGCGCAACTGAATGCCAAGTCCTTCGCTGAAGCCACGCGCGCCGCTGTGCGCGCACTGATTACCACCCGCGCCGCCGATGCCTTCTGGTCGCTGACCGCGACGCCGGTGAGCGGCCGCGACACTGCATGGGCGGTGCGCACGGCGGTGATCGCCCTGCGCGATGCCACCTATCGCTTCACGGCGATGAAGAGCAAGGTCGAAGCCCCCGCGCCGGCCCTGCGCAAGGTCGTGCTGACGGTTGCCGCAGACGATGTGAAGGCCGCCCGGAACGCCGCCCTGCAAGGTGGCGCCATCGCCAACGGCATGGCGCTGACGAAGGATCTGGGCAATCTGCCGGGCAACGTCTGCACGCCCACGTATCTGGCCGAGACGGCCAGGAGTCTGGCGAAGGAATTCAAGCTGTCGTCCGAAATCCTCGGGCCGAAGCAGATCGAAGCGCTCAAGATGGGGGCGTTCCTGTCCGTGTCGCGCGGTTCGGTCGAGCCGCCGCGGTTCATCGTCCTCAAGTACCAGGGCGCGGCCGCCAAGAATGCGCCGATCGTGCTGGTCGGCAAGGGCGTCACGTTCGACACGGGCGGCATCTCTCTCAAGCCGGGCGAGGGCATGGACGAGATGAAGTACGACATGTGCGGTGCGGGCTCCGTGCTCGGCACCCTGCGCGCCGTGGCGGAAATGGGACTGAAGCTCAATGTCATCGCCATCGTCCCCGCCACCGAAAACATGCCGAGCGGCCTGGCCACGAAGCCGGGCGATATCGTCACCAGCATGTCGGGCCAGACCATCGAAGTCCTGAACACCGATGCGGAAGGCCGCTTGATCCTGTGCGATGCGCTGACTTACGCCGAGCGTTTCAAGCCGGCTGCCGTCATCGACGTGGCCACGCTCACCGGCGCGTGCATCATCGCGCTCGGGCACATCAACTCGGGCCTGTTCTCGAAAAGCGATGTCCTGGCCGACCAACTGCTCGCTGCCGGCCGCCTGGCGGGCGACACGGCGTGGCGTCTGCCCGTCGAGGACGAATACCAGGAACAGCTCAAGTCGAACTTCGCCGACGTCGCGAACATCGGCGGACGTCCGGCCGGCAGCGTGACGGCCGCGTGCTTCCTCGCGCGCTTTACCGAGAAATACGAATGGGCCCACCTGGATGTCGCGGGCACGGCCTGGAAGAGCGGTGCGGCCAAGGGAGCGACGGGCCGTCCGGTGCCGCTGCTGACGCAGTTCCTGATCGATCGCGAAGCCCGGTGACACGCGTCGACTTCCACACCCATGTCGCGGACCGGCTGGCCTACGCCTGCCGGCTCGCGCGCAAGGTCTACCTGAGCGGCCAGAGGCTGGTCGTGGTAGCCGAGCCGGATCTGCTGCGGGAGTTCGATCAGGCGCTCTGGACTTTTGCGCCGCTCGAGTTCGTGCCGCATTGCATGAATGGCGATGCGGTTGCGGCGCAGTCGCCGGTCCTGCTGGCGGGGCCGGACGACGAGGCGCAGCATCATCAGGTGCTGCTCAACCTCGGCGTGTCGGTGCCGACGCATTTTGCGCGCTTCGAGCGGGTGCTGGAGGTGGTCGGCGAGACGCCGGAGCAGTTGGCCGGCGCGCGCGAGCGCTACCGCTTCTACCGTGACCGGGGCTACACGCTCAACAACTACGACCAACGCGCATGACATCGACTCCCGACGGCGAACGCGCCGACCCTGGCATTCCGACGTTGACGGAAGTGCTCTCGCCGGGCGCAGTCCCGCCGGCGGCGCCGCCGGCCGAGGGTGTTCCGTCCGACATCGCAGGGCTGGCCGAGCGCGTCAGCGCCCGCTTGACGCTGCAACTGGCGGACGACATCACGACGCTGGTGGAGCGGCGCTGCCACGACGCCCTGATCGATCAGATCGCATGGCTCGTCCAGTTCATCGGCAAGCAGGTCGCCGATGAACTCGAGCAGCAACTGCCCTCGCGCATCCGTCAGGCGATCCTTGACGAGATGGCGCGCGGGTCGCGCTGAACGCGCGCCTGCGCGTTTTCCGTCAGACGCTACTTCGTCAGGCTGAGGACCCAGAGGGCGAGCTGCGACGCCTCGCCGGGGTCCAGTTGCGGATTGGCCGGCATCGGGATCGTCCCCCAAATTCCGCTGCTTCCGCTGACGATCGCCCGCGCGAGTTGGTCCGGCGCTTCATTCTGCCCCGCGTATCGGCGTGCGATGTCGCGAAACGACGGCGCAAGCACACGGCGATCGGTGGCGTGACAGGTCAGGCAATTGCGTTGTTGCGCGAGGGTTTGCAGCGCCTGGGCGCTTTGCGCGGCCGCCGGGAGCGAGACGCCAGCCGGGAGGCCGGCGGCAAGGAACCACAATGCCCTGGCAACGCGCCCGGCGCGACGCCGGGGCAAGACGCTGTCGACGTGGCTGGTTGACGCTTTCATTCGACACTCCCCGAGTTGAATGGCCGCGATGCGCGTTTGATGCCCAGTTGTCCGTGTTATCTATTCGGGGCAGACGCTGCATCGCCGGGCCATTATACGGGCAGCCGCTTTGCGCGGCCGCCCTCCCGGGACGTGCGAAGGTGCGGGGGCGATCAGCCCCGATCAGCCGGTCACCGCGCCCTTGTTGGCCGGCAGCGCCAGCGCGGCGTACTTGGCCAGCACACCGCGCGTGTAACGCGGTGTCGGTTTCTTCCACGCGGCCTTGCGGCGCGCCAGTTCGTCGTCGGCCACGTTCAGTTGCAACAGCAGCTTGTGCGCGTCGATCGTGATGGAATCGCCTTCCTGGACCAAAGCGATGGTGCCGCCGACGAACGCTTCCGGCGCGACGTGACCGACCACCATGCCCCAGGTGCCACCCGAGAAACGGCCATCGGTGATGAAGCCGACAGACTCGCCGAGGCCCTTGCCGATGATCGCCGAGGTCGGCGCCAGCATTTCCGGCATGCCCGGGCCGCCTTGCGGGCCGAGGTAGCGCAGCACGAGGATGTCGCCGGCCTGGATCTTGTCGGCGAGAATCGCTTCCATGGCGCTTTGCTCGTCGTCGAACACGCGCGCCGGGCCCGTGATGACCGGATTCTTCAGGCCGGTGATCTTCGCAACCGCGCCATCTTCGGCGAGATTGCCCTTCAGGATCGCCAGATGCCCTTCCTTGTACAGTGCGCGGCTGATCGGGAAGATGACTTCCTGGTCTTCACGCGGCACCGACGGCACGTTCGCGAGTTCCTCAGCCATCGTGCGGCCGGTGATCGTCATGCAGTCGCCGTGCAGCAAGCCCGCGTCGAGCAGCAGCTTGAGCACTTGCGGGATGCCGCCGGCGCGATGCAGATCCGTCGCGACATACTGGCCCGACGGCTTCAGGTTGCAGATGACCGGTACACGGCGGCGGATGCGCTCGAAATCGTCGATCGTCCATTCCACTTCAGCGGCGTGCGCGATGGCGAGGTAATGCAGCACGGCGTTGGTCGAGCCGCCCGTCGCCATGATCAGCGCCACCGCGTTTTCGATCGACTTCTTCGTGATGATGTCGCGCGGCTTCAGGTCCTTCTTCACGGCTTCGACGAGCACGCGCGCCGATTCGGCCGCCGAGTCGACCTTCTCCTGGTCCGGGTTGGCCATCGTTGACGAATACAGCAGCGACATGCCGAGCGCTTCGAACGACGAACTCATGGTGTTGGCGGTATACATGCCGCCGCACGAACCCGAGCTCGGGCACGCATTCTTCTCGATGCCCTTGAAGTCCGCTTCGGTCATGCGGCCCGCGGTGAATTCACCCACGGCTTCGAACGACGAAACGATCGTCAGGTCCTTGCCCTTCCAGTTGCCCGGCTTGATGGTGCCGCCGTAGACGTAGATGCCCGGCACGTTCATGCGCGCCAGCGCGATCATGCCGCCCGGCATATTCTTGTCGCAGCCGCCGATGGCAACCACGCCGTCCATCCATTGGCCTTGCACGGCCGTTTCGATACAGTCGGCGATGACCTCGCGCGACACGAGCGAGTACTTCATGCCTTCCGTGCCCATCGACATGCCGTCCGAGATCGTCGGCGTGCCGAACGTCTGCGCGTTGGCCTGGCTTTCCTTGATGGCGGTGACTGCGGCGTCCGTCAGGCGTTGCAGGCCGGCATTGCACGGCGTGATGGTCGAATGGCCGTTGGCCACGCCGATCATCGGGTTCTCGAAATCTTCTTCCTTGTAGCCCAGCGCGTAGTACATCGAGCGATTGGGCGAGCGCGCCACGCCTTGCGTGACGTTGCGTGAGCGGCGGTTGTAGGCCATGACAATCTCCTTCGTTCCATGGGGCGCGCTGCTGGCGGCGCGGCGCGTATTTTCAGGCAAACAAGAATCGTCTTTCCTTATCTGAATGTCAAATATATTATTTGACTCGTATTAAGTCGAAAAACATATCATGGATCTTCGTCAGCTTCGCTATTTCGTCGCCGTCGCCGAAGAGCGCCATTTCGGGCGCGCGGCCCAGCGGTTGGCGATGACCCAACCGCCGCTCTCGCAACAAATCCGGGCGCTCGAGGATTCGCTCGGGGCGCCGCTGTTCGTGCGCACCAAGCGCTCGGTGGAGTTGACTGCGGTCGGGCGCCAGCTGCTACCGGAGGTGCGGCGCATCCTGGGCGATGCCGACGGCCTGAAGGCGCTCGCCCAAGGACTGGCGCACGGCGAAGTCGGCACCTTGTCGCTGGGCTTTGTCTCAACCGCCGACTATGGCATCCTGCCGCCACTGTTGCGAGAGTTCGGCGAGCGTTACCCGCGCGTGCGGTTGCAGTTGCTGGAGGCGACGAGCGACGTGCAGATCGAGGCCTTGATGGCGGGCCGCCTGGATGCGGGCCTTTTCATCCCCCCGGTGCCGGCGCGTTTCGCAAGCGAGTTGTCGTATTTGCCGATCGTGCGCGAGCCGCTGATGCTGGCCCTTCCGGCAGACCGCGCCGGGGCCGGTACCGAAGCCGTGAGCCTGAACGATTATGCGCGCGAGCCATTGATCGTGTTTCCGCGCCGCGTCGCGCCGGCCTTTTATGACATCATTATGGGTTGCTATAGTGCATGCGGGCTGACGCCGCGCGTGGGGCAGGAGGCGATCCAGATGCAGACGATCGTCAGTCTCGTCTCCGCGGGCATGGGGGTGGCGTTGGTGCCGCAGTCGTTGTGTCATCTGCGGCGAACTGGCGTGGTGTATCGTGCGTTGCGGGCAAGGAACGCCCTGATCGAGACCGGGCTGTTGTGGCGCACCGCGGAAGTCACGCCGGTGCTGGAAGGGTTTCTGGAAACCGCGCGCGGTGTGGCGCTACGGCTGCCTGCGCTGCCGCAGGACATGGCCCACGGGCCGGCGTAATCCATGGAAATACGAATAACACGCCGGCCGTGGGCGAAACCGCGGTACGTCAGGAACTTTTGATTGCGAATTCATTCTTCTGATCCATGCTGATTCATCCTCAATTCGATCCGGTCGCGATTCATCTCGGCCCCTTGGCGATCCGCTGGTACGGTCTCATGTACCTCGTCGCATTCCTTCTGTTCCTGACGGTAGGCCGCCTGCGCGTGCGCCAGCCGCACATTGCCGCGCAAGGTTGGCGCGCGCAGGATCTCGACGACATGCTGTTCTACGGTGTGCTCGGCGTGATCCTCGGCGGCCGTCTCGGCTACGTGATTTTCTACAAGTTGTCGTATTACCTGGCGAACCCGCTCGACATCTTCAAGGTGTGGGAGGGGGGTATGTCGTTCCACGGCGGCTTCCTCGGCGTGCTGGTAGCGATGTGGCTGTTCACGCGAAAGCGCGGCCAACCGCTGCTGAGCGGCACGGACATGATCGCGCCGCTGATTCCGCTGGGCCTGGCGGCCGGCCGTCTGGGCAACTTCATCAATGGCGAATTGTGGGGGCGTGTCACGCGCGCCGATGCACCGTGGTCGATGCTGTTCCCGCAAGCGGCGCAGGAGGACGCCATTTGGGCGGCGTCGCATCCGCAGCGCCTGGCTGACATGGGGCTGCAAGCCGTCTGGACGCAGTACCAAGGCCTGACGCGTCATCCGTCGCAGCTCTACGAGGTTGCCCTCGAAGGCATTGCGCTGTTCCTCGTGATGTGGATTTTCGCGCGGCGCGCGCGACCGGTCGGCGCGGTCTCGGGCATGTTCCTGATCGGCTACGGCGCATTCCGATTCCTGGTCGAGTTCACGCGAGAGCCGGACAGCTTCCTGGGGTTGTTGTCGCTTGGCCTGTCAATGGGCCAATGGCTATCCTTGCCGATGGTGATCGTCGGCGTGTGGATGTTGTGGTGGTCTTACCGGCGCAAGGGAGCCCATCGTCCGGCATGATTCGGGGCAAACGACTCAGGCCGAAGCATTCAGTGTCGGTAACGACGCGGTCGAGTCTCCGAACCCTTACACAGGCATGAATCGAGCAGGAGGGCCGCGATGAGCGGGACATCAGCAGGGGCAGTGCGGCGTGACGACAGCGCATTGGCCGACGGCATCGTCACGCTGTCGCTGTCCAATCCCGGCAAGCTCAACGCGATATCGGCGGCGATGTGGCAAGCGCTGCGGGAGATGGCCGTCGCGCTCGATGTTGACGAGCGGGTGCGGGTCATCGTGGTGCGCGGCGAGGACGGTAATTTCGCGGCGGGCGCAGACATCGAGGAATTCCCGGTGCAGCGCGGCAGCTACGATGCCTTGCGGCACTACCACGGGGAGATCATTGGTCCGGCGCTGGACGCGTTGGCCGCGTGCCGGCATCCGACCGTGGCGCTGATCGAGGGCGTGTGTGTCGGCGGCGGGCTCGAGATCGCAGCGCATTGCGATCTGCGTATCGCGGGAGAGGGCAGCCGGTTCGGCGTGCCGATCAACAAGCTGGGCTTTCCGATGGCGCCGGGAGAACTGCGCGGGGTGCTCGCGCTGGCTGGCCGGGCGACCGTGCTGGAGATCCTGCTCGAGGGCCGCGTTTTCGGCGCGGCGGAAGCGCAGGAGAAGGGGTTGCTGACGCGTGTCGCCGCCGATATGGATGTCGCGGACGCAGCGTACGCGGCAGCGCGGCGGATCGCTGCGGGCGCACCGTTGGCGGCACGCATCAACAAGCAATTGATTGCGCGGCTGTCGCCGCCGGTGCCGCCACTCTCGGAAGCGGAATGGCAGGCGGCATTCGCCTACTGGAATTCGGATGACCACCGGGAGGGCGTCGAGGCGTTCCTCGCAAAGCGTGCGCCGCGCTTCACGGGCCGGTGATTCACTACCCGATGATCTGGCGATCAGCCGCTATCATGTGACACCGCCGGCCATTCAAGCCGGCTGCCGCCCAACGATGATTCGACATGATTTTTTTGCGCACGACCGGTGCGCCCCATTGACGATGTCCGACGCCAATCTTTATACACAGTTTGCCGCCCGTTTTCCCGCCGACATGTCCGCCTGTGCGATCGAAACGCCGGACGGTCTTTATTACAGCTGGGACGATATGGAGCATGCTTCCGCACGCCTGGCCCATTTGCTGGCCAGTCTCGATCTGCCACAGGGCGCGCGCGTCGCGGTGCAGGTCGAGAAGTCGCCCGAAGCTTTGCTCCTGTATCTCGCGACGCTGCGTGCGGGGTTGGTGTATCTGCCGCTGAACACTGCGTATCGTGAGGCGGAGATTGCATACTTTGTCGAAAATGCGGAACCGTCGGTCGTAGTGTGCAGCCCCGCGAATTTCGGCTGGGTGTCGAAGGTGGCATTCAAGGCGAACGTGGGACATGTCTTCACGCTGGGCGACGACCGTACGGGGTCGCTGCTCGAACGTGCGGCGTATCATTCGGACACGTTCGCGACGGTGCCGCGCGCGCCGGAGGATCTCGCCGCGATCCTGTACACGTCCGGGACGACAGGCCGCAGCAAGGGCGCGATGTTGTCACACGGCAATCTCGCGAGCAATGCGCGCGTGCTGCATGAGTTCTGGGGCTGGGCCGATCGTCCGGCAGGTAGCGACGTCTTGCTGCATGCGTTGCCGATCTTCCACGTGCACGGGCTGTTCGTGGCGAGTCACGCGGCGCTTCTGTCGGGCAGCAAGATGATCTGGCTGCCGAAGTTCGATGCGCAGCAGGTGCTACGCCATTTGCCGCGCTCGACGGTCTTCATGGGGGTGCCGACCTACTACGTGCGCCTGCTGGCCGAAGCGGGGCTCGACCGGCAGGCATGCGAGCAGATCCGTCTGTTCGTGTCGGGCTCTGCGCCGCTGCTGCGGGAGACGTTCGAGGCATTCCGCGAACGTACGGCGCACACGATTCTCGAGCGCTACGGGATGTCGGAAACGGTCATGCTGGTCTCGAATCCGTACCGCGGCGAGGCCGCGCAGGTGCGCCGCGCAGGAACGGTGGGGGTGCCGCTGCCGGGGGTGTTCGTGCGTATTGTCGACGATGCCGGGGTGGCCAGCGGGCAGGGGGAGATCGGTCACATCCAGGTACGCGGACCGAATGTGTTCGCCGGCTACTGGCGGATGCCGGAGAAGACGGCGGACGAGTTCACGGAGGACGGCTACTTCAAGACGGGCGATGTGGGTAAATTCGACGACGACGGGTACTTGCACATCGTGGGGCGCTCCAAGGACCTGATCATCTCGGGCGGGTTCAACGTGTATCCGAAGGAGATCGAGGGATTCATCGACGAGATGACGGGCGTGGCCGAATCGGCCGTGATCGGCGTGCCGCATCCGGATTTCGGCGAGGCGGTGGTCGCCGTGATCGTGCCCCGAGGCGGCGCGGTGCCCGATGAGGCCGCAGTGATCGGCGCGCTCAAGCAGAAGATCGCCAACTTCAAGGTGCCCAAGCGCGTTCACTTTGTCTCGGAACTGCCGCGTAATGCGATGGGCAAGGTGCAGAAGAATTTGCTGCGGGAGCGGTTTGCGGTGATGTGACTGCGGCTGGCGTTGTCGGTGAACGTCGGGGAGGGGCATGTGTCCCCTCCCTTTGTGCTTCATTACCGGGTCATCTGGACCGAGCCGGACACGGTGACGGTGACCTGCGCCTTGCCGCCTTCGAGCGGCATGGCAGGCGCCGCCGCCTTGTCAGCCATCGCGCTCATGACCATGTATTGGCGCGGCATGATCGGCGCGTTCTGGCCAACCTGGACCTGACGAATGGTGTAGCCGCCGTAGCCGAAGGCGCGTGCATTGCTCTGCGCCTGCTCGCGGAACGACGCGATCGCCTGTTCCGTGAGCTTGGCCTGGGTGGCGCGCTGCGCTTCACGCGATAACGAGAACGATACGCCGCCAATCTGCATCTGGCCGCTCAGCTGGCTCGCCAGGCGCGACGCTGCCGGGAAATCCTTCGACTTCAACAATAATTCGGTGCGGCCGCGCCACGCCGAAATGCGGCCGTCACGGTCGCTCGTCGGATACAGCGATACGTTGCCGGTCTGGACGTCAACGTCAGTCTGCGCCTTCGCGATCTTCACGGCGTCGGCCGCCTTGCGGTTCAGCGCGGCGGAAATGGCGGCGGGATCGCTGCCCTGCTGTTCGGCGAACATGGTGATATGCACGGTATCCTGCGGGACGTCGGCCGTAGCTTGCGCGTCCAGGCTCAACACGCCCGCGACAGGGGCATGGAATTCGCCCGCCTGTGCGTGGGCGGCGCCGGCGGCGGCGAGGAGAAGGGCGGCGGCAGCCGATTTGAGTTTCATAGGCATCCTCTAGATTTGAGACTGCATCATGCAAAGGTGCATCTGCATCCGCCGGACGTCAATCGTCAATGAGAGAGAGGTCCGCCGGGCCCTTCAGAGACGGCCGCATGCGCAGATTGGTTCCCCGAGGATTACTTCAACATACGCCCGGTAATGTAGCGCCAATGCTCGGGCGCGACCGGCGTAATCGATAGCCGGTTGCCGCGCGTGAGCACCTGCATCTGCGCAAGTTCGGGCGTCTCACGCAAGGTCGTCAGCGGGATCAGCGAAGTCTTGCGGTCAAGCTTGACGTCGACGAGCAACCAGCGAGGATTCTCCGGCGTCGACTTCGGATCGAAATACTTGCTCTTGGGGTCGAACTGGGTCGGATCGGGATACGGCGTGGAGGCGACCGTCGCCAGGCCGGCGATGCCGGGCACTGCGCAACTGGAATGGTAGAAGAGGACGCCGTCGCCAATCTTCATGCCGTCGCGCATGAAATTCCGGGCCTGGTAGTTGCGAACGCCGGTCCACGGCAAGGTCTGGTGCGCGGCGGCAGCCAGGTCGTCGATGCTGGCCTCTTCGGGTTCGGATTTCATCAGCCAATAGCGGTGCGTCATGGGGCAGCGGTCTGGGCAGTCGGGTAGCAAAGGGATCACGGGAAAACGGAACGCGCACGGCCGCACGATGCCTGGTCCGCGATGGCAAGCGCCGTAACATACGGTAACGGTTCCATTCAATGCGGCAGCGTATCACGTTGAACCTGTCGGGGGCCACGGCCTCGAATGCAGTAGTGACAATGCATGGAAATATGTCAGCGATATTGCGGCGCTGCATCATTCCAGTAATTCCTATACTATAAGTCGAGCACCACTACGGGGTAGCGAGGTCCGGGACTGTCCGCCGTCCAGCCGTTGGCACGCGCTGCGGCGATCCTCGGCCAATCCGGACCGTACGAGCGAGCTTCTAGCATACATGTCTAACCGATCTTGGGAGCGTGTCATGGCAGCAGAGCCGTCTGTTCGATCCAATGCGTATATTTTCTACACACTGGCGACCGTCTCGTTCGTTGAGACGAGCGTGCCCGAATTCGTCGAGACCCTCAATCAGATGTACGCCGAGGACGACGAAATGCAAGGGTGGCTGCGCGACACCTGGCTGCCGGAAGAGGTCGAACACGGCCGCCTGGCGCGCGACTATATCGCACGGGTCTGGCCGGAGTTCGACTGGCACCCGGCGTACGCCGCTTTTCTGGATCGCTACAAGCCGCGTTGTGATGTCCAGTACATGCGCCCGTCGCTGGCGCTCGAGGCGCTCTCACGTTGCGTGACGGAGACGCAGACCGCCATGATGTACCGCTGTCTGGAAAGCTTTATGCCGACCGAGGAGCTCAAGCAGATGATGCACAAGCTCAGCGCCGAAGAGGTGGGCCACTATCGCTATTTCCGCAAGACGTTCGACCGCTATAACGCGGTCGAGCAGCACGGGGTGATCAGACGGCTCCGCACGATCGTGGCCCGCAGCGAACTGGTGCGCGATGAAGATCTCGCCTTCGCGTTCGAACCGCTGAACGATTTCTGGCGCTCGCCACAGCCGTTCGCGCCGATGACCTGGGAAACCTTCCTGGAAATATCAGGCGACGTCATGAAGCAGTACATGCCGGTCGAGGCAGCTGCCCGCATGATGTTCAAGCCGCTGGAAACCGGCGCCTGGTGGCGCGACCGGCCGGTCAGGGCGCTCATGACCTTCATGGTAAAACGCCAGTATCCACAACTCGCCAGCGAAGCCTGAAAAAAAACCCCGCCGTGGCGGGGTTCTTTCATCGTCGTGAGACGATTTACTTGCTGGTGCCGACCACTTCGACTTCAACGCGGCGGTTCGGTGCCAGGCATTCGTGCAGTGCCTTGGTGTTCTTCTGGTTGCAATCCGTCTTGACCGGGTTGCGCTTGCCCTTGCCTTCCGTGTAGACGCGGTTGGCTTCGATGCCCTTGCTCACCAGATAGGCCTTGACGGCTTCAGCGCGACGGACCGACAGACGGTCGTTGTACTTGTCGCTACCGATGCGGTCGGTGTGGCCCGTGGCAACCACGACTTCCAGGTTGATGCCCTGGATCTTCGAGGCCAGGTCGTTCAGCTTTTCCTTGCCTTCCGGCTTCAGGACAGCCTTGTCGAAATCGAACAGGGCGTCAGCTTGGTACGTCACCTTCTGGCTGGCCGGTGCCGGCGTCGGTGCCGGTGCCGGTGCCGGAGCCGGTGCAGCCTGGGCGATGATCGAGCCGTCGCACTTGGCGTTCGCCGTCGCCGGGGTCCAGTTGGCATCGCGCCAGCACAGTTCGTCCGAGCCGTTTTTCCAAACCCACTCGCCGCTACCGTTGACCCAGTTGTCGTTCACATCTTGTTTCGAGGCCGCGATCGGACCCGGAGCGGTCTGGACATAATTTTGAGCCATAGCCGATGCAGCCATCACTGCGGTAGCTGCAACGATCGCGAGCTTAGCGAATTTATTCATATTTCTCCTCTCGAAATGAGATTACCGCAGGTTTACTGCGAGCCTAGACGACGAAACCAAAGTCTTACATCGCTCGGAGTATAACATCGCCATTTCTGCCAAGGCATTGCCCATACACTTCGAGTAATGTCTAACTTATGCCTCGGCATTTTGCCATAGCGACTCTCGGGGCCGCGAGAAAAAACCCAGGATTCCCGCCCCTCGTGACGCGATTGTGGTGTGTGCGCAACACAAAAGCGGGTGCCTTGTATCAGCCTTTGTCATGCGCTCGTCACTGTCGTTTTGGCGTCCTCGGGATCGCTTGTGCGACGCAGCACGCGGATTTCGGAGGGGGATGCTGCGCATGTTAGAATCGCATGATCATATCGCCGGCACCCGCCTATCGCGATTTGCGTTTGATAGATACGGATAATGGATCAGTTCGCCAAAGAAACCCTCCCGATTTCGCTGGAAGAAGAAATGCGCCGGTCATACCTCAGTTACGCAATGAGCGTGATTGTGGGCCGCGCCTTGCCGGACGTGCGGGATGGCCTGAAGCCGGTGCACCGGCGCGTGCTGTTCGCCATGCACGAGCTGAACAACGACTGGAATCGCGCCTACAAGAAGTCGGCGCGTATCGTCGGTGACGTCATCGGTAAGTACCATCCTCACGGTGATGCTTCTGTATACGACACGATCGTTCGCATGGCGCAGGACTTTTCGTTGCGCTACATGCTGGTCGATGGCCAGGGCAACTTCGGGTCGGTCGACGGCGACAATGCCGCGGCCATGCGTTACACCGAAATCCGCATGGCCAAGATCGGCCATGAGCTGCTCGCCGACATCGACCGCGAAACGGTCGACTTCGGGCCGAACTACGACGGCAGCGAAAAGGAGCCGGCCATCCTGCCGGCCCGCATTCCGAACCTGTTGCTCAACGGTTCGTCGGGCATCGCGGTCGGCATGGCCACCAACATTCCGCCGCACAACCTCAACGAGGTTGTCGAGGCTTGCCTGCACCTGCTGAAAAACCCCGATGCCACGGTCGACGAACTGATCGAGATCATTCCGGCGCCGGATTTCCCGACGGCCGGCATCATTTACGGCATCTCGGGCGTGCGTGAGGGGTATCGCACAGGCCGCGGGCGCGTGGTCATGCGCGCCAAGACCCACTTCGAAGACATCGACCGCGGCCAGCGCGTCGCGATCATCGTCGACGAACTGCCGTACCAGGTGAACAAGCGCTCGCTGCTGGAGCGTATTGCCGAGCTCGTCAACGAGAAGCGCCTGGAAGGTATTTCCGACATTCGCGACGAGTCCGACAAGAGCGGCATGCGCGTTGTCATCGAACTCAAGCGTGGCGAAGTCCCTGAAGTCGTACTGAACAACCTGTACAAGCATACGCAGTTGCAGGACACGTTCGGCATGAACATGGTCGCGCTGGTCGACGGTGAGCCGAAACTGCTGAATCTGCGCGAAATGCTGACCCACTTCCTGGCTCACCGCCGCGAAGTGATCACGCGCCGTACCATTTTCGAACTGCGCCGCGCCCGTGATCGCGGCCACGTGCTTGAAGGCCTTGCCGTCGCGCTGGCCAACATCGACGAATTCATCGCCATCATCAAGGCGGCGCCGACGCCGCCGATCGCCAAGGCGGCGCTGATGGACAAGTCGTGGGATTCGTCGGTCGTGCGCGAGATGCTTTCGCGCGCCGAAGCGGATGCCGCGGGCGGCCGCGAGGCCTTCCGCCCGGAAGGGCTCGACCCGGCTGTCGGCATGCAGGGCGACGGCATGTACCGTCTGTCCGACACGCAGGCACAGGAAATCCTGCAGATGCGTCTGCAGCGCCTGACCGGTCTCGAGCAGGACAAGATCGTCTCCGAGTACAAGGAAGTCATGTCGCAGATCGCCGATCTGCTCGACATCCTGGCCAAGCCGGCTCGTATCACGGTCATCATCAGCGAGGAACTGACCGCCGTTCGCGCCGAATTCGGCGACGCGCGCCGCTCGCACATCGAGCCGAACGCGACCGAACTCGACACCGAAGACCTGATCACGCCTCAGGACATGGTCGTCACGCTGTCGCACTCCGGCTATATCAAGTCGATGCCGTTGTCCGAATACCGTGCGCAGAAGCGCGGCGGGCGCGGCAAGCAGGCCGCCGCGACGAAGGAAGACGACTGGATCGACACGCTGTTCATTGCCAATACGCACGACACGATCCTGTGCTTCTCGAACCGTGGCCGCGTGTACTGGATCAAGGTCTATGAAGTGCCGCAGGGTTCGCGCAACTCGCGCGGCCGCCCGATCGTCAATATGTTCCCGCTGATGGACGGCGAGAAGATCAACGTCGTGTTGCCGGTCAAGGAATTCTCGGCCGACCGCTATGTCTTCATGGCCACGAGCCTCGGGACCGTCAAGAAGACGCCGCTCGAAGCCTTCAGCCGGCCACTCAAGAAGGGCATCATCGCCGTCAATCTGGACGAAGGCGATGTGCTCATCGGCGCTGCGATTACCGATGGCGCCCACGACGTCATGTTGTTCTCCGACGCCGGCAAGGCGGTGCGTTTCGACGAGAACGACGTGCGTCCGATGGGCCGCGAGGCGCGCGGGGTGCGCGGCATGCAGCTCGACGACGGTCAGACGGTTATCGCGCTGCTGGTTGCCGAGAATGAGCAGCAGTCCGTGCTGACGGCGACCGAAAACGGCTACGGCAAGCGCACTTCGATCGTGGAATATACGCGCCACGGCCGTGGCACTAAGGGTATGATTGCAATCCAGACGAGCGAGCGCAACGGCCGCGTGGTGGCCGCGACGCTTGTCGAGCCTGACGATGAAATCATGCTGATCACCACTGGCGGCGTGCTGATTCGTACCCGTGTCTCGGAAATCCGGGAAATGGGCCGGGCCACGCAGGGCGTCACGCTGATCAGCCTGGACGAGGGCACGACCCTGTCCGGTCTGCAGCGCATCGTCGAAACCGACGCCGAAGTCGGGGACGGCGGTGAGAATGGTGAAAATGGTGGGGCCGATGCGGATGCCGGCGAGGCAACCGAATCGTAAATCGTTGTAAGCTTTAAGCGGAAAATCCAGAGAAGTCAGTAGAATCTGGCCGGATGCAGTGAATAACTCAGGCGAGGATGCATCTATTCATCGGGGGCCCAGGCCCGCGAATTTTGGAGTGACTCATACTATGCAATACAACGTCAAAAAGTGGATGTGGCTGCTGATGGCAGCGCCGGCAATGGCGATGGCACAATCAAGCGCCCCGTTGGACGCCGAAAAAAAGGCGGCCATCAAGGATCTGCTGGACGCGATTGACGCCAACAAGCTGGTCGCTGCAATCGGCGAAGGCGCGCAGCAACAAGCCAAGCAGATGGTTCCCGCCATCCTGGAACAGGCATTGGTCGAGAACAAGACCATGTCGGACCAGCAGAAGCAGGCCGCCGTGCCGTCGCTTCAGCAAAACGCCATGCCGAAGCTGGTGGATCAGGCCGGCAAGGTGTTCAACTCCGACGCCTTCAAGAACGATGCCATCCAGGCTCAGTACACGGCTTACGGCAAGTACTACACCACGGATGAGATCAAGGGTCTGACCAATTTCTACAAGAGCCCGGTCGGCCAGAAGTACATCAAGGTGCAGGATCAGGTTGGCCAGGAAGTGGTCGGTGGCCTGATGCAAAAGTACATGAAGTCGTCCGTCGACACGTCGAAGGATCTGGCGGTCAAGGAAGTCGCGGCAGTCGCAAAGTCGGGTCCGGCTGCCAAGGCGCCCGCCAAGAAGTGATTTTCTGCCGGGTTTGACCCATAATGGCCGTTTGCTGATGGTTCGCAAACGGCCATTTGCATTATGCTGGCCGGATGCGGCGTTCGGCGGCCTCTGAGCCACCGGCACGTGCCGGTTCGCCAAGCAAAAGGCGAAACGCAAGCTGCCTGGGCGCGCTCGGGGGTTTGCGCTTCACTTTTACAGCAGTTACCAATATGACGCGCGCTTTCAACTTCTCCGCCGGTCCGGCGGCGCTGCCCGCGGAGGTCCTTCAGCAGGCCGCCGAGGAAATGCTCGACTGGCACGGTGCCGGCATGGGCGTGATGGAAATGAGCCATCGCGGCCGCGAGTTCATGAGCATCCTCGCCCAGGCACAGGCCGACCTGCGCGAACTGCTCGCCGTGCCCGACAACTACCGCATCCTGTTCATGCAGGGCGGGGCGCTCGCGGAGAACGCGATCATCCCCATGAACCTGCTGGGTCAGCGGCCTGACGAACGCCGCACGGCGGACTATGTCGTGACCGGCGCCTGGTCGGTCAAGTCGCAGAAGGAAGCGCGGCGTTATTGCGACGTCAACATCGCCGCCTCGACCGAGGCCGACAAATTCACGCGCCTGCCTGCGCAGGCCGAATGGCGGTTGTCGAAGGATCCGGCGTACGTGCACGTCTGCACGAATGAAACCATCCACGGCGTCGAATATTTCTGGACGCCCGATCTTGCCGCCGCCGGCTTGCCGGATGTGCCGCTCGTCGCGGACGTCTCGTCGCATATCCTGTCGCGGCCGCTCGACGTGAGCCGGTTCGGTGTGATCTACGGCGGCGCGCAGAAGAACATTGGTCCTTCGGGGCTGACGCTCGTCATCGTGCGCGACGACCTGCTCGACCGCTCGCTGCCGGTGTGCCCGACGGCCTTCCACTGGAAAACGGTTGCCGAGAACGATTCGATGTACAACACGCCGCCGACCTACGCGATCTATATCGCCGGCCTCGTGTTCCAGTGGCTCAAGCGCCGCGGCGGCCTGGCCGCCATGGAGGCGCAGAACAAGGCGAAGGCCGAGCTGCTGTATGGATATCTCGACAATAGCGGTTTCTACCGCACCGCAGTCGCGAAGGACTGCCGCTCGCGCATGAACGTGCCGTTTTTCCTGCACGACGAAACCCTCAACGATGTATTCCTTGCCGGCGCGCGCGAGCGCGGGCTGCTGCAGCTCAAGGGCCACAAGTCCGTGGGCGGCATGCGCGCATCGATCTACAACGCGATGCCGCTCGAGGGCGTGACAGCCCTGGTCGATTACCTGCGCGAATTTGAGCGCAGCCACGGCTGACGGAAATGCAGGCGCCGCGCGGCCGGACATGCCTCCGACGCGGCGCGCAGAATAAGGCGGAGTCTCATGCCGCACCGACACAAGAAGCTATCCATGGAAGACGATCTGAACGCATCGTTGCGCCCGCTGCGCGAGAAAATCGATGCCATCGACCAACAACTGCTGGCGCTGCTCAACCAGCGCGCTGCTGTCGCGCTTGAGGTCGGCGAAGTCAAGAAGCGCTTCGGCGCGCCGGTGTTCCGGCCCGAGCGTGAACTGCAGGTCATTACGCGTTTGCAGGAAGCCAACGCCGGTCCGTTGTATGGCGACAATCTTGCCGCGATCTGGCGTGAAATCATGTCGGCCAGCCGCGCGCTGGAGAAGGTCTCGACGGTCGCCTATCTTGGCCCCGCCGGGACATACAGCGAACAGGCTGCGTTTTCGCATTTTGGCCAGAGCGTGACTGGGCAGCCATGCCCGTCGCTCGACGAAGTCTTTCGCAGCGTGGAGGCCGGGGGCGCCGATTTCGGCGTGGTGCCGGTCGAGAATTCGACGGAAGGCGTCGTGTCGCGCACGCTTGATCTGCTGCTGCAAAGTCCGTTGACGATCAGTGGCGAAGTGGCGTTGCCGATCCATCACAACCTGATGACGCAAAGCGGCAAGCTTGACGGCGTGACACGCGTGTGCGCGCACGCGCAGTCGCTCGCGCAATGCCAGCACTGGCTGACGGCGAACTACCCGCAACTTGAGCGTCAGGCCGTGGCGAGCAACGCCGAAGGCGCGCGCCTGGCGGCCGCCGATTCGACCGTGGCGGCCATCGCGGGCGATGCTGCGGCGATCAAGTACGGCCTGCAAATCGCGCATACGCATATTCAGGACGATCCGCACAATCGAACGCGTTTCGTCGTGATCGGCACGCTCGATCCCGATCCGAGCGGGCGTGACCAGACGTCGCTGATCCTGTCGGTGCCGAACCGCGCCGGCGCGGTCGTGAAGCTGCTCGAGCCGCTCGCCCGTCATGGCGTGTCGATGTCGCGTTTCGAGTCGCGTCCGGCCAAGAGCGGTGCGTGGGAATACTACTTCTACGTCGACATCGAAGGTCATCGTAACGACGACAAGGTCGCCGCCGCGCTGGAGGAACTGCGCCAGCACGCCGCGTACTGCAAGATTCTCGGTTCGTATCCGCGCGCGGGTTGAGCGCGGATGCTTTCGGCGCTGCGCCCAACGCGGTGTCCTGCAAGACACACAACGCAGCGTCAAGCACGCCGCGAACGACGTATGAACATTCAAAAACTCGCCATCTTCGGCGTGGGACTCATCGGCGGCTCGCTCGCCAAGGCACTGAAGGCCGCGGGTGTGGCCGAACAGGTCGTTGGCGTGGGCCGCAGCGCCGCGTCGCTTGAGCGCGCCGTAGCGCTGGGCGTGATCGACATCGCACTCGACGCACGCGAGGCCGTGCGCGACGCGGACATCGTCGTACTTGCGGCGCCGGTGGCACAGACGCCGGCACTGCTGCAGGCCATTGCGCCGCACTTGTCGGGCGGCACCATCGTGACGGACGCCGGCAGCACGAAGTGCGATGCCGTGGCGGCCGCGCGCCGGGTGCTTGGCGACGCCGCCTGGCGATTCGTGCCGGGCCATCCGATCGCGGGCGCGGAACTGAGCGGCGTGGCGGCGGCCAAGGCCGATCTTTACGTCAAGCGCCGCGTGGTCGTGTGCCCGCAGCATGACAATCGCGCACAAGACGTGAGCCGGGTGCGCGAGATGTGGGAAGCCGCCGGTGCGCGCGTATCGGAGATGAGCGCCGAGCAGCACGACCGTGTGTTCGCATCCGTGAGCCATCTGCCGCACGTGCTGTCGTACGCACTGATCGCGCAGATGCTCGACGCGCCGGACGCCGCCCTGAAATTCGATTTTGCGGGCGGCGGCTTTCGCGACTTCACGCGCATCGCGGCCTCGAATCCCGAAATGTGGCGCGATATCTGCGTGGCCAATCGCGACGCATTGCTCACCGAACTCGACGGCTACCTGGCCACGCTCGGCGCGCTGCGCACGGCGATTGCCGCGGGCGACGGTGCGGGGCTCGAAGCCGTGTTCCTGCGCGCGAGTCAGGCGCGTACGCAATGGGCCAAGCAACAGGAAAAGTAATGGAAACTCTGAATCTCGGCCCGTACGGCCATGCCGAAGGCACGATCCGTTTGCCCGGCTCGAAAAGCATTTCCAACCGCGTTCTGCTGCTCGCGGCATTGAGCCGTGGCCGCACACGGGTGCGCGACCTGCTCGCGTCCGACGATACCCGCGTCATGCTCGATGCGCTGCGCACGCTCGGCGTGTCGTGGACGCAGCAAGGCGAGTCGCGCGATTTCATCGTGGACGGTTGCGGCGGCGACTTCCCGATCAAGTCGGCAAAGTTGTTCATGGGCAACGCCGGTACGGCGATCCGGCCGTTGACGGCGGCGCTCGCGCTGAACCGCGGCGACTATGAAATTTCAGGCGTCGCGCGCATGCATGAGCGTCCGATCGGCGATCTCGTCGACGGCCTGCGGCAACTCGGCGCGCAGATTGATTACCTCGGCAACGCCGGCTTCCCTCCGCTGCATGTCCATCCGTCGGCGGTACAGGCGAGCGCCGCGCCGATCAAGGTGCGCGGCGATGTCTCGAGCCAGTTCCTGACGGCCCTGCTGATGACGTTGCCGCTGTTGCCTTGCGCGAGCGGCGAGATCGTCGTCGAAGTCGATGGCGAGCTGATTTCGAAACCGTATATCGACATCACGTTGCGCCTGCTGCGCCGCTTCGGGATCGACGTCAAGCAAGACGGCTGGTCGCGTTTCACATTGCCGTCGGCAGGGGCCAGCGGAGCGGCCTACCGCAGCCCGGGCGAGATTCGCGTCGAGGGCGATGCGTCGTCGGCATCGTACTTCCTCGCCGCGGGTGCGATCGGCAAAGGGCCGCTGCGCGTGGAAGGTGTGGGGCGCGACAGCATTCAGGGCGACGTCCGGTTCACCGAAGCGCTTGAAGCGATGGGCGCGCGCGTCGTGCTGCATGACGATGCCATCGAAGTTGCCGGCATCGACACGCCGGACGGCAAACTGCGCGCCGTCGACATGGACTTCAACCATATTCCCGATGCGGCGATGACGATCGCGGTGGCGGCGCTGTTCGCGAACGGTACGACCACGCTGCGCAATATCGCAAGCTGGCGCGTGAAGGAAACGGACCGGCTTGCCGCGATGGCGACGGAGTTGCGCAAGGTCGGCGCGACCGTCGAGGAGGGCGCGGACTATCTGCGCGTCACGCCGCCCGTATCGCTCACGCCGGGCGCAGCCATCGATACGTACGACGATCACCGCATGGCGATGTGTTTTTCGCTGGTGAGCCTGGGCGGTGTGCCCGTAACGATCAACGATCCGAAATGCGTGGCCAAGACGTTCCCTGATTATTTCGCCGAGTTCTCGCGCGTCGCACGCTGACTGTCGGCCAATTGCACGATAATCATTTTCATCTACAAGGAAAATTTTCTTTCCAGGCGGCAATAATAGATCAGGACAATTGGATGTCAGATTTGATAGCGGATGATTCGATTCCCGTCATTACCGTGGACGGGCCGACCGCGTCGGGCAAGGGCACGGTGGCGCATCGTGTCGCGGATGCCTTGGGCTTTCACTATCTTGATAGCGGCGCGCTGTACCGGCTGACGGCCCTGGCGAGCGCGCGCCACGGCATTGACCCGGACGATTCCGGCGCATTGGCCGTGTTGGCCGAGACGCTCGACGTCCGCTTTGCCGATCAGCGCATCTGGCTCGCGGGCGAAGACGTGTCGGATGCGATTCGGGCCGAGGCGATCGGCAACCAGGCTTCCTCGATCGCCGTGCATCCCTCGGTGCGCCATGCGCTCGTGGCGTTGCAGCGGGCCTTCAAGACCGCGCCGGGCCTCGTCGCGGACGGCCGCGACATGGGCACGGTGATTTTCCCGGAAGCCGATTTGAAGGTGTTCCTGACGGCCACCCCGCAGGCCCGCGCGCAGCGGCGCTATAAGCAATTGATAGAAAAAGGTTTTTCTGCTAATATAGATAGTCTTCTGTTGGATCTGGAAGCGCGGGATGCCCGGGATCGTACTCGTGCGGAAGCGCCGCTCAGGCCGGCAGAAGGTGCGCGGGTGCTCGATACGTCCGGGCTCAACGTCGATGAGGCGGTGTCCCGGGTGCTCGAATGGTTCGCACAAGCGCAGTATCCGCAAGGTGCCTGAGAGAAGTCGTCGTGGCTGTCATGCCGACATGTCTCCCGGGCGTTGTTAATTAACTTCTAACCCTTCCGTTGCGGCGACGTCATTCCCCCGAATCCGGATTGTCCGGGGCCTTGAGACGAATTGACGAAGTCCGATGGCGTAATCCACATTTATGTCCGACCTGCAAACCTCGACCAACGAATCATTCGCGGCTCTGTTCGAAGAGTCGCTCTCCCGCCAAGACATGCGCGCTGGTGAAGTCATCAGCGCTGAAGTCGTGCGGGTTGACCACAACTTCGTGGTCGTTAACGCCGGCTTGAAGTCCGAAGCGTACATCCCCATCGAAGAATTCCTGAATGATCAGGGCGAGGTCGAGGTTCAGTCCGGCGATTTCGTTTCCGTGGCGATCGATGCCCTGGAAAACGGCTACGGCGACACCGTGCTGTCGCGCGACAAGGCCAAGCGTCTGGCCTCGTGGCTGCAACTGGAAAAGGCCCTGGAGTCGGGCGACCTGGTCACCGGCACCATCACCGGCAAGGTGAAGGGCGGCCTGACTGTCATGGTCAACGGCATCCGTGCGTTCCTGCCGGGCTCGCTGGTCGATACGCGTCCGGTCAAGGACACGACCCCGTACGAAGGCAAGACCCTCGAATTCAAGGTCATCAAGCTCGACCGCAAGCGCAACAACGTTGTGCTGTCGCGCCGCGCCGTGATCGAAGCCACCCAGGGCGAAGAGCGCGCCAAGCTGCTCGAAACGCTGAAGGAAGGCGCGATCGTCAAGGGCGTGGTCAAGAACATCACCGACTACGGCGCGTTCGTGGATCTGGGCGGTATCGACGGCCTGCTGCACATCACCGACATCGCATGGCGTCGCGTGCGTCACCCGAGCGAAGTCCTGTCGGTTGGCCAGGAAGTCACCGCCAAAATTCTCAAGTTCGATCAAGAGAAGGGCCGTGTCTCGCTGGGCGTCAAGCAACTCGGCGAAGATCCGTGGGAAGGCATTGCTCGCCGTTACCCGCAAGGCACCCGCCTGTTCGGCAAGGTTACCAACATCACCGACTACGGCGCGTTCGTCGAAGTGGAATCGGGCATCGAAGGCCTGGTTCACGTGTCGGAAATGGACTGGACCAACAAGAACGTGGCCCCGACCAAGGTTGTCCAGCTGGGCGACGAAGTCGAAGTCATGGTCCTGGAAATCGACGAAGACCGTCGCCGTATCAGCTTGGGCATGAAGCAGTGCAAGCCGAATCCCTGGGATGACTTCTCGCGCAACTTCAAGAAGGGCGACAAGATCAAGGGCGGCATCAAGTCGATCACCGACTTTGGCGTGTTCATCGGCCTGCCGGGCGGCATCGACGGTCTGGTGCACCTGTCGGACCTGTCGTGGAGCGAAACCGGCGAAGACGCCGTGCGCAAGTACAAGAAGGGCGACGAAGTCGAAGCCGTGGTTCTGGGCATCGACGTCGACAAGGAACGCATCTCGCTGGGTATCAAGCAACTCGAAGGCGATCCGTTCAACAACTTCGTGGCCATCAACGACAAGGGCTCGATCGTCAACGGTACCGTCAAGGCCGTCGACCCGAAGGGTGCCGTCGTCTCGCTGGGCGATGACGTTGAAGGTTACCTGCGTGCTTCGGAAATCGCCCACGACCGCGTGGAAGATGCCCGTAACGTGCTCAAGGAAGGTGATGCCGTCAATGCGATGATCGTCAACATCGATCGCAAGTCGCGCAACATCAACCTGTCGATCAAGGCCAAGGATTCGGCCGAACAGCAGGAAGCCATGAGCAAGATGGCAACGGACAGCTCCGCTGCCAGCGGCACCACCAACCTGGGTGCGTTGCTCAAGGCCAAGCTGGACAGCCAGAACCAGTAAGGTCCAGGGCTTATGACCAAGTCTGAATTGGTCAACCAGTTGGCGGCGCGGTTTCCCCAGTTGGTGCTCAAGGACGCGGATTTCGCGGTCAAGACCATTCTCGATGCGATGACGGAAGCGCTTGCGCGCGGTCATCGGATCGAGATCCGCGGATTCGGCAGTTTTGGGCTCAACCGGCGGCCGCCGCGCGTCGGGCGCAACCCCAAGTCGGGCGAGAAAGTGTTGGTGCCGGAGAAATTCGTGCCGCATTTCAAGCCGGGCAAGGAACTGCGCGAGCGGGTTGATCACAAGGCGTCGGACCAGTAATCTGGCCCGTTTTGGGATTTGCCAAGCAAGGAAAGCGCCTGCGGGCGCTTTTTTTGCGTCCGGCTTTTTGAAGCACCCCGGGCTTCCCGGGTGTGTACGGGCTGGCAAATCAAGTTCAACCGAGCATGGCTTCGGCCATGGGCCGAGGCTCGTATCGTGCGCATCACGCGCGTAAACGGCGTGGCTTGTGACGGCAACGAGTACGCTGCGTCGTTTGACGGGGCACATCCGGTACAATAGCCGCACGTCGCGCGCTGCACGTGCCGCCCGCGCCTCGCGAGGGCGGTGGCGGTGCCTGTGGTGCGCCTCAACATACGGCAATCCTGCTGCGGGAGCCTTTCGGCATGAAGCTGATTGTTTGGATCATTCGACTCGTCGTCTTTCTGTTTCTCCTGAGTCTGGCGCTGGCCAATACTGCGGAAGTCACGCTGAACCTGTTCCTCGGCCATATCTGGACGGCGCCGCTCATCATGATCGGCCTGGCGTTTTTCGTCGTGGGCGGCGTAATCGGTGTGCTCGCGACGCTGCCGAGCCTGATGCGTATCCGCCTGGAGTTGCGTCGTGCCCGACGTGAACTCGCACGCGCCCAAAACGATCCGAATGCGGTCGATCAACCGCCGATGCTGCCGCCGGTCTGATGCTGCGCGGCACGCTGCGTCGAAACCCCTTCCAACCGCCCGTACACGGACGAAACCGGACGTAATCGCATAATGGAATTCGAGGTTTGGTGGCTGCTCGCCATCCCCGTGATTTTCGGCATGGGCTGGGCTGCTGCCCGATTCGACCTGCGCAGCCTGCTCTCCGAGAGCAGCAACTTGCCGCGGTCCTATTTCCGCGGGCTCAATTTCCTGCTCAACGAGCAGCCCGACAAGGCCATCGACGCCTTCATCGAGGTCGCCAAGCTCGACCCGGAAACTACGGAACTGCACTTCGCGCTTGGCAGTCTGTTTCGCCGCCGCGGCGAAACCGAGCGGGCCATTCGCGTGCATCAGAACCTGCTTTCCCGGGACGACCTGCCGCAAGCCGACCAGGAGCATGCGCTGTTCGAACTCGGCCACGACTTCCTCAAGGCGGGTTTGCTCGACCGTGCAGAGGACACCTTCGGCCGGCTGCAAACCGGCAGTTATGCCAAGGCCGCGCAACATAGCGTGCTGACCATCTATCAAATCGAGAAAGAGTGGCAGAAGGCGCTGGTGGCGGCCGAACAGATCGCGGAGCAGGATCCGTCGGTGTCGTATCAGAAGGAAATCGCACAATTCCATTGCGAGCTTGCGCAGGAAGCCATGCAGCGCAAGGATATGCCGGCGGTGGCAGGCGAACTCGACGCCGCCTTGCGCGCCAACCCCGCCAATGTCCGGGCGACGCTGTTGCGCGGCGATTTGCTGCTGGCGGCCGGCGATGCGCAGGGCGCCCTGCGCGCGTTGCGCGACATCGAGCAGCAGAATCCGATATACCTGGGCCTGGCGGCCAAGCGGCTGATGCGCGCGTATGAGGCGCTCGGACGCGCGCCGGAGGGCGTGGCGCTGTTGCGTGACGCGCTGTTCAAGAATCCGTCTGACGATCTGCTCGAGATCGTCTACGAGAAGACGCTCGCGCTCGAAGGCGCCGGCGCTGCGCTTGCGCTGATGCGCGAAAGCATGCAGCGCGCGCCGAGCGCGCAGGGCATGACGAAACTGCTTGAGGCGCGTGCCGCCGCGGCCGATGGTCAGACGCAGGCCGATTTGCAATTGATGGCCAAGCTGGTCCAGCAGCGCACCAAATCGTTGCCACGCTACGTCTGCGATCAATGCGGTTTCCGTGCCCGGTTGTTCTATTGGCAATGCCCAGGCTGTACCGGCTGGGAAACCTACACACCCCGCCGCGCCGACGTGGCGGCAAGTACCTGATTATTTTTTTCGCTAAAACATCATGAAAGTTACCATTATCGGCACCGGATACGTCGGCCTGGTCACCGGAGCATGCCTCGCCGAACTCGGCAACGACGTGTTCTGTCTTGACGTGGATCCGCGCAAGATCGAAATCCTGAACAGCGGCGGTGTCCCGATTCACGAGCCCGGACTGCAGGAAATCATTGCGCGCAATCGTGAGGCAGGCCGCCTGCAATTCTCGACAGATATTCCGGCTTCCGTGGCGCATGGCGAAGTGCAGTTCATCGCCGTCGGCACGCCGCCCGACGAAGACGGCTCGGCCGACCTCCAGTATGTCGTGGCCGCAGCACGCAACATCGGCCGTTACGCGACCGATTTCAAGGTGGTAGTCGACAAGTCGACCGTGCCGGTCGGCACCGCCGACAGGGTGAGCGCCGCGATCACCGAGGAACTGAAGGCGCGCAAGCTCGACGTCGAATTCTCGGTGGTCTCGAATCCCGAATTCCTGAAGGAAGGCGCGGCTGTCGAAGACTTCATGCGCCCCGACCGTATCGTGCTCGGCAGCGACGAGGATGACGCCGGTCTGCGTGCCAAGGCAACGATGAAGCGTCTGTATGCGCCGTTCAACCGCAATCACGAGCGCACGCTGTACATGGATGTCCACTCGGCGGAGTTCACGAAGTACGCGGCGAACGCCATGCTGGCCACGCGGATTTCGTTCATGAACGAACTGGCCAATCTGGCCGATCGCGTCGGCGCCGACATCGAACAGGTGCGCCAGGGCATCGGCTCGGACCCGCGTATCGGCTATCACTTCCTGTATGCCGGTTGCGGCTACGGCGGCTCGTGTTTCCCGAAGGATGTGCAGGCGCTCGTGCGCACCGCCTCGGATTACGGCCTGCCGCTACGCATTCTGAACGCCGTCGAAGAGGTCAACGATCATCAGAAGGAAGTCCTGATCGGCAAGGTCGTCGCGCGTCTGGGCGAGGATCTGTCCGACCGGACCTTCGCGCTGTGGGGGCTCGCGTTCAAGCCGAACACGGACGACATGCGCGAAGCGCCGAGCCGGCGCGTGATTGCCGAGCTGATCGCGCGCGGCGCGCGCGTCAAAGTCTACGACCCCGTGGCGATGGATGAAGCGCGCCGTGTCATTGCGCTGGATTTTGCTGATCGTCCTGATGCGCATGCGCGTATTACCTTCTGCGCGACGCAGAATGACACGCTGGCCGGCGCCGACGCGCTCGTCATCGTCACGGAATGGAAGGCGTTCCGCAGCCCGAACTTCGAGCGCGTGAAAACGGAACTGAAGCTGCCGCTGATTTTCGATGGCCGTAATCTGTACGAGCCGGAAGCCATGCGCGAACTCGGCATCGAATACCACGCCATCGGCCGCGCGCTGCATGTGACGGTGTAAGGGGAGCCGCGATGACTTCGACGACTTCGGCGCTGTCGGCGCCCGCCGCCCGCACCGTCAGCCGCGATCAGCTGGCCACTTCGCGGGTGCTTGTGGTGGGCGACGTGATGCTCGACCGTTACTGGTTTGGCGACGTCAACCGTATTTCCCCCGAGGCGCCGGTGCCGGTCGTGCACGTACGCCGCAACGAAGAGCGCCTTGGCGGGGCGGCGAACGTTGCGCTCAACGCTGTCTCCCTGGGCGCGACGGCGGGCCTGCTGTGCGTCGTCGGGCAAGACGAACCGGGTGACCGGATCGTTGAGTTGCTGGGGGAGAGCGGCGTGGCGCCGTTCATCACGCGCGACGCCCACCTGTCGACGACCATCAAGCTGCGCATCCTCTCGCGTCAGCAGCAACTGCTGCGCATCGACTTCGAAAACCAGCCGGCCCACGAGATCCTGTTGACGGTGCTCGATCAGTACCGTCAGCTCATCGCGCAGCACGGCGTGGTGTTGCTGTCGGACTACGCCAAGGGCGGGCTGACGCATGTCCAGCCGATGATCGAGGCGGCGCGCGCTGCCGGCAAACCGGTGCTGGTCGATCCGAAGGGCAGCGACTACGAGCGCTATCGGGGCGCCACGATCCTGACGCCGAATCGTGCGGAACTGACGCAGGTGGTCGGGCAGTGGACATCGGAGGCCGATCTGACGGCGCGCGCACAGCAGCTGCGTGTCAGCCTTGACCTCGACGCCCTGCTGCTCACGCGCTCGGAAGAGGGCATGACCCTGTTCACGGGCGAGGGCGTGATGAACGTGCCGGCGCAGGCGCGCGAAGTGTATGATGTTTCCGGGGCGGGCGACACCGTGATCGCGACGCTGGCCGTACTGCTCGGCGCCGGCTTGCCGCTCGCCGACGCGGTCGTGCATGCCAACCGCGCGGGCAGCATCGTGGTGGGCAAGCTCGGCACCGCTTCTGTCGATTACTCCGAACTTTTTCCGAACTGACATGACCATCATCGTGACCGGCGCGGCCGGCTTCGTCGGCGCCAATATCGTCAAGGCGCTCAACGACCGCGGCGAGACCGACATTGTCGCCGTCGACAACCTGACGCGCGCCGACAAGTTCCGCAATCTCGTCGACTGCGAGATCAGCGACTATCTCGACAAGACCGAGTTCGTGGCACGTTTCGCGCGCCGCGAGTTCGGCCGCGTACGCGCGATTTTCCATGAAGGCGCCTGCTCCGACACGATGGAGACCGATGGCCGCTACATGATGGAAAACAACTTCCGCTACACGCGCGCGCTGCTCGACGCGTGTCTCGCGCAAGGCGTGCCGCTGCTGTATGCGTCGTCGGCGGCGACTTACGGCGCATCGGAGGTGTTCGTCGAAGACCGCGAACACGAGAAGCCGCTCAACGTGTACGGCTATTCGAAGTTCCTGTTCGACCAGGTCGTGCGCCGCATGATGCGCCAGGCCGGCGGCAAATTGCCGAGCCAGGTTGTCGGCTTCCGTTACTTCAACGTGTACGGGCCGCGCGAAGCCCATAAGGGCCGCATGGCCTCGGTGGCGTTCCACAACTTCAACGAATTCCGCGCCGAGGGCCGCGTCAAGCTGTTCGGCGAATACAACGGCTATGGCGCCGGCATGCAAAGCCGCGACTTCGTGTCCGTCGAGGACGTCGTCAAGGTCAATCTGCACTTCTTCGATCATCCGGAGCGCAGCGGCATCTTCAATCTGGGCACGGGCCGGGCGCAGCCGTTCAACGATATCGCCGTCGCAGTCATCAATACGCTGCGCGAGGACGCAGGCAAGCCGGCCTTGCCGCTGGAGGAACTCGTCAAGCATCGCATGATCGAGTACATTCCGTTTCCGGACGCCCTGCGCGGCAAGTATCAGTGCTTTACGCAGGCGAACATCGACAATCTGCGCCGCAACGGCGGCTATGCGGCACCGTTCCTGAGCGTCGGCGAAGGTGTTTCGCGCTACTGCCGCTGGCTGCTGGAAAATCGTTGATTACGCAGCTGGCGCGGTGTGCCGCCGTACTGAAACCCCGCCAGGCGCGGGGTTTTTTATCGCCCGCCGGACGGGGCATGAGCAGCGCGGGGCCGGGTCGATTAGAATGCATTCATCCCATCTCCATCCGAAGCTCAGCGTAATGGCTTATAAAACGATTGAAGACACCATCGGCAATACGCCGCTGGTGCAACTGGTGCGATTGCCCGATGACGAAATCCGCCGCCGCAACAACATCATTCTCGGCAAGCTCGAAGGCAACAACCCGGCAGGCTCGGTGAAGGATCGTCCGGCGCTGTCGATGATCAAGCACGCCCAGGCGCGTGGGCGCATCAAGCCGGGCGACACGCTGATCGAAGCGACGTCCGGCAACACCGGTATTGCGCTGGCGATGGCCGCTGCCATCCGCGGCTACAAGATGGTCCTGATCATGCCTGAGGACCTCAGCGTAGAGCGTCGTCAGAGCATGGCCGCGTACGGCGCGCAGATCATCCTCACACCGGTCAAGGGCGGCATGGAATACGCGCGGGATCTCGCCGGCCAGATGGAGCGCGACGGCCGCGGCGTCATCCTCGATCAGTTCGCCAATCCGGACAATCCGCTCGCGCACTATGAAACGACCGGTCCCGAATTGTGGCGTGACACGGAAGGGCGCATCACCCATTTCGTCTCCGCCATGGGCACGACCGGCACGATCATGGGCGTCTCGCAATTCCTGAAGGAAAAGAACCCCGAAATCCAGATCGTTGGCGCCGAACCGGCCGAAGGATCGCGCATTCCGGGCATCCGCAAATGGCCGGAAGCTTATCTGCCGAAGATCTTCGACCGCGCGCGGGTGGACCGCACCGAGCAGGTGAGCCAGTCCGATTCGGAAATCATGGCGCGCCGCATGGCGGCCGAAGAAGGCATCTTTTGCGGCATTTCCTCGGGCGGCGCTTGCCAGATCGCCCTGCGTCTGGCGCATGAGGTCGAAAACGCGACGATCGTCTTCGTCGTGTGCGACCGGGGCGACCGCTATCTGTCGACCGGCGTGTTTCCGGCCTAGGCGGGGGCAAAGTGCAAGGCGCCGTCGTCAGGCGGCGCTTACGGGGCGCGCGCCGCCTTGATGGCGGTGCTGAGTTCGTACACCGCCATGGCGTAGAAGAAGCTGCGGTTGTAGCGCGTCAGCACGTAGAAATTCTGCAGGCCCACACGGTACTGCGTCGGCTGGCCGGGGGTCGGCAAGTCCACGATCAGCACGGGTGTGCCCAACTCCGCGCCGACATCGAGCTTCGATTCGTTCATCAGCAGGCCTGCCTTGATGAAGTCCTGAAGCTTCCAATGCGGTTCGGGGCGACCGTCGGCCCCGGCTTCCGCGACGCCCTGGCTGCCGGGGTCGGGCGCAATGTGCCAGATGACCGGACGATTCGCCTCCCATCCATGCAGTTTGAGGAAATTTCCTACGCTGCCGATGGCATCCGCCGCGTCGCCAGTCAGATTGATCTTGCCGTTGCCGCTGTAATCGACGGCGTATTCACGAATGCTCGACGGCATGAACTGCGGGATGCCGATAGCCCCGGCGTATGAACCGTAAAGGCTGAACGGATCGATGCCGCGATCGCGCGCATAGAGCAGCAGGCTTTCGAGTTCCTTGCGGAACAGCGCCATGCGTTCCGTGCGGTTGCGTGCCGCCGGGTAGTCGAACGCGAGCGTGGTCAGCGCGTCGATGGTTCGGAAGTTACCCATGTTGCGGCCATAAATCGTCTCGACGCCGATGATGGCGACGATGATTTCCTCGGGGACGCCGAACTCCTGCGACGCACGCGCCAGCGCGGCCGAGTTCTCGTTCCAGAAACGCACGCCGTTGTTGATGCGCATGCCGTCGAGGAAGCGCGATTGATACACCTGCCAGTTCTTCTTCGCCGTGGTGGCGGGCGGGGCAGCCAAGCGGGCGGCCGTCTGCGAGAACACGACGCGCGAGAACACCTTCTGCAACTCGCCACGGTCGAAACCGTCGCGCGCGACGAGGTCGTTGATGAATGCGTCGACATCGGGATGATTCGCGTAGCGCTGCGGCACGACCTCTTCTTCGAGGACTGCCTGGGCGACCTTGGTGCGGGGCTTGCCGTTCGTCTGCGCGGCGCCGGGCATGGCGAGCGTCAGCATGAGGGCGGCGAGCACACCTCCCGCGGCGAAGCGCGCGGGGGCCGCCAGACGCAAAATCGGCCGGAACGACGGAAGGAACGAGCGTTGGCTCGGTGAGGCTTCGCGCGCGAAAACGGCGCGCGGGGAATGATCAGGCGTCCGTACCGGAAATGTCATGCTTGATTCGGTGATGTCGTCTCGGATGGTGGGAGGAAAGGCTCAGTCGGCAGTATAACCGAGTGCACCTGTGATACCTTAGTGCTTGAAGGGCCCGTCAGCCATATGCTGTGCGATGCCGGTGCGCGGATGTTGCGCCGGGCAGGCGGCGGGCCGTGCGGCGCGCTGCTGCGATGGGCGCGCTGCCCTGGAGACAAGGCGAGGCGGGAAATCCGCCTTGCCCCCATCACAAAACGACATCGAGCATCAAATGGCTACCGGGTTTTATACGCACCCTGACTGCGTGCGCCACGAAATGGGCGAATGGCATCCGGAATGTCCGGAGCGTCTGCGCGCCATCGAGGATCAGCTGATTGCCGGCCGCATCGACGGCCTTCTGGAGCGCCGCGAAGCGCCGCTCGCCGACGAATCGAGCCTGCTGCGCGTGCATACGCCTGAACATGTGGCGTACGTGCGCGACAGCGTGCCGGCCACCGGCTATTTCCCGCTCGATCCGGACACGGTGCTCAACCCGCATTCGTACCGTGCCGCCCTGCGGGCCGCGGGCGCGGCGGTCGCGGCGACCGACGCAGTGCTGCAGGGCGAGCTCGACAACGCGTTCTGCAGCGTGCGTCCGCCGGGGCACCACGCCACGCCCACGCGCGCCATGGGGTTCTGCCTGTTCAACAACGTCGCGATCGCGGCGCACCATGCGCTCGAGGTCCACGGTTTGTCGCGCGTGGCGATCGTCGATTTCGACGTGCACCACGGCAATGGCACCGAGGCGGCATTTTCGAACGATCCCCGCGTGTTCATGTGCGGCATTTTCCAGCACCCGTTCTATCCGTTCTCGGGCTTCGATCACCCGGCGCCGAACATGCACAATATTCCGCTCGCCGCCCGCACCAGCGGGATGGCGGCACGCGAGGCGATCGACTTCGGCTGGCTCGGACAACTCGACGCCTTCCGTCCGGAAATGATTTTCTTCTCCGCAGGTTTCGACGCGCATCGCGAAGACGATCTCGGTGGCCTCGGTCTGACGGAGGCGGACTTCGCGTGGATCACGGAGAAGGTCAAGGCGATCGCGATGCGCCATGCGAAGGGCCGGATCGTCAGTTGCCTGGAGGGCGGCTACAACCTGTCTGCGCTCGGCCGCAGCGTCGTGGCGCACCTGAAGGTGTTGGCCGACATTTAGAACATCTGCGCGGGCGGCCACGCAGGCGCGCGCGACCGGCGGCGCGAGGAGATCAGTCATGACTCGGCAGGCAGAAGACGCGCTTGTGTGCGTCACGCGCGGTGAGGATCAGGACGCAGGCGTGGTGACGTTGACGTTGAACCGTCCGCGTCAGTTCAACGCGCTGTCCGAGGCGCTGCTCACCGAGCTGCAGCAGGCGCTGGAGACGGTGGCGGCCGACAAGTTGGCGCGTGTCGTCGTGTTGGCAGGGGCCGGGCCCGCGTTTTGTGCGGGGCACGATCTCAAGGAGATGCGGGCGGCGCCCTCACTTGCGTATTACCAGGCGCTATTCGCTCAATGCACGCGTGTCATGTTGACGATGCAGCGCATGCCGCAGCCGGTGATCGCGCGCGTGCATGGCATCGCGACGGCCGCCGGTTGCCAGTTGGTCGCGATGTGCGATCTGGCCGTGGCGTCATCGACGGCGCGCTTTGCCGTGTCAGGGATCAACGTCGGACTGTTCTGTGCGACGCCGGGGGTGGCGCTGTCGCGCAATCTGTCGCGCAAGCAGGCGATGGAGATGTTGCTGACGGGCGATTTCATCGATGCGGACACGGCACAGGCACGCGGGCTGGTCAATCGCGTCGTGCCCGTCGAAAAGCTCGATGCGGAGGTGCGCGCGCTGTGCCATGCGATTTGCGCGAAGCCGGCCGCCGCCGTCGCCGCAGGCAAGGGGCTTTTCTACCGGCAACTGGAGACGGGCATCGAAGCCGCCTACCAGCTGGCCGGGCAGACGATGGCCTGCAACATGATGGACGAGAGCGCCCTCGAAGGCGTGCAGGCGTTCATCGACAAACGGTCACCGAACTGGCCGTCGCGCTAGTCCCGACCGTTTCCGTCGTCCCGATCCTCCGATGGTCTCGCGCGGCGGCCTGTCCACGCCGCGCGACTACCACTGATTCTCGAGCGCCAACGGCCCGGGCGTTGCCGTGCGGCTGACGGCGTAGCCGTCGTCCGTCAGGAGTTTGCGCATGTCGCGCACCATTTCCGGATTGCCGCACACCATGATGCGGGAGCTGTCCGGATTGAGCTTGGCGCCGACGGCGCGCTCGAGCGCACCGGTCTCCAGCAGTGTCGTAATGCGGCCCTGCAATGCGCCCGGTGCAGCTTCGCGCGTCACCGTCGTGAAATAGCGAAGTTTGTTCGTCCAGGCCGGATCGATGCCGTCGTGCGCAAAATCCGTGAGCAAATCCGCGTACGTCAGGTCCGATGCCCAGCGAACACTGTGCACGAGAAAGATCCGTTCGAACTTCTGCCACACGGCGGGATCGCGCAGGACGGAGATGAACGGCGCGAGCCCCGTGCCCGTCGCGAGCATCCATAAATCCTTGCCGTCGACGAACCGGTCGAGTGTGAGGAAGCCGTACGATACGTGTTCGACGAGCAGTTCGTCGCCGACTTTCATCTGGGCCAGGCGTGGGCTGAATTCCCCCTCCGGCGCGACGATTGAGTAGAACTCCAGAGCATCGTCGCCAGGTCCGGACGCGTACGAGTAGGCACGCCACACCTGTTCGCCGTCTTCCTTCGCCAGCCCCAGCCGCACGAACTGACCCGCCGCGAACTTGAGTTCGGGGGGGCGCGTCGTCTTGAACGTGAACAGCGCAGGTGTCCAGAAATGCAGGTGGGTGATGCGCTGCGGCGAAAACTTCTGTTGCCTTTCCATCGCATTGGTCTCATGGCGGATATGACACCAGTGTAGTCCCGTTGGCGCCAGCGCGCCGGGTCTCCCGACAGTCGACAAGGGCATGGGGGCTTGTGACCCCCGCCGCGCTCATGCGGCCGGTCGTGGCGCGGCCGGTAACTGGGCTAAAACGGGCTGAAACGGGCTGAAACGGGCCGCGTAACGGGGGCAGGGAACTGTGCTTTAATCGAATGGTCTGCCGTATTGTGGGCCTTTGCGGCCCGGGGAGGTGGCGCATCATGGCAAAGCATCCATTGCCGGGAAGCGATCGCGCGGTGGCCAGGGGCGCGAAGATCGCGGGTCAGTGCGATCCCCATGAAACGATCGACGTCGTCGTCACGTTGCGCAGGCGGGACGAACCGATATTTCGCGCGCTGGTGCGGGACATGGCCGCGGGCGAACCCGCGGCACAGCCCTTGTCGCGCGCCGCCTTTTCCAAGCGTTTCGGCGCCTCCGACGACGACCTCGCCAAACTTGCGGCATTCGCTGCGCAGCATGGCCTGACAATGGCCCGGGTCGACACGGCAGCGTGCACGGTCGTCCTGCGCGGGGCGATTGCGCAGTTCCAGCAAGCCTTCGACGTCACGCTTCACCAGTATGACTATCACGCAAGCGGCCAGTTTCGCGGCCGCACCGGCCCCGTCCATCTGCCGGATGAGCTTCGAGATGTCGTGACGGCGGTGCTTGGTCTCGACAACCGTCCGCAAGCCCGTCCGCATTTCCGGATTCGGCCGCCATTCCGGCCGGCCGCGACACCCCCCGCCATTGCGTTGAGCCCGCTGCAACTCGGTGCGCTGTACCGCTTTCCCGCCGGCGACGGCGCGGGGCAGTGCATTGGCATCATTGAGCTCGGCGGCGGCTATCGCCCCGACGACCTGCGTACCTACTTCGACGGGCTCGGCGTGGCGCGGCCGACCGTGGTTCCCATCGCCATACATGGCGGCGGCAATCAACCCAGCGGCGACCCCGGAGGCCCGGACGGCGAGGTGACGCTCGATATCGAGATCGCCGGCGCGTTGGCCCCGGGCGCCACGTTGGCCGTCTACTTCACCCAGAACAGCGATGCCGGCTTTCTCGACGCGGTGAGCCGGGCGGTGCACGACACGACACACAATCCTTCGGTCATTTCGATCAGTTGGGGCGGCCCTGAAGACGCATGGACGGCGCAGTCGCTGCGCGCTTTCGATACGGTGCTGCAGGAAGCGGCCGCGTTGGGTGTGACCGTATGCGCAGCCGCCGGGGACAACGGATCGGGCGACGGCGCGGGCGACGGGCGCGATCACGTCGATTTCCCTGCGGCGAGCCCGTATGCGCTCGCCTGCGGTGGCACGCGCGTGCAGGTGGCCGGCCAGCCACCGGACCAGACGATTGCGCTGGAAGTGGTCTGGAACGACGGCAGCGGCGGCGGCGCAAGCGGCGGTGGCATCAGTCGGGCGTTTCCGGTGCCGGCATGGCAGGACGGATTGTCGGTGCTGCGCGGCGTAGACGGTAGCGCTCCGTTGCCGGGGCGGGGCGTGCCGGATGTCGCGGGCGATGCGTCGCCAATGACCGGTTACGAAGTCCTGATCGACGGGGTGCGCACTGTCGTCGGCGGGACGAGCGCCGTGGCGCCGCTTTGGGCCGCCCTGATCGCACGCATCAACGTGGCCAAAGGCCGTCCGGCCGGGTATGTCAATCCGAAGCTGTATCGCGCCGCGGGCGTTTGCAACGACATTACGCAAGGCAACAACGGCACGTTCGCCGCGGCGCCGGGTTGGGACGCCTGCACAGGCCTGGGCAGCCCGGACGGCGAAAAGGTGGCGGCGGTACTTTGATCGTCGCGCGCGCCGGCGGGCGTAAGGAGGACGGGCGGCGAACCTCTGCAAAGGAGTCATCATGGCAAAGCGCGCAGGCGGGTCCGGCCATGCCGCCGATCAGGCATATTTCGACCCCACCGCATACGGCAACGGCCCCGACGACGCGATCACCGACGTCACGGAGAATGCCGCCGTCACGAAGCACACGGTGAAGATCGGTGGCCGCACGATTCGCTATACCGCAACGGCAGGCCACCTCGTCACCGTCGATCCGGGCAGTTCGCTGCCGAACGCCAAATTGTTCTACGTGGCGTTCACGGAAGACAATCAGCCGGAGCAGACGCGTCCGGTCACGTTCTTCTATAACGGCGGGCCGGGCTCGTCGGCGGTATTCGTGCTGCTCGGCTCGTTTGCGCCGCGCCGCATCAGGACGTCGATGCCGGGATTCACGCCGCCAGCGCCTTATGCCATGGAAGACAACCCCGACAGCTTGCTCGACAGGAGCGATCTCGTATTCATCAATCCGGTGGGCACCGGGTACTCGGCCGCGATTGCGCCGCACAAGAACCGAGACTTCTGGGGTGTCGATAAGGATGCCGAATCAATCAAGCAATTCATTAAACGCTTCCTCACGAAAAACAGCCGCTGGAATTCGCCCAAGTTCCTGTTCGGAGAATCGTACGGGACCGCTCGCAGCTGCGTGCTCGCGTACCGGCTGCACGAAGACGGCGTCGACCTGAACGGCATCACGCTGCAGTCGTCGATTCTGGATTATCGCCAGGCCGGCAACCCGGTCGGCGCGTTGCCGACGGCGGCCGCGGATGCCTGGTATCACGGTCGTCTGGGCGTGACCCCCGTGCCGGCGCAACTCGAGGCGCTCCTTGCCGACGCGGCCCAATTCGCGCGCACCGACTATCTGGCGGCGCTACGGAAGCTGCCGGCCGTCGACGCGGATGTCGTCGCGAAACTCGGCGAGTTCACCGGGATCGACGTGGCCACGTTGCGCGCGTGGCAACTCGACGTGGCTGCCTACGACAGCCGCGGCCATGCGTTGTTCCTGACGACGCTGCTGGAGGACAAGGGCGTGGCGCTCGGCGCCTACGACGGTCGTGTGACAGCGATCGACACCGGCATTGCCGGCAAGATCGATCCGAACTCCGGCGGCAACGATCCAACCATGACGGCGGTCACCGGCGTGTACACGACCATGTGGAATTTCTACCTGAACGAACAGTTGAAATTCACTTCGAACTCGTCGTTTGCGGATCTGAACGACCAGGCGTTCAAGTACTGGGATTTCGGTCACGTCGATCCCACCGGCGCGCAGCAAGGGCTCGATGCCCAAGGCAATACGATTCTGTACACGGCGGGCGATCTGGCCGCCGTGATGGCGCTCAATGTCGATCTCAAGGTGCTGTCGGCGAACGGCGTGTATGACTTCGTCACGCCGTTCTACCAGACCGTGATGGACTTGCAGCAAATGCCGCTCCTCAGCCAGCAGGTGCGGCAAAATCTCTCCGCGCGGTTCTACCCGTCCGGGCACATGGTGTATCTCGACGGGGCGTCGCGCACCGCACTCAAGGCAGACCTGGCTGCCATGTATTCGGCCGCTGTCGCCGATACGGCGGCGCTGGGGCGCGTGCGCGCCTTGCAGGCCCGCACGCGTGGCTAGCGCGGGTTCACGCCGCGTGGTCGCGACGCGCGGCGACAGCCGGAAGATGGTGCAGCAGCCATTGCGTGAGGTCGCGGATGACGGTCTCCCGGTCGAGATCGTTGAGGGTCTCGTGGTAGTGGCCCCGGTACATGCGCAACGTCTTGTCGGTCGAGGCGGCGCTGGCGTGCAGTTGTTCGCTGGCGTAGGGCGCCGTCAGACGATCCTCGGTGCCATGGAAAATGTAAAGCGGCAGGCGCAACGCATCGGCCCCCGTATGAATGCGGGCCATCGCGGAGAGCAGTTCTGCCGCGGTACGCGCCGGGGTGCCGCGGTAGACGTTCAGCGGATCGCGGCGGGCCTCCTCGACAACCGTCTGGTCTCGCGCGATCCGGGCGGGATCAATCTTGTAGACGGGGACGCGCGGCAGCCAACGGGCCACCCATCGGCCCAAGGTGAGCAGCCATGGCGGCACCGGTTCGCCCGGGGCGAGCGCAGGGCTGCTGAGCGCGAGGCCGCGCACGTCCGGCTGGCGCGTGATGGCGTACAGGGCAGCGATGGCGCCCCCCATGCTGTGGCCGAGCAGGAACACGGGCGTCGGGCCAAAGGTGGAGCGCACATGCGTGAGGAAGATATCCGTGTCGCCGAGGTAATCGTCGAACCGGTTCACGAAGACGCGCGCGCCGCTCGACAAGCCGTGTCCGCGCAAGTCGAACGTGACGGTCGCAAGATCATGGGTCGCGAAATGTTCGGCCAGCCGCCGGTAGCGTCCGCCGTGCTCGCCCATGCCGTGGATGATGGCCACCACGGCGCGCGGCGCGCGCTGATTGGGCCGCCAGCCTTGTACGTACAACGATTGGCCATCGCAGGTGTCGAGCCGGGATTCGGTGTGCAGCGTCATCGTGCGTCTCCTCTGCTTCGGCTGCGCGGGCGTGGCCGCATCGCGTCAAGGCCGGTCATTGTGGTGCGCCGAAGCGGCGTCCGGGTCGATATTCGATCATATTCATATGTCAGGCGCGTGGGATTCTCTAGAGGAAAGCCACCAGAAAGGCCTAGGAGTTCGGAACCGGATGTGATTAAAATAGCACGATCGTTCGGCGGGTGGGGCGTCGTAGATATCGTGCACCTGCTCACGCGACAGGGGGCAAAATGCCGGCCCATGACCTGTGCAACAAAATGCCAAAAAACAACATAATAAGTGTCATGCCGCGTGTGGTTATAATGGCAACGGATTGACGTAAACGTAACTTTGGAGCGAGTTCATGAGAATCCTGGTACCGGTCAAACGGGTGGTGGATTACAACGTTAAGGTCCGCGTGAAAAGCGACGGGAGTGGTGTCGACATTGCGAACGTGAAAATGTCGATGAATCCCTTCGACGAGATTGCGGTGGAAGAGGCGGTGCGCCTGAAGGAGGCGGGCGTGGCGACGGAGGTGATCGCGGTGTCGGCGGGCGTGGCGCAAGCGCAGGAGACGCTGCGCACGGCGCTGGCGATCGGCGCGGATCGTGCCATCCTGATCGAGTCGGACGAAGAATTGCAACCGCTGGCGGTGGCCAAGCTTCTCAAGGCGCTGGTCGACAAGGAACAGCCGCAGCTGGTGATCCTGGGCAAGCAGGCGATCGACGACGATTCCAACCAGACGGGCCAGATGCTGGCCGCGCTGGCCAAGCTGCCGCAGGCGACGTTTGCCTCGAAGGTGGTGGTGGCCGACGGCCGCGTGCAAGTCACGCGTGAAGTCGACGGCGGGCTGGAAACCGTCTCCCTGTCGCTGCCGGCGGTGGTCACGACCGACCTGCGCCTGAACGAGCCGCGTTATGTGACGCTGCCCAACATCATGAAGGCGAAGAAGAAGCCGCTTGAGACCGTCAAGCCGGCCGACCTGGGGGTGGACGTTTCGCCGCGTCTGAAGACGCTGAAAGTGGTCGAACCGCCCAAGCGCGGTGCGGGCGTGAAGGTGCCGGACGTTGCGGCGCTGGTCGAGAAACTCAAGAACGAAGCCAAAGTGCTGTAAGGAGAACGAGACATGAGCATTTTGGTCATCGCTGATCACGACAATCAAACGATCAAGGCGGCAACGCTGAACACCGTCACGGCGGCCCTCAAGTGCGGTGAAGACGTGCACGTGCTGGTGGCCGGTTCGAACGCCGGCCCGGCCGCGCAGGCCGCCGCGCAAATCGCGGGCGTAAAGAAGGTGCTGACGGCCGATGCGGCGTATCTGGGCGACGGCCTGGCGGAAAACGTGGCGGCGCAAGTCGTCGCGATCGCCGAAGGTTATACGCACATCCTGGCGCCGGCCACCGCCTACGGCAAGAACATTGCGCCGCGCGTGGCGGCATTGCTCGACGTGGCGCAAATTTCGGATATCACGAAGGTCGACAGCGCCGACACGTTCGAGCGTCCGATCTATGCAGGCAACGCCATCGCCACGGTGCAGAGCAGCGACCCCGTGAAGGTGATCACGGTGCGCGGCACGGGCTTTGATGCGGCGGCAGCCACGGGCGGCAGCGCGGCGGTGGAAGCCGTGCCGGCGGCGGCGGACGCAGGGCTTTCGCAGTTTGTCGGCCGCGAGGTGACGAAGCTGGACCGTCCGGAGCTGACCTCGGCGAAGGTCATCGTGTCGGGCGGGCGCGGCCTGGGCTCGGGCGAGAACTACACCAAGGTGCTGGAGCCGCTGGCGGACAAGCTGAACGCGGCACTGGGCGCCTCGCGCGCGGCGGTGGACGCGGGCTACGTGCCGAACGACTATCAGGTCGGGCAAACCGGCAAGATTGTCGCGCCGCAGCTGTATGTCGCGGTGGGCATCTCCGGCGCGATCCAGCATCTGGCGGGCATGAAGGATTCGAAGGTGATCGTGGCGATCAACAAGGATCCCGAAGCGCCGATCTTCAGCGTGGCCGATTACGGGCTGGTGGGCGATCTGTTTACGCTCGTGCCCGAACTGGTCAGCGCGCTCGGCTGACGCCGGCGCGGGGCGAGCGGCGGCTTGAACGTGCCGCTCGCCGGACCTGACCCGATGGGCGCACGGCGTGATCGCCGGCGCCCATTTTTTTACCCGTCCCCGCTTGCGGCCCGGCCGGCACCGATACCGACAATTCACTGCCAACGAAGCACTGGAGGAACGACATGAGTTATCAAGCGCCGATCAAGGACATACTGTTCGTGATGAACGAACTGGCCGGACTCTCGCATGTGGCGTCATTGCCCGGGTATGAGGATGCCACGCCGGAAACCGTGCAGGCCGTGCTGGAGGAGGCTGCGCGCTTCAACGAGGAGGTCGTCGCGCCGCTCAATGTCACGGGCGATCAGCAGCCGAGTACCTGGCGTGACGGTAATGTGACCACCACGCCCGGCTTCAAGGCCGCATTCAAACAGTTCGGCGAAGCCGGCTGGCAGGGCGTGCTGCACCCGCAGGAATTCGGCGGCCAAGGCCTGCCGAAGCTCGTGGCCACCGCGTGCAACGAAATGCTCAACGCCGCGAACCTGTCGTTCGCGCTGTGCCCGTTGCTGACCGACGGCGCGCTCGAAGCGTTGCTGACGGCCGGCAATGCGGCGCAACAGGCGCTGTATGTGCCGAAGCTGCTGTCGGGCGAATGGACCGGCACGATGAACCTGACGGAGCCCCAGGCGGGCTCCGACCTGGCGATGGTGCGCACGCGCGCAGAGCCGCAGGGCGACGGCACCTACAAGATTTTCGGCACGAAGATTTTCATCACGTACGGTGAACACGACATGGCCGAGAACATCGTCCATCTCGTGCTCGCGCGCACGCCGGACGCACCTGCCGGCGTCAAGGGCATCTCCCTGTTCATCGTCCCGAAATTCAAGGTCGATGCGAGCGGCGCGCTGGGCGAGCGCAACGACGTGCATTGCGTGTCGATCGAACACAAGCTTGGCATCAAGGCGAGTCCGACCGCAGTGCTGCAATTCGGTGATCATGGCGGCGCGCTTGGGCATCTGGTCGGCGAGGAGAATCGCGGCCTCGAGTACATGTTCATCATGATGAACGCGGCGCGTTTCGCGGTCGGCATGCAGGGCATCGCCGTGGCTGACCGCGCATATCAGAAGGCAGTCGCTTACGCACGTGAACGCGTGCAAAGCCGTCCGGTCGACGGTTCGGCCAGGGAGGCCGTGACGATCGTGCATCACCCGGACGTCAAGCGCATGCTCATGACGATGCGCGCGCTCACCGAGGGCGCGCGTGCGCTGGCCTACTTCGCCGCCGCCCAGGCGGACGTTGCGCATCATGATGCCAATCCGATCGTGCGCGGCGCGGCGCAGGCGATGTACGAGTATTTGGTGCCGATCGTGAAGGGCTGGGGCACGGAAATGTCGCTCGATGTCACGAGTCTGGGCGTGCAGGTTCACGGGGGCATGGGCTTCATCGAGGAGACAGGGGTCGCCCAGTACTATCGCGACGCGCGCATCCTCACGATCTACGAGGGCACCACCGCGATTCAGGCGAATGATCTCGTGGGACGCAAGACGCTGCGTGACCGCGGCGAAGTCGCGCGCGCGATCTGCGCGAAGGTCGCCGCTACGGAAACCGAACTGACGCAGGCGGGCGGCGTGGCAGGGAAGGTGGCCGAACGCCTGGCCGCCGGGCGAGAAGCGTTGTTGCGGGTGGTCGACTACGTGCTGGCCAACGCGAAAGACGATCCGAATGCGGTGTTCGCTGGCAGCGTTCCCTATCTGAAACTGGCGGGCATCGTGCTGTGCGGCTGGCAACTGGGGCGTGCGCTGCTGGCTGCGCAGGCGCATCGCGATGCGGAT
Organism: Pandoraea terrae; assembly: GCF_902459695.1. Taxonomy (GTDB): domain Bacteria; phylum Pseudomonadota; class Gammaproteobacteria; order Burkholderiales; family Burkholderiaceae; genus Pandoraea; species Pandoraea terrae. The sequence goes on from NZ_CABPRZ010000001.1 coordinate 221,281, forward strand.
CCGCTGTTCTTCGATGCGAAAATTGCCACCGCGCGTTTTTTTGCCGATCACGTACTCACGCAAGCGCCCGGGCTGGCGACGACGATCACGGAAGGGGCGGATTCGGCGCTGCAACTCGACGACGCGCACTTCTGATCGCGCATCGCGGATAAAAAAAACGGCACTGCGAAAGCAGTGCCGTTTGCATGGGGTCCCCGCCACAGCCGCTGAGCCGGCATCCTGAACCGGGAGGTTCAAGGTGGTCGCGGTTAGTAACGCTTCGGGTTCATCGGGCTAAGCGACGCTCACACCAGCACTACAAACTTCCGCAACCTGCAGAGTTCATTGGTTCAAGGAATTTAAGGCCTTCGCGAACCAGGCAGGGAAAACTAACTTGTCGAACGCCTTCATGATACCGGAAAAATCGGCGGATGCATCAGCAAAAAAACTACTGAAAATCACGCCTGATATTGATCGATCACGGTCGTCAATCTATCGTTCATGCGCTGTATTGTACGCTGAATTTCTTCGGCGGGAAACGCCTGTCCGGCGGCGATGCTCTTTTCCAGCGCAAGCAAATCGGATGCCAGCGAAAGGGCTGCCATCACCGCAATCCGGTCGGTGCCGCGCACCGTGCTTTGCGCGCGGACCTTGTTCATTTCCGCGTCGACACGCGCCACGGCCGCACGCAGGTCGTCTTCATGTTCCGGCGGGCAGGCCAGGCGGTACGACTGCTCCAGAATCTGGACTTCAATCTGCTTGATGCTCATGCGGATTCACCTCCGGGGGCGCCGAGGAGATCCATCTGGCCCTCCGACTGGCTGTTGTTCGGGAGTTTTTCCAGGATCGCATTGAGGCGGACCTGGGCTTCGTCGATCTTGGCTGCAAGCTGGTCGCGCTGCAGGCGCAGGGCGTCGCGCTCCTGGCGCAACTGCTCCGCCGCGCCGCGCGTTTCCTCGCATTCGGCGCGTGCGCGCTCGAGCTCGGACAGCAGAGCCTGGTTGTGTTGATGGAAGCGTTGGCTGACCACAACCAACTGTTCAATTTTTTCGGTGAGATGTTCGAGATCGGTGAGCATCGGGCTGCGTCCTCTTGATTGCCCTACATTCTAACGGAATCGGCGGCCAATGCCCGACGAACGAGCATTGACGCTCATTCGATTGACCCCTACACTTGCGGCACTTCGGTGCTCGCGCCCGCCCCTCCGGCGGACGCAGTTAAACGGGAAACAGGGAGCCGCGCCCCACACGGCCTGGCCAACCTGTGCTGCCCCCGCAACGGTAAGTCATCATTCCGACCTTTTGGTTCCGGAATAGCGCCTCGCCATCATGCCACTGCAGACTTCGATGCTGCGGGAAGGCCGGCCAGCCGTGACGATGACCAGCCCGGATACCGGCCGGAAGGAGTGGGGAGCCGCGCCGCGCAGGCCATGCCTGCCGCGGCGCTTCGTCGTTGTTCGTACGCCGGTGCACCTTTCGTTGCCCATCGTAGTCCCGCGACGTGCCCCTTGCGCCATCGACCCGCGGGGGAACGGGACGAGGCAAACATCGATAACAACGGAAGTCAGACCTTATCATGCGCACCCACGCTCGCGCCATGGCGCCGCTCGCGCTCGCGCCCCTCGCATTGGCGCTCTCTACTGCAGTCGTTGCACCTTCGGCTTACGCCCAAAGTGCCGACGTCCAACTCGACCCGACGGTCGTGACGGCGTCGCGCACCGAGCAGAAGCTTACCCAAGCCCTCGCCGCGACGACCGTCATCTCGCGCCAGGATATCGAAAACAGTCAGGAGGCCGACCTGCCGAGCTTGCTGCGCGGCCGGGCCGGCGTCGAGATCGTCCAGAACGGCGGTCCCGGTACGTCGGCCAGTCTGTTCATGCGCGGCGCCAATTCGAACAGTTCGCTCGTGCTGATCGACGGCGTGCCTGTCAGCTCGGCCACGCTCGGCACGACGGCGATCGAGCAGCTGCAACTGTCGCAGATCGATCACATCGAAATCGTGCGCGGTAACGTTTCCGCGTTATACGGCTCGCAAGCCGTCGGCGGCGTGGTGCAGATCTTCACGCGCAAAGGCGGCGACCACGCGCCGCGCATGCACGCCGAAGTCGGTTATGGCCGCTACAACACGACGCAGGCCAATGCCGGCATCGACGGCGCGCTCGGCGAAGACCACAAGACGCGCTTCAGCCTCAACGTCTCGCGCTTTCATACCGACGGATTCTCTGCGCTGGACCCGCGTTTCGCACCCAGGGCCAATCCGAACAAGAACGGCTACGACAACACGAGCGTGACGGCCCAGTTATCGCGCCAGTTTGCGCAGGATTGGGAAGTCGGCGCGCGCCTGTATCAGAGCGATGGCAGCACGAGCTTCGACAACGCCTTCGGCAAACCCACCGACCTCAACGATACTGACAGCCGCGTGCGTCAGTTATCGACCTACGTCAACGGCCGTGTGACATCGCAATGGCTGACCAAGTTTGCCCTCACGCAGGGCGACGACTATAGCTATACGTACCTGAATGGCAACGGCAACGGCAACGTTCACACGTCGAGCAGCCAGATCGACTGGCAGAACGAATATGCGCTGAACGCGGAGCATAAGCTGCTCGCGGGGTATACGCGCCTGGAGCAGACGGTCGATGGTTCGACGGCGTTCGGGCATAACAATCGCCATGTCGATTCCGGCTATGCCGGCTACGAAGGCCAGGTCGGCCGCAACCAGTTCCAGGCAAACGTACGGCGTGACCAGTACTCGGACTTCGGCGGTGCAAACAGCTACTTCCTCGGCTATGGATTCCTTGTCACCCCGGAGTGGAAGCTGTTCGCCAACGCGTCGAACGCCTTCCGCGCGCCGACGTTCAACGAACTTTTCTACCCGGGCTTCGGCAATCCGAACGTGCAGCCCGAACGCGCCATCTCGAAGGAGTTGGGCGTGCAATACAACGGCGCTTTGGGGCTTGTGCGCCTGACAGCCTTTCAGACCGACTACACGAACTTGATCGCCACGGCGCTGGTCAATGGCCAGTTCCTCGCACAGAACGTGAAGAAAGCGCGCGTGCAGGGGGCCGAACTGACGTACAGCGCCAACTTGCTGGGCGTCGACGTGCGTGCCTCAGGCACGATGCAAAACCCGACCGACGAGCAGGCCGGCACGACGCTCCCCCGCCGCGCCCGACGCTTTGCCAACCTGTCGCTATCCAAAGCGTTCGGCAAGATCCGCGTCGGTGGCGATATCGTCTACAGCGGCGAGCGCATCGACACCGGCGCCCAGCATCTGGGCGCGTATGCCACGGTCAACGTGCAGGCACGGTACGATATCGACAAATCCTGGTATGTTTCCGCGCATGTCGACAACCTGTTCAACAAGAACTATCAAACCGCCTACGGCTATAACACGCCGGGCACCGCCGCCTACATCACGCTGGGCTGGAAGCAGTTTTGATGGCGCGCGTCATGCGTAAGCCCGCCTCGATGCCCATGGGGCGGGGCCGCGCATGACGTTGCCGCGGGCGCTTCGCATCTGGGGCCTGTTGGCCGCCGCCGCACTCGCCGTCTTGACGGTTTCCCTGATGCTCGGCAGCGTGCCGGTCTCGTTCGGCGCGCTCGTCGACCTCGTGTCCGGGCGCGGCGGCGGCATTGCCGGCGAGGTCGTCATGCGCCTGCGCCTGCCGCGCGCACTGGCCGCATTTGCCTGCGGCGGGCTGCTCGCGAGTGCCGGCGCGATGATGCAGGTGCTTCTGCGCAATCCGCTCGCCGATCCGTATGTGCTCGGGATTTCCGGGGGCGCCGCCGTGTTCGCGCTGGCGGGGCTGGCGCTGATGCTGCCGTTCGTGTGGGTCCAGGCCGGTGCCTTTGCGGGCGCGCTGGCCGCCATCGCGCTCGTCATGTCGTTGTCGCACCGCAGTTTCCTGCGCACGGGCGGCCACGACAGCAGTGCGCGCCTGTTGCTCACCGGCGTCATGCTCGCTGCCGGCATGGGCGCCGTCGCCACGCTGATTCTCACGCTCGCGCCTGACGCCAGCCTGCGCGGCATGCTGTTCTGGCTCACGGGCGATCTGAACGGCGTGGATTCGGTGGCGTTGCCACTCGGGGCGCTGCTGCTGGCGCTGCTGCTCGTCTGCCCGGTTGCGCATGAATTGAACGCCTTGCTGCGCGGCGACGCGGTCGCCCAATCCGTTGGCGTGGCGGTCGGCCGCTTGCGTCTGCGCATCTATCTGGCCGCGTCGCTCGCGACAGCCGTGGCCGTGACGACGGCAGGATCGATCGGTTTCGTCGGACTCGTCGTCCCCCACCTGCTGCGTCTCGGATTCGGCAACGATCAACGCATGCTGCTGCCGGCCTCAGCGCTCGGCGGCGGGATTCTGGTCATGGTGGCCGACCTTGCCGCGCGAACGCTGCTGGCGCCGACGCAATTGCCGGTGGGCGCGATCACGGCGCTGATCGGCGTGCCGGTGTTCCTGTGGCTCCTGTCGAAGCGTCCCCTGCCATGAGCGAAATCCTTATCGAGACGGCGAAGCTCACACTGTTTGCCGGCACGCGGAAATTGCTCGAGGGACTCAATCTGCGCGTCGCTGCAGGCGAATGCTGGTGTCTTGCCGGCCCGAACGGCGCCGGCAAGACGACCCTGCTGAGCACATTGGCGGGGTTGCGCCCCGTCGGCGTCGCCCACGGTCAGGGACGGATCCTCGTGCAAGGCAGGGCGTTGGCCGAATGGAAGCTCGACAGGCTCTCGCGCGTGCGGGCGCTGATGCCCCAGCAGACGCACGACGCGTTCGGCGCCACTGCGCTGGAAATCGTGCTCGCAGGCCGTCACCCGTATCTCGCGCAGGGCCGTTGGGGCGCCTGGGAGAGCGCGTCCGACCTTGCTGCCGCGCATGCCGCGCTCGACGCGGTCGCGATGTCGGCGTTTGCCGAGCGCGACGTGACGACACTCTCGGGGGGCGAGCGCCAGCGTGTCGCACTCGCGGCCGTGTTCGCGCAACACACGCCGTTGCTCCTGCTCGACGAACCCGTGTCGCACCTCGACCTGCATCACCAGATCGAATGCCTGGCGTTGTTGGCCGCGCGCGCGGCCGAGAGGACGTCGGCTGCGTTATTCTCTTGCCATGACCTCAATCTGGCGCGGCGTTTCGCGACGCACGCGCTGCTGCTCGACGGCCGCGGCGGCTGGCGTGCAGGCCCGGCCGGCGAGGTGCTGAGCGCCGAGTATTGCAGCGACGCCTTCGGCTATCCGCTGCGTCTGATTCGCGATGGCGAGGACGAAGCGCTTGTACCCGTGCGGCGTGCGTGACCCCATGCGGGGTTGCGCGTTTTCCATCATTCGTCATTGACTTACCGCTATCCATGACAACAGACACCTCTGATATTCCTGACGGTTCCGAGATCCCGGCCGACGACGGCCGCAACGAGCGTCATCGCGCGCGCATGGTGCGCAAGAAGGCCGTCATTGACGACAAGATCGCACAGGCAACACGCGACTGCGGCGTCATTGTCGTCACGACGGGCAACGGCAAGGGCAAGTCGAGCTCCGGTTTCGGCATGGCGGTCCGAGCCATGGGGCACGGCATGAAAGTCGGCATCGTCCAGTTCATCAAGGGCGCCATTCCCACCGGCGAAGAGAAATTCCTGCGCCGCTTTCCGGACGAGTGCCAGTTCTTCGTCATGGGCGAAGGCTACACGTGGAATACGCAGGACCGCACACGCGATATCGCCAAGGCGGAAGCGGCGTGGGCGCAGGCACGTGCGTTGTTGCGCGATCCGGAGATCGGGCTGGTTTTGCTCGACGAGTTGAATATCGCGCTCAAACTCGGCTACCTCGATTGTGCCGCGGTGATCGCGGACCTCGAGGCGCGTGCGCCGATGCAGCATGTGGTGATCACCGGCCGTGGCGCGCCGCAGGCGCTGATTGACGCGGCGCACACGGTGACGGACATGACGCCGGTCAAGCACGCTTTCGCGCAGGGCATTCGCGCGCAAGCCGGCGTGGAGATGTAACGATGACGGCCGTGCCTACCCTCGACACGCTTCCCGATCTGCTGGCGGTCCGTTCGCCGGATGCCGCGCTGGACGGCGTATTGCAACACGCGATCGACAGCAAGACGAAACCGCCGGGCAGCCTCGGCGCGCTCGAGCGCGTGGCGGCGCAAATCGGACGAATTCAACACACGGTCACGCCAACGTTGTCGCGGCCGGCCATGCTGGTGTTTGCCGGCGATCACGGCATCGTTGCGGCAGGCGTGAGCCCGTATCCGCAGGCCGTGACCGCGCAGATGGTCCTGAATTTTCTCGCGGGCGGCGCGGCCATCAACGTGTTCTGCCGTGCCAATGCGATCGCGCTGGAGGTCGTCAATGCCGGCGTGGCGTCAACGTTTCCGTCGCATCCGTCGCTCGTCGACATTCCCGTGGCGCCCGGTACGCGAAATTTCCTGACGACGCCTGCGATGACCCGCGCGCAACTGGAGACGGCCATGCTGGCCGGCGCGGCGCGCGTGGCCGCGCACGCGGCGCTCGGCACGCGCATGATCGGTTTCGGTGAAATGGGCATCGGCAATACGTCGGCGGCCGCTTGCCTGATGCAGCGGCTCACAGGGCTGCCGCTCGCGGCGTGTGTCGGGCGCGGCACCGGCGTGGACGATGCGGGGCTCGCGCGCAAGCAGGCGGTGCTGGCGCAGGCGTTGGCCGCGCACGCGCCTGCGCTTGACGCGCTCGATACGCTCGCCACGTTTGGCGGGTTCGAAATTGCCATGATGACCGGCGCGTATCTCGCGGCGGCGCGGCTGGGGCTGGTGATCGTGGTCGACGGGTTCATCAGCACGTCGGCGCTGCTCGTGGCGCATCGGCTGGCGCCGGCCGTGCTCGAGTACTGTGTGTTTGCCCATGCCTCCGACGAGGCCGGTCATCGCGCAATGCTCGACGCCCTGGGCGCACAGCCGCTGCTGCAACTGGGCCTGCGCCTGGGCGAAGGAACCGGAGCGGCCCTGGCGATGCCGTTGGTCCAAGCTGCGGCCGCATTCCTGTGCGAGATGGCGACGTTCGAAGGCGCGGGCGTGAGCGATCGCGGTGAAGCCGACGCCGCGGCCGGCCCGGCGCGGCACTGATGAACCGCCCTGCATCCCGGGTGTTGCCGCGCTCCCTTCACCGCGCGCGGGAAGAGCTCAGGTATTTCCTGACGGCGCTCGGCTATTTCACGCGGGTGCCGATTCCGGCGTGGGTCGGTCACGCCCCTGAACAGCTGAATGCGGCGACGCGCTATTTCCCGCTCGTGGGCGTGGGCGTCGGCGCGTGTGTCGCCGCATTGACGGCGTCGTCGGGCCATCTCTGGCCGCCCGGCGTGGCGATCGCGCTCGGCATGGCGGCGAGTCTGCTGTTGACCGGTGCGTTTCACGAGGACGGGCTGGCCGATTCGGTGGACGCCTTCGGCGGCGGCATGACGCGCGAGCGCACGCTCGACATCATGCACGATTCACGCATCGGCACTTTCGGGGCCGCCGCGCTGATCCTCGCGCTGCTGCTCAAGTGGGCGACGCTCGCATCGGTCCAGGCACGCTACGGCTGGGCGGGATTCGGCGTCGTGACGATTGGCGCGCATGCCGCGAGCCGCGCTGCCGCCATCAGCCTGATGCGCACGCTCGATTACGTGCGCGCGCAGGGCAAGGCGAAGCCGGTGGCGCAGCGGCTCGGCGCGGGCAGTCTGCTGTTCGGTGTGCTGTGCAGCGTGCCGTGGCTATTCTGGCCCGATTGGCGTGCGGGTCTGACCGCCGTCGCCGTGTTGATCTTGCTGCGCAGCGGGCTCGTGCGCTACTTCGATCGGCGCCTTGGCGGCTACACCGGCGACTGCCTCGGTTTCGCGCAGCAGTTGGCAGAACTGTCGATTTACCTGACGGTATGTGCATGGATCTGATCCTGATGCGCCATCCGCCGCCAGATGTGGCCGAGGGCATTTGCTACGGCAGCAGCGACGTGCCCGTCGATGCCACCAAGCTCGACGCGTGCCTGGCCACGATGCGCGCACGGCTTGCCGATAGGCTGGGCGACGCCGTGCCCGCGGTCATGCACGCGAGTCCACTGCATCGTGCGCGGATCGCCGCCTTGCATCTGGCGCTTCCCTACGATCTGCCGGTCAGGGAAGACGCGCGGCTTGCCGAGATTCATTTCGGCGAGTGGGAAATGCAGCCATGGCAGGATGTCGTGCGCGCGGAGCTCGAACGCTGGGCGGAAGATCCGGAGCACGGCGGTGCGCCGGGGGGCGAGTCGGCGGCGCAAGTGGCTTCGCGGCTCGCTGCGTGGCTCGCTGCGACGCGTGCCGCCGGCGAAAGCGCCGAAAGCGGCGGACCCCACGTCGTCGTGGCGCACGCCGGGCCGATCCGCCTGCTCACAGCGCATGTGCTCGGCTTGCCGGTACTGGGCTGCCTGCGTTGGCCGATCGCCTTCGGCGGACTTTGCCGCGTGACGATCGGTGCCGATGGCCGCGGGCAGCTCGTGCACTGGAACGTTTAGGAACATTTCACGCGGATATCGGACTCGCGTTGCGCTGCGCATTCACCCGTGCCGGGCCGCTTCAACGCTTGTCGCCGCGTCGCTGGCGCACCAGATCGAGGTCCTCGCACATCGTCTTTGCGCCTTGCAGAATGCGCGGTGCGGGACGATTGATCAGATCGCCGTCGATCCCGAACAGATTGTTGTTCGCCACGGCCGGCAATTGAGGCCATTTGCGCCAATTGTCGAGCGTCGCCAGCGGTTTGTCCGTCGACGTGGCCCCCGGCGTGGCGGTGAACATCGCCTCGGGGCGTGCAGCCAGCACGGCCTCGATGCTCACGCGCGGGACCAGCGCCGACTCCTCGCTGAAGATGTTGCGTCCGCCGCACAGGCGAATCACATCGCTCACCATATGCGTACCGTTGAGTGTCATCAACGGTTGCGTCCACACCTGATAGAAGACCGATACGGGCGCACGGGCCGCGTAGCGCATGCGGAGCGTCTCGTAGTCCTGCCGGAACTGGTTGGCGGAAATCTGCGCCGCGGCCGGCGTGCCCGTGAGTGTGCCCAGCCGCTCGATGGCGCCGGGCAGATCCGTCAGATGTTTCGGCTCGCTGTAGAACAGCGGGAGTCCCAGCGTGCGCAGGCGATCCACTTGCCGTTGCGAGTTGCCGTGCATCCACACGACAAGCAGGTCGGGCTTGAGCGCAATGATGCGTTCGAGGTCGAGCGCGCTGTTGTCGCCCACGCGCGTGATCTTGCGCGCGGCCTCGGGGTAGTCGGCGTAGGCAACGGTACCGACGATGCGATCGCCGGCGCCTGCGGCGAACAGCAGCTCGGTCGCATGTGGCGACAGGCTGATGATGCGTTTGGCCGGCGCGGGCAGGGTGACGGTGGCGCCGGTGTCGTCCTTGACCGAGATCTGGGCGTGCGCGGCAACGGCCGTGCAGCTGAGGGCCACGGCGGCCAGGGCAGTCCATGTCGTGCGCGAACGGCAAAGCGGCGCAGCCATTGCCGCCGTGTCGGGCAGAGGGGCGCAGTCGGGAACGGCGGGCGTTGAGCGGGACAGCATGAACCTCAGGGACATCGGGCGGCCGGCGTATGGATTGGATGAAACGCCATTGTCGGGGATGCCACGGGATCCAACAACCTCGCCGGGACCGTCCGCAGGTGTGAAATCCGCACGAACTCGCGAGGTAAACGACTACGCCCCCGGTGCCGGCGAGGCAATCGGGGGCGTAGTGACCGCAGCCGTGCGGCCCGGCATCGCCGGGCCTTGCGAGGCGTCAGTTCGAGGCCGGTGCCGGCGCAGCAGCGCCCGCATCGCTGGCGGCCATCGCCGGGGCTGCGCCTGCGTCGCTCGCGGCGCCGCCGGCAGCCGGCGCCATTTGCGACGTCGAGCCCGAATCGCCTGACGGCGCAGCGGCTTTTTCTTCCTTCTTGGAACAGCCCACCGTCACAACGGCGGCAGTCAACAGGGTGGCAAGCAACAGAGGAAGCTTTTTCATGTGGTCGTCCTTTTATATGGGGGAGAAACCCTTGCGAAAGAAACCTCAGTTTACCGGCGCAGGTTGACGAGGAATGTCAGCATTTGTTGCAAAAATGATTCAATTTGTAACGAATTGACAGAAAAAGGCTTTAAGGTAATGCGTTGTAATGTACCAGCTCGTCGCCCTGAAAGCCTTTGTCCACGCATTGGATGTCGATGAAATCGGACAGTTCCCAACGCTGACCCGTTCGTCAGGTGCGCTTGCGGAATGAAAGCGGCGCGTGGCCCGGCGGGGACCGTCCGCTATGGACCGCGGCGCGGCACGCCGAGTGTGCCGATGGCGTTCTCCAAGCGCGTCCATTCGGTGGGCGTGCCGGGCAAGCCCACGCGCAGGCTCGGCATTGTCTCACCGTTTGCACCCTGCGGCAGCGGATCGAACAAACGCGTCCAGATCCCGAGTTGTGCCAACGCCGCATGCCATGCCGGCGCCAGCGGATGGGGTATCCACGCAAACAGTGCCATACCGCGCACCGGCAAGCCGCCGCGCGCCAACATGCCGGCCAGTCGTGTGCCGTCTGTCAGCAACCGGGCGCGCGTGGTGGCCTGCCAGACGGTATCGGCCAACGCGTGACGTACGACGAAACGTGCAGGGCCGTTGACCGTCCAGGCGCCGAGCGCGTGTGCGATACGTTGCGCCCATACTGGCTCGGCCAGCACGAATCCGGCGCGCACGCCTGCCAGTCCGAAGAATTTTCCGACCGAGCGCAGGACAATGAGGCCCGGTTCGCCAACCGAGCGCGCGAGGCTCGCGTCGGGCGAAACGTCGCCGAATGCTTCGTCGAGGATGAGCATGCCGCCGCGTGCCGCGAGCTGCATCTGCCATGCACGCAGCGTCGGCACCGGCACGACGTCGGTCGTCGGATTGTTCGGATTCACGCAGACGACGTAATCGGCATCCGGCAGCGCCGCGTGCGGGCCGGGCCAGGCGACAGGCGTATGTCCGGCGGCAGCAAACGCGGGCGCGTACTCGCTGTAGGTGAGCGGGGCGATGGCGACGCGTCCGGGGCGCAGCAGACGCGGCAACGTGCGAATCACCGCCTGGCTTCCGGCGGCGGCCGCGATATGCGATGCAGGCACCCCGTAGTACGCCGATGCGGTGTCGCGCAGACCATCGTCGTCGTCAGGCAGGCGTTGCCACGCCTGCGCGGGTATCGGCGGCACCGGGTAACCGTGCGGATTGATGCCCGTCGAGAGGTCCAGCCAGTCTTCGCGCGGGCGGTCGTAGCGGCGAACCGCATCGCCGAGATTGCCGCCGTGACGCGGCGTGCAGGTATCGTTCATCACAAGAGATCGGGGGAGACTTCAGCCAGCGAAGCGGCGAACATGGCGAGCGCGCCGCCCAGCACCAGCCAGAGCCACAACGCACGTGACACCAGGTGCCACGCCGCCGCGATATGCGCGCCGGACGGGACTGCGCCGCAGCCGAGCGGCGGACGCGCCTCCCATTCGCCATCGTAGCGTGCGGGGCCGCCGAGCAGCACGCCGAGGCTGCCCGCGCCGGCGGCCATCACCGGGCCGGCGTTGGGGCTCGACCATGCGGGCGCCTGTGCCCGCCAGCATTGCAATGCGTCGCGCGTGTTGCCGAGCAGAGCGTAGCTGAGCGCCGTCAATCGCGCCGGAATCCAGTTCAGAACGTCGTCGATACGCGCCGCCGGCCGTCCGAAATACAGGAACTGCGGCGTACGGTAGCCCCACATCGCATCGAGCGTGTTGGCAAGCCGGAACAGTACGACACCTGGCGCGCCTGCCACGGCAAACCAGAAGAGTGCGCCGAAGATGGCGTCGTTGCCGTTCTCCAGCGTCGATTCGATGGCCGCCCGTGCCAGTGCTTCGGGCGCCGCATCGTCGGTGTCGCGCGAAACGATGCGGGCGGTCAATGCGCGCGCGTGCCCCAGGTCGCCGGCGGCGAGCGCGCGGCCGATCGGCATCACGTGATCGCGCAGGCTGCGCGCGCCGAGCGCCATGTAGAGGGCCAGCGCCTGCCATACCACGCCGAGCCAGCCCGGCAGAAATGTGAGCGCGAGGGCGGCGAGCGTCAGCGGCGCGAGCAACAGCAGCCAGGCCCACATGCCGCGCGCCATGGCCGTGCGCGCGGGCGTCGCAAGGTCCTGGTTGAGCCACGCCTCGACGCCGTTGGCAAACTTGCCGAAGCCGACGAGCGGATGCCAGCGGCGCGGCTCGCCAAGCCAGGCGTCGAGCATCACGCCGAGCAGGGCGGCGAGCCAGAGCGCCTGCGGGGAGATTCCGGTCAGCATCGGTGCGCGCCTCAGCCTTTCACAGCCATCGGCAGACCGGCCACGACAAAGCGTACGCGATCACTTACGGCGGCGATACGCTGATTGAGACGGCCGAGTTCGTCGACATACCGGCGCGTGAGTGCGCCCATCGGAATCACGCCCATGCCGATCTCGTTGCTGACGACGACGCGTTGGCCCGGTGCGGTGGCGAGCGCCGTTTCGAGCTGCGCGCACGCGGCGAGCCACGGACCGTCGTCGAACGGCGTATCGTCGCGCGCGCCGGGCGGGCACAGCCAGCCGGCCAGCCACAACGGCAGGCAATCGACGATCACGCAATGATCGGGGCGGGCGGCATGGGCGATCGCGCCCGCCAGGTCGAGACCGGCTTCGACGGTTGTCCAATGCGCCGGGCGACGCGCGCGGTGGTGCGCGATGCGTTCGCGCATTTCGCGCTCGCCGGTGTCCAGTGCCGTGGCGATGTAGGTGACGGGCAGGGCGCTGTCGTGCGCGAGCTGTTCTGCGAACGCGCTCTTGCCCGAGCGCGCGCCGCCGAGCACGAAGGTCAGATTGTGGGAACTCATGGGCGATATTGTAATGGCGAGCGGTGCGATAATCCGCGCATGAGTGAAATCCCTGTGACGAACGACCTGACGGCAAGCTCGCCGGACACCCCTGCCTCGCGCGCCGATGCGGCGACGCGCGCGCGCTCGCTGACGCGTCGGTCCGAATCGCCGGACGCCGCCCTTGCACGGGTGCCGCCGCGCGGCACGTTGATGATTCAGGGGACGTCGTCGGACGCCGGCAAGAGTACGGTCGTGGCGGCGCTGTGCCGGCTGTTGCGTCGCGATGGCGTGCGCGTTGCGCCGTTCAAGCCGCAGAACATGGCGCTCAACAGCGCCGTAACGGCCGACGGCGGGGAGATCGGCCGTGCGCAGGCCTTGCAGGCGCAGGCGGCCGGCATTGCGCCGCATACCGACATGAATCCGGTGCTGCTCAAGCCGAGCAGCGATCGCGGCGCACAGGTCATCATCGGGGGGCATGTCGTCGCCGATCTCGACGCGCGCGCCTATCATGCGTACAAGCCGCGCGCGATGTCCGCGGTGCTTGCCGCCTACGGGCGGCTGCGCGAATCGTATGACGCAGTGATCGTAGAAGGCGCGGGCAGTCCTGCGGAAGTCAACTTGCGCGCGCGCGATATCGCCAACATGGGCTTTGCCGAGGCAGTCGACTGCCCGGTCGTGCTGGTGGCCGACATCGAGCGCGGCGGCGTGTTCGCACAATTGATCGGCACGCTGGCGTGCCTGTCCGACAGCGAACGCGCACGCATTCGCGGATTCATCATCAATCGTTTTCGCGGCGATCCGGCCTTGCTGGACAGCGGTCTCGAATGGATCGAGGCGCGCACCGGCGTGCCGGTGCTAGGGGTCTTGCCGTATCTGCACGGACTCCATCTCGACGGCGAAGACATGTTGCCGGCGCAACGGCACGCCGGCGCGACGACCCACGAGCGCTTGCGTGTCGTCGTGCCGGCGTTGCCGCGGATCAGCAACCATACCGACTTCGACGCCCTGCGCGCCCACCCGCAGGTCGATTTCCAGTATGCCGGCGGCGGTTTGCCGTTGCCGCCGGCCGATCTCGTCATCCTGCCCGGCAGCAAGCACGTGCGCGCGGATCTCGCGTGGCTGCGGGCGCAAGGCTGGGAGCCGGCGTTGCGGCGCCACCTGCGCTACGGCGGCAAGGTGCTCGGCATTTGCGGCGGCTTCCAGATGCTGGGCAAGACCATCCGCGATCCGCTCGGCCTCGAAGGCGATGCGGGCATGACGGCGGGGCTGGGGTTCCTCGACTTCGACACGATGATGGCGCCGCAGAAGCAATTGCGGGTTGTCAGCGGTCATCTGTCGCCGGCGGTGGCAGGATCGGCGCCGTCAACCGGCGCCGAAGCCTCCGGCTCGGGTGCGGTCGTGCGTGGCTACGAAATCCATATGGGCGTCACGCAAGGCGCAGCCCTGCAGCGCCCGTCCGTCCATCTCGAGGCGGCATCGGGCGCGCCTGCGCGCCCGGACGGTGCAGTATCGGACGATGGCGACGTCATGGGCACGTATCTGCACGGCCTGTTCGATACCCCCGACGCATGCGCGGCGATATTGTCGTGGGCCGGACTCGCCCATGCCCAACCTCAGGACTACGATGCGCTGCGCGAGGCGTCGCTCGAGCGGCTCGCCGACAGCGTCGCCGCCCATCTGGACCTGCCGCGCCTGTGGGCCTGCCTGCGCTGAAGCCCCTTACCTGGCGAAGGCGCGGGTCTCTTCCCAGGCTTGCAGCGGCACGTGGTCGCGCTCGCTCTTCTGCACATTCTTTTCGTCGACGAACACCAGCTTCGGCTTGAAACCGGCTTGCACGTCTTCTTCCTTCACCGAAGCGTACGAGACGATGATGATGATATCGCCCAGTTGCGCGCGGCGCGCGGCGGCGCCGTTGAGCGAGATCATGCCGCTGCCGCGCTCGCCGCGGATGGCGTAGGTCGTGAAACGTTCGCCGTTGTTGACGTTGAAGATGTCGATCTGCTCGTTCTCGACGAGGCCCGACGCTTCGAGCAGGTTTTCGTCGATGGCGCACGACCCTTCGTAATGGAGTTCGCAATGCGTCACGGTGGCGCGGTGAATCTTCGACTTGAGCATGGTGCGGTACATAACGGCCTCTTCTCTTGCTGTCACGCGGTGTTGCGTAAAAAGGGGAAAGACGACGGCCGCGCCACGCGCGTCCGCCGCGGATATCAGATTTCCAGGTTATCGATCAGGCGGGTCGTGCCGAGCTTGGCGGCGGCGAGCACCACGAGACTCTCGGCCGGCGCCGGACCCGCTTCAGGCGGGCGCAGGTTGCTGCGCAGGCGGATCGAGATGTAGTCGGGCTTCCATCCGCGCGCCGTGAACTCGGCCATCGCGGCGGCTTCCAGGCCGGCGTAATCGGTATTGCCCGCGAGCACGGCTTCGCGGATCTGCTGCAGATGACGGTACAGATTCGGCGCCTCGGCGCGCTCGGCTTCCGACAGAAAACGGTTGCGCGAAGACAGCGCCAGACCGTCTTGCGCGCGCACCGTCTCGGCCGCGACGATGTCGATCGGCAGCGCGAATTGCTGCACCATGCGGCGCACAATCATGAGCTGCTGGTAGTCCTTCTTGCCGAACACAGCGACGCGCGGCTGGGCGCACGAGAACAGCTTCATGACGACGGTGCACACGCCCTTGAAGAAGCCGGGACGGAACTCGCCTTCGAGAATGTCGCCGAGATCGTGCGGCGGCTCGACGCGGTACTCTTGCGGTTCCGGATACATCTCGCGCTCGTTCGGCGCGAACAGAACATAGACGTTTTCGGCCTGCAGCTTCTCGACGTCGTCCTGCAGCGTGCGCGGATACTTGTCGAAATCCTCGTTCGGGCCGAACTGCAGGCGATTGACGAAGATGCTGGTCACGACGGGGTCGCCGTGCTGGCGCGCCAGACGCATCAGGGACAAATGGCCTTCGTGCAGGTTGCCCATCGTCGGCACAAACGCCACGCGATTCTGCCCGCGCAATTGGTCGCGCAGCTCATGAATCGAGGAGATGACTTTCATTGATATTCCGTGCTTTGTGTAAGGGGGGCCTATCACAGCCGGTGCTGCGCCGGCCGCATCCGGCTCGGGCGCGCTGCAGCGCAAAACGGTCCGAGGGATTGTAGAGGAAATCCCGGCGGGCGTGCGCAAAACCGTTTCGGCAGGCGGGACGGTCCGTTTTCGTTCCGGAAAACGGAACCAAGGTCCCGTTTTCCGGGATGTCCAGGGCGCGGCCGGCGCCTAGTTGGGCAGGTAGGTCAGGCGCACGTAAATCGGGGCGAAGGGCTCGGCCTGGGTGATTTCCAGCAGCGATTCGCGCGACAGTTCGAGCATCGCAATGAAATTGACGACGACAAGCGGCACGCCGCGGGATACGTCGAACAATTCCGTGAATTCCATGAAGCGCTGGCCCTGCAGGCGGCGCAGGATCTGGCTCATGTGCTCGCGAACGGACAGTTCCTCACGCGAAATCTTGTGGTGTTGCACCAACTTGGCGCGGCGCAGGACGTCGGCCCAGGCGGCGCGCAGGTCGTCCGCATCGACGTCGGGAAAGCGCGGTTGCAGGCTTTGTTCGATGTACACCTGCGTGCGCAGGAAGTCGCGGCCCAGCACCGGCAGCGTGTCGAGCTTCTGCGCCGCGAGCTTCATCTGCTCGTATTCGAGCAGGCGGCGCACGAGTTCGGCGCGCGGATCCTCGGCTTCCTCGCCGGTGTCGGCTTTCTTGACCGGCAGCAGCATGCGCGACTTGATCTCGATGAGCATCGCGGCCATCAACAGATATTCCGATGCGAGCTCGAGGTTGGTGCGACGAATCTGCTCGACGTAGAGCAGATACTGCTTCGTGACCTGCGCCATCGGAATGTCGAGGACGTTGAAGTTCTGCTTGCGGATCAGGTACAGCAGCAAGTCCAGGGGGCCTTCGAACGCCTCGAGAAAGATTTCGAGCGCGTCGGGCGGAATGTACAGATCGGTCGGCAGCGCGAACAGCGGCTCGCCGTACAGGCGCGCGCGGGCCACGCCGTCGACGACGTCCGGCGTGCTGTCGTGGCCGTCGGTGAGGGCGTGCAGTTCGGCGCGAGGCGGCGTCGCGCCGTTCTGCGCGGCATGGCCGGGTGCACCGGCGTGCGCCACCACGGCCGCGTGCGCGCTGGCGCCGGCCGGGGCTTCGATCGTTATCGCGTCATCGAGGCCAGTGGGCACGGCATCCGGCGTGTCCGTATCCGGACCCGGTGCGGGCGGTGCGGCGGCATCCGGCGGCATTTCCGTCGGCTCGACCGGCGATTCTTCGGGCGTGGCGATGCTCACGTCGATGTGATTTTGGGAAAATTCTGGCCGCACCAAATGGGCGGATGCCCGGTCTTATTCGCCCTGATAGACGTACGGTTGTTGCTGAACGCGCGACTGGGCGGCGCGGGCGCGCTCGTCCAGGTCGATCGGTGCCTTGTCCCAAAGGAGGGCGCGGCCCTGGCGCTGTTCGGCTTCGAGTGTCGGTTTTTCAACCTTGAGTTGCTTGATGAATTGCGTGATGTCTGACTCGTACATGATTGTTGTGCTTAAAAAATGGGCGGAGCAGCCGAATGGGTAGCCAACACTGCCGAACGAGGGCGATTTTACCGCAAACGGCCGACACTTCCCGCGAATTGCTGAACCGGCTGCGGGGATATGGTCAAATACGCCTCGCGGGCGTTGGAATCGTACGTTCCCCTCAGCATTATGCAGCTTCCACGAAAGGGACAGGTTTGACGACAGCATTCGACACATCTCCCCGCCAACGCAGTGGCCGCCACATGGCTGCCTGCGCGTTGACGGCACTTCTCGCGTGGCTGGGGCTGGCGACGACGCCCGCACAGGCCGAGTATCGCGTCCAGGTCGAAGCGCCGCGGGCACTGGCGACAATCCTCAGGACGCACCTCGATCTGGTGCGCTTTGCCGGCCGCGACGACATCGGCGACGCGCAGTTCGAACACCTCGTGACGACCGCCGGCGAGCAGGTGCAGGAACTGGTGTCGACGGAGGGGTACTTCTCGCCGGTCACGAACGTGGACGTCAAGACCGATAACGGTAAGCGCACCGTCCGGGTGACGGTCGACCCGGGACCGCGCACGCACATCGAAGGGGTCGACCTCGAATTCACCGGAGCGGTCGCGTCGGAGGATCCGCAGCGCGTCGCCCAACTCAAGAATGCGTGGGGATTGCCGGCGGGTGAGCCGTTTCGCCAGGAAGACTGGGACAAGGCGAAAAGCGAGACGCTGTTCCGGTTGGGCCAGAAGCGCTATCACGCCGCGCGCATGCGGTTTTCGCGCGCCGTCGTCGATGCGGATCATCAGCAGGCGACGTTGTCGGCCGCGTACGACAGCGGGCCGCCGTTTACACTCGGGCCGCTGGTCATTACCGGGACCAAACGCTATCCCGAGCAGATCATCCGCAACGTCAATCCGCTGCATGAGGGCGAGGCGTTCGATGGCGACCGTCTGCAGGAATTGCAGCGCCAGATCCAGAACACGCCGTATTTCTCCAACGTGGTCATTGGCGTGACGCAAGACCCGGCGAAGGCCAGCGGTGCGCCGGTCGAAGTCAAGGTCAGTGAATTCCCGGCGCAGCGCGTGCAAAGCGGCGTCGGTTATACGACCGACACGGGCGCCAGCGTGCAGGGGCGTTATTCCTACTACAACGTGTTCGATCGCGCGTGGGTCTTCGACACGCAGGCGCGCATCGAACAGAAACGTCAGACCGGCTATGCCGAACTCGCCATGCCGCCGGACCCCGGCGCTTATGTGAACAGTTTGCGCACGTCGTTCGACCGCACCGATCTGAATGGGCTCGACAAGCGAAGCCTGCAAGTCGGTGTCAAGCGCGCGCGAACACGCGAGTTCTATGATTGGAGTTATGCGCTTGACTTCTACCGCGACGATGAACGGCCGGCCACCGGCGAACGCTTCCTGAACCGCGCCATGGTGCCAAGCTTTTCCTGGACACGCCGCAACGTGGACGACCTCATCTTTCCCCGCAAGGGCAACATCATCAACGCGCAGATCGGCGCGGCGGTGCAGGGCGCGATGACGGATCAGACGTTCGGGCGCGTCTACGGACGCATCCGGCAATATTTCCCGGTGGGGCAGCGCGACATCGTCATCGCCCGCCTCGAACTGGGCGCGGTCATCACGAACGGGAGCGACCAGCGTATTCCGGCTTCGCTCCTGTATGCTGCCGGCGGATCGGGGTCGATTCGCGGCTATACGTACCAGAGCATCGGCATCGTGCGCGGCGGCACCACATTTCCGACCAAGTACTTGGGCACCGCAAGCGCCGAATACCAGCATTGGCTCACGCGCGAATGGGGCGGCGCCGTGTTCTGGGACACCGGCACGGCCACGGACGGCCTGAACAAGGGGCCGATATACAACGGCGTCGGTGTCGGCGTTCGCTGGCGAAGTCCCGTCGGGCCCGTCAATGTCGATCTGGCCTACGGCGCGCGCAACAAGCAGTTCCGTCCGTCGATCTCGCTCGGGGTGGCCTTCTGATGACGCGCGACGCCACCCCGCCGCCCACGCCGCCCACGCCGCCCACGCCGCCCCGTCGCCCGCACCGCTGGGGGCGTTGGTTCGCCGGGACCGTCGTCGCGCCGCTGCTGATCGTGGCGTTGGCCGCGGCGTTGCTCGGCTGGGCGCTGACGAATGAACGCGGCAGCCGCTGGCTCTGGCAAACGGCCGTTTCCGTGATGGACGGTAAGCTCACTGGCGAATGGCGCGGCGGCACCTTCGCGCACGGCATTCGTGTGGATGACGTGCGCTATCTCGACGGCGCGACGCGCATTACGGTGAGTCATCTCGACGGCCGTTGGCAGCTTGGCATGCAGCCGTGGCATCTGAACGTCGATCGTCTGCACGCGGGCGACGTCGAGATCGTGCTGCCCCCGTCGCCGCCAACCACTACGCCGACCAAATTGCCCGAAAGCCTGACGCTACCCCTGGGACTCACGCTCGGCGACATCCGCGTGACCAAGCTCACGCTCCACACCCCCGACCTGGTGTTGCAGGACGTGCGCTTGTCGGGCCGCAGCGATGGCCGCGACCACACGCTGTTGCTCGATCGTGTGGCGACGCCTTACGGCGACGTCAACGCGAACCTGAAACTGTCGGGTTTGCGCCCGTTCGTGCTGGGTGGCGATCTGGGCTTGCGCGGCACGGCTGGCAAGATGCCGGTGCAGGTGCAGGCGCGGCTGACCGGTTCGCTCGAGGCGCTCGGCGTCACGCTCGACGCCACCGGCGAGAAACTGAATGGGCATGCCGTGGTGGATGCAGCGCCGTTCGCCGAGGTCCCGCTCAAGCGCGCACAGATTTCCGTCGACCATTTGAATCCGCGCGAGTTTGCGCCGTCGGCGCCGATCGCGGATGTGTCGGTGCAGGCCGATTTGCGCCCCGTGCCGGACGCCGCCACCTTCCGCGTCAGTGGTCCATTGACCGTGATCAATGCCGCGCCCGGGGCGATCGATGCCGCACGCGTGCCGGTGTCCTCATTGCGCGCCCAGGTCGAACTCGACGCGCAGCGGCAGGCGTTGGCGTCGCTCGATGTGCGTTTGGCCCGGCGCGCGGTGCTCACGGGCAGCGGGGAAGTGCGCCGGGTGGCGGTCAAGAACGCGGCGTCGGGAGAGGCCACCGAGGCCATGGCCGGGGCCTTTGCGCTCGCCGTGCGCGATCTGGATCTGCGCGAACTCCACGGCAAGCTGCCGGCGACGGCGCTGGCGGGGCCGCTCGACGTGACGCTCGACGCCAGCGGTCAGCGGATCGTGATGGATTGGCGCGACGCCGCCCGCCGCATGCGCGCCGACGTCACGCTGAATGCGGATGGCACGACGATCCACGCGCTGTCGCTCGATGCCGGCGCCGGGCAGGTGGCTGCCACGGGCTCGCTCGGGAACGGCGAGAAAGGTCCGTATCGTGCGCAAATCGAGCTCACACGCTTCGATCCGGCGGCGTGGTACGACCTCTACGGCCCGCAAAAGAAGGGGGCGAAGTTGCCGCTGGCAAGCGTCACGGGGCAGCTCGACGCGGAAGGCGAATTACGGCCCGAATTGCGCCTGGCGCTGAAATTCGCGCTGCACGACAGCGCGTACGCCAATTTGCCGATGAGCGGCGGGGGCATGCTGCGCCTGGCCGGTTCGCGCATGATGCCAAGCGACGCCAGCCTGCTCGTCGCGGGCAACCGCGTGGTCCTGAAGGGCAGTTTCGGTGCGGCGGGGGACAAGTTGTCGGTCAATGTTGACGCGCCCGCGCTCGACAAACTGGGCTTCGGTCTGTCGGGCCTGCTCAAGCTCGATGGGCAATTGGCAGGCACGATCGAACGGCCGACGGCCGTCGCGAACGTGCGGGCGGAAAGTCTGGCGTTCGGCGAGCAGAAGCTGGCGCATCTGAGCGGCAAGCTCGATATCAGCGGCGGGCTGCATGGCCAGCCCCAGGACCGGCTCAACGCAACGCTCGACGGTACCGGATTCTCCAGCCCGGCCGTCACGCTGGATCGCGTGAACGTCGCGCTGGCCGGCACGCGCGGCGCGCACACGCTCAAGTTGCTTGCGCACGGAAAGGTGCGGCAGGCGGCGCTCGGGGTGTCCGTCGCGGCGGCGGGCGCCATGACGGACACCCGTGCCGGCGTCGGCTGGCGGGGCACCGTGCAAACGTTGGAGAACAGCGGCTCGGCCCGTTTGCACCTGGCTGCGCCGTGGCAGGTCGAGGCCTCGGGCGAGCACATTCATCTGGGCGCGGCGACGTTGACGACGGCCGCCGGCACGCTCGTCCTCGCAAACTTTGACTACGGCGCGGGCCAGATGCGGTCCGCAGGTGCGTTGCAGGCGCTCGACGTCGGGCAGATCCTGAGTGTCGTGGGCACGCTGACGGGCGAGACGCCGAGCGTCGCGAGCGATCTCGTGCTGGACGGCCGCTGGAATGTGCAGTTGGGCCAGCGTGCCGACGGCTTCGTCGAAGTCGTTCGGCGCAGCGGCGATGTTTCGCTGCCGCGCGGCGGCGTGAACCCGCACGTCAATGTGACGGTCACCGGCATTCCCGGGCTGACCACGGAGCGCGGCGCGATCTCGCGCATTGCGCTGGGACTGTCGGATCTCAAGGCCCGCCTTGAACTGTCCGGCAATACGGCGAAGGCGACCGTGCGGGCTGCGTCGGGACTGGCAGGCACGCTCGATGCGGACGCCGCGACGACCCTCAAGCTCGACAATGGCCTGCCGCGCGTGCCCGATGACGCGCCGCTGTCGGGGCGGATCGCGATGGCGGTACCGGACCTGTCGAAGCTCGGGACGCTCGCGGGCGCGCAGTATGCATTCAAGGGCCGCGCGAAGCTGCAAATGACGTTGGCGGGAACGGTCGGGCGGCCGCGGCCCACCGGGGAACTGACTGGGGACGGGCTGTCCGTCGCGATGTTCGATACGGGCATCGGTCTGAACGACGGCCGCGTGCGCGTGGCGCTCTCGCCCGATGCGATCGATTTGCGCGATGTCGTCTTCACGGGCGGCGCCGGCGGGACGCTGCGCGCCACGGGCCGGATCCGTCTCGACACGCCCGAACCTGCCATGGACGTCTCCATCGTCGCAGACAAGTTGCAACTGTTCGCCGCGCCGGACCGGGAACTGGTGCTGACAGGGCAGGCGAAAGCGGCGGGGTCGGGCGAGACGCTGGCCGTCACCGGCAAATTCACGGTGGATCGCGCTCGCTTCGACATGCCGCCGGCGAGCGCGCCAAAGCTCGGCGACGACGTTCTGGTCGTTCGCGGCGGCGCCACGGCGCGGGGCGCGCCGGTGAAGGCAACCGAGGAAGCCGCGCGCATCGGCGCGCGTCCGGCCGGCCGCTTCTCGCCACGCATCGATATCGAGATCGATCTTGGCCGCGATTTCCGCTTCAAGGGGGCCGGCGCCGATTTGCTGTTGCGCGGCAGCCTGCGATTGCAGGGCGAGCCGCTCACCCCCCTGCGCGCCGTAGGGACGATCAAGGTGGCCGAGGGCACATACGAAGCGTTCGACCGAAAACTGGCGATTGACCGTGGCCTGATCAACTTCCAGGGGCCGCTCGACAATCCGGATATCTACATTCAGGCCATGCGCCGCAATCAGGACGTGGCCGCCGGCGTGTTGGTCACCGGGACCATCCGTCAGTTGCGCGTGGCGCTGGTGTCCGAGCCGAACGTCTCCGACGAGGAAAAGCTGTCGTGGCTGCTGTTCGGCCACGGTCCCGACAGCGCCGGCCTGGGGCAGCGGCAGGCGATGGCGGGCGCGGCTGTGGCGCTATTGGGCGCGACCGGCGGCAGGAAGGTGATCAAGGACCTCGGCATCGACGAGTTCGGCATCGGCACGTCCGATTCGGGCTTGCCCGACGATCAGCAGGTCGTGAAGGTCGGCCGCGCGCTCTCTGACAACTTCTCGCTCGGCGCCGAACAGAGCCTGACCAGCGCGGCGACCATCGTCAAATTGACGTGGCAGGCGTCGCGCCGCTGGCAGTTGGTGCTGCGCGCCGGCTCGCTGAACGGGTTTGACGTCCTGTTCAACCGCCGTTTTGATTGAGCGCCGGCTGTCGCGGCATGCCAATGCCGCGGTGGTCGTCGTACACTGTGGCCACCCGCCACGCCCCGATATGCAGGAGTCCACAATGCCGCTATCCACAACGTTGAGCAAAGGAGTCGCCATGGGTCTGTTTGCCAGTCTGCTCGCGCTGTTCGGCTGCGACCAGCAGCAGATCGACAAGGTGCGCCAACAGGCGCGCGACGCGGTCAATGCGGTCAAGCCCGACAATTTGATGTTGAAGGACTTGAAACCCGGCGAGTCGACGGAAGCGGACATCCGCGGCCAGATGGGCAAGCCCGAAATCGTGTGGGAGAACGAGGACGGCTCGCGCCGGCTTGAATATCCGCGCAGCCCGGGCGGCTTGCGGACCTATATGGTCGATATCGGCCCGGACGGCAAGTTGCGCGCCGTCTCGCAGGCGCTGACCGACCAGAATTTCCAGCAAGTGCGGCCCGGGATGACGAAGGATGACGTGCGGCGCCTTCTCGGCAAGCCGACCTCAGTCGCGGAATACCGCTTGAAGCGCGAAGAAGTCTGGAGCTGGCGCTGGCTGGAAGACGGCGTGAACACCAGCGCGCTGTTCAATGCGCATTTCGGGCCGGACGGCCGCATCGTCACGACCTCCCGCGCGCCTGATCCGGCGGGCGAGCGCCCCTGATCCATCGGCCCGGGGCGGCACCCACGCCGCCCCGGCGGGCTTACTTCACTCGCATGCCCGGCTTCGCGCCGCTGTTGGGCTCGAGGATGTAGATGCCCGGCTCGGCCTTTTCGTCTTTGGCGGAGGCGGCGAGCACCATGCCTTCTGACAGCCCGAACTTCATTTTGCGCGGCGCGAGGTTGGCGACCATCACCGTCAGCTTGCCGACCAGCTGCTCAGGCGCATAGGCCGACTTGATGCCCGAGAACACGTTGCGGGTTTTCTCTTCGCCGACATCGAGCGTCAGTTGCAGCAGCTTGTCGGAACCCACGACTGGCTGGCAATCCACGATACGCGCGATACGCAAATCGATCTTCGCGAAATCGTCGATGCTGATGAACCCGTCGCCGACATCAGCGGCAGGCACAGCCGCCGTCCTGGCTGCGGCCGCGGCTTTGCCCTTTGCGTCGGCGGCAGCTGCGGGCGGGGCGGCCTGCAGCGAATCGCGGTTCGCGGCGAGCATCGCTTCGATCTGCTTGCCCTCGACGCGCGTCATCAGGTGTTTGTAGGCGGCCACCGGATGGGCTTCGGAGAGCGGCGAGGCCACGTCCAGCCACGTCAGCGGCGCGATGTTCAGGAAGCGCTCGACCGCTTCGGCCGTACCCGGCAGCACCGGCTTGAGGTACAGCGTGAGCAGGCGGAATGCCTCCAGGCAAACGCTGCATGCCTCGTGCAGGGCCGCGGCGTTGGCCGGGTCCTTCGCGAGATCCCAGGGCTTGACCGTGTCGACGTAACCATTGACGGTGTCCGCCAGCTCCATCACGTGGCGCAACGCCTTGCCGTACTCGCGGGCCTCGAACAGGCTGGCGATCTGCGGCGCGGCGGCACGCAGCTCCACCAGCAGCGGCAGCGACATCGCGGCAGGGGAGATCCGGCCCTCGAAGCGCTTGAGCAGGAAGCCGGCCGCGCGGCTGGCAATGTTGACGTACTTGCCGACCAGGTCGCTGTTCACGCGCGCGACGAAATCATCGAGGTTCAGGTCGATGTCTTCCATCGTGCTGTTGAGTTTCGCGCCGATGTAATAGCGCAGCCATTCCGGATTCAGGCCCGAATCGATGAAGCTTTGTGCCGTGATGAAAGTCCCGCGCGACTTCGACATCTTCTGGCCGTCGACGGTCAGGAAGCCGTGCGCGAACACGTTGGTCGGCGTGCGATGGCCCGAGAACTCGAGCATGGCGGGCCAGAACAGCGTGTGGAAGTACAGGATGTCCTTGCCGATGAAGTGGAACTGCTCGGTGTTCGTCCCCGGCTTGACCCATTCCTCGAAATTCAAGCCTTTCTGCTCGCAAAGATTCTTGAAACTGGCGTAATAGCCGACCGGCGCATCGAGCCAGACGTAGAAATACTTGCCGGGTGCGCCCGGGATCTCGAAGCCGAAATACGGCGCATCGCGCGAAATGTCCCAATCGGCCAGCGTCGAGCCGCCGTCGGCCTCGTCGCCATTGCCGAGCCATTCCTTCATCTTGTTGGCAGCTTCGGGCTGGGCGAGGCCCGCGACCCACCGGCGCAGGAACTGTTCGCAGCGCGGGTCCGACAATTTGAAGAAATAGTGCGTCGAAGTCTTGCGCACAGGCGTCGCACCGGACACGACCGAATACGGATTGATCAGCTCCGTCGGCAAGTAGGTCGAGCCGCAGACTTCGCAGGAATCACCGTATTGGTCCTTGGCGCCGCACTTCGGGCACTCGCCCTTGATGAAACGGTCCGGCAGGAACATTTCCTTGACCGGGTCGTAGGCTTGTTCGATGTCCCGCGCCTCGATCAGGCCCTCGGCTTGCAGCGCCAGGTAAATCTGCTCGGAAAGCACGCGGTTTTCGTCGGAATCGGTCGAATAATAGTTATCGAACGAAATGCCGAAGCTGTCGAAATCGCGTTTGTGCTCGAGCCAGACGCGGTCGATCAGCTGCTTGGGCGTGATGCCTTCCTTCTCCGCACGCAGCATGACCGGCGTACCGTGCGTGTCGTCGGCACCGACGTAGTACACCTCATGCCCCTGCATTCGCATGAACCGCACCCAAATATCGGTCTGGATGTATTCCACCAGGTGGCCGATGTGGATCTGGCCATTGGCGTACGGCAGTGCGGAAGTGACAAGAATGCGGCGGGACATGTCGTATGGGTTGGGTGAAGAAGGGAGTGGACGTCAGTGACGCAAGCAGTGATTTTAGCAGGCGCGGGGCTCGGGCGGGCGGCGCGCCCCGCTTTCGTGCCTGTTCACGCGGATAACGGGCAAAAAAAAGCCGGAACCATGGCTCCGGCTGAACTAGGCACACTAAACGTCAAAAACAAAGAGGAGATGGAAGCCGGGACGGCGCTTCCGTGAGGTCTGAGGCGCCCGCGCAGGATAAGTTCAAACGATTCATTGTGCGGCGCAGCATGCTTAGCCGCGCGGTGCTGCTTGCGCAGCGCGCAAATAAATCTCCACGCGGCGGTTTTGCGCGCGGCCGGCTTCCGTGCCGTTGTCCGCGACCGGCTGGTTCGGGCCACGGCCTTCGGCGGACAGGCGTTGACGGGCCACCCCGTGGTCACCCAGATAGTTGGCCACGCTTTCGGCGCGCGCGCGCGACAGATTCATGTTCAACTGCATGCTTCCGGTGCTGTCCGTGTGGCCCACGACCGCGGCCGTGACTTCAGGGCTCTGGTTGAGCGTCTGGGCGACCTGGTCGAGCACGCTGCGGAAGTTCGGCGCGATCGTGGCGCTGTTGGTGGCGAATGACACGGAGCTCGGGATATTGACCTTCAGCGAGCCGTCGGGTTGTTCCGAGATCTGCGTGCCCGTGCCTTGCGTCGCGCCGGTCAGCTTGCCCTTGATGGCCGACCAGTTGTAGCCGGCCGCACCGCCTGCCGCCGCGCCGACGGCGGCGCCGACCAACGTGCCGGTGGTGTTGCCGCCGATCAGGTTGCCCAGCCCCGCGCCAACCGCGGCGCCAACGCCCGTGCCGACGGCCGTGTTGGTGCCCTGCTGCGTCTGGCAGCCGGCCAGCAGTGCGGCGGCGGCGACGACGACGGCGGATACGCGAAGAGTATTCTTGTCCATGGAAGGCTCCTTATCGATTAACTTGCTGTGTGGTGTGACATGCGTGGAAACCGCCTCGAAGCACGCGCGCCGGGCAGGGCTATTGATCGCGCCGGCGCACTACCTCTTACAATACTGCCGAGTACTGGCAGCAGGCAAGGGACCGGAGTTCCAGCGAGGAGTTCCCCGAAAGCACGTGCGCTTGAATCGTAGACGAGTCTGTGCGCCACGTTTGTTACAAGTTGTTAGCGCTGCTGCGCATTTTGATTTGCGGCAGCGAGACAGGACATGTGAGAGAGACCGAGATGAACGTTGAAAGCATCAACGACGTATTGCGCGGCATCGTCGACCCCGATACCGGGCTCGACCTGATCGGCGGCAAGTATGTCAAGCAGGTGGCGGCCGACAATGGCCACGTCGGCATCGAGATCGAGTTCGGCTATCCCGCGAAGAGCCAATTCGAGGCCATGCGCGAGCGCATCGTCGCGGCCGTGTCGACGCTGCCGGGCGTCGAACAGGTGATCGTGCAGGTGGGCCAGAAGATCGTCGCCCATGCCGTCCAGCGCGGCGTGAAGCTGCTGCCGGGCGTGAAGAACATCGTGGCCGTGGCCTCGGGCAAGGGCGGCGTGGGCAAGAGCACCACGGCGGTTAATCTGGCGCTGGCGCTGGCTGACGAAGGTGCGCGCGTCGGCATCCTGGACGCCGACATCTACGGCCCGTCGTTGCCGACCTTGCTCGGTATCCACGGCAAGCCGCAATCGAAGGACGGCAAGACGCTGGAGCCGATGATCGGTCACGGCCTGCAAGCGAGTTCCATCGGTTTCCTGATCGAGCCCGATAACCCCATGGTATGGCGCGGCCCGATGGTGACGCAGGCGCTCGAGCAATTGCTGAACCAGACGAACTGGCAGGACCTCGACTATCTGATCGTGGATATGCCGCCGGGCACGGGCGACGTCCAGCTGACGCTGGCGCAAAAGGTGCCGGTTACCGGCGCGGTGATTGTCACGACGCCGCAGGATCTGGCGTTGCTGGACGCGCGCAAGGGCGTGAAGATGTTCGAGAAGGTCGGTGTGCCGATTCTCGGTCTGGTCGAGAACATGAGCGTACATATCTGCTCGAACTGCGGCCACGAGGAGCCGATTTTCGGCGTGGGCGGCGGCGAGCGCATGTGCCACGACTTCGGTATCGATCTGCTGGGCAAGTTGCCGCTGGAGATGAGCATTCGCGTGCATGCCGACGCGGGCGTGCCGAGCGTGGCGGCCGAGCCGGACGGCAAGGTGGCCGAGCGCTACCGCGCCATTGCGCGCCAGATGGCGGTCAAGATTGCGTCGAAGGCGAAGGACATGAGCAGCAAGTTCCCGTCGATCGTGGTGCAGAACACCTGAGGCGCGGGCGGGGCCGGAGCACTTTCCGCCCCGCACCGCAACAATCGCGTAAAATGTCGCCTTCTTTCCACGCACCACGGAATTCAGGCGCAATATGACCATCAAGTCCGATAAATGGATCCGGCGGATGGCCGAAGAGCACGGCATGATCGAGCCCTTCGAGCCCAAGCAGGTCCGAGCCTCGCAGGACGGGCAAAAAATCGTCAGCTTCGGCACGTCGAGCTATGGCTACGACATCCGCTGCGCCGCCGAATTCAAGATTTTCACGAACATCAACTCGACCATTGTCGACCCGAAGAACTTCGACGAGAAATCTTTCGTCGATTTTTCAGGCGATGTCTGTATCATTCCGCCCAATTCGTTCGCGCTCGCGCGCACGGTCGAGTACTTCCGCATTCCCCGGAACGTCCTGACCGTCTGCCTGGGCAAGTCGACGTATGCGCGTTGCGGCATCATCGTCAACGTGACGCCGTTCGAACCCGAATGGGAGGGCTACGTGACCCTGGAGTTCTCCAATACCACGCCGTTGCCGGCCAAGATCTACGCCAATGAAGGCGTGGCGCAGGTGCTGTTTTTCGAGTCCGACGAAGTCTGCGAGACCTCGTACAAGGATCGCGGCGGCAAATATCAGGGACAGCGTGGCGTCACGCTGCCCAAGACCTAGCGCGCCCCTGGCCACCCGCCCCAGGTGAATGCGCACGCATCGCCCCCAATGAGCCACCGTCTATCCGGCGTGTGGCTCGTTTCTTTGAAGGAACGCCAATGAAATTCCGTTTTCCGATCGTCATCATCGACGAGGATTTCCGCTCAGAAAACATTTCCGGGTCCGGGATCCGCTCGTTGGCGGAGGCCATCGAAGCCGAGGGCATGGAAGTGCTCGGCCTGACCAGCTACGGCGATCTGACCTCGTTCGCCCAGCAGGCGAGCCGTGCGTCGAGCTTCATCCTGTCCATCGACGACGACGAATTCGGTACCTTCAGCAGCGAATCCGGGGGCGAGGGCGAGGGTGAGCTTGCGCTCGCCATCATCAACCTGCGCGCCTTCGTCGAGGAAGTCCGCCGCCGTAATCCGGACATTCCCATCTTCCTGTATGGCGAGACCCGCACCTCGCGCCATATCCCGAACGATATCCTGCGCGAACTGCACGGGTTCATCCACATGTTCGAGGATACGCCCGAGTTCGTGGCGCGACATATCATCCGCGAAGCGCGTTCGTATCTCGACTCGCTGCCGCCGCCGTTCTTCCGCGCGCTCACGCACTACGCAGCCGACGGTTCGTACTCGTGGCACTGCCCCGGACACTCGGGCGGCGTCGCCTTCCTGAAGAGCCCCGTGGGGCAGATGTTCCACCAGTTCTTCGGCGAGAACATGCTGCGCGCCGACGTCTGCAACGCCGTGGAAGAACTCGGCCAATTGCTTGACCACAATGGTCCCGTCGCCGCTTCCGAGCGCAACGCTGCGCGTATCTTCAGCGCCGATCACCTGTTCTTCGTGACGAACGGTACGTCGACCTCGAACAAGATCGTGTGGCACGCCACCGTGGCGCCGGGCGACATCGTCGTGGTCGACCGCAACTGCCACAAGTCGATCCTGCACGCGATCACGATGACCGGCGCGGTGCCCGTGTTTCTTACGCCCACGCGCAATCACCTCGGTATTATTGGGCCGATTCCGAAGTCGGAGTTCGAGCCGGAGAGCATCCGCCGCAAGATCGAAGCGAATCCGTTCGCCCGCGAAGCGCTGGCGCGCAATCCGGATGCAAAGCCGCGCATTCTCACGATCACGCAAAGCACTTACGACGGCGTTGTCTACAACGTCGAGATGATCAAGGACATGCTCGGCAACACGATCGACACGTTGCATTTCGACGAAGCCTGGCTGCCGCACGCGACCTTCCACGAGTTTTACCGCGACATGCACGCCATCGGCGAGGGCCGTCCGCGCTCGTCCGAAGCGATCGTCTACGCCACGCACTCCACCCACAAGCTGCTCGCCGGAATCTCGCAGGCCTCGCAGATCGTGGTGCAGGATTCGGAAGCCGGCAAGTTCGACACGCACCGCTTCAACGAGGCGTATCTGATGCACACGTCGACGTCGCCGCAGTACGCGATCATCGCATCGTGCGACGTGGCCGCCGCGATGATGGAGCCGCCGGGCGGCACCGCGCTGGTCGAGGAATCGATTCTCGAAGCCATCGACTTCCGCCGCGCCATGCGCAAGGTGGACAAGGAGTACGGCGATTCGTGGTGGTTCTCGGTGTGGGGCCCCGAGCATCTGTCGGACGAAGGCATCGGCGAGCGCGAAGACTGGGTGCTGCGCGCCAATGAACGCTGGCATGGCTTCGGCGCGCTGGCCGAAGGCTTCAACATGCTCGATCCGATCAAGGCCACGATCATCACCCCGGGCCTCGACGTCGACGGCGAATTCGGCGAGTCGGGAATTCCCGCCGCGATCGTCACGAAATACCTCGCGGAACACGGCATCATTGTCGAGAAGACGGGGCTGTACTCGTTCTTCATCATGTTCACGATCGGCATCACCAAGGGCCGCTGGAACTCGATGGTCACCGAGCTGCAGCAGTTCAAGGACGATTACGACCACAACCGGCCGCTGTGGCGCGTACTGCCGGAGTTCGTGCAGCAATTCCCGCGCTACGAGCGTATCGGCCTGCGCGATCTGTGCGATCAGATCCACAGCGTGTACAAGGCCAACGACGTGGCACGCGTGACGACCGAGATGTACCTGACGGACATGCAGCCGGCCATGAAGCCGACGGACGCGTTCTCCAAGCTCGCGCATCGCCATATCGACCGCGTGCCCATCGACGAACTTGAAGGCCGTGTGACCAGCGTGCTGCTCACGCCGTATCCGCCGGGCATTCCGCTGCTTATCCCCGGCGAGATCTTCAATGCCGCCATCGTGCAGTACCTGCGCTTCGCCCGCGATTTCAACGAGCGATTCCCGGGCTTCCACACGGATGTCCATGGCCTCGTCGTCGAGGAAATCGACGGCCGTCCCGAGTATTTCGTGGACTGCGTGCGCGACTGAGCGCTGCGGCCGTACGCAACAGGGCATGGCAAAAGGGCCGTTCAATGAGCGGCCCTTTTTTCTTCGTCGCACCTGCCCGTGAGCGGGTTATTGTGGCGGCAGCTTGGCGCGTGCAGCAGCGATGGCGCGTTCGACTTGCGCCGGCGCCGTGCCGCCGATGTGGTTGCGGCTGGCCACCGAGCCCTCCAGCGTCAGGAAGCCGAACACGTCATCGGTGACGAGCGGTGAAAACGCCTGCAACTCGGCGAGCGACAAATCGGCGAGGTCGATGCCGCGATCCGAGCAGATGCGCACCGCATGCGCCACGGCTTCGTGGGCATCGCGGAACGGCAGGCCCTTCTTGACGAGATAGTCGGCCAGATCGGTCGCGGTCGAGAAGCCTTGCAGCGCAGCGTTGCGCATGGCTTCGGCGCGCACCGAGATGCCAGGCACCATGTCTGCGAAGATGCGCAGCGTATCGACAACGGTATCGACCGTGTCGAACAGCGGCTCCTTGTCTTCCTGATTGTCCTTGTTGTACGCGAGCGGCTGGCCTTTCATCAGGGTCAGCAGGGCGATCAGGTGGCCATTGACGCGGCCGGTCTTGCCACGCGCGAGTTCGGGAACGTCCGGGTTCTTCTTCTGCGGCATGATCGAGCTGCCGGTGCAGAAACGGTCGGCAAGGTCGATGAAGCCGACGCGCGGGCTCATCCAGAGGACCAGCTCTTCCGAGAAGCGCGAGACGTGCGTCATGACGAGCGCGGCTGCGGCGCAGAATTCAATGGCGAAATCACGGTCCGACACCGCGTCGAGCGAATTGCTGCAGACTTCGTCGAAACCGAGCGTCTTGGCAACGCGTTCGCGGTCGATCGGATAGCTGGTGCCGGCCAGCGCGGCGGCGCCCAACGGCAGACGGTTCACGCGGCGGCGCAAGTCGACCATGCGCTCGGCATCACGCGAAAACATCTCGACGTAGGCGAGCAGGTGATGGCCGAACGTGACCGGTTGTGCCACCTGCAGGTGGGTGAACCCGGGCAGGATCGTGGCGCTGTGTTGCGCGGCCAGGTCGAGCAGCGCACGACGCAGATTGCCGAGCAGCGCACCGATCTGGTCGATTTCGCTGCGCAGCCACAGACGGATGTCGGTCGCGACCTGGTCGTTGCGCGAACGGCCGGTATGCAGGCGCTTGCCCGCGTCGCCGATCAGCGACGTCAGGCGGGCTTCGATATTCAGGTGGACGTCTTCCAGGTCGAGTTGCCAGTCGAACTCGCCGCGCTCGATTTCACCGCGGATCTGCGTCATGCCGCGCTGGATGTCGGCCAGATCCTGCGCGCCGATGATGCCCTGCGCCGCCAGCATGTCGGCATGCGCGAGCGATCCTTCGATGTCGAACAGGGCCAGGCGCTTGTCGAAGAACACCGAGGCCGTATAACGCTTGACGAGATCGGAGACAGGTTCGGAGAAGCGGGCCGACCAGGCTTCGCCCTTCTTGGAGAATTGGGATGTCATTGTCGTGGCTGCACTAGGGAAATCGGTCGGGCGCGTCAAAAACCGCAAGACGCGGGCCGCGAGACCCTGATTATAGCAATGCCAGCGTCATGCCCCGCTTTGCCGACGCCGCGCACAGCCCGGACGTGGCTTGATCGAACGCCGCCCGCTGCAGCGCGCCCAGCTTGCGGGCCTGCGCCAGCCGCTCGCGCGCTTGAAGGATGCGGGCCTGGCGCGCCGAGCCGGCCGGCAGCGCACAGACACGTCCGAGATTTTGCAGCAGCTCGCCCGACAGCGCATCGAGACGCGGCCGCAGGGTGGCGCCGAGATCCACCGCCTTGCCCGGCGCACCGCCTTGACGCTGCCAGCGGGCCAGCAACGCCGTCTGCACGACTTTGCCCGCCTCGATCTGCGCGCGGAAGAATGTGCGCGCTTGCGCCCCGGTCACGCCATATTGCGGCGCCTGCCTGGCCACGGCATCGAGCAACGCCTGTTCGCGCGGCGTGTCCTGCACGGGCTTGCCCGTATCAAACTTCGACCGCGCGACGGCTTCGCCGATCGCCAGGCGCTCGAGCACGCCTTGCAGCAACGGGTCGACCACCGGGTCGGCCGCTGCCGCCGGCCGGACGCCGGCGGGATCCCGGGGCGTCGCGGGCAAGGCTGCCGCGCGATAGCCCCCGGCGGCTTGCGCGGCCTGCGCCGCAATGGTGCGAACCCCGCGCGGTGCGGGCTGGGCGGCCGCCGTCGCATCGGATGCCGCCTGGGCGACACATGAATATCCCGCAGCCAGAACACTCAGGCAGGCCAGGCGCCCGACACGATGAGCAAGGAACACAAAAGGCCTCATGGAGTCTCGCTAAGTCACGGCGGCACGCGTCGCGCCGAATCGACGTCAGCCGAATGTTAGCGCGAACGCCCGAGGCTGTCGTTGGGCGGAATCTCAATCTGTCCAGCGAATGGCGGTCATCCGGACAAAATGTTGACCGTCATGCATCCGGCGCACGCGCAGGCTCGTATCTGGGTTACGGGCATCACGCCCGGTCCCCAAAGGAGCCTCATCATGCAAGAACACAACGATTCCGTCTCGTCCGCCGACCGCCTCCCGCAAGATGCGTATGACGCCCCCACGTTGGCGCGCCGGGGATTCCTGCGCGCGCAGGGCCTCATGACGCTGGGCGCGCTGGCGGCCGTCAGTCTGGGCCGCAGTGGCGGTGCCTGGGGCGCGACGATGTCGAAGAGCGAAACCGAAGACATTGCGATTCTCAACACTGCGATCGGACTGGAATATCAAGCCATCGCCGCCTATCAGGTGGGTGCGGAGAGCGGTTTGCTGCAAAAGCCGGTGCTGGATGTCGCCGTGAAGTTTCAAGGGCATCACAAGGCCCATGTCGACGCGCTCGCCGGCGCGGTGCACAAGATGGGCGGGAAACCGGTTGCGGCCAAGGCAGCAGCGGAGTATCAGTTTCCCGTCGCGCAACTCAAGACGCAAGCCGATGTCCTGCGCTTCGCCGCCGGCCTGGAAAAAGGGGCGACCGGCGCGTATCTCGGCGCCGTGCCCATGTTCCACAACAGGGATTTGTCGAAGGCCGCCGCGAGCATTCTCGGGGACGAGAGCATGCACTGGGCGATTCTGCTGAATGTACTCGGTGAAGACTCCGTGCCGGGCGCGTTTGTGGGCTGAGTTAGCCCTACGCCGCCGGCAGCGGGCCGCGGCACTGCATGTGCCGCGCCCGCCGTCATGCAACGATGCCGTGCTCCGCCGGATCAGCCGGTATTGCGCAAGCCGGCCGCGATGCCGTTGATCGACAGGTGAATCCCGCGCCGCGCGCGCTCGTCGGTCGTGCCCGTTCGGTGACGCCGCAGCAGCTCGACCTGCAAGTGATTGAGCGGATCCAGATACGGGAAACGGTTCTTGATCGAACGCGCCAGGAGCGGATTGTCGGCCAGGCGCTCATCGTGCCCGGTAATCTGCCCGAGCGCTTGCGTCGTGCTCTCCCACTCGCGCACGA
Source organism: Pandoraea terrae (assembly GCF_902459695.1). Classification (GTDB taxonomy): domain Bacteria; phylum Pseudomonadota; class Gammaproteobacteria; order Burkholderiales; family Burkholderiaceae; genus Pandoraea; species Pandoraea terrae. Next base: position 256,295 of record NZ_CABPRZ010000001.1, read on the forward strand.
TGTGATCGAACACGCGCTGACGCAGCGCTTCGTCCGCCACCAGTTCCGCGTAGCGCGAGGCGACGGCGAGGTCCGTCTTCGCGAGCACCATGTCCATGTTCGACAACAGGTTCGAGAAGAACGGCCAGCGCTTGTGCATCTGCTGCAGCAGCGCCAGACGCTTCTCGCGATCCGCCGCGGTTTTCGCGCCGCCCAGGTAGGCCGAGACCGCGCTGCCGAAGCCAAACCAGCCGGTCAGCAGCAAGCGGCACTGGCCCCACGAGAAACCCCACGGAATCGCGCGCAGATCTTCGATGCGGCGGTGCTTCGGGTCGGAGAATTTGCGCGATGCCGGGCGCGAGCCGATATTGAGCTCGGCGATCTCCGCGATCGGCGTGGCCGCGAAGAAATAGTCGGTGAAGCCCGGTGTTTCGTACACCAGCGCGCGGTAAGCGGAGAACGCAGAATCGGACAGCGCCTGCATGACCTGCTCGTACGCCGCGAGCTTCGGCGGCTGATTGCGGCTCGGCAGCAGCGTGGCTTCGAGCGTGGCCGCCACGATCGTCTCCAGATTGCGCCGGCCGATCTCGGCGTTGGCGAACTTGCTGGCGATGATTTCGCCCTGTTCTGTCAGACGGATCTGGCCGTTGACCGTGCCCGGCGGTTGCGACAGGATGGCCTGATAGGTCGGACCGCCGCCTCGGCCGACCGTGCCGCCGCGGCCGTGGAACAGGCGCAGGCGAATGCGCTTCTCGTCGAAAAGATGCACCAGCGCAAGCTCCGCCTTGTAGAGCTCCCAGTTGGATGTCAGGAAGCCGCCGTCCTTGTTGCTGTCGGAGTAACCGAGCATGACTTCCTGCTCGCCGCCCTGTTGCGTGACGACGGCGTCCATGCCGGGCACGTCGAGCCATTCACGCATGATGACCGGCGCGTTGCGCAAGTCGGCGATCGTCTCGAACAGCGGGATGACCATGATGCCGAGCTTCGCCGGATGCTTGATGTCGCCGAGTGCGCCGTCGAAGAGGCCCGTTTCCTTTTGCAGCAGCATGACTTCCACCAGATCGCTGACCGTTTCGGTGTGCGATATGATGTAGTTGCGTACGGCGCGTCCGCCAAAGCGGGCGCGAATCTCGCGTGCGGCGGTGAACACGGCGAGTTCGTCGAGGGTACGTTGCGAATAGTCCAGGTACGGCGAGAACAGCGGGCGCGGCTGGCGCAGTTCCGCCAGCAACAGCGCAAGCTTCCTGTCCTCGGAAAGCGACGCGTAATCGTCCACGACGCCGGCTTTCTCGAACAGTTCGGCGACGACGGCTTCATGAATGTCGGAGCTCTGGCGCAGGTCGATGCTGGCCAGGTGGAAGCCGAACACTTCCGCCGCGCGCACCAGCGGTCCGAGCCGCTGCTTGACGAGCGCCGCGCCGTGATGCGCGGTCAGCGACGCGACGACCGTGTTCAGGTCGGAGACGAACTCGCTGGCATTGTGATACGCCGGCGCCGGGCCGACCGCCACGCGGTGCGGCACATGTCCGACCCAGGCTTGCGACGTGGCCGCCAGGCGCGCGTAGATGCCGATCAGCGCGCGGCGATACGGTTCGTCCGCGCGGTGCGGCGAGTCGTCGGGCGAGCGCTGTGCCAGCGTCAGCAGGGCGTCGCTAGCCCCCGCGAGCAAGTGGGAGACGGACAATTCGGCGCCGAGCGCGTGCACTTCGTCGAGGTAGTACGCAAAAATTTCGGTCGCCTGGCGCGTGATGGCGAGCGTCAGCGTCGGTGCGGTGACGTTCGGATTGCCATCGCGGTCGCCGCCGATCCAGCTGCCCATCTGCAGGAACGGCGCGAGCGTCTGCGCACGCAGGTCGGGCGCCACCGCCGAGAGTTCGGCGCCGATGTCGGCATACAGCGCGGGGATTTCGGTGAGGAACGTGCTGCGGTAGTACGACAGCGCGTTTTCGATTTCGTCGGCGACCGTCAGGCGCGAACTGCGCAGCATGCGGGTCATCCACAGCGACGTGACGTGCGCGCGCATCAACTCGGTGTTCTGCGCGAGCTCGCGAGCGGTCAGCGGCAGGTCGCGCTCGGCGAGCAGGCGGGCGATTTCGCGCTCCGCGTCGAGAATGCTCTTGCGTTGCACTTCCGTCGGGTGCGCGGTCAGCACCGGCACGATCAGCGCGCTCGAGAAGAACGCCCGCAGCGTGGCCGGATCGGCGCGGTCGGCGGCAACGAGGCTTTGCAGGGCGCACGCGAGGCTGCCGGCCTTCGGCTTGCTGCCGGCCAGCGCGTGTACGCGGCGGCGGCGATTATGGTGGCGGTCTTCCGCGATATTGGCGAGGTGCGAGAAGTAGCTGAACGCGCGCACGACGGAAATCGACTGTTCGCGCGTGAGGCCATTGAGCTGCGCATCGAGCGCTTCGGCGGCGGCGGCGTCGCCTTCCCGGTGAAACCGGACCGCGTTCTGGCGGATGGTCTCGACGATGTCGAAGATCTCGCTGCCCTGCTGTTCGCGCAAGACTTCGCCCAGCAGACGGCCGAGGAAGCGTATGTCCTCCCGCAAGGGCGCGTCTTTGTCATCCCGGCCCCGGCGCGCGGCGGCGCTGCCGGCGACCGTGGTTGCGGAGGAATTCGTGGGGCGCAGTACCGTTGCGCCTGCCGTTGCGCTGCTCTTCATGACGCTCCTCTCATGGCCGGCCAGAACGACTGAACCGGCAAGCGTGTTACCATTTTCTTTTGGTATTCACGCGGTTGCTGATGAACTTCGCTGCTCCTGAAACACTAGTCATTGCCTCGCGCGAGAGCCGGTTGGCGATGTGGCAGGCCGAACACGTGCGTGACGCGCTGCACAAATTATATCCGCAGTGTGACGTCCGTATTCTCGGAATGACGACGCGCGGCGATCAGATTCTCGACCGGTCGCTCGCGAAGGTCGGCGGGAAGGGCCTTTTCGTCAAGGAACTCGAGCTTGCGCTGGCCGACGGGCGGGCCGATCTGGCTGTGCATTCGCTCAAGGACGTGCCAATGCAGTTGCCCGACGGTTTCGCGCTCGGCGCGATCCTCGAGCGCGAGGATCCGTGCGATGCGTTCGTCTGTAACGACTACGACAGTCTCGACGCGCTGCCTGCGGGCGCCGTGGTCGGTACCTCGAGCCTGCGCCGGGAAATGAGTCTGCGTGCCCGTTATCCGCACCTGAAGGTGGCGCCGTTGCGCGGGAACCTCGACACGCGCCTGGCCAAGCTCGATCGCGGCGATTTCGCGGCGATCATTCTCGCGGCCGCCGGTCTCAAGCGTCTGGGACTTGCGCCGCGCATCCGCGCGGTGTTGCCGCCCGAGGCGAGCCTGCCGGCCGCCGGCCAGGGTGCGCTGGGTATCGAGATCCGTGCCGGCCGGCCGGAACTGGCGGCCTGGCTGGCGCCCCTGCATCACGTCGCTTCGGCGCTGGCCGTGACGGCCGAGCGCGCCGTCTCGCGTGCGCTCGGCGGTTCGTGCCAAGTGCCGCTGGCAGCGTTCGCGCAGTTCGAAGGGGCGCAACTGACGCTGCGCGCGTTCGTTGCCGCGATCGACGGCAGCCGCACGCTGGCGGCCAGCGAGACGGCGGCCGTGGTCAGCTCCGGCGACGCCGAAGCGCTCGGCGCCCGTGTCGCGCAACGGCTCGTCGACGACGGCGCGCTGGCGCTCGTACGCGCGGCGGAACAGGACGCCACGCGTTCGTGACGACGCGCCGGCCCGGCATTCGCCCCTGCGCGATCCTGACGCGCCCCGCCGGTCAGGCCGACGGTCTCGCCGCGGCGTTGCGCGCATCCGGGATCGATGTGCTGACGTTTCCGCTGCTGGACATCGCGCCGCAGTCCGACGACGGTCAGCTTGGCGCGCTGGACGACGCGCTCGCCAATCTGTGCGCGTACGCACTCGTCGTGTTCGTTTCCCCGAACGCCGTCACACACACGCTGCAACGGCTGGGCCGCGCATGGCCGGCGAGTGTGCCGGTGGCCGTGGTCGGTCCGGGCAGCGCGGCGGCACTGGCCGAGGCCGGCATTGCCGCGCCCACGCACGCGGTGATCGTGCCACCGGGGGGGGCGCAGGCGCGCTTCGACTCCGAATCGCTGCTCGCGCAACTCGATTTGCCGGCGTATGCGGGGCGCCACGTACTCTTGGTCCGTGGCGGGGGCGGACGTGAACTGTTGGCCGATACGCTGCGCGCACACGGCGCGCGGCTCGATGTGGTGAGCGCTTATACGCGCCGCGCGCCGGCCCCCGGGAATGCCGCCTGGCAGGCGCTCGACGACCTGCTGGCAAGCGCTACGCGCTGCGCATGGGTGTTGACGAGTTCCGAGGCAACGCGCCATCTTGCGAGCCTGGTGGCCGCGCGATATGACGCCGCCACGCAGGCGCGAATCTACGGCGCTGACTGTTTTACGTCGCACGCGCGCATCGCGAATGCCGCGCGTGCCGCCGGGTTTGATAGGATTACGCAATGCGCCGCCGGCGACGACAACTTGTTGGCGGCACTACAATCGTGGGCGGACCCCATTCAAGCCAAGCATGACGACAGATAACCGCGTTCCCGAGTCTTCCCAGAATCCCGCTGCGACGGGGCCTGCCGCCGTCGGCGGCGAAGCGTCGTACGGCAAGCCCAACTTCGGGCCAGGCTTCGATCCAAGCCTCGGGCCGACCCCGCCCGCGCCGAAGCGGCGCGGCGGCGCGGCGTTGCCGTGGCTGCTGTTCGTGCTGGTCGCAGTCGCGGCCGGCATCGGCGGGCTGACGCTCAACAACAAGATCGAGCGCGCCCAGCAGGAAATCGCCAAGCGTCAACAGACGGGCGATGCGACCCTGATGCAGGCGCAGGTCAAGACCGAACAGGCGCTCGATACGCTGCGTGACGTGCAGAGCCGTCTCACGGCGCTCGAAGGCCGCGTCGCCGATTCGCGCAGTCAGCAGGTCGCGCTCGAGCAGCTGTATCAGGAACTCGCGCACAACCGCGACGACTGGGTGCTGGCGGAAACCGAGCAGATCGTGACGAGCGCCAACCAGCAATTGCAGCTCGCCGGCAATGTGCGCGGCGCGCTGATTGCGCTCGAAGGGGCGGACGCACGGCTGGCGCGCACCGGAGCGGCGCAGTTCGCCGGCGTGCGCGACGCGTTGCGCAAGGACATCGATCGCCTGAAAGCCGTGCCGGCGGCCGACTTGCCGCAACTCACCGGCAAGCTCGACGAAGCTATCGCCATGATCGACACGCTGCCATTGCAGGCCGAAGAGCAACGCGCGGCGCCGAAGGCAGATGTGGCCGGCCCCGACGGCGCCGGTGACAAGAACGCCTGGGCTGCCGCGTGGCATCGCCTGTCGGCCGAGATGTGGGGCAGCCTCAAGCAGTTGGTGCAGGTGCGCCGTCTGGACGATCCGGACGTCATGCTGGTCGCGCCGGAGCAGGGCGCATTCCTGCGGGCGAACCTGAAGCTGCGCTTGCTCAACGCACGGCTTGCGTTGCTGGCGCGCAATGCGTCGGCCGTGCATGGCGACGTGAGCGTTGCGCAGACGGCGCTGGACAAGTATTTCGATACGAAATCGCGCCGCATCGCTGCCGTGAAGACACTGCTCGAACAGGTCGACACCGGCGCACGCAAGATCGAATTGCCCACGCTCGAAGGTAGCCTCGCGGCCATCGGGCAAGTCACGAACAAGCCGTAAGGGGGCGCCGCATATGCGGGGACTGATCTGGTTGACGCTTCTGTTCGCCGTGGCCGCCGGGTTTGCCGTGCTGGCCACCTTCAATCACGGCCAGGTCGTGATGCTCGTGCCGCCGTATCGCATCGATGTATCGCTGAACCTGTTTGTACTGGCCATTCTTTTGCTGTTCCTGGCGCTGTACGTCATCGTCCGCATCTTGCGCAACATCTACAAGATGCCGGAGCGCGTGGCAGCCTATCGCAACCGGCAGCGTAGCCGCCGCGCGAATATCGCGTTGCGCGACGCCGTCGCGTTCCTGTTCGCCGGTCGTTATACGCGCGCTGAGAAGGCCGCGCGCGAAGCGGCCGAACAGGCCGACAATCGCGGCGTCGCGTCGATCATCGGCGCGCGCGCGGCGCACCGGATGCGCGAGTTCGCGCGCCGCGACGCGTGGCTGGCCGATGCGCAAGGCACCAATCTCGAAGAGGCGCGTTTGCTGCAGACAGCGGAGTTGCGTGTCGACGCGCGCGACGCGGAGGGTGCGCTCGAAGCGTTGACCGAAATGCGCGCCCAGGGCGCGCGCCGCATGCAGGCCCAGCTCGTGGCGTTGCGCGCGCATCAGCATTTGAAGCAGTGGCCGGAAGTCCTGAACCTGCTGAAGGTGCTCGAGAAGCGCGAGGCGCTGCATCCGGCGTTGGCCGCGAAGCTCAAGCAAACGGCCAGCGAAGGCATCCTGCGTGATCACCGCCACGATGCAGACGCCTTGCTCGCCTGCTGGCGCGGCCTGCCGGCGGACGTGCGCCTGTCGCCGCGCCTGGCCGACGTCGCTGCCGAATTGCTGGTGTCGCTCGATCGTCCGCGCGAGGCGCGCGACATCGTCGAAGCGTCGTTGGCGGAGCACTGGGATGGACGCCTGCTGCGCCGTTATGCGGACTGCGCCGGCGGCGACGCGCTCCCGCTGATCCAGAAGGCAGAACAGTGGCAATCGGGCCATCCGAACGATCCGGACCTGCTGTTTGCCCTCGGCAAGCTGTGCCAGCACCAGCGGTTGTGGGGCAAGGCGCAGACGTTCCTCGAAGGCGGTTTGCGTCATACCGACGACCACCGGCTCAAGGTGCGCCTGCATCTGGCGTTGGCGCAATTGTTCGAGGGGCTCGGTCAGACGGACGCCGCGAACCGCCACTATCGCGAGTGCGCCCTGGTCTGATTTCGTCAGTCGAGGCCGCCGGCCTCGTTCGCCGAGCTTTGCCGCAACGGCAATTCGGGCAGGCGCGCCAGCGCGACGATCGCTAGCGCGGTGACCAGCGCACACCCCCCGAAGAATGCACCGAAGGCGCCGCGCAAATGCGGGATCACGGCGGGGGGCGGGCCGCCCGCGCGCAGCAGGTCCGCCAGTTCACGCGGGGCGCCCGCGTCCGATCCCACCAGCAGCAAGCCGATGATCACCGCGCCGAACATGGCCACGCCGATCATGCCGCCGAGCGCACGGAAGAACGCGTGGCTGGCCGTGGCGATGCCGATATCGCGTGGCGGCACGGCATTTTGCGTCGCGACCGTCATCACCGGCATGCACGACCCGAAACCGATGCCGACCAGCGCGAGACAGAACCCGATCGCCGCCAGCGGCAGCCAGCCGATGCCGATGGCCATGGCCACCAGGCCGACGAACGCCGATGGCAGGCCGATGCGCGGCGGAAGTTTGTAACGGCCGGTGTTGCGCATATAGCGCCCGGCAGACAGCGCGCCTGCCACGATGCCGAGCAGGGGCAGGATCAGCATGAGCCCCGAGGTACTTGCCGACATGCCGCGGTAGATCTGCAGGCACAGCGGCACATAGATGCCGATGCTGATGTTGACCATCATGACGAGTACCGCCATTGTCGACGTCATGCGGAAGACCGGATGCCGCAGCAGGGCAAGCGGCAGCAGCGGTTCGGCGGCCGTTCGCTGGCGCAGCAGGAAAAGCCCCGTGACGACCACGGCCGCGGCAAGCAGCCCTGCGATCTCGGCCGAGACCCACGCATAGCGATGACCGCCCCACGTCAGCGCGAGCAGCAGGCAAACCGTCGCCACGATAAGCAGCAGCGAGCCGGCGTAATCGATGCGCGGACGCCCCTGGCGCCGGGGCAGGTGCTTCAATGCCCGGTCGCTCAGATAGATGGCGAGCAGGCCGAGCGGCAGGTTGATCCAGAAGATGAGCGTCCAGTTCAGATACTCGGTAAACACGCCGCCGGTGACAGGGCCGAGGACACCGGAGACGGCGAACATCCCTGAAATGTAGCCCTGGTAGCGTCCGCGCTCGCGCGGCGAGACGATATCGGCGATCACGGTGTTCGAGAGGGCGATGAGTCCACCGCCGCCCAGGCCTTGCACGCCGCGTGCCACGATAAGGGCCAGCATGGTGGGCGCAATGGCGCACAGGATCGAGCCGACGAGGAAGACCGCGACACTGATCGCGATAATGCCGCGCCGCCCGAACAGGTCGGAAAGTTTGCCGACAATTGGCGTGATCGCGGTCGACGACAGCAGGTACGCGGTGACGACCCACGACACCGCGTCGAAGTTGCCGAGATCGCGGGCGATCGTGGGCAGGGCGGGCGCGACGATCGTCTGGTCGAGCGAGCCGAGAAACATGATGAGCAACAGCCCGGACAGGATCGACTTGACGTCGGCGGGCGTCAGGGCCGCGGCGCCGGCGGCGCCGGGCGAACCGGGATGGGCGCTGATGTCGTTGGGACGCATGGCACTCTGGAGAAAAAAACAGACCGCCCGAAGGGGCGGCCCGTGTCATCTTACGCCCAGAGCGCAGGCTGCGCTACTGCGCGCGAGCCTTTCGCCGCATGCGCCTCATGCGCTGATCGCCGTCACCGGTTCACGATTCGGGCCGGCACCATCAAGGTCAGCAGACCGCCCAGCACCATGAAGGCTGTCAGCAGGAACATGCCGCTGTTGGTGCTTTGCGTGGTGTCCTTGAGGAAGCCGATCAGATACGGGCCGACGAACCCGGCCAGGTTGCCCAGCGAGTTGATCATGGCGATGCCGGCCGCCGCCGCGGTGCCGCCGAGGAAGGCCGTCGGCATGCTCCAGAAGAGCGGCAGCACGATCATGATCCCCATCGTCGCGAACGTCAGCGCGAGCATCGCGAGTTGCGTGTTGTGGCTCCACGTCGTGCTCAGGAAAAGGCCCGCTGCGCCGATGAAGGCCGGGATGGCGATATGCCAGCGGCGCTCGCCCTTCAGGTCGGAGCGGCGTCCCACCAGCACCATCGCAATGACCGCGAAACCATAGGGAATGGCGGTGAGCAGGCCGATCGTGAGCGGGTCCGTGACGCCGGTGCCCTTGATGATCGTCGGCAGCCAGAAGCCGACGCCATACAGGCCGATCACGAACGAGAAATAGATCAGGCTCATCACCCAGACCTTGCCGTTCGAGAATACGCGCCGCAGCGGCAGGTCTTCCTTGTGGGCGACGTCGCTCGCAATATTACGTTCGAGCAGCGTCTTTTCTTCATCGTCGAGCCACTTCGCGTCGCGGATGCGGTCATCGAGCACCAACAGCACGGCAATGCCGATCACGACCGAAGGAATCGCTTCGAGCAGGAACATCCACTGCCAGCCGGCGAGGCCGCGCACACCGCTCAGGTCCTTGAGGATCCAGCCTGAGATCGGTCCGCCGATCAGGCCGGAAAGCGCAACGGCAGTCATGAACAGGGCGGTCATGCGGCCGCGCCGCGATGCCGGATACCAGTAGGTGAGGTACAGGATGATGCCCGGGAAGAAGCCCGCTTCGGCCACGCCCAGCAAGAAGCGCATCACGTAGAACATCGACGGCGTGGTCACGAACAACGTGGCGCCCGAGATGATGCCCCACGAGATCATGATCCGCGCGATCCACACGCGCGCGCCCACACGGTGCAGGATCACGTTGCTCGGGACTTCGAACAGGAAATAGCCGATGAAGAAGATGCCCGCACCGAGGCCGAAAATCGTTTCGGAAAACTTCAGGTCGCCCACCATTTGCAATTTGGCGAAACCGACGTTCACGCGGTCGAGGTACGCGACGACATAGCACAGCAGCAAAAACGGGATAAGGCGCCAGCCGACCTTGCGGTAAGTGGTCGCCTCAAAAGCCGCCGACGGCATGCCGGCGATGGGGGTGCTCATGGGTTCCATCTTTTCTCCTCAGTGACGGGCACCGGTGTGCCCGGTGCCTTGTTTTTTTCTTATGTTGTGCTGACGGCGCTTCAGATGCAGCGCCCGCCGTCCACTTCGAGGCAGACGCCGGTAATGAAATTGGCGTCGTCGGAGGCGAGGTAGAGGCAAGCGTTGGCGACGTCCTGCGGCGTGGAGAAGCGCCCGAGCGGAATCCCGGCGAGGAATTTCTGACGGTTCTCGGGGGTGTCCGGCACGCCCATGAATTCGGCGGTCAGGCCCGTATCGCCGATCACCGGGTTGACGCAGTTCACGCGGATATTGTGCGGCCCGAACTCGGCGGCCATGGCCTTGCTGGCGGTGATGACGGCGCCCTTGCTGCCGTTGTACCAGACAAGCCCGGGGCGAGGGCGCACGCCGGCCGTGGAGGCGATATTGATCATGACGCCGCCGCCGCGCTGCAGGAAGTACGGCATCATCGCGCGCGCACTCCAGAAGATGCTTTTGACGTTCACGGCATAGACGCGGTCGAACTCCGCCTCGGTGACTTCGAGCAGCGGCTTGTTGCGGTGAGTGGTGCCCGCGTTGTTGACCACGATGTCGAGCTTGCCGAAATGTGTCACGGCATTCTCCAGCAGCGTGACGTGGTCGCCTTCGCGTGAGACGTCGCCATGAACGAAGACCGCCTGTCCGCCTGCCGCGACGATCTCGGCGCTCACGCGCTCGCCAGCGGCGACGTTCAGATCGTTGACGATCACGGCCGCGCCTTCGCGGGCGAACGTCCTGGCAATGCCTTCGCCGAAACCGGAACCGGCGCCTGTCACCACAGCCACTTTGTCTTGCAAACGCATGCGTGTCTCCTGAGGGATGCCGCGATCGCGCCGGCGTCCGGGGGACGGCCGGCGTCGTCGCGAATGTGTTATCCGTGCCGGATGGCGATCGTCTTCAACGTCGTGAAGCCGTAAAGGGCTTCGAAGCCTTTCTCGCGGCCGTGGCCGGAGTGTTTCATGCCGCCGAAGGGCAACTCCACGCCGCCGCCGGCGCCGTAGTTGTTGATGAACACCTGCCCGGCCCGCACCGCGCGCGCCATGCGCAACTGGCGGCCGCCATCCCGGGTCCAGACGCCGGCCACGAGGCCGTACAGGGTGCCGTTGGCCAGGCGTACGGCCTCCGATTCGTCGGCAAATGGCATCGCTGCCAACACCGGGCCGAAAACTTCCTCGCGGGCCAGACGGTGTTCGGGCGGTACGTCGCGCAAAAGAGTGGGCGCTTGATAGAAGCCCGCTTCGGGCGCTGCGGGGTCGACTTCTCCGTGCGCCATCAGGGGGATGCCGTCGTGTTGCGCCTCGGACAGGAAATCCCACACGCGTTGCTGCTGGCGCGCGCTGATGAGCGGCCCGCAATCGAGGTCGGCACTCGCCGGCCCCACGCGCAAGACGGAGAACGCCGCGGCCAGGCGTTCGAGCAAGGGCTCATAGGCGTCGCGCTGCACCAGCAGGCGGCTGCCGGCCGAACACGTCTGTCCGGCATTCTGGACAATGGCGTTGATGACCACAGGCACCAGGGCGTCGAAATCCGCATCGGCGAACACAATCTGCGGCGACTTGCCGCCGAGTTCGAGCGTGACCGGCGTGTGATGCTCGGCGGCCATCTGCGTGATCAGCGTGCCGGTGGCGGGCGAGCCTGTGAAGGACAGGTGATCGATGCCGGGATGCCGCGCGAGCGCCGCGCCGGCTTCCGCGCCGTAACCCGTCACCAGATTGAGCGCGCCCGGCGGCAAGCCGGCCTCGGCTGCGAGTTCCGCCACGCGCAGGAGCGACAGGCAGGCGTCTTCGGCCGGTTTGACCACGCAGGCGTTGCCGGCGGCCAGCGAGGCGGCCACGCTGCGCCCGAAGATCTGCAGCGGGTAGTTCCACGGAATGATGTGCCCCGTCACGCCATGCGGCTCGCGCAGGGTGAAGACCGTATAGCCGTTCTGATAGGGCAGCGACTCGCCGTGCAGCTTGTCTGCGGCGCCGGCGTAGAACTCGAAATACCGGACGATGGCCGCCGCGTCGGCGCGGGCTTGCTTGAGCGGCTTGCCGGTGTCACGGGCTTCGAGCTGGGCGAGCGCCTCGTGATGCTGGGCAAGGGTATTGGCGATCTGGTAAAGGATCCGGCCGCGCTCGGCGGCGGACAGCCGCCCCCAGTCGCCTTCGAACGCGCTTCGCGCAGCCGAGACGGCGTGATGGATGTCGGCGGCGTCACCGCGGGCAAGCTTCGTGAACGGCTGGCCGTCGGACGGGTCGAGCACGGGGATCGTCGGACTCTTGTCCGAGGCGACCCAGCGGTTGGCGATGAAGTGGAGCGCTTCCGGCATTGTCATCCCCCGATGAGGGCGTGGGCACGCCCCGGATTGGATGAAGGGCATTATTACTCATCTGCAGAACAATGTGGCATGGATTGTGCACCGCCGGACGAAGCCCCGGCCGTCACGGATTGGCAGGACAAACCGGCTATAATATGCCCCTGTCAAGGGCGCGTGAACAGGCCCTCGCGCGGCTGGTTTGCCGCCTGCGCCCGTGCGGGCGGGGGTGAGGCCGGTCCGGCGCGTTCAAATTTCTCTACAAGTACAGGAAGTCGACCATGAGCTTTAACAACGTGCCGGCGGGCAAGGACATCCCCAACGATTTCAACGTCATCATCGAAATCCCGGCGCAAAGCGATCCGGTGAAATACGAAGCTGACAAGGAAACCGGCCTGCTGGTCGTCGACCGTTTCATCGGCACGGGCATGCGCTATCCGGCAAACTACGGTTTCATCCCGCGTACGCTGGCCGGCGACGGCGACCCCGTGGACGCGCTCGTCGTCACGCCGTTCCCGCTGCTGGCCGGTTCGGTCGTCCGTTGCCGCGCGGTCGGCATGTTGAAGATGACCGACGAGTCGGGTGTCGACGCGAAGCTGGTGGTGGTGCCGATCGACAAGATCTGCCCGATGACGGCACACATTCAGTCGCTGGACGACGTGCCGGGTTACCTGAAGGACCAGATCAAGCATTTCTTCGAGCAATACAAGGCGCTCGAGAAGGGCAAGTGGGTCAAGGTCGAAGGCTGGGGCGGCATCGACGAAGCCCACAAGGAAATCACCGACGGCGTCGCCAACTACAAGGGCTAAGCCCGGTAGCGGCACATCGAAAACCCGGCAGCGGCGCTGAGCCCTGCCGGGTTTTTTCATGGGCGCCTCACGTGTGCATCAGGATGCGGCGGTGTCCGGCAGATCCTGGCGAAAGGGCGCGTGGTCGTTGAGTTCGCTCACGTAAGCGTCGATGCCACCGCGTTCGCGTGCAAGAAAGCGCGCCACTGCGTCGGAGAACGACGGATGAGCCAGCCAGTGGGCCGATTGCGTGACAATCGGCAGGAAGCCTCGCCATAGCTTGTGTTCGCCCTGCGCGCCGCCCTCGAACAGGGCGATGCCGCGCGCGATGCACAGGTCCTGCGGCTGGTAGTAGGCCGTCTCGAAATGTAGGCACGGCACCCGCTCCAGCGCCCCCCAGTAGCGGCCGTACAGCGTGCCGCCGTCCGGTCCGGGCTGATGCACCAGCAAGCTGCTCGAGATCGCCTGGCCGTTCCGTTCGCCGATCACGAGGAACAGGTTTTCGGGCATCGTCTCGGCGAGCTTCAGGAAAAACTTCAGGTTCAGGTACGGTGTGCTGTGATGCTCTCGGTACGTGGTGCGGTAGCACTGCGCGAAGTGCCGCCAGTCGGCTTCGGTCGCGGTGAAGCCGTCGACGTGCCGGAAGGTCACGCCAGCCTCACGGACGGTACGGCGTTCCGCGCGGATGTTCTTCCGCTTCTTCTGATTGAGCGTGGCGAGGAAGGCGTCGAAGTCGGCATAGCCGGGGTTCTGCCAATGAAATTGCACGCCGCGCCGGGCGAGCATGCCCTCGTGGCGCAGCGCCGCGAAGTCGGCGTCGTCTGGGAACAGCACGTGCAGCGAGGACACTTCCTCGGCCGCGGCGAGCGCCATCATTGCCTCGACGAGCGCCCGGCGCGCGGCATCATCGCGCGCGAGCAGGCGCGCTCCCGCCACCGGCGTGAACGGCACGGCGCACAGGAGCTTGGGGTAGTACGCGAGTCCATGTTGCTGGTAGGCGTCGGCCCAGGCCCAGTCGAACACGTACTCCCCATAGGAATGCGCCTTCATGTACAGCGGCGCGGCGCCAGCGAGCGTGTCGCCGTCCCAGAGCAGCAGGTGGCGCGGCGCCCAGCCGGTCTCGGGCGTGACGCAGCCGGTCACTTCGAGTGCCTGCAGGAAGGCATGACGCAGGAACGGCGTCGGATTGGTTTGGGCGGCGAGAAGGGCGTCCCAGGCGGCGCTGCCGGCCGGGCCGAGGGCGTCGAGCCGTTCGACGACTTGCGTGCGATAGGTCATTCGGTCAATCAAGGATAAGCGGGGGCGCGCGTGAGGCCGGCGGCAGCAGCAACGCCGCCGTCAACGCCCGATAGTAACGCAGCCATATAAAACCTGCGCTGCGGGGCGCGCCTGCCAACGGCCTGGCAAGGCGCGCACGCGCGGAAACTGGCGCTCTCGTAATATACTGGCTGTCTGACCGCCCGCCGGGCCGCGCCAGTTCAGCCGTTTCCGCAAATCCGGGACGCGCGGGCCGGCCGCATCTCCCGGTGCCTGGGCGAATGCACAAGGTAGCCGCCGACATGACGAACCGATTCCTCAATCTCTACAACCACGACTACGCGCGTGTGGCCGTGGGCGTGCCGCAATGCCGGGTCGCCGATCCCGCGTACAACGCGCAACAGACGATCGCCGTGGCGCGCCAGGCTGCCAAGGCGGGGGCGGCGCTCGTCGCGTTTCCCGAACTGGGCCTGTCGGCCTATACATGCGAAGACCTGTTTCATCAACGGGCACTGCTCGATGCCTGCGAGGCGGCGCTGGCCGAGGTCGTGGCGGCCTCGGGCAAGTTGGCGCCGGCGCTGATCGTCGGCATGCCGCTGCGCGTTGACCAGCGGCTCTTCAACTGCGCCGTCGTGGTTGCCGGGGGCCGTATCCACGGGGTCGTGCCCAAGAGCTATCTGCCGAACTACAGCGAGTTTTACGAGGCACGTCAGTTCAACGCTGCCGATTGCACATCCGTCAGCGAGATCACGCTGTTGGGCCAGGCCGTGCCGTTCGGGTCGTCGCTTGTCTTCGAGGCTGCCGACCAGCCGTTGCTACGCTTCCACGTCGAAATTTGCGAAGATGTCTGGGTGCCGATCCCGCCGTCGTCGTTCGCAGCCCTCGCGGGCGCCACGGTGCTCGTCAACCTGTCCGCGTCAAACGTCCTCGTCGGCAAGGCCGCGTACCGGCGCCAGTTGGTGGCGCAGCAGTCGGCCCGTTGCCTGGCCGCCTACCTTTACTCGTCCGCCGGACAAGGCGAGTCGTCGACCGATCTCGCGTGGGACGGACAGGCGCTCATCTACGAGAACGGTGATTTTCTGGCTGAGTCCGAACGATTCCTGGACACCTCCCACATTATTTTTGCGGACGTCGATCTCGAGCGCCTCGCGCACGAACGCATGCATCAGACGACCTTCGGCCAGTCCGTGCGCCGTCACGCGGACGAAGTTGCGAAGTTCCGCGTCGTGCGCATGGAACTGCCGTTGCCGCGCGATGTCGCGTTGCCGCTCGAGCGCGCGATCGAGCGTTTTCCGTATGTGCCCGCCGACCCGGCGCGGCGCGACGAACGCTGCCACGAGGTGTACAACATTCAGGTGCAGGCGCTGATGCAGCGGCTGTCGTCGAGTCACATCAAGAAGGTGGTGATCGGCGTGTCGGGCGGCCTGGATTCGACGCATGCACTACTGGTCTGCGCGAAGGCGATGGACCGGCTGGGCCTGCCGCGCACGAACATTCTCGCCTATACGATGCCAGGCTTTGCCACGAGCGACCGCACCCTGCGCCAGGCGCGGCGATTGATGGAGGCGGTCGGGTGTGCTGCCGAGGAAATCGATATCCGTCCGAGCTGCATGCAGATGTTGAAGGATCTTGGCCATCCCTATGCGTCGGGCGAGGAAGTCTTCGACGTGACGTTCGAGAATGTGCAGGCGGGCGAGCGGACCAACCATCTGTTCCGTCTGGCCAACCACAAGCAGGCGATCGTGATCGGCACGGGCGACTTGAGCGAACTCGCCCTCGGCTGGTGCACCTACGGCGTGGGCGACCATATGTCGCATTACAACGTCAATGCCAGCGTGCCGAAAACGCTGATCACGCATCTGGTGCGCTGGGTGGCGGAAACCGGCCAGTTGGGCGGCGGCGCGGAACCGCCGGCGAAGGCCAAGGCGGCCGCCGGATCGAATGTGCTGATCGACATTCTCGAGACGGACATCAGCCCCGAACTGGTCCCGGGCAAAGGCAACGGTGCGCCGGAGCAGAAGACTGAGCACTTCATCGGGCCGTACGAGTTGCAGGACTTCAATCTTTACTACACCCTGCGTTTCGGTTTTGCGCCGTCGAAGGTCGCCTTCCTGGCATACACTGCGTGGCATGACCGCGACGCGGGGCGGTGGCCCGATGCCGCGCACGCTACGTGCAATCAGTACGACCTGCCGGCCATCAAGAAGAATCTGCGCATTTTCCTCGACCGGTTCTTCCGCACGAGCCAGTTCAAGCGCTCGTGCGTGCCGAATGCGCCGAAGGTCGGCACGGGCGGCTCGCTTTCGCCGCGCGGCGACTGGCGCGCCCCGAGCGACGGCGAAGCGGCCGTGTGGTTGGCCCGGCTCGACACGATCCCCGACGACGTCAATGCCTGAGCGGTTGCCGGCGTGTCACATCGGGACGCCGGCGGTGCCGTTACAATAGTCACGTTCGATCCACCCAACATCCAGAAAATATATCGAGGCGACAATGAAACGCGTAACTTCCATCATCAAACCCTTCAAGCTCGACGAAGTTCGCGAGGCGCTCGCCGAAGTCGGCGTAACCGGCCTGACTGTCACGGAAGTCAAGGGTTTCGGGCGCCAGAAGGGGCATACCGAGCTGTATCGTGGCGCGGAGTACGTGGTCGACTTCCTGCCGAAGATCAAGATCGAGGTCGTGGTGGCATCGTCGCAGGCCGATCAGGTCATTGACGCGATCCTGGGCGCTGCACGTACGGGCAAGATCGGTGACGGCAAGATCTTCGTGACAGACGTCGAACGCGTCATCCGTATCCGGACGGGCGAGGAAGGCGAAGCGGCCGTCTGACACCGCACAGCACACCCCACACAGGCGGGCGGGCGGCGATCACCGACAGCGCGGCGATCGACAGCGTATAGTCAGTCGTGCGAACGGTTCGGGCGCGGTTGCGCCGGTTGCAGCAATACGACCAGCGCACCGCTCCCGCCGTCCTGTCCGCGTGCCTGGCAATAGGCCAACACTTCATTCTTCTGGGCCAGCCAGCCGCGCACTTTGTCCTTCAGCACCGGCTCCCGGTTGACGGAACCGAGTCCCTTGCCGTGAATCACGCGAACACAACGCAGGCCGCGTTTGACGGCGTCGTTCAGAAAGGCGGCGAGTGCTTCGCGGGCTTCTTCGCGGCGCATGCCGTGCAGGTCGAGCTGTTTCTGGATGACCCAGTCGCCGCGGCGCAGTTTGTTCAGCGCGTCCATGCTGATGCCGGGCCGCCGGTAGGAAAGCCGGTCGTCGGCTTCCAGCAGCGCTTCGGGATCGAATTCGTCCGACAGCGATTCATGCAGGACGGCGGCTTCATCTTCCTGCGTCTGGCGGGCGACCGGCTCGGGCGTGCGGCGCGGCAGCTCGGCGCGGTTCTGTGCGCCCTTGGATGATAGCGGGGCGATCTCGCCAATACTGTTGCGGAAAATGTTGGCGTCGGCGGCGGCCGCCTTGGCGCGGCGCGCGGCTTCGAGACGCTCGGCTTCACGACGGGCCGAATCCTGCGCCAGTGTTTCGCGCAGGCTGGCGAGATCGCCGAGGGTCAGCTTGGGGGGCTTCTTGCTCATCTTGCAACGGGAACGCGGCGCTGGCCGTTGGCTTACTTGTTAATGGTTTCTTCCAGGTAGCGCTGCGCGTCGAGCGCGGCCATGCAGCCCGTGCCGGCGCTGGTGATGGCCTGGCGATAGACGTGATCCTGCACATCGCCGGCGGCAAACACGCCCGGTACGCTGGTGGCCGTGGCGTTGCCGTTCAGGCCGCTGTGCGTGGTGATGTAGCCGTTCTTCATCTCGACCTGGCCCGCGAAGATGTCGGTGTTCGGCTTGTGGCCGATGGCGATGAACACACCGTGGACCGGCAGGTCTTCGCTGGCACCCGTCTTGGCGTTCTTGATGCGCACGCTGGTGACGCCCGAGTCGTCGCCGAGCACTTCATCGAGCACGCTGTCGTACTTCACATCGATGACGCCCTGCTTGACCTTGTCCAGCAGGCGGTCGATCAGGATCGGTTCGGCGCGGAACTTGTCGCGGCGGTGGATCAGGGTGACCTTGCGCGCAATATTGGACAGGTAAAGCGCTTCCTCGACGGCGGTGTTGCCGCCGCCAACGACGCAGACGTCTTGTTGCTTGTAGAAGAAGCCATCGCAGGTCGCGCAGGCCGACACGCCACGGCCCGAGAACGCTTCTTCGGACGGCAGGCCGAGGTATTGCGCCGAGGCGCCGGTGGCGATGATCAGGGCGTCGCAGGTGTATTCACCCGAGTCGCCGATCAGGCGCAGCGGACGCTCGCCGAGTTTCGCCGTGTGGATATGGTCGAACACGATCTCCGTGTTGAAATGCTCGGCATGCGCCTGCATGCGGGCCATCAGTTCGGGACCTTGCACGCCGGTCGGGTCGCCCGGCCAGTTCTCGACGTCGGTGGTGGTCATGAGTTGACCGCCCTGGGCGATGCCGGTGACCAACACGGGGTTGAGGTTGGCGCGCGCGGCATAGACGGCGGCGGCGTAGCCGGCCGGACCAGAACCGAGAATCAGGACTTTTGCGTGCTTGGGAGCGGACATGAATGAACTCACCGGAAAGAAGTGGGGGCTGGCGACGCGGGCCGACCTGTCGTGGGGGCACGATGGCCCTTGAACGGGATGGAACGCAGCGCGTATAAAGCGCCATTATAAGGGGCCGAGCCGGTTTCGTTCATCGGACCTCGCAATCGCGGCGATAGCGCATGCCTGGCATGCGGGTGTGTCCGATGGCGGCGCCGGCGGCGTCCTTAAAGTGCATTTTGGGGAGGATCTCGCCGTTTCAAGGCCCATTCGGACATGTTTGGGCCGGATAATGGGCCAATCGCGGCCAATCGCGCGGGGCGAACCCGGCGCCGTTTGCAGAAGATCACCGCCGGATCGCCGGCTTGTCACGCCTTGTCACCTTTTTGTGGCGGAGCCGTGCGAATACGTGTTTACAATGGAGCCTGCCGAGTGGCAGGCCGCCCGTCTGCCGCCCAACCCCTTGGCTTGATGACGACCAAATCTTCCTACTCTGCTGGTGCCGGATCGTCGTTGCCCAACCGGGTGACGCATCTTTTTCATGAAATCCGCTGGATGGCGCAGGTTGCGCTGACGGTTTTCCTCCTGATGGCGCTGTTCTCATACAGCCGCCAGGATCCAAGCTGGACACATGCCGCGCACATCGACCGCATCGCCAATTGGGCGGGGCGCGTGGGCGCATGGGTGTCCGATCTGCTGCTGCTGACGTTGGGCTTGTCTGCGTACTGGCTGGTGGTATTCCTCGCCCGCCGCCTGGTGTCGGGTTACCGGCGCATTACGGCGCGCAGCGCCACGCCGCCGCTGCGCGAGCGTCTGTCGAATGGCGGCTGGGTCGAGATCATCGCGTTCCTCATGGTGCTGTTCGCGAGCACCGGGATCGAGGCGTTGCGCCTGTACAAGCTCAAGGCGCAACTGCCGCGCGCGCCGGGCGGCGTACTGGGCGAATCGATCGGCAACGCGGCCCAGCATGCGCTCGGCTTCACGGGCGGGACGCTGGCGCTGTTGTTGCTGCTGGCGTTCGGCCTGTCGCTGTTTTTCCATTTTTCATGGCTGTCCGTGTCGGAGAAGCTCGGCTCGCTGATCCTCGATACCGCAACGAACATCAAACGCAAGCGCGAGGCGCGGCGCGATCGCCGCCTGGGCGAAGAGGCCGCGATGGCCCGCGAGGGCGCGGTCGTGCAGAACCGCGTGCGTGCCGAAGTGCACGAACCGGTGCAGATCGTGCCGCCGGTGATGGCGGTGCCGAAGTCGGAGCGCGTCGAGAAAGAGAAGCAGGTGCCGCTCTTCACCGAACTGCCCGATTCGATCCTGCCGCCGCTGGCGCTGCTCGATGCCCCGGCCGCCGCGCAGGAAACCGTGTCGGCCGAAACACTGGAGTTCACGTCGCGCCTGATCGAGAAGAAACTCAAGGACTTCGGCGTCGAAGCCAATGTGGTGGCGGCCTATCCGGGCCCGGTGATCACGCGCTACGAAATCGAGCCGGCCACTGGCGTGAAGGGTAGCCAGATCGTGAACCTGGCGAAGGATCTGGCGCGTTCGCTGTCGCTCGTGTCGATTCGCGTCGTCGAGACGATTCCCGGCAAGAACTTCATGGGCCTCGAATTGCCGAATCCGCGCCGTCAGACGGTGCGTCTCACGGAAATCCTCGGCTCGGAGATCTACAACGACTCGGCGTCGCTGCTGACGCTGGCGCTCGGCAAGGACATCGGCGGCAAGCCGGTGGTGGCGGATCTCGCGAAGATGCCGCACTTGCTGGTTGCGGGCACCACCGGCTCGGGCAAGTCGGTCGGCATCAACGCCATGATCCTGTCGCTGTTGTACAAGGCGACTGCCGATCAAGTCCGGCTGATCCTGATCGATCCCAAGATGCTCGAAATGAGCATGTACGAGGGCATTGCGCATCTGTTGTGCCCGGTCGTCACCGACATGCGGCAGGCGGGCAACGCGCTGAACTGGGTCGTGGCCGAGATGGAACGCCGCTACAAGCTCATGAGCAAGCTGGGCGTGCGTAATCTGGCCGGGTACAACAACAAGATCGACGACGCCGCCAAGCGCGAGGAGCATATTCCGAATCCGTTCTCGCTGACGCCGGATGCACCGGAACCGCTGACACGTTTGCCGTACATCGTGGTCGTGATCGACGAACTGGCCGACCTGATGATGGTCGTCGGCAAAAAGGTCGAAGAGCTGATCGCGCGTATTGCCCAGAAAGCGCGTGCGGCGGGGATTCATCTGATTTTGGCGACGCAGCGTCCATCGGTCGACGTCATCACCGGCCTCATCAAGGCTAACGTCCCGACGCGCGTGGCGTTCCAGGTGTCGTCGAAGATCGACTCGCGCACGATTCTCGATCAACAGGGCGCGGAAACGCTGCTCGGCATGGGCGACATGCTGTACATGCCGCCGGGCACCGGCCTGCCGCTGCGCGTGCATGGCGCGTTCGTGGCCGACGATGAGGTGCATCGCGTGGTCGAACGCCTGAAAGAGCAGGGTGAAGCGAACTATATCGAGGGCATTCTCGAGGGCGGCGCGGCGGACGGCGAAGAGGGCGGGAGCCTCGACGGCGGAACCGGCGAGGGCGGCGGCGAGTCCGATCCTTTGTACGATCAGGCTGTGGCGGTGGTGCTCAAGCAGCGCAGGGCCTCGATTTCGCTGGTGCAGCGGCATTTGCGCATCGGCTACAACCGCGCCGCGCGGCTGTTGGAGCAGATGGAGCAGTCGGGCGTGGTATCCGCCATGGCGAGCAACGGCAACCGGGAGATCCTGGTGCCGAATCGCGAGGGAGAATGACAGGTATGCAGGGATTCAAGTTTTTTGCGCCGGGCATGGCGCGTGGCGTGATGCGGGGTGTCGCCCACGTGGTCGCAGGTGTGGCCGTGGCGGCGCTTGTGGCGCCGGCATTCGCGGGCGGTAGCGATCAGTTGAAAGCGTTTGCGTCGCAAGTGAAGACGGCGCGCGGCAATTTCGAGCAGCGCCAGGTGAAGCCGGGCCAGAATGGCGCGGTCAAGGTGGCGAGTACGTCGTCGGGCACGTTCGAGTTTTCGCGTCCGGGCCGTTTCGTGTGGCGCTACGTGAAGCCTTACGACCAGTTGTTGCAGGCCGACGGTGAGAAGCTATATATCTACGACAAGGATCTGAATCAGGTCACGATCCGCAAGCTGGGCGATTCGCTCGGCGCGAGCCCGGCCGCGATCCTGTTCGGGAGCAATGACATCGAGAAGAACTTCAACCTCAAGGATTCCGGCACGAAGAACGGCATCGAGTGGTTGGAGTTGACGCCGAAAGCGAAGGACACCCAGTTCCAGCGCGTGGGTATCGGCTTCAAGGACGGCAATCTGGCGGCGATGGAACTGTACGACGCGTTCGGCAACGTCACCTTGCTCACCTTCAGCAACATCCAGAAGAATCCCCCGCTGCCTGCCGATCATTTCAAGTTCGTGACGCCGAAGGGCGCCGACGTGATTCAGGGCTGAAAGCCGGGGCGCCGCCACGGTCGAAGCCCGACTTGGGACGGGCTGGCATAATGATGTCATGTCCGAATTTTTCACGCGGCTGGGCGCCTGTCCCGCCGCGTTTTGCTTCCTACCATGCTTGATGCCTCGCTAACCGCCGCGGTACCGCTTGCCGAACGTTTGCGGCCGCACACCATCGACGACGTCATCGGCCAGCGCCACCTGCTGGGCCGGGGCAAGCCGCTGCGTGTTGCGTTCGAGGCCGGGCGGCCGCATTCGATGATCCTTTGGGGCCCGCCTGGCGTGGGCAAGACCACCTTGGCGCGCCTCATGGCCGACGCCTTCAAGGCCTATTTCATTGCGTTATCGGCGGTGCTCTCGGGCGTGAAGGACATCCGCGATGCGGTGGAGGCGGCGCAGATCCAGCGGGCGCAGGGCAAGCAGACGCTCGTGTTTGTCGACGAGGTTCACCGGTTCAACAAGGCGCAGCAGGACGCTTTCCTGCCGCATGTCGAATCGGGGCTGTTCATCTTTGTCGGCGCAACGACCGAGAATCCGTCATTCGAAGTGAATGGCGCACTGTTATCGCGCGCGGCGGTATACGTCCTCAAAAGCCTGTCTGACGATGACCTGGGCGAGATGCTCGCGCGTGCAGGCACGGCGTTGGGCGGCCTCACGTTCACTGACGAAGCGAAGCAAGGCTTGATCGGGTCGGCCGACGGCGATGGCCGGAAGCTGCTGAACAATATCGAGATCGTGGCGCAGGCGGCACGCGCGCAGGACTCGGACACAATCGACGAGGCCCTGCTGGCCAGCGCGCTCGCGGAAAATCTTCGCCGCTTCGACAAGGGCGGCGATGCGTTCTACGATCAGATCAGCGCGCTGCACAAATCGGTGCGCGGCAGTTCGCCGGACGGCGCGCTGTACTGGTTCTGCCGCATGCTCGACGGCGGGGCGGACCCGCGTTATCTCGCGCGGCGCATTGTGCGCATGGCGTGGGAGGACATCGGCCTGGCCGACCCGCGCGCGGCGCGTATCGCGCTCGACGCGGCGCAAACCTATGAACGCCTCGGCACGCCCGAGGGCGAACTGGCCTTGGCGCAGGCGGTGCTGTATCTGGCGGCGGCGCCCAAGTCGAACGCCGGGTATAACGCATACAACCAGGCGCGCGCATTCATCGCCAAGGACAAGTCGCGTGCCGTGCCGGTGCATCTGCGCAACGCGCCGACCAAGCTGATGAAGGAATTGGGCTACGGCCACGAGTACCGGTATGCCCACGACGAGCCTGACGCTTACGCCGCCGGCGAAACCTATTTCCCGGACGACCTGCGCGCGCAGCAATGGTATCGGCCGGTGCCGCGCGGACTCGAAGGCAAGATCGGCGAGAAGCTCAACTGGCTGAAGTCGCTCGACGCAGAGTGGCGCAAATCGCAGGCGAAGCAAAAGCGCGGCGGCAAGGAGGCCGGTGCGCCAGACGGTGGCGCCGAGGCGTCTGGCCCGACCGCGCCGCCCGCCGATCGCGCCGCGTCTCCGATCGGATCGTCTCCGAGCGAGACCTCGGACGATCCTGAAAACTGATCACTTTGGCGATTTGCGGCCGCGCCTGCGGTAAAATCGCCGTCTTGAAGCGGTTTTTCGTGCCGAATGCGCGATGAACCGCCGTTCCGAATAAGCGGTTTCTAATTTTCTTACCCACCATGCTCGACATTCAACTTCTTCGCAAGGATCTGGACGGCGTTGCAGCGCGTCTGAAGGCGCGCGGCTTTGCGCTGGACGTGGAGGCATTCGCGTCGCTCGAGGCCGAACGCAAGCAGATCCAGACACAAACCGAGGAACTGCAGGCCCGCCGCAATGCGCTTTCGAAGCAGGTGGGCATGAAGAAGGGCAAGGGGGAAGACGCCTCGGCGGAGATTGCCGAAGTGGGCGGGATTGCCGATGCATTGAAGACCTCGTCGATGCGTCTGGAAACGATTCAGTCGGATTTGTCGGACTTGCTGCTGGGGGTGCCGAATCTGCCGCACGAAAGCGTGCCGGTGGGGGACGATGAAACGCAGAATGTGGAAGTGCGCCGTTGGGGCACGCCGCGCGCGTTCGACTTTACGCCGCGCGATCACGTGGATCTGGGCGCCGCATTGGGTCTCGATTTCGACGCCGCGGCAAAGCTGGCGGGCGCGCGCTTCTCGGTGATGAGGGGGGGCATTGCGCGTTTGCACCGTGCGTTGGCGCAGTTCATGATTGACACGCATACGAGCGAGCACGGCTACGCGGAGACGTACGTTCCGTACATCGTGAACGCGGCGTCGATGCGCGGCACGGGGCAGTTGCCCAAGTTCGAGGAAGACCTGTTCAAGGTGCCGCGCACGGTGGGTACGGAAGAAGGCGAGCGTGTCGAGAACTTCTACCTGATCCCGACGGCGGAAGTGTCGCTGACGAATCTCGTGCGAGACGAAATCGTGCCGGCGGACCAATTGCCGATGCGCATGGTCGCCCATACGCCGTGCTTCCGTTCGGAGGCGGGAAGCTATGGCCGCGATACGCGCGGCATGATCCGTCAGCATCAGTTCGACAAGGTCGAGTTGGTGCACGTGGTGGCGCCCGAGCAATCGTACGATGCGCTCGAAGCATTGGTGTCGCACGCCGAGGCGATTCTGAAGAAGCTGGAACTGCCGTTCCGCACCGTGACGCTTTGCACGGGTGACATGGGCTTCGGCAGTGCAAAGACGTACGACCTGGAAGTGTGGATTCCGGCGCAGAATACCTTCCGCGAAATTTCGTCGTGCTCGAACATGGAAAGCTTCCAGGCCCGCCGCATGCAAGCGCGCTATCGCAACGCGCAGGGCAAACCGGAATTGGTGCACACGCTTAACGGATCGGGCCTGGCGGTGGGGCGTACCTTGGTCGCGGTGCTTGAGAACTATCAGAACGCAGATGGTTCGGTGACCGTGCCGGAAGTCCTGCGCCCGTACATGGGCGGTATCGAAACACTGACACCGGCGGCGTAAATTTTTTCGCCGTGGGTCTTGGCAGCGAGAAAAAATCCGCTATAATCTCTTTCTCGCTGCTTGAGGCCACTCAGGCAGCAGCCAAAGCAGAACACGCTTGGAGAGGTGGCAGAGTGGTCGAATGCGCCGGACTCGAAATCCGGTGTACGGTTATACCGTACCGTGGGTTCGAATCCCACCCTCTCCGCCAAGCACACAATTAAGCCCTTGAATTTAAAGGGCTTTTTTGTTTTTGTTGTTGCCTCCCCATGTTTCTACCCATGTTCCCGCTGCGTGCTTTGTTGTCTATTAGACGATTCTAGACACGCGAGTACGTTCGATTGTCACGTTTCCAAGCTTCTCGGGCAGATATAATTGGGGCAATGTTTGGATATGGTGACTTGCTGCCTGTGCACGGTGCATGACAATTGCAAATTGCTCGAAGAGCAGGGAGGAATGTCCATGTTTCGTAAACTCGTGATTGGCGCGCTAGGCGCCATGGCTACCTTGTTCTCGACTACGGCATTCGCGCAAGGTACTGCGGCGGACGCTAAGGCCATGCTTGAAAAGACGGTTGCGGCCATCAAAGCCGATAGGGCCAAGGCGCTCGACCAGATCAACAAGGGCGAAAACGGCTTCCTTGTTGGCGACCTCTATCCGTTCTGCTTCAATGTCAACGACGGACTCCTCGTAGCGGTCGGCAATCCCAACGTTAAGGGGTTGCTCGGCAAGGATGCGAGGACATTTAAGGACCCTACGGGCGACGTGTATGGCCCAAGGCTCTATGACGCGGCAAGAGAGGGCCAGGTCAATGAGGTCAGCTACATGTCTCCCAAGGCCGGCGCTGACAAGACGTGGGTGCCGAAGGCGAGCTTCGTTACCGCGGTCGCCGGCCTGGGATGCGGCGTCGGTTACTACAAGTAGTCCGACCAAACCAACCGTCATATGGGCGCCGAACTGCCGAATTCCGACGCCAACACAATGCTATTTTCTCGCGTGAACCGGTCAGTTGTGATGCCCTTCACTCCGCATGTGCGGTTTGCCATCGAGGCTGGTCAGTTTTGATATCCGCCTCGGGTCATTCGCGTCGATATTGTCACGTCTGCTACCTTGTCGGCTATCCGCAAGAACCGGTGCACGTGGCAAGCCTGCGCGGATGACCGGATCCCACCCAGGCTGTGTGAAAACGTTTTAGAGCAAGTTTGACAGTCAAATTCGGGGCGAAAATTCCGTTTCTACTTAAATTACGGGGCCGCTGACCAACCATATGCTGGCAGATTTTACGTAGCAACGCAGACTTCAAAACGGCGCATGCGTTTTCACACAGACTGGACCTTGACCCGACCATGTACGGCGATGATTGCCACCTACGAAGCGGGATGCGCAGCCCGGGTTCAAAATCAAATCAGAGCCAACAACTTGGCGTTACCGGCTCATCAAGTACTTTGCAACAGCATCATAGGCCGGTAAGGAAGTCGCATCGTTAGCAGCGTTGGCGGCGACGGGATGGCTGGCGAACCGCGCTATCACGGCCTCGGCCTTTGGATCAATATACAGTGCCTGGCCATAGACACCTCGGGCCATGAAGGCACCATGCTCATTATGGGTGTGCCACCACATGTCGTGGTAGCTCCAGCCAGTTAGTAAAGGATAACCCGCCTTGGCAAAGAACTCCTTGCTGGCACCGCGACGAATGTCGTCGACTGCCGCTTTTGGCAGGACCTGCTGCCCGTTGTACTGCCCATCGTTGCGGATCATTTCTCCAAACCGGGCCAGATCACGCAGCCCCGCATTGAGACCACCGCCAGCAAACGGCGTACCCGTAGAGTCGACCGTCATGTAGGCATCCTGCTCAGCCCCCAGCTTGCTCCAGATACACTCGGAAAGCAGCTGTGCGACGCTTTTGCCACTCACCCTCGCCATAACCCAGCCCAAGGCGTCGGTATTGGCCGTGCGATAATGAAACGCCTCACCGTGAACCCCTTCTGGCTGCACGGTTTGCAGGAACTCGTAGTACGAGCGCGGCCCGGTGTAGTCTTTCGGCTTTGGCAGAGGGTTACCGGCGGCGGCATGCGCCCAGACGTCAGCCTTCGGGTCGGCGTAGTTCTCGCTGAAGCGTATGCCCGTGGTCATGTCCATCAACTGGCGCACAGTCGCACTGCCAAACGCCGACTTGCCCAGCTCCGGCACGTACTCAACCACCTTGCGATCGGGATCAAGCGTGCCGTCGGCCACCATCATCGCCGCCAGCGTACCGACGAAGGTCTTAGTCACCGACATCGCCGCATGCTGCCCTTCGGGCTTCAATGCGCCAAAATAACGCTCGTACACGACGCGCCCTTTGTGCAGCACGACGATGCCATCGGTGTAGTTCGCCAACAACGAATCGCGCCAGGTCATCGGACGATCACTGCCCATCGGAACAAAACTCACCTCATCAATACCCGCCTGCAGCGAACGCTCAAGCGTGTTGGGTGCGCCAATGCCACGCGACACGTTAGTTGTCGGCATCAACTCCCTGAAGTGCGCGACACTCCAACGCATCTGCGGATACTGAAAGTAACTGCCATCCTCGAAACGAATGATGCGCTCGGGCGGTGGTGGCGACCCGACCATCCAGCTCATTTTGGCCGGGTCACTTTCCAGCGCATCGGCGGCGGGTGAATTACTGAATGCGGCACTCGGCATCATGAACGCCAGCCTGCATAAACGAGGGGAACAGGAACAACGCGTTGCATCCGACCAAGCTTCATAGCTCGACTCCCTTTTGACTTATCGTCACCAAGGCGATAAACGCATTCAGCCTTTGGCTTTAACTTGCCATGGTACGTCGTGGTAATACGTTTGAAACACGGCCGTTTGGACTAGGGCCTTGGTTCAAAATGAGAACGTCTCATAGTCTTATCGGACGATGTTTATCTTCCTCACAGGGTAAAAATAGGGCTCGGTTTTCGGCCATCTTCCACGTTCACCGTGCCACGGCGACTTGGTCATGGATTGATTAAACAACTAGAAAAGAGACGCTAACGTAATGACAAGCACGGAGTATCACGCGGGCTTCGACGATGCAATCAGCGTTTTGACAGCGCCTGGGGCACCGTTTGAGATGCGTACCGTCGAGGTCCAGGGCCATCCTTGCCGAGTCTTTTGCAACGGTCCGCAGAACTTGTGCGACATCTATCGACTTGCTTCAACGCATGCTCAACGGACCCTCACCGTCATCGATGACCAACTGATGTCCTATGCCGAAGTCTTTGGCAAGGCGGCTGCGCTTGGGCAGTTCCTCACAGAGAAAATCGGCAAGCCGAACGTGCACGGCAACCGGATTGCGATCGTCATGAGCAACCGACCCGAATGGATGATCTCGTTCATTGCAGTGACGGCAATAGGTGCTACCGCCGTGCTGGTCAACAGCCGCGGAACGATGGCGGAAGTCGAAGCGGCGCTGGATGAGACAGACAGCGTCATGGTCATCGCCGACGAGCGACGAGCGCATCTGCTGGCAGCTGGCGACAAATCGTGCCCGATGATTGTTGTCAGCAATGGCGAAACGGACAGCACCGCGCGACTCGGTAACTTCAGCTTCACCGAGGTAACGCACGGCTGGGCGCGCGCGACGCTCGAACCGGTTTCGGTGCAACCCGATGACGAAGCAATCGTCATGTTCACCTCCGGAACCACGGGTAAATCGAAAGCAGCGCTCTTCAGCCACCGCAGTGTGCTGACAGGGCTGGCCCACATCCAACTGTCAGGCGCACTGGTTCGCCCGCATATCGTCGCGCTTCGAGGTGTGGATGCCTTCGGGGCAGCTGAGGCCCATCAACCCGCGTCACTGCTGGCTTTTCCACTGTTTCGCGTTAGCGGCTGCTACGCGGTGTTCCTGACTAGCCTGATGCGCGGCGGCAAGATTGTCATCCTGCCCAAATGGGACGCGGCCGTCGCGCTGACGCTGATTGCGCAAGAGCACATCGCGTCATTCTCCGGCGCACCGGCGATGTATTGGGACATGCTACGCCTGGATCGGAGCGGACGGCGCTTCAATTCCCTGCTTTCGGTTGGTGTCGGTGGCCAGGCGTTGGCACCGGCACTCTACAAGGAGATTGCCACGGCCTTTCCACTAGCAGTGCTCGGTGTTGGATACGGCATGACCGAGTGCGGTGGGACGGTGTGCGCTATCGCCGGTGAGGAGTTGGACAGCCATGTGACGGCGTCCGGGAGAGTGTTCCCTTCCGTCGATATCAGGATCGTGAATGAAGAGGATGTTGAAGTCCCCCTCGGTGAGCCAGGCGAAATTCTCGTGCGTGGCGCCATGCTGATGCGTGAGTACTGCAAGCAGGCACATGCCACGGCGGAAGTCTTGCAGGAAGGTTGGTTGAGAACCGGCGACATCGGCCGACTGGATGCAGAAGGTTATCTACACGTCGTCGATCGCAAAAAATACATTGTCATCTCGGGCGGTGAAAACATCTCATGCAACGAGGTGGAGGCTGCAGTCATGGAGCATGGCTGCGTTGCACAGACCGCCGCCTTCGGCGTGCCAGATGATCGGCTCGGGGAACAGATCGTGGTCGCTGTCGTGCTGATCGAAGGCAAAGCGCTTTCGGAGCACGCCTTGAAGCAGCACCTAGGCGAGCGACTCGCCGCCTATAAAGTGCCTCGGCGCGTTGTGTTTCTTGCATCGTTGCCCGTCAATTCGACCCAAAAAGTCATGCGTCATGAATTGCGTCGACAAATTCTTGCGCAAGTCGATGGCGCTACCGGCACCGTCTAACGCAACACCCAGCGTTTTACACTCAGAGGGGAGAGGTGACATGTCGTACATTTTGACCGGTTTTGAAGGCAAGGTTGCAGTAGTCACCGGCGCAGGCCGAATGCGTAGCATCGGCCGACCGATTGCGTTGGCGTTGGCTCAAGCGGGTTGCGACGTCGTGTTGACGGGCACAGGACGCCCTGCGGAGCAGTATCCTGAGGACGAGCGCGAGGTGAACTGGCGCGATATCGAATCGGTGGCCGACGAAATTCGCCAGATCGGCCGGCGCGCCTTGCCGGTGGTTTCCGACGTCAGCAACCCGGAGTCGGTGGATGCGCTGCTAGAGCGTGTGGTAGACGAATTCGGCCGAGTGGACTTCCTGGTGAACAACGCCGGCGCAACGCGCGGCGGTGATCGCGTGCCAGCTACAGAGATGTCGATCGAAACCTGGCAACGGGTGATGAACACCAACCTGAACGGCACATTCTACATGTCTCGTGCGTTTGCGAGGCGCATGGGCGAACAAGGTGAGGGTGGAGCAATCATCAACATTTCGTCGCTCGCGGCGCAACTGCTGGCCCCCGATACCAGCGCATATGCCACCACGAAAGTTGCTATCAACGGACTGACGACCATCATGGCACGGGAACTGGGGCCAAAGAAAATTCGAGTAAACGTCGTTGCTCCCGGGATCGTCGAGACGAGCCGACTGGACGACGTACCGCGGGGTAAGGTGTGGGACGACATGATTGCTGCCTACATCTCCCTGGGACGCGCAGGTACTGGCGAAGACATCGCACACCTGGTCGCGTTCCTGTGCAGTGATCAAGGCGAATGGATCACCGGACAGAACATCTATGTTGACGGTGGCCATCTTCCAACGCCACGACGTTAGGGGCCGTTAGATGCCTTTTGCGAAGGGCCGCTATGGGTCCAGGCTGTGGAACTGGACGCGGTTCGGTCGGATCACGCAACTTGGCGATGTCGCTGAGTTGAGTTTGGCTGTGCGTAGAATGATCCATGCCCTTGTCATGTCCAGGGTGGAAAACGCTTCGCTCGCCGCCCTGTAGTCGGCGTGAGCCACGCCGCCAAGAAAGCCGAAAAGGAGTATGACCGGGAGAATGCGCGCATAAGGTGCCATCCCTGGAGTTCTTCCGCTGCCCGCAGTGCGGCGCCAGAAATCCAGTAGTCCGGTGTAATCTTCCCGACGGTGCAGTAGAGTTTGAGCAGGCCGCCGCGGGTTCGGATGGGACATCACAATAGCGGTCGCGTGAGGTTCGGCGCAAGCGCGACAGAAACCAGTGAGAGCCCCATCTGTCGACAAAGCGTAAGCGAGGCATCTGTTGGCACGCCAAGCTTAACTGCGACGGGCGGCAGCATTTTCACCGGTGTTGGCACTAGCCTACGTCGGCCCGCCTATTCGGCCCCCCCGGGACTGTGGGGGCATAGAATAAAGTGGCGCGGGATGTGACCGGTATTGATGCGAGTGGGGACCATAGCGATCACCCGGCGCATAAAAAAACCGCCTCGATGCCGGGGCGGGGAATTCATGAGCTATTGGGAAGCACATGACGACAGGAGCGAAGATCCGGCTTGCCGGCCACAAAACGCCGGCACCAACTTATTCTTTCAGTGACTGACCTCCATCAATGACAGCCAGTCCGATTCCAGTCGCCAATCGCGATGCTTAAGCACCCGAGAAAATGCGTTGGTTGATTTCGCCCGAAGCACGCGCTTGCGAAAGCGCCAGCTTCACGTCGGCACGGCTCACTTCCGAGGCCGGCGTGGCTCGCGACGGGTAGTTTTGATCGTTCAGTGCCACGAGGCCTTCGGCACGGGCTTGCGTCAGTTCGGCCTTCACTTCGGCACGGGTCAGGCCCTGACCTTGCTGGGCGATTTCGGGGTAGTTGTTGCCATTGTCGGCAGCAAACGAAGCGCTGGCACCCAGCGAAAGGGCAGCGGCAACAACGGCGATGGCGATGTTCGAGCGGTTCATGGTGACTCTCCTGTCAGTTTGGTTAAGTGGCGACGCATTTGGTTTATGTTTTGCACCGCCGACAACTGAAGTCTATTGCGCCCCAACTCGGAGATAAATGCGACACTTTTCAATTGATTGTTGCTGATTTTGAGGTGAATTCGTGCGGAATGATCGAGCGACGGACCGCCTCCCTCCCTGTGCTGCCACCACATCGGCTCCGGCCATGTCCAATTGACAGTTATCACTTCCGGGTCTAAATTGTTCCGCAACCAGACCCGACAGCCCGCCATCGAGCGGGCTTTCGCACATTCGAGACTTGAAACAGGATGTGTGATGTCTAAAAAGGCAGAACGACGTGCGCACGCCGCACGCCTGAGGAAGCTGCGTCAGCGCTTGTGCCGCCGCTGGTGGGGCCGTGAACTTGATCCAAAGGAACTGGGACGTGCGTTTCACACACCCACTCCGTGTAGCTGCTGGATGTGCGGCAATCCACGCAGGCATTACCATGAGCGGACCATGCAGGAGCGCCGATGGATGCAGGAGGTGGGAGATGAGTCGTACGCGTAGTCAGCGGGAGCGTAACGCTGAGGTCACATGTATGAAGGGGAGGGGCACCGGTACGCGCCAGCGGCCGATCCTCCAGGCAGTGCGAACGCCGTTGCTCGAACCACGTCTTGAACCCGGAAGTCCTTGCCTTTCCCTGAAACTGGGCTATACCTGACAATCGGATGCGTCCGAAGTCCAGGTCGCCACTTTTGGTCAAGCGCAAGAAAAGGATGCGAATCATGCACCACACAAAAGCATTCAGGCTGTGGGCCGGGCCAGACAGCACACGCGTGTTGCTGGGCGTTTTGGGAGCGGTGATGGCCAGTATTCCCGGCGTGGCGCGCGCGGCCTGTTATTGCGAATTTCCATCCGGCACGGAGACAATGGCCTACGGTACGCGAGCTGCATGCACCATCGTCATGTCCGAGGCCAACAAGACTTGTAATATCGCGTTCGCCGCTACCGGCGCAGACCCTGGAATAGCGACGATGATGGCGCCGACGCGCGGCGAAG
Organism: Pandoraea terrae; assembly: GCF_902459695.1. Taxonomy (GTDB): domain Bacteria; phylum Pseudomonadota; class Gammaproteobacteria; order Burkholderiales; family Burkholderiaceae; genus Pandoraea; species Pandoraea terrae. Next base: position 289,241 of record NZ_CABPRZ010000001.1, read on the forward strand.
ATTATGCGACTGAGGCCTACTCAATTTCGATTGAATATCTGACTTATATTCGCGACAGGAATATAGACAAACTCACAAACCCGGAATACATCAAGAAAACTCTCCCGGCCCTTATGCGCGCGGGCTATTTAAGGAGAAACATGCCGGCCGAGTTAAAGGAGCTGGACGCTTCTGTTCTGGAGTTCGCTCAGACACAATCAAAACAAATTGGTGCCGTCTTTCAGGGGAAAATGCCAGAATATAAAGGCGAACGGAAGAAGCTTGAGTACCATGTGAGTAGGACTGCTGTGCAGTTAATCTTCGACAGGAAGATTAAAATTACAACCATTTTTATGCCAGAGCCAAGATAATAAAGATGCGCGACCTATACGACTGCTGGAGGATGGAGCAATCGCTGGGTTTTATAATCATGGCGGGGGGCGTCGCAGCCGTCGTGACAGGCCTCGCGCTTTGGGCGCTTGTTTACTTTCCAATGAAAGCGGCGAAGGCCACCAACAGTGCTGGTGAAGCGGAGTTTGGCGAGGGTGTTGCAAAAATTGTCAAGGCAGTAAAGATTACGGGGCCGGCCGTTGGCCTACTCACCTTTCTGGCAGGTGTTGGTGCTATTTATCAGGGCGTGAAGTTCGCGTACGACAAAAGCGCGGGATACTACGCCCGCTCGATCAAGATGGAACCTCCTGCGCATGAATCGCTTGCATCGGTTAGAGACCTCCTCTCTGATGATAAACGCAGTCATGTACGTATAATCTTGCAAAAGGAAGCTGAAACATTTCCGGTTGAGGGTGCATTTTACGGCGAGTGCATACCTGACTTGCTTCAAAAGATATGCGGGCAGTATTCGGAAAAGCTGGAATGCATTCAGAATTATGACGACCGGTCAATAAAAATACAACTGAAACAGACCGCGCAGAGCGACTAAGTTCCGAGGCGGCAACAGCACAACAAAATCCACGCCGCGCCAGTGTGACTTCACGTAGAGAGAGATCATCAAGCGGGAGCGCCCGAGGTAGTGAGATATTCAGCGCACGTCGGTCAGGCCGGACTCTCAATCTGACGAGGAACGAACCAACACATGACCAAAGGGAAGGTGGCCATGGCGGCGCCAGCAAAGAATGTAGTCGGAGCGCCAAATCGATCCCATAACCATCCCGCAGTCGCGCTCGCCAGAAGCATGCAAACGCCGCTCGCCAGGTTGAAGACGCCAAATGCGGTGCCGCGTAGTGCTGTTGGCGACGTTTCAGCGACCATGCCCGCGAGAATTCCTTGCGTGAATCCCATATGAAGGCCCCACACGGCGACGCCGATGAACATCGTCGGAATTGACGCGGACACCCCCAGCAGCACATCCGCAACGATGAGCAACACCAGGCCGCAAGCAAGTAAGGCCCGCCGATCAAACTGGTCGGAGAGCAAGCCGACCGGATAGGCGGAAGCGGCGTACGCGAGACTCATTGCAACCATGACTGCCGGAATCAACGCGAGATCGAGCCCGGTCTGCTGCGCACGTAAAACCAGAAACGCCTCACTGAAGCGCGCCAGCGTGAATATGGCGCCGATGGTCACGATGAACCAGTAGCGGGCCGGAAATTCGCGTAACGCTCGCCAGTGAAGTGGCGAGCGGAATCGATGTGTCCCGTGCTCGTGTTCCTGGTCATTAACGCCGAACAGGATCAGTGCGACGGCGATAAACGCCGGCACGACGGCAAACCACAGGACCGCGCGGATGTGATCCGCGAACCAAAACATCAACCCAATCGCCAGGAGCGGTCCAACAAAGGCGCCGATGGTGTCCATTGATTGCCGCAGTCCGAAGCATGCACCGCGTATCTCGGCGGGGGCAACATCCGCGACCAACGCATCGCGCGGCGCCCCTCGAATGCCTTTCCCGACGCGATCAAGCATGCGTGCGGTCGCGACTACTGCCGGTGTGCTTGCGAGTGGAAAGAGAGGCTTGGTAAGGGCGGCGAGGCCATAGCCAAGGAGTAGCAGTCCCTTTCGACGGCCCAGCCAGTCGCTAATCGCCCCGGAGAAGATCTTGACGATCATCGCGGTGGCTTCGGCGGCACCCTCTAACACGCCGAGGGCCGCAACGCTCATGCCCATAGTTGTCACCAGGTAGATCGGCAACAGCGCATGGACCAACTCAGACGACAAATCCATGAATAGGCTTACAAACCCCAGCGCCCAGACGGTGCGAGGGATGGCGGGGCGCGAAATGAGCGGGGCCGGATTCACGGTCATCTCGATTCTGAGGACGGGATCACGTTAAGAGGCGTCCCATTCTGCCACGCCGCCTCCGCGCCCGTCGTGATGTTCCGGCTGCGAGAGCTCGTCTCAGATCGCTTCGAGCCGCCCGAGCAGCGCGCGGCTCGACAGTTCACTCATCGCCCGGCACGCCGTAGCTCGGTGCGGCGGTCGGATTCAGAGCGCGCGTCACGTAGTCCTGCATCTGCGGCCGGTATCTCCGCCACAACGCGTCGAGTTGGCCGATCGGATCGAAGTCCGCCCAGTCGACGCGCAGATCGACCGCAGGCCAGCTTGTCTTGTCGACGATCTTCAACGCCGCCGAATGCACCGGCCCCGCTTCGCCCCCCGCTTTCACCGCAGCATGCATCGCGGCGAGCAAGCGGTCCGCGAGTACGCCTTGCGCCGATTCAAACACCTTCGCCATCGCGTCGATCACCGCTTTGCTCGCCAGCAGATTGCCTGCTGCGACGCACTGATCCCCCGCAACCGCGTTATGCATGCCTAGCGCCTGGTTGCCAGTGAACACCGCCGTGCGGCCCTGATGGTCGATCACCGAAACCTGACGGTATTCGCTCCATTGATCCGCGCTCAACGCGCGGTCGAGCGCGGCCCCGGCCGCAAGCCGGTCGCGCTCCATCAGGTCCAGAATTTCGGGGCCGAGCGCCGGTAGCGTGATGTTCTGCGTCGCCACCGCGCCGACGCCCGCGCGCACCCACGGACAACGCGCGCCCACCGAAACGCTCGACGAACTGATGGCGATGCCAAGCTGCCCGGTCTGCTGACAACGTCCGACGATCGAGAATGTCATGGCCTCTCTCCTTACGCCTGCGCAGGCGTCCAGTTATCCGGAATCACCGCAATTACATCGATTTCCATCAGCCACTGCGGCTGGCCGAGCGCGCTCACGCAAAGACCCGTGGAAATGGGAAACACGCCCTTCAGCCACTTGCCGACTTCCTTGTACACAGGCTCGCGATAACGCGGATCGATGATGTACGTCGTCGTCTTGACGATGTGCGACAGGTCGCTGCCCGCTTCCTCAAGCAACTGCTTCACGTTTTTCATCGCCTGCTCGGCCTGCGCGCCAGGGTCCCCGAGACCGACAAGTTTGCCGTCGAAGTCCGTACCGACCTGGCCGCGGACGTAGACCGTGTTGCCGGCGCGAACCGCTTGGCACAGATCGTTGTCGAGCGACTGGTTGGGGTATGTGTCCTTCGTGTTGAACGCGCGGATGCGGGTATGCGTCGGCATCAGATAACTCCCATTTCGTTAATTTGTTGCGCGTCCTTGGCAGTCGGCGCTTCCACTTTCATTGCCCGTACATTGTCCAGACTGCGTTGCGAGGCATCGCGATACGCGAGGTATTTGCGCTGTGTGACGATTTGATCGGCGACGTGTTTCGCATCGTGCCAGACGCCCCAGATGAACGACGATCCGCGGCGGGAAAGCCACGGTAGGCCGAGAAAATACACGCCCGGCTCTTTCGATACGCCGCGCTGATGCTTCGGCTTGCCTTTCTCGTCGAACGCGTCGACGTGTAGCCAGCTATAGTCGAGCGCATAACCGGTCGCCCAGATGATTGTCTTGACACCGGCCTTCGCCAGATCGAGTTCGCGCAGCGGATGCTTCACGCACTCCGGATCGGGCGGAATGTAGCGCGCCGCGGGATCTTCCGGAAGGTCAATGCCGGTGCGCTCGACATAGGCATCCGCAGCGTCGAGCAGCAAGAAGAGATTTTCGTCGCCGCGCTTCAGATTCTCGACGAGGTCTTGTTCAAAGGTCACAAGGCCATCCTTGAACGACTTGGTTAATCCGACGAGCGTCATACCCTCGTGAGCGAGACGGCGGAAATCGATGGTCTGGCCGCCGTAGGCCCCGCTCACGGCGATCGTCACGTGCTCGCGCCCCGGCCCTGCTGCCTCTTTATCCCACTCACCCAGCACGCCGAGCCACCAGCAGAAGTCGCGGTTTCGATACGCGCGCGGCGGACGATCGTGCGCGCCGACGGACAGATACACCGCGCGGCCCGCGCGGCGCAGTTCGTCGGCGATCTGCGTGCCCGACGAACCCGCGCCGACCACCAGCACGGCGCCCTCCGGCAATTGGGCAGGGTTGCGATAGTCGGCCGAATGTATCTGCGTGAGACTTGCATCTTGCGGCGCGATCGGCGGAATCACCGGACGCTGGAATGGCCCCGTCGCAACCACCACGCGATTTGCTTCGAACGTGCCATCGCTCGTCTCGACGATGAAGCCCGGGCGGCCCGTTTGGCGCACGACCTTCGTCACTTCCACGCCGGTACGGATCGGCGCATGGAATTGCTTCGCATAGGCGACGAAGTAATCCGCGACCTGCTCCTTACCTGCGAAGGCGTCCGGATCGAGTCCTTCGAATTCCATACCAGGAAACCGATCATGCCAGGCCGGCCCATTAGCGACCAGCGAATCCCAACGGCCGGTGCGCCAACGCTCGGCGATGCGGTCTCGCTCGAGCACGAGATGCGGCACACCGAGCTTGCTCAGGTGTTCGCTCATCGCAACGCCGGCCTGGCCTGCGCCCACAACCAGAGTGTCGATCGACTTTGTTTCAGCCGTCATGGCTGTCTCCTTCTGAGTAGCAGTCTGTTTCGGTTCTGTCTTCATGGCGCGTTGCGCCATGGACGCGCGTCAACGCTCGCGATGCTCGAGCCGATACCGGCGCATCGGGACTTTCCCTGTCACGTCCGGTCCGACTCTACGCTTCGGCGCACATGGGGGAAAACATATTAAAAAAATGCTCTGCATTGTGTTTAACTATGCAAGCTTTTTTGAGCAAACCGTCATTCGCCGGGAAAAGACCAAGGAGGCCACGATGGAAGTCAATCCCGTACGCTATTCGCTGCGGCAGCTTCGATACTTTGTAGTCACCGCCGAAACCCTCTCATTCACGGCCGCCGCCAAGCTTCTGCACATCTCACAGCCGTCCATTTCCACAGCAGTTGCCGATCTCGAAGTGTCGTTTGGTGTTCAGTTGTTCATCCGCCACCACGCAAGCGGCCTGTCACTGACACAAGCGGGGCGCGATCTCCTGGGGCATGCGCGAAACCTGCTGAAGAATGCGGAAGAACTGCAGTTGACTGCCAGGGAGATGGACGGTGGGGTGACCGGCTCGATCTCGCTGGGATGCCTCGTCTCGCTCGCGCCCCCGTTGATGCCGGGCATCATCAGCCGTTTTGTCCGGGATCACTCCGCGATTACGTTCCGGACCACGGAGGCCCATCAGGATGTCCTGCTCAGTGGACTGCACGACGGCTCACTCGATATTGCCCTTACCTATAACCTCGACATCACCGATGGCATCACGTTTACCCCATTGCTGTCGCTGCCACCCTACGTGATCCTGCCCAAAACCCACCGACTGGCGCGGGCCCGCAAGGTCTCACTGGCTGACCTGATCCCCGAGCCGTATGTGATGCTCGATCTACCCCACAGCCGCGAATACTTCTCCGCACTGTTCGATGCTGTAGGCACCCGCCCGGCGGCCTCGTTCCGCTCGTCGCAGCCGGAAGTCGTTCGCGGGATGGTGGCCAACGGACTGGGTTACAGCATTCTCAACTTTCCGCTCAAGTCGAGCCGAACCGTCGATGGCGAAGATTTCGTCATCAAGCGCTTCAAGGAAAACGTCAACGCGACGACCTTGGGCGTCGCGCTGCCGAGCACCATGAAGCCACGCGAGGTAGTCAAGCGCTTCGCAACATTTTGCGAATCGTACATTCGCCTCCTGCACATCGACTAGGCGGCGCAAAGTGCGCGCATAGACAAAACCTATCCAGTGCATCAGAAAACAATTTATTTGCTGGTAATTTGGATTGGTAGATTGTGCTTATCGATTCACACATTGACGTGGAGGCACGCATGACTGCACTTCCCAATTCGACGGACAGTGGTTTTGAAATCGTCCGCGCCCTGCGTAACAACTGCGAGCGCCCATTCGAGGACGCTCGTGCGATGCCACCCGAGGTCTATACGTCGGGGGCATTCCTGGCGCTGGAGCAACGTGAGGTGTTCCGCAACGATTGGCTCTGTGTAGGCCGGGCGAGCGCGCTTGCGAAGAATGGCGACTATCTCACCGCCACGATCGACGATCAGCCGATCGTTGTTCTGCGTGACACGAACGGCGAATTGCGCGCCTTCTCCAACGTATGTCTGCACCGCATGTCGGTGCTGCTCGAAGGCCGGGGCAACGTGCGCCGCATCGTGTGTCCGTATCACGCGTGGAATTACGCTCTCGACGGATCGCTTGCCAACGCTCCGATGATGGAGCGTCAGGCAGGGTTCTGCAAGGAGCAATACCAACTGCCTTCGGTGCGGTGCGAGACGTGGCAGGGATGGATCTATGTGACGCTCAATGAGCATGCGCCCTCGGTTCAAACGCATCTGTCGGAACTGACGAATCTGATCGAGCCTTACGGCATGACCGCCTACGTCGAGACTTTCCACGAAGAACACATCTGGCACACCAACTGGAAGATCCTCGCGGAAAACTTCATGGAGAGCTACCATCTGCCGATGCTGCATCGGTCGACGGTGGGGCCGCACTCGAAACTCGAAGAAATGGAATGTCCGCCGGGCCTGCCGGCGTTCAACTATCACTGGATCACGAAAGAAGCATCGCTGCCGATCGGCAATGCTCACCCGGACAATTCGCGCCTGGAAGGCCATTGGCGCCGTACCACCGCGCTGCTGGCGATCTACCCGACCCACCTCATCACGCTCACTCCGGGCTACTTCTGGTACCTGATTCTCCAGCCGCGCGGTGTCGATCAGGTTCACATCCGCTTCGGCGGCGGTCTGGCGCCGGAATTCGTCAACGATCTGAAAGCCGACGAGTACATGGCGACGCTCAAGGCGCTGCTTGACGAAGTCAACGCGGAAGACCGGCGTGGCGTGGAGTCGGTGTTCCGGGGCGTGCAGGCACCGCTCGCGAAGCCTGGTCATCTGAGCCACCTTGAGCGGCCCAACTACGACTTTGCGCGCTATCTCGCGAGCCGCCTCGGCACAGCGTAACCACGTCGCGTCGGTTGACAGTCAAACTTCTGCGGGACTTCCTATGTCAATTGAACCGTTTATTTCCTTCAGAGACGTCAGCAAATCATATGACGGCGTCCACAGCGTGGTAGAAGGACTCGAACTCGACGTTGCTCGCGGAGAATTCGTGTCGCTGCTCGGGCCGTCGGGTTCGGGAAAGACCACGACGCTGATGATTCTCGCCGGCTTCGAATCGCCGACGCGCGGCGAAATCCGCCTTGCAGGCAAGCGGCTGGATGACAAGCCGCCCCACCAGCGAGACATCGGCATGGTGTTTCAGAACTATGCGCTGTTTCCGCACATGACGATTGCAGAGAACGTGGCGTTCCCGTTGTCTGTACGCAAGGTGAGTCGCAGCGAGCAGAAGACGCGCGTCATGCGGGCGCTGGAAATGGTGGAGCTCGCGCATCTGGCAGGGCGTCGTCCGGCACAACTGTCGGGTGGCCAACAGCAGCGCGTCGCGCTCGCGCGCGCGCTGGTGTTCGAGCCCAGCGTCGTGTTGATGGACGAACCGCTCGGTGCTCTCGATAAGCGGCTACGGGAGACCATGCAGTACGAAATCATGCGTCTGCATCGCGAACTGTCACTGACAATTGTCTATGTGACGCACGACCAGAACGAGGCACTGACGATGTCGGACCGCGTCGCGGTGTTCTCTGATGGTCGTATCCAGCAGGCTGCCTCGCCAACCGAACTGTATGAAAACGCGGCGAATGCGTTCGTTGCGAACTTTGTCGGGGAAAACAATGGCCTCACCGGCCGGGTCATGCCTGACAGCGGGGAATGGGCCGCGATGCGACTCGCCGATGGCAGTATCGTATTCGGTCGCGCCGGCACCGGGTTGGCCGCCGGTGGCGCCGCAATGCTGGCTTTGCGCCCCGAGCGCGCTCATGTGGCGGCGACGCCGGACGCGGTGCGGGAAGCGGAGCGTCAGAACATGAACATTGTGCGGGGCCTTGTGCAGGAGCTCGTCTACTGCGGCGACCACCATCGCGTACATCTGAAACTCGGCCACGGCGAAACCGTGGCAGTCAAGGTGCCAAACACCCAACATCACGATCTCCCGTCACTCGGCGGTCAAACCGCCGTGACGTGGCGACGTGACGACTGCAAGGTATTACCCGCGAATGCGGCCCCCCGTTCTACTGCCGCTACGCATGACGTTGTCGAGTGTTCGACCACTTTCGCTTCATCGTCCGCATCGCCACTCATCGCAGGAGTTAACTAGAAATGAAGACCAGAATCTCGCTAGTTGGAACCACCATCGCGGCATGCGCGCTCGGGGTATTCGGCGCTGCTGCTGCCCACGCTGCCAACACGATCTCGGTTGTCACTTTTGGCGGGGCCTATGAAGCCGCCGGAAAGAAGGCGTGGTTCGAGCCGTTCACCGCAAAAACCGGCGACCAGTTTTCGACTGAGTCGTATGACGGTGGTCTCGCCAAGCTCCAGGCCATGGAGCAGGCCAAGAACCCGACATGGGATCTGATGGACCTCGAATCGAACGACGCCATTACTGCGTGCGACGAGGGTTTGCTCGAAAAAATCGACAAGAAAACGCTCGGCAATACCGGCGACTTCCTGCCCAACGCCATCAGCGACTGCGCTGTTGCGTCTATGGTGTGGTCCACGGTCTATGCGTATGACACGACCACGCTGAAGGCCGCGCCGACCACGATCAACGATTTCTTCGACCTGAAAAAATTCCCGGGCAAGCGTGGCATGCGCAAGTCGCCGAAGGCTGCGGTGGAATGGGCGCTGATCGCTGACGGTGTGGCGCCGCAGGACGTCTATAAGGTACTCGGCACGCCGGCCGGCGTCGATCGCGCCTTCAAGAAGCTCGACACGATCAAGTCGAGCATCGTCTGGTGGGAAGCGGGGGCGCAGGCGCCGCAGCTGCTCGCCGACGGCGCAGTGGTGATGGTGCAGGCATACAACGGCCGGATCGACGACGCGATTCACAAGGACAAGAAGCCGTTCAAGATCGTCTGGGACGCGCAGGTGTACGACTTCGAATGGTGGGGCGTTCCCAAGGGCGCCAAGCACGCCGAGGCAGCGAAGAAGTTCATCGCCTCTGCTTCGACGCCGCAGGCATACGCCGATCTGTCGAAATACATCGCGTATGCGCCTCCGCGCAAGAACTCGATTCCGCTCATCGACAAGGCGCGTCTGAACGACCTGCCGACTGCACCGGAGAACTTCAAGCGCCCGCTGCAGATCAACGCCTCGTTCTGGGCTGACAACGCGGATGCGATCACCAAACGCTTCCAGAACTGGCTGACGCAGTAACGACCGGCCCGCATCGGGACAACTCGGGCCGACGCGATTGCGTCGGCCCGATCAGAGCAAGAGACATTGACAACGATGAAAATGCTGCTGCCATCTACCGTTCCGTTCGGCCGCGGGCCGCAAGCTGCGGACCGCGAGTCGTTTCGCGCCGCCCGTCGAAAGGCGGCGGCACGTGCCTTGCTGTTGGCTATGCCCCTCATCGCCTTTCTTCTGGTGACGTTTGTCGCACCGATCACGAGCCTGCTCGGGCGCAGCGTCCAAAATCCGGAAGTCCGGGCCGGCATGCCGCAGTTGGCCGCAGCGCTGTCAACGTGGAACGGTACCGGCGTCCCCGGGGAGCCGGCCTTTGCTGCGCTCGCACACGACCTGAAGGGTGCTGGCCAGGATGGCCAGCTCGGCAACATCGCAAGGCGCATGAACTTCTATAAGTCGGAGTACCGGAGCCTGCTCTTCAAGACCGCCCGCGCCGCGCGGTCCGCGTCCCCTGCGCAATGGAAGCCGGCGCTGATCGATATTGATTCCCGCTGGAATGAGCCGGAAACCTGGCGCCTGCTGAAGCGGGCTTCCGTGTCGCCTACCCCTGACTATCTCCTGAATGCCGTTGACGCGCACGTGGCATCAGATGGTTCGGTAACGCAGGTTGCGGCCGACAGTGCCGTGTATCGCGCCGCATTCGGTCGCACCGTGACGATCAGTGCAACGGTCACCTTGCTTTGTCTGTTGCTTGGCTATCCAGTCGCATATCTGCTCGCTACCCTGCCGGAGAAGCAGAGCAACCGCTTGATGCTATTTGTGATCGTGCCCTTCTGGACATCGCTTCTCGTTCGTACCACTGCCTGGTACGTACTCTTGCAGCCGAGCGGCGTCATCAATACCGCATTGATGAAGTTCGGGCTCATTAGCCACCCGCTGCCGCTGATCTTCAATCGGACTGGGGTGCTGATCGGCATGACACACATCCTGCTGCCGTACATGATCCTGGCGATCTACTCGGTCATGAAAAATGTGTCGCCGTCATACATGCGAGCAGCGAAGTCGCTCGGCGCTCATCCCGCGCTCGCGTACGTGCGGATTTATATCCCGCAAACGCTTCCAGGGGTGGGTGCAGGGTGCTTCCTTGTATTCGTCCTGGCGCTCGGTTACTACATCACGCCAGCCCTGCTCGGTGGCGCGGGAGACGAGATGATCAGCCAGATCATTGCATCGCAAACCAATGACCAGTTGAACTGGGGGCTTGCGGGCGCACTTTCGTGCTATCTCGTCGTATTCACCGCGGTTTTCTATTTCATATTCAACCGGCTCGTTGGCATCGACCGCCTGCGTTTCGGCTGAGGCGGTTTGCCGCCTTCGACACCCATAGACTCACTGTTCACCGATCATTAACAGGCGGACTCAAATGAAAGACGGACGAACCCGGCTTCTATCGGAGCGCATCGCTGGCGCGGGACTTAACGTGCACTGCGCAGTGATCTTCTTCTTCCTCGTTGCGCCGATCCTTGCGATCGTTCCGCTGTCATTCAACGCTGGATCGTTCTTCTCGTACCCGATGCAGGGCTTTTCCCTACGCTGGTACGAGGCGGCACTCAGTTCGTCAGACTGGCAGCGCGCGTTTGCGAACAGCATCGGCATCGGCGCTGCATCGACGATAATCGCAACCGTCTTCGGCACCCTGGCGGCGCTCGGCCTGAGCCGTTCGCACTTTCCATTCCGCGCTGTCGTCATGCCGATCATCGTGTCGCCGATGATCGTGCCGATCGTCGTTGTCGCGGCTGGCTTCTATCTGGTGTACTCGCCCCTGGGGCTCGTCAATTCCTATCTTAGCGTCGTTCTTTCGCACGCCGCACTTGGCACCCCATTCGTCGTGATCACCGTGACGGCTTCCATGCTCTCCTTTGACCAGAGCCTCCTGCGCGCCGCGTCCGGGCTTGGCGCCCCGCCTTGGGTCACCTTCCGACGCGTCACACTTCCGCTGATCGCTCCGGCCGTTGCAACCGGTAGCGTTTTCGCTTTTGCGACCTCTTTCGACGAAGTGATCGTGATCCTGTTCATTGGCGGCCCAGACCAGCGCACAGTGCCCCGGCAGATGTGGAGCGGCATACGCGAATCCATTGACCCGTCCATCCTTGCCGTAGCCACGCTTCTGATGGTATTTGCCATGGCCCTTTTCGCGTGCATGAACTGGCTGCGCAAACGCGCCGCAGCGGCGAACCGGTCCTTCGCCTGAGTCCTGCCCTCCACGCATTTCCCGTGGCCAGCCTCCGGCATGACGGCGGGCCGCGCTGTTCGCCACCATTTTCATTGACTCGCTGCAAGGCCAGTCGGCCCCCAAGTGCAGCCCAGGAGCCTGATTTATGTCCAATGTTGTCAACGCCACAGCCATGATGTCGTCGCAAGCCGACCGCCAGCTACTCGACGCGCTTACGACGCTGGCCGTTACCTCCGATCGTGCCAGCCATGCCATGCCGGGCGCTTTCTACACCTCGGAGCGCTTCGCAGAACTGGAGCGCGAGCGGGTATTCCGTAGTGGCTGGGCCTGCGTCGGACACGTAGGTGAGATTCCGAACAACGGCGACTACTTCACCACGGAGATGATCGGTGAGCCGCTTCTGGTGCAGCGCACTTCACAGGGCGAGGTCCGTGTATTCGCAAACGTCTGCCGGCACCGTGGCAACCTGGTCGCGACCGGTCGCGGCAATGCTGCCGTGCATGTCTGCGGCTACCATGCCTGGAGCTACGACCTCGATGGCAAGCTCAAACGCGCACCGCTGATGCAGGAAAGCAAGGCGCTCGATCCTGCACGCTGTGCGTTGCCAACCATTGCAACGACGATCTGGCAGAACTTCATCTTCGTCAATCTGGACGGCACGGCGGCGCCGCTTGCGCCATCCCTTGCGCCGCTCGAACCTCACATCCGCAATTACCATCATGAAGAGCGCAACCTGTATTACACGCGGGAAGAGGTGTGGAACACCAACTGGAAATGCCTTGCCGAAAACTTCATGGAAGGCTATCACCTGAACGCGACGCACCCGAAGACCCTGCGTCCGACGACTCCGTCAGAGTTATCTGAGTATGTGCCGGGCAACGGCCACTTCTCGGCGTACCGTTCGCACTACACGCCTGAATCGGCCCAGCGTGCCCCGTTCCATCCCGAACTGTCTGCGGCAGAGCGTCGGTACAGTTTCATTTTCAGTGTCTTCCCGAATCTGGTCGTCACGTATATGCCCCACCAGTCGATCTATCTCCTGCTGAGACCGGCTTCGACGGGCAGCGTGGCGATCCGTTGGGGCATCGCGGGTCACGAAACGGCGCCAAGCGAGGAAAACCTGCAGAAATATATCGCGTTCGCCGATTCGTTCAACGCCGAAGATCGAGTGAAACTGGAAATGCTGCAGACGGGCCTCGCGTCCAGGTTCTACTCACCTGGCCCGCTCGCATCGGAAGACCTCGAAGGAACGTTGCGTGATTTTCATCGCTACATGGCACGTCGAATCTGCATCTGAATATGTGTACAGCCACTCTCACTGTCGTCGTCGGAAAACTCACCGTCGAAGCCACTGACACGCTGAGCATCGAACTGCGTCCCGTTGACGTCGACCGACTGCCTGCTTTCGACGCTGGCGCGCACATCCGTCTGAATCTGCCGAACGGACTCGTGCGCAGTTACTCGTTGGTCAATCCAGCCGATGACGTTCAGCACTACGTGCTGGGCGTGCTGCGCGCCCGCGACAGTCGAGGTGGCTCCTCATTCATTCATGAGCAGCTGCGCGTGGGAGACCACTTGAGCATCTCGGGGCCGCACAATAACTTTCCACTCGACGAAACGGGCGAACGGTTCGTGCTGATTGCCGGCGGCATCGGTGTCACTGCCATCTACAGCATGGCGCAGCGGCTCGTTTCGCTCGGCAAGCGCGTCGACATGCTCTATTGCTGCCGTTCGCGCGAACACGCTGCATGGCTGGGTCCAATTCAGGCACTTGGCATCCCGCTCTCGCTGCATTTTGACGTTGAGAAGCGCGGCCCGCCTGATCTGGACGCATTCATTGGTGGCCGGGGCGCGGACACCCGCTACTACTGTTGCGGCCCGTCACCGATGTTGGGCGCATTCGAGCAGGCCTGCGCCAGGCATGGGTACCCCCACGCTCATATTGAGCGATTTGGCGCCGCGCCGGTCAACGCCGACGCCGTGGCGACGCCCGGTTACGAGGTTGAGCTCGCCCGGAGCGGGAAAACCGTCTGGGTCGAGTCCGGCACGCGTCTGCTCGATGCGCTCATTGTCGCTGGCGTGGACGTCCCATTCAGTTGCGAACAGGGAATTTGCGGCAGCTGCGAGATGACGGTACTTGAAGGCGAGATCGACCATCGGGATAGCGTCCTGAGCGGTTCGGAGAGAAACGCCGGAAAGTCAATGATGGTCTGTGTCTCGGGTTGCAAACGGGGACGTCTGGTTCTCGATTGCTGACGGGGTGGCTACCGAAATTCGTTCCGGGACGAGCGGCCACTGGCCCTGTCGGGAGGCAACGCGTGTCCGTTCGCGCGCCGCGTAGTACCATCACACTCCGTTGGCTCCGAAATCGTCCACTGGAACCTTCATGTCAAGCGCGCCCACAAGTTCAAACCATTGAGGGCGACGGACTGGCGGCCCGGGAAATAGCATGAAGCACATTCCATCGACCCTTTGGCTTACCGGTTTGAGCGCGGCCGGCAAGACCACCCTGGCGCACGCGCTAGCCGAGGCGCTCGCAATCGCAGGCGCAACTTGCGAGATACTCGACGGCGACGCGGTGCGCCAGCGGGTGAGTTCGGACCTCGGGTTTTCCCGTCAGGATCGCAGTGAAAACGTGCGCCGCGTGGCTGACCTGTGTCGGGCGCACAACGAAGCCGGCACCTGGGCCATTGCCGCCTTGATTTCGCCCTATCGGGATGATCGGGAACTGGCGCGCCGGATCGTCGGGAGGCCGAAGTTCTTCGAAGTGTATTTGGCGGCGCCTCTCTCGGTGTGCGAAGCGCGTGACCCGAAAGGTCTCTACCGTAAGGCGCGGGCAGGCGTCATCACCAACCTGACCGGCGTTGACGACCCCTACGAGGTGCCGCTCAGTCCCGATATTTTGCTCGACACGGGCGAGCTATCGATTGCGGCGTGTGTCGCGGCGACGATGGACCTTCTCAAGGCGCGCTGAACTGCTGCAGGGATCGGGGGTGGTTGGCCGAGAAGTGGCCTGACGCATCATGGCGCAATTGCGTACGTCATTGCGCGCCCCCTCGCCTTTACTCCAATACGCCCGGGTCGCGACGAATCTCTTCACGCGCCATCGCTTCCCACAGGAACGGGAAGCCGTGCACGTCGGTGCGTTGACCGCTGCGCCCCGAGGGCCTCGTCATCCACGGTCCCGCGATATTCGTCGTAGCGGACGGGATCGGTATCGACCAACGCCGACGTCTGGTCATATACGGGCGGAAATCGCCCCGCAGCGGCCCACACCGCTCCCCATTCGGGGTGATTGTGAATCACCACGCGAACGTCGTGACGCTCGGCATGCACATCGATATGAAGGTTGATGGTCGGCGTGATATTCCAGTCGCCGTCGATGACACGGCCTTGCGCATCAAGACGCAGGATGTCCGACGCGGTCACTTCGCCCCATGTTTTGGGGATGTGGAGCGGGCAGTACAAGACGGCCGAAGCGTTCATCGATGCACCTGGCTACCGCTTCTGAATCTCTATGCAGAGGACGTGAAGACGCCGTATCCCAAGCTCGCAGCGTACCTGTTGGGGAAAGGCCTGCGCGGCATCATCAGGTCGGTGCTCGAGGACATGCCGGAACAACTCGAATCGCCCGCACTGCTCGACAGCCTGGTCGCAATGGCTATCGGATGCCTGTGCCCACCGGGCGACGCAATGCCGCCCGACACGCGCTGAGCCGAAAGTTGCCTGCCGAGGCCGCGAAGCTGCCACGCAAATCTCCTTTTGAGCGAGGTCGTCATGATTGACGATCGGCGCGGTAATCATTCCACGTCTGCGCTCACCAGATAATGAATGTGCAAGGAACCCCAGGTCCTTTCAGAACACATTCATCAAAATGGAGTGAGACAAAAAATGAGATCCTCATACGGACGATCCTTTGCATTGGCTATTGTTTCTGCCGCGATTCCGTTTTTGAGTTCCCCTGCACTGGCCGGCGCGAGTGCGGGAGAACTTAATCGATTGGACAGTTCGCTCACGCCGATAGGGGCGGAACGTGCTGGCAACGCGGACGGAACCATCCCGGCATGGAGCGGCAAGTGGTTGGGCACGCCATCCGGCGTGGCATACAAGCCTGGGGATCGGTATCCGGATCCGTATGCAAGCGAGCAGCCGCGCTTCGTCATTTCCGCGCAAAACATGTCCGAATACCAGGCCAATCTGACTGACGGACAGAAGGCGCTTTTCAAGCAGTACCCCGCTTCGTTCAAGATGATCGTCTACCCGAGTCATCGCGATTTCCGCTATGAGGAGGCTGCATACAAGAACATTAGAACGAATGCGAAAGACGTGCAGATGACGGCAGACGGCAACGGTCTGAAGCACTATCCTTCCCAGGCGCCTTTTCCCATTCCGCATAGCGGTCTGGAGTTGATGTGGAATCTGCGTTTCTCATCGGCGATCACCACCGAGGCTGCGGTGTACGACCAGGCGGTCGTTTATCCGAGCGGCAGTATTGCCTGGGGGAAGTGGAAATACGAAATCTGGTCGCCGTTGAATGGTCCGAAGTTCCACTACGGTCAGCCTCTTGTCGACAGGACGTTCGCTCGCGTGGGAACGGATCTGCCGCTCAGGGACCGCGGCAATATCATCGTCTCCCAGACCTACTGGGATCATGAAGGATCCGATCTCACCAAAACCTGGGTGTACAACCCTGGTACCCGGCGTGTCCGGCAGGCGCCCGAATTCGGCTTCGATCAGCCTCAAGGACCTGGCGGGTTCAGAACGGTTGACGACGACCGACTGTTCAATGGTTCCGGCGAACGTTACAACTGGAAAATCATCGGAAAGAAGGAAATCTACGTTCCTTACGACAATTACAAACTGAACGAATCCGCGATCAAGTACGCATCGCTGCTGCAGAAAGGACACCCCAATCCGGAGTTTGTGCGCTACGAGTTGCACCGGGTTTGGGTGCTGGAAGCGACACTGAAATCAGGTTATCGCCATCAGTACGCGAAGCGGGTGATCTATCTCGACGAAGACACCTGGATGGGATTGCTGGCCGACAACTATGACGCTCGCGGGCAGTTGTGGCGGACCAATATGCAGACGACGTTCTACGCGTATGACGCCCAGCGGTTTTATCCGGCAGCGGTTTTTTATCAGGACCTGATCTCCTCGGCGTACATGGCTGATCGACTGACAAACGAGGGAAAGATGGTGCGCCTGAACAGCAACCCGGAATTTGATGAGGGATATTTCTCCCCGGATTCGATCCGGTCGTCGGGGCTCTGAGGCTCACTGACGCCCGCCTGGCATGAGCGATTTGTGAAAGACCAGGCGGGTGCGCCCTCGCATCATTCGATCTCGAGCATGGCCTCGCGTTCTACAGCCTATACGCCCGATATCGACGGCACCTACCCGAACAGGAACATCAGCAAATGGGGCCTATCCCTCCAGTGACTTCCCACCGCACGGTCGAGCGAGCGCCATTCAGTCCCGACGCTTATCGGGTGCTTGTGGGCCGACTGGGTGGGAGAGCGGTGCAGCAGGCACCAGCCTCAGTGCCGCGCGCCTCGGGGCGAACATTCTCCGGTCCTGGACGCAACGACGGGGACTTGCGAAGGCCGCTGCTTGGCATGCTCATGCCAACTTGCGCGCGCCCCCGGAACGATCCACTGAGGAATGTGCTGCGATGCTTCGTGGAGCAAAAGGAGGAGACCGCCGCGACATCCAGGTACGAAGCGCTTTGTCGGGCCGTGCGGGAAGTGCTTCATAAGGAAGGGTGTGCCGGACTCGTCGGCGAACCGCTCGCCCGCTTGCAGCGTGCGCGGATTCTCGAGACCATGGAGCGTTTCATTGTCTCCCTTGGAAAGGATTCGGATACTTCCGTGGAGCAAACAATGGAAAGGCATCGCGCCAAGGTAGCGGCGGCGCTGGTCTTGCTGCCCCGTGACGAACTGCGCTCGTTGCTTCGCGTGGCCGACGAGAATCTCTCGGGATGGGTGCCTGGTGCCCGCGTGGCTGTGAAGCTCGCGTACGAGGTGAAGGCTGAAAGGCTCGCGTTGACCGTGAACGAGGGTATTCGCAGATTGCGCTGCTATTGCCGGCCGCAGATAGATAATATCGAGAATCTGACACGCGAAATTGCCTCCTTCGGTCGTGCAGTGGTGATGCTACGCGAGGACGCTCTGGCGCTCGAACTTCATACCGCCACGTCAATGGACGGCCCCATCGGCGACGTCCACCAGCACCTCCTGGACTATTTGTCGCCGACGCAAGACATTTTCCCCAATCTCGACAATAGACAACTCAACTCGCTGGTGAAGGGTATGGATCACCTCGGAGAGGGGGGCGAGGTCGTGGGCAAGTACCGGCGCGAGGCCGAGCGTCGGCGCCGGGTTGTTGTTGAGGCCTACGTGGAGGCGGTGCGCCCTGCATTGGACGCTATTCTCAAGGGCAGCGATATCGCAGCCTTCGTGGCAATCCTGGAAAAAGCTGAGTCGTACGGCAGCAACGCGCGAGTCGTCCACGCGCAACTGGGCAACGAGGCAAAGGGGGAGGACGACGCGATGGTGTTCCGTGAAAACCTCTTGGGCCGAGTGCTCCAGACGCTCGATTCGGATGAATTGACGGCATTCGCCGCATGGCTGGAAAGTCCTGTCGCACACGCGCTGATCGAGGCACTTGACACGGCAGGGCGGGCCCTCTCGTCCGACGACGACGACGCTACGGCGGAACTGGGAAAAGGGCCGTATACGCGAGCCGTCGAAATGAGAATTCTCCAGGGGTGCGTACAGCAGCAGCTTGAAGATCGGAACATCAAACCTTACCAAGCGGGCCCGGAACGCGCGGCCGGACCCATCAAGGTTGACGTGCCTGACGTCGCAAAGGTGTTACGCGACGTATTTGGTGTCAGTCTCAACGACAAGGGTGTCGCCAATGTGTGTTCCGGACCTGGCACCGAACAGGTGCAAGGTGCGATCATGAAGTGCCTTCGCGACATGTTGGCGACGTTTGACCCGAAAAAGCGCCACGTCTGGAAAGACGGAACGGATAGCGGCGTCGACCCGACGTTCATTATCGATCTGCCACGCGCGGACTACAGCATGAAAACGGCCGACGGTGTCGTCGATTCCTTGTACGACAGGACGCGCGTTGTTGACGATCGGGAGAGCAGGGCCAAAGCGGCGATCGAGAAGCTGCGCACCATCACGGGTGATAATCTGCGCAATCTGCAACTGGCGTCGTACTTCGCAAACCAGAGTGTATTCTCGGGTCTGCAGAGGATACTGCTATCGGCGCAGAGCCCCGTTCGCCTGCCGGATGGCAGGCCCGGCTGCCTTGTTGGCGGAGTTCAAAAGGTAACGTACCAAATTGCTGACGATGCTGACGGCGGGCTATTGCTATCAGCGGGTTACACGATCCGTGGCGCAACGCACTTCATGCCACCGTCACCCGATGGCGTCGAGCGCGGTAACGATATGGTGCTGCTTGACGTCAACCATGGTTGCGCCGACTTTACTTTTGCTTTGCGAATTGATGAGGATGGAGACGTACGCCTGTCGGCCCCGCTTGTCTACAACTATGACGTGATGCCAGGTGAGGCGCAGTAAATACGGGGCAGTGTGATACGTGGGGCTGACCACTGCACTGCGACGTCAATTCCGTTTCGAAAAACACGACGACTTCATGTTTGTTGCCGATCAACTCTTGCTCAACCTGGGCCGGATGGCGGGTTTTCCCGAGCCGCTGCGGTTCGACGGCCGCGGCTGTGCACGTCTGATGTTTGACGACCGGCTGGCCGTAGACTTGGAATGCACCACTGACACGGGCTGCATGCAGGTCTACACGGTGCTTGGCACGTTGCCGGTCGAAGGGCGAGAGGCGTTCTTCCTGCAATTGTTGGAAGCGAACCTATTCGTAGCGGAGACTGCAGGCGCGACATTGGCGGTCGATGGCGAAACAAACGAGGTGGTGCTTTGTCGCACCGTCGAGTTGGACGAAATCGGCGACGGTGCCTTTGTGAGACTTATAGAGCGCTTCGTGGGCGCGGCGGAGTATTGGAAGTCCCGTTTGGCACCATAACGTGTGCCTTCGTCGATGATATGGCCCACGCCTCAACCCGAGGCTTTGTCCGGGACACGCCTGAGCAATCGCATCTGCGCGCGAATCGCGCTCTCGTCCGCAGGCACGAGGCTATAGGCGAGCCCGATTCTGCTGATCAGCCCAATCACGTCGTCGAGCGACGCGAGCGACGGCCCATACTTTTTTACGTAACGGCGGTACGGCCCATCCAGCACGTGGTGCCACATCGGCGCGATGTTTTCGAGGATGTAGGCGAACACCTCCGCGGTCACGTTCCGCGCCAGATAGTTATGATGGAATCCGCCGTGGCGTTCCCGATAACGCACCGCAAAGCACACACACTCCTCGAGGTACGCCTCGAAGTCATCCTCGTACGCGGACAAGCCGTGCTGCATTTCTTCGAAAAAAGCACGGTTCTCGGCACTGATGACCGCCTGAATCAATTCCTTCTTGGTCCCGTAGTAGCGATAGAGGGTCCGGCGGGAAATATTTGCCCTCTCGGCAACGTCATCTATCGAAAACCCCTCAATCCCCAGTTCAACCATCGAATCCAGCGCTGAACGCAAGATCAAGGTCCGTCCCTCGTCGGAACTGTCCATCCGGCTGGCATCTCCCCAGCGAAATTGTCGACTCATACAAACCTCTGCCTCTTTGGACGAAATGCCTTGCTCAATGCACGGTGCGTTCCATCGCGCCCGATTTTCCAGATGATGTCACAAATGCATGTTTTTGTGACATCATGTGTCACAAACGTTTATTTTGTGACATAGCAATGGGGTGCGATCCTGCCAGTTTGGCGGGCGTTCCTCTTTTTAGACCATCTGGCGCGAGGACACATCGATGAACAACTCCCTTGAGACCATGCACTGGGACGCCACGTACGACGTTGTGGTCGTCGGCTCGGGCGCCGGCGCCATGACCGCGGCCTTGCGCGCGCACGATCACGGTCTGTCGGTGCTTGTGCTTGAGAAGAGCGCGGTATACGGCGGAACCACGGCCGTTTCCGGCGGCGGCATCTGGATTCCCTGCAACGACCAGATATCGTCGCTCGGTGGAAGCGATTCGTACGATGAGGCAATCACTTACCTGCAGAATGTTGTCGGGGAGGACTTCGACCGCAGTCGGATCGATGCCTATCTGGAGAACGGACCGAAGATGGTCGGGTATCTTGCCGCGAAGGCGCAGACCCACTTCCACGCGGTGCCTCGCTATCCCGACTACTATCCGGACCGCGAAGGCGGCAAACCGGGCTACCGCACCATGGAGCCGGCGCCTTTCGACGCAAAGCGTCTCGGCGACCAGTTTGACGAGTTGCGCGCACCGTCGCCGGCCACCCTGATCGGCGGGCGTATCGCGATGACGCAGGTCGAAGCGCACACCATCCTTGCGAAAGAGTCCGGCTGGCTCCGGCTGGTGACGCGTCTGGCCCTGCGGTATGCGACGGATTTCGCCTGGCGGCGCCGCACGCGGCGTGATCGGCGGCTGACGCTCGGCAACGCGCTGGTGGCGAGCCTGCGCGCCGCACTCGCGCAACGCACGATTGCGCTGTGGCTCGAGTCCCGGATGTGCGCACTGCATACCGCCGATCAGCGCGTGGTCGGGGTGACGCTGGAGCGGAAGGGGCGCACGTTCCGTATTCATGCACGGCGCGCCGTCGTGCTGGCGTGCGGCGGATTTGAAGCGAATCAGGCGATGCGCGAGCAATACCTGCCCAAGCCGACCCGGGCCGAGTGGACCGCCGCGCCGCCGATCAACACCGGAGACGGCATTCGCGCAGGTCTGGAGATCGGGGCCGGCGTCGCCTTGATGGACCATACCTGGGGCGCGCCGACAGTGCGCGTGCCGGACGAGGAAAAGCAGCGCGCATTGTTCGTCGAGCGCGCCGCGCCCCGCTGCGTGATGGTCAACCGGCTTGGGCGGCGCTTTGTCAACGAGGCGGCACCCTATACCGACATCATCTACGCAATGTACGCCGATCAGGCGCGCACGAATGCGAATGTGCCGGCGTGGATGGTTTTCGATGCGGAGTACCGCAAACGCTATCCGTGCGGTGTGCTGCTGCCGGGCAGCGTGCAACCGGACAGCAAGATACCGCCCGGCTGGCTCGATAATGTGATCTTCCGGGCCGATACGCTCGCCGAACTTGCTGCGAAGATCGGCGTCGATCCCGACGGCCTGGCCGAAACCGTTCGGAAGATGAATGGCTTTGCGGCGACGGGTGTCGATACGGAATTCGGCAAGGGCGGGAATGCCTTCGATCGCTATTACGGCGACGCAACGTCGACGCCGAATCCCTGTCTCGGGCCGATCGAGCGCGGGCCGTTCTACGCATTGCGGATCGATCCCGGCGAACTCGGCACCAAGGGCGGCTTACGCACGGACGCGTTGGCCCGCGTGCTGCGCCCGGATGGCAGCGTGATCGCGGGATGCTACGCCGTGGGCAATACGTCGGCGGCCGTCATGGGGAAGACCTATCCCGGTCCGGGTTCAACCATCGGCCCGGCGATGACCTTCGGTTACATCGCCGCCAATCATATTGCAGCCGATCTCATTCCACCGAGTTGACTTGCCCCCCTGGCTTGGGGCAATCAGGCAAACTACATGCGGGCCCCCATGACCCACAATCCGAACGCGGCAGCAACGGTGGCGTACACCGCGTATACGGGCACCTTTGCCCTGAACAGGCAAGCGCCCGCGAATGCCGCCGTCAGCAGATAGACCGGTTGGAACGGGATGTGCAGCACGATGCGCACTACGGCGAACGCGAGGAACGCCGTGGTTGCCACGCGCAGCATCCGCAGCCCGTCTTCGAAGCGCGAGTATGCCCTCAGTTCGCTCACATGCCGTTGCGCAAAGACGACGAGAAAACCCGAGGGCACGAACAGCGCCAAGGTCGCGATCAGTGCGCCAGTCCAGCCGTTGATCAGGTAGCCGAGGAACGGAATCACATTGAGCAGTGGCCCGGGTGAAATCGGCGACAGCGCGAATGCCAATGTGAAGTCATTCTCCGAGATGCCTACGGCGGGCGTCACGAACAGCGTTTTCAGGACGGGCAGTGCCGAAAAGCCGCCGCCGAAAAGTGTCATCCCGGCACCCGCAAGCCGCGGCCACAGCAATGCGAGCTCATACTGCCTGGGCCACGGCACGGCGAACAGGGCGAGCAGGATCGAAAGTCCAAACAGCAATCGCCGGTCTGCCAGCGCGACCGAGAATTCAAGTTTTCCCTTGCGCTCAGGGCTGAGGAACCAGCCCGCCGCGAATGTTCCGCCGAGCAGCAGCACGTAGGCTGCCGGGCTGTGCGCAAACGCGAGGGCCACGCATGCAAGTACGGCTGTCACCCATTCGATGGGCCCACGCACGAGCACGCGCGTTTGCTTGTACCACGCAAGGCCGATCAACACGGCAAGCACGACGCTGAAGTGATTGATCAATGCTTGCGAGGCAACCGTATGGACGAGCGGTGTCCGATAGAACATGGCGAACACCGTCATCAACAGGAAGAACGGCGCCACGCTTGCCACGCCAGCCACCCAGGCCCCCGTGCGGCCACGCAGGGCATAGCCGAGCTGCACGGCGACGTTGCACCCGACCGGGCCGGGCACGATCCACGCGAGCGCAATCAAATCGGCGAAGGCCAGCGGCGAAAGGCGCTGCTTGCGCTGGACATAGTGGTGTTCCAGTTGAGCCATCAGGGCAAGCCCGCCCCACGACAGCAAGGACACGCCGAATACTACCCAGAACAACTTCCACAATGGCTCGCTTTCGCCACGCAGGATGGTATTGACGCTCGTCATCGATATTATCTTTGTGCGATCCAGTCGCGCGATATTTGTTGCAACAACCCCGGCTAGCAGGCTGTTGCCCGGATGTACTGGCCGCTCCTGACCTGTTGTAACGCCAACTTACTGAATTCCGGCGCGGATTCCTGCCCGGCATTCTCCCATCATTTTCTTCGTTTGGGTCGGATTTGCCCGCCAACATGTGTTGGGCGATTTTCCGACAGAAATTCACCCGCAGGATGTGCCGCGTTTCCTTTGAGCAACCTCAGGCCCCAAGATTTCGAGGATAATTGCCGTCGCGACGCGAAGCGACCTGATGCAAACCCGAAGAAGAAAATGAGATGGACCCAAAACGTCAAGGCGGCCTTCGGCGGTGAACCGGTAACCATCCTGCAGTCGTTTTTGAGCGTCGGAGTGCTGTGGCGTGCTTGGCCCGAACGATTGTGTAACCCATGTATTGCCGGATTTTCCTGACACTGTCGAGGTTAGTGTGGACAAAGTAACTGAAGCGCGTGGTTGGGCTTGCCCACTCGCACGCGGTCTGATGCGACATCAGTTCGCGGCTTCCCATTTGATTGTCTACGGCGGGGGCGTCATCGCGCTCATCATGGTTTGTTTGTGCGCAACCGTGTTGTATCAGGGGCGCGCCGATGCGCTCGATCGCGCCCGGGAAACATCGCGCAACGTCGCGCTGATCGCCGAGCGGGATATCGAGCGGAACTTCGAGTTGTATGACCTTTCCTTGCAGGCGGTCGTCGAAGGCATGAGCGAGCCCGACGTGATGGCGCTTCCCCCCCATCTGATCCGCGCAGTGCTTTTCGATCGTGCTGCCACCGCGAAATATTTGGGGTCGATGCTGGTGCTGGATGCGTCGGGAAATATCTTGATTGACGCCAGCGATAAACCGCGAAAAGGGAATTTTGCCGACCGCAAGTATTTCACTGTCCATCGCGACAACCCGAATATCGGTTTGTACATCAGCGATCCCTATCAATCAAAATTGCGGGACGGCGAACCCAGCATTGCACTGACGCGGCGGCTTTCGCACCCCGATGGCTCGTTCGCTGGCATCGTGCTGTTCGCCGTCAATCTCGAGTATTTCCACAATCTGTTTGCCGGGCTGTCACTGGGTCCGCATGGATCCATCGCGCTCATCGGCAAGAACGGCATCATGGTCATGCGTCAGCCGTATGAGGCACGCATCATCGGGCGCGATATCAGCCAGGCGAGCACGTTCCGGCAGTTCGCATCGGAGGCGGAAGGCAGTTTCAGCGAAACCGCGTCGATCGATGGCGTGCGCCGGCTCTATTCGTTCAAGAATTTCCCCGACCTGCCATTGATCATCATGGTGGCCGAGGCCGAACAGGATGTCTACGCGGCATGGCGCAAGCGCACAACGATGATCGGCTCGCTCATGGCTGCACTCGGGGTGGGATTCGTCGTCCTTTCGTTCCTGCTGGGTGTTCAACTGCGCCGCCGTTTGCGGGCAGAATCGGAGCTGCAAGTGCTGGCCAGAACCGACGGCCTGACGGGTCTGCACAACCGTCGCACCCTTGGCGAGATTCTCGACCACGAATGGCGTCGGGCCAAGCGGGCGCGTAGCGTATTCTCCTTGTTGTTTGTCGACCTCGACCGGTTCAAGGCCTACAACGATACCTACGGACATCAGGCGGGTGACGACGTACTGGCGGCCGCGGCGCAGTGCATCGGTGAGAACATCCGGCGGCCGGGCGACAGCGCAGCGCGTTATGGGGGGGAGGAGTTCGTCGTGGTCCTTCCCAACACCCCGCCTGCGGGGGCTTCGCTGATCGCAGAAAAAATCCGGGTGGCGATCAGCGAACTGGGTATTGAGCACACGGGCAGCGAGCACGGCCGGGTCACGGCCAGCATCGGCATGGCCAGTTGGACACCCAATCAGGGCGATGACGTGACTGCGGTCATCAAGGCTGCCGACGAAGCCTTGTACAACGCGAAAGCCACCGGCAGGAACAAGGTGTCGAGGGCTCGCATGGAGTGTGCGGATCCGGTTACCTGACGCATTGGGCTGCTGCCAGCTGCGATGAGAAGGCCCTTGCGGCCGGACTTCGCCCCGCCTTTGCGCCGCGCGATGCGCCTTGGGGCGAACGCTACTTCCACATCACGGATCCGGATGGTCATGAATTGAGCTTCGCACGACCGCTGCGTTGACTTGTGCCACGCGCGCGGCCGGTTCGGACCCTAACCCGCCTTCCGAACGGGGCCGGCGTGCAACAGTTCGAGAAACCGTAGCGCGGCCGTACTCGGGGGACGATCGCGGCGTACGATGCTGCCGTAGGCCGCCAGTTTCTGCCGGATCGGATAGGCCACGATGCTGATCACATGGTGCTTGGCGTCCCGGCGCGCCACGGCTTCGGGGATCACGCCGATCATTTCCGAACGGCGGATCAGGTTGATCGTGGTGAGGATCGAGCCGGTTTCAATCAGGCCGCGCGGCAACGGCGTCTGATGGTCGCGGAATTCGCGCTCGATCACTTCGCGCATCGGGCTGCCGGACGGCTGTAGTATCCACGGATAGGGTTGCAGGTCCGAGAAGCTCACCCTTCGCTTGCCGACCAGTGGATGGTGGTTGCCGACGACGACGGAGAGCTCCTCGTTGTCGAGCGCGCGGAACAGGCAATCCTTGCGCTCTTCGCGGACCCAACGTCCGACCACCACTTCGAGCACCCCTTCACGCAATTGCGTCAGCAGGCGATCGCTCGTGTCGACTGCGATCTCCACGGACAGCAGCGGAAACGCTGCCTTGAGTCCCACCAACGCCTCGGTCAGGCGTCCCGGCGACGCGGCCATGACGCTGCCGACCGAAAAACGCCCGGCACTGCCCAGGCGCAGTTCGTCCAGTTCCCCGTTGAGCGCTTCCATGCTGCCGCGAATACCGCGGAAGTACTCCATCACTCGCTGCCCAGCCGAATTGATGACGAGACCCCGGCCCACGCGCTCGAACAGACGCTGCCCCATCGCGTCCTCCAACTCGTGGAGCATCTTGGTCGCGGCCGGTTGCGTGAGCCCGAGTTCGGCCGCCGCCGCCCGCAGGGTCTTGCGCTCCTCGATGGCCAGCATCAATGCGACCTGCCGCATGCGCAGGCGATTGAGCAATTGAGGGGTCGAATCCCGCTTGTCGATGGAGCCCAATTTGATTTCTCCAGGTTATCGATGGATCAAATTATTTCACTATACGGTAATCAATGGCCTGCCTACCATACGCTCAATGGAAGCCACTTCCCATCCAATAAAAGACGAACCGGAGACAGTTGATGGACGCGCCGTTCGGCGCGGCGGCCAATGCCCATGCGTGCCGAACGCACCGGGTTGGGACGCGACATCATTCTCAAGACTGAACCTACCAAGTACCTGACGCCATGACTTCCTCGACAAAACCCGTTGTCGCGCTCACCTTGGGCGACCCCGCAGGGATCGGCCCTGAACTGATCGCCAAGCTGCTCGCGAAGCCCGCCGCCACCGAACACGCCAATATCGTCCTGATCGGCGACCGCTGGCTGTGGGAAGACGGCCAGCGTGTGGCCGGCACCCACGTTGCCACTGTCGACGTGTCGTCATTGGGCGAGGTCCGGGGCCGGCGAGATACATCGCGTCCCGCCTTTCTCGCGGTCGGCACCGTTGCGCCGGCCGGCGTGCAGCGCGGCCGTGCCGACGCGCCCGGCGGGCGGTCCGTGCTGCAGATTCTGGACCAGTGCATGGACGCCACGCTCGAAGGCGAGATCGACGCCATTTGCTTCGGGCCGCTCAATAAGCAAGCGATGAAGCTTGGCGGCCTGCGCCACGAGGACGAACTGCATCATTTTGCCGAGCACCTCGGCGTGACCGGCTACTTCTGCGAATTCAATACGCTCGGCACATTGTGGACGTCGCGCATTTCGTCCCACGTGCCGCTCAAGGATGCCCCCGGCTATCTCAGCGTGTCGCGCATCGAGCAGGCTGCGGAGCTGATCTATCGTTCGCTGCTGGCCAACGGCGTGACAGCGCCCAAGATCGCGGTGGCGGCGTTCAATCCGCATGGCGGTGACGGTGGAACGTGCGGCCGCGAGGAAGTGGACATCATCGAACCGGCGGTGCGCGCGCTTCAGGCGCGCGAGTGGCCGACCGACTCGCCGTTTCATGGCCCATTCCCGGCCGACACCATTTTCCTGAAGGCGCAGGCCGGCGAGTATCAGGCTGTCGTCACGATGTACCACGACCAAGGGCAGATCGCGATCAAGCTGATGGGCTTTTCCCGCGGCGTCACGGTGCAGGGCGGCTTGCCGATTCCGATCACCACGCCGGCGCACGGCACGGCCTACGACATCGCCGGCTTGGGAACAGCGAGTGTTGAAGCCACTTGGCAAGCTTTCCTGATCGCATGCCGCATGGGCGCGTCCTATCGCGCCGCGGCCGGCGTGTCCGCATGACCGCCGATGCCAACGTCACCGGCGCATTTCCCCATCATTCAGTGAGTACCCACATGACGCTTCGCACCCAGCCGCGCTACCGAGGGATTTTCCCGGTCGCGCCCACCACTTTCCACCCTTCCGGCGAATTGGACCTGGAAAGTCAGAAACGCTGTATCGACTTCATGATCGACTCTGGCGTCGACGGCATTTGCATTCTGGCGAACTTCTCCGAGCAATTCACCCTGTCGGACGACGAACGCGAGGTGTTGACGCGCACCGTGCTCGAGTATGTGGCCGGGCGCGTTCCGGTCATCGTGACGACGACGCACTACAGCACGGCCGTCTGCGCCGCACGCAGCCGCCGGGCGCAAGCGCAGGGCGCCGCCATGCTGATGGTGATGCCGCCATATCACGGCGCCACCTTTCGCGTGCCCGAGCCGCAGATCTACGAGTACTTCGCGCGCCTTTCGGATGCGGTCGACATTCCGATCATGATCCAGGACGCACCGGCCGCCGGCACGCCGATGTCTGCGTCGTTCCTCGCGCGCATGGCGCAGGAGATCGAGCACGTCGCCTACTTCAAGATCGAGACGCCGGGCGCGGCCGCCAAGCTGCGCGAGCTGATCCGTCTCGGCGGCGCGGCGGTGGAGGGACCGTGGGACGGTGAGGAAGCCATCACGCTGATGGCCGACCTGGACGCGGGCGCGACCGGCGCGATGACGGGCGGCGCCTATGCAGACGGCATCCGTCCGATCATCGAGGCGTATCGAGGTGGCGACCGCGACAAGGCGTTTGCCTTGTATCAACGCTGGTTGCCCCTCATCAACTACGAAAACCGGCAGAGCGGCATTCTGAGCGCCAAGGTGCTGATGAAAGAGGGCGGCGTGATCGCCTGCGACGCGCCGCGGCATCCGATGCCGGCGTTGACGCCGGAAATTCGCGAAGGTTTGCTCGATACGGCCCGCCGCCTCGATCCGCTGGTGCTTCGCTGGGGCCGCTGATTCCCCGCGTGTGTTTTGCTTTGGAGAAGTTTTATGACATCCCGTCTCAAGGCCGTCCTCGTCGAGAAATTCGGCAACAGCTTCAGCGGTTATCACCTGGACACCGGCGCGCTGGCGTTCCGCGCCCAATTGCCAGCCTATCCTCATGAATTCGTGGTCGACGCGCGCGGCGACTTTGCCTATGTCGGGCACTACGGCGTGCAAACCTTCGCCCATGAGGGCGTGGGCGGACACGAGGTCTTCGTGGTCGACATCGCGCGCGGCGAGCACGTCGCTTCGCTGGATTGCGCGCCGCATGGCCGCATCCACGGCATCCAGATCGACCGGCACGATCGCGTGTATGCGCTCAGCGAGCACGACAACGTGCTGTTGGTGTTCGACAAACCGGCCGAGCACCGGACACCCGCGCGCGTCGTGCCCTCGGGCGGCGTCAAAAGCCATCTGTTCGTGGTGAGCCGCGACGGCGAGCGGGCGTACATCACGCATCTGCAATCGCATACCGTCACGCGCGTGCACCCGCACGACCCAACGCGGCCGCCGCTGGCCGCGAGTGTCGGTGGCCGCCCGGAAGGATGCTGCCTCAATCGCGACGAGTCGATCCTTTACGTGGCGAGCCGCGACGACGCCACGCTCTCCATGCTCGACGCCAGGACAATGGAGATCCTCAAGACCGTGCCGACCGGCGAGGATCCGACACGCATCTACCTGTCCCGTGACAACCGCCTGTTCGTCACGAACTACGGGGAGCGCAGCATCGGCGTCTACGACGCGCAGACGCTTGCGCCGCTGCATCGCGTGCCGACCGTGCACAAGCCGATCGCGCTCGCGTTTCATCCGGCCGCGCCGCTCGCCTACATCCCGCTCAACGACAACAGCGTGGCAAGTCTCGATCTGGAAACCCTGGCGTTGTCGCACGCCTTCGCCACCGGCAAGGAGCCCGACGGGCTGGTCGTGCTGGCCGGCTAGTGCGCCTGCGCGGCACAACAAGACGATAAGCAAAATCACGCATCGCGCGGCATGCGCGCGAGTGCGGAATCAGGAGACAACATGAGCACCTTCGAAACGGTTGGCCCCACAAGTGCCGCCGGCGGCATCGCCATTCCCGGCAAACGCTGGCTGCGCGTCATTCCGCCGATCCTGCTTGCCTGCATCATTTCCTACATGGACCGGGTGAACATCGCGTTTGCGATGCCCGGCGGCATGAGCGCCGACCTCGGTCTCGCGGCGAGCACGGTCGGCCTGGCCGGCGGCATCTTCTTCATCGGCTATCTGTTCCTGCAGATCCCCGGCGGACGGCTGGCGGCGCTTGGCAGCGGCAAGCGCTTCATCGCGTGGTCGCTGGTCGCCTGGGCGTTGATCTCGATGTTGACCGGCCTGGTGACGGAGGCCTGGCAATTGCTGACGCTACGCTTCATGCTGGGTGTGGCCGAGGGCGGCATGCTGCCCGTGGTGTTGACGATGGTCAGCAGCTGGTTTCCCGACAAGGAGCGTGGACGCGCCAACGCGATGGTCATCATGTTTGTGCCGCTCGCGGGCATGATCACTGCGCCCCTGTCCGGCGCGGTGCTTGCAGCGTTGAACTGGCACTACCTGTTTTTCACGACAGCAGCGCTGTCAGCGCTGTTCCTGCTGATCTGGATTCCGTTCGCCAGCGACAGCCCGGAAAGCGCCAAGTGGCTGTCGGCCACGGAGAAGGACTATATCCTGACGGCCCTGCGCGTCGAACGCGAAGCGGCGCGCGGCAAGGACGCGATTGCCGCCTCGTTCGGCGCGGTGCTGTGCGACCCGATCATCTGGCGCCTCATCGTGCTTAATTTCTTTTATCAGGTCGGGATCTACGGCTACACGCTCTGGCTGCCCACCATCCTGAAAAACCTGACGCACGGCGGCATGGGCCAGGTCGGTATGCTCGCGATCCTGCCGTACATCGGTACCATGGCCGGCATGTGGGCGACGTCGTATCTGTCGGATAGAAGGGGAAAGCGCCGCGTGTTCGTCATTGCGCCGTTGCTCGGGTTTGCCTTGTGCCTGTTCCTGTCCGTCCATTTCCAGGCCAGCGTGGCGCTGTCGTATATTTTCCTGATCGGTAGCGGCTTCTTCCTGCAGGCTGCCGCCGGCGTGTTCTGGACGATTCCGCCCAAGCTGTGCAATCCCGAGACGGCCGGCGGCGCCCGCGGGCTGATCAACGCGCTCGGCAACCTGGGCGGCTTCTGCGGCCCATATGCCGTGGGCGTACTGATCCAGCATTACAACGCCAACGTCGGCGTCTACTGCCTGGCTGCGGCGCTGGTGATTGCGGCCACGATCGCGGCCACGCTGCCCGCTCGCTGCGAGCGTTGAGCTTTTGCCATGAGTGCCAGCATGTCGAATCCGGACGCCGGTCCCATTGACGTTGTCGATGCGCATCACCATCTCTGGGATCTGTCGCAAGGCCGTTACCCGTGGTTGCAGGAAGCCTACGACGCCGAGGCGTTTTTTCTCGGCGAGTACCGCGCGATCTGCCGCGACTTTCTTCCCGGGGACTATCGCGCCGCTGCGCGCGGGTGCCGCGTGGTGGCGACGGTGCACGTGGAGGCCGAACGCGCCCGCGACGAGCAGGTGGCCGAGACCGCCTGGCTGCAGACGATGCATGCCAGGCACGGCTTCCCGAATGCTGTCGTCGCGCACGTCTGGTTTGATCGCCCGGATACCGAGGCGCGCTTGCTGCAGCACCTCGAATGCCCGCTCGTGCGCGGGATTCGCAGTAAGCCGGTCACCGCGCCGTCGCCGGTGCACAGCGTGCGCGGACTGCCGGGGACCATGCAGGACGAGGCCTGGTTGCGCGGCTTCTCGCTGTTGGGCCGCCATGGGTTGAGTTGGGACCTCCGGGTGCCCGCCTGGCACCTGCCGGAAGCCGCCGAGGTCGCGCGCATGTTTCCCGAGGTGCCCATCGTCCTCAATCACCACGGCTTCGCGTGGGATCGCAGCGAGGAAGGACTCAAGCGCTGGCGCGGCTGGATGGAAACGCTGGCGCGCGAATCCAATGTGCACGTCAAGCTCTCGGAGTTCGGATTGCGCGGGCAAGCCTGGGACTGGCATGCGAACGCGCGCATCGTGCGCGATACGCTGGCAATCTTCGGCTGGGAACGCTGCATGTTCGCCAGCAATTTCCCGGTCGCCGGGTTGCGCATTACCTACCCCGAACTGGTCGGTGGCGTGGTGCGCATGCTCGATCATCTCACACCGTCACAACGCAGCGCGGTGATGTCCGGGAATGCGCTGCGCTTCTATCGCATCGATCTTCCGCAGTGCGCGGTTCCCGTCGTCGGCTCTGGGGCGTGACCGTCGGTTTCGGGTGTCAGGCCGAGCCTGTTTCTCAGGTCGGCGATGAGCGGGTGGCCCCGCTCAAAGGGCCGGATGCCCATACCCGGTTTGGACGCGCCGCCGGGGTAGGTGCACCGCACGCATGGTTAAAATGGTCCGCATCGACTGCTTATTGGATCGGCAGATAGCGTTCCACCAACCTGGCCCAAAAAGCGGCGCCGACAACCAGGTTCTCATCATTGAAGTCGTAGGTCGCACTATGCAGCGTGTTGCCACCCTCGATCGGGCCATTGCCGAGTCGCAGAAAGGTTCCGGGGCGCTGCTGCAGCATGTAGCCAAAGTCTTCGCTGCCCATCAATGCGTCCATCTGCTCCGTAACCCGGTCCGCGCCAACCAGTTCCTTTGCCACCTGGATGGCAAACGCGGTCTCGGCCTCGGTGTTGGTCACGACCGGATAGCCTTCGACGTAATCGATGACCGCCGTGACGCCAAAGCTGTCTGCCTGCGCGTGCACGAGCTTGATGATTCTCTCTTTCAGCAGCTGACGGACTTCCGTATCGAAGGATCGAACGCTGATGCTCAACTCGACCTGGCCGGGAATCACATTTGGGGCCGTGCCACCCGCAATTTTGCCGATCGTCACAACTGCGGATTTGGTCGGGTCGACATTACGCGACACGATGGTCTGCAAGCCCATCACGATGCTGCCTGCCGCGACGATCGGATCGTTGGCCAAATGCGGGCGCGCAGCGTGTCCGCCCTTGCCAATGATACGCACGAAGACGCGGTCGCCCGCAGCCATGAAGTTGCCTGTGCGGAACATGAAGGTGCCGGCTGGCGCACCCGGATGGTTATGCAAGGCGAACACCGCATCACACGGGAAGCGTGTAAAGAGCCCTTGCTCGACCATGCGCTTGGCGCCGCTGTCGTAGCCTCGTTCCTCCGCCGGCTGGAAAATCAGATGCACCGTGCCGTCGAAGCTTTGACGTTGCGCCAGTTGACGCGCCGCTCCGAGCAGCATGGCCGTGTGCCCGTCGTGACCGCAGGCATGCATGTGTCCCGGAACGCAGCTCCTGTGGCTGAACGTGTTGAGCTCGTCGATCGGTAGTGCATCCATGTCGGCGCGTACGCCGATACTGCGTTCGCTCGTGCCCAGACGCAGCGTTCCGACCACACCGGTGCCGGCGATTCCGGTCTCGACCGAGTAGCCATACTCTCTGAGCCGGGTCGCCACGACCTCCGCGGTCCGCATCTCTTCGAACGCCAGTTCTGGATGGCTATGCAGGGAGTGGCGGAGCTGTCGCAGATCTTCGGCAAAGGGCTGCAGGTCGGCGACGGAACTAAGACCAGGTAATGACATGTTCAACTCGATGAAAAGAGGTCAACTAGAACGGCCCCAGATGCATGGCAATGCCTACGACGATGGCGACGATGCTGATCGCGAACCAGGCCAGCAAGAGGGGCGTCACGAAGCGCACCCACTTGGCGTAGGGAATGCCGGACGTTGCGAGTACCGCCATCAAGACGCCGGACGTCGGGTTGAAGCAATTGATGAAACCCTCGCCGAGCAGTACCGCGAGAACCGTCACCTGCCTGGTCAGGTGCAGGGTGTCGCCGAGCGGTGCGAAGATCGGGATAAGCACCGCGGATTCGCCGGACCCGGACGAGATGCCAACGTGAATCAAAGCGGCGCTCAGGAACATGCTGATCGCAGCCAGCGTGGCGTCGAGCGGGGCAAGGAATCCGGTGAGCAGATTGACAATCGGATCCAGGATCTTCCCGTTGCTGAGCACGATTGAGATGGCCCGTGCCAGCCCCACCACCAGCGCGCCTTTGGTGAGTCCACCGCAGCCGAGCAGAAAGATATCCGCAATCTTGCCGGGGCGAATTCCGCTCACGACCCCGGCGGCAATCGCCATGATGACAAACATGGCTATCATTTCCGGCTCGGCCCAGTGGCGCGTCGACGATCCGTAGACAAAGACCGACAGGCAGACGAGCACGATTCCGACGACGACCATCTGACGCGTGTCGAGCCGCGGCGAAGGGGAAGGCTGTGCGGGCTCGGCCCCCTTCATCGCTACCGATTGCGCCACGCCGGCCTTACGATGGGCACGGATTCGCGCGATGAGAAAAACGAGGGTGGCCAGTAAAAAGCAGATGTATATGCCGACCCGGAACGGCATTCCGGAAAACATCGGCAGGCCGGCCAAGCGTTGCGACAATCCGGTGGTCACCGGATTGAGGATGGCCATGTTGAAACCGGCATAGGTGCCCAGGTAAATAAGGCCGGTGCCAATTTCTCTCGACAGGCCCATCGACTCGGCCAGAAGCAGTCCAAGCGGGACGAATGCCACCACCGAGTTCGTCACCACGCCCAATGTGCCGAGCAACGAAAAAGTTACGCAAATGACAATGACGGTGATGCGCTCACGCGAGCCTTCTCCCTTCGAGAGCATGGCAAGTGCGCTGCGAATCGCGCCCGTCGCTTCGAGCACGGCGAGCGCGCCACCGGTAAAGAGGATGAGAAAAATGATCGGGGCGGACTCGATCATCCCCTTGGCCAGTGCGGTAAACAGCTCGCCGGGTAATACGCCGTGCTGCGCGACCGGTCGCAGGCTATTCGGCACAACAAAGCTGATGCCATTGCGGACCGTCCGCGTAAATTCGCCCGCTGGGACGAGCCATGTCGCTATCGCGGCCGCCGTCAACACGAGGAAGAGCAACACATAAGGGTTGACCGGTTCCTTGCTCCCGCCTGTCTGAGATAGCCGGGCGTCTTGCCCTGATGCGTTCACTGTCGGCTTCTCGCTATTCATTGCGCCTCCGTCATTGCTCTCGCTGTGTGCGTTACTCTGGCCGGCTTGGGCATACCCGCATGCCGTAGCCAATCTCTGGGGCCCAGTATCAGCCAAAATCCGGATCGAAAGTTGCTCTTTGGGCTGCGATAATGTTGCATTCAGTGCAACATTGGAGTTCTCATTGGACACACTCGAACGGAGCCTTTCGGAACGCACGCTCCAATACCTGGTAGCTATCTCAAAGTACGGCGGAATGCGCCAAGCGGCACTGGGTCTTGATGTGAATGTCTCGACCATCAGTCGACAAGTTGGCCTTGCCGAGCGTGAGCTTCGACTGTCGCTCGTGACGCGTCGAGGTAGAAAAATGGAGTTGACCGAAGCAGGTCAAATGGCGGTCGACTATTTTCGTGAGCGCGAGCGCCAGGCCCAGCGCTTTCGTGCGCAGCTCGACGAATACCGTGGACTTCAGCGCGGGCAGGTCACCATCGCCGCCGGCGAGGGCATGGTGACGAGCCTGGTCAACGACGTCCTGAAGCAATTTCTCGAGAGATACCCAGGCATCGTTGTGGATTTGCGCACCGGCTCGCTTCCCGAACTCATCTCCATGATTCGAGAGGATATGGTCGACATCTGCGTGTCCATCGGCGCGTCGTCCGATCCCACACTGAACGCGCGCTTGTTCCAGAGCGAGCCATTGTGCGCCATCTTCTCGGTCGAGCATCGGATGTCGTCGCTGAAATCGGTGAAGATGGAAGATCTCGCCGGCGAACGCCTGGTCTTCATGCCGGCCGATTTCGGGCTGCAAACCCTTGTCAATGCGATGCTGTCCGATATCGGGCGCACCTACGTGCCGGCATTCCGCTGCGATCTGTTCTCGACGGCAGTGGCAATCGCAGCACAGAACTTGGCCGTTGCATTCATGACGCGCAGGGCGGCTCAAGAGCGGATCGCTGCAGGTCAAGTCAAAGCGGTACCGATCGACCATCCATTCGCCCGTACGTTCGATCGCTACGTGATTACACGGGCCGGGCGGCGACTGAGTCCGGCGGCGAATTATTTCCTGCGGGAGATCATCAGGCTGATGTCGATCGTGTGACGATGACCCGCCCGGTTTCTGCGAGCCAATTTTCGTACCCGCTTCGGCCGTTCGTGCTTCTCTGAAGCGGACGCTGACGTTCGGCGACGGCCAGCCGGCGCGGCCCGTTGGCCGTCCGATTGAGCGAGGGGATCGCCACGGTCCGGCGGAAGTGGGAAGACGCTGGCGGTGCTCGACGTCTTCCGCACCTCGGCGCGCAATCTCGGCAAGGGATACGGGTTTCCCCCACCCAGTTTTTTGTTGACTTCCTCTATTGGCGGCATAGAATTCGTGATGACAACAAACGTTGCATGAAGCATAAATAAAGAATCATCTGTTTCACTGCATGGAGTGTTGCTGTCATGGGTCCCGCCCGCGTCGCGGAGGGCGCCTTGTCAATTACTGCGGAGAGAATCATGGGACGTCGTTCCTTCCTTATGTCCGTCATCGCTGTTGCCATGTTTGGCGCGAGCATCGCACACGCGCAAAGCAAAGAACTGGTCGTCGGCACCGACACTTCCTTCATGCCGTTCGAATTCAAGCAGGGGGACAAGTACGTGGGCTTCGACCTTGACCTGTGGGCCGAAATCGCGAAGGACCAAGGCTGGAAGTACAAGATTCAGCCGATGGACTTCGCTGGCCTGATTCCGGCGCTTCAAACCCAAAACATTGACGTCGCGCTTTCGGGCATGACCATCAAGGAAGAGCGCAAGAAGGCTATCGATTTTTCGGACCCGTATTACGACAGCGGACTCGCTGCGATGGTGCAGATCGGCGACACGAGCATCAAGTCCATTGACGACCTGAATGGCAAGGTCATCGGCGCAAAAACGGGCACCGCCACTATCGACTGGATCAAGGCACACCTGAAGCCGAAGGAAATCCGCCAGTTCCCCAACATCGACCAGGCCTATCTGGCGCTGGAAGCCGGCCGTGTCGACGCGGCCATGCACGACACGCCCAACGTCCTGTATTTCGTCAACACGGAAGGCAAAGGCAAGGTAAAGGTTGCCGGCGCCCCTGTGAGCGGCGACAAGTACGGCATCGGGTTTCCGAAGGGAAGCCCGCTGGTAACCAAGGTCAACGAAGAGCTGACCAGAATCAAGGCGGATGGCCGCTACGCCAAGCTGTACAAAAAGTGGTTCGGCTCCGAGCCGCCGAAGTCGTAATCGCTCGGAAATGAGTGCGCGGGGGGTGACAACCCTCGCGCTGCCTTTGACACAACCAGGAGCGATCCGTGGAACTCGATTGGTCAGCTATTGGGGCGGCACTTCCAGACTTGCTGGACGGCGTGAAGCTCACAGTCTTTATTGCATTTGTCGGGCTCATCGGCGGCTTCATCGTCGGCATGATTGCCGGGATGTTCCGGGCATATGGACCCACTGTGCTGAACGTTCTGGCGCAGGTCTACATCGAGCTGATCCGGGGTACGCCAATTGTCGTCCAGGTCATGTTTCTATACTTCGCGCTACCGGTGCTTGCGCATATCCGGATCGATGGCCTGACAGCCGCGATCATCGCAATAACGGTCAATTCGGGTGCCTATCTTGCCGAAGTGGTGCGCGGCGCACTGTTGTCCATCTCCAAGGGCCTCACGGAAGCCGGCCTTGCGATGGGTCTGTCCATGCCACGTGTCCTCTTAAAGATTGTCGGGCCGCTCGCCTTTCGCCGGCTGATTCCGCCGCTCGGAAATCAGTGCATCGTTAGCCTGAAGGACACGTCGCTATTTATTGTCATCGGGGTGGGCGAACTGACACGAAAGGGGCAAGAAATCATCGCGGGAAATTTCCGTGCCGTTGAGATCTGGACTGCAGTTGCCGTCATCTATCTGATTCTGACTGGCGTGATGACGCTCACACTGCGTCTCGTTGAAAAGAGGATGAGCATCCTATGAACATGGTCGAATTCCAGGGGGTCTCGAAGAGCTTCGGCCATGTGGCCGTACTCAAGGACATCAGCCTCTGCATCAAAAGTGGGGAAGTCGTGGTTGTCGTCGGGCCGTCCGGCTCGGGCAAGTCCACGATGCTTCGCTGTATCAACGTACTGGAAAAAATTTCGGGCGGAGACTTGCTGGTCGACGGGCAGAGCGTCAAGGGCAGCGCATCCGTGGTCCGTAATATCCGCCTTGAGGCCGGCATGGTCTTCCAGCAGTTCAACCTGTTTCCCCAGATGACAGCGCTGGAGAATGTGATGTTCGGCCCTATCCAGGTACGCGGAGCCTCGCGAGCTGAAGCACGCGACCAGGCAATGGCATTGCTGGACAAGGTGGGCCTTGAAGCGCGCGCTAATCATTACCCGTCCGAGTTGTCCGGGGGGCAACAGCAGCGCGTCGCGATTGCTCGCGCCTTGGCCATCAAGCCAAAGTTGATGCTGTTCGACGAGCCAACCTCGGCGCTGGACCCGGAACTTCGTCACGAAGTCCTCAAGGTCATGCAGGACCTGGCCAACGAGGGCATGACGATGATTGTCGTGACGCATGAAATCGCGTTTGCAAAGCGTGTCGGCACGCGTCTGCTGTTCATGGACCAGGGCGGCATTGCCGAGGACGGGCACCCGGCCGCGCTTATCCACACCCCGCCGACGCAGCGACTGAAAGACTTTTTGCAGCACGTGGCTTAAGCGAGGTTATGTTTTTATGCAGGTTCTAACTCCCTCCGTCATTTCCGGCTCTCCGTACGACATCGGATACGAACTCGGTTCGCTGGCCAGGCCGGTGATGAGTGCGTACATGGGGCAAAGTGTCGCCTGGCAGGCGGTCAGCCGATGGCGCGGGCGCTCGTTTGTGCGAGACCTGCGCCAGGCTGCCCAAAGTGTGTTCCCCGACTATGTCGCAGAAATCGACGGCATGGCGGCCGGTATGGGATGGTCTGCCGAGGACGTGTTTCTGTGGAACTGCCGGGGGGAGTTGATTCACAATGCGCCGGACGGTTGCACGACGCTCGCTGCCAGGTCACCCGAGGAGCGGTTCATTGCGCATAACGAAGATGGCGACCCGTATCTGCGCGACCAGTGCGCGCTCGTGGACGTTCGCCCAACCGGAAAGCCCGGATTCGTGAGCTTCTACTACCCGGGCTCCCTGCCCGGACATACCTTCGCAGTGAACCGTGCCGGACTGGTACAGGCTATCAACAACCTGCGAATCAGGCACCCCGCAGTTGGGGTACCCCGCATGGTGCTCACCCGCGCGGTGCTAGACGTCGCTTCGCTTGATGCCGCGGTCGAGGTTCTCAACGGCGTCCCGCGCGCAAGCGGCTTTCACCACACACTGGGTTGCGTAGGGGACCCGCGGCTGCTCAGCATCGAAGCAACGGTACAACGCTGCTCGGTGGTTGAGGTGCCCCGCCTGTCCGGGCACGCCAATCACCTCATCCACGATGGCTGTGGCAACGAGGAGCAGATTGTCACGGCATCGTCCCGCGACCGGCAGACCCGACTCGGTGAGCTTCTTCCGGCGCTCTCAGGCGTCGGCGAGTTGAATCTCCTGCAGGTACTCTTCGACCAGGCGTCGAAAGGTCTGCCCATTTACCGTGATGACCCCGCGGACCCGGACGACGAGAACACGCTCGCGACCGCGCTGTTCATCATTCGGGAAGCCGGTGTGGAATTCGAAGTGCGCCAGCAAGGTGAACTTCGATTCAAGCAATTCATGCCCCAGGAATCGCGGGCACGCACCGGGTCCTGACCGCCGAGGCAGAGCGTGACAACTGTATTTCATCGCGGGTATTCACACCTTTCGGCAACAGACGTTGCTTTGCGCGTTTGTGGTTGTCTGAGGCGCCAAATCCTGTGAGGGATGTTTCAACAACGTGCGCGAGCTTTTCAAGGTGCAATGACGGAGACGTTCATGGCTTTCGAAACGATTATTTACGGTGTGCAGGACGGCATTGCAGAAGTCAGGCTGAACAGGCCGCATCGTCTGAACGCGGTGGTCCAGCAACTTTACGATGAGTTGGGCGAAGCGTTGAGTCTGGCGGAGGCGGACCGCGACGCACGGGTGGTCCTCATTACGGGAGAGGGACGCGCATTCTGCGTCGGCGCAGACCTGAAGGAACACAAGGCGGGTCGCACCGCCTTCGAGCGTCGCGAGTACCTGCGAGGCGAGCAGGTAGTCTGCAAGCGATTGTTGACGCTCGGTAAGCCCGTGGTCGCGGCGGTCAATGGCTTCGCGCTGGGAGCCGGTGCAGAAATCGCGATTGCCTCCGACTTCGTTGTGATGGCCGGGAGCGCGAAGATTGGACTGCCTGAAATCAGCATCGGCAATTTTCTTGGTGGCGGCATCACGTATCTCCTCCCCCGGCTGGTCGGTCTGGCAAAAGCCCGCGAGCTCGTTTTCCTTGGCGAGCAGATCGACGGGCACGAAGCTGCCCGGATCGGGCTGGCAAACCGTGTGTTTCCCGATGACGGCTTTCTGCAGAGCGCGCGGGAGTTTGCGCAGAAGATCGCCAGCAAGGCACCGTTCTCAATGCGCCTGGCGAAGGAACAACTGAACTTCGCGGGCGAGCGCACCCTTGACGCAGCGCTGACAGCCGAGCTGGAGGGCATGATGTTCTGTTCCACAACGAAAGACTGGCAGGAAGGGATCGATTCCTTCGCCGAGAAGCGCTCACCGGTGTTCAAGGGAGAATAACAATGAGCAGCCACGCGCTCCATGAGATTTTCTATCCGGACTCGATTGCCGTCGTTGGCGCATCAAGGGACCAGACGAAGCGGGGCTTCCGTTCCATTCAGAAGCTGCTGGAAGACGGATACGCCGGGGCGATATACCCGATAAATCCGAAGGAATCGGAAATCCTGGGGCTCAAATGCTACGCGAGCCTGGGCGACATACCGGGCAACGTTGACCTCGTTCTGGTCTGCACGCCGGCGAAGACCCTGCCACAGGTCATCGAGCAGTGTGGCAGGAAGGGCGCAAAAGGGGCGGTTGTCCTGGCGGGCGGGTTTGCCGAAGCGGGCGATGACGGGCGGCGCCTGCAGGATGAAATGGTGCGGGTTGCTCAGCACTGTAACGTGCGTATCGTCGGGCCGAACACGTCCGGCGTGTTTAATACCCACAAAGCCTGCAACATCGTCGGCTTCAGCAATCTGAAGAAAGGTGGAATCGGCTTGCTGTCGCAGTCCGGGAACATGGCGCTTTCCCTAGTGACGGAGGCCGAGGCGAATGGACACATCGGTCTGTCAACGTACGTGGGCATTGGCAACGAATCGGATATCCAGTTTGATGAGTATCTCGACTACTTCGCCGAAGATGAGAACACCCGGGCCGTCGTCGCGTACGTCGAGGGGATGAACAACGGGCGGGTGTTTCTGGACGCGCTGCGTCGGATCACACGCAGGAAGCCAGTCGTCCTCTACAAGTCGGGTCGCACCAGCGCCGGACGCAGTTCCGCGAAGTCGCACACCGGTGCGCTCGCCGGCGACTACGCGGTTAGCGAGGGCGTTCTGCGTCAGGCGGGTGCGGTGCTGGCTCGCAAGTCCGACGAGATTCTGTCGCTCGCTGAAGCGCTTTCGCTACTCAAGCCGCTCGCGTCGCGCCGCGTGGCGGTGCTGGCAGACGGTGGCGGGCATGCGACGATTGCTGCAGACGCCCTGAGCGAACAGGGTCTGACGCTGGCGTCTCTGAGCCACGAAACGCAGCAGCGCCTTTCGGCAATCCTGCCGCCGTCGGCCGCCGTTGCAAACCCGGTGGATGTGGCCGGGGGAACGGACGCGAATCCTGCGGTATTTGCCGACTGCGCGCGCATCCTGCTTGAGGACCCTCAGGTCGACGGGCTGCTCATCACGGGGCTCTACGGTGGGTATGGCGTGAGGTTCTCGCAGTCGCTGACGCCCATTGAGATGCAGACCTCGTCGCGTATCGCCGGGATGCTGGAAGCGCACGGCAAACCTGTCATTGTGCATAGCTTGTACGGGAGTCTGTATGCGGACCTGCGACCTGCGCCGCTGACATGTATCCGTGAAGCTGGCGTGCCGGTCTATGACTCGCTTGAGCTGGCAGTCCGCTGCATGCTGGCGCTCGCCGAATTTGGCGAAACGCAAAGGCGGCCGTCAGCCGACGCGGACGGCCTTGCGGTGCGCTCGCCGGCGTTCGAGACAGTCCTTGCGTCCTGTCGCAGCGAGCACCGGACGGTTGTGCTCGAGCATGAAGCCCGGCAGGCGCTCGCGAATGCGGGCGTCCCGATGTCGGCACCCGCGATTCTGGCCAGGTCTGCGCATGAGGCCGTTGCGGCGTTCGAGCGCCTCGCGTCGGTGCCGGTCGCGATGAAAATCGTGTCGCGCGACATCATCCACAAATCGGACGTCGGTGGGGTCAGGCTGAACGTTGGAAGTCCCGAAGAAGTCAGGCAAGCGTTCGAAAACATCGTGGCCAACGGGCGAAAGCATGTGCAAAATCCGGACATTACCGGCGTCCTGGTGACACCCATGGCGCCCAAAGGTGGCATCGAAATCATCATCGGGGTTGTGCGTGACCCGACTTATGGGCCGGTCATGATGTTCGGCCTCGGCGGCATTCTGGTCGAAGTGCTCAAGGACGTCGTGTTCCGCTCGCTTCCTCTCACGCAGGACGATGCGCACCGGATGCTCGCCGAGATCCGGGCCAGTGAGATTCTGAACGGGGTACGTGGCGCCGCTCCGACCGACAAGGATGCGCTGGTCAGGCTGATGATGGGCATTTCGGCGCTTTGCTCCGCGTTTCCCGAAATTGCCGAACTGGATCTTAACCCCGTGCTGGCCTATTCCAGCGGGGTAGCCATTCTTGACGCGCGCATCCTGCTTGAGGATGTCGGCGCAACCACCCCACAGTGACTTTCAACCGGGAAGCCAGAATGACCCTTGCACCTGAACTGACTGATGCGTTGCTAAGCGTCGAGGGGCGTGTCGCGATACTGACCTTGAACCGGGACGATGTGCGTAACGAACTGACCGGCACGACGCTCGTCGACGATATTGAGCGCACCGTTCAGTGGATTAACGCCGAGGAATCTATCGGCATCC
Source organism: Pandoraea terrae (assembly GCF_902459695.1). Classification (GTDB taxonomy): domain Bacteria; phylum Pseudomonadota; class Gammaproteobacteria; order Burkholderiales; family Burkholderiaceae; genus Pandoraea; species Pandoraea terrae. Next base: position 332,489 of record NZ_CABPRZ010000001.1, read on the forward strand.
TGATTGTTACCGGTGCCGGCAAGGCCTTTTCTTCCGGCGGAAACATCAAGCACATGCTCCATCGCGAAGGGAGTTTTGGGGGGGACGTATACGAGGTCCAGCAACGATATCGAAAAGGCATCCAGCGCTTGCCGCTGGCAATGCATCGTCTCGAGGTCCCTTCCATCGCAGCCATCAATGGCGCCGCATTGGGCGCGGGCTTCGACCTCGCCTGCATGTGCGACCTGCGACTGGCAACAACCGATGCGATCATGGGCGAGACCTTCATCAACGTGGGCATCATTCCCGGGGATGGCGGCGCGTGGTTGCTCCAGCGACTCGTCGGCTACCAGCGGGCCGCAGAGCTGACGTTTTCGGGCCGCACCTTTACGGGCGCGCAGGCCAAGGAACTTGGTATCGTTCTCGACGCCGTGAGCGCAGATCAGTTACTGGATACCGCGCAACGGTTGGCCAGGGACCTCGCAGCAAAACCCCCGCAAGCCCTCAGGCTGACGAAGCGCCTGATGAAATCAGCCCAGCGCATGGAACTCCCCGACTTCCTCGACCACTGTGCCGCGTTTCAGGGGATGTGCCACAACACCGAGGACCATATCGAAGCGCTCGCCGCGACACTCGAAAAGCGCGCCCCGCAATTCAAGGGTCAATAGGCGCGCCCACTTTTACTGAAACCCGCCCTCGCGCCGGACAGCCAATTCACGTCAAGCCACCTGCTAAAGCCCGACGCCTTGCAAGGTTTGCAGGTGCCTACTTGCCGCCGATGCCGACCTTGCCGCGTCCGAGCTTTCGATGCGGCACACAGGGGCGCAGCCTCTTCCTGGAGCCAGCCGTCAACGTCACGTGCTCCGCAGGGTATCGGGTCGTCCTGTGCAGTGCGGCCTGATAGGCGGAATGGCCCGGATCGATGCGCTTGATAGCTGACATGATTGATACCTCCTCAGAGGATTCTAGTCCGAAACGGCTCGGCGCTTATGTCGCCCCGTCGCTAGCAGTCCATGGGTGCTGATCTCGGGGCGCTCACCAGTGTGGCTGTTAGTACATTTGAGCACGAATGTCCGTCTCTGGAAGTCCCGACGGGCCGTTGTTGGCCGATAGCAGCAACTCGCGCGTCAGTCAGAAAAGCAGTTATTCAACAATATAACGGCCTTCTCCCAATCCCCGACTCGGACGATTCTGAAAAGCAGGCAAAGCCATAGAATTCGGGTTGTGCAGGGCGTGAGTTGCTCGTAAGCTCTTCCGTGTCGCGGCAGACAACCGCGACTCGGGAGTGAGATCCTGAACTGATGTTGGCACACGACCGCGATGTTTGCGGTCGCGCGTGCCAACCCACGCCATCCTTTATGGGCGGGCTTAAGCCGGGTGACCTTAGGGTCAGCCGTTTTAACATCAGTACGGTATCTCACCCCGGCTTGATGCCCGCCCACCCGTCGTTATCGAGGTCTCCTCTTCGCTGGCAGCGCCAGGGCGGGCGCTTTTTTTACCGCGCAGCAAGGAGGCTGACTTATGTCTGAAGTCCAGCGTCAACTCTCCCCCGAAGAAGACGAAGCAATCACCGAAGCACTGAAGTACGGAGACGCGGAATCACTGCGACTCAATGAACTGACGAGCCGAATCGTGGCGCTATCCGCGATCGGCAGCCAGGGCACGATCTCGTCACTAGACGAGAATTTCATCAGCGCGTTTTTCGAGCAGATGGAAGAACTCGCGACGGAAGCCTACGCACTCGCCGAGAAGATCGGCCGGCAACGCCGTGCGGCCAAGACTGGTGTCGCACAGCCACCGGTATAAAAGCAAGCAGCAGTAAGTAGTCAACTTCGCCGGACAGCCATCGCCGTCCGGCGTTTCGTTATTTCAGCTGCGTCAGTCCCGATACCTCAGAATGACGAGGGCTTACCCAGGAATGCGACGAGCGCCGACGTCGTCTGATTCGGAACTTCTTCCATCAGCCAATGGTCGGGGCCACTAACGATCGCGCCCTGAACATTCGTTGCCGCCACCTTTGCCTGACCGAAGCGACCGTCAGCTTCGGAAGCTGACCATGGCGGCGGTCCGCTGCCGGCCAGAACCGGTCCCTGACGGGGCGCCTATATTGCAACAATGACCGTCCGCTGCTGGCCAGACAGGGGACATCCGCGAAGATGGGGCAGATCGGCCGGAGCCGCCGTTGAGGTCACAACGTCGTTGAGGCGGCTACAGGTCGCTTTCCTGCCGTTCGCACGCCGATGGCCGCGAATGTCCGGTCTCACTGTCCGCGAATGCGTGCTCCCGACCCGAATCAGCCGTCCAGACGCAGTTCATCACAACGACCGGTTTCAAGCTGCAACCGTCGCTCGTCACTCAAGAGCCCTTGCTTTTTTATGTGCAAAATCTAGGTCAGTCAAGTTAGGCAGCTGCTGTCGGTCGGGACGCCAAGCCTTGGACCACCGGTCCCACTCGTTCGCAGCCTGGTCGGCGCTGAGGCCATCTTCGACCGTTGGAGAGCCAGCTTTCATTAACTGCGGCACTGGACAACACCTCGGCTGTCTGAACTCTCGACGATGGTCAAATGCGGCGTATGACTCGGCGCTCGATTCAGCGTTCGTGGTAGATCGCAAGCCAGACGGTTGGCTCTTTGGCATGCGTCCACGCAACGCGATGCCGGCAATGCGGCTCGATCAGCACGTAGTCGCCGGGACGCATGTCGTGCAGCGTCGAGTCCTCTTCGAACTCGAGCACGGCCGCGCCCGACAGCAGCACCACCCATTCGGCGCGCGAGTCGTCGTACCAGAACCCTTCGGGACTCGCGTGTCCCAACGACACGATCCGCTCCACGTTCAGGCGCTGCCCCGTGATGAGCATGTCGATGCGCTCTTCGCCGCCGCGCTTCGCTTCGAAGCTGAACAGGTTACCCGTTTGAAGTTGCATGGCACGACCTCACTTCAACTTTCACCTCATAGGCGCAAGACCGTCGAGCAGCGTCGGGACCAGCTCGCTGATCGCCGGATGGTTACGCATTGCAACTGTAGCGCACAAGATTCAGTAAAGTCGACTGGCCGATGTTGGGAGCAAACGAGCCATTGCAGTGACCGCGCTTTCAATCAATCGGACGACTGGAGATGGCCGAAAGTTCGCGGTCACACAAACTGCCGGAAAGCTGACGTTGATGGTCCCAACGTCCGTGCTGTCGAACGTTCATTGAACTGGTGCAATCGGCCAGTTGCTGCCGTTTGGGATAGATCCGGGAGTGTCCGGTTTCATGCAGACACCGGACCATCACACTGTATGTGCTGCGTGTTCGCTTTGCCGCATACTTCAGCGTCACGAACGCACCCTCAAAGCTTGGTTTGCGGGCGCAGCCGTGGTTCCTCCATGGGCGGTCGCCATGATTAGTTTGCGGACCCTCGAACACGAATTGATGAAAGATCAAATGGGGCTGACCGCCATCGAGCGAGCACAGCGCTTGAAGGGGGCCCAGCCAGTCATCAAGCTACGGCCCGCAGCGAACGAGGAACAGTTCGCCGTCCAGCTCAGCCTCGACATTGCCTAATCGAGCAGTAGCCTCAGCAGTTGCAGTAAGTGGCGGGGAATCTCCTCGGCTGCTTGCTGAAAGTCCACTCCTGATCGGTAGGCCAGCAGTAGCACGGGGCTAAGCAACACCAGGGCAAGTAAAGCTTCCTTGATCCGCGCTCCCATTTCCTCTCCCTAGTGCAGTAATGCGAAAAGATGCGCGACGACCTGAGACGCTGCCGCTTCGAATTTAGTAGGCGCAATGGAAATGCAGCCCACCATGAAAGCGCCGACGGTGGCAAAGGCAAGGTATTTCATGCTGGCCTCTGTTAGTTCAGATGTGGCGTGCGCCGCCGCGGACCGTACGGGTGGCACGGGATAGTCACAAGGCTACGCCACCGCAGGGCGACAGGGGCATCGCCACACCACCGTGTCGGTGGTCCCGGTGCTTGTATCCCCACATTTGCATGCTATACACAGCGATGAAAGCCGAGGATGGGGCACCCCCCTGATTCTGCAGCGGGCATACCCCCAACATCGCTGTCGTCGACTATTGAAAATCTACGTCGTCGCAACGGTGAGGCCGCATCTTTCGCGATGCATCCAGTTGGCATACGCCTGGAACTGTCGATGCAAGCGGGTCTCATCTCAAGCCCACCGTGCGGTACAGCAGGTTTTCCAGGTAGTACAGCATCAGCGCGAACGCTTGCTGCATTTCTATAGGCCTTGCCTGACATCGTCAGCTGCCTGTGCTTCCTGGCAATCGATCGCTGAAAGCGATTCGGCGAACTGGAGGTCCGGTCCGTCAGGCATGACGTGCGGATGCCATTCTGAGAGTTTCTCGTTCGCCCAACGTCTCTTTTCAGTCGAACTCCGGGCGAGCCGTCTGACTGGCTGTATGTCTGAGTGGGGTCGATAGCACGCTTTCGCTGAAGTTCGAACCGGACGTTTGCCGGGCGAGGCCGCTCAGAGGCTCGGCGGCGCGAGCGCCCGGCGCGGTGCTTCGACGGCGTCCGTGGCCAACGGACGATCGGGGCGGATGCGCAGCGCAACCACGCCGCCGATCAGCAGCATGGCGACTGAGCCCGCGAAGGGGAGGGTCCAACTGCCGGTACGGTCGACCAGGAAACCGAACAGGATCGGCGAGAGAATGCCGGCGACCGCCGAGCCGGCGTTCATCATGCCGCTGGCAATGCCCGCATGCGTTTGCGTGATGTCGCTCGGCACCGCCCAGATCGGTCCGATAGTCAGTTCGAGAAAGAGGAACGACGCGGACAGGCACAGCGCCACGCCGACCGTCGAATGCACGAACGCCAACGGCACGAGAAACAGCAGTGCGCCGGTGAAGCTGAGCACGATGACGCCCTGCCGGGCGGTGGCAAGGTTGCCGGTCTTGCGGTAGACCCGGTCGCTCAGCCATCCGCCCAGCGTATCGCCGACCACACCGGCGAAGAACACGCCGGAGGCGAACAGCGCCGACGATTTCAGGTCGAGTCCTTCGCCATGCAGGAAGAAGGTGGGCAGCCACGTGAAGAACAGCCACGCCGTCCAGCCGTAGCAAAAGTACACGAAAATCGTCGGCGCCATGCGTTTGAAAAGCGGGCCCCACGGGGTCAGGCCGGTTGGGGCGTCGGTCGGGGAGGCGGGGGCAAAGGCATTGGCGCCGTGCGGATGTTCGCGAAACGAAAGGCACCACCAAACCAGCCAGACAGCCGTCACCGCGCCGATCAAGTAGAAGGCGGATCGCCACGACAGCCATGCCATCAACGCGGCCACGAGCGGTGGCGTGACGGCATTGCCGAGCCGCGAGAACGAATGCGTGAACCCTTGCACCATGCCGCGCTGCTCGCGCCCAAACCAGCGTGTGATCGCACGTGCCTGGGCCGGCAGGGTTGCGCCTTCGCCGATGCCGAGCAGCAGCCGCGCCGCGAACAGCAGGCCCAGACTGTGCACGAGTCCGGTGGCGAAAGTCGATACCACCCAGATGAGGCCGCAACCGATCAACGTGATGCGCGCGCCGAAACGATCGGCAATCCATCCGCCGCCGACCTGGAAGATGGCATAGGAATAGGCGAACGCGGAGAAGGCGATACCGAGTTCGGTATTGGACAAGCCCAGTTCGGCCTTGATGGCGCCGGCGGCCGTCGCCAGGTTGACGCGGTCGACGTACAGGATGAAGGAAAGGGCGCACAGCAGCCAGAGTGTGCGGCGCCGTTGCCGGCTATCGGTGGGCATGTCTCGCTCCGTTGTCGCGCAGCGTCGGGGTGACGCCGCATTTTTTTGGTTTGCGCTAGGGTCGCGCGACGAGGGAACGGATGTCTATTGAATCTTTTCGATAGGGTGATAACCGGCGTTGTTCGCCCCGGCGCGTCAGGCCAGTCCCTCGGCCGCCGCCGCGCGCAACGTGTCGACCAGCAATGACATCGAGGCCGACAGCGGGCGGCCGCGCCGCGTCACGATGCCATAGGGCCCGAGCTTGCGCGGCAACGGCACCGGCAGCACCTTGAGCACGTCGAGGCGCGCGTAGAAGGCGGCGACCGAGGCTGGCAGCACGGCGACCAGGTCGCTGCCCGGCAGCAGCGACGTCGTCATCAGTACGGCGGCTGTCTCGATCGTGCTCGACGGCGGCGTGACGCCTGCATCGGCGAAGGAGCGGTCGACCAGCGCGCGCATCGGGCTCGGCAGCGGCTGCATGATCCACGGAAACGTCGCCAATTCCTCGAACGAGGGTTTGCGGCGCTTGACCAGCGGATGATCGCGGCACACCACGATGGCCAGGCCCTCCTCACCCAATTGATCGAATTCGAGCAGGCTGGTGTCCCAGCCCTCGGGCACGCGGCCGAGCACGAGGTCGAGCTGGTCGCGCTCCAGCAACGGCACCAGCACGTCGCTGGTGTCGACCTGGACACTGACGTCGAGCAGGGGATGGTCGCGCTTGAGCCGGCGAATCACTTCCGCCAGCAGCACCGGCGTGGGGGCCATCACCGCGCCGACACGAACCTTGCCGATCTTGCCTGACTCGAGCGCGGCCAGCTCGTCGCGAAACCCTGCCATGTCGGAGAACACGAGCTTGGCGTAGCGCGTGGCGGTCGCGCCGAAGCGCGTCGGCCGCAAGCCGCGTACGTGGCGTTCGAACAGCGGCACGCCGAGCAGCGCTTCCATGTCCTGCAGCATCTTCGTGACGGCCGGCTGGGTGAGCGCCAATTCGTCGGCGGCCTGACGCAGCGAGCCGCGTTCCTCGATCGCCAGCAGCAGCCGAAGATGCTGCATTCGGAGACGTCCTTGCAGGGTGCTGAAGCTTGGAATCATGTCGGTTCGAGGTCGTATGGACCCAAAGTGGGGTATGAGAAATACTTATTGATACATAGAAAAACGTCAATAGATTTTATCACCTGTCCCTCCTATATTTTCTGCTCAGCGGGCTGTTTGCTCGCCAGAAGAACAATGCCGGCGGACCCGCCGGCAAAGCGATTCGGAGACACGTCATGCCCTCATTCCCGCCCGCCGCCACGGCGTGCGCATCGGCCCTTCGCAAGTGCCGCTGGCGCTTGCTGCCGGTCGCCGGCCGTCAAGTCCTGACGTGACGGTACTGCATTTCATCCCGGATGGGGCCGCCAGGCGTGCGGCGTCCTGTCCCGACATTTTCACGAGGAAATCGCTCTATGAAGATCACCAATATTCGTGCCCGCGTCTTTGAATGGAAGGGCAAGACCGTGGCGCCGCAGGCGCACTTTTGTTCCAACGCAATGGATCAGCTGTACGATCGCGGCGACTCGATGGGAACGTTCCGCTTCCATGGCTGGACCGTGGTGGAAGTGGAAACCGACACCGGGCTCGTCGGTCTGGGCAACGTCGCGCTCGCTCCCCGTATCGCCAAGGCCATCATCGACCAATACCTCGCACCGCTGGTGATTGGCCACGATCCGTTCGACTACGAGTATCTGTGGCAACGCATGTATCGCTCGACGCTGGCCTGGGGTCGCAAGGGCATCGGCATGGCGGCCATCTCGGGTATCGACATCGCCCTGTGGGACCTGATGGGCAAGGCGACCGGCAAACCGGTGTTCAAGCTGCTGGGCGGGCGCACGAAAGAGAAGATCCCGTGCTATGCGTCGAAGCTGTATCGCACCGATCTCGGCGACATGCAGACGGAAGCCCAGCGCTACCTGGATCAGGGTTTCACGGCCTTCAAGATGCGCTTCGGCTACGGTCCGCGCGACGGCGTGGCCGGTGTGCGCGAGAACCTCAAGTCGGTGGAGGCCATTCGCGAGGTCGTCGGCTATGAGAACGACCTGATGCTCGAATGTTATATGGGCTGGAATCTCGAATATGCAAAGCGCATCCTGCCCAAGCTCGAGAAGTTCGAGCCGCGCTGGCTCGAAGAGCCGGTGATCGCCGACGACATCGACGGCTATGCGGAACTGAACCAGCTCACGTCGATTCCGATTTCCGGCGGTGAGCATGAATTCACCCTGCATGGCTTCCGTCAACTGCTCGACAAGCGGGCCGTGTCGGTCGTGCAGTACGACACCAACCGTGTCGGCGGTATCACCGCTGCGCACAAGATCAATGCGCTGTGCGAAGCGTACGGCGTGCCGGTGATCCCGCACGCGGGGCAGATGCACAACTATCACCTGACCATGTCGACGCTGGCCTCACCGATGTCGGAGTACTTCCCGGTGCACGACGTCGAAGTCGGCAACGAGCTGTTCTACTACATCTTCAAGGGCGATCCGCAGCCGGACAACGGATTCCTCGATCTCGACGACAATCTGCCGGGATTGGGCCTCACGATCGACGAGCGCTATCTCGACCAGTTCCAGATCATCGAGTGAACATCATGAGCGAATCCGTGTTCCGTAACTATATTGGCGGTAAGTGGCTGGCCGGTGAGGACACCCAGGCCAACGTCAATCCGTCTGACACGCGCGATGTGATCGGCGAGTATGCGCAAGCCGGCCAGGCACAGGCCGAGTCCGCCATCGCGGCGGCGCGCGCGGCTTTCCCGGCATGGTCGGCCGGGGGCATCCAGGCGCGGCACGACGCCCTTGATCGTATCGGCAACGAGCTGCACGCCCGCCGCGAGGAACTTGGCGCGTTGCTGTCGCGCGAGGAGGGCAAGACCCTGCCGGAGGGTATCGGCGAGGTGGGGCGCGCGGCGATGATATTCAAGTTCTTCGCCGGCGAGGTGCTGCGTACGGGCGGCGAGGTGCTGCCGTCGGTGCGTCCGGGCGTGAGCGTGGATATCGTGCGTCAGCCGCTCGGCGTGATCGGCCTGATCGCGCCGTGGAATTTCCCGATGGCGATCCCCGCGTGGAAGATCGCGCCGGCGCTCGCCTACGGCAACTGCGTCGTATTCAAGCCGGCCGAGCTGGTGCCCGGATGCGCATGGGCGCTGGCCGAGATCATCAGCCGCGCCGGCCTGCCCGCCGGGGTGTTCAATCTCGTCATGGGGCGCGGCAGCGTGGTCGGCGAGGCAATTGCGCAGCATCCCGGTGTCACCGCCGTGAGCTTCACCGGATCGGTGGCGACCGGCCGTCACCTGCTGGCCGCCACAGCGGCGCGGCAGGCCAAGGTCCAGCTCGAGATGGGCGGCAAGAATCCGCTGATCGTGCTCGACGACGCGGATCTGGATATTGCAGTGAACTGCGCGGTGCAGGGCGCATACTTCTCCACAGGGCAGCGTTGCACGGCGTCGAGCCGATTCATCGTCACGGACGGTATTCACGACCGCTTCGTGACGGCGGTGCGCGCCAAACTGCAGGGCTTGCGCGTCGATCATGCGCTCAAGGCGGGCGCGGACATCGGGCCGGTCGTCGACGCGAAGCAACTGGCGCAGAACCTCGAGTATGTGGATATCGCGGTGCGCGAGGGCGCCACGCTCGCGTTCGGCGGCCAAGCGCTCGAACGCGAAACGCCGGGGTTCTACCAGATGCCGGCGCTTCTGACCGACACGACGCCCGGCATGCGCATCAATCGCGAGGAAGTGTTCGGCCCGGTGGCAAGCGTCATGCGCGTGCGCGATTATGACGAGGCGTTGGCGATGGCCAACGATACCGAGTTCGGACTGGCCTCCGGCATTTGCACGACGTCACTCAAGCATGCCACGCATTTCCGCCAGCATGCCGAAGCCGGCATGGTGATGGTCAACCTGCCGACGGCGGGCGTCGACTATCACGTGCCGTTCGGCGGGCGCAAGGCGTCGAGCTACGGGCCGCGCGAGCAGGGCTCCTACGCGCGAGAGTTCTACACGACGGTCAAGACGGCCTACACGTCTGCCGGGTAGACCCAGTAAGCGCAGCGCGCCGCGCAGACAGCGCCGCGTGACGATGACGCGACGGTGCGACGCGCGGTACCCCCGCCGCGCGTCGCCAACACTACGACAGGAGGAGACACATGACCACACCATTGGCATCCAACGCCCATTCGGAGGGCGCCGGCGCCGGCGCGCTCGACATTGCACCCACGCGTGCACGCTGGCGCATCTTCAGCGTGATTTTTGTGCTGGTGATGATGAACCTGCTCGATCGGATATCGCTGTCGATTGCGATGCCGACCATCGCGAAGGAATTCTCGCTGAGCCCGGCCATGCAGGGCCTGGTGCTCAGCAGCTTTTTCTGGACCTACGCGCTGCTGCAAATTCCGGGCGGCTGGCTGATCGACCGCTTCGGCCCGCGCAAAATGATCACGGGCGCCACTGCCCTGTGGGGCGCGTGCCAGGCGCTGGCCGCGTTCGCCACCGGCGGCGCGTCGCTGCTGGTCACGCGCGCGGCGCTTGGCGGTGCGGAGGCGCCGCTGTTTCCGGCCGGCGCCAAGCTCAATGCCCTTTGGCTCGCGCCGGGCGAACGCAGCCGTGGCGCGGTGCTCGTCGACGCCGGCAGCCCGCTGGGTGCGGCGCTCGGCGGCATTGTGATTTCCTGGCTGATCCTCTCGTTCGATTCGTGGCGTTCGGCGTTCTTCATCGCAGGCGCAGTGACGGTGCTGATGAGCTGGATATCGTGGCGCTACCTGCGCGATGACGCGGCCCTGCATCCGGGCGTCAACGCGGCGGAGCTCGCGCACATTCGCGCGATGGGGCCGGGCGCGACCTCGCTTGCGGACATCACCGGCAGGATCTCGCCGCGCAGCTGGTTCGGCCTCACGCTCGGCCGCGCGAGCTGGGCGATGGTGTACTTCGGTTTGCTGACCTGGGGGCCGAGCTACCTGTCTCACGCGCGAGGCTTTGATCTCAAGCAGATCGGCATGGCGACCTTCCTGATCTTCCTGTCGGGCGCGTTCGGCTCGCTGGCCAGCGGTTTCGGTGCCGATGCACTGATGCGGCGCCTGCCGCGCAATTGGGTGCTCAAGGGCATGCTGACGTTCTCCGGCGTGGTGATTGCCACCGTGTTCTTGATATTGCCGCGCATCGCCGACCCCATCGAGGCGGTGTGCCTGCTGTGCCTTGCGGCGTTCATCACCATGTGGGGCAGTCTGTACTGGAGCTTGCCGGCGATCCTGGCGCCGCGCGCGCGCGTCGGCATCGTCGGCGCCTCAATGAACCTGGCCGGCAGCCTCGGCGGCATGCTGATCCCGATCGTCGTCGGCCTGATGCTGCAGCGCTTCGGGACGTATGAGACCGTACTGCATTTCTTCGCGGCATGCGCCTTTGTGTTCATCGGCTGCACGCTGTTGATCGATCTGCGGCAACGCCGGGCGTAAGGTGGCGATCATGACTGTCGAGAATGTTTACGACGGCCCTATCGTCGACGCCCATCATCACTTCTGGGACCCGGTCGCCAACCACCATCCGTGGTTGTCCGGGCCAGGGCTGATCCCGTTCCGATACGGCGACTACAGCGCGATCAAGCGCCGTTACTATCCGGCTGACTACTTCGCTGACGCGGGGCGGCATGCCGTCACCGCGACCGTCTACGTAGAATCGGAATGGGACCCGCGCGACCCGCTGGGCGAGACCGCTTTCATTTCGCGGATTTCGCAGGATCACGGCGTGCCCAACGCCGTGGTCGCCCAGGCATGGTTGCATCATGCCGATGCGGCCGATCTCCTGGCGCGTCAAGCGGCATGCCCGCTCGTGCGCAGCGTGCGTCACAAGCCCGGCGGTGCGGCGCGCCCCGAGGACGCGGCGCGCGTGCGCAGTCTGATGAGTGACGAGCGCTGGCGTCGCGGCTACGCCGAGCTGGCCCGGCATGACCTTCATTTCGATCTGCAGACGTCATGGTGGCACGCACACGAGGCGGTGCAACTCGCGCGCGATTTCCCTCGGACCACGATCATTCTCAATCATGCGGGGCTGCCTGCCGACCGTAGCGCGGCAGGGTTGAACGCGTGGCGCCGGGCACTTGCACCGCTGGCCGATTGCCCCAACGTCGCCGTCAAGATATCGGGGCTCGGGCAAGCCGGACAGGCATGGACTGTGGCCGCCAACGCGCCAGTCGTCAACGACTGCATCGCCATGTTCTCGCCGCAGCGCGTGATGTTCGCCAGCAACTTCCCGGTCGACGGCCTGTGCGCAACCTTCGCGCAGATCTTCGACGGGTTCAAGGCCATTACCGCCGGTTTGCCGGCCGAGGGGCAACGCGCCATGTTTCATGACAATGCGCAACGTCTGTACCGCACCGGGCAGGCGCTGCACGCGACTGCGGAGGCTGCGAATGGATGAGATGCCGCGCGTGCTGGTGACACGGCGTTTCGTGACGCCGCTGCCGGCGATGCTGACGCAGTCGTGCGTCGTCGACATCAATGATCGCCACGAGGCGCTCGACGCTGCGGCGTTGCATGCGCGCCTGCGGGGTTGCCACGGAGTATTGGTTGGCGCAGGCGATCGCGTCGATGCCGGCTGGCTGGCGGCGGCGCCGTCACTGCGCGTGGTCAGTACGGCATCCATGGGATTCAATCACATCGACGTGGCGGCTTGCACGCGCGCCGGCGTGCTGGTGACGAACACACCGGACGTTGTCGTTGATGCGACCGCGGATCTCGGCTGGCTGTTGATAATGGCCGCCGCGCGGCGGTTGGGCGCGTCCGAGCGATGGTTGCGTTCCGGCGCCTGGCCGGGGCGCGGCTGGCGCTTCGACGACTGGCTGGGCGCCGATGTCAGCGGGACCACACTCGGCATTGTCGGCATGGGGCGGATCGGGCAGGCGATCGCGCGGCGCGCGGCGGGGTTCCGAATGCGCGTGTGCTATCACAACCGCAAGCCGCTACCCGACGCCCAGGCGGCGGGCGCGCAATATGTTTCGCTTGAAGCGTTGTTGCGGGAAGCGGATCACGTGATCGTGGTAGTGCCGTACTCGCCGGCCACGCATCATCTCATCGGCGCGCGCGAGCTGGCCCGGATGAAGCCGGGCGCGACCCTGGTGAACATCGCGCGCGGCGGCGTGGTCGACGACGGCGCGATTGCCGAGGCGTTGCGCGCGGGCCGCCCCGGTGCGGCAGGCCTTGACGTGTACGAGGGCGAACCTGAGGTGCATCCCGAACTGCTCGCGCTCGAGAACGTCGTGCTCGCACCGCATATCGGCACCGCGACCGTGGCGACACGCAGCACGATGTTTTCTCTGGCGGTGCGCAACCTGCTCGACGCGATGCAAGGCCGCAGGCCGGCGCACCTGGTCAATCCGGAAGTGTTGGCTACCGAAAGGATCGGGGACCCTTAATAAAGAAACACCCCGAAAGTCAGGACGGATGCGTCCAGCTTCCGGGGTGCAGCGCCGTTTCCGGCGGCGTGTTTCGTAATGGCTGCCGCGTTGCCTTATTTGCAGGCCTTGCCGTGATCGGCGCGGAAACCCTTGGTCTTGGCGTCGTCTTCCGACATGTATTCGCCCGCCTTGGTCTTGCCGTAGTACTTATCGCCTTGGCAGTGATAGACCTTGGTGCTGGTATTGACCCAAACCTTGCCCGCACCACCGCCGGCGGCGGGGGCCATGGCTGCCGGAGTGGCGCCCTTGCTTGCTGCAGCAGCGGCCGGCGCCGCCGGTGCAGCCGGGGCAGCCGCGGGAGCGGAAGCACCCTTCGCGCCGGCATTCTTGTCGACGCCGCCATGGCCTCGGCATGCGCCTTTCAGGGTGGCGCCCGAATACGGCGTGCCGTCCTTGCACGTCGCGGTTACTGCGGGCGGCGCCATGGCCCCCGCTGCGGCCGGCGCGGCCGGTGCCGCGGTTTGCGCGAAGGCGGCCGACGTCAGGAACAGTGCACTCGTTGCTACCATCAGGAACGAATTCTTCACGGTATCTCTCCAGGGTTGCACGATATTACGTGCGTTCCCCATTAACGCTTCGGACGGACAAGCGATGACGAGACGCGGAGATTTTCTGTGACATTCTGTGACTTTTAAGGGTTTTACCTAGCATGGGTGCAGCGTTTCGGGAGGCCGTCAATCACGGAAATCACGCCATGCCGATGCGGTGGAAGGCGTGACGCCACGCGAATGCCGTCAGTTGCGGCGGCAGGTTTGCGACGGCAGTTCCGCGAACATCCTGAAGTAATCGCGCGCGAAGTTGCCCATGTGGATGAATCCCCAATACGCGGCGGCATCACGGATCGTCAGTGTCGCCCCGGTCGAGCGCAACAGGCTGCGCACGGCCGACAACCGCATATAGCGCAGGTAGAACGCCGGCGATGCCCCGGTGACCTCGGTGAAGCTCGTTTGCAATGTCCGCCGGCTCACGCGCAGGGCCTGGCACAGGTCGGTCACGGTCAGCGGCTGCTCGGAGTTCGCCAGCACGAATTCCTGGCACGTCTTCACGATGCGGCTGTACGCCAGGCGCGTCACGTCGGGCTGTCCCGGTGTCTCACCCTCCGTCAGTACGCAGAGCAGGTGCTCGATGATCTGGTCGCGCAATGCCTTGCGCACTGCCGGAACGGTCAACAGGTCCTGGTTCTGTTCGGCGTGTGCAAAACACGCGCGAATCGCCGAACACGCCCGATGCGCCGTCGCGCTGCCAGCTTGCATCGTCGGCGCCCGTAACCAGGCCACCGACCCGGCACCGCCGAGGTATTCCATCAGCTCACCGAATTCATGCTCCGGGAGCACGATCGCCACCAACTCCGTGTCTGCCGGCGTGTGCAGCGAGAATTCCTGGCCGCCGCGCAGCTGAAGCAACGTCGCTGCTTCGAGCGGACGTCCCTGAAACGTTGCCGGCGAGGGCGCGCTCACCGGTAACCCGATCGTATAAACATCGGCCGGCGAACGCCCCTGTTGCGATACACGATGACTCGTGCGCTCCCGCACCAGACGCAATCCATCGAGATCGCACTGCGTCATCGTGCTCTTGAATTTGCCTGCTTCGATCTGGAAATAGCGCTGCTCGAAATTGACGAGCGAACGCGCATGCTCATCGGCATCGGAGAATTGATGCGTACCAAAGTGTCCGTTCTGTTCCATGAAGCCAACCGCTGCTGCCAAGTCTGGAGTCGATGCATCTTCCGCCGGGCAATTTGCCCTGAACACTAGGGGAACTACGGTGGGCTGGCTCGTGTAATCACGACCTGTTGCCATCGGCCGGCGCGCCCCACCGGCAAAACCCGCGCCCCGTCAGGCGGTGTGTGTGCGGTGCACCAAATGCGTGCGTGAAACATTCTGGGAACTTTTATGTCCGGTTACAAATCACCGCCGATTTTGGATACCGGCACGCGGGAGCCGAACCCTATACTCGCCTCCACATTCCGACTTTCATGGCACGTCGATGACATTCGCCATCAAAGAGGACAGCGCTTTTCGACGACCCTTCAGCGCGCTGCGAGCGCGCGTGAAGGCGGTGACCTGTAGCGGAGGTAGGAAAGAAATGATGTCTCGTGGATGGCGAATTCGACTCACGGCACTCGCTTCGGCGAGCGCGCTTGCATTGGTCATGCAGACCGCGCACACAGCAACGGACGCGGAGCAACTGGGCACCACGCTCACACCGGTCGGTGCGGAGACGGCCGGCAACAAGGACGGGTCCATCCCCCGCTGGGAGGGCAAGGACGCGCCGCTTCCGGGGTGGTCCTGGGGCAAGTACCGCGGCGATTACTTCAAGTACAAGGACGAGAAGCCCACCGCCTCGATCGACGCGAGCAACGTCGACAAATACGCGAGCCGTCTCACACCCGGGCAGATTGCACTGATGAAGACGGGCAAGGGACGGCGCATGGATATCTATCCGACCCATCGGACTTGCGGCTTCCCCGATTTCGTCTACGGCAACACGAAAAAGAACGTCACCGAAGCGAAGCTCGCCGAAAACGGCCATGATCTGGCCGAAGCGAATCTGCCGGGCGTTCCCTTCCCGCTGCCGAAGAACGGCGCCGAGGTGATGTGGAACGCCAAGCTGCACTACAACGGCGTGGGCTTCTTCACCGATGGCTACCGCACGCTGGTGTCGCCGAAGAAGGGCTCGGCCGAATGGATCGAACCGGCCGAACGTGAGCCGTTCTACTTCCCCTGGGGCGAAAAGGGCTCGAAGAAGCTGACCCAGCTGCCGCCGAACGACTCGATGACGATCTTCCAGTACCTGAATCCGGCCGCATTTGCCGGGCAAGGCGCGCTCATCACCACCTCGTTCAACGACGCAAGCGAAACGTTCTATTACTTCCCCGGTCAACGCCGCGTGCGCCGCCTGCCGAATTACGCGTACGACGCGCCGCAG
The DNA here is from genome assembly GCF_902459695.1 of Pandoraea terrae. Taxonomy (GTDB): domain Bacteria; phylum Pseudomonadota; class Gammaproteobacteria; order Burkholderiales; family Burkholderiaceae; genus Pandoraea; species Pandoraea terrae. The sequence goes on from NZ_CABPRZ010000001.1 coordinate 348,595, forward strand.
ATCGGCATGGAAAACGAGTATCCCCTCGATATCGCCTTCGGCTTCTACGGGCGCATCGACCGATTCGACTGGAAGCTCGTCGGCAAGAAGGAAATCTATGTGCAGGCCAATGCTTTCAAGATCTACGACTTCCGGACATCCAATGATCTGCACAAGGTCATGACGCCGGATGGCGTGAACCCTTCGGCGCTGCGCTATGAATTGCGCCGGGTGTGGGTGGTCGAGGCCGCCGTGAAGCCCGGCATGCGCCATACCTCGCCGAAGCGGACCTTCTACGTTGACGAAGACAGCTGGACCATTGCAGCCGCGGAAGACTACGACGGCCAGGGCAAGCTGTGGCGCACGCGCGAGACGTCGCCGATCCCCGTATGGGAGCTGGGCGGTGCGTGCACGTTCGCGAGCTTCCAGAATTACGACCTCATCGACGGCCGCTACATCGCGGACTTCAACATCATGGGTTCAGGCAAGGACATCCAGTGGTTTGCCGAAGCCCGTGGCGACAGACGTTTCACGCCTGATTACTACACGCCGGAAAACCTCCGCGCGATGAGCGAACGCTAATTCCCCTCCTGGCGGTTCCCGGCCGAGTTTGCCCCGTGCAACCCTCGGCTGGCAAAACTCGCCCTTCAAATCACGATAACGAGAAAGGCACGCGTCATGAGTTCATCCCACCGCGCCCCGGCGCGCCGTGCATGCTTGCTTGGCGGCGCGCTGCTGGCCGCCGCGCCCGCGTACGCCGTCAACATCGACGCCGGCGCGATCCAGGGGTCGTTCAATTCGACGGTTTCCGCCGGCGGCGGCATGCGCATGAAGAACCCGAGTTGTGCGCTCGTGGGCGACACCAACGGGGAATGCGGCGCCAGCGCCAATACCGCGCAAGCGTCCAATAGCGACGACGGCAATCTGAACTATCGCAAGGGACAACTGTTCTCGGCCTACATCAAGGGCGTTCATGAACTGTTGCTGGGGTTCCCCGAAGGGTACAAGTTCATGGCGCGCGGTAGTTGGCTCGATGATTTTGCCGCACCGAATACCAATCGCACGGAACTCTCGCCGACGGCGAACCAGCGTGTTGCGCATGACGTTCGCCTGCTCGACCTGTGGGTCAGCAAGGATTTCTCGATCGGAAGCCAAAGTGCGCGCTTGCGGTTGGGCAACCAGGTAATCAATTGGGGAGAAAGTCTCTACGCACTTGGCGGCATCAACGCGACCAACGCGCTCGATCTGCAAAAACTCCAGGTGCCTGGAACGCAGGTGAAGGAGGCGGTGCTGCCATCGCCGATGCTGAGCTTTGCAACCGGCCTGGGGCACGGCGTGAACATCGAGGCTTATTACCAGTTCGGCTGGAACCGCTCGCTGGTGCCGCCGGTCGGCACCTATTTTTCGACGGCCGATGTCTACGATGCCGGCCGCAATCCGTTGTTCATCAACACGGTCAATGCCAATGCCTTCGGCACCGACTCGGGGACGATCGGCGGCCCCGGCCGCGTAAGCCATGGCGTTCTGGCATCGTTGAACCCGGCGATCGCGAACGGGGCATTCGCCGGTCCCCCTTTCAACACCATCGGCATCCCGTTTGCCGACGATGCGCGCGCAAAGAGTCAAGGCCAGTTCGGCGTGTCGATGCACTACAAGCCGACGGGATATCAGGTCGACTTCGGCTTCTACGCCCTGAACTATCACGACAAGGTGCCGGTGCTTAATGCGCTGGCTTCGGGCCAGCTCCAGTGGCAGTTCCTCGAGAATCGCCAGCTGTACGGCATCAGCACGAACTTCCCGCTCGGCGACTGGGCCATCGGGGGCGAGCTGTCGTACCGCCCGAAGGATGCGATCTCGCTCACCGGCTGCTTCAACCCGGGCGGTCCGCTGGACGCGAACACCAACGCCGTGGCCGGCAGTTGCAAGCAATGGGCCGACAACAAAAAGTACCAGCTTGACCTGACGGCACTCCTTTCGCTCACGCCCGGCGAATACGGTCCGATCCTCAACCTGCTCGGTCACGCCGACTCCGCCGCGCTCACGATCGAAGGCGTGGTCGTGCATTACCCGGGGGTGAGCAACGACATGCGCATCTTCAGCACGGTGGGCGGCACGCAGGTCATGCAGGGGGTATCGGCCGGGTACTCGGCATGGCTGAACCAGGGCTCCGTAGCCGCACTCGGCTACCCGACCACGGCAACGGCGGGCACGTCATATTCCGGCGGCATCACGGTCGACTTCAACTGGACGTATGACGGAGGCTTGTTGTCCGGCTGGCAGGTCACGCCGGGCGTCACCTTTACCGATTCGCTGTTCGGCTACACGCCGACGTTCTCGGCGAACTACATGCGCGGCGCGAAATCGGCCAATTTTTACGTGCTGTTCGCCAAGAATAACGGCAAGTGGAACGCGGGCGTGAACTACACGGCGTACTTCGGCGGCAACAATCTGACCCAGCCGCTGGCGGATCGAAATTTCCTGGGCGCGTTCGTTTCGTACAACTTCTAGGATAGTGAAATGCTGAACACGTTTGTCAGGAAGCTCGAAGCGTTCTGCTTCGCACGGCGCGCTTGGGTGCTTGGCATCATCGCCGCCTATACGGCGGTGATGGCCGTCTTCGCACTGCAGTTGCGCATGGATGCCGGCTTCGAGAAGCAGCTACCGACCGGGCACGAATATATCCAGACGTTCCAGAAGTACCGTGACGACCTGTTCGGCGCCAACCGGCTGACGGTGGTGGTGAAGGCGCGTCACGGCACGATCTGGACGAAGCCCGGTCTTGCGCGGCTCTATCAGGTGACGCAGGCGGTCAGCTTCCTGCCCTATGTCGACAAGCTCGGCGTGCAGTCAATGTGGACGCCAAACAGTTTCGTCAATCAGGTTACCGAAGAGGGCTTTCGCGCCGATCCGCTGATCAGCGGCACCGTCACCCCGGAAAACCTGACGCCGGAGATCATTGCCGGCATTCAGCGCGCGACGAACCAGGGCGGCTTCGTAGGCACGCTGGTGTCCCACGATCAGACGAGCGCCATGATCACCGCGGAGTTGAACGAGCAGGACGCCAGCGGCAAGAAGCTCGACTACATGGCCTACAACCGCCTGCTTGAACAGCAGTTGCGCGACAAGTTTGAAGACGGAAACTTCGAAATCCAGATCGTCGGCTTCGCCAAGCAGATCGGCGATATCGCGCAGGGCGCCACATCGGTGCTCGAGTTCTGTGTCATCGCACTATTGCTGACCGCGTTGGCTGTCTACTGGTATTGCCATTCCGTGCGCTTCACGGTGCTGCCCGTGGTGTGTTCGCTGACGTCGCTGGTATGGCAATTCGGCACGCTGCGGCTGCTCGGATTCGGTCTCGATCCGCTGGCTGTCCTCGTGCCGTTCCTGGTGTTTTCGATCGGCGTCTCGCACGGCGTGCAGCAGATCAATTTCATCGTGCGCGAACTGGCGCATGGCGCCAGCAGCGATGTGGCTGCGCGCCGGAGCTTCAGCGGCCTGCTGATTCCGGGGACGCTGGCGCTCGTAACAGCATTTGTGTCCTTCGCAACGCTGGCCCTGATCCCGATTCCGATGGTGCGCGAGTTGGCGATCACGGCGTCGCTCGGCGTCGGCTACAAGATCATCACCAATCTCATCATGCTGCCGGTGGCGGCGTCGTGTTTCCAATTCACCCAGGCGTATGCCGAGCGCGCAATGCTCAAACGGGAGCGGCGCGCCAACTGGCTGCGCGTGCTCACCCGCGTTGCCGTGCCGCGCAATGCAGTGGTTGTGGTCATGGTCGTTTGCGCCGTGCTCGGCCTTGCGGTCTGGCAAAGCCGTGACCGCCTGATCGGCACGCTGCAGCCCGGCGCGCCCGAGCTGCGGCCCGAGGCGCGCTTCAATCGCGACGCGGTGGCCGTAGCGCATGGTTACGACGTCGGCCTCGACTGGCTGACGGTCGTTTTCGAAGCCCCCGCGGAGTCGTGCGAGAACGTCGCCCTCGGCACCTTCGAGGACGCCTTCGCGTGGCGCATGCAGCACGTGCCCGGTGTCGTGTCGGTCACGTCGTACGCCGGCATGCTACGTACCTACAACGCCGGCTACAACGAGGGAAATCCGAAGATGTCGGTCGTGCCGATCGATGCCGGGAACTACAGCGGGCTTTCCGGCGAGGTCGGGCGGCTGCGCGGCTACATGCGCAAGGATTGCAGCATGACGGCGGTGCATCTTTTCCTGGCCGATCACAAGGCGAGCACGCTCAACGGCGTGATTGACGCCGTGCGCGAATTCCGTGCGACCCATCGCGAACCCGGCATCACCATTCGCCTGGCGGCCGGCAATGGCGGGGTGCTGGCGGCCACCAACGACGAAGTGCACAAGAGCGAATTGCCGATGATGCTGTACGTCTATGCGGCCATCATCATTCTCGTGTTCCTGGCGTATCGCGACTTCCGCGCCGTGATCGCATGTTGCCTGCCGCTCACCGTCGGCACGTTTATCGGCTATTGGTTCATGAAGGACCTGCAGATCGGGCTGACGGTTGCGACGCTGCCGGTGATGGTGCTGGCCGTGGGCATCGGCGTCGACTACGCGTTCTATATCTATAACCGGCTGCAATGGCACCTCGCGGCCGGCGAGCCGATTGGCCGCGCGATCGAGCACGCGATCCTCGAAGTCGGCATGGCGACAGTCTTCACCGCCATCACGCTCGCCATCGGCGTGGCGACGTGGTCGTTCTCGACGCTCAAGTTCCAGGCCGACATGGGCAAGCTGCTCGCCTTCATGTTCATGGTCAATCTCGTGATGGCAATGACCGCGCTGCCTGCGCTTGCTGTCGTCCTCGAAAAGCTGTTCCCGCGCCGCAAGGCGGTTCGGGCATCGAGCGCGTTGTCTCACTGATCCATGAGGAATCGCATGCAACGTTATCTCGCTAACCGTCTGTCGCCCTTGCTTGGCACGTTCCTCGCGCTCGGCCTGATGACGTCGGCTTCCGCGCAACACGCACCCTCCACCGCGCCCGCCGCTGCGCCGGCCGCGCATCTTGGCCCCAAGCCGGCTGAACGGTCCGCCTATGCGGCCAACGCCATGATGCTTGACGCCGCGACGACCGCCGGCCGGCGCATCGTCGCCGTCGGCGACCATGGTGTTGTCCTGCTCTCCGACGACAACGGCGTTCACTTCCGCCAGGCGCGCACCGTACCCGTTCAAACCGCGCTGACGGCAGTCGCGTTTGCCGATGCGCAACACGGGTGGGCCGTGGGGCACTGGGGCGTCATTCTCAGAACGGATGACGGCGGCGACACATGGCGGCTTCAACGCATGGATACCGCGATCGACCAACCGCTTTTTTCCGTGCATTTCAAGGACGAACACAAAGGATGGGCGACCGGCTTGTGGTCCATGTTGTTGACGACTGACGACGGCGGTCAACACTGGCGCAAGGTGGACATTCCGGCGCCGCCGGCGGGCGGGCGGCCCGATCGCAACATGTTCAAGATATTTGCAGACGCGAAGGGCAATCTCTTCATCGCGGCCGAACAAGGGACGGTTTTTCGCTCGCAGGACGACGGTCAAACGTGGCAATACGTGGCCACTGGCTACAAGGGCACGCTCTGGAGCGGCGTGGCGCTCGCCGACGGCACGCTGGTCGTCGGCGGCCTGCGCGGCACGCTTTACCGCAGCAACGACGACGGTGCGAGCTGGCAGGCGGTGGCATCGCCGGCGCACAGCTCAATTACCAGCCTGGTCGCCGCGCCTGCGGCCATCACGGGCGTGGGGCTGGACGGCACCGTGGTGACAAGCACCGACGGCGGACGGACCTTTTCGGCATCGCAACGTCCGGATCGTCTCACGTTGACCGCCGCCGCCGTCGCACCCAACGGCCACGTGGTCCAGTTCTCCGAAACCGGCGTGATCGGCGTGAAAACGAAATGAGCGTTTTCAGGCCCGCTTACAAACGTCTGCCGAATCTGGATATTTGATTAGGTATCCATCGAATATAGTGATTATGTGACGACCCCATGAACAACGAGGCGAACAGAATGAGCATGAAGGCAACACCCGGTTGGCGAGCGCTGACGTCAATGGCGCTCACCTTGTGGATCATGACGGCGCAGGCGCAGGCGCAAACGAAAACGCTGCCGCCGCCGCTGGCGGCCGAAACGTTGCGTACGGCGCCGATGCCGCCGCGCAATCCGCATTGGCTCTACGCCATCGACGTGGCGATCAGTCATCTGGTCGACGGAAAAGTCGTGCTGTATGACGCGGAGCGCCGCAAGATCATAGGGCAGCTGGGGGCCGGCTTCATGCCGGGCTTCGCGACTTCGCCCGACCAGGCGCACAACTACATTGCGACCAGCTACTTTGCACGCGGCACGCGCGGCGATCGCACCGACGTTCTGGAGATTGCCGACACGGCCACGTTTGACAAGAACGCGGAGGTGGTGCTGCCGCCGAAGCACGCCCAGGAGATCGCCACGGGCTTCAACACGTCGATCAGCCGCGACGGCCGTTTTGCCTACGTGACGAACATCACGCCGGCAACCTCCGTCTCGGTGGTCGATCTTGCGCGGCGCTTGGTCGTCGGCGAGGTGGATACCGCCGCCTGCGTGCTGGCATTCCCGTCAGGCAACCGGCGCTTCACGTCGCTGTGTGAGAGCGGCCGGGCGCTGACCGTGACGCTCGGCGACGACGGACGGGAAGTCGCGCGCGAACAAAGTGCGCCGTTCATCGACGTGGAGAAGGACCCCGTCTACATCAACGCGCAGCGGCTCGGAGAGAAGTACCTGTTCCTTTCCTTTCACGGCGACATCTACGGCGCCGATTTCTCGTCTGACAAGGCAACGTTCGACGCGCCATGGCCGCTGCTAACGCCTGCGGACAAGGCGGCGGGCTGGCGCCCGGGGGGCAACCAGCCGTTCGCGGTTCACGCGCCGGACCAGCGACTCTATGTCGCCATGCATCGCGGCGGCGAGGGTTCGCACAAGGACGCCGGCACCGAGATCTGGGTCTACGACATTGCCAAGCGCACGCGCATCGCACGTTGGAACCTGTTGGCCCGCAAGCTCGAACCCATGATCGCCGTCGAGGTGTCGCAAGACGACAAGCCCTTGCTGTATGGCACCAACGGCACCGACCTGATGATCATGGACGCGCGAACCGGACAGCCGCGCCACGTCGAAAAGGGTCTCGGCGAGCTGCTGGTGCAGTTGGTCAAATTCTAGGAGGCGGCATGTACTACATCGATCCCGTGGTGCGCCATCTCGGTACGGCTACCGGCGCCATCGTGTTCCTCATCTCGGCCCAGTCGAAATTCCGCAACCGGGCCGCGTTCGCTGCCGCACTGGATGCCTATCGCTTGCTGCCCGGGGCAATGATTCCGGTCGCCGCTGCGGCGGTGCTGATTGCCGAAGCGCTGTTGGCCATTGGCCTGATCCGGGACGAAACCCGCGCGGCGAGCGCAACGGGTCTGCTGGTGCTCGTCGGTCTCTTCGCGGCTGCGATCGCGGTCAATCTGGTGCGCGGCAATCGCGACATCGATTGCGGATGCTGGGGATTTGTCGACAGGCCGGCCGACTCCGGCGGCGGCATTTCAGGTTGGCACATCGTGCGCGCTGCCGCGCTGGGCGTGCTGCTGGCGCCAGCGCTGTTCGACACCACCGAACGTCCCGTCTATTGGGTCGACTATCTGACCGTATTGCTCGGCGTCGCCTGCGCGCTCACCGTCTTCTTCACCTTTGATCTGCTTCTGGCCAATCGTCCGAAGCTTAGCCAATCGAGGCCGTAACCATGCTGCATGCCATCCTGATTTCCAATCTCATCCTGTGGGTCGTCGTCGCACTGCTCGGCGCCATTTGTCTGGCGCTGACACGCCAGGTCGGCGTGCTGTACGAACGCGTGATGCCGGTGGGGGCGCTCGTGATCGACAAAGGTCCCGCCGTGGGCAGCGTCGCGCCCATGTTCGAGTTGATGGACGTCGAGTCGCGTCCGGTCAAGGTCGGCGGCATCGATCCGGACGGCCAGGGAACGCTGCTCTTCTTCGTGTCGCCGACCTGTCCGGTTTGCAAGAAGCTGCTGCCATTGCTGCCTTCGCTGCAGGCTGCCGAAGGGCGCGACACGCGTTTCGTGATCGCCAGCGACGGTGATCCGGGCGAACACCGGCGCTTCTATGCGCGCGCCGGACTGGCCCCGTACCCGTACGTACTGTCGCAGGAGCTTGGCATGGCGTTCCAGATCGGCAAGTTGCCGTATGCCGTGCTGATCGACGGCGCGGGCCGCGTTCAGGCCAAGGGCCTCGTCAATTCCCGTGAGCACCTGGAGAGCCTGTTCGAAGCCCGGGCCCGTGGCGTGCCGTCGATCCAGGCGTATCTGCAACACGAGCGGCAGTCCGCCGCACAAGTTTCTTGAGGATGGGGGAGACGTGGCAATGAGATGGTTCGATGCAATGTTCGAGCATACGGTGCGCAGCGTCGCACAACGCAGTTCGCGCCGCAGCGCGCTGGCCCGCTTGGGCAAGGTGCTCGTGGGCGGGGCGCTCGTGCCGTTGCTGCCGGTCGATCGCATGGCGAATGCCGCCGAGCCGCAAGGCAAGCGCAGCAAGCTGCCCGCCGGCGTGGACGACCCGGGCAGTTGCGACTACTGGAAGCACTGCGCAATCGACGGCTGGCTGTGCAGTTGCTGTGGCGGCAGCTCGAGCAGTTGTCCGCCCGGCAGCGTGCCGTCACCCATCACATGGATCGGCACGTGCCTGAACCCGCATGACGGGCGCGACTACATCGTGTCCTACAACGACTGCTGCGGCACGACGTCATGTGGCCATTGCATGTGCAATCGCAATGAACGGGAGAAGCCGCTCTACAAGCTGTCGCTCGACAACGATATCAACTGGTGCATGGCGAGTCCCAATGCGACTTACACCTGTTCCGTGTCCGTTCTCCTCGGTGTGGCGCAGTCATGAGAGCGCTCGTTGCCTTCGCAAGCTCGCTGGCGGCCGGCGTATGGCTGTTAGGCGTGTCTTCGGCATACGCCGAGGGCAATGACGCCGGACGCGCGGTGTTTGCCGCCCGCTGCGCCGTTTGCCACCAGGCGGGCGGCCGCGGTATGGATGGGCTCGCGCCGCCGCTGACCGAATACCCCGCGCGCTTCGCCGGGAGTGCGCCGGGCCGCAAGCACTTGATCGAGACGTTGCTGCACGGCATGTACGGCGATATTTCGGTCAACGGGAAGCACTACAACTTCCGCATGCCGGCGTTCAACAGCCTTGGCGATGAGGAGATCGCCAATGTGCTGAATTACCTGGCGATCGACTTGCCGGCCGGGGCAAGCGGCCCGCGCGCGGCGCCGGTGGGGGCGCAGGAGGTTGCCGCACTGCGCGGCGTCACGCTCGACGGTGACGCCGTGCGCCGGCAGCGCGCCGAACTGCTGCACAGCCTCGGGGTAGGGACGCCATGAAAGCTCACCATCGTCGCTTGCTGGCTGTGGCGTTGGCGCTAGGCGTCGCCGCGCCGGCCGCATTCGGACAGGCCGTCGACGCAGCGCGGGCGAGCCGGAACTACGTGCTGAACTGCATGGGATGCCACGGTGCGAACAGCGCCGGCGTCCCGGGCAAGATTCCGCCGATGCAGCATGCGCTCGGCTATTTCATGTACCTGCCGGCAGGCCGCGAGTTCGCCGTGCGTGTACCGGGATCGTCCAATTCGTCGCTCGACGATGCCCAGTTGGCCGAAGTGTTGAATTGGCTTCTGCAGACATTCAACCGTGACGAATTGCCGCCGGACTTCAAACCGTACACGGCGCAGGAGGTATCGCGTCTGCGCAGACCCGCATATGGCGACGTGAAAACGCAGCGCAGCCAGGTGATCGAGCAACTTCATGCCCATGGCGTCACCAAGATTCAATGACATCGAGTGATTCGAGACTTCAGGAGACAAACATGCACCATCGGAGCGAACCGCTTTTTTCCGCGATGACGGCGGCCTTTCTGGACAGGTCCAAGCGAAATTTCATTGGCGGACAGTGGTTGTCTGCGCAGGACGGAAGCACGATTGGCGTTGTCGATCCGGCCACGGGCCAGACGATTGCACGCGTGCCCGATTCAGGGAGTGCCGAGATCGATCTCGCCGTGCAGGCCGCCCGCCGCGCCTTCGAGCACCCGTCGTGGCGGCGCGCAAAGTCGTCCGAGCGTGAGCGGTTGCTGCTCAAGCTCGCCGATCTGGTGGAGCAGCACGGGCGCGAATTGGCGGAGATCGAAGCGCTCGACAATGGCAAGCCGGTCGAGGTAGCGCATGCGGTCGATGTCGGCATGTGCGTGAGCGGTTTGCGCTACATGGCGGGATGGGCGACGAAGATCGAAGGCAGCACGCTGGATCCGGGGCTGCCGTATATGCCGCCCGAGGGCGAGTTCTTTGCCTTCACGCGCAAACAGCCGGTCGGCGTGGTAGGCGCCATCATTCCGTGGAATTTTCCGTTAATGATGGCCATCTGGAAGATCGCCCCGGCATTGGCGACCGGCTGTACGGTGGTGCTCAAGCCCGCGGAGGATACGCCGCTGTCGGCGTTGCGGCTCGCCGAACTGATCGAGATGGCGGGCTATCCCGCCGGCGTGGTGAACGTGGTGACCGGCTACGGCCACAAAGCCGGTGCGGCGTTGGCCGCGCACCCCGGCATCGACAAGGTGGCGTTTACCGGCTCGACCGAAGTCGGCAAACGCGTGGGTCACGCGGCCCTCGACAACATGACGCGCATGTCGCTCGAACTCGGGGGCAAGTCGCCGGTAATCGTCCTGGAGGATGTCGATGTCAGCCGTGCGGCGGCGGGGGCGGCGAACGCGATTTTCTTCAATCAGGGGCAGGTTTGCTCTGCGGGCTCGCGCCTCTTTATCCATGAGCGCGTGTTCGATCGCGTGGTGGAAGGGGTGGCGAACATTGCCAGCCAGATGAAGCTTGGCCCGGGCCTCGATTCGAGCACGCAACTCGGCCCGCTGATCTCGGGCAAGCAGGCGGATCGCGTGTGCCGGTATATCGAATCCGGGGTGGAAGAGGGGGCGCGCGTGCTGACGGGGGGCGGTCGTGCGGACCGGCCAGGGTTTTTCGTGGCGCCGACGGTGTTGGTCGATACGTCCGACAGCATGCGCGTGGTGCGCGAGGAGATCTTCGGACCTGTGCTTGTCGCGATGCCGTTCTCCGACGTTGACGAGGTCGCTCGCCGCGCCAATGACACGCCGTATGGACTCGGTGCGAGCATCTGGTCGAACGACCTTCGCGCCGTACATCGGCTGATCCCGCGCATCCAGGCCGGCACTGTCTGGGTCAACTGCCACTCGCTGATCGACAATGCACTGCCATTTGGCGGCTTCAAGCAGTCGGGCATCGGCCGCGAACTTGGCCGTGCGGCGATCGATCTCTACACTGAGTCGCAATCGGTGCTGATCGATTTGTCGTAATGCGCGCCAGTCGGTTGAGCTGATGCGCGAGCGGCGTCGATGAACGCCTCGGCCGCTGGCGACAGCGGCCGCTCGCGCGCCGACACCAGCACCACGCGCTGCGGCGAGAACTGGCCGGCCAATGGCTTGCAGACGATCCGGCGGCCGTCGTAGGCGACGTCGCGCGCCGGTCGGGTGACCAGGATCGACACGCCGCAGCCGTTGGCGACGAGTGCGCGCGCCATTTCGAGCGAGCCGGTGCGGTAGGCAACGGTTGGGTGCACCCCGGCGATGCCGAAGATCGACAGGAAATATTCCCGGCTGTGCGGCAGGTCGATCAGCACGAACGGCTCGTCGGCGAGATCGGCGGCGCCCAGTGTGTCGTGTTTCGCCAGGCGGTGGTTGGCCGGCAACAGCACGTAGGGCGCGTGCTCGGCGATGGGCGTGAGGCGCACGGGGCGGTCGAGGCCCAGATCGTACATCAGCGCCAAATCGAGCGTGCCGCGCTCCACGCCGGCAACCAGCGTCTCCGTGTCGCCCTCGTGAAGACGCACGATCACATCGGGATGCCGTTTCGAGACCGCGCGCAGGATGGCGGGAAACATCAGCGGGCCAAGCGTCGAGAAGCAGCCGACCGACAGCTCGCCCGTGATGCGTGCACCGTCGTCGCTCGCCAGCCTTGCCGCCTCGCCGAGTACGCGTTGCGCCTGCGCCAGCCGCCGCCGGCCGGCCGCGGTCAACTCGATGCCTTGCGCATGGATGCGCAGGAACAGCGCTTCGCCCCATTGCGCCTCGAGTTCAGCAATCGCATGCGAGATCGACGGCTGCGAGACGTTCTCGGCCCGCGCCGCGCGCGCGGTGCTGCCGTGACGCGCCGCCGCCACGAAATAGGCCAGTTGCCGCAAGGTGAAGTGAATCATTTTTATTGATTCAAAGGATATAAAGACAATATTTTTAATAATACAACGACGCCGCCATGATAAGGACATGCGCGGGCATCGGGTCCGCGGCACCCCCCCACCGGAGACACGCGTGAGCCCATTCCTGAATTCAACACCGGCTTTGCCGGCGAAGGACCTGCCGCTCGCCGGCGTACGCGTGCTCGATTTCACGCGTGTGTTGGCCGGCCCGTTCTGCACGGCGCTGCTCGCCGACCTTGGCGCAGACGTGATCAAGATCGAGCCGCCGCAGGGCGACGACTATCGCGCCGTCGCACCGATGCGCGACGGCCATGGCGCGCTGTTCTCGGTCGTCAACCGCAACAAGCAGAGCGCCGTGCTCGACTTGAAGCAGGCCGAGGGCGTGGCGCTCGCACGTGAGCTGGCGAGTCACGCCGACATCGTCATCGAAAACTTCCGGCCCGGCGTGGCCGACAAGCTCGGTATCGGCTACGCCGCGCTGTCGGCCGTCAACGAACGCCTGATCTACGTCAGCGTGTCGGGCTTTGGCCAGAGCGGCCCGGCCGCACACCGGCCGGCATATGACATCGTGATCCAGGCGATGAGCGGCCTGATGGCGGCGACAGGTTCGCCCGATGGCCCGCCGACGCTGATCGGCGAGGCGGTATCCGATGTCGTGGCGGGCCTGTTCGCGTCGTGGGGCGCGCTGGTCGCGCTGTTCGCGCGCGAGCGCCATGGCCGCGGCACGCATGTCGACGTTTCGATGCTCGACAGCACGCTGGCGTTCGCCGCGACCTCTGTCTCGCGCCACCTGTTCACAGGCGCGGTGCCGGCGCGTGTCGGCAACCGGCATCCGCTGTCGGCGCCGTTCGGCGTGTTTCGTGCCCGAGACGGGCATTTCGTGCTTGCCGTGCTCAACAACAAATTGTTCGCAGCGCTCGCTGCGGCCATCGACCGCCCGGACCTGTGCCACGACCCGCGCAACGCCTGCGACGAAACGCGTGCGGCCAACGAGGCGGCGCTGCGCGAGGCGATCGAGGCCTGGTCGATGGCGCGCGACGTCGCCGACGTCGAGCGCGCGCTCGAAGCCGCCGCCGTGCCGGTCGCGCCGATCTGGAATATTGCGCAGGCCCTGGCATGTGAACAAAGCCAGGCGCGCGGCGTGCTGACCGAGGTCGCGCATCCGGCACTGCCGGGGCTGCGCCTGCCGTCGCAGCCGCTCAAGTTCTCGGCGTTCGAGGGCAACGTCGTGAAGCCCGCACCGGCCTTGGGTGAGCATACCGACGCGGTGCTGCAGCGCGTGCTCGGCCTGTCGATGGCGCGCGTGGCCGAGTTACGCGCGGCCGGTGCGTTCGGCGCGGTGTGATGCCGCTGCCACTTGCCTCCGTTTTGCGCATTCCCGAACTTCATTTCCCTGCGAGAGACAGATCATGACAACACGACTCGGCGTGAGCCCGGACGATCAGGCGCTGGCCGACGCCATCGCGCGTTTTGCCGAACAGGAACTGGCGCCGCATGCGCACGCCGTCGACGAGGAGGAGATTTCGACGGCGCGTTATGTGCCGCAACTGGCCGAGATGGGGGTGATGGGCCTTAACCTGCCGGAGCGATGGGGCGGGCCCGGTGCGTCGCCGACCGGGCTGATTCTCGCCTTGGCCGAGATCGCGCGGGCGTGTGCGTCGACGGCTTCGATGATCGGCGCGCATTACCTCGCGACCGATTCCGTGCTGATCGGCGGCGACGACGCGCAGCGTGAACGTTACCTGCCCGATGCGGCGGCCGGGCGCAAGCTCGGCGCGTTCGCGCTGACCGAGCCGCGCGCGGGCTCGAACCCCGCCGACATGGGCGCGCGCGCCGAGCCCATCGGCGAGCGCTATCGCCTGACCGGCGTCAAGCATTTCATCTCGAACGCGGGCGATGCTGATTTCATCGTTGTCTACGCGAAGACCGATCCGTCGGCCGGGCATCGCGGCATCAGCGCATTTATCGTCGACGCCGATACGCCGGGCGTGACGATTTCGCCGCCGGAGAAGCTGATGGGGATTCGCGGCGGCCATGCGTTCGAGGTGGCCTTCGATTGCGAGATCGATGCGCGCCAGCGGCTCGGTGCGCAAGGTAGCGGCTTTCGTACGGCGATGAAGGTGCTCGACAACAGCCGTATCGATGTCGCGGCGAACAGTATCGGGATCGCCGAGGCGGCCATGGCCGCCGCCCTGTCATGGGCCGGTGAGCGCCAGGTCGGCGGCGCGTCGCTGGCGGACAAGCAGGGTATCCAGTGGCTGCTTGCCGACATGAAGGTCCGCCTCGAAGCGGCATGGCTGCTCACCTTGCAGGCAGCAGCAGTGCGCGCCGCCGGCGGACGGCTCACGCAATCGGCGTCCATTGCCAAGCTCTATGCGTCGGAAGCGGCGGGCTTCATCACCGACGCAGCGCTGCAGATTCATGGCGGCTACGGCTTCACGCGCGAGATGCCGCTCGAACGCTGGGTGCGCGATGCGCGCATCATGCGCATTTATGAAGGTTCGTCGGAAATCCAGCGGACAGTCATCGCGCGTACGATGTTGGCGCCGTGAGTCGTTTGGCGTTCAACGTTTGGCATGCAGCGCAAAGGTACGCGCAAAGGTACGCGCAATTCGCGCCACCTTTGCACGCGCTTCGGCGCTCACTTCGACCTGGCGACGCCCCAATCAAGATAGGCGCGCAACAGTTCGCGCAATACCGGCGTCACGCGTGCCGCGGCCGCCTCGTCATAGGCATACGGGCGCGCTTCTTCCATATACGCGCATTGCGTCATTTCCAACTGCACGGCGTGAATGTTTTCCGCCGGCTTGCCATACGCGCGCGTGATGTAGCCGCCCTTGAAGCGGCCGTTGAGCACGGCGCTGTAGCCGTCGTGCCGCGCAGCGATATCGCGCAGCGTCTCGCCGATGCCGGCTCCGCAAGCCGCACCGTCGGCCGTGCCGAGGTTAAGGTCGGGCAGGCGGCCGTCGAACAGGCGCGGGATCACGGAGCGGATCGAATGCGCTTCCCACAACAGCGCCACGCCATGCTCGGCCCTCAGCCGTTCGAGTTCACCCTGCAGCGCTGAGTGGTAGGGCTGCCAGTACACCGCGAGACGGGCGGCACGCTCGGCGTCGTCGGGCTGTGCGCCGGCGGCATATAGCGGCGTGCCCTCGAATGTGTCCACAGGGCAAAGCCCTGTCGTGCTGCGGCCCGGGTACAGGTTCTCGTCGTTCGGCGGCCGATTCAGGTCGATGACGTAGCGCGAGTTCGCCGGCACCAGGATCGACGCGCCGAGCTCGGCCGCGAATGCATACAGGCGCGGCAAATGCCAGTCGGTGTCGTCGAGATGCGCGGCGATCGGCGCCATCCGGCGGGCGATCTCGGCGGGCAGTTGCGTGCCCGCATGCGGAATCGATATGAGCAGCGGCGCGGTGCCGCGGTGCAGCGTGTAAGTCGGTTGTGACAGTTCAGTCATGGTGCCTCGTTTATTGCATGTGTCATGCGGTTGCTCGGGCAGGTTGACAACGCACGTCATGCCATCAGCATTGCGAGCGCGTCGCGATACGCCGCGCGCGCCGCAGCTTCGTCCGCGTGGCGGCGCTCGCTCACGACCTGGCGGCCGCCGACGAACACGTCGCGCACCGGCGATTCGCCGTGCTGGCAGAACACATAGCCCGCGAGCGTTTGCGTATCGGGCCGGCCGCCGATATCGGGATGCTCGGCGTCGAGCACGACGAAGTCGGCGCGTTGCCCCGGGGCGAGCCCGGCGATATTGCGTCCGGCCGCGGCCGCGCCGCCGTCGACGGCGCCAAGGTAGAGCCCGTCGGCGATCGCGGACGTGCGTGGATTCGTCAGCACGTTGCGCCGTTGGTCGTGAAGCCGCTGGGTGTATTCGAACCAGCGCAGTTCCTCGGCGGCCGAGATTGTCACGTGGCTGTCGGATCCGATGCCCCAGCGTCCGCCTGCGCGCAAGTACGCGGTGCCGTCGAAGATGCCGTCGCCGAGATTGCCCTCGGTGCTCGGGCAGATGCCGGCGATTGCACGCGATGCGGCAAGCGCCTCGGTCTCGGCGCGCGTCATGTGCGTGGCGTGGACGAGGCACCAGCGCGCGTCGACCGGCTGTGTATCGAGCAACAGCGCGACCGGCGTCGTGCCGTGCACGGCGATGCAGTCGTCGACTTCGCGGCGCTGCTCGGCAATGTGGATATGGATCGGTGCGTCGGGCGAGATCACGCTCAAGCCTTCAGAGAGACGCGTGAGCGAGTCGTGCGAGACGGCACGCAACGAGTGCGGCGCAACGCCGTAGCGCCGGTTGCCGTTCTCCGGATGCTGCGCGCGCAGGCGCGCGACGAGATCGAGCAGGCCTTCGGGCGTATTGAGAAAGCGCGCCTGACCCGGCAGTGGCGGTTGCTCGCCAAAGCCGCTGTATTGATACAGTACCGGCAACAGCGTCACGCCAATGCCGGCCGATTCGCCCGCGGCCGCAATGCGCGCTGCGAGTTCGGCGGGGTTGGCATAGGGCTTGCCGTCGGGCGCGTGATGCACATAGTGGAATTCGCACACCGAAGTGTAGCCGGCCTTGAGCATCTCGATATAGAGATGGCGCGCGATCGCCTCCTGGCCTTCGGGCGTGATGCGGCCTGCGAACTGGTACATCAGGGTGCGCCAGCTCCAGAAGCTGTCGTCGGGGCGGCCGACGTATTCGGTCCGGCCGGCCATTGCGCGCTGGAACGCGTGCGAATGCAGGTTGGGCATGCCGGGCAGCAGTGGGCCGTGCGCGCGCGGATGGCTGCCCGGGTCCGGGCAGCCCGCTTCAACGCTCGTCAGCGTGCCGGCGTCATCCCAGTGCAGCAGGACATCGCGGTGCCAACCGTCGGGCAACAGCGCCTGAGCGGCGAACAGGGTACGAGGCGGGGTATGAAGCGGGGTAGTGCGCGCGTTCATGCGTTTTCCTTTTCGGCCGTGCGCACGATCTCGCCGTGGCGCACGACACAATGGCAGGGGTTGCCGCCGAACCGGTAGACGAGTTCGGCGAGGGTGTCGACGGACCAGGCCACGAAGTCGGCCGGACGGCCGACGGCGATTTCGCCGTGTGAGTCGGCCAGGCCGAGTGCTCGCGCGCCGTGGCGCGTGACCCCGGCGAGCGTCTCGGCCACCGTCATGCGGAACAGTGTCGCGGCCATGTTGAGCATGAGCAGCAGCGACGTGGTCGGCGAGGTGCCGGGATTGGCATCGGTGGCCAGTGCGATCGGCACGTCGAATCGGCGCAGCAGGTCGAGCGGCGGCAGCTTCGTCTCGCGAATGAAATAGAACGCGCCGGGAAGCAGCACGGCCACCGTGCCGGCGGCCTTCATCGCCGCCACGCCCGCCTCGTCCAGATATTCGAGATGATCGGCCGACAGCGCCCGGTAGCGTGCGGCCAACTGCGTGCCACCGAGGTTCGACAATTGCTCCGCATGCACCTTGACCGGCAGGCCGGCCCGCGACGCGGCGGCGAACACGCGCTCGCTCTGTGCGAGCGAGAAGCCGATGTTCTCGCAGAAGACATCGACGGCGTCGACGAGGCCTTCGGCGGCCAGCGCCGGCAGCATCTCGTCGGTGACCAGCGCAATGTATTCGTCGGCGCGGCCCGCGTATTCGGGCGGCAGGGCATGCGCGCCAAGAAATGTCGTCTTGACGGTGACCGGATAGGCTTGTCCGAGCCGTCGCGCCACGCGCAGCATCTTGCGTTCGGTCGCAAGGTCCAGGCCGTACCCCGACTTGATTTCAATCGCAGTCACGCCTTCGGCGAGCAGGTCCTCGAGCCGGCGTGCGGCCTGCGTGAACAGCGTATCTTCGTCGGCCGCGCGCGTGGCGCGTACGGTCGACACGATGCCGCCGCCGCGGCGCGCGATTTCCTCATAGCTCGCGCCAGCCAGGCGCAGCGCGAACTCATCGGCGCGCTGGCCGCCGTGTACGAGATGGGTGTGGCAGTCGACGAGGCCGGGCGTCACCCAGCGTCCGCCGAGGTCATGCGATTCTGCATTGGCGAACTCGGGCGGCAGCGTGCCGGCCGGGCCGAACCAGGCGATGCGGCCCTCGCGCACGGCAAGCGCGGCGTTGTCGATCACATGTGCCGGATCGGCGCACGGGGAAAGCCGAACGTTGCGCCAGACGCGCGTGGACAGGGAAGTCGTCATGAAGTGTCCTTGATTGTCGTGGCCCTCGGGCTCAGCGCGGGCACGCACGTACGTGTGCAACGAGCAGGGCAGGGGCGTCCCCGGCCTGTGCCGCCGGCACGAGTTGCGCTGCCGCGCATGGGGCCGCGCCGTCGGGCTCGATGCGCACGGTGTCGCCGGGGCCGAGCCGGCTGGCCGGGGATATCGCCTCGCCGGCGAGCAACCACTCGCCCTGCAGCACGTGGCACAGCACGGCGAGCGTGTCGTCCTCGACGACGAGCGTCGTCGTCTCGCGATGGATTTCGACCGCGCCGCGCGCATGGGCACGCCGCACCATCAGGTTGAAGTCGCGTGTCGCGCCGCCCGTGAGCGTCGCCTCGATCGGCGTTTCGCCGGGAAAGACATGCGGGGCAAAGCGTGTCGTCAGGCGGTGCGACGTGCCGTCGGCACCCGCGAGCACCATCCCGTCGCCATCGAGCAGCACGATCACGCGGTCGATGCCCGGGAAGGTCGAAAACGGCCCGGATGCGCTCACGTCGGCGACGCTTGCGCGCCAGACAAAGTTGTCCAGGCTCGCGCGAGGCGGCGCCACGGCGAGTTCGCGCGTGACCCCGCCGCCGTTCTTCCATGGGCTGGCAATCAGCTCGCCAGCGCGTTTTACTGTGATTTGCATGATGGTCAGTCCGTAATGAAGGGCAGCTTCAGGCCTTTCTCGCGCGCGCAGTCGATCGCGATCGGGTAGCCGGCGTCGGCATGACGCATCACGCCCGTGCCCGGATCGTTGGTCAGCACGCGTTGCAGGCGCCGGTCAGCAGCTTCGGTGCCGTCAGCGACGATCACCACGCCCGCGTGCTGCGAGAAACCCATGCCGACGCCGCCACCGTGGTGCAGGCTGACCCAGGTCGCGCCGCTTGCGGTATTGAGCAGGGCGTTCAGGAGCGGCCAGTCGGACACGGCGTCCGAGCCATCCCGCATCGCTTCCGTTTCGCGGTTCGGGCTCGCCACCGAGCCGGAATCGAGGTGATCGCGGCCGATCACGATCGGCGCTTTCAGTTCGCCCTTGGCGACCATGTCGTTGAACGCGCGGCCCAGGCGGGCGCGGTCGCCGAGCCCGACCCAGCAGATCCGCGCGGGCAGGCCCTGGAACGCAATGCGGTCCCGTGCCATGTCGAGCCAGTTGTGCAGGTGCGGATTGTCGGGGATCAGTTCCTTGACCTTTGCGTCGGTCTTGTAGATATCCTCCGGATCGCCGGACAGGGCGGCCCAGCGGAACGGCCCGATGCCCTGGCAGAACAGCGGGCGGATGTAGGCGGGCACGAAACCCGGGAAGTCGAACGCGCGCTCGACGCCGGTCTCGAAGGCCATCTGGCGGATATTGTTGCCGTAGTCGAAGGTCGGCACGCCCTGCGTCTGAAAGGCCAGCATCGCACGCACCTGTTCGGCCATCGACGCCTTGGCGGCGGCCACCACGCCCTGCGGATCGCTCTGGCGGCGCTCGGCGGCCTGCGCCATGGTCCAGCCGGCCGGCAGGTAGCCGTTCAGCGGATCGTGGGCGCTGGTCTGGTCGGTCACCATGTCGGGGCGAACCCCGCGCCCCAGCAGTTCGGGGAAGACTTCGGCGGCATTGCCGAGCAGGCCGATCGAAATGGCCTGGCCGGCCGCCCTGGCTTGCGCGAGCATCGCCAGCGCTTCGTCCAGCGTCTTGGCCTTGCGGTCGATGTAGCGGGTCCGCAGGCGGAAGTCGATGCGCGTCTCGTCGCACTCGACGGCGATCATCGACGCCCCGGCCATGGTTGCCGCCAGCGGCTGTGCGCCGCCCATGCCGCCGAGGCCGCCGGTCAGGACCCAGCGGCCCTTGAGGTCGCCGCCGTAATGCTGGCGGCCTGCCTCGACGAAGGTCTCGTAGGTGCCCTGCACGATGCCCTGGCTGCCGATGTAGATCCACGAGCCTGCTGTCATCTGGCCGTACATCATCAGTCCGTCGCGGTCGAGTTTGTTGAAGTGCTCCCAGTTGGCCCAATGCGGCACCAGGTTCGAGTTGGCGATCAGCACGCGCGGTGCGTCGGCATGCGTCCGGAACACGCCGACTGGCTTGCCGGACTGCACGAGCAGCGTTTCATCGGCTTCGAGCGTCTTGAGTACTTCGACGATCTTGTCGAAACATTGCCAGTCGCGCGCGGCACGGCCGATGCCGCCGTAGACGATCAATTCTTCCGGTTTTTCCGCGACGTCCGGATCGAGGTTGTTCATCAGCATGCGCAGCGGCGCTTCGGTCAGCCAGCTCTTGGCCGACAGCGCGGTGCCGCGCGCAGCACGGATCGTACGCGAGGTATCGATGCGGCGGTCGAGCCTCCGGGGTGCGTTCATGGCAGGTCTCCAGGTATCGAATGCGGGGATTGCGTGATCTCAGCCGCGCAGGCTCGGCAGAACGGCGGCCAGCGTGGCCGGCGCCTGGACGCTCAATGCCCAGTCCTGTGCGGCGGCGATGTCCGGCGCGAAGTAGCGGTCGCGCTCATAGAATGCGACCCGTTTGCGGATGCCCGCATGGACCGCCTCGATCGCGTCGGTCGAACGCAGCGGGCGGTGGAAATCGACCCCCTGCGCAGCGGCCAGCGCCTCGATGCCCACGATCGTCGCGGTGTTGGCCACCATGTCGCCCAAGCGGCGTGCGGCATGCGTCGCCATCGATACGTGATCCTCCTGGTTGGCCGAGGTCGGCAGGCTGTCGACCGAAGCCGGATGGGCCAGGCACTTGTTCTCCGAGGCCAGCGCCGCGCCCGTGACCTGCGCGATCATGAAGCCCGAGTTGATGCCGCCGTCCTTCACGAGGAACGGGGGCAGGCCCGACAGGTTGCTGTCGAGCAGCAGCGCGAGGCGGCGCTCGGAGATCGCGCCGATCTCGGCGATGGCAATGGCCAGGGCATCTGCCACGAAAGCCACCGGTTCGGCGTGGAAATTGCCGCCCGACAGCACGTCGCCTTCGTCGGGGAACACGAGCGGGTTGTCCGACGCGGCGTTGGCTTCGATCTCCAGCACGCGCGCGACGTGGCGGATCTGGTCCAGGCATGCGCCCATCACCTGCGGCTGGCAGCGGATCGAATACGGGTCCTGCACGCGCCCGCAGGTACGGTGCGAGTGGAGGATGCCGCTGCCTTCGAGCAAGCCCTGGTAGACGGCGGCGACGTCGATCTGGCCCGCCTGGCCGCGTGCGGCGTGAATGCGCGCATCGAACGGCGCGATCGAACCCTTGATCGCTTCTACCGACAAGGCGCCGGCCAGCACGCCGGCGGCAAACACGTCCTCGGCGCCGAACAGCCCCACCAGCGCCAGGGCGGTCGAGACCTGCGTACCGTTGAGCAGCGCGAGGCCTTCCTTCGGGCCAAGTTCGAGCGGCTGCAGGCCGGCGTGCTCGAGCCCTTGCAAGGCCGTCATGCGCTTGCCGCCGACGGTGACGTCGCCGACGCCGATCAGCGTCGCGCTCATGTGCGCCAAGGGCGCCAGGTCACCGGAGGCGCCGACCGAGCCCTTGCACGGAATGCACGGATAGACGCCGATATTGATCAGCTTGAGCAGTGCGTCGATCACCGCGGGCCGCACGCCCGAGTGTCCGCGCGCGAGGCTGATTGCCTTGAGCGCCATGACGAGGCGCACGGTGGCGTCAGGCAGGGGCTCGCCGATGCCGACGCTGTGCGACAGCACGAGATTGCGTTGCAGCTCGGCCAGGCGGTCCGCCGGGATCACCGTCTGCGCCATCTTGCCGAAGCCCGTGTTGATGCCGTAGACGACGGCGTCACGCGAGATCACATCGGTCACAACGGCTTGCGCGCGCTTCACGCCGTCCAGCGCGGCCGGGTCGATCGCGATCGGGTTGCTGCCGCGTGCGATGCGGCGAAGTTGCGCGAGGCTGACGGCACCGGGCGTCAGTGTGATGGTGTCTCCGGAGGTAGTCATGAAATCCTCGTGATATGGCGGGTGACATTGGGGGACGGCGGGCTTCAGCTATGTTGCTGCGCGTCGGCCGGCTGGAAACGGCATCCCAGGCGGTAGCGCGAGCCTGGGTGAATAAAGCGGGCGAAGGTCACGGGCACGCCGCTTGACCACGTACGGCGCGTCAGCGACAGGCAGGCCTCGGCGCCGATCTCCAGCGTCTTTGCCTGTTCGGGCGTTGGCAGCACGGCATCGACGACATGCTCGATCTCATGCGCCGGCACGGTGGCGAGCAGGTATTTCGACGGCAGGTTCTGCGCAAAATCCTGATCGATGAACGCGGGGGCGGCCTTCGGGTTGACGAATCGGTCCTCGAGCTGCACGGGCAGTCCGTTCTCGCGATGCAGCACGACAACATGGAACACCGACGCGAGTGCCGTCAGGCCGAGCGCCGCAGCCACTTCGCCGGGCGCCGGTTCGCGTCGCTGCAGCAGTATCTCGTGGCTGTATTCGTGGCCGCGAGCTCTCACCTCGTCGTTGATCTGCGCGATCATCAGAAGCGTCGATTGCGGCTTGCTTTCGGCCACAAACGTACCGACGCCCGACAGGCGCACGAGCGTGCCCTGTTCGGTCAATTCGCGCAGTGCGCGGTTGACGGTCATGCGCGAGACACCAAGCGTGTCGACCAGATTGTTTTCCGACGGAATGCGGTCGCCCGGTTTCCACTCGCCGCGGCGCACGCGGTCCTGGATCAATTGCTTGATCTGCTTGTACAAGGCTGCCGGTGCGTTGGCTTCCGAATTCGCGGATTGGGACAGGTTTCTCATCGTGGTCACATGCTCGGGTTGACGATGGCTTCAGGCCGCACGGGACGCCTGGCCCACGCGGGCGACGTCGGCGAGCGCTGTGAGGAACAGGTCGTTGTCGATGCGGCTGCCCACCGAGACACGCAGGCACTGTGTGTAGCCCGCTTCGCGCCAGGCCTTGACGATCACGCCATGGCCCAGCAGGCGCTCGGCCAACGCAGTGGCGTCCTCGTGCGCATCGAAGAACAGGAAGTTGCCGGCAGACGGCGCCGGGACATAGCGGATCGCCTGCAAGTGGCTGCGCATGCGCTCGCGTTCGGCAACGACGTGCGCGACACTGCGCGCAAGGTGATCGGTATCGTCGAGCGCGGCCAGCGCCGCGACCTGGGCCAGGCGGTTGACGTTGAACGGCGTACGCACACGATTGAGCACATCGACCACGGCAGGGCTCGACGCCACGCCATAGCCAATGCGAAGGCCCGCGAGGGCGTAGGCCTTCGAGAAGGTGCGCAGCACCAGCCACGGACAGCGCACATCGCGCAACAGCGCGAAGCAGTCGGCGTAGCCGGGGTCGGCGGCGGCGTATTCGTAATACGCCTCGTCCCAGACGAGCAGCGTTTCGGGGCCGATCGCGGCAAACAGGCGCATCATGTCGGCCGGCGCAATCGTTACGCCGACCGGGTTCGACGGGTTGCTGATCAGCACCATACGCGTGTTCGGCGTGAGCGCGGCGATGATGCTGTCGACATCGATCGAGAAATCGTCGCGCATCTTGACCGCGCGCACGGTCGCGCCGACCGAGACCGGGTAGAGGATATGCAGGCCGAACGATGGCACGATCGTGACCACTTCCGCGCCGGGGGCGAGCAGCGCATGGGCCGCGATCGCGATCAGGTCCTCCGAGCCGTTGCCGAACACGAGGCGCTCGGGCGCGCAATCGAGGTGCGTGGCCAAGGCATCGCGCAACTGTGTGCACGAAGGATCGGGATACAGCGCGACGCTTGCCGCGCTCGCTTGCAGCGCTCGCGCGACGGCCTCGCTCGGGCCCAGCGGATTCTCGTTGCTGCCGAGCTTGGCCACGCGTGCAACGCCGTACTTCGCCTGCACATACTCGGTGGACAGGCCGGCGTTGTATGGCGGCAGGCCGAGTACCTCAGGTCGCACGTGTTCGATCAGGGCAGCGGCGCTCATGCGATGTTTTCCTCGCTTTGCGGTTTGCGGGTCCAGAACGCGTTCCGGTCGAAGTAGTTCTGCAGGAACTGCTGCAAGCGCGGGTTCTCCGGATCATGAAAGATCTGCTCAGGGGCGCCCTTCGCGGCGATGCTGCCCTTGTCGAGGAACACGACGGTGTCGGCGACCTGGGCGGCGAAGCCCATCTCATGCGTGACGACGGCCATCGTCATGCCTTCGGCGGCGAGGGCCTTCATCACTTGCAGCACTTCTCCGACGAGTTCGGGGTCGAGCGCCGAGGTTGGCTCGTCGAACAGCATGATGTGCGGCTCCATGGCCAGTGCGCGGGCGATCGCAACGCGCTGCTGCTGACCGCCCGACAGGCGTGCCGGATGCGAGTCGGCCTTCGGACCCATGCCGACCTTTTCGAGCATCGCCATTGCCCGGGCGCGCGCCTGTTCGCGCGGCATGCGGCGCACGCGCAGCAGGGCTTCCATGACGTTGCCGAGCGCGGTCATGTGAGGCCACAGGTTGAACTGCTGGAACACCATGCCGATATTGCGCCGCACGCGATTGATCTCGCTTTGCGGCGCGCGTACGCGGTTGGCGGCGCGGCTGTCGGTGTAGCCGAGCAATTCGCCTTCAATCAGCACTTCGCCGGTGGTGTATTCCTCCAGGAAAGCGAGGCAGCGCAACAGCGTGCTCTTGCCGGACCCGGACGGGCCGATGATGCAGACGACTTCCGATTTTTTCACGTCGAGCGAGACGTCCTTCAACACCTCGATGCTACCGAAGTGCTTGCCGACGTTGCGCACCTGGATCAGCGGTTTCGTTTGGCTGAGGGGCTTCTTGGGATCGTTCATGGCGCGGATTTGGGAGGGTTAGCGCATCAGGAAGCGGCCAACGCGCGATTCGGCCCACTGGCCGGCGCGCGAGGTCAGCTCGACCAGGGCGAGGTAGCAGACGCACAGCATGAGCAGCGTCTCGACGAAAGCGAACGTAGCCGAGCCGATACCGGTCAGCACGAAGGTCAGTTCAGGGACGGTGACGATCGACAACACGGCCGTTTCCTTCGACAACACAATGATCATGTTGACGAGCGCGGGCAGGATGATCACGAGCATCTGCGGCGCCTGTACGCGCACGACGCTTTGCCACCGCGTGAGCCCGAGGCATTCGGCCGCCTCCAGATGGCCGCGCGGCACCGATTCAAAACCGGACCGGAACACTTCGGCAAAGTACGCGCTGCCGTAGATGCCCAGGCCGATGATGCCGGCGGGCATCGGATCGAGTTCGAGACCGAACGACGGGCCGCCGTAATAGAGCAGGAACAACTGCACGAGGAACGGCGTGCCGCGGATCAGTTCGATGTAGGCACGCAGCACGGCGCGCACGATCGGGCCGAAGAACACTTGCAGCACGGCGATCAGGAAGCCGATGGCGATGCCGATGACCACGCCCGCGACCCAGGAGGTGAGCGTCACGCCGAAGCCGGAGAGCAGCTCGGCGAGGTGGCTGGTGATGACGGTAGGATCGAATTTCATCGCGTCAGGCCTTCTTGAGTTGTCGCTCGACCGCGTGGCCCGCGAGCGAGAGCACGCCGTTGATCACGAAATAGATAAGACCGGCGCTGAGGTAGATGTCGAGCGGGCGGAAGGTACTCGCGGCGAGGTTCTGCGCGGTACGCGTCAATTCGGCGACGCCGACCACCGAGATCAGCGACGAGGCCTTGATCAAAAGCACCATCTCGTTGACGAGCGACGGCACCGTAAGGCGAAACGCCTGCGGCACCTGGATGCGCAATAGCGTGCTGCCCGCAGGCAGGCCCAGCATCTGCGCGGCCTCGAGCTGGCCGCCCGGAATGCCGAGGAAACCCCCACGCATGATTTCGGCGACATACGAGGCGCTGCACAACGATACCGCGCTGATCGCCGCGACGATCGGCGAGACATTCAGGCCGACGAACGGCAGGAAGTAATAGACGAGCAACAACTGCACGAGCAGCGGCACGCCACGGAAGAAACCCACGTATAGCGCGCCGAAACGGCGCAATGCCGGATGGCGGCTCATGCGCGCGGCGCACACGAGTGTGCCGATCACGAAGCCAAAGACGAGCCCGACCAGCGAGATCGCCACTGTGCCGAGCGCGCCTTGCAGCAGCAAGGGCAGGTTTTGCAGGAAAAAGTCGAAACTGGGCATGGCGAGTCTGCGATAAATGCGTCATCCGTTCAGACGGCGCACCGCAATGCGGCCTGCGGCGCGCGGGGGACTACGTCCGCATGGCGAGACGGCGAGCGCCTCGCGCATGCATCACGCCGCCGGCATTACTCGGCCGGCGTCGGCATCGTTTCGGGCGCTTCCATCTCGATACCGAACCACTTCTTCTGCAGCGCAACCAGGCGTCCGTCCTTGTGCATCTTCAGGATCGACTGGTCGACGGCGTCGAGCAACGCCTTGCTGTCCGCATCCTTGCGGCCGACGTAGCTGAAGTAGACCTTCTGGCCGAAGGCCGGCTGCACGACGGCGAACGTCTCAGGACGCTGGCGCGCGACATACGCGACGTTCGGCAACGAGTTGCCGACGGCGACGATGCGCCCGGCGGCCAGATCGGCGTAGGCCTGGTTATTGTCGACGTATTCCCGGACGGTGGCCTTGGCCGGCAGCGTCTCGACGTACTTCTTGACCTGGTCGAGCTGTGCAGATCCCTTGCCGCCGCCGACAGTCTTGCCGGAGACATCCTGCGACTTCATGACGGACTTGTCGTTGGCGCGCTTGAGGAAGGCGACCGTCGCCTCGGCCACCGGCAGCGTGAAGCGGTAACGCTCCATGCGCGCCTTGGTGACCGTCACCGGGCCGCCGACGATATCGAACTTGTTGGCTTCCAGGCCCGGCAGCACGCTGGGCCACGGCAGGTCGAGGAATCTGACCTTGACGCCGAGATCCTTGCCGACTTCGGCAAAGAAATCGGAGTTGAAGCCCGCCTGTTTGCCGTTCTCGAGGAAGTCGAACGGCGCGAATTGCATTTCGGTACCGATCACCAGCTCGCCCGTGCGTTTGGCCTTGGCCAGCAGATCTTCGGCATGCACGCTGACGGCGCAAAGGGTCAAGGCGGTGGCGCACAACGACAGCAGGCCAGTTTTCCAAGCAGCAGTTTTCATGAAATCTCCTGTGGGTGCGGCAGATTTGGGTTGGGTGCGATATCCGTCGCCGCGAGCTCGAAACGGCTCTTGTTCGGACCAGTATATACAGCTTTCAAACTTTTTTACACCGGCTTTCTTGCTTGCGGGGACCTGGAAATACTAAACGCTTAAAAATAAAGCCTCATAGGGATTTACCCGTGCACTACCGACCTTGCCCTGGAAATTCTGGCGGTATATACATGTAGCCATTGCGCGCGGTGAAAACATCGCTCAGCGCGCGGGAAAGGCTTGAGTCATTCCACCTGGCCGAACCGGACTAGACAGGTTGCCGCCTGTCGACGGATTTGGCGACAACATCAAGGAGACGCCCATGGGGCAGCCCGCATACATTCCGGTGATTGATTTGCAAGGCGTGCGCAACCGTGACCGCGCGGCGACCGAACAGGTCGCGCGCGAGATCCGCGAGGCCTGCACGAGAAGCGGCTTCTTCTACATCAGGAATCACGGGGTGCCGGTCGAGACGCTGGCGCGTGCGCAAGCCGCGGCGCGCACCTTCTTCGCCCATCCGCGCGAGACCAAGCAACGCGTGGCGGTCAATCAGCGCCATCGCGGCTTCAATGCGCTCGGCGATGCGACGATGTATCAGGCGACCAAGCCCGACTTCAAGGAATTCTTCAGCATCGGGCTCGAACTGCCCGAGGATGATCCGGCCGTGCTCGCCGGCGAGGCGCTGCGCGGCCCGAACAACTGGCCCGACTTCATGCCGGACCTGCAGCCGGCGCTCTACAGGTATTACGAGGCGATCGGCGCGTGTGGCGCGGATCTGCTGCGCGTGGTCGCGCTGAGCCTCGGCATCGACGAAGCGTTCTTTGTCGACAAGTACCAGAAGCGCCTGCAACGCACGCAAATGGTCTACTACCCGCCGCAGTCGCCCCAGTCGGAAGCGGATCAGTTCGGCGTCGCGCCGCATACCGACTATGGCTGCATTACGCTGCTGTGGCAGGACAATGTCGGTGGCCTGCAGGTGCGGGAGCTGGGCTCGCAGTCATGGATCGATGCGCCGCCGATCGAGGGCACGCTGGTCATCAACGTGGGCGACCTGCTGGCGCGCTGGTCCAACGACCGCTTCCGTTCGACGCTGCACCGCGTCGTCAACCGGTCGGGCCAGGAGCGCTATTCGATTGCGACGTTCTACGATCCTGACTATGGCGCCAACGTCGATCCGCGCGATCTCGGGGCGAGCGATGCCGACGCCAAGTACGCCCCGGTCGCCGCGGGCGACTATATTCTCGGCCGCATCAACGACTCGATGGGCTATCGCAAGAAGCAGAGCCAATCGGTGGCTTAGCGTGTACAGGCCCTAATGCCGCGCCTTCAATTCAAGGAGTGAGGATGACAGAGGTAATCGCAGCCCTGCGCGAGGCGCTCGGCGATGACGCTGTGCGCACGGGCGAGGCCATTGGCGAGCGTCACCATACCGACTGGTCGGGCCACGCCCCCGCGCAGCCGCGTGCGCTCTTGCTACCGCGCACGACGGAGGAAGTGGCGGCGGCACTGCGGATCTGCGACGCGCATCGCCAATCGGTGGTGCCGCAGGGTGGCATGACGGGGCTTGCGGGTGCGGCCGTGCCGACAGCGGGCGACATTGTCCTGTCGCTCGAACGGATGAGCGGCGTCGAGGAGATCGATCCCGCAGCCGCGACGCTAACGGTACTTGCCGGCACGCCACTGCAGGTCGCGCAGGAGGCGGCGGCGGCGCAGGGCTTCGAGCTTGCACTCGATTTCGGTGCGCGGGGTTCGTGCCAGATCGGCGGCAATATCGCGACCAACGCGGGCGGTTTGCGCGTGATCCAATCGGGCATGACGCGCGATCTGCTGCTCGGTCTCGAAGTCGTGCTTGCGGACGGCACGATCCTGAGTTCACTGAACAAGATGGTCAAGAACAACACGGGTTACGACCTGAAGCAACTGTTCGTCGGTTCGGAAGGCACGCTCGGTGTCATCACGCGCGCGGTGTTGCGCCTCTCGCCGCCGCGTCCGCAACGTCACACCGCGCTGTGCGCGCTGGCCGATTTCGACGGTGCGCTCGCACTGCTCGGTCACATGCGCCGTCGACTGGGCAGCGACGTCGGCGCGTTCGAGCTGATGTGGCCGGATTTCTTCGACCTGTGCGTATCGCTGACGCGCAGCAAGACCTCGCCGTTCGCCGCGGCGCATCCCATGTATGTGCTCGTCGAGATGGCGAGTATCGGCGGTGATGATGATGCCGGGCGTTTCGCGGCGGTCCTGGGCGATGCGCTCGAGGACGGCATTGTCACTGACGCGGTCATCGCCCAGTCGGCGAGCGATGCGGCGGCGTTATGGGAGATCCGCGAATGCACGGCCGAGTTTCCGGTCGCGCTCGATCCGATCAACCTGGACATCAGTTTGCCGATCGGCCGGATCGGCGCTTTCGTCGACGAATGCCGCGCGGCATTCGCGGCCGCATGGCCGGTGCACCGCGCGTTCTTCTTCGGGCATATCGGTGACTCGAACCTGCATGTCACGGTCGACGGACGCACCAGTCCGGGCGCCACGCACGCGGGCGTCGACGATATCGCTTATGCGCTGGTGCGGCAATACGGAGGATCGGTGTCGGCCGAACATGGCATTGGCGTGCTGAAGCGGCCGTATCTTTCGTATTCGCGTATGCCAGCCGAGCTTGCGACGATGCGCCGGATCAAGCAGGCACTGGACCCGAACGGCATCCTGAATCCCGGAAAAGTCCTTTAGACGCCGTGTAGCTAAACCGAAAATGCCCGCTGAAAACAAGCGGGCATTTTTGTTTGTGCGTCCCGAAAGGCATATCTCCCCTGCACCATCCGTATTTTCCCTATTGCGACGCCGGCATCCGGCAGCATGCGGCTGTTCCGGAAATGGAATGTGTCGTTTCACGGTGCTGGCTATGCGAATGTTTTCGTCTACATATACTGAACTCGAAAATAATAAATCGTAGATAAGGCAGTTTTATTGCAGGCAGGGAAATTAATTTATTGTCTAACGCGTGCTGTGCGCCACGGGAGCGTCATGAAAAAGATAATGATTTTGCTGATAGCTGCACTTGCGATGTCCATTGCGGGAATTCCCGCTCATGCGGCATCTGACTGGCAGGAGCTCGATGTTCAGTTCTATCGGGGTAACGGCTTCAAGCAATATAGCAACGCGATCGACAACACGACCGGCAATCCGACGGGCGGGTCGAGCACATTGAATGTTTTTCAATTGAACTACAGCAACGGGTGGAAATACGGCGCCACTTATTTTTACTTTCAGAATGCATTTGATAATGGTGATTATCGAATGTATACGCAGGGATGGGAGTTTCTAAGTTTAAACAAGATTTTCAATAGAAATTTGTCATTTGGTCCGGTGAAGGAATTAAGAATTGCGCCGGGTTGGCAATTCTCGACCTCCAAGGATTATTACGCCGGAACCCAGAATCAGGGCGCCGCTGCGGATATGGGCGCCAAGGTGGTTTACCCCGCCGCCGACACCAAGGATTTGTTTCTGGGTCTGGACTTCTTCCTGGACATTCCCGGCTTCGACTTCGCTGGCATCACGGCGGGTATCTACCAGGATTTCCAGAAGAAGACGAAGTTCGTGGCTCAGCCGTCGGTGAATTTCTACTACCGCTCGCATTTTTATTTGGGCGCGACCCGCTGGAAGGCGGAAGGCTACGCGCAGTGGTATGCCGCGCGCCGGTCGCGCGTCGACGCGAATCTTGATGCGGTGTCGTATTTCACCATGCAGCATGCGTTGCTGCTCGATACCGGGTTGTTGCTGTGGGATCGGCCTGACCAGTTCTATACCGGCCTCCAATTGCAATGGTCGCACAACACATATGGGGTCAAGACCATCCCCGGTGTGTCCAAGGCAACCAACGAGTTCTTCCCGCAAATCCTGTTCGAGTGGGTTTTCTGACAGGGAAGCCGGTATTCGGCGGGCGTTTGCAGGGATCTGTTTCAACTTTGAGACGTTATTTCTCACAAGCAGGGTTAGCAACACTACGATCCTTCCCTACGATGGGTTTCACTACGTCGTGGGGAAGGCAGGAGATTGGGCGGTCTGCCGTGCGCATGCCGTTCCGACGACGCGACGTTTGCCGGACTGCGTCGGTTTCTCGATATTGGTGCACAAGGAGCAAATGATGATTTCGCTGGCAACAACCTTCATGAGACCTGGCCGGGCGGCCTGGCTGGCGCTCGCGCTGGGCCTGGGCGGCATCCATACCGGCAGCGCAAGCGCGCAGCAGGCGCCCAAGGAGCTCAAGATCGCCGCAGTCCTCGCATCCACGCCGGACGAACCCTGGGCGTCCTCCTTCCTCAAGGCCTGGGGCGAAGTTCGCGCGGAGAAGCCGCATGGCCTGGAGATCAATGCACCGGTCTATACGGACAACGCCTGGGGCGACCCGGCCGAAGCCGCGCTAAGGCTGTATGCGCGCAAGGGCTACGACATCGTGTTTGCGCTGAGTTCGTACTCGGACCAGGTCAAGAAGATCCGCAATCTCTACCCGAAGACGCTGTTCGTGCTCACGGGCAATCCGAACGAGGCGCTCGGCGGCAATTCCTTTCTGCTCTACAACCGTATCTACGAGCCGTCCTACCTGCTCGGTGTCGTGGCCGGATCGATGACGAAGACCGGGGTCGTCGGCGCGGTCGGGTATTTCCCGACGGAAGATCAGAACGACGCCATGAACGCGTTTTTCGCCGGTGCCCGCTCGGTGCGGCCGGACGTCAAACAGAAGGTTGCGTATATCGGGAGCTGGTGGGATCCGCCGTTGGCGCTCGAGTCATCGAAGGCGCAAATCGCCGCAGGGGCCGACCAGATTTACATGATGGCCGGGTCGTTCGAGGCGTGCAAACAGACCGTCGTGTGCTACGGAAGTTATCGGGATTACACCAGCACGGCGCCCAAGAACATCGCCAGCAACTCGCTGGGCAGCTGGAAGCCGGGGCTGCACTGGATCATCGACCAGTGGTACCAGGCGCGCTCCGCCGACAAGCCATACAACGGCAACATGGATAAGCGCAACTTCGGCATGGCTGAGGGCGGGGCGGACATTACACCGCTGAACACCGCGGTGGTGTCGCCGGCCGTGGCGGCACGCGTCGAAGCGGTGCGCGCAAAGATCCTGGCCAAGGAATTCGTTGTGCCGCTGGTCACGACCAAGCCGCAGTCGGACTGAACGCGGCCCAAGTGTGCCAGGCATCTCATCGGGAGAACCCTGTTGACCCACCGAACCACCATGAATCCGCTATCCACTCAAGCGCCGTCGGCGCGCGGTGCGCTGAACACCGACGTCACGCCGATCCTGCGCGTCCGGCATCTGACCAAGCGTTTCGGTGCCTTCGCCGCCGTCGACGATGTGTCATTGCAGCTCGTGCCGGGGGAGATCCACGGTTTGCTTGGCGAGAACGGCGCCGGCAAGTCGACACTGACGGCCTGCATCAGCGGCTATCACCGGCCTGACGCCGGCGATGTCGAGTTCGATGGCCGCGCCGCGCGGATCCATTCACCGGCCGACGCAACGCGGCTCGGCATCGGCATGGTGCACCAGCACTTCGTGCTCGTGCCGGTGCTCTCGGTGATCGAGAACATCATCGCGGGAACGCAACGCGAACATTGGCTGCTGCGGCCCGCCCGGGTGCGCGCCAGGGTGCAGGCGCTGTGCGAGCAGTACGGGCTTGATGTCGATCTAAATGCGCGCGTCGGCGATCTCGCCGTCGGGCAGCAGCAGTGGGTTGAAATTCTGAAATGCCTGTATCAACGCGTGCGCCTGCTGATCCTGGACGAACCGACGGCGGTGCTTGCGCCGCAGGAATCGGCGCGGCTGTTCGAGATCCTGCGCGCGCTGTCGCGCCAGGGGACGGCGTTGATCGTAATCACGCACAAACTGGACGAAGCCCTGCAATGCGACAACGTCACCGTGATGCGCAAGGGCCGCACCGTGGCGACGGTGCCCACGCAGGGGCGCGACAAGAATGAACTGTCCCGCCTGATGGTCGGGCGTGTCACCGCGACCCCGCAACGGCGCGGCGCCTCGGGCACGGATGAGCGCCTGTCGGTGCGCGGGCTGTCGGCCGCCGGCAGCGGCCGCCGACTGCGCGGTATCGACCTTTCAGTACGGCGCGGAGAGATCGTCGGGATTGCGGGGGTGTCGGGCAACGGCCAGCGTGAATTGTTCGAGGTCCTTGCCGGCGCGCGTCGTGCCGAAAGTGGCCAGATTCTTTGCGACGGGCAGGATGTGACCAATATCGGCCCGGCAGGCATCATGCGGGCGGGCGTCGGGCATATCCCCCAGGATCGCTTCGCCGAGGGGCTGGTCGGCGAATTCAGCGTGGCGGACAACCTCGCGCTTGGACTTCAGCGCACGGCCACCATGAGCCGGCATGGCTTCATGTCGCGTGCGCGCATGCAAGCCTTTGCCCAGTCGGCCATCCGCGACTACGGCATTGCCACACGCTCGGCAATGACGCCGGTGCAAACCTTGTCCGGGGGCAATGCGCAAAAGGTGGTGATTGCGCGTGAGCTGTTCCACGCCAAAGGGGTCTTGCTCGCCAATCAGCCGACGCGCGGGCTCGACATCGGCGTCATCGAAGACATTTACACCCTGCTGCTGGCCAAGCGCCAGGAGGGCTTCGCCATTCTGCTCGCGTCCGACGAGCTGGACGATCTGTTCGCCTTGAGCGACCGGATCGCCGTGATGTACGGCGGCCGACTGATCATGGCCGGCGCACCGTCGGAGGTGTCGATCGAACAGATCGGCCACTTGATGGCTGGCGGCGGCGCTTTTCAGGAGCCCGGGTGATGAACGGACCGCACCGTCGTACGACGTCTTGCCAACATTGCCCCCATGTTCACTACTAAGAACGAAATCTGCCATGTACTTGCCCATTCAGCACAGTAAAGCCTCAGAATTCCCACCCGAGAGCGGTTTTTCCGAATCCGACTGGCATATCCTCGCCGGCTTCTGGCACCCCGTGGCCGTTTCCGCCGAAGTGCAGGACGCACCGGTGGCCGCCCGCCTGCTGGGTGTGAACCTGGTGGTTTATCGCACCCGCGAAGGCCTGTGCGTCAGCCGCGACGCCTGCCCTCACCGGGGCGCAAGGCTTACGCTGGGCTGGCTCGACGACAACCGGGATGCGCTCGTGTGTCCGATGCACGGCCACCACTATCGGCACGATGGCCGCTGCGTGGCGATTCCGTCGATGGGCACCGAGGGCGTGCGCATTCCCGAGCGCATGCAACTGCACACCTACCTGAGTGCGGAGCGCTACGGTTTCGTCTGGGTCTGCCTCAAGCCGGAACCCCGGCGCGCGCTGCCCGAGTGGCCGCTGCTCGAACCGGTCGCCGCGCCATGGAAGCGCATCGAAATTCCCAGGGGCCACTGGAACGCCTCGGCCAGCCGGCATTGCGAGAACTTCAACGATGTCGGCCACCTGTCCTGGGTCCACATGCAGACCTTCGGCAACCGCGCGCGGCCGCGCGTCGAGCCTTACCAGGTCGAACGCACCCACTACGGATTGCGCATGGAACTGCCGTACGTGGAAATCGAACGCGGTTTCAACGACGACCATCAAGGCGAGCGCACGACCCAGTATGTGTACGAGCTGACGTATCCCTTCGCCAGTCACCTGCGGGTCGACTACGACGCCACCATGACTTCGCACTATTTCGATATCGCCTCGCCGGTCAGCGCCCACGAGTGCGACATCTACCAGATCAACCTGACGAATGTGCCGGGCGCGGGCCCCGACTATGCGCAGTATCAGATGCTGACCAACGAAGAGGACGCGCCCTTGGTGGAGAGTCAGACGCCATGGCAAGTGCCGCTCGATCCCGCCTACGAGGTCTCGGTGCCGGCCGATCGCTTCTCCAACCAATATCGCCGCGATCTCGTCACTTTGTTCGGCCTGGGCGCCGCTGCGTGAATCCAAGGTGTGGCCACCGTCTGGCGACCTCAACCCCAAAAACGTATGCGAATGAACATGAACAACGAAATCATCTTCCCGGTCGACGCCTGGTACCCGATCGAGATATCGCTACGCATCCGCGCCGGCGTCATCACGCAGGCGTTCCTGCATGGCCAGGAGCTGGCCGTCTGGCGCGATAGCGCCGGGCAGGTCATGGTGTGGGAAAACCGCTGCCCGCACCGCAGCGTGCGCCTGACACTGGGGCGTATCGTAGACGATCAGTTGGCCTGCGGATACCACGGTTGGCGATATGGCAACGACGGTGCATGCCGCTACATCCCGGCCCATCCTTGCGCGCAACCGCCGAAGAATGCATGCGTCAAGACGTATCCGGTGGTGGAAGCGTACGGCGTGATCTGGGCGAGCGTGGGCACGCCGAGCGGCGAGGTCGCCCCGGCCGGCGGCACGTTCTGCCGCAGCTACGTGCGCAGTTGCGACATGGCGGATATCGTGAGCCGGGCGACGAAGGCGGGATTCCAATCGAGGCCGGCCGGCGTCCTGCGCGCAAACGGGACCGATGATGTACCGGGATGCACCTTGCTTGCGGCGCCGATGCAAGGCGACCAATGCGTATTCCATTTGTGGGTGGACGGCACGCCGTCCGTCGCGGATTTGCGCACATTGAACCACCGCGTCAAAGCGCTTCTGGATGTCGCGAGACCGGTTGCCGACGCGGCGCCCGCCGCTGTCCTTTCGGGGGCGTACCCCATGTCGACAAGGGAAAATCATGAGATCCGTTGATCCGGTCTTGCAGAATGAATGGTTCGCAATCCGCAATTCGGCGGACTTGCCGCCCGGCGGCGAGTTTTCCACCCAATTGCTGGAGCACACGCTGGTGCTGAAACGGGACTCTGACGGAACCCTCGCGGGACATGCGCCCACGTGTTCGCTGCCCGTGCATCTCATCGACTGCTACGGTCATGTCTGGGCTTCGTTCGGCGAGGCGCCGCACCCGATTTTCGCGTTGCCGGAATTCGATCAGCCCGGCCGGCGCTACCTCTATATGGGGGCGATCGGGCTGCACGCCAACGGTTTGCGCGCGGTGGAGAATTTCCTCGACATGGCACATTTTCCCTATGTCCACCCCGACATTCTG
Organism: Pandoraea terrae; assembly: GCF_902459695.1. GTDB lineage: Bacteria > Pseudomonadota > Gammaproteobacteria > Burkholderiales > Burkholderiaceae > Pandoraea > Pandoraea terrae. The sequence goes on from NZ_CABPRZ010000001.1 coordinate 385,183, forward strand.
GGCGCCGAGCCGCACACCGAGGTCAGCGACTACAAGGCGGAACTGCGTGACGGCAAGGAGGTTTGGGCACTGGGCTGCGAATTCGTGCAGCCGCGGGCCGCTGCGACGTCCACGCAGGCCAAGCGGATCGATTATGTGTACCGGGTCGCCAACGCCTTTACGCCCATGCTGTACAAGACGTCGGAAGGCCGTGACGATCAAATGGACCTGATTTTCCTGTTCGTGCAGCCGTTGACGCCGACGCAGTCCATTCTCCACTTCGCGATCGCATTGTTCGATGACGTCAGCTCGGATGTCGACATCACATCATTCCAGCAGATGATCCTGGGGCAGGATAAGCCGATCCTCGAGAACCACCATCCCCAACTCGTGCCCGTCGATCTCACGTCCGAGGTGCCGGCCAGGGCAGATGCGGCGTCCACGGTCTACCGCCGATGGTTGCGCAGCAGCGGTTTGAAGTTCGGCTTGCAGGCCGGACCCGGTATCAACGCCAAATCAATGATTCGCGGCGATGCCGAGGTCTTCGCGTCCAGCGCGCCTCAATGAAGAAAAGGTTGTCGACAAGATGAAACTGTATAACTACGAGCTGTCCGGGAACTGCTACAAGGTCAGGCTGCTATCGAGTTTCCTGGCGCTGGATGTCGAAACCCGGCAAATCAACTTTTATCCGGGACGGGAGCATAAGGCCGCCTGGTTCACCGAAACCGTCAATCCGCTGGGGCAGCTTCCGGTGATCGACGACGACGGCTATGTGCTTCGTGATGCCCAGGCGATCCTTGTCTATCTTGCGAGCCGGTACGATACGCAGCGGTCATGGTATCCGGACGACCCGCAGGTGCGCGGCCAGATTGCGGCGTGGCTGGCGACGGCCGACGAGATAACGCGTACGGCATCTGCGGCACGCCTGCATGATGCGATGGCGTATCCGTTCGATATCGAGGACTGCCGCGCCGGCGCGCATCGCGTCTTCGGCTTCGTCGATGATTATCTGGCGGATGCGGAAATCGAAGGGCGGGAATGGCTTTGCGGAAGCGCTCCGACGATCGCCGACATCGCCTGCTTTCCGTACGTGGCACTCGCGCACGAAGGCGGCATCAGCCTCGACAGCTATCCCGCCCTGCGCCGATGGATCGACCGAATCCGGCATTTGCCCCGATTCATCGGAATGCCGGGCATCTTCTCGCCAAGCCTCTAAGGCCAGTTCCCGCGCCTGCGTTTCGGGCGCCGTTGCAATCGGGTCGTGTCCGTGTCCGATGTCGAACCGATTTTCGGATACGTTGGGCCCTCCGTCGCGAGGGCTTTTTTTTGCCGCCTGTGTTCGTTTATCCTGACGCTGCAGCAGGTGCCGCCCATGCCAAGTTCTCACCGAGCCCCTCTTCTCATGCCTGCCACGGAAACTGTGTTGAAAGACCGTATCGATCCCAAGACCCGACGCCTGATCGAGGCGCTGCCCAAAGCTGAGTTGCACATTCATCTGGAAGGCAGCCTGCGCGCCGAGCGTCTGGTGGCGCTCGCCCGCCGTCACCGTGTCACCTTGCCGTTCGACGCGCGTACGCTGGCAGCGCGCCGGCTTTACGCCGATCTCGGTGAGTTTCTGGACATCTTCGCCGTGGTGTGCGATTTGTTGCGCACCCCGGAAGACTTCGAGGACGTTGTGTGCGACCTGGGTGAGGATGCCGCCCGTCAGAACATCGTGTATCGGGAAGTCATGTTCACGCCGACCTACTATGCCGCGCGCGGCCCGGCGCTCGAGGATATCGTCGCGGCCCTGGCCGCCGGCCGCGAATGGTGCATGCGCACGCATGGCGTACGGATCAATTTCATTGCCGATATCGACCGCGGCACAGATCCGGGCGCGGCGGTGGATCTCGTGAATCGACTCGCGGCATTGCAGGCGTCGGACGTGGTGCGCGCGGTCGGCATGGATGGCGCTGAGCGCGATGTTTCCCCTTGCCGCTTGTTAGATGCCTTGCACGCCGCGCATTCGCACGGCTTTCACGTGACAGCGCATCTCGGGTCGGACGAAAGCGCGGCAGCGGTTCTGCAGGCGCTTCACACGCTGCCGCTGGACCGTATCGATCATGGGGTTCGCTGCATCGAGGACGCCGCCGTGCTGGCTTATATCGCGGCGCAAGGCTATCCGATGACCATCTGCCCGCTCTCCAACGTGGCGGTCGATCCCGGCCGGTACGCGAGTCTGGTCGACCATCCGTTTCGCCAACTGCTCGACGCCGGGGCGCGCATTACCGTGAATTCCGACGACCCCGGCATGTTCGCCGGCGACTTGATCGAGAATCTTGCGGCAGCGGCGGCGCAGTTCGCGTTGACGCATGACGAGATTCTGCGGATCGTGCGCACGGCGTTCGAAGCGTCGTTTGCGTCGTCAGGTGAGCGGACCCGCTTGCTTGCGCACTTCGACGAAGCGTCGCAGGGTTTGCGCGAGAAGCTCGCGTAGGCCGGGGAGGGCCCGTCAGCTGTTCGCCGCGACGACTTCGTCGGGCCGGGCCGCCGTCATGCGGGAGCCGACGTAATAATGGAAGCCATCAATACGTTGGAAGCTCGCGGCGGTCAGTTCGATGAACGCGCGGAGTTTGCGGCCGCTATAGCGTTGTCGTTGGTAGGCACAATAGACGCGCACCGGCTCGGGGCGCCAGTCGGGCAATACCCGAACGAGTGCCCCCGCTTCGAGTTCGGGGCCGGTAAAGAAGTCAGGCAGGAGCGCGATGCCCAAGCCGTCGATGCAGAACGTCTTGACAACCCAGTAGTCGTTGCCGCGAATCACGGACCTGGGTTCATAGTCAAATACGTTCGAGCCGGAAAACAGGCGATGTACGACGTCCGGCGTCGCATCGTCGAGCGTGATCGCGCGATGTCGGGGCAGGTCCAATTGCGACTTGGGCTCCCCATACATCTCCAGGTAGCGGGTGCTGGCGAACAGGCTGAAATTCAATTGGCCCAGCACTTTTTCCACCAGATTCGGATGCGGGGGCGGGCTCATGCCGACGTAGCAATCGACGTCGTCCATCTTCGGCGACGAAATGCGGCCGGTGACATCGAAACGGCAGCGCACGTTGGGGTAACGCTCCAGGAAAAGCCGCGTCACGCGGCACATGAACGGTGTGCTGAAGTGCGTATCGGTGAGTACGGAAATATCCCCCATTACGCCGTCGGCGAGGTCTTGCGCCTCGGTACGAGCGGCCTCAATGCGCGCACTCATCTCGGCGAGCAATTGTTCGCCATGAATGAAAAACCGGCGTCCGGCTTCGGTCGGAATCATGCGGCGGCTGTCCCGGCGCACCAGTTCGAGGTCAAGATCCTTCTCGAGCTTGACCAACTGGCGGCTGAGGGTGGCCTTGGGCGTGCCGCTCAAGGCCTCGGCGCGCGTCATGCTTCCGGCGCGGATGACCAGCACGAAGGATTCGATCAATTTGATATCGACCACGTGGTCTGCGCCTCCGTCCTGATATCCAACGTTGTTGATGTTACACCGCTGCGAACCCGATCAAAATTATGCGTGCCGCAAGTCGCGGCACGCGCCACCGTGCTCAATGGCGGACGTAGGGTTCGCCAAGTGCGGCGGGCATCCGCGAGGACGCGCGGAATACCACCATCAGTCCGATGGCCGCAACATAGGGCAACGCCAGCAAGACTTCATACGGAAAGGACGAGCCGGTCGCCTGCGTCTGGATCTGGATTGCTTGCAGAATGGAGAATGCGAGGGCCACCAGCGGCACGCGGGCGGGCCGCCAGTTGGCGGCGACGACCGCGACGATCGCCAGCCAGCCGCGCCCGCCCGACATTTCCTCGACAAAGCGCATCGAAGCCCCCACGCTGAGCGAAGCCCCCGCCAGGCCGGCCATGGCGCCGCCAAATACGATCGCTGCGTAGCGTCGTCGCGCGACGCTGGCACCCGTCATGTCGACCAGCTTCGGGTTTTCTCCAAGGCAGCGCATTTGAAGACCCTGATGCGTCCGGTGCAGCCAGAACGCGACAAGCGGCACGGCGATGTACGTCAGATAGGTCAACACCGTTTGTTCGAACAATGCCGGCCCGATCAGCGGAATATCCGCAAGCCCGGGAATGCGGATCGGCGAGAGCGGCGTAATGATGGCGCGCTCCGGCGTCACGTCTTGCAGGAACGCGCGGAACGCGTAGGCCGTCAGCGCGGAACACAGCAGATTGATGGCCAGTCCGACGACAAACTGTTCGATGCGAAGTGTGACGATGGCGATCGATGTGACCAGGCCCAGCAGCGCGCCTGACACGACTGCTGCCATGATGGCCAGGGGCGCGGAACCGGTGGCGAATGCCACGAGGAAGCCGACGAAGCACCCGGTGAGCATGGTCCCTTCGACACCAAGGTTCATTACGCCGGAGGTCTCGGCGACGAGTTCACCGATCGCGGCAAGCAGGATCGGGGTGAGCAAACGTATCGCCGCGGCGAAAATGCTGGCGATGAGGGCACTTTGGAGGATATCAGTCATGGCGTTCCCGATTGACGTAGAAGCGGCGTACGACCAGTTCGCTGACCAGAAAACAGATCAGCATCAACGCCTGCATGGCTCTGGCGAGGCTGCTGGGCACCCCGGCTTCCAGTTGCATCACCGTGCTGCCGGTGTCCAGCGCGCCGAAGAGCAATGCGGCCAGCAGCACGCCGCACGGATTGAGCCGAGCTAGCATGGCGACGATAACGCCGGCGTAGCCGGCTCCGCTGACGACCGCCAGCGACAGCCGCTGATGTGTGCCGAGCAATTGCACGCCGCCGCACAACCCGCACAAGGCCCCGCTGATCGCGAAGACGGCCAGGATCATGCGGCCGCTGTGAATGCCCTTGAAACGCGACGCCTGCGGATTGCTCCCGAATGCGCGCAATTCGAACCCGAATGCGCTGAAGGCCAGCACAACGCCGACGATGGCCGTGGCGATCAATGCCGCGAACACGCCGATGTTGAGCGGCGTATCGGTGACCAGCGTGGGCAACCATGCGCCCACAGGCACCGGATCCGATTGCAGGTAGGTCGACTGCGTTTTCGCGCAGATATGCGCGATCACGTACATCAGGACATAGACCGCGACATAGTTGAGCAGGACGGTCGAGATAATCTCGCTGACGCCGCGGCGGGCTTTCCACCAGGCGGGCAGTACACCCCAGAGCGCGCCGCCCACCGCACCGGCGATCAGCGGGAGTCCCCATGCCAGCGGGCCGAAGCGGCCGCCAAGCCATTGCGCGGTGGCATAGGTGAACAAAGCGCCGATGACCAGTTGCCCCTCTTGTCCGACCGACCAGAGGCGTGCGCGATAAGCGACCGCCGTGCCGAGCGCGGTCAATGCCAGCGGTACCGCGCGAGCCACCGTTTCCGCCGTTTCCTGCTTGCCGCCGAACGCGCCGGCGAGCAGCGACATCAAGGCCGTTGTTGGATGGTAGCCAGTGACGACCAGCAGCAGCGCCGTAATGGCCAGTCCTGCCGCCACGCTCAGCACGATGGCGAGCAACGCCGGCGCCACGACCAGCCTGGCGCGCGGCAAACGTACCTGCAGTTGCGCGCTCATGCCGTCGCTCCCCCGGAGCAGGGCGCGATCCTGGCGCGCGCCGTGCGCACCGCGATCCGCTCGGCCGCCACCTGCGTTGGCCATTCATGCCTGGATATTGCCTGCATCATGTGTCTCCCTTGCGCATGTTGGGGAACAGCTACGCGATTACACACCCACTCATGCCGTTGTTGTCAATGTGTTAAACAGGTTTGGCGCGCTCCCTTCAACCCCGGGATTACCCGTGGGCGCTGGAATGGCCGCTGCCAACGCCGGTAAGCGGCGTTGGTTGAGACCAATATAGGGAGACAGAAAAAAACGCATAAGGGCCGTCATGAGACGTGTCGTTTCAATTCCGGAACATGACGTGCGTGCCCGAATGGCGAGACATTTGTCGGCCAGGCCTTGATCGATCAGTGTCCCGCCGGGGAACAGCGGCCCGCGTTCGAGTATCAGTTATGGCGGGTCTTCAGAAAAGAATCACAGATCGGATCGACTCGCCGCGCTTCATCAGATCGAACCCTTCGTTGATCTGGTCGAGACGCAGCGTGTGGGTGATCAGGTCGTCGATGTTGAGCTTGCCTTCCATGTACCAGTCGACGATTCTGGGCACGTCGGTGCGTCCGCGCGCGCCGCCGAAGGCCGAGCCCTTCCATTCGCGGCCGGTGACCAGCTGGAACGGGCGCGTGCTGATTTCCTGGCCGGCGGCGGCCACGCCGATGATGAAGGACTGGCCCCAGCCCTTGTGGCAGCATTCGAGCGCCTGGCGCATGGTAGTGACGTTGCCGATGCACTCGAACGAGTAGTCGGCGCCGCCATCGGTGAGTTGCGCGATATGGTCGACGACGTTGTCGACTTCCTTGGGGTTGACGAAGTGGGTCATGCCGAACTTCTTGGCGAGTTCGACGCGTCCCGGGTTGATGTCGACGCCGATGATCTTGTCGGCGCCGACCATCTTCGCGCCCTGGATGACGTTCAGGCCGATGCCGCCGAGGCCGAAGACGACGACGTTGGCGCCGGCTTCGACCTTGGCGGAGTAAACGACGGCGCCCACGCCGGTAGTCACGCCGCAGCCGATGTAGCAGACCTTGTCGAACGGGGCGTCTTCACGAATCCTGGCGACGGCGATGTCGGGGACGACGATGTAGTTGGAGAAGGTGGAGGTGCCCATGTAGTGGAAGATGGGCTTGCCGCCGATGGAAAAGCGCGAGGAGGCGTCGGGCATGAGTCCGCGGCCCTGGGTGGCGCGGATGGCCTGGCACAGGTTGGTCTTGCGCGAGAGGCAGAACTTGCACTGGCGGCATTCCGGGGTGTAGAGGGGAATGACGTGATCGTCCTTTTTTAGGCTGGTCACGCCGGGGCCGACGTCGACCACGATGCCGGCGCCTTCATGGCCGAGGATGGCGGGGAAGATGCCCTCGGGGTCGGCGCCCGAGAGGGTGTAGTAGTCGGTGTGGCAGATGCCGGTGGCCTTGACCTCGATCAGCACCTCGCCGGCGCGCGGGCCTTCGAGGTCCACGTCTTCGATGGTCAACGGCTTGCCCGCTTCCCAGGCAATGGCGGCTTTGGTTTTCATGTCGTATACCTAAATAATAGACAAGGGTTCATTGAGCGATTGCCAGCTTGACGGCGCCTGGCTACAGATCCAGCACGAGCATCTCCGACTTCGATCGCGAGCAGCACGGCGTGAACTGATCGTTGCGCGCCTTTTCCTCATCGGTGAGATAGAGATCCCGATGATCGGGTTCGCCCCTGAGGACACGCGTCAGGCACGTGCCGCAGACGCCTTGTTCGCAAGACACCGGAATGGTGACGCCGTGTGCCTCGAGCGCGGTTACCACGCTCTTGTCGGCCGGCACATCGATAATCCGCCCCGTGCTCGCGATCTGCACGGAAAACGCATTTTGTTTGCTAGGGTCTGCCGGCTTGGCGCCGAAATATTCAAGATGGATAGCGTCGTCGCGCCAGCCGTTCGCCTTGGCACTTTCCACGATATAGCTGATGAAGCCGGTGGGGCCGCACACATACAGGTGCTTGTCGGGTGCCGGTTCGCCGAGCGTTGCGGAAAGTACGAGTCGTTGGCCGTCGTCGCCGTCGTCGTAATGGAAATGCGCGTGACGCGCATAGGCTGCGTCGGCGATCCGGTCGACAAACGCGGCGCGATCGGCTGATCTGCAGCAGTAGTGCAGCGCGAAATCGGCCCCCATTTCCGAAAGGCGCTCTGCCATGCTCAGGATCGGCGTGATGCCGATACCGCCTGCAAACAGGAGCGTGCGGGCCGCCGGCGTGAGGGGAAAGTGATTGCGCGGTTCGCTGATCTCGATCACGTCGCCGGCATGGACGGCGTCATGCATCGCATGCGAGCCGCCGCGCGAATTCGGCTCACGCAGTACCGCGATGACATACCGGTGCCGCTCCCGCGGATGATTACATAGCGAATACTGGCGAATCAGTCCCGGCCGGATATAGACGTCGATATGCGCGCCGGCGGAAAACCGGGGAAGCGCAGCGCCATCGGCAGCAGCCAATTCGTAGCTGAATATTCCTTCGGCTTCGCGCTGCTTGCGTACCACTTTGACGGTCAGTTGATTCATGTCGATCTCTACTATTTCGGAATGGACGCCGCCCGAATTCACACTTTCGGCGCGGGGATGCCGGGCATGCCGATGAAGTCCTTCAAGTGCCGGACGCGATCGATCCAGCGTTGCAGCGCCGGAAAGTCATCACGCAGGATGCCGCCTTCATGCGAAAGGGCGGTATAGGGGAAGCAGGCGATATCGGCAACCGTCGGATGATCCGCCGCGAGCCAGAGTCGTCCTTCGCTCTCACGATGGGCAAGGTGATCGTCGATCAGCTTGAACACGGTGCGGGCGCCGTTTCTGGCGGCATCGATATCCAGTGCGTAACCCAGCGCATCGTGCAGGCGGGCGGCCGCTGCAGTGCGAGTGATGTCGTCGGCGACGGCCAGCCATGCCATCACCTGCCCCCGGGCTTCCGGGTCGATCGGAAACCAGGTGCACTCATCGTCGTATTTGCTCGCGAGGTAGACCAGAATCGCCTGCGCGTCGCGCAAGCGGTAGTCCCCCTCGTCCAATACCGGCAGTTGCCCCCACGGATTGATGGCGAGAAATTTCTCGCTCTTGTGTTCGCGTCCCGGATAGAAATCCACGGTAACGGGTTCGTACGGAACGCGGAGAAAGTGCATCAGCAGCCGGAGCTTGTAGCAATTGCCGGACAGCTCGAAGTCATAGAGTTTGATCATGGTTTGAGGCCTCGCTTTCATGGCGATGAACACCGTAGGTAATGCACTTTTCGCGTAACCAGCGCCGATAGGCGGTGGATAACGCATCGGCGCGGGTGGGTACTTCGATGCGCGTATCCAGAGGGATGCGCTTGGGACGATGACTTTCAAGAATCGGCTTGTCCTGACCGAAAATGAGTTGCATGAACGAAATCAGTTCTGCATCGCTGCTCACATCGTCGAAATAGCCGAGCACGGAATAGACCAGGCATTGCTCGTCTGTCGTGGGTTGAACGCATAACAGAATGAAATCGAAGGCGGCCGGCCGTGCGGGCGACGACTTGTACAGCATCGTCGTAAAGGGTTGCATGACGCGATACGTGTATTCGACTTCAAAACCCCCATTGGCCGAGAGTGCGGCGCGGGGCTGCCAGAAACGGCAGTCGGTGGCCCAGAGTTCGTCGGTGTCCTGATTCCGGTTCACGTCATACCGCTTGACTTCGCTGTGCGCCTCTTGCCCCAGCCAACCGCTATGCACGTAAGGCAGGTGCGCCAGATCGAGGAAGTTCTCGACAACACGCAAGCCCGATGTCTTTACGCCGAGCGCGCCGCACGGCACGATGCGCCTGCCCGGCTGGTCGAACTCGGGAATTGCGAACAGGGGCTTGCACGGCGATTTGAAACTCACCCAGATCAGCGTGTATCGTTCGCACGCGAAGATCGGACGGAGGTCGGTTTCGCGCGGCCCGTGCTGAACGCTTGCGCAGGGTTGTCCTGTTTCGTCGCGGAACAGGATGATTGGCGCGCCCAGCAATCGCGTGCGGGTCGTTGTCCCGGCAGACAGGCTTTGGCTGCTCGCTGCGACGAACCAATCGTCGGCAAGCGCGGGTTCGATGGCGGGAATCATGGATAGGGCCCCCTTTTTACGCATATGGCGAACGCCATGCGGGGCGACCCGACGCACGAATTTCGTGCCGATTGACCGGTCGCTCAATGTCCGATGACGTTGAGCGAACTTTAGGCTTTACCTGGCAGGCTGCTAAGGTGCACCGTAAGAACCAACGTTCCAATTCCGGAACACCTTCGGCTTCCGATCTGTGCGCAATGCAGCGCCGGGAGGGTTGGGTGGTTCCCCATTTCTCCCGGCGTGGCAATCGCCTCGCGGGCGACGGTTACTGTTCCGTACCCGTGATGAATACGGCGCCGTGGCGCTCGAGGGCGAACAGGATCAGCGTCGGCGTGTGGACCTCATGCGCCCGTTCCACGGCGTCGTCGAACGTGTCGAACTGCACCGCCCACGCCCCGTTGCGGACGTAGCAATGCGTGATCGTGTCCGTTTCCCGGTCGAATTCCTGTCCCAGGAACACTCCCTGCGTGTAGCACCACACCACGAACCCCTGAAATTCCGCCATCGGTGGCGGCCGGAATACTCTGGACCGCGAGTCGTTGCGGCCCATCTGACGCGCCACCGCACCCGTCATCCACCGCCCGAAACCGTCGTGTCGCCGAAAATGCTCCATCGCCTTGTTCCTCCCGTCAGTGAACGCCGCGTAAACACGCTGCGGCGATACCGATAGTGAGGACGGCGGCGCGGCTTGGCTATCAGCAGATTCCGAAACGTGGCGGGAAATTCGCCCAACGATGGGGCATGCGCCGCCAGGCGCCTCCACGCCGAATCGCGGTGACGCGCGATTGCCGGCCACCGGATCGGGGATGCAGGAGGGCTGGCAGCGCCGTCGGAGAAGACGTTCAGGCCCGACCGCTGCGATACACGGCTTGCGGTGTCCGGCCGGCGAGCGCATCGAGCAGATTGGTCGTGGCGAGCGTGGCCATGGCGTGGCGCGTCTCGACGGTCGCCGAGCCGATATGGGGCAGGGCGGTGACGCGCGGATGCGTGCGAAGCGGCGAGTCGAGCGGGAGCGGCTCGGTTGCGAAAACGTCGAGGCCGGCGGCGCGCAAATGTCCGCTGTCCAGCGCCTGCAGCAATGCGTCCTCCTGCACCAGCCCGCCGCGTGCGCCATTGATGAAGATCGCGCCGGGCCGCATGCGGGCGAATTGCGCGGGGCCGATCATGCCGGCCGTCGCGGCCGACAACGGCAGCACGAGCGCGACGATGTCGGCGCCCGCGAGCAAGTCGTCGAATGCGGCGTAGGTGGCGCGGCCGGCGAGCTCGGGCGCCTGCTCGCCGAGATCGACCGGCCGGCGCGCGTGATAGAGCACCGGCATGCCGAAGCCGAGTGCGGCGCGGCGCGCGACTGCCTGGCCGATGCGGCCGAAGCCGACGATGCCGAGCGTCTTGCCATGGACATCCCAACCGAAATGGTCCTCGCCGATGTTTTTCGTCCAGTGGCCGTCGCGCACCAGGTTCGCGAGCTCCACCATCCGGCGGCTCGCAGCGATGACAAGGCCAAAGATGGTGTCGGCGGTCGTCTCGGTGAGCACACCGGGCGTATGGCACAACGTGATGCCGCGCGACTGGAGGGCCGTGAGCGGGTAGTTGTCCACGCCGACCGACACGCTGGAGATGACTTGCAGGCGAGGCGCGCGCGCGAGCATCGCATCGTCGACGGGATAGCTCGAGCCGATCATGCCATCCGCGTCGGCCAGCGCCGCGTCGAACGCGGCACGCTGTGCCGGGACGCGCGGATTGGCGACGATCACGTCGTGCGCGTCCTGAAGGCGGCGAAGTTGGTCTTCCGGCAATTCCCGGAAGACGAGCACGCGGCGGCGCGCCGTACCGGCGGCGGTGGCGGTGGCAGGCGTGGCGGGTGTGGGTTCGGTGTGGGGGGTCATAGTCCTGCTGCATCCAGTTGCGTGCGTGTCGGCAGGCCTTCCGTGTCGCCCAGGACCTGTACCGCACGCGCGCCGATCCAGGTGCCGCGGCGCACCGCGTCGGCCACCGGCAGGCCCTCGAGCAGACCGCTGATGACGCCGGCGGCAAAGCCGTCGCCCGCGCCGACCGTATCGACGACCGTCTCGACCGGAAAACCCGCAACCTGTCCGCAGACGCCCCGTCCGGCGTGTACGCCTTCGTAATATGCCCCGTCCGCCCCAAGTTTGACGACCACGAGCTTCGCGCCACGGTCGAGATAAAACCGGGCGACGCCCTGTGCAGTCGTTTGTCCTGTCAGGAATTCGCCCTCGGCCAGACCGGGCAGCACCCAGTCGGCGTGCCGCGCAAGGTCATTGAGCGTGTCGCGCATCAAGTCAGGCGTGGCCCAGAGGGTCGGCCGAAGATTCGGATCGAACGAAATCGTGCGGCCTGCAGCGCGCATCGTATCCAGTGTCTTGCGTGCGGCGGCCAGCGTTTGCGCCGACAGGGCGGGAAATACCCCGGTTGCATGCAGATGGCGGGCGGACTGCAGCCAGGGCACGTCGATGTCGTCCGGGCCGAGTTGGCTCGCGGCCGAGCCCTTGCGATGGTATTCGACAGGCGGATCGCTGCCGTCCATCACGCGCCCCTTGAACTGAAAGCCCGTGCGTTGCGTGGCGTCACATATCACATGCGAACAGTCGATGCCTTCGCCCTGCATCGCCGCGAGCAGGTAACGGCCCATCGAGTCAGTGCCGAGACGGCTGGCCCAGCCCACCCGCAGGCCCAGGCGCGACAGGCCGATCGCGACATTGGTCTCGGCGCCTGCGGTGCGCTTGTGGAACGTGTGCACGTCTTCGATGGCGCCGGGCGTGTCGGCCACGAGCAGCATCATCGCTTCGCCGAACGTGACGACGTCAAGGGCGGCGTTGGCCTGCTGAGGAACTGAGGTCATGCGGAAATCTCTGAAAAAATGGGGCTCAGGTGGATGCGGGTACGTCGCGGCACTCGGCCGACAGCCGCCGCAACGCCTGAATCTGTGCGGCGGTCACCTCATGAAGATCGTCGCCGACGAGCGGGTATTCGATGGCCCACGGCACATCGGGCGGCATATGCTGCGCGATCGTGCGGTAAGGCGCGAGCGAGTCGGCCAGCGGCACCGCGATCCATTTGTGCGGCAGCCGTTGCACCCCCTTGCAGTGCAGGTAGACGACCCGGCTGCCGAACACTTCGGCGGCCACGAGCGGGTCCTCGCCCACGAAATGCCAGTTGCCCATGTCGAAGGTCATGCCCGGCGACAGGCCGGCAAGTGCCGCGGCGGCGAAGAAGCGGCGCAGCACGCCGATCGTGCCGGCGCGCGCCGTCTGGTCGTTTTCGATGACGAGTTCAGCCGACTGTGCCACGAGACGTTCGCGCAATTCGCCCAGCGTGGCCGCGGAGGCCCGCTGGAATCCGCCGATCGACATCTTGAACCGGGAAGCGCCGAGCGTTTTGGCATGACGGATCGCCTCGTCGAGCGCTGCGGTGTCGAGCGTACCGTCAGGGCGCCATAATCCGCGCGGGCTCGAGTACACCAGCGACAGGCCGAGCTCGCGCGCGGCGTCGGCAATGGCCGGCAGTTCGGTCGCGGGGTCGCGCAGCAGTTCCGCGCGGACTTCCACGCCGTTTGCGCCGGCTGCGTGCGACAGGTGCGTGAAATACAACTGGCCATGCCGCATCACCTCTGCCGCGCCGAACGCGGTCAGGGAGATCAGGATCGGGGAGTGTTGGGTTGTCATTGCGCGACCGCCTGGTGATGTGAGCTGAGGATCTGTCCGAGGAAATTGCGCGTCTTCTCATGTGCCGGCTGGCTGAAGAACTGCGCGGGCGGCGCTTCTTCGACGATCTTGCCATCCGCCATGAAGATCACACGGTCGGCAACGCTGCGCGCAAAGCCCATTTCATGGGTCACGCAAAGCATCGTCATGCCGTCCTCGGCGAGGCTGATCATGGTGTCGAGCACCTCCTTGACCATCTCCGGGTCCAGGGCCGAGGTGGGCTCGTCGAACAGCATCACACGCGGCGTCATGCACAGTGCCCGGGCGATGGCCACGCGCTGCTGTTGGCCGCCCGAGAGCTGGCTCGGATACTTGTTCGCCTGCTCCGGGATGCGCACGCGCTTCAGGTATTTCATTGCGATCGCTTCAGCCTCGTCCTTCGACAGGCCACGCGAACGCATCGGCGCGAGCGTGCAGTTCTGCAGGATCGTCAGGTGCGGGAACAGGTTGAACTGCTGGAACACCATGCCGACTTCCTGCCGCACCGAATCGACATTCTTGCCGCCGGCAGTCAATTCGATGCCGTCGACGACGATGCGGCCTTTCTGCACGGCTTCGAGCCGGTTGATGCAACGAATCAGCGTCGATTTGCCGGAGCCCGACGGACCGCAGATCACGATGCGCTCACCGGCCTTTACGGTCAGGTTGATGTCGGTAAGCACCTGGAAATGGCCGTACCACTTCTCCACATGTTCCATGTGGATGATGGTGTCGCTGGCCGGAGCGTGTTGGGTATCCGTCATGATGGCATCCATTCGGTCTGACGCGTTACTGCATTTTCGGCAGGTCGGTGTCGAGCCACTTGTGATACAGCTTGTTGAGCTCGCCATTGGCCGTGTTGCGTGCGACGAAGTCGTTCACCGTCTTGAGCAGTTCCGGCTGGTTGGGGCGCATGGCGATGCCCATCGATTGCTGCAGCAGGTTGAACTTGGCCTCATAGGCGTTCGGGGCGCGCTTCTTGATCTGGCTCGCGACGGTAACCGAGCAGCCGATGGCATCGACCTGGCCCGACAGCAGCGCCTGCATGGCGGAGGCGTCATCGTCGAAACGGCGGATTTCAGTGCCTTCCGGCGCGCTCCGGGTGACGGCGACGTCCTGCGTGGACGCCCGGGCAACGCCGACGCGCAGCCCCTTCAGATCGGCAGCCGACTTCAGGTTGGCGCCCGCCTTGCCGAGGAGCACGATCGTGGCGGCGGCGTACGGTTGCGAAAACTGGACCTGCTTGGCGCGCTCGGGCGTGATGGCGAGCGACGCCACGAGCAGGTCAACCTTGTTCGTCAACAGGAAGGGGATGCGGTTCGGGCCGGTGACGGGCACGATGTTCGCCTTCACGCCGAGGTCCTTCGCCAGCAGTCGGGCGACGTCGGCGTCGTAGCCGTCGGGCTGGTTCTGTGCGTTGGTGGTGCCGTACGGCGGGAAGTCGACCAGCATGCCGATCGTGATCTCGCCTTTCTTCTTGATGTCGGCGACGCTTTGCGCCCAGGCGTTGGGCGCGAGCGCGCCCAGGCTGGCGGCGAGTCCGGCGGCGGCGAGGCCGAGGGTCAGCGTACGGCGGGTGATATTGGGCATCTTTTGTCTCCTGCGAAAGCGACGGTTGCGTTTCTTATCGGTCAAATCAAATGGCAAAGCACGGCAAAAACGTCAACGGGCCAGCGCGGCGGCCTGGCGGCGCTCCATACGCGCTGCCAGCAGCGAGAGCGGCCAGCACAGCACGAAATAGACGGCCGCGACGACCGAGAACACAAGCAGCGGTTCGAAGGTCGCGTTGTTGATGATCTGGCCCGCGCGCGTGACTTCCGTAAATCCGATGATTGCCGCGAGCGACGTGCCCTTGATGATCTGCACCAGATAGCCGACGGTCGGCGGCACCGCGATCTTGAAGGCCTGGGGCAGAATGACATCGCGCATGCGGTCGACGTACGACAGCGACAGCGCCTGCGCGGCTTCCCACTGGCCGCGCGGGATGGCTTCAATGCAACCGCGCCAGATTTCGCCAAGAAACGCGGCGCTGTTGAAAATCAGCGCGGCGCCGGCGGCCACCCACGGGTTGATCTCCAGGCCGAACACGGGCGCGCCGAAGAAGATCAGGAACAACTGCAGCAGCAGCGGGGTGCCCTGGAACAGCTTGATGAATCCCGTGGCGAGCCGGCGCGGCCACGCCGCTTCAGCGGTGCGGGAGAGCGCGACGACGAGCCCGAGCAGGCTGCCGCCGACGAATGCGATGACCGACAGCGCCAACGTCCACTTGGCGGCTTCGACGATGAACCAGAGTTCGGGGTATCCGAAGGAACGCATGGGGAACTCCTCAGCGGCGGTCGGGGTAGTTGAGGCCCCACTGATACACGAGGCGGAAAACGGCGGAGAACGCCAGCGACAGCAGCAGATAGATCAACGCGACGACGATGTAGACCTCGAAACTGCGGAAGGTCTGCGACTGGATGTTGGCCGCGACCGACGTCAGATCGTCGGCGGAAATCACGGAAACCACCGCGGAGGACAGCATCAGAAGGATGAACTGGCTCGTCAGCGCCGGATAGACGGCCTTGAGCGCCGGCTTGAGCACCACGAAGCGGAAGATTTCCCAGCGCTTGAGGTTGAGCGCCAGACCGGCCTCGATTTGCCCCTTCGGGATGGCTTCGATGCCGGCGCGGATGATTTCCGTGGCGTAGGCGCCGAGATTGACGACCATCGCCGTCAGCGCGGCAGTGTGCGGCGTCCAGCGCAGGCCGATCGCGGGCAGCGCGAAGAAAAAGAAGAACAGCTGCACGAGAAACGGCGTATTCCGGATGATCTCGATGTACGTGTTCACGACGAAGCGCACGGGCGCCGGGCCGGACGTCTTGCCCCACGCGCACAGGACCGCCACGCACAGGCCGATCGCCATCGCCGAGAACGACAATTGAATCGTGATCCAGGTGCCCTTGAGCAAGAGCGGCCAGGCGGCGAAGACGTCGCCGAATTGAAACGTATAGTTCACTTTTTATCCTCGTGCGCGCCAACCGCGTTCCGATCGCGAAAGGTGTGCAACGCTGTCTCCGAAGTTCGCAGTTTAAGAAACCGATTTCAGAATACGATTCGGACTAACCCTAAGCTGGCATCCGGCCACGGTTTCCAGCGGTTTTTAGCGGGTGCCGCTGCGTTTGTTGATCGGTTTCACGGGTTTTTTCGTCGCGCCGACCGCGCGAGACGAACCGCGCGGAATCAACTGCCCGTGCAGCAGGATCTGGCGCGGCGGCAGCGCAAGCCCTCGCAACCGTTCGATGAGGCAGGTTGCGGCGAGGCGTCCGAGATCGTCGGTCGGCTGCGCGATTGTGGAGATGCCCGGGCCGACGTAGGGCGACCAGTCGGTTTCATCGATACCGACAAGTCCGAGCGTTTCGCCCCATCGGCCCTCGACGCGCGCCATGGCGGCAACGAGGCGCAAGGTGGTCACGGCGTTGTTGGACAGCACGGCGGCGGGGCGGCCGGCCGTGCGCGCACAGAAATCGCGCAGGGCATCGGTCAGCGTGGAGAGCTGCGCCTCGCCATCCCCGTCAGGCGTTTCGAGCACGCTGCCGGCGACCGGCTGGCCGGTCTTATCATGACGGGCGGCGTCGCGGACGAACTCGCGGAACGCGGCCTCGCGCTCGATCCGTGAACTGACGGCGCGAATCGGTTCCGTGACGTACAGCAATTCCCGGTAGCCCTGCGCGACCAGATGCCCGGCCGCCTGTTGGATGGCGGTGGCATTGTCGAGCGAGACGAAATCGGCATGCATGCCGCGATGCTTGCGGTCGACCAGCACGATGGGCTTGCCAAGCTGATTCGCGCGGGCCGCCGTGCGCGCATCGCGCCCGAGCGTATTCAGGATGTAGCCCTCGACCTGGTACGAAGACAGGGCGTCCATCGCTTCGCACTCGCGCTCGCTGTCATTGCCGAGGTTGAACAGCATCAGCAGGTAGCCGGCTTCCTGGCACGCCTTCTCTGCCCCGCGCAGCATCGCCACCGAATACGGGTTGGTGACGTCCGCCACGACCAGGCCGATCAGGCGTGTACCACCGCGCTTGAGCGCACGCGCCATGCGGCTCGGCGAATAGTCGAGCGCCGCGACGGCCTTCTCGACGCGCGTTGCGATGTCGGGCGTCAGCAGCGTTTCGCGGTGATTGAAGAAGCGTGAGACCGTGGCTTTGGACACGCCGGCTTCGCGCGCGACGTCCGCGATGGTGGCGCGCGGCGGCGCGGCCGTCATGCCGTTCGCGCGGGGTGTGGCGGCGGTCTTTCGTGCCGGCGAACGCGGCGCTTGGGCGGATTTTTTGGCGGGCATCGAGGACTGTGCCGGCGGCAAAGGCGGGCCGGCCTTGAAACCAGTTTCAGGAAATTTCACCGCGATGTTAGCGCCGGGACGAGGGTTGCGTCCACTCCGCATAAACCCGGGGGAGGCCGGTAAGTCAAGCCGGTAAATGACGCCTGCAAACGCAATGCGGCGCCGTTTCCGGCGCCGCATTTCAAACCCGAGGGGTTTGGGAAGGAACGCTGTTTTACAGCGCGGCGTCCTTCAGTTTCTTCAGGGCGCGCGCCTTGATGCGCACGCTGGCCGGCTTCGCTTCGAACCAGCGATCCTCGCCCGTGAACGGATCCTTGCCGAAGCGGCGCTTCTTGGCCGGCACTTGTTGTGCGCCGATCTTGAGCAGGCCGTGCAGCGTGAACTCACCGGCGCCCTTCTTGTGCACGGCGCCGAGGATCGTGTTCTCGAGCGCGGCCAGGACTGCCTTGACCGTCTTCACTTCGACAGCTGCGGCTTCAGCGAGGTGCGTCGCCAGGCCTGCCTTGGTGAACGAGTCCTTGATGGGTTTGACGGCGCCATTAGCGGCAGCGCTTTTCGGCGCTGCAGCAGCCTTGGTTGCCTTCTTGGCCGCAGGGGCCTTCGTGGTCTTCGTTGCTTTCTTTGCCGTTGCCATATCGATCCAATCGATGAAAATAAGAAAGTGCCGTCTTGCGAGAGCGGCTTCGCCTGGTTGAAAATCGTTGCTGCGCCGTCGATTCTACCTAAGAAATCGCGCCTTGCTAGGGGTACCGAAATAATGTTGCGCGTGCGCCGCAGCGCCTTGCGGCAAAAGGGGCGGCGATTGTCGCCGGTCAGCGTCCCTTCGACGCT
This sequence comes from Pandoraea terrae, assembly GCF_902459695.1. Taxonomy (GTDB): domain Bacteria; phylum Pseudomonadota; class Gammaproteobacteria; order Burkholderiales; family Burkholderiaceae; genus Pandoraea; species Pandoraea terrae. The sequence continues at coordinate 403,716 of NZ_CABPRZ010000001.1, forward strand.
GCCGGCGATGTTTGGTTCGACGCCGTCGAAGATCAATTCGGCCTGGCCGGCATGCCCTCGGGCGGCGCTCGCCGCGGCAACAGTGCCAGGAGACCCTTCATCGTGTACACGACGATCAGCGTGCCGCACAGATCGCCGATGATCATGATGCACAGGCGCGCCAGCCAATGATCGGTGTCGCCGCGCAGAAGAAACCACGCATTGTGTAATAACGGGCTCGCGAGCGAGGTAGCGACAATCAGCACCATGAGCTTGCGCGCCGTCAGATTCGTCAGCGTTGTGCGCAAGCCGTAATACCTGACGGCGGCACGATAGACGAGATACGGCGCCGTGGCGGACAGGATGCCGCCGATGAATGCGCGTACGGTGTCGTCGGGGAAAAAGTAGAAAAAGCAGGTGAGCCAGGAGCCGGCCATCACCCCGATCGCGCCGGCCTCGCCGAACAGCAGCGTGCATAGCAGACGCATGCCCGCGGGCAGGTAGACCCAGTTCACGCCGCGCACGAATTCGGAATGGGTGAAGATCCACTCGCTCGCGATCGTTGCGGCGACGAACGCAATGGTCGAGCCGACGATGGCGCACAGGTGTAGGCGAAGCGGGGACATTCAGTTAGAATCGCGGGCAGACCGGGGGACGACTGGCGCATGATAGCGCAATCGTCTGCGCCGGCCCACCAGAAAACACCTGGCCTTCTCCGGGGCCGGCACGAAATGTCAGGAGCGCATGCCGTTGACGCGTCCCGCCGATATTTATCTTCGATTTCTCCAGCTTGCCGAGGCGGTGCGCGGATTGCCGGCGCTGCCCTCGCTCGACCCGCTCGAAGAGCGCATCCTGGTGCTGGTCGCGCAAGCCAATCAGTCCAAGCGCCGCTTGTCGGTGCGCGACATGATCGCCGTGCGCGAACTGGGCTCGCCAGCCATGCTTCACAACCGCCTCAAGTCGATGCGAGAGAAAGGCTGGATCGTGCTGCAGGACACCGAAGATGCGCGGCGCAAGCAGGTGGAGCTGACGCCTGCGGCAATGCGCCATTTCGACAAGCTGTCCCACTGTCTGGTCGAGGCCGTCAACGACGTCTGAGCGCTTGCGCCTGTTACCGGACGTCGCCGAACGTGTAGCGTCCGAACAGAAAGAGGATGTTGCCGTATCCCTTGCCGCCGGGCACATATGTGGTGGTCAGCGAAAAGCGCCCCACCGTCGCGGCCGCCAGCGGTAGCGCGCCAGGAAAGGGCACACCGCTCATGGTATCCGAGCGTGACATCAGGAATACGCTGTAGCCGAGTCCGAGATCGACCGGCCCGACCGAGGCGAGCCGCCAGATGCGTCCATACCCGGCCATCGGCGACCAATGGCTATGCGAGTCCCTGAACACCATCGCGTAGAGCACACGCGTGCCGCCGTTGCCATCGGGCAAGGCGCGTCCGAAGCCGATGCCCCACGGATGCTCGTTGTACTGATCGACCTTCTCGCGCGAATACGCAAAACGAAGATGGTGCGTGTGCAGCGGCACGTAAAGATCGGCCGCGCCATGCGTCCAGATGTCGCTGACCTCATGGCGAACGGCTTCGGCCCAGCGGCCAGGCAGCGAGCGCGTGTCCTGCGCGTCCCTATGCGTAATGGACGTGCCGACGGCTTCCATCGTTCCGACATCTCGCCCTTGCTTGTCATTGCCGAACGCCTGCGCCCACGCGGCCGAGTTCAATAACACACCGGTGCCCAGCATGGCGGCACTTCGGCATACGTGATTCTGGAAAAGCGTCAACTGTTACTCCGGTTCTATTGACAATGCACCAAAGACCTTGGCGCTTTGCTGAAGTTGCGGCATCGCGCCGCATTCCGGTCATTTTGGGAAAATTCTTAGTAATCAAATGGATGTGCAAGATATGGGCGAGTTATGCACGGTGTTGTGAACATTTTCTGTGGATAAGATCCGCGGCGCCCATGCGGCGCTTGCGCCCGGCCTGCATCGCGCCTTCGCTGCCGCTCTCCACCGCGCCGTGCGATCGCCGTTGGCGCAGCGTTTGCGCTTGCATTGCTTTCCCTGCGGCATCAAGCACTTAGGTCACCTATTCGCGAGTTATCAACTGGCTTGCCAACATTTTCTGTGGATAAGCGGCGTGCCGAAATCCCGCACCATGCCTGCGTTTGCGGCGCATGGCCTGCATTGTGGGCGGCCGCAAACCTCCCTGACGAATCAACCACTTGGCATGTTTGTCCGCGAGTTATCAACGGGCTTGTGAACACAATCTGTGGATAACGGTGGCGCGCGGGACAGGGCTGGCGATAAAAATTCGGTCGGCCTATAAAATCTCAATATATGAGATCAAGATTTACATATTGACATTTATGAGGCGTCTTATTAGGATCGAGTCAAGTTTTCGCCGGGTGCCCCAAGGGGGTCGGCGATCGGCCATGACCCGGAACGTTCAGGAGACGACAGTGACGGAACAACGGAAACAGAAGGTGGCGATCATCGGTTCGGGCAATATCGGTACCGACCTCATGATCAAGGTCTTGCGCAACAGCAAGTATCTGGAAATGGGCGCGATGGTCGGCATCGACCCCGCCTCGGACGGCCTGGCCCGCGCGCAGCGCCTGGGGGTGCCGGTAACGGCGGGCGGGATCGACGGTTTGCTGGCGATGCCCGGCTTCGACGAGATCGCCATTGCATTCGATGCGACCTCGGCGAAGGCGCACGAGCACCACAACAAGCTGCTGCAGGCGCGCGGCGTGCAGGTGATCGACCTGACCCCGGCGGCGATCGGTCCGTACGTGATTCCGTCGATCAATCTCGACGAACACCTGGACTCGACGAACATCAATATGGTGACGTGTGGCGGCCAGGCGACCATTCCCATGGTTGCGGCTGTCTCGCAGGTGGCGAAGGTGCATTACGCCGAAATCGTGGCGTCGATCGCCAGCAAGTCGGCGGGGCCGGGCACGCGCGCGAACATCGACGAGTTCACCGAAACGACGTCCAAGGCCATTGAAGTCTTGGGCGGCGCCCAGCGCGGCAAGGCCATCATCGTGATGAACCCGGCCGAGCCGCCGCTGATCATGCGCGACACCGTGTTCGTGCTGTCCGAGCTGGCCGACCAGGCCGCGATCGAGGCCAGCGTCGAGGCGATGGTCGCCAAGGTCAATGCCTACGTGCCGGGTTACCGCCTCAAGCAGAAGGTGCAATTCGACGTGTTCGACGCGTCGCGCCCGCTCAACGTGCCGGGTCTGGGCAAGTTGACCGGCCTGAAGACTTCGGTATTCCTCGAAGTGGAAGGCGCCGCGCATTACCTGCCTGCGTATGCCGGCAACCTCGACATCATGACCAGCGCCGCGCTTGCCTGCGCCGAGCGCCTGGCCGCCACCCGCCTGGCCGTTGCCGCCTGAGCGGCGCCTGGAGACGTTCAACATGACGCAGAAAAAACTCTATATCTCGGACGTGACGCTGCGCGACGGCAGCCACGCCATCCGTCACCAGTACAGCATCGCCAATGTGAAGGCGATTGCCGGCGCGCTCGATCGCGCCAAGGTCGATTCGATTGAAGTCGCCCATGGCGACGGTCTGTCGGGGTCGAGCTTCAACTATGGCTTCGGCGCGCACACCGATCTGGAGTGGATCGAAGCCGTTGCGGAAACCGTCACGCACGCCAAGGTGGCGACCCTGCTGCTGCCGGGCGTGGGCACCGTGCACGATCTGCGTTCGGCCTATGACGCCGGCGCCCGGGTCGTGCGCGTGGCAACGCACTGCACCGAAGCCGACGTCTCGCGCCAGCACATCGCCTATGCGCGTGAACTGGGCATGGATACCGTCGGGTTCCTGATGATGAGCCACATGATCGCGCCGGACAAGCTGGCCGCGCAGGCCAAGCTGATGGAGGAGTACGGTGCGACGTGCATCTACGTGGTGGACTCGGGCGGCGCGCTCACGATGAACGACGTGCGTGATCGTTTCCGCGCATTCAAGGATGTGCTCAAGCCCGAAACGCTGACCGGCATGCACGCTCACCACAACCTGAGCCTCGGTGTGGCGAATTCGATCGTGGCGGTCGAGGAAGGCTGTGACCGTATTGATGCGAGTCTCGCCGGCATGGGTGCGGGCGCTGGCAACGCGCCGCTGGAGGTGTTCATCGCGGCAGCTGAGCGTCTGGGCTGGAACCACGGCTGCGACCTGTACACGCTGATGGATGCGGCCGACGACATCGTGCGTCCGCTGCAGGATCGTCCGGTGCGCGTCGATCGCGAAACGCTGGCACTGGGCTACGCGGGCGTGTATTCGAGCTTCCTGCGCCACGCAGAAGCGGCGGCTGCGAAGTATGACCTGAAGACGGTCGACATCCTGGTCGAACTGGGCACGCGCCGCATGGTCGGCGGCCAGGAAGACATGATCGTCGACGTCGCGCTTGATCTGCTCAAGCGCCGCGCTGCCTGACCTCTGTTTGAAATGATCAGCGCGGCGTGCCGGCCCAACCGAGCTGCCGGCTGATCTGCGCCGCCGTGCCTGTCACGCGCGGCGCCAGCGCTTCCATGCGCTCGCGGTCCATGTACTTGGTCGTGCTCGACACGCTGATGGCCGCCACCACCTTCATGCTTGCGTCGTAGATGGGCGCGGCGACGCAGCGAATCTGTGGTTCGTCGTCTTCCAGATCGAACGCGTAGCCTTTTTCCGCATATTCCTTCATTCGCTTGAGCCAAGCCGCTTCGTTGAGCGTGCGCATGGGGCTCGTCGCGTTGAAGTGTTCCAACTGCTCGCGCCACGCCGACTCGGGTTTGTCGAGCAGCAGGGCCTTGCCCACGCCGGTGATGCAGATCGGTTTGCGTCCGCCGATGCGCGAGCTGATTTCCACGGCGCGCTTGCCCGGCAGTTTGTCGAGGTACATGACTTCCCAGCCGTCTGCGACGGCGAGATGGACGGTGTCCTGGGTTTCATCCGCAAGGATCTCGAGCGCCGGACGCGCGACGCGCGGCAAGTCGATTTGCCGGTACGCCAGGAAACCCAGCTCGATCAGCTTGTTGCCAAGACGGTAGCCCCGGCGCGGCTCGAAGCGCAAGTAGCCGGCATGCACCAGCGCGGACGCGAGCCGGTGCGTGGTCGACAGGGTGATGCCCGTATGCGCGGCGAGGGCGGGCACGGTATCGATGCCTGCGGCGACGGCCTCGACGATGTCGAGACCGCGAAACAGCGTCTGGCTGGCGAGCGCGCGAGGGCGCTCGGGGTCGGAAGCATTCGTCATGGAGACGGCATGGAGAAAAGGCAAACGTCTATTTTGCCGTGAAACGCCATTCGCCGCCGGCATAATTCGCGTTTCCCGACGGCCTTTCCCGTCCTTTGCAGGTTGCCGTCAGGCATTGCCCAGCGCCAGCAGTTTCTCGTAGACGTAGCATTTGAGCGCGACGTAATGCGCAGGCTCGAGCGCGGGCAACTCGATGCCATGCAGATGACCGCCGTCGTCCAGGGTTTGCAGGCTGCGGATCGTGCCTTCGGCGGCCAGTGGGACGTCGATGTCGCCCACGCGCACGCGAAACGCCAACTCGAGGGTGTCGCCGGGCGAGCCGATCTGGGAGGGGGAGAGGAGCGACACCCCTTCGGCGCTGACGTCCTGAAGCAGGCCGAGTCGTGCCCCGGGCAGGCTGGCGCCCGTCACCGTGGCCACAAGGCGCGCCGGCGCGCGTTGCGAACGGCGCAGCACCTTGCGGCGAATCTGCGCAGGCGGGGAGAGCAGGACATAGGGAAACGGCGTCCGTTCGACACGCTCGACGGTGCAGACGAAATGAAAAATATCCTCGCCCGAAAACGTCCACAGTTCCAATCGTTCGCTGGGTTGCAGGGTCATCGGCGCGGCCCGGCCCGTGGGGGCTGTGAGGAACAGCATCTGATTCGGGGCGTAGCCGATGACGCGCGTGCGCACGCGTTGCGATCCCGCGCCCGGCGGCAACTGGATCTGCAGCCAATCCCCCGGACGAAGGTTGAGATCGGCCAATCCGTAAGCCGGTTCGCCGGCGGCGCCATTCGTGCGCGCCGGGGCGGCCGGATCGATGTCGTTTGCGGCGTCGGGCGCCGGGCTTTCGGCGGATGCGTCGCGCAGGGTCGTTTCCGGCGTATCGGCGTCGGCAGACAGCGATAGCGGACGATGCGGTGAGAAGGTGGTGAAGAGCCACGCGAGCGCGTCGGCGTCAGGGACGTGTTCCTGCGCTTGCAGCAATGTGTCGCCGTTGGCATCGCAAATCGGCCAGGGCAAGGCCGCGTTCACCGGCACGTCGGCCGGCGTCAAGGGGATCAGGGGCAAGGCTTGCATGAGAACAGTGATCGCGCGTTCGTCGCCGTGCATCGGCGTTCGCCGCATGCCGGTCGACCCGTTTCAGGTCAGGTAGAGGATGGCGTGAGTGTAGCGCGCCGCCATGCGATTGACGAGCGGTAGTGGGCCTGCGCGATGATTTTGCAATACGAACCAATCATTCCGGCTTTACGCATCGCGGCCTCATCGCTATAGGAATTTTCTGTTCGTGATGCCGGACGATCTGCACTATAGTCGGCGCCTTGCCGGCAGCGGCCATCGACGAGGCGGCCGCCGCCGGCGAGTCGTCTTGTCTGGTGCGGCAGATCGTCCCCCGGGGTCAGTCGGATCAATACACCGAAGGGGGATGTGATGATGGGTGCATTGGGAGTGAATACCCGGGGCGGCGCTGGCGCTGTGTCGAACGATGCCATGCGGATGCAGGTGTTATCCGCGGCGTCATTGCCCGGCGATTTGGCTACGGTCGGGGGGACGGCGCCAGTGCCGGCGCCGCGCACGCGCGGCGGTGCGGGGACGGGCCAATCCAACGGCCTTGCGCCCGCGCGTGACATGCGAATGGACTTTGCGGCGTGCGCCGTGTTCGGCGCGGTGCTTGGCGGGATCGCCGCGACGACGACGACGAGCCAGCATTTTTACGCGCCGGAGTTTGCGCGCGCGTTACGGCGCGAGCCGGCGCTGGGCGATGCGATGCCTGCGGGGACGCCGTCGCGGCACGCCTTGGGCGCATTTACCACTGCCGTCGAGATGTCGGCCGCCGCCAACGCGGTCGCCGAAATCGATGCGTTTCTGAGCGCGTTGCAGGGCCCGGCCGATGCGGGGTGGCGGTTTCGCCTCGGGCGCGACATGTTGTCGCTTGTCGGCAACGCGGCGATCCTGACGATGATCGGCCAGCGGTTCTTGCGCGATGCCGCCGGCGAGTGCGTGGATGTCGGCACGGCCAACACACCATTCGGTACACCGTGGGCGGATTGGTTGCTGTTGAGTCTTGAGGGCGTGAAGGGGGGCATCACGCAGATGTTGGGTTACCCGACGCTGATTCGTCACCATGCGGTCGACGAGTACATCAAGCGTCTGGATGCAGGAACACGGCTATTGGAGGCGGCCATGCGGCCTCAGGGCGACGTGCGCGCTGGCGGGTCGGGGCGTGCGTGGCTGGCGGCATGCGAGCGGTTGCGCGAAGTGGCGACGGGCTTCACGTTGGCGAACACGTGCGTGCCGCCGGCGCGGCTTGTCTTGTGGATTTCGCAGTGGACGGATGCGGGTGGCGCAGCCGGGCATGAGAGCCATCACAGCGCGGCTTTCGAGTTCCATCGCGGCTGGTTGCGATTGGCGGGCTTGTCGCTCGACAGCTTGCGTGCAATCACGAGTCTTGCGGGTACGGCGGCACGCACTGCGCTGTTCAAGTGCGATGCGCAGGCGGTTCGACGACGCTTGATGGAACTTGTCCGGATGGCCGGGGACGACAATGCCAACGTGCCGGCGAGTGTGCCCTTGCGTCTTGCACAAGTGGCGGCGCTGGTTGAGTGTTGCGATACGGCGCTGCTGTCCGCCATCGACCGCCATGAGGTATTGCGCGAGGCGCTGTTTGGCGCAGCGAAATTGTCCGCCGAAGACATCATGGCGCAGTGCAAGGCGCACGGTGTGCAGTGCGCGCCGAAGCGCACAGATGGCCGCTTGCGACTGTGCTGCCAGGCGGCGGAGAGCGCCTGGGGAAAGCGTTGGCGCAACGGTGCGTGGCGATGGGCGGGTGCGACCGGGGTACGGATCGCCTATCGGCTCCTGCTGAGCTACCAGCACTTCAGCAGTGCGCTGCCGGAATGGGTGGCGCACCGCTTTCACGAACGATCGCGGGCGGCGGTGCGCGAGGCTGCGGGCGTGCGGTCCCCGCGGTCCGGGCCCGTCACGCCCGCAACTTCAGCCGCGTACCTGTTGCGGGCGGACACCGCGACAAAGCTGTGAAGCCAATGGCAAAGGGCGACGGTGCGGAGTTGCGCCCGCCGGGCGCGTCCGCCCGGCATGACGCAGGTCCGCGCATTACCAGTTGCTTTCCCGCTCGGGCGTGGCGGTGATCTTGTGGATCGACAGGTCGGCGCCGTAATACTCCTGTTCCTCGTCGAGACGCAGCCCCATGGTGCGTTTGAGGATGCCGTACACGACATAGCCGCCCGCGAAGGCAATCAGCACACCGAGCGCGCTGCCGAGGACTTGCGAGGCAAGGCTCACGCCGCCGAGGCCGCCGAGGGCAGATTGGCCGAATACGCCGGCGGCGATGCCGCCCCAGACGCCGCACACGCCGTGCAGCGGCCAGACGCCGAGGACGTCGTCGATGCGCAGGCGGTTTTGCGTCACGGTGAACAGCCACACGAACAACGCGCCGGCGACGGCGCCGACGACGAGCGCGCCGAGCGGGTGCATGAGGTCCGAACCGGCGCAAACGGCAACGAGCCCGGCGAGCGGTCCGTTATGGATAAAGCCGGGATCGTCCTTGCCCAGCCACATCGCGACGAGGGTGCCGCCGACCATGGCCATGAGGGAGTTGATGGCCACAAGTCCGGAGATGCCGCCTAGGCGCTGCGCGCTCATGACGTTGAAGCCGAACCAGCCGACGATGAGGATCCAGGCGCCCAGCGCAAGGAAGGGGATCGACGACGGGGGATGAGCGGTCACCTGGCCTTGCCCGTTGTAGCGGCCGCGGCGGGCGCCGAGATGCAGTACGGCCGCCAGCCCGATCCAGCCGCCAACCGCATGCACGACGATGGAACCGGCAAAGTCATGGAAAGGGGCGCCGAATGTGCGGCCGAGCCAGTCCTGGATGCCGAGATGATTGTTCCAGGCGATGCCCTCGAAGAACGGGTAGAGCACGCCGACGAGGAAAAAGGTTGCGATCGACTGCGGATGAAACTTCGCGCGCTCGGCGATGCCGCCCGAGACAATCGCCGGAATGGCAGCGGCGAACGTCAGGAGGAAGAAGAACCGCACGAGTTCGTAGCCGTTGTGTTGTGCCAGGGTGTGGGCGCTGGACCAGAAATCGACGCCGTAAGCCAGCGGATAGCCGATGAAGAAATAGGCCAGCGCCGATACGGCGAAGTCGGTCAGGATCTTCACGAGGGCGTTGACCTGATTCTTCTTGCGGACGGTGCCGAGCTCGAGAAAGGCGAAGCCTGCGTGCATGGCGAGAATCATGACGGCGCCGATCAGGATGAACAGCACGTCGCCAGGTGTATTGGTATTGGGCATGAATGTGCGATTTTGGTGCAAGTCGAATGAAGAATGATGATAAGCAAGGACGGTGCCAGAATCGCCAAGCATTTGATTTTTATGGATGCCTGTTTTTCTGGTGCGAGATGGTGCACGCGAAGAAGCACTTTTTGGGTGCTTTCGTGCGAGGTTGCGGTGCGCGCGGTTCGACAGGGCGATGGGCGAATGGGGCAGTCACACGGTAGAATCGTTTCGTTCGTCCTGACGCCGGCCGCAAGACGCGCGCGGGTGCAGGGCCGCCGATTCCATCGCAGCGTTACCACTGAGGATACGTCTCACCATGATCTTTGAAATCGCCCAGATCGAAGTCAAGCCCGGCACCGAGGCCGAATTTGAACGCGGTGTCGTTGCCGCCACCCCGTTGTTCAAACGCGCACGTGGCTGCCATGGCCTGCGCCTGCTCAAGTCGATCGAACAGCCCGCGCATTACAGCCTCGTCGTGACGTGGGAAACGCTCGAGGACCACATGGTGCATTTCCGTGAGTCGGACGACTTTCTGGAGTGGCGCCGTCTTGTCGGCAGCTGCTTTGCCGCACCGCCGAATGTCGGCCACGTGACGGAAGCGCTCGTCGGCTTCTGAACGGCGCCAGGCGGAGATCGGGAGGGCGACAGTTACTGCGCCCGCCCGGTCTGCCGTCGCAGGAAGGACGGAGGTGCCGCCGCGAACCGGACGGGATGCCACCCCTTCAGTGCGGACAGTGAAACAGTGTTTGTCTACGGGTTAACGCGCAGGATCGCGTCATAACTTTTCATATAACATGCAAACCGGAAAAATTTGGCGCAGTGGAGACGATGACAACAAAACCCCGGACGTTGACCGAGCAGGTCGCCCAGCAGTTGATCGAGGCGATCCGCCAGGGCGAATACCCGGTCGGCACGAAGTTGCCGACGGGCAAGGTGCTGGCCGAGACGTACGGCGTCAGCCAGGCGGTGATTCGTGAAGTGACCGAGCGCTTGCGCGCACAGGGGCTGATCGACAGCCGCCAGGGTGCTGGCGTGACGGTCAAGTCCCGCACGCCGTCGAGTGGCTTCCAGGTGCCGGGCGCGCATGAGCAAAGCCGTATCGACCTCGCCAGTGTGTACGAACTTCGGCTCGATCTCGAAAGCACCGCCGCCGCGTTGGCCGCGGTGCGCCACACCCCTGCCGATATCGAGCGGCTTGCCGACATCCTCACACGTCTGAAGGCCAATCTCTTCCACGCCGACAGTGGCGTGGAAGACGACACCGCGTTCCATGCCACGATCGCGCAGGCGACACATAACCCGTACTACGCGGAATTGCTGCAATACCTGAATCTGCAGATCCGGCAAGCCGTTCAGACCGCGCGAACGAACACGCTGCGGCATTCCGGTCTCGCGGAGCAGGTATACGAGGAACACGTTGCCGTGTTCAACGCCATCAAGGCGCGCGACCCGTTGCTCGCGCGTGCGGCGGCGCTCTCCCACCTGCTGCGCGCCTCGGCCCGTCTCGGGCTGACGCTGCCCGGCCGCGACATCATCACCGGCGCGATCGCGTCTTCCGTCTCATGAATTCAGTGAACTTTATCCAACGTCTGCGCGATGCCATCGGCGACGACAGTGTTTTTACAACGCCCGACGACATTGCGCCGTGGCTCACGGATTGGCGTGGCCTTTATCGCGGCCATGCGCAAGCCGTTGTGCGGCCACGTACGACCGAGGCCGTCTCGCGCGTGCTTGCTTTGTGCCAGGACGCCCGCGTGCCCGTCGTGCCGCGGGGCGGGAACACCGGCTTGTGCGGCGGCGCGACGCCGGACGGTGCGTCGAACAATCTGGTCTTGAGCCTCGATCGCATGAACGCGATTCGCGGCATCGACACGATCGCCAATACGCTCGTGGCGGAAGCCGGCTGCATTCTCGGCGACCTCCAGCGCGCGGCCGCCGAAGTGAATCGCTTGCTGCCGCTCAGTCTGGCCGCCGAGGATTCCTGCCAGCTCGGCGGCAATCTCGCGACGAACGCGGGCGGCGTGAATGTCGTGCGCTACGGAATGGCGCGCGAACTGGTGCTCGGTCTCGAAGCGGTGCTGCCTGGCGGCGAGATCTGGCACGGCCTGCGCACGCTGCGCAAGGACAACACGGGCTACGACCTCAAGCAGTTGCTGATTGGCTCGGAAGGCACGCTCGGCGTGATCACCGCCGCCGCGCTGCGTCTGTACGCGCCGACGCCGGTGCGCCAGGTCGTGATCGCCGCGGTCGCTTCGCCGCGCCAGGCGCTCGCGTTGTACGAACTGCTGTTCGCGGAGTGCGGTCCGCGCATGCAGGCGTTCGAATTCTTCACGGGCGAATGTGTCGATCTCGTCGCCGCGAATGTCGAGGGCGTACGTTCGCCGTTCGCCGGCCGACATCCCGCCTACGTGTTGGTCGAGCTGGCCGACACGGCGGACGAGGCGGGCCTGAACGCGTTGCTCGAACGCGTGATCGAACAGGCCATTGAGCGCGACTTGTGCGCGGATGCGGTGGTGTCGTCGTCGCTCGCGCAGATCGAGGCCATGTGGAAGCTGCGTGAAGAAATCTCGGAAGCGCAACGCGCGGACGGACTGCACCTCAAGCATGACGTTTCACTGCCGATCGAGGCGATTCCCGATTTCATGGTGAGCGCCGAGGCCCGCATCCGCCGCGTGTGTCCCGACGTGCGCCCTTTCATATTCGGGCATTTCGGCGACGGCAATCTGCATTACAACCTGTCGCGTCCGGCCGGTGCGCCGAACGACTTTATGGCGCAGCACGGCGAGCCGCTGACGGCCGAAGTGCTCGACGAGGTCGCGCAGTATGGCGGCAGCATCAGCGCGGAGCACGGCATCGGCCAGCTCAAGCGCGACTATTTTGCGAAGTACAAAGCACCGCTCGAGTTGCGGCTGATGCGCGAGATCAAGCAGGTCTTCGATCCCGCCGGCATCATGAATCCGGGCAAGTTGCTCTGAACGCCCGATTCGAACAAACGAGGAGACACGAAGATGAACTGGTATCGCCAGATGAACACCACCGAGCGGCGGACTTTCATCGCCGCGTTCGGCGGCTGGGCGCTCGACGCGCTCGACTTCATGGTCTTCACCTTCGTGATCACGACGTTGATCACGGTGTTCTCCATCGACAAGGCACAGGCCGGTTTGCTCGCGACGGTCACGCTGCTGTTCTCGGCAATCGGCGGCTGGCTGGCCGGCATGCTCGCCGACAGGTACGGACGCGTACGCGTGTTGCAGGGCACGATCCTGTGGTTCTCGGTGTGCACGGTGCTGATCGGCTTCGCGCAAAATTTCGAGCAGATCTTCCTCCTGCGTGCGCTGCAAGGCCTGGGTTTCGGCGGCGAATGGGCGGTCGGTTCGGTGCTCATGGGCGAGATTGTCCGTACCGAGCATCGCGGCCGCGCCGTCGGCACGGTGCAAAGCGGCTGGGCCGTCGGCTGGGCCGTGGCCGCCCTGTGCTATACGGGCGCGTTCAGCTGGTTGCCGGAAGTCTACGCGTGGCGCGCGCTGTTCTGGATCGGCGTGATCCCGGCCCTGCTTGTGCTGTACATCCGCAAGCATGTGCCGGAACCCGAGTTGTTCCAGCGCACGCAAAAAAGCGAAGAGACCAGCGCGCACCGGACCTCGCCGCTGGCGATCTTCTCGCCGGCGCTGATCAAGACGACGGGCTTGGCGGCCTTGCTCTGCACGGGCGCGCAAGGCGGTTACTATGCCGTCACGACCTGGCTGCCGACGTTCCTCAAGACCGAGCGCCATTTGTCGGTGATCGGCACGGGCGGCTATTTGCTGGTGATCATTCTCGGTTCGTTCATCGGCTATCTGGTCGGCGCGTACCTGACGGACCGCCTGGGCCGCCGCGGGAATCTGCTGGTTTTCGCGCTGCTTTCGGGGGCGAGCATCTACGTCTACACGCAGTTGTCATTGACGAACGAACAGATGCTGGTGCTGGGCTTCCCGCTTGGATTCGCCGCGTCCGGCATCTTCAGCGGCATGGGCGCCTATTTGACGGAACTGTTTCCCTCGCCCGTGCGCGCAAACGGGCAGGGCTTCGCGTACAACTTCGGCCGCGGCATCGGCGCGTTGTTTCCGAGCCTCGTGGGCTATCTCGCCAAGACGAGCGGTCTGGGCGCAGCCATCGGCATGTTCGCCGGCGGCGCTTATCTCCTGGTGCTTCTGACCGCGTTCCTGTTGCCTGAAACGAAAGGCCGCGAGATCCATTGAGCGCGTGGGTGACGGCCGCACGGCCTCGGCCATGCGGCCATGCGATGTGAGTGACGGTTTGAGGAATAAGCTGAAATGGAACAAGTCGATTGCGTCGTGATCGGCGCGGGCGTGGTGGGATTGGCGGTTGCGCGCGCGCTGGCATTGGCGGGGCGCGAGGTCGTCATCCTCGAGTCCGAGCGCGCCATCGGCACCGGTACGAGTTCGCGCAACAGCGAAGTCATTCATGGCGGCATTTACTATCCGCCCGGATCGCTCAAGGCGCGGCTGTGCGTGGAAGGCAAACGCCGGCTCTATGAATTCTGCGCCACGCATGGCGTCGAGCATCGCCGTTGCGGCAAGCTGATCGTGGCCACGAGCGCCGCGCAAGTCGGGGAGCTGGAAGCGATTGAACGCAATGCCCGCGCGAGCGGTGTCGATGACCTGCGCTGGTTGTCGCAAGCCGACGTCGCCGCGCTTGAGCCGGCGTTGTCATGCCACGGCGCGTTGCTCTCGCCATCGACCGGCATCATCGACAGTCATGGCTTGATGCTGGCGTTGCAAGGCGACGCGGAAACGGCGGGCGCGATGTTGGCATTCGACGCGCGCGTCGTCGGCGGGCGCGCCGGCGACGCCGACGGTATCGAACTCGACGTGATGACGGAAGGCACTGTCTCGACATTGCGTGCTTCTGCCGTCGTCAACAGCGCGGGGTTGTGCGCAGTCGATATCGCCAGAGCGATCGACGGACTCGCCGCGGGGCACATCCCGCAGCGCTACTACGCCAAGGGCAGTTATTTCACATGCGCGCAGCGCGCGCCGTTTTCGCATCTGGTCTACCCCGTGCCCGAACCGGGCGGGCTGGGCGTGCATCTCACGCTCGATCTGGGGGGGCAGGCGCGTTTCGGCCCGAACGTACAGTGGATCGACGAGATCGACTACTCGGTCAATCCGTCGGATGGCAACGCATTCTATGCCGCAGTGCGCCGCTATTGGCCGGCGTTGGCCGACGGCGCGCTGCACGCGGGCTATGCCGGAATTCGCCCGAAGATCAGCGGGCCGGGTGAGCCTGCGGCGGATTTTCGGATCGACGGGCCGGCCACGCACGGTGTGCCGGGGCTGGTGAATCTCTTCGGCATCGAATCGCCGGGACTGACGGCGTCGATGGCGATCGCCGACCACGTGCTGACGCTTATATAAGCAGCCCGGCCGCCACAGCGCCCGAATGCGTGCGCGTGAAAATTCTGCTGTCCGATCAATGGCTTGGCTGATTTGGT
Source organism: Pandoraea terrae (assembly GCF_902459695.1). Taxonomy (GTDB): domain Bacteria; phylum Pseudomonadota; class Gammaproteobacteria; order Burkholderiales; family Burkholderiaceae; genus Pandoraea; species Pandoraea terrae. The sequence continues at coordinate 418,719 of NZ_CABPRZ010000001.1, forward strand.
CCGGGATTATCAACAGGCTTGTGAACATTTTCTGTGGATAAGCCCGGTTGCCGAGGCGAAGCAGCGCGCCTTCAGCGTTGCGGCTTGACCCGGTGCGCCGCAAGCCTCGGTCTTCAGGCCGGGGAGGATGGCCCAAGGCCCCACTTCCTTCGGGGCGTAGCGCGGACGCCGTAGGCGTCCTTTGGGCGGTCAGTGTGGGGGCTGCTGCTGTTCGATGTACTGGCGAATGATTTCGATGGGCGCGCCGCTACCGCTTCCGGCGAAACACGGTGGCGACCACAGCGCCTTCCTCAAAAAAAATCAGAAAAAACGCCATGTCTGCCAGGCCGTATTTCGTTGTGGGTCGTCATAGCCCCACGTATGATTGACGTCACGAAACGTCTTCAGGCCTTCAAATACGAACTGATGCCGACCGGCGAGCAGCAGCGCGACATGCGCCGCTTCGCTGGTGCATGCCGGTTCGTTTTCAACCAGGCGTTGTCGTTACAGAAGGCGCGCTACGCGCAAGGCGAGAAGAAGCTCGGCTACGCTGGGCTATGCAGGCTGCTCACGCAATGGCGCAACGGCACCGAAACGCCCTGGCTTAAGGATGCACCAACACACCCGTTACAGCAGACGCTCAAGGACCTGGAGCGTGCCTACACCAACTTCTTCGCCAAGCGTGCCGACTTCCCGCGCTTCAAGAAGAAGGGCCTGCGTGACAGCTTGCGCTATCCCGACCCGAAGCAGATCAAACTCGATCAGGGCAACCGCCGCATCTTTTTGCCCAAGCTGGGCTGGCTGCGCTATCGCAACAGCCGCGATGCGCCTGGGGCGGTGAGAAATGCCACGGTCAGCCTCTCGGGTGGCAAGTGGTTTGTGTCGATCCAGACTGAGCGTGAGGTTGAGCAACCGGTACCGCAGGCCACCAGTGCAATTGGCATCGACGTGGGTGTTGCCCGTTTCGCCACGTTCAGCGACAGCACATTCCTCGCACCGCTCAACAGTTTCAAGAATCACGAAGTTCGTTTGCGCCGCTATCAGCGCGCCATGAGCCGCAAGATCAGGTTCAGCAACAACTGGAAGAAGGCGAAAGCCCGCGTCCAGCGCATTCACGCCCGCATCGGCAACGCCCGCCGCGACTATCTGCACAAGGCCACGACCACGATCAGCAACAACCACGCGATGGTGTGTATCGAGGACTTGCAAGTACGGAACATGGTCAGGTCGGCAGCAGGCAGTATCGATGCACCGGGTAAACACGTTCGGGCCAAGTCCGGCCTGAACAAGTCCATCCTCGACCAAGGCTGGTTCGAGTTCCGCCGCCAGTTGGCATACAAGCTGGCATGGCGTGGCGGCTCGCTTATCGCGGTGCAACCGCAGAACACTAGCCGGGAATGTCCGGCTTGTGGGCACGTTGCGGCAGTGAACCGGCAGACTCGGGCGCGTTTCAAGTGTGTGGCGTGTGGATACGAAAACCATGCCGATGTCGTCGGCGCGATCAACGTTTTAGCGCCGGGACACCGCGTTGTAGCCTGTGGAGATTCGGCGCAGTCAGGCCGCTTGGCGAAGCAGGAACCCACCGAAGAGACTGCGCAGATCATCGCGTAGCTCCGTAGGACTCCCCTGCGCCTTCAGGCGGGCGAGGATGTCAAGGCAATCACGTCGATCTGATAGATCGTGATCTTGCAAATGTCTTCGAGCTTGCTACTGGCTTCGGACAGCAGCATCGCGACGTTCGCCATTGCGCGTTTCATCCCGGCGCGCCCGTTGGAGTGGCAGCCGGGAAAAATCTCAAATTCCTGCCGGCCAAATATTTCATCCAATTCCCTGTTTGGGCCTTTGCCCATAGACGCTTGTGCCGGGGCGTTGATATCGTCCTCAGTCCTGACGATTCGAGGAGAGCGGTGGCGCGATGAGCGGTCGTCGTTGAGTCGTTGGTGCATTGCCCCCCCGGCGCGATTCAGACGCTCCCGATGCGACCGCAGATCTGAAGTCCCGCTTTATTGTGTCGGAGTGTTTTCTTATGAAAGTCGGAATCGATTTCTTCAAACGCTGAATATCGTCGAGCGACCCTTGTGAATTTGGACAACACGACATGGACACGATCGCAGTCATCATCACACTACCTTTTGTTGTTGGTCTCCTTGTGGGGGGAGCAACATCCGGAGCGCGACGCCCATTTATCAGGTCGCTGACGATATCAGTAATGTGTGGAAGCCTCGCCGCGATTTGGTGGGCGACATCGACTCGCTCGACTAACGGCTCCACTTGGGATTTCAGCGAGGGGTGGCCGTGGATCTTCGCGGGCGTCTTCGTGCCGATGAGCGTAATGTCGAGCCTAGTCAATGGGTACAACCGACGCAGGCGTCGTCGAACTTATTGAGCATCATTTGAAGGGGCGTGCGGCGTGCAGGGGCACCGTGGTCGTGCGCAGGCGGCATGCTGCGAAGACGATTGCCGAATGCAATCCGCTTTTCATTGACACCGTCATACCAAATCGGCTTCTGTGCGATCGCGGAAGCGTCGCGGCCGCTACTGCGCAGTGCCGAGGCATTGCTCGACCTGCTCGGACGCTTGCATTTGCGCAAACGCGCATAATGCAACCTTGGCTACCTGGATGACCGCCCGCATATGGGCAGGGACCAGGGGCCGCGTCAACCGTACGCCTCAATGGCCGAGGCGCTACGGCAGCCTGCGGGCCATCAACGCATTGCGACCGGGGGCTTCCACGAAGCCGGATTCGTCCAGAACACCCCGCGCAGGCGATCGGTGTCGCCGCACGGCGTGCTGCGCGCCGGCTTGCTGACCTGGCCCGCGCACGCACTGGTGTCGCGGCCGGCTTGCTGCAGGCGCTTCAGGATCGTGTCGAGCATGCCGGACTCGCGCCATTCATTCAGTTTGCGCCGGCACGTTGGCACCGACGGATACTGCATGGGCAGCTTCGACCAGCTTTCGCCAGTGAATAGCACCCACAGCACGGCATTGGTCAGCGTGCGCTGCTCGACTTGAGGGCGCCCGCGACGCTCCGTACGGACCGGACGGTCGCAGATCAGATCCCGCAGGGCATGCCATTCGACGTCGTTCAGTTCAGTAAACATAACACCTCGACCCAAAACAAACGGAGGCGCCGCAGGGGGCGAGCGCGTGTTCCAACGAGGGTCCGCCCCGGTTCAGTCTGGTGCGGAATGTCATTGAAACGGCGCGCAAGGCGGCGTCGATCCCCGATGTTGGAGATACAAGCAACAAGCATGCCAGATCGTCGAGGGCCCCCTTTTGGAGGACCGCCGTAGGCGGGTCGAACCACGCAGCCAATGGGCGAGAGGCCAGCAAAAAAACGCCCACTTGGCAGGTGGGCGCAGCTCCTGGGTGGCAATTGGGATAGGCAATCGCAAATGCGTCAGGAGATAAAGGAATACGTCCAGTTTTCGACCGGGCCGGACTGTTTGTTGTTCTCGGCTCCGGTTCGGGTTTGCCTGAAATCGCGCCAACCCCGGAATGTCTCGCTCCACATGCGCCAGCTCGTCAAGCTTGCACCCGGGATAATGACAAAAATGTGGCCGCAGCGCGCTTCGGGGTTTCCCGCATTGCAGTTACACTTCCGTGCCCAAGATGAGGGCGCGCGTTGCGCCGCCCTGGGGCAATGACGCCGGTGGAACGGGCGCAAGCCCCGCGCGCGCAAGGGCGCCTGACGGAATCGGGGCTGCCAGATACACGCCGCGCGGACCGGTGGCCTATAATGACCGCCTTCCCTGGAACGCGTCGCGGGCCCGGCATGGCGACTTTCACGCAGGCGCCGCCGGTTCGGCGCAGCACCGTGTAGACGGCATGAGCAACGACAACGATAACAAGTATTCGGTCCCCGGGCTCGAACGCGGCCTGAGGATCCTCATGGCCTTTTCGGCGCGAGAGCCGGTGCTCAACGGCGCGGATCTGGCGCGTCGGCTCGACATTCCGCGCTCGACGGTATTTCGCCTGCTGCAGACGCTCGAGTCGGAAGGGTTCATTGAAAAAGCCGGCGACGAGCGGAATTACCGTCTGGGCGTCGCGGTTCTGCGGCTCGGCTTCGAATACCTCAATTCGCTCGAACTCACAGATCTCGGCACGCCGGTCATCGAAAAACTGCGCGATCAGACCGGGTTTTCGAGTCATATCCTGATCCTTGATCAGCGCGATGCCGTTTTCGTCGCCAAGGCCGCCAGCCGCGAACTGGTGTTCGGCAGCGTGCGGGTCGGCACGCGTCTGCCCGCGCACGCAACGGCCGTCGGCCATATGCTGCTGGGCGATTATTCGCTCGACGCCCTGCGCAAGCTGTATCCGGAACGGAAGCTCGATGCCTTCACGACATATACCCCGACGACGGTCGAGGCGCTCTACAAGGTCGTGCAGGAAGACGTTGCTCGCGGCTACAGCATGAGCCAGGCGTTCTTCGAGCAGAATATCTCGACGATCGCCGCGCCAGTGCGCAACCATCTCGGCGAAATCGCCGCCGTCATCAGCGTGACGATCCCGCAGGCCCGGGTCGAGGCCGATCTGCTGGCGAGCGGTCTCGTCGAGACGGTTGTGAACGCCGCCGACGAACTCTCGCACAAGCTCAACTACCGCGCGAATCCGCGTTCGTCTTCGGCTTCTCCTGCGGCTTCCACCGCGCGATAAGGGCAGCATTCATGACGTGAGGCCGCCCCTCGCGCAGGGTCCGCTTTCGCTTATTCCGCGCCGGCCTGGCGGCGATAATCGCCGGGCCGTGCGCCGGTCCATTTCCGGAATGCGCGGAAGAACGCGCTCGGGTCCGAGAATCCCAGTTCCAGCGCGATATCCAGCATCGGCTTTCCCGTGTGGCACAAGGCGTGAATCGCGAAATCGCGCCGCAACTGATCCTTGATCGACTGATACGACTGGCCTTCGTCCTCCAGCCTGCGGCGTAATGTCGACGGCGTCGTGTGGAACTCCGCCGCCAAAGTTTCGAACGGCGGCCACCCGTCCGTCGGCAACGTCTTCAGGCGGCGGCGGACCCGTGCGACCATTCCCTTCGTATTCTTGTACTTCAGGATGACGCTGCCCGGGGCGGCACGCAGGAATTCCTTCACGCTGCGCTCGTCCTGCACCACCGGCAGCGCGAGATATCCGGCGTCGAATTCAAGCGCCGTATGATCCGCGCCGAAGACAAGCCGAGGCGAATACATGGTGCGGTACTCGACGCTGTACACCGGCTCCGGGTAGGCGAAGTACGCCGTCGTCAACGGCACGCGGCGGCCAATCAGCCAGCACACCAGCGCGTAAAAGATGATCAGCAGGGTTTCGTGGCCAAAGACGCGCGGCGCCTCCGGCGCCTGACGTTCATGGACCACGAGCCGCGCGTGCGTGCCGTCCGTTTCCAGTTCGATGCCGAAGTCGTCGAGCAGCAAGCCGATGAAACGCGTGCTGCGCGACAACGCCTGCTCGAGCGTCTTGCAGGCGATGGCGGCATGGCACATCATCGCAAAGCTGCCGACTTTCATGCGGCGCGAGTCCTGGCCGAAGAATTCGTCGTCGAGCGCTTCGTTGATCAGGCGCCACAAGGCCGAGTAATGGTCGGCGGACACGCGCGCCTGGGGATGCGCGAGCAGGGCAGGTGCGATGCCCGCGGCGTCCAGCAATGCATTGACATCGCCGCCCAGCGCGGGCACGCGTTGCAACGCGTTGATCACGAAGTGAATCGAGATGCTGCCTTTTTCCATGCCGTATCCATGCGTTCGGGACATTCCCGAGAATCAAGCGAACGCAGGGATTCTAGCAGTGGCCGCGTTACTTCGGCGCCATGCGCAGTGCGCCGTCGAGACGGATGACTTCGCCATTGAGCATGGTGTTCTCGACGATGTGCCGCACCAACCCCGCATACTCGGATGGACGGCCGAGGCGCGGCGGGAACGGAACCGATGCCCCCAGTGCGGCCTGCACTTCAGGTGTCATGCCGGCCATCATCGGTGTCTCGAAAATCCCCGGCGCGATGGTGACGACACGCACGCCATAGCGGGCAAGCTCGCGCGCCGCAGGCAAGGTGAGCGCTGCGACGCCCCCTTTCGACGCAGCATAGGCGGCCTGGCCGATCTGGCCGTCGAAGGCCGCCACCGATGCAGTATTGACGATCACGCCGCGCTCGCCCTCGGCATCCGGTTCCCCCTCGGCCATGGCATTGGCGGCGATGCGCAGCACGTTGAACGTGCCGATCAGGTTGACGTTGACGATGCGCGCAAAGACGTCAAGCCGGTGAGCCCCTTGCTTGCCGACGATACGTTCGCCGGTCACCAGCCCGGCGCAGTTGACGACGCCATGCACGCCGCCGAACTCGGCGCGGGCCGTGTCGACGAAGCGCACGACATCGTCCTCCGAGGTGATGTCCGTCTTCACGAAGCGCGCGGTGCGGCCAAGCGCGTCGGTCTGTTTTGCGCCGGCATCGGCATTGATGTCGGCGAGCACGACGTTAGCGCCGGCATCGACGAACATGCGCGCCGTAGCGGCGCCCAGGCCGCTCGATGCGCCGGTCACGAGAAAGGTGCGGTCCTTGATTTGCACGGGAAAACTCCTGCGATTGTGATGAGTGAGGCTCAGGACGTCTGCGCGGCTTGCGCCTTGGCAACTTCCTGATTGCGCAGGATGAAGCGCTGCAGCTTGCCGCTCGGGGTCTTCGGCAATTCCCCGACGAATTCGATCTCGCGCGGATAGGCATGCGTCGACAGGCGATGCCTGACATGCGCCTGCAACTCGCGTGCAAGTTCAGGCGTTGCGGCGTGATGCGGATGTAGCACGACAAAGGCCTTCACGATCTCGGTGCGTTCCGGATCGGGTTTGCCGACGACGGCTGTTTCGATGACCGCCGCGTGTTCAATCAATGCGCTCTCCACGTCGAACGGTCCGATGCGATAACCCGACGAGGTGATCACGTCATCGTTGCGGCCGACAAAGCTGACGCTGCCGTCTTCGTTGCGCTCGACGGTGTCGCCCGACAGGTAATAGTCGCCCTGGAAGGCCGGCGTCTCGCGCTCGAAATACCCGCCGAACCACATGAGCGGGGATCGCTTGCGGTCCAGCGCGAGCACCCCGGGTTGCCCCACGGCGCACTCCTTGCCCTCGTCATCGAGTACCACGACGCGGTGTCCGGGCGACGCGAATCCGGCCGAGCCCGCCTGCACGGGGTGACCCAGCGCATGGTGGTTGCACACCACCATGCCCAGTTCGGTCTGCCCGTAATGATCGTGGATCACCGTGTCGAGATGCTCCCCGAACCAACGGATCACCTCCGGATTGAGCGGTTCGCCCGCGCTGCTCACGGCGCGTAATTGTCCCTTGACCGGGGACGCGGCATCGGCGCCGCCGGCGATCAGCAGACGAAACGCCGTCGGCGAACCCGCAAGGTTCGTGATGCCGAGCTTTCTGATGACCTTGTAGGTGCTCTCGACGGTGAACGGGCCATCGTAGAACGTGGTGGGCATCCCCATCGCGAGCGGCCCCGTCACCGCGTAGTACAGGCCATAGGCCCAGCCCGGATCGGCGATGTTCCAGAACATGTCGGTCTGGCGCAGATCCACGGCGTCGCGCATGTAGCCGACGAACGCCACGATCGCACGCAGCGGCACCATCACCGGCTTGGCCGCGCCGGTGGTCCCCGACGTAAACATCATCAGGAAGGGATCGTCGCCGCGGCGCATCACCGGCGCGAACTCGGCGGGCTGCCGCTCGACCTCGTGCCAGAAGCTGAAATCGCCTCGTTGAATGCCTTGTCCGCGCGGCCCGCCGACAGTCACGACCGTCGGGCAATGGTCGACTTCGTCGAGCTTGGACCGGTTCGCCGCGTCCGTCACCACCAATCGGCTCTTCGCGCTTTGCACGCGATGCTCGACGGCCTTGGGGCCGAAGGCGGTGAACAGCGGCTGATACACAGCGCCGGCACGCCACGTGCCGAGGATCGTGACGAGCAACTCCGGGGTGCGCGGCAACAGCGCTGAAACTCGGTCGCCGGGCTGCACGCCCTGCGACTTGAGGAAGTTGGCGAAGCGCGCGGAGAGCGCCTGCAACTGGCTGAACGTGTAAGTCTGGCTGGTGCCGTCGCGGCCCTCACAGAAGAGTGCGATGCGGCCCGGCAGCGCGTGCCGGTCGCAGCATTCGACGCATGCGTTCATGGCATCGAGATCGCCGTCCAGCGTGGCGCGGACGACCGCGTCGAAATCGAAATCGCGGTACGCGCCGGCGTAGTCAACAGTCGTGGCAGTCATGCGGTGCTCCTCCGTCATTGCCTTGTCCTGGATCACCCGCCGCCCGTCTGCTGCGGGATGGCGGTCAATCCATCCTACGGGCTGATTGACGTATACGGCAATGACCAAAGCGCGCATACCGATTGACCGTTTTTTCCAGTCGCCAGCCATCCGGTCATGACAATTTCGTTCACGCAATTTGCCGGTTTTCGCTATCGCGATGCCGCGCCGGGTTGCCTACACTGGCCATCAAATGCAGCAGGCAAGGAGACAGCAGTGGAATTGCATACCGAAGAACAGCGCATGATTCGCGACATGGCTCGCGATTTCTCGCGTGAGCAGCTGGCACCGAATGCCGCGCGCTGGGACCGCGAGCGGTATCTGCCCGACGACGTCGTGGCGCAGATGGGCGAACTCGGCCTGCTCGGCATGATGGTGCCGGACCGCTGGGGCGGTTCGTACACCGACTACACCGCGTATGCGCTGGCCATCGAGGAAATTGCCGCCGGTTGCGCCTCGACGGCGACCATGATGTCCGTTCACAGTTCCGTGGGCTGCGGCCCCATCCTGCGGTTCGGCACGGATGAACAGCAGGGCGCATGGCTGCCCGATCTCGCGGCAGGCCGAAAGATCGGCGCGTTCTGCCTGACAGAGCCCCAAGCCGGGTCCGAGGCGCACAATCTGCGTACGCGGGCCGAACGCCGCGACGGCCGCTGGGTCCTTAACGGCAGCAAGCAGTTCGTGACGAACGGACGGCGCGCGAAGATGGCGATCGTCTTCGCCGTCACGGAGCCGGCCGCGGGCAAACGCGGCATCTCGGCGTTCATCGTGCCCACGGATACGCCCGGCTTTCAGGTCGGCAATCCGGAGCACAAGCTCGGCATCCGTGCGTCCGACACGTGCCCGATTACGCTGGCCGACTGCGAGGTCGGCGACGACGCGCTGCTGGGCGAACCGGGGCAGGGCTTGCGCATCGCGCTGTCGAATCTCGAGGGCGGCCGCATCGGCATCGCCGCGCTGTCGCTCGGCGTGGCGCGCGCGGCGTTTGAGGCGGCGCTGGCCTATGCCGGCGAGCGCAATCAGTTCGGCAAGCCGATCCGCGAGCATCAGAGCATCGCGAACGTTCTCGCCGACATGACCACGCGCATCAATGCGGCGCGCTTCCTGATCCACCATGCGGCCCACCTGCGCACGAACGGGATGCCGTGTCTTTCCGAAGCTTCCCAGGCGAAGTTGTACGCATCGGAGCTGGCCGAATGGGTCAGTTCGAAAGCGATCCAGATTCACGGCGGCTACGGCTACCTCGAAGACTATCCGGTGGAGCGCTATTACCGCGACGCCCGCATCACGCAGATTTACGAAGGCACCAGTGAAATCCAGCGGCAGGTGATCGCCCGCGAACTCGGCTGACGATTTGGCCAATGTCGCGGCGAAGGCTGCGGCGCGGCGATCCACAACAATTTCAGGAGATGAACATGACAGCAGCGAGCGCATCGGCGGGCAAGGCTGTGCCCACCGTCAAACATCTGATCAACGGTGCATGGGTCGAGTCACGTGCGAGCGAATGGCGAGATATCGTCAATCCGGCCACGCAAGCCGTACTCGCCCGTGTACCGTTGGCCAACGCGGACGAAGTCGGCGCCGCCGTGGCTGCGGCACAGGCCGCGTTCGCGACGTGGAAGACCACGCCGATCGGCGCGCGCTACCGCATCATGCTCAAGTTCCAGGCGCTGATCCGTGCCAATATCGGACGCATCGCCGCCACGTTGTCGGCCGAGCAGGGCAAGACGTTGCCCGACGCCGAAGGCGACATCATCCGCGGGCTGGAAGTCGTGGAGCACGCCTGTTCGATCGGCACCTTGCAGCTCGGCGAATTTGCCGAGAACGTTGCCGGCGGCGTCGACACCTACACGCTGCGCCAGCCGATCGGCGTGTGCGCGGGGATCACACCGTTCAACTTCCCGGCCATGATCCCGCTGTGGATGTTCCCGATGGCGATCGTCTGCGGCAACACATTCGTGTTGAAGCCGTCGGAGCAGGATCCGTTGTCAACCGTCGAACTGGTTGAACTCGCCCTCGAAGCCGGTGTGCCGCCGGGCGTGCTCAACGTGATTCACGGCGGGCGTGAAGCCGTCGATGCGCTGTGCGTGCATCCGGACGTCAAGGCGATCTCGTTCGTCGGCTCGACTGCCGTCGGCACGCACGTCTACCGGCTGGCCAGTGAACACGGCAAGCGCGTGCAGTCGATGATGGGCGCGAAGAACCACGCCGTGGTAATGCCCGACGCCAATCGTACGCAGACGATCAACGCCTTGCTCGGCGCCGCTTTCGGCGCGGCGGGCCAGCGCTGCATGGCGACGTCGGTCGCAGTGCTGGTCGGCAAGTCGCGCGAATGGCTGCCGGCGATGGTCGAGAAGGCCAAGACGCTCAAGGTCGGCTCGGGCCAGACACCCGGTGTCGACGTCGGCCCGGTCGTGTCCCGCGCGGCGAAGGCGCGCGTGCTGAGTCTTATCGAGGCCGGCGAGAAGCAGGGCGCCGAGCTGTTGCTGGACGGCCGGGATGTCAAGGTCGACGGATTCCCCGACGGCAATTTCATCGGACCGACGGTGTTCGCGAAAGTGCGTACCGACATGTCGATCTACACCGATGAAATCTTCGGGCCGGTGCTGGTGACGCTGGAGGTCGACACGCTGGACGAGGCGATTGCACTCGTCAATGCGAATCCGTTCGGCAACGGCACGGGCATCTTCACGCAGAGCGGCGCGGTGGCGCGCAAGTTCCAGAGCGAGATCGACGTGGGCCAGGTCGGCATCAACATTCCGATTCCGGTGCCGGTGCCGTACTTCAGCTTTACCGGTTCGCGCGGCTCGAAGCTCGGGGATCTGGGACCTTACGGCAAGCAGGTCGTGCAGTTCTACACGCAGACGAAGACCGTGACATCTCGCTGGTTCGACGACGAGCCCGACACCGGCGTCAACACGACCATCAGCCTCAAGTAAGCGGAGCGCCCTCATGACGACCATCGGATTCATCGGACTGGGCAATATGGGCGCGCCGATGGCGCACAATCTGCGCCGTGCCGGTCACGACGTCGTGGTGTGCGACGTCAACCCGCGCGCGGTGGCCGAGCTCGAGGCGGCGGGCGCGCAGACCGCAGCCTCGCCGCGCGAGGTCGCCGAGCGCTGCGGGATCGTCATCACGATGCTGCCGGCGTCCGTGCATGTGCGCGCCGTGTATCTCGGCGACACGGGCGTGCTGGCAGGCGTGAAGCCGGAGACGATTCTGATCGATTCGAGCACGATCGACCCGCAGACGGCGCGCGACGTGATTGCGGCGGCCCATGCCAAGGGCTGCCAGATGGCCGATGCGCCGGTCTCCGGCGGCACAGGCGGCGCGCAGGCCGGCACGCTGACGTTCATGGTCGGCGCCGACGACGCACTGTTCGAGCGTATCAAGCCGGTGCTTGCCGGCATGGGGCGCAATATCGTCCATTGCGGCGGCCCGGGCAACGGCCAGGTCGCGAAGATCTGCAACAACCTCGTACTCGGCATTTCGATGATCGGCGTGGCCGAGGCGATGGCGTTGGGCGACAAGCTGGGCATTGACGCGAAGGTTCTGGCAGGGGTGCTGAATACCTCGACGGGCCGTTGCTGGAGCTCGGACACGTACAACCCCTGGCCGGGAGTGATCGAGACCGCTCCGGCGGGACGCGGCTACACGGGCGGTTTCGGCAGCGATCTCATGCTCAAGGATCTCGGGCTCGCGAACGAAGCGGGCAAGGCCGCGAAACAGCCGGTATTGATGGGTGCGCTGGCGCAGCAGCTTTATCAGTTGTTCTCGACGCAAGGCCATGGCGGGCTCGACTTCTCGGCCATCGTCAACCTCTACCGTGCCGGCGAGTCCGGCAACGCCTGACAGGAGTCGTCCATGATCGATTGCCAAATTGACGGCGGCATCGCGACGCTCACGTTGCGCAACCCGCCCGCGAATACCTTTACCGCCGAGAGTCTCGAGCAGCTGACGCAACTGGTGCATGAACTCGACGCCAACCGCTCGGTGTGCGCTGCGGTCATCACCGGCGACGGTCAGAAGTTCTTCTCGGCCGGCGCCGACCTGAAAAGCTTTGCCGATGGCGACCGTGCGCGCGCCCGCCTGATGTCGCAACGCTTCGGCGCGGCGTTCGAGGCATTGCAGCAGGCGCGCTTCGTCACGATTGCCGCGATCAACGGTTATGCGATGGGGGGGGGACTGGAGTGCGCGCTGGCATGCGACATCCGCGTGGCCGAATCGCAGGCGCAAATGGCACTGCCCGAACCGGCGGTGGGTTTGCTGCCCTGCGGTTGCGGCACGCAGACGCTGCCGTGGCTGGTCGGCGAAGGTTGGGCCAAGCGGATGATCCTGACGGGGGAGCGCGTGGACGCCGCGACGGCGCTGCGCATTGGACTGGTCGAGGAATTGACCCCGGCCGGCGGCGCGTATGAAGCGGCAATGACGATGGCGCGGCGCGCGGTTGCGTTGAGTCCGGCCGCGACAGCCGCCAGCAAGCAATTGATCCATGCGGCGCGCGAAGGTGTGCCGCGCCGCGCGGCGCTGGCGCTGGAGCGCGAGCGTTTCGTCGATTTGTTCGACGGGCCCGACCAGCAGGAGGGCGTCAACGCATTCCTGGAGAAGCGCGCGCCGGTCTGGCAGGACCGTTGAGGACATCGGGAGACGACAGCGTGAACCTGTATGACGGCGCCGTGGCGGCGCAAGATGAAGTCCTGTTCGAAGTGGTCAACTGCATCGGCGTGGTGACACTGAATCGCCCGCGCGCACTGAACGCGTTGTCGCACGGCATGATTCGTGCGATCTCGGCGCAAATGACCGCGTGGGCCACGGACGACGATGTGAAGGCGGTGCTCGTCGAAGGCGCAGGCGATAAGGCGTTTTGTGCCGGCGGCGACGTTCGGGCCTTGTACGACAGCCGCCTCACGGGCGGCACGTTGCACCACGAATTCTTCGTCGACGAGTACCGTCTCAACTATTTGACGCACCGCTATCCGAAGCCGTATCTGGCGTTGCTCGACGGCATAGTGATGGGGGGCGGCATGGGCCTGTCGCAGGGCGCTGCGCTGCGCCTGGTGACGGACAAGACGCGGTTGGCCATGCCCGAGACCGGCATTGGCCTGTTCCCGGATGTCGGTGCGAGCTGGTTCATGGGGCGGGTCGCCGTCACGCTGTCGCGCTATCTCGGGATTGCCGGCGTAACGATCGGCGCGGCGGACGCGCTTTATGCCGGCCTGGCCGATCTCTGGTTGCCGGGCGATGCGCCGACCCACGTGCGTGAGCGACTCTGGTCGCTCGACTGGGACGCGGGCAATACGGCGGATCCGCTTGCCCAGTTGCGCGATGCATTGGCGCCGCTGGGACGCACGTGGGCCGAGGATCCGCCGTTGGCGCGAGAGCGGGTGTCCGTCGACCGTCACTTCAGCGCGCCGGACGTCGCGGGGATTGTGGCTTCGTTGGCCGCTGATGCGGATTCGGCGTGGGCGCGCGATACCCTCATGCTGTTGCAATCGCGCTCGCCGCTGATGATGTGCGTGACGGACCGGCAATTGGCGTTGGGCCGCCGCCTGGACCTGGCCGATTGTTTCAGGCTCGAGCTGGGGCTGGGTTACCGCGCGTTTGAGGACGGCGATTTCATGGAAGGGGTGCGCGCGTTGCTCGTTGACAAGGACAAGCAGCCGCGCTGGCGTCCGGCCGCTTTGGCGCAGGTGACGCCGGCGCGGATCGAGGCATTTTTCACCTCGCCATGGGCATCCGCATCGCATCCGTTGGCCGATCTCGGGAAATCGGCGGATTCCTGACATCGGCTCATGCGACAATGCCGGTTTTGCGGACCGCCGCACAACCGTTGGAGTCCCGATGCTCGTCGACATCGCACGTCTGCTGCTTGACCTCGTTTTTTCCCTATTCGGCGCCTTGCTGATATTGCGCGCCTGGTCGCAGGCTTCGCGCCTGCCGCCGCGCAATCCCATGTCGCAGGGTGTGTTTCAGGTCACGAACTGGCTCGTCTTGCCGTTGCGCCGTGTGATACCGGGCGTGGGCGGCGTCGATTGGGCGTGTCTGATCGGCGCGTGGCTTTGCGCGATCATTTATCTCGTACTGATGACCAGCGTCGCGGGCGGCATGCCGCTGGCGGTTTTTCCTCGCGGTCTTGCCGTGGCGGCGGTATTGGTGCTGAAGTGGGGCGTCAATCTGGTGATGTGGCTGACGCTCTTGATGGCGGTGCTGTCGTGGGTCAATCCGCGTTCGGTGGCGATGCCGATTCTCCAGCATCTGCTCGATCCGATGTTGCGGCCGATTCGCCGGGTGATGCCGTTGATCGGCGGCTTCGATCTGTCGCCGCTGGTGCTGTTCCTGCTGATGCAGATTGCGGTGATCGTGCTGTCGCGCTTAAGCCTGTTCTTCGCGATGCTGTGAGGCGTGCGCCGCGCCGGCGAGGCTTGCGCCGCCGCCGGTCGCGCACGTGCGCGCCGGCGGCGGCGTTTGCAGACCGAGCCGGCGCAGCAATTCGCGACCGTTGGCGGTGACGACGACGCGGGGCTCGCCGGCGGCGGAACTGATTTGTACCACGAGCCGTTGTTGTTCCAGTGCGGCGAGATCCGGTGGATCGATCGCGTCGAGATCAGCGGGGCCGAGCGACGCGGCCGCGAGCAGCAGTGTGGCGATTTCGTGCGGACTCAACATGACGGGCTCCTTGACGTGCGTTTTGCTGCAGGGGCAACTCAGCATAGCGGGCGAATGTAAGCATGCCGCTACGGGTTTGTTACCGGCCGTTACGGCGGTGGATGCCGGCGGGTGACGGTGCGACCGAATCTCTTGCAGTACAGATTACCGGGGCGGACGTGCGCGCGGCGGATGCCCGCGTCGCTATGCCGCATTGGACCTCTGGGCCCCGCATGCGTCGTTCGACCATGGGGAACGAATTCGGTTCTCGATATTTTTCCCGGGGTGAGAAGCGGGTAGAATCGGGCCTCGTTCGACAGGGGGGGCCTTGCCGCAACGGCTGCAGTCCCAGGTTTCCCCAGTTCTCCATATCGATTGGCGCCGCCGCGAGGCGGTGCGCCGGGTTGCTGCCGAGTGAAACGGCGGGGGCCCGCCGTTTACCGGATCCCGCTAGTGTCCTACCGACTGCTTACCGTATTGCGTCTTGCCCCGCCGGCGGATGCCGAAGCCTTCGCGCATTACCAGCTTATCCATTTGACGCCGCTCATGCGCGCACTGTCAGGGTGCGGCACGGGGGCGTTTGTCGTCGCGGTGGTGATCGGCTGGCAGGCCGGCGTTCTGGTGGGCGGGCTGTCCTGGCTCGCAATGGTTTCGTTGTGGCTGACGGGCATCGCGCTCGTGGCCTGGCGCGAGCACAGTTATCGTTCGGGCCTGATTCTGAGTTTCATGCATTTGCTCAGCATCGAAGCGGGCGTCGTATTGTTCGTTGCTGCGGGCGGCGCGAGTCTGGAGTGGGCGGTGCCGGTGTTCGGGCTGCTGCCGGTGGCGACCAGTCCGGTCTGGACGTCGCCGCGCACGTTCGCTGCGGCAATGGCCAGCGCGGTACTTTATCCGGCGTTGTTGTTCGCGCTGGTGCCGAGCTCGTACGATCTGACGGTGCGCGGGGTGCTGTTTCTCGGGATCGGGGTATCGGCGGCGTTCGTGATCCATGCGTACTTCGTGCGCATTTTGCGGGCGCACTTCGCGCTGGAAATGGAGTTGCGGGCGCAGGCGCACACCGATGCGTTGACCGGTGTCTGGACGCGGCGTCATTTCACCCATCTGGCGACGGAGGCAATTGCGCGGGCACGCGCGCATGAAGCGCCGGTGTGTGCGTTGTATCTGGATGTCGACCGGTTCAAGGCAATCAACGATACGTACGGTCACGCCACTGGCGACCGGGCGCTTTCGATGGTGGCGCACGTGCTGCGCGGGAATGTGCGTCCGTGCGACATCATGGGGCGGCTTGGCGGCGACGAGTTCGCGGTCGTACTGCCGGGGGCAACGTTGGCGGTGGCTTCGAAGGTGGCGGAGCGGGTGCGGGCGGCGATGTCGTCCGTGCCGGTGCTGACAGACGATTTGTGTGTGAGTATCGGCGTTGCGCAATTGCGGGCGGATGGCGATCTCGGCAGGTTGTTGGCCGAAGCGGACGTGGCGCTCATCAGCGCCAAGGACGGCGGGCGTAATCGCGTGGTGCGCAGTGTGGCGTAGTGGGGGGCTTTTTCCGAGTAGGGACCCGCTTTTCACGCTCGCGACAGCCGCTTTATCCGAGGCAGGACCCGCTTTCTGCGCTCGCGCCAGCCGCTTTATCGACCCTCCTTCCGCTCCCGGAGCACACGTCCGCTGCAGGAGGGTCAATAAAACGGCACCGACGTTACCGTGCCTTTGATTCCCGGTCCGTCGAAGACCCGCTTCACACTCCCCCACGCGACACTTTGCCCTCCGTAACCGCCGCCAGTGCGGCACTCCCAGCGACGGTCCCTACAGCCAAAGTGTCGTGAGACCCAGTCGTTCATCGGCCCGGGGGCAGCATCGCAATCACTGTCAGCATGGCTTGCCTCGCGGGTGCTCCCCTCGATGCACGACGACGGCAATGGCGCTGGTTTTGCGCAGCAAAAGTAGCTCCGTTGGCGGCCCCGGGCGCTGGAGAGGGCGCACGCCCGGCAAATTGAGACGGTGTTTTATGCATTGTCGAGGAACCGCCATACGGGTATGTCCTAGGTGCCCCGAAGCACCCTCGATTTTCATCCGAAAAACCATTTGATAACAAAGACTTGTCCGCGTTTGACACGTCTTGGGAACATGTCTCGTCCCCGTTTTGCCTTATTTTTTTTCTTTTGAAGGGTTGTGGATGTAAATATACTTTCTTCATCCCGTTGACATCGAGTTTCCCCCGTCCCGATGAAGATTGTCTCTCCGGCCCCCGACGCTGATTTGCCGCTGACCGAGCGGATCGCGCGCGCCATGCCCGAACTCACCCGTGCCCAACAGCGCATGGCTGCGTTCGTGCTCGACAATACGTTTCGGGCCGCCACGATGCGTATCGACGAATTCGCCGAAGCCGTCGGTGTGTCCATCGCCACCGTGAATCGCTTCTCCCGCGCGCTCGGCTTCGACGGTTATCCGCAATGCCGCGCCGCCATGGTGCGCGGTTTCGAAGCCACGCTCGCGCCGATCGAGAATCTGCGCAGCAGCAAGGCGCAGGTCACCTCCGTCGGTGATTTGATCGCCAATTCGCTTACGCAGGCCATTCAGAATCTTGAGTGGACCCGCCGCGCACTCGACGCCGGAACCTGCGAGCGTGCCGTCGAAGCGATTCTCGGGGCCCGCCGTATCTATATTCTCGGGCTCGGCGCGAGCGGGTACCTCGCCGGTTTGCTGCATCACGGGCTCGATCCCTATTGCGAGAATGTACAGGCGGTCGTCGGCGCCGGCGGCTCCACGCACGCCGCCCGTCAATTGTTCAAGCTGCGGGAGGACGATCTCGTCATCGCACTCGGCTTTCCCCGCTATGTCATCGACACGGTTACGCTGTGCCGCCGCCTGCGCGCACGCAATGTGCCGATGCTGGTGATCACCGATAGCCCGACGTCGCCACTCGCGCCGCTCGGCGCCATCACGCTGTTCGTGCGCGCGACGCGCCGCATCGGCAGCAATTCGGAAAGCAGCGTGCTCGCCATGATCGACGCACTGTGCGAAGCGGTGGCGCAGCAAGCGCAGCACTCAGTGGAACGCACCACGGAATTGACCGATTTCCTGCTGCCGTGGCTCGATGTGACCACCGCAGCCGCCGCCAAACCCGGCCCCGGCAATCGTGCCGCGACGGACGATAAGCCGAATCCGCCGGCCAAAGTCAAGAAGGACTCCGCGATATGACGCAATCCCCCGCTCGCGCGGTCATCGCCATTCATGGCGGCGCCGGCACGATCAGCCGCGATACGCCCGCCATCGAGGTGAAGGCCTATCACGATGCGCTCGCAGATATTCTGCGCGCCGGACAAACGATTCTCGCCAGCGGCGGCAGTGCGCTCGACGCGGTCACCGAAGCGGTGCGCCTGCTCGAGGACTGCCCGCGCTTCAACGCAGGCCGCGGGGCTGTGTTTACTCACGCGGGCACGCACGAGCTCGACGCGGCGATCATGGACGGCACGACGCTCGACGCCGGTGCGATCGCGTGCGTCCACCAGATCCGTAATCCAATTCTCGCGGCGCGTGCCGTGCTCGAGAAAAGTGAACACGTGTTGCTGGTCGGCAAGGGCGCGGAAGCGTTCGCCGACGCGCACGGCATCGCGTCGGTCACGCCCGATTATTACTTTACGCAAGCCCGCTACGCGCAGTGGCAACGCGCGCTCGCCGCTGCCGCCGTGCAACTGGATCACGATATGCCGCTGAAGGTCAACGGCGGTGACGAACCGATCGATCCGGATTCGAAGTTGGGCACAGTCGGCGCCGTCGCTTGCGACCTGGATGGCCGCGTCGCCGCAGCGACCTCGACCGGGGGGATGACCAACAAGGCCGTCGGCCGCGTCGGGGATTCGCCCATCATCGGCGCCGGCTGCTATGCCAATAATGCCAGCGCGGCCGTGTCGGCCACGGGGACGGGCGAAGCGTTCATGCGAACGGTCGCCGCGTATGACGTCGGCGCGCTCATGATGTACGCAGGGCTGTCGCTCGAAGACGCCGCGACGCGCGTGGTCAGCGAGAAGCTCGCCAGCGTCGGCGGCCGAGGCGGTCTCATCGCCGTCGATGCGCACGGCAATGTGTGCCTGCCGTTCAACACGGAAGGGATGTATCGCGGCGTGGCTCGCGTGGGTGAAGCGCCCATGACGGCGATTCACGCGTAATGCGTCGGTAGGTAAGCATCAACGAGGGACGGTCCTTGGCGGGACTGTTCGTAACAGGTGCCGGGCGAGCTCGCGCCGGTATCGCAGGGCCAGCAAGAGCGAGGTAGCGCGTGGCAGATCGCAAGACAACCCCAACGATTTCGTTGCCCCCGGAGCGTGTGATCGCCGTCGAGGGCCTGACGGTACAGTTCGCGACGTCCGAGCGCGCGGTGACGGCCGTGCGCGATCTTTCGTTTCACGTCGACCGCGGTGAAACGCTCGCGATCGTCGGCGAGTCGGGCTCCGGCAAGTCGGTCACGTCGCTCGCGGCGATGCGGCTGGTCGAGAACGGCGGTGGCCGTATCGTCAGTGGCAATATGACGCTGCGCCGCCGCAACGGACAGCTCGTCGACCTGACGCGCGCCGGCGGCAGCCTGATGCGCTCGATTCGCGGCGCAGACATGGCGATGATTTTCCAGGAGCCGATGACGTCGCTCAATCCGGTCTTCCCGGTCGGGGAGCAAATCGCGGAATCGATCCGGCTGCACCAGCGCAAGGACGCGGCCGCAGCGCGCGCGGAAGCGTTGCGCATGCTCGAACTCGTGCGCATTCCGGAAGCGAAGCGGGTGCTGGGGCGTTTTCCGCATCAGCTCTCGGGCGGCATGCGGCAGCGGGTGATGATCGCGATGGCGCTGTCGTGCAAGCCCGGACTGCTCGTCGCCGACGAGCCGACCACGGCGCTGGATGTCACGATCCAGGCGCAGATCCTCCAGTTGATCCGCGCGCTGCAGGAAGAAATGCACATGGGCGTGGTGTTCATCACGCATGACATGGGCGTGGTCGCAGAAGTGGCCGATCGCGTGCTGGTCATGCATCGCGGCGACAAGGTGGAAGAGGGCACGACGGACGCGGTCTTCGCCGCCCCCCGCGAACGGTATACGCAGGCGCTGCTGTCGGCGGTGCCGCGTCTGGGATCGATGGCCGGCACGGATCTGCCCGCGCATTTTCCGCTGCTGCGCTACGATGCGCCCGCCGGGACGAAGCCGGCCGCCGAAACGCCGCAAGCGACGGTCGCGCCCGACGCGGCGCCGATCCTGCGGGTGCGCGATCTGATCGCGCGTTTCGATGTTCCCACCGGTCTGTTCGGACGTGTCACGCGCCGCGTGCATGCGGTCGAGCGGGTCAGCTTCGATCTGCGTCCGGGCGAAACGCTCGGCCTGGTCGGGGAGTCGGGCTGCGGCAAGTCGACGACAGGCCGCGCGCTGCTTCGGCTCGTGGCCAGCCAGGGCGGCTCGATCGAGTTCGCAGGGCAGAAGATCGAAGCGCTCGCGGGGCGCTCGCTGCAACACCTGCGCCGCGATATCCAGTTCATTTTCCAGGACCCGTTCGCGTCGCTCGATCCGCGCGTGACGGTCGGGTTCTCGATCATGGAGCCGCTGCTGGTGCACGGTGTCGCCAAGGGAGCGGAAGCGGAAGCGCGCGTGGCGTCGCTGCTCGAACGCGTTGGACTGCCCGCCGATTATGCGCAACGGTATCCGCACGAGTTCTCGGGCGGCCAGCGCCAGCGGATTGCAATTGCGCGCGCGCTGGCGCTCAATCCGAAGGTGGTCGTCGCCGATGAGTCGGTGTCGGCGCTCGACGTGTCCGTGCAGGCGCAGATCATCAACCTGATGCTGGATCTGCAAAAGGAATTCGGCATCGCGTTCCTGTTCATCTCGCATGACATGGCGGTGGTCGAGCGCATCAGTCACCGCGTGGCGGTGATGTACCTCGGACAAATTGTGGAGATCGGCCCGCGCCGCGCCATTTTTGAGAATCCACAGCATCCCTATACGAAGAAGCTGATGGCTGCGGTGCCGATCGCGGATCCGTCGCGTCGTCACCTGAAGCGCGATCTGCTCACCGAGGAAATTCCCAGCCCGATCCGTGCCGTCGGCGACGAGCCGGTCGTTGTGCCGCTCGTGGAAGTCGGGCCGAATCACTTCGTCGCGCGTCATCGCGTCGCCGGGGCGTATTGAAGCAGGAAAACCCGTCCGTCCGGGCCGCAGCGTCCGGCGGGATTTTGTCAGACCAGAAGGAGAGTCAGATGTCGAAAACCGTTTTGCTGAGCCTACGTCTGAAGACGGCGCTCGCGGCCGCCATGGTGGCCGGTGCCACGTTGTCCGCCGCGCCGGCGTTCGCCGCGAAGGACGTCGTGATGGCCGTCCAGTCGACGTTTACGACGATGGACCCGTACGACGCCAACGACACGCTGTCGCAAGCCGTTGCGAAGTCGTTCTACGAAGGCCTGTTCGGCTTCGACAAGGACATGAAGATGATCAATGTCCTCGCCGACAGCTACACGGTCTCGCCGGACGGCCTGGTGTACACGATCAAGCTGAAGAAGGGCGTGAAGTTCCAGGACGGCACGGAATTCAACGCCGCCGCCGTCAAGGCCAACTTCGACCGCGTGACGAACCCCGACAGCAAGCTCAAGCGCTACAACTTGTACAAGGAAATCGCGAAGACGGATGCCGTGGACGCGACCACGGTCAAGTTCACGCTCAAGGAGCCGTTCTCGCCGTTCATCAATACGCTGGCGCACCCGTCAGCCGTGATCATCTCGCCCGAAGCGCTGAAGAAGTACGGCAAGGACATCGCCTCGCATCCCGTCGGCACGGGCCCGTTCGAGTTCGTCGAATGGAACCGCACGGATCACGTGAAGGTGAAGAAGTTCGACGGCTACTGGAAGAAGGGCTATCCGAAAGTCGACACGATCACGTTTAAACCGGTCGTCGACAACAATACGCGTGCAGCCGTCATGCAGACGGGCGAGGCAGGTTTCGCGTATCCGGTGCCGTACGAGCAGGCTGACGGCCTGAAGACCGGCGGCAAGGTCGACGTCATCGCCGGCCCGTCGATCATCCAGCGTTACATCAGCCTGAACACGAAGCAAAAGCCGTTCGACAATCCGAAGGTGCGCCAGGCGCTCAATTACGCGATCAACAAGGAAGCGCTCGTGAAGGTCGCGTTCTCGGGCTACGCCATCCCGGCCGAAGGCGTCGTGCCGAAGGGCGTCGACTACGCGGAGAAGACAGGCCCGTGGCCGTACAACCCCGCCAAGGCGAAGGAACTGCTCAAGGAGGCCGGTTATCCGAACGGTTTCGAGACGGTGCTGTGGTCGGCCTACACGTTCACGACGGCGCAGAAGGTGATCCAGTTCGTGCAGCAACAACTGGCGCAAGTCGGGATCAAGGCGCAGGTGCAGGCGCTCGAAGCCGGTCAGCGCGTCGAACGCGTGGAGAGCGCGCAGGATCCGGCAACGGCGCCGGTGCGGATGTACTACGTCGGCTGGTCGTCGTCGACCGGCGAATCGGACTGGGCGCTGCGTCCGCTGCTGGCATCGGAATCGTTCCCGCCGAAGCTGTTCAACACGGCGTATTACAAGAACGACGCCGTGGATGCGGATATCAGCAAAGCGCTGCTGACGACGGACCGCGCCGAGAAGGCCAAGCTGTACAAGGACGCGCAGGACAAGATCTGGGCCGACGCGCCGTGGGTCTTCCTCGCGACCGAGAAGCTGCTGTACGCGCGCAACAAGAATCTGTCGGGCGTGTATACGATGCCTGATGGTTCGTTCAACTTCACCGATATCTCGATGAAGTAAGCCGCAAGGCGCGCTATTGCAGGACTCGTGTTGTAGACGTGGTATCGCACGGCCGTGGCGGCGGGATCGCTAGATCCACCGCCGCGGCCCTGCGCAACGAATTTTTGACGGGCCCCCGACCGCGATGTTTAATTATTTCCTCAAACGCCTGCTTGGCCTGATCCCGACGCTGCTGATCGTGGCGGTGCTGGTGTTCGCCTTCGTGCATATGCTGCCCGGCGATCCCGCGCGTCTGGCAGCGGGTCCGCAGGCCGACGAAGCCACCGTGGCGCTGGTGCGCCAGGATCTTGGCCTCGATCGACCCCTGCTCACGCAATTCACACACTTCATCACGAACGCGGTGCGCGGCGAATTTGGCCTGTCCATGCGCAGCAAGCAACCCGTGAGCGAGGAAATCGCGATGCGGTTCATGCCGACACTGTGGCTCACGCTGCTATCGATGATCTGGTCGGTCATCTTCGGGATGGGCATCGGCGTGGCCTCGGCCGTCTGGCGCAACAAGTGGCCGGACCGCCTCGGCATGACGCTGGCGGTTTCGGGCATTTCATTTCCCGCTTTCGCACTGGGCATGCTGTTGATGGAGGTGTTCTCGGTGCAATTGGGGTGGCTGCCCACGATGGGCGCCGATACATGGAAGAGCTATATCCTGCCCTCGATCACGCTCGGCGCCGCCGTGGCGGCCGTGATGGCGCGCTTTACGCGGGCCGCGTTCGTCGAGGTGCTGCATGAAGATTTTATCCGCACCGCGCGCGCCAAGGGGCTCAATGAGCGCAGTGTGGTGTTCAAGCATGGTTTGCGCAACGCGATGATCCCGGTCGTCACGATGATGGGGCTGCAGTTCGGCTTTCTGCTCGGCGGCTCGATCGTCGTGGAAGTCGTGTTCAACTGGCCGGGGCTGGGACGTTTGCTGGTCGATTCGGTCGAGATGCGCGACTACCCGGTGATCCAGGCCGAGGTGCTGCTGTTCTCGCTCGAGTTCATCCTGATCAACCTCGTGGTCGATGTGCTGTACGCCGTCATCAACCCGACCATCCGCTACAAGTGAGGCGCGCGCCATGACAACGAGCAACCCCATCGAAGCCGGCGCCGGCCAAACCGCCGCAGCCGCCGCGCCCGCCCGCGTACGCACGCCGTGGCGCGAATTCTGGCGCAAGTTCCGCAAACAGCATATCGCGCTTGTCGCAGGCGCGTTCGTGCTGCTGCTGGTGATCGTCGCGATCCTCGCGCCGCACATCGTGCCGTTCGACCCGGAGAATTTCTTCGACTATGACGCGCTGAACGCCGGCCCGTCGCTCAAGCATTGGTTCGGCGTCGATTCGCTGGGCCGCGATATTTTCAGCCGCGTGCTGGCCGGCTCGAGCATTTCGCTGGCCGCCGGTTTCGGCTCGGTCGCGCTCGGCGCAGTCATCGGCACGGTGCTCGGCCTGCTCGCCGGCTATTACGAGGGCTGGTGGGACCGTATCGTGATGCGGATCTCCGACGTGCTGTTCGCCTTCCCGGGGATCCTGCTCGCCATCGGCGTGGTCGCGGTGCTGGGCAGCGGCATGATCAATGTGATCGTGGCCGTGGCGATCTTCTCGATCCCGGCGTTCGCGCGCCTCGTGCGCGGCAATACGCTGGTGCTCAAGCATCTGACGTATATCGAAGCGGCGCGCAGCATCGGCGCCTCGGACTGGACGATCATCATGCGCCATATCCTGCCGGGCACGGTCTCGTCGATCATCGTCTATTTCTCGATGCGCATCGGTACGTCGATCATCACCGCCGCGAGCTTGTCGTTCCTCGGACTCGGCGCGCAGCCGCCGACGCCGGAGTGGGGCGCGATGCTCAACGAAGCGCGTGCCGACATGGTCAATGCACCGCACATCGCCCTGTTCCCCAGCCTCGCCATTTTCCTGACGGTGCTCGCCTTCAACCTGCTCGGCGACGGTCTGCGCGACGCGCTCGATCCGAAGCTGGACCGGCAATGAACGCGCCGCATGTCGGTTTGCTGCCGGCAGGCGCGCGCGACGCCATCACCGACGTGGCCGGCGTGACCGTGGGTCACGCGACGCTGGCGAATGGGCCCGTGCAAACGGGCGTGACGGTCGTCCATCCCCACGCAGGCGATCCGTTTCGGGAGAAAGTCCCGGCGGGGGTGGCCGTCATCAACGGTTTCGGCAAGAGCGTTGGCCTGGTGCAGGTCGACGAACTCGGCGTGCTCGAGACGCCGATCGCGCTGACGAACACCTTCTCCGTAGGCACGGTCGCGACGGCGCAGATTCGTCGGGCCGTCGCGGCAAACCCCGAGATCGGCCGGGCGTGGCCGTCCGTCAACCCGCTGGTGTTCGAGTGCAATGACGGCTTCCTGAACGACATGCAGGCGTTCGCCGTCGCCGAGTCGCATTACGCCGAGGCGTGCGCCGCCGCGTCGCCGGTGTTTGCGCAGGGCGCCGTCGGGGCCGGTCGCGGGATGTCCTGTTTCGAGATGAAGGGCGGCATCGGCTCGTCCTCACGTGTCGTGGCAACGGCGGGGCGCACGTGCACGGTCGGTGCGCTGGTGCTCTCGAATTTCGGCAAGCTCGCGCAGATGACAATCGCCGGAAGGCGTGTCGGTGCGGCGCTCGCGGCCCGTCTGCCGAGTGACGCCGGCACCCCTGAGCGCGGCTCCATCATCTTGCTGCTGGCGACTGATGCGCCGCTCGACGCGCGTCAGTTGCGCCGGCTGGCAAAGCGCGCCGGGGCGGGCCTGGCGCGCACGGGGTCCGTTTACGGCCACGGCAGCGGCGATATCGCCTTGGCGTTCTCCACTGCCTATACCGTGCCCCACGATGCGGCGGTGCCGGCGCAGACCCCGCCGCTGTTGCCCGATGCGACGCTCGACCCCTTGTTCCAGGCGGCGGCCGACGCGATCGAACAGGCGATCCTGCATGCGCTGTTCGCCGCGGAAACGGTGACGGGCCGCGACGGCCATGTGCGTCACGGATTCACGCAGCAGGCGCCCGACTGGACCGCGCTGGAGGCTGCGCCCTGAGTATTTTGCCCGATCCGCCGGACCGGCGCAGTCGGGCGTCACTGAACTGGACTGACACATGCGTATCCTGATTTCTGCCGACATCGAAGGCGTCGCCGGCGTTTTTCACGCCGAGCAGACACGCGCGGGCAATGGCGAATACGAACGCGCGCGACGCTGGATGACGCTGGAAGCGAACGCGGCCGTGCAAGGCGCGTTTGCGGGCGGTGCGACGGAAGTGATCGTCAACGACTCGCACGGCGGCTTTCGCAATCTGCTGCCCGACGAACTCGATTCGCGCGTGAAGCTTGTGCTCGGCAAGCCGCGCTATCTGGGCATGATGGCCGGACTCGAATGCGGCTGCGACGCGGTGTTCCTGATCGGCTATCACGGACGCTCGCAAAGCCGGAGCGTGCTCGCGCACACCATTAACAGCTTCGCTTTCGCGCGCGTCTGGCTCGCCGGCGAAGAGGTCGGCGAGGCGGGGTTGTATGGCGCACTCGCGGGCGAGCGCGGTGTGCCGGTCGTGCTGGGCAGCGGCGACGACGTTTTCTGCGAGGAAACGCAGTCGCTCTTCCCCCATGCGCGCTTCGTCGAGGTGAAACGCGCGCACGGGCAGGGCACGGGGATGACGCTGAGCCCGCAGGCGGCGCGCGAGGCCATCTCGGCGGCAGCGCGCGAGGTCCTGGCGGCGCCGGGCAATTGGCAGCCCCGGCGGGTGGCGGTGCCGGTCGACGTCCGTCTGCAGGCGCAGACGACGGCCTTGGCCGATCTGTTCTGCCAGTGGCCGTCGCTCGAACGTGTCGATGGCGTGACGCTGAAATTCACGGCCCAGACGGTCGAGGCGGCCGTGCGCATCCTGAACTCGCTCTCCGCCATGTCGTTCATGCTGCGCTGAGCCCGTGCGGGGCCGTCGGGGCGAGGGCGGCGCGTCCCGCACTGTCAGTCAACCGGTCGGACGGCTTGCCCGCGGAGGGTGCGGTCGTGCGATAATCATTTGTAATAATTCCCGTTGCGGGAATGATCTGCTTTTGTTCGCACCGCCGCCGGCACTCGCGCCGGCCAAGAAAAATGGAAATCAGAAACGCCCGTCGCTGGGCGGAACCCGGGGCTCGACGGTATGTCGGGGCACTGATGGTGGTGTTCGCCGCCTTCCTGGTGCGTAGCCTGCTGCATCCAATACTCGATCGCGCAATGCCGGGCGTCATGTTCGTATGCGCGGCGATTATCGTCGAGTTCCTGTGGGGACTCGGGCCGGCGATCCTGGCGATGTTCATCAGCATCCCGATTTTCGACTTTTTTTTCGTGCCGCCGTTTCGGGACGTGACGACGCTCGACCGGCGCGACGTGCTGATCGTTATCGGCTTCCTGTTGATCGCGCCGCTGGCCGTCGCGCTGATCGAATGGCTGCGCCGCGCACAATATCGCGCCGAGTTGCTTGCCGAGGTGTCGCAGACGCGCTATGAAATGCTGCTGCGCGCCGACAACGAGCGTCTGGTGCTGGCGGATTCTGTCAAGCTCGGGAACGCCTTGATGACCTATCTGACGCGCCATCTCGACGCCGTGTTCTACATTGCCAACCCCGCGCTACGTTACGAGTATCTCGATGAACGGTTCCGCCGGTACAGCGGCGCTGCGCCGGAAGAGTTGCAGCGCAGTGGCCTGCGCGGTCAGTTGCACCCCGATGACGCGGCGCGCATGGCGGGATTGTTCGATGCGTCTTTGCCGATGCCGGCGCGCGGCGCCTACACGCTGCGTGTGCGCAACGCTCGCGGCGGTTATGACCTGCTGACGTGTGAGCTGGAGTTCTTCCATGCCGCCCTCGGCACCTTCACGATCCTGCGCCGGCGTTCGCTGCCGCCCGCCACGACGTCCGCGCCCGCGTCCGTCACTGCCGACGCATCGCCAAAGCGCGCGGCGCGCGCGACCAACTGAGGGCGCAACGTGTTCCAGACCGACATTCATTACCAGGGCGGCCCGAACGCGGTGCTGCTGTTGCCCGGCCTTTGCAGCACGCCGCTGGAAATGCGTTACGTCGCCAAGGCATTGCAGCGTGACGGCTATACCGTGTCCGTGCCCTACATTGCAGGCTACGGTCTCGGCACCCCGTGCACTGACTGGCGTGCGTGGATCAAGGCAGCGCGCGCCGAGTACCTCAAGCTGAAGCAGACACACGCGACGGTGTCGTTGTGCGGACTGTGCATCGGCGCGACGCTGTGTCTGGCGATCGCGCAGGAAGAGCCGTCCGTAACGTCGCTGTCCCTGCTGTCCGTCACGTTGATGTACGACGGCTGGACGATCCCGTGGTATTACCCGCTGATCGATTTCGGCTATCACACGCCGCTGCGGCACATCTACAAATACAAGGAAACGAGTCCGTTCGGACTGAAAAATGAATCGCTGCGTGCGCGCATCGAGAAATCGATGTCGCAGCATGCAGCCTCGGAGATCGGCGCGGCGGCGCTGCCGTTGCCGCATCTGTACCACGCACGCCGCCTGGCGTCGCACGTGCGGCGCAACCTGCATCGCGTGACGGCCGATTGTCTTGTCATCCATGCCGTGGACGACGATACGTCGAGTCCGCACAACGCACGCATCGTGCATGAAGGCGTGTCCTCGGCACACAAGCAGAAGTACCTGCTGGCCGAGAGCTATCACATTGTGACGATGGACAACGAGCGGGAAGTGGTCGCCGACGAAACGCGCCGCTTTTTCCGCGACAGCATTCAGCGGCAGCACGGCGGCGCGGCGCCGGAAGCCCGCATCATCTCGAAGGCGCTGCTGCGCGCAAATCGTCAGCGCGGCGCCTGAGTGCGTCGCGGCGTGTCTGCGCCGGGGTCCGTCGAGCGAGCCGGCGGCACGAATCGCGTTTGCGCCGGCGGCTTACGTGTCCCCGGCCTTGACCAGCAGAAGCGGCACGGTCGTGATGCGCAGCAGGGTTTCGGCGACGCTGCCGAGCAGCAGGCGCGTGACGCCGCGGCGGCCATGCGTGCCGAGCACGATGACGTCGGCGCCCCAGTCCTGCGCCTCGTGCAGCACGACATCGGCGATCTCGTGGGTGCCCGAGTCAAGCGAGATCAGTTTCGTCTCCGCTTCGATACCGCGCTGCTTCAGATCGGCCTGCGCCCTGGCGAGAATTTCATTCGTTTCCTGCTCGAAGGTGCCCTCGCTTTCGACCGGCACGAACCCGCTATACGCGCCTGCGGCATAAACATTCGCGAGCGATGGCACGACGGAAACCAGGCGGATACGGCCGTGGCTCAAACCCACCAGCTTGACGGCTTCGTCGATGGCGCGGTTCGAGGGGTTGCTGCCGTCGATCGAGACCAGAATGCGTTCATACATGATGGTGTCCTCACGCGGGGAGAATCCCGTGATTTCATTCTCCCACCTGCGCTCCGGCATGTCACCCGATGCGGGACGCCGTGCCCGATCTCGCGCAAGGGCTCCGCGCGCTTACCGGCAATTCGATCGTATTACGAACCGCGCGAGCAGGCGAACAGCACCGTGAGCGCGCCGTATTCCGGCGTCCGGCGTAGCGTTTCGTAGTCGCCGCCCCCGCACAGGCTGCGCGCCCGTGCGTCGCAGTCGAGCGACGCCTGGCTGTCGCGCTGGTTTGCCGCCGCAGCGCACTGGATTTGCTGCGTGGGGCGTCCGTCGGACGTAAATAGCGGGGCGTTGGTGCCGCACGCGCTCAACAACAGCGTGCCGATCAGGACAAGCTTTTTCATGAATTTTTTGGAATGCTCGCGAAGAAGACGACACCGCTCGGCCCTATCCGTGAAGTCCCCGGGGCGTGAGCGATGCCCGGCCAGTATGCCGAAGCAGTATACCGCGCGGGACCGCCCCTGCGCTTGGGATGTCACCCGAATCGCGCGGGCCTCAGCGCAGCATGGCCTGCCGGCGCAACGTGAGCAGGCTGTCGCTGACGACCAGCGCCACTGCCACCCAGATCGGGCCATGCGTCCATAATCCCTGCGCACTGAACGGTTCGCCCAGCACCACGATCGACACGGCGAACAGCAAGACGGGTTCGACATAGCCGAAGATGCCGAACAGGCCAAGCGGCAGCAGCCGACTCGCGCCGAGGTTGCCGGCGATCGCGGTCGCGCTCAGCAGGCCGAGCACCGGTAGCCACAGCCAGAAGCGCGGCTGCGCGAGCAGCGCCGGATCGGCGCCCGGGCCGCCCCACAGCGCCCAGATGGCGAACGGCGCAATGCAGATCAGTTCCAGCACGAAACCGGCCAGCGCGTCGAAGCGCAGCCAGCGCCGCAGCATGAAGTAGGGCGGATAACCGAGTACGATCAGCGCCGTGACCCACGATATCGCGCGGGTCAGCCAAAGTTCATGCGCGACGCCGATCGCCGCGATGGCCAGTGCACTCCATTGCAGTGCGTGAAGGCGTTCCCCGTAGACGAAACGGCCGACGAGCACCATCGACAGCGGCAACAGGAAGTAGCCAAGCGAAACGTCGAGCACGCGCTGTTGCAGCGGCGCCCAAACGAACAGCCACAGTTGGGCGCTGAGCAATGCCGCGCAGGCGAGCACGCCGGCCATCAGCTTCGGGGCGCGCAGCACCCGGGCCAGCACGCGGGCGAACACCGGCCAGCGGCCCAGCACCGTGAGCAGCACCAGCGTGCCGGGCAAGGTGAGCAGGATGCGCCAGGCGAACACGTCGAGTCCGGTCAACGGCGCCAGCTGCGCCACGATGGCGGGCATGACCGAGAACATGACCGAAGCCGAGACCGAAAGCATCACACCGCGGCCGGAGAGCATGAAATGGGAAAAGGAAGAATCGTTCAGGCCGCGAGCATAACAAATTCCGCGGCTTCCGTACGCGGACGTAACAACGTCACGAGAATTGGCGATAATGGGCGATTCGTGGCAATTGTCGCCATCGTTCATTGAGGAGCCTTGCATGTCGCACCATCGTGCCGTTTCCACCGGGTTTGCCGCCCACGCCGCCTACGCGGAATATGCCGCTTTCGCTGAAGCCATGGCCGACGCCGTCCGTCCGTTGTCACTCGGCTGGTTCCGCCGCCGGCTCGACATCGAAGCCAAGGCAGACGAGAGTCCCGTGACCATCGCCGACCGCGAGGTCGAGACGGCGTTGCGCGCGCGCATCATGCAAACGTACCCGGCGCACGGCATTTGGGGTGAGGAGTTCGGCAAGACGCGGCCGGACGCGGAGTTTGTCTGGTCCGTGGATCCGATCGACGGCACCCGCAGCTTCATTACCGGGCATCCCCTGTGGGGCACGTTGCTGGCCCTGTTGCGCAACGGCCGCCCGGTGCTTGGCGTGATTGACATTCCGGCGACCGGCGAGCGTTGGGTCGGCATGCAGGGCGACGGCGGCGGCGCCCGTTTCAATGGGGCGCCATGCGCGACAAGCCCGGTCGCGGCGCTGGCCGACGCGACCGTCTACGCGACGTCGCCCGACATTTTCAGTGAGACGGAATTCGCTGCGTTCGGGCGCGTGTCCGCCGCGACCCGCCACCGGCGGTACGGCGGCGATTGCTATGCGTATGGACTGCTTGCGAGCGGTCATGTGGAACTGGTGATGGAAGCCGGGTTGCAGACCTACGACTATCTGGCGCTGGCGCCCGTGATCGAGGCCGCCGGCGGCATCATCACCGACTGGGACGGCCAGCCGCTGACGTTGGCCTCGCAGGGCCGCGTGCTCGCCGCCGCCAATCCGGCGTTGCACCGTCAGGCGTTGGCGTTGATCGGCCGCGTGACGGTATAGGGCGGGGGGGTTAGTGTGCGGACGTGCCGGCCGGTAGTGCCGGCAGTCCGCGCCACACGCGCGGCAACAGCACGCCAAGGACAACGCCGCGCACCGCCATGAACACCATCAACGCGGCCCACAGGCCATGATTGCCCCAGGCGTCCTGAACCCACGGCAGCAACGCGGCGAAGACGATCAGTGCAATCAGCGATGAACTCAACAGCTCGCGCGTGCGTGTCGCGCCAATGAACACGCCGTCGAGCTGGAAGCACCACACGGCCACGAGCGGCGAGACGATCGCCCACGGCAGGAAGCGGCGCGCCGCCTCGCGTAACGCCGGCTGGTCTGTCAAGGTATCGATGATGGCCGGCCCGCATAGCGCGTAGACGACGGCGAAGCCCAACGCGCAGCCGAAGGCCCAGCCCGTTGACAGCCGGATTGCGCGCAACAGCGGCGCGCGCTGGCGCGCACCGATGTACGCGCCGACGAGCGCCTCGGCAGCGTGTGCGAAGCCATCGATTCCGTACGCCATGAACGTCTGGAAATTGAGCAGCAGCGCGTTTGCCGCGAGCGTGAGGTCGCCCAGGCGTGCGCCGACGCGCGCGAACCAGGCGAACGCCAGTTGCAGGAAAAGCGTCCGCAGGAAGATATCCAGATTGAGGCGGAACAGACGCCACAGTGCCGCGCGCGCCAGTAGCGCCGATAGGCGCGGCGGCGGCAGATGCGGTGTGCGGGCCGCCCATAGCAGCCATGCCCCGAACATGAAGCCGAGCGTGTCGGCGAGCGCCGTGGCGGCGGCGATGCCGGACACGCCCCAGCCGAGAACGCGTACGAAAGCCAGCACCGCGATCATGTTGACCACGTTGATGAACACCTGCACGAACAACCCCCGGCGCACTCGCTGGCAAGCGAGCAGGTAACCGAGCACGACATAGTTGGCGAGCGCTAGCGGTGCGGCAAAGATGCGGATCTCGCAGTATTGCGTGGCGAGCCGCCGGACGTCGGCACTGCCGCCGAGCCAGTCGAGCGCCAGCGCGATCAGCGGTGCGCGGGCGAGGACCAGTACCGCGCCGATGACACCGGCAAGCGCCAGCGCGCGCCAGAGCGTGTCGCGCAACCGCACGGCGTCGTTCGCGCCGAACGCCTGCGCGGCAAGGCCGGTGGTGCCCATGCGCAGGAACGAGAACCCCCAGAACACGAGATTGAAGAACAGTCCGCCCAGCGCGACGCCACCAAGATAGGCCGGGCCCGGGAGGTGGCCGGCGACAGCCGTGTCGACGGCCGACAGCAGCGGTTGCGTCAGGTTGGCCAGCACGATCGGGATGGCAAGGCGCAAGAGTTGCCGGTGGCCGGCGGGCGCAGGGTTCATGAATGCGGGGCGTGGCGGCCGTTCATGGCGGCGCCGTTCTGGTGAGATCGAGAGGCGCATTATACGATCGCGTGCGCGGGCGTCTGCGCCAATAAAAATGCCCGCACGAGGCGGGCAGAAAGTCACTACAGGGGAAGTCATGCGTTATGAGCGGAATATGAGGCAAGAGTTCCCGGAATTTCGCGAGGTAAATTGATTGGAGCCGGGTGGGCAATCGCCGTAAAATAAGCGTGTTTTCGCAATCGCCCGCCCCCCCTCCGCTCGATGTCAGCGCGTCTTCCGGCGCCTGTCGGCGCGGCCTGCCAAGGGGCGTGCCACGGGTTTTCGTATGACGGTAAAAATGGCGGTGCGCCAAGGCCGGATGACCTCGCTGGTCGCCGTGGCCGTGAGCCTTTGGGCATCCGGCGCGCACGCACAATCGGGATGGGCGGCTGCCAATCCGCCTTGCTTCACAGAGCAGAATGCGCTGGCCTACGGTTTGTGGGAGCGCGGGCTTGCGCCTGAATACTTTGTGATGCCGGAACCGCCGCCTCCTGATCCGGAGGCAAGCCGGGATCCGATTGCGCTGTTCGCCGGCGCCGATCCGGCGGCGGTTGCTGCCGCCATCGACCGCGAGGCGGCGCAGCGCGCGGCGACGGACAACGGAAACGCGCTGCCTGCGCGAGACGGCGACGCCGCAACGGCTGCGGCTGGCGATTCGGCTCGCGATTCGGCTCGCGATTCGGCTCGCGATTCGGCCGGCGAGCTGCCGGCATCTGCGGCATCTGCAACGCCTGCGACATCTGTCGCGTCTGAACCAAGCGCCGCATCTGCCGCAACGCCCCCATCTACCTCGTCAACCGCGTCTGCCGCGTCAACCGCGTCAACCGCGTCTGCCGCGTCTGCCGCGTCTGACGCTTCGGCGACGGCCGCGAGCCAGAACGCCGAGGGCGTCGCGGCGATGGCGCAGGCCAATGCAGATGATGCGGCCAACGCGTTGAGCGCGACCGGCAAAGGTGCGCCCGAGGCCCCCGATCCGGCGGCCGTTGCCGCAGCCGAGGCCGCGGCGGCGGCGACCGCCGCCCTGTATGCTGATCCCGCGACGGCGCCGCTGCCGCAGGACGTGGCGAAGCCGAACGCGTTCATCGCCCGGGGCGCGTGCTTGCGGGGCATCGCGCCGACCGAAAGCTTCGCCACGCGCAATATCCGGGTGTTGATGCGCCAGGGGCTTTACGTGCAGCGCGAGAATCTGCCGCTGACTGCCTCGCGCAGCAAGACGCGGGGCGAGGGCGCCGTCGGATTTCAGGTGCTTAACGAAGCGCCGTACACGTTCAACGTCGCCATGAACAATGCCGGGATGACCACGACCGGCAAGATGCAGGGCACCGCCAATCTGCTCCTGAACAATCCCCTCGGGATGGGCGGCCGGTTGAACTCCACGCTGAGCCAGGACTTGCAGAACGCACGCCGCGATTCGACCAATCGGGACCTGACCGCCAGCTACACGTTGCCGATCGACGCCGACTGGACGGTGGGCTTGCAGGGATCGGCGAAGGCGTCGACAGACCAGATGGCGTCAAGCACGAGCCAAGGGCAGAGCCTGCAATGGCGGGTGCGCCGGGCGTTCGACATCACCGCGAACGGGACCACCGGGGTCGAGCTGCGCTACAACCGCAATCGTTACGAGGATGCGTCGGCACAGCGCTCGTACGACACATTCGCCGAGGTTGGCCTTAGCCATCAGCACTATTTTGGCCGGAGCAAACTGGACCTGTCGGTGATGCAACGCTTCGCCGCGCCGTGGATGCCGTCGTCGAGCGGTCCGCCGGGATGGTCGTACCGCTTCCGGTCAGTCGACGCGAAACTCTCCGTGCCGTTCTGACAAAAAAACCCGCCACGAGGGCGGGTGAGGAAGCAGACCCCCCACGGGGAAGTTGAAGGCCTGGTCCCGTCGATTCTCGGGACGGATGTAGTATCGTCATGATGTCGCCCGCTGGCTATGGGCAAAGTCCTAAATTCCCAGAGAGTGCCGCCATGACCGACTCGACTGCCGTTCCGCCCGCCGACGACGAATCCGGCGCCAAACCGGCCGGCCCTCCCGCCGATGCGGCGGCCCAGGTGTCGCTGCGCGCGCTGCGCACGGCGCTCCTGCATCAGCACAAGATCCTGATCACGCATGATCGGCAGCAATACGAAAACGTCTTTGGCCCGGTACCGACGGGCCGCTTCGTGCAAGTGTTGACGGAAGACCCATGGTTTCGCTGGCTCGATCCGCTATCGCGGCTGATCGTCGCGCTTGACGAATGGTTCGAACAGTCGCCGCCCTTGGCCGAGCCGGGGCGCGATCTCGTCGAGACCGCTGTCGGGCTGTTTCAGGGCGAGGCGTCGAAGGAATTCGGGGAGCGTTATCGTCTGGCGTTGCAGCACGCGCCCGACGCCGTGCTGGGGCACAGCGAGGTCATTGCCGCGCTGCGCGCGGCCAAATAAGTCATTCGTCCCATGGGCGGTCGACGCGCACGCCGGGCACGCGGTGCAGCAGGCTGACAAGTTCGGATTGCCGGCGGGCGCCGGTTTTCGCCATGATGGAGCGCAACTGCGAGCGCACCGTGTGGATGGAGCTGCGCCGTTGCGCCGCGATTTCGTCGAGCGACAGGCCGGCGCTCAGCGCCAGCCCAATATCCGTTTCCGCAGCCCCCAACCCGAAGAGATGTGCGAGCAGTTGCGCCCGGGCGGCCGGCTGGGCCGGGCCCGCGCGCGCGAGCAGCATCGCAAGCGGCACCGTGTCGAGACTCGCGAGCGGGTGCGACGGCGTCAGCGGCACGCAAGTCACGGGCAACCGGTCGGGGCCGTCCGACAGCGCGATCGGGTGCGCCATGCGCGGGTGGCCGCAGGCGAGCGTGAGCGCGTGTTCGAGCGCTTGCTGCTCGTGCGTTTGTCTCGCTCGCAAGCGTCCGTCGCGCACCGTCAAGGGAAAGCCGTCGCGCGTCAGTGCCATTTCGCCATGGCGATTCGCGTGACGAAGCCGTCCGTCGCCATCGGTCACCATGATCATGAAGTCCACGTTGTCGAGTGCGGATTCACCGAGAAGGGCCTGGCCCTGCAAGTTTCGCAGTTGCGTGCCCAAGCGGCTTGCACGCATCAAATGCGGTTTGAGCTGCTGCAGGACGTCGAGGGCGTCGGCGTCGTAGGGATCTTGCCCCGGCGCACGGAACAGGCCAATGACACCCGACTGGTGGTCGTTGTCCGAGAGCACGGCGCCGGCCGTGTAGCGGATGCCGTTCGGCATCAGGAATTCGTTGTAGCAGGGATCGTGAGCAACGAAACGCTGGTCGAAGCGATGATGGCACGCACGCCACTCGCCAACGCCCTGGCTCATCACCCATGCACGGCGCGGATCGATGTGGGCATAGTGTGTGGCGTACACATACGACTGGGCTTCGTCAAACGCAAACGACACGTGACCGTCGCCCGCTTGCTTGGTGATGTCGTCCCAATAAAAGAAATGTCCGCCTATCGCGCCGGCGGCTTGCGACACCTGCTCGAGCACCGTGCCCCACTGAGACACGTCGAGCGTGGTCTCGTAAATGCTCTGGATGACGGCATCGAGCGACAACCTGGACGACGTTAGTGCCATGTCGGCCCCCGAACTGACCTCAGACGTTCCCCGCGCGGCAAGTTCACGCCGCACATCTGCCGTGCCGGCGGCTTCGCCGTCCCGCACGGGGCATTTTTCCGAAGATGCTACGCGAATTGCGTGAATTTGTGTAACGCGCGCGGCGGCGCGCGACCGGGCACGATCACGCAGGCGGCGGGCAATCCGTCAAGCTTGAAATTTGCGCTTTCCGTGATCATGAATTGAGCAATGATCTTGACAGCCTTGTCCCGTGGCCTTTATGGGCGTTCGGGGTCGACTTATCCAGTGGGTTATCCACAAGGGCTGTGGATAACGTCCGGTAATCGGTTTTGGTGTCGGGCGTCTCCGGGCTTGCCGCACGGAATGATTGGGCGTACGACGCAGGCGTTTGGCGCTGCCGTGTCGGGCGCCGTGGCGAACCGGCGCGGCGCTGGCTCCTTCAAAACGCTGCCGGCTGGCTCTGTCAGGCGCTACGCCATGCTGCGACAATGTCGGATTGCGACGGTTTGGTACGCGAATGATTCGCACACCGCCGCGCGAATCTTCGTGCCCCGACCGTTTTCATGACCCAGACCTCGATTGTCCTGCTCGTGTTGTTCTCCGCGCTCATGCATGCGACGTGGAATGCCTTTCTGCATGCGAGTCCGGACCGGCTGTGGCAGGTCGGCATGATGGCGGTGCCGCAACTCGTCGTGGCGGCGGTGGCGGCGTGTTGGCTGCCATTGCCGGCGCCATCGGCATGGCCGCTCGTGATCCTGTCGGCGATTGCACAGGTCGGTTACACGGCGTCGCTCATCCGCGCGTACCGAGCGGGCGATTTCGGTCAGATCTATCCCATTGCACGCGGCATTTCGCCGGCGCTGATCGCGCTGGCGGCGCTCGTCCTGGCCGGGGAGCGCCCGGGGTGGCTGGCAGCTGCGGCGATTGTGCTCATCTGTGTGGGCATCCTGTCGCTGGCGCTGCGCGGCCGGCATTTTTCCGTCGACAGCGTCCCGGCGGCGCTGATGACCGGCGTGTTCATCGCCGCGTATACGATCATCGACGGCTTCGGCGTACGGACCTCCGGCAATGGCTTCGCTTACATTGCGTGGGTCTATCTTGCCGCCAGCGTGCCGCTGGTGGGTACGGTGTACCTGCGTCGCGGCGGCCTGCGCGGCATGTTCCTCGCACCGCCGCGACGCGTGGCCGAGGCCATCGGCGCGGGCATCGTGGCGCTGACGGCCTACGGCATGGTCGTATTCGCGCTGCAATTCCTGCCGATGGGCGTCGTTTCGGCGCTGCGCGAATCGAGCGCCATCTTCGCCGTAGTGCTCGGCTGGCTGTTCCTGCGCGAGCCGTTGACGCCGCGACGCGTGGTGTCCGGACTGCTGGTCGTGGCGGGCGCCATGCTCATTAAGCTAGGTGGCTGACGCGCTTGGCAGTTCCCCTATCGACTTGTCATCCGCAACGCGCGGAGATGCCATGAACCGAACGGACTCTTAACGGACGCGTGTTCGTTTCCAATAGGAAAATTCCGTTTTCGATACAGATAATTCCGAAATATCTGGCGTTGACCGAATTACCGGCTAACAACGCTTGCGCGTTCTGTCACAATCCCCGCCGTTTTCCATTCGGTTCGTAGCCACATTCTGATGGCCTGGCGTGATCGTGCACGCACCGTTTGATACCCCCATTTTCCTGCAGCCGTGCCCCCCGACGGCCGTCCGTTTCCCCGCGCGGTTGGCTCTGACATGTAGCAGCCGCGCCATGAACCGAGATCGGCATGAACGCTCG
>NZ_CABPRZ010000002.1 GCF_902459695.1 Pandoraea terrae
GTGTTCGAGGAGATCCGCGGCCTGGGCCTGCTGCTCGGCGCGGTGCTCAAGCCGGCCTATGCGGGCAAGGCCAAGGATATCGTACGTGCAGCCGAGCAGAGCGGACTCATGCTGTTGATCGCCGGGCCGGACGTCATTCGTTTTGCGCCAGCGCTCAATATCAGTGCCGAAGAAGCCGAAGAGGGCCTGCGCCGCCTCGATGCGGCCGTGGGCGCGTTTGTCGCCGCCCATCCCCCGGCGTTCATGGAGCGTACCGCATGATGGTGATTCGTCCCGCGCGTCTCGCCGATCTCGATCAGATCGAGCGCATGGCCGCTTCGACCGACCCGGTCCTGCACAGCTTGCCCCCGCAGCGCGACAAGTTGCACGACAAGCTGGTTCGTGCGGCCCACTCGTTCGAGGCGGAAGTCGATTTCCCCGGCGAGGAAACCTATGTGTTCGTATTGGAAGATACTTCCAGCGGCAGATTGCGCGGCATTTGTTCGCTCGCCGCCGCGGCAGGATTCGAGGAGCCGTTCTACGCCTATCGCAACGACGTGATCGTGCACGCGTCGCACGACCTTGGCGTGCACAGCCGGATTTACACGCTGACCGTCAGCCACGAACTCACCAGCTTCACGCAACTGGCGTCGTTTTACATCGACGCGGATTTGATCGCCACGACGCTGCCCCCGTTGCTGTCGTTGTCCCGCCTGATGTTCATCGCGCAGCATCCGGAGCGCTTCGCCGAAGATCTGGTGGTGTCGCTGCCCGGGGTCACCGACGATGCCGGCCGATCGCCGTTCTGGGAAAACGTGGGCCGCAAGTTCTTTGGCCTCGATTTTCTGCAGGCGGAGTTCCTGTCGGGCGGACGCAGCAAACCTTTCATTGCCGAATTGATGCCGCACCATCCTTTATACGTTCCTTTGCTCTCGCCCGAGGCGCAGGCCGTCATGGGGCAGGTGCACCCGCGCTCGCAATTGCCGTGGTCGCTGTTGTCCCGGGAAGGCTTCGAGTCGGACCGCTTCATCGATATTTTTGACGCAGGACCGGTCATGTGCGCGAAGCGCAGCATGTGCCGGACCGTGCGTGACAGCCGTTTGCTGCCTGTGCGCGTTGCCGACGGCGACGCCCCCGGCGCAGCCGCTGGCGAGCCATGGCTGGTCGCCAACGATGCCGTCGACGCGTTTCGCGCAACCCTCATCCACGTTGCCCCGGCTGCCGGCGGCGCCGCGCCCGAGGCGGTGACGCTGCGGGCGGCAGATGCCGATGCTCTTGGCGTCGAGTCCGGCGACACGGTTCGCGGTATTCCATTGCCGGCCGGCACGTATCGGCCGGCCCCGCGATAAGGAGGCGGCCATGATGATCGTTCGTACCGCCCACCGGGGCGACTTGCCCTCGTTGCTCGCGCTCGCAGCCAAGGCAGGGCCGGGGCTGACCTCGCTCAAGCCCGATGCCGGAATGCTGGCGTCGCGCCTCGACCGCGTCGAACGCACGCTTTCGGACGCGGCTACGCCCGCGGAGCAAGGCTATTTATTCGTCCTTGAAGATACCGCCACCGGGGAAGTTGCCGGTACCTGCGGGATCGAGGTCGCGATCGGGCTCGATCAGCCGAGTTATACGTACCGCCGCGGCGTGACTGTGCATGCGAGCCGCGAATTGGGCGTCTGGACGAAGCTTGAAACGCTGTATCTCTCGAATGACCTGACCGGGTACAGCGAACTTTGCACACTGTTTCTCGATCCGGCTTTCCGCCGTGACCGCAATGGCGCCTTGCTGTCGAAGTCGCGCTTCATGTTCCTCGCCCAGTTTGCAGACCGGTTTCCGGCGCACCTGTGCGCGGAAATGCGCGGCTGGTTCGACGAGACCGGCGCGTCGCCGTTCTGGGAGGCACTGGGGCGCCAGTTTTTCCAGATCCCGTTCGATCAGGCAGATCATCTGACGGCGCAGGGGAAAAAGGCGTTCGTTGCCGAGTTGATGCCGAAGCATCCAGTGTACGTGGACTTTCTGCCAGCGGCAGCGCAGGCGGCGATCGGTCGCGTCCACGCCGATACTGTGCCCGCGCGCGCCATGCTCGAACAGGAAGGGTTGCGTTGCGAGCGGCACGTCGACATCTTCGATGGCGGACCGGTACTTGAAGCGTACATCAGTGACTTGCGGGTATCGCGTGAAAGCTGCGTGTTGCCGGTGACGATCGACGACGCTGCGCATGCCGCGATGGCGGCTGGCGCTATCCCGACGCTGGTCAGTCACGGCGGGCTGCACGATTTCCGGGTCGCGCTCGTGCCGGTACGGCACGGCGAGGCCTCTGTCACGCTTACAGCCGCCGTGGCGGCAGCATTACGGGTCGGCCCGGGCGACACGGTGCGTGTGTTGCCGCTCAGCCCGAAAACCGTCCGAGGAAACGCATCATGACGCATCTTTTCATCGAGGGTGCCTGGCGCACCGCGCACGGCACCGCCTTTTGCTCACGTGACCCCTGGACCGGTGAGCTCGTCTGGCAGGGCGCCGCGGCAAGCGCAGCCGATATCGACACGGCTGTTGCATCCGCCCGTCGCGCGTTCGCGAGTTGGGCGCTAACACCGCTGGCGCAACGCGAAGCCGTGCTCCGCCGTTTCGCGGCGTTGCTTGCGGAAAACACTGAGCCGCTTGCGCGCGCCATCGGTCAGGAGACCGGCAAACCCCTCTGGGAGGCCCGAACCGAGGTCGCTACCATGGTGGCGAAGGTCGACACCTCGGTGCGCGCGTACGCCGATCGCACGGGCGAACGCCGCGCGCCTGCCGGGGATGGCGAAAGCGTCGTGCGGCACCGGCCGCATGGCGTGATTGCCGTGTTCGGGCCGTACAACTTCCCCGGCCACTTGCCGAACGGGCATATCGTGCCGGCGCTGCTGGCCGGCAACACGGTCGTCTTCAAGCCCAGCGAACTCGCGCCCGGCGTGGCCGAACACACCGTTCGTCTTTGGGCACAGGCCGGTTTGCCGCCGGGCGTATTGAGCCTGGTGCAGGGCGGGCGCGATACCGGCATCGCACTCGCGGCCCACGAAGGGCTCGATGGCCTGTTCTTTACCGGCAGTTCGGCGACCGGCAACGCACTGCACCGGCAATTCGGCGGGCATCCCGGGAAGATCCTCGCGCTCGAAATGGGCGGCAACAACGCGCTGATCGTCGATCGCTGCGACGACATCGATGCCGCTGTGCACCTGACGGTCCAGTCGGCGTTCATTTCGGCCGGACAGCGCTGCACATGCGCGCGCCGCCTGTTTGTGCCGGCCGACGCGCAGGGCGATGCCTTCCTGTCGCGCCTTGTGACGGTGGCGGGCCGTTTGACCGTGGGCCGCTTTGACGCCGACCCGCAACCGTTCATGGGGGCGGTCGTGTCGCTGCAGGCCGCCCGCGCGTTGGCCGACGCACAGGCACGGTTGCAGACGCTCGGCGCCAAGCCGCTGCTGACGCTGACCCAGCCCGATTCTGCATCGGCTTGCGTCACGCCGGGCATCCTCGACGTGACGACGGTTGCGCGCTCGGGCCAATTACCGGACGAGGAATATTTCGGACCGCTGCTGCAAGTGATTCGCTATACCGATTTCGGGGAGGCCATTGCGCTGGCCAATCGCACACGCTACGGCTTGGCAGCAGGATTGATTTCCGACAGCGCCGAACAATACGACCGTTTCCGCGTGGAAATTCGCGCAGGCGTCGTCAACTGGAATCGTCCGACCACCGGCGCGGCGGGCACTGCGCCCTTTGGCGGCGTCGGCGATTCCGGCAACCATCGGCCGAGCGCGTATTACGCCGCCGATTACTGCGCATACCCGGTCGCATCGATGGAGGCGCCTGCGCCAGTCATGCCCAAGCAACTGAACCCCGGCCTCGATTTTTCGCCGGCATCATCGCAATGACGGCGAACGGAGACGAACCGATGACGCACCCCATCGCCATGGAAGCCAATTTCGACGGGCTTGTCGGCCCGACCCACAATTACGCCGGCCTTTCGTACGGCAATCTTGCCTCGGCGTCGAACGTGAACAGCGTCTCGAATCCGCGCGCTGCTGCGCGGCAGGGGCTCGTCAAAATGAAGGCGTTGGCCGATCTCGGCTACGCGCAAGGCATTTTGCCGCCACAGGAGCGTCCCTCGGTCGGACTACTGCGCACGTTGGGATTTTCCGGCGGCGACGCGCACATCCTTCGGCAGGCCGCGCGCCGCGCGCCGGAACTTCTCGCTGCGGCGTGCTCGGCGTCGAGCATGTGGACGGCCAACGCGGCGACGGTGAGTCCGTCGGCCGATACCGCAGACGGGCGGGTGCATTTTACGGCGGCGAATCTGTGCAGCAAGCTGCATCGCGCGACCGAACATGAGACGACGTCGCGCATACTGGCCGCCATTTTTTCGGATGAGCACCGCTTTGCGCATCATCCGGCGCTGCCCGGCTGGCCGACGCTCGGTGACGAGGGCGCGGCGAATCACACGCGGTTTTGCGGCGCTTACGATACCGCCGGCGTGGCGTTCTTCGTCTATGGCCGCAACGATCTCGCCACGGCCCAGCCAACGCGCAAGTTTCCGGCTCGCCAGACGCTGCAGGCCAGCCAGGCAATCGCGAGGTTTCACGGCTTGAGCGACGACCGCGTCGTGTTTGCCCAGCAACATCCCGACGCCATTGACGCGGGCGTGTTCCATAACGACGTCATTGCCGTCGGCAACCAGAACGTGCTGTTCTGCCATGAGCAGGCGTTTGCGGATCAGGCCGGTGTCTATGCCGAGTTGCGCGCCAAACTGGCCGCGCGCGGCGTTGCGCTTGACGTGATCGAAGTGCCGCGCTCGGCGGTGTCGCTTGACGACGCCGTGCGCAGCTACCTGTTCAACAGTCAATTGCTGGCGCGCGCGGAGGGCGGCATGCGGCTCGTGGTGCCGCAGGAGTGCCAGGAACGTGTCGACGTGTGGCGCTATCTGGAGTCGCTGACGGCCGGTGGCGGTCCGATTCGTGAATTGAAAGTGTTCAACTTGCGTGAAAGCATGCGCAATGGCGGCGGGCCTGCCTGCTTGCGTCTTCGGGTCGTGCTGACCGAGGCGGAGCGTCGCGCGACGCATTCGGGCATCTGGATGAACGACACGTTGTTCACGTCCTTGAATGCCTGGGTCGATAAACACTATCGTGACCGTCTGAGCATGGCTGATCTCGCGGATCCTTCGCTGCTCACCGAGTCGCGTACGGCGCTCGACGCATTGTCGCAATTGCTCGGGCTCGGGAGCCTGTATCCGTTCCAGCGTGAAGGCGCTGGCTGAGCAATTTGGATATCCCACATTGACGCGTGGGACGCTGCAGGGCAGAGTAGCTGAGCGGCGGCGTGCCGCGCCCTGAGGGGGATGGACTCATGACCACCGTGATCGGCCTGTCCGGCAGCCTTCGCCGCGATTCCTTC
Organism: Pandoraea terrae; assembly: GCF_902459695.1. GTDB lineage: Bacteria > Pseudomonadota > Gammaproteobacteria > Burkholderiales > Burkholderiaceae > Pandoraea > Pandoraea terrae. The sequence continues at coordinate 5,401 of NZ_CABPRZ010000002.1, forward strand.
AATACCGCGCTGCTGCGTGCAGCCTCGGGGGTGATGCCGGCTGGCGTCACGCTCGATATCCGGACGCTGCACGGCGTCCCGTTATATGACGGGGACGTCGAGGCGGCCGAAGGCATTCCGCCCGCTGTCACCGAATTGAAAGACGCCATCGCCCGCGCGGACGGTCTCGTCCTGGCCACCCCCGAATACAACAACGGCATTCCGGGCGTCTTCAAGAACGGGATCGATTGGCTGTCCCGGCCACCGGCAGATATCGCGCGCGTCTTCAAGGGCAAGCCCGTGGCGGTGATTGGCGCATCGCCAGGCGGCTTTGGTACGATCCTGAGCCAGAACGCCTGGCAGCCCGTGCTTCGCACGCTGGGGACAACGCCCTGGTGGCAGGGCCGCCTGCTGGTGTCACACGCGAGTCAGGTGTTCGATGCTCAGGGCCGCCTCGTGGACGAAGCCGTCGGACGTCAATTGGCCGAGTTCATGCAGGGGTTCGCGCAGTTCATCGGCGCGCAACGCCGGGCGGACTGACTGAATTTTTCGCGTACCGATCCTTCTCGTTTCACGTTCGCAACGTTTTGTTTTGCCGTTTGCGTGGGGCGTTGCGGGCGCACATGTCGTTGGCTGGCGCACGGAGTCGCCACGTCCGGCAAATCAATCAGAAATGACGCGATTGGGTCAGCGTTGCGCTTCGCGTATGAGCTTCGGTCTATACGCCCGGCGTCGCCTCCGGTGCAAAACAAACCGGGAGCAGCCGCGCTGCACCGGTTTTCGGCATAGCGGCGGATTTCAAGAATGAAACACGCTTTATTATTGATTCACAACATGAAGAATGCTGCTCAACCCATTGATATAAATAAAATATATGGGTGATTTGCGCGGTGCCGCATAGCCAGGTCCCGGCATCGGCTCTTCAAAACTGAAACGTCGCAAGTAAGTGTAAACCCTTAAATCCCTGCACATTGAAACTCGGCAGACGCTCGCTATTTCCGCATTCAGAAAATCTTCTTGTATTTCAAGGGATTGCATGTGATTCCGGAGGGTTTGCATCATCCGGCATTGAATATGCCTGTGTTTGGGTTGGCCCGGCGGTGGCGCGCCGGCCGTTCCCCCCGTGCCATTCAATTACGGGAGTTTAACCATGAAGCGGAGTTTAATTGCGTCGGCTGTCTTGCTTGCCCTGGGTTGTGCCACCCAGGTGTGGGCGAACCCGACCAACACCAACGAGGAAGGCAAGAAGGTTACTCAAACAGCAACTGCCACCTCTACTCAATCAGGTTCCGGGGCGGCTGCGAATGAAAATTCGCTAGCCGTACAAGCAAATGGTTCAGGTAACAACAATAGTTCCGGCGACAACAGGAACAATAAAGGCAAGGTCAAGGCCGAAGGACTCGGCACGGCAGCGGCAAACAACGGCTCGGTTGCTTCGGCGACCTTTACCAACGCGTTCAACACCAGCAAGGCAATTGCCATCAGTCGTCTCGACGGCTATGTCACCGACATCCATGTGAACAACATCGGTAACACCGCCTGGAATTCGGGCGATGCGAATGGTGGCCGGGGTGGCAAGGGCGGTACCGGCAATGGCGGTACTGGCAATGGCGGTGTCGGCAATGGCGGTGACAGCGGTAATGGCGGCGCAGGCGGTACGGCCACCAACGCTGGCGCGCATGCCGGTAAAGCCACCAACGCAGGCAGCTGGGCAGGTAATGGCAACGGCGGTGACGGTGGCAAGGGCGGCAAGGGCGTCGGTGTGGGCGGTGACGCAGGTGCTGCCAGCTTGGCATATGGTGGTCAAAGCAGTGGGTCTGGCGGCGATGCGCATTCCAAGAAGGGCGCATCAACCGGTGGTGCAGGTTCGGGCGGCGCCGTTGGCGCCACCTCGGCTGGCGCGACTGCGGCGGCTGGTGGTAACGGCTCGGGCACCGGCGGTGGCGGCGGTGGCGGTGGTGCCGGAACTGGCGGCAGCGCCACCAACGGCGGTTCGTCGACGTTTGCCAGCAATGGTAGCGCCACGGCAGGTAACGGCGCAGTCAGCGGATCCGGCGGCACGGGCAATGGCGGCGCGGGCAATGGCGGTACGGGCAATGGTGCAACGGGTGGTGCAGGTGGCAACGGCGGCGTGAATTCGGTCGACGCGGGTACCTTCAACATGTCGAGCAACATGAGCGGGATCGGCAATGCTGCGGCGGGCGTGATGGTCGTGAGCCAAAACAGCGGCTTCGCATCGTTACTGCAACAAAGCGTCAACGTGCAGGCTAATCTCAACGTCGGTCATTAATCTCGGGAGCAAATGCCGCGGGGCCATCCGGTCTCGCGGCAATGCCGCTTGCGCAACGTACTGGCAAGCAAAGGAGATGGGTCATGAACACGATCCCGAGATCACGGACGGCTGCACAGATGCTCGTGCGCAGGGCTGCGCCCGCCTTCTTCATGGGCAGTCTTCTGGCGTTTGGGGCCAGCGCGATAGCCGCGCCCGGCGATGTGCCCGCCGCCGATAGCCCGACACTCGTACGCGGCCTGTTCCGGCTGCCCGACGCCGCGCTCACGGCGCACTCGCCCGACGCGGGCGATGCGGCACCCTCAACCTCGAAAGTCGCTGAATCGTCAGTCAAGGGACTCGGCCACGCCCTGTCAAGCGCGGACCTCGATCGTTACCGCGGTGGCGCACAAGTGCTCAACGTCATGGAACTCAACGGCGTTGTGGCAAACAACGTTGCCAGCCAGGTTGCCACTGGTTCGAACGCCATTTCAGCGAACGCATTTACCGGCTTTTCCGGACTCGGCAACGTGATCCAGAACTCCGGTGCGAACGTGTTGATTCAGAACGCAACGATTTTGAATGTGGAGTTCAAATAGTGTCATGAAACCGATCGCGCGCCGCGCATTCGCCTTCATTCTGCCGCTGCTTGCGGGCAGTGGCATTGCGCTTGCCGCCCGCGCGGACACCATCGAGCTTCCGGACCACGGCGGCACCTATGCCGTGCGCGTAACGAGCCTGAAAGAGGCGCGCTTCCTGCGCACGATCCGCCAGCAATTCGACTTCAGCTGCGGCTCCGCGGCCGTCGCGACCTTGATGACGTACCACTATGGTCAGCCGACGACAGAGCAGGCCGTGTTCGAGGAGATGTTCGCGCATGGCGACCAGCAGAAGATCCGGAAGGAGGGTTTTTCGTTGCTCGACATGAAGATGTACCTGGAAGCCCATGGCTTTGTGGCAGACGGATTTGAACTGCCGCTTGAGCAACTGGCACAGACGCACGTGCCGGCCATCGTGTTGATCACGGAAAGCGGGTACCACCATTTCGTTGTGGTCAAGGGCATTCGCGACGGCCAGGTGCTGGTCGGCGACCCCGCGCTCGGCACGCGCGCAATGTCGCGCGCGGCCTTTGATGCGGCGTGGGATAGCCGCGTGTTGTTTGTGGTGCACAACCATGAGGAACTGGCGCAATTCAATCAACCTGTCGACTGGCGGGTCGCGCCTCGCGCGCCGCTGGCGATGGGAATCGATCGCAGCGGGCTGAACACGGTGGTGATGCCGAAGTTCGGTCCCAGCGATTTCTGAGAGGCCATCATGCATCGTATCGCATACGGATTCGTTGCGCGGCCAAGGACCCTCGCGGCGCTCGGCGCACTGTGTGCGCTGAGCGCGCCGGCGGGCGCGCAAAGCATCGAATCGACGTCGGCGCCCGCCGGGCCGGCGTGGCAGGATTCCGCAACGTTTGAGGAAACGGCGGGCTCGGACGCAGACACCACACCGGCGCGCCCGCCGCCGGCCCAATGGCGAGAGCGCGGCGGCCAGGGGCGGACCTGGCTGGCCGTGAGCACGGCGCGGCTCGACGGCCTGCGCGGCGGCTTCGACCTGAACGGCCTGCAAGTGTCGTTCGGCATTGCCCGGGCGGTCTACATCAACGGCAATCTTGTGACGACCACCAGTTTCAACATCCCGGACATCGCCAACATCACAAGCCAACAGGCGCAGACGCTCGCCACGCAGTTGAGAAACGTCACGCTGGTGCAAAACGGGCCGGCCAACAATTTCAATCCAGGAGCAATCAACGCACAGGCACTGCTGTCGGTCGTACAGAACACACTCGATAACCAGACCATCAAGAGTCTGACCACGGTGAACATTGCCGTGAATAGCCTGGGCCTATTGAAGACGATGAACGCGCAAGCGTTGCTTTCCAATGCGCTGCAAGCGGCGGCGGGCGTGAGATGAGCGTACCGCCGACATCGTCGTAACTGGCAAGCACGCGACGGGGCGCGGCAGCGCCGCTCGCGAAGGGAGATGCGCCATGATGTTCAGGGCTATGCGACGCGTCCGCACGGTGGGGTGGACGCTCGCGGTTTCGATCGGATTTGCCGGCGGCATGTGCGCCGCGATGCCGGCCACGGCGCAGGAGGCCGGTGCGCAGGTGGGTGCCGACAGCGAGGCGGGTTCCGCCGAGCAGTTGAAAGCGCTGCGCGCCGAGGTCAATGACCGCCTGCGCCGCCTCGACGCCATGCAGCGCGACATGGCCAAGGAAGAGGCCGAATTTCGGGTGCTGCGCAACAAGCTCAACCGTGAGCTGCTCTCGACGCAACGCGGCGGGGCGGATCCGAACGCGCCCGGCGGCGCGTGGGCGGACGTCAGCAGCAATCCGATGCTGACCCAGCAAAACAATCCGGGCGAGGCGAACGGCCCGGGCGCCGGCAACGCCGCGACCGGCGATCAACAGCCGGCGCCGGTCGGACGTGCGCCCGAGCGTGAAACCCGTCCGCCCGAAGTCGCCCAGATCTTCGAGCAACCGGGCGTGCTGACGCCGAAAGGAACGTTCATCCTCGAACCCAGCTTCCAGTTCGGCTATTCGTCGAGCAATCGTGTCGCACTCGTCGGATACACGATCATCCCGGCACTGCTGATCGGCCTGATCGACGTCCGCGAAGTCAAGACAACGACCTACACCGAGACGATGACCGTGCGCTACGGGATTACCAACCGCATGGAAGTCGAGTTCCGGATCCCCTACGTCTTCAGTTCGGGGCAAACCGTCAGCCGCGAGGTCCTGCAGGGCACCGCCGTGGACAACACGTTCGACACGCGCGGGCATGGATTGGGCGACATCGAAATGACCGGGCGTTACCAAATCAACGACGGCTCCGGTGGATGGCCTTATTTCGTCGGCTGGTTACGCTTCAAATCGCGCACCGGCAAAGACCCGTTTGAAGTGGTGACGGATTGCGTGACACGATGCGTGAGCAACACCACGGGTACCGGTTTGCCATTGCAGTTGCCGACCGGTTCGGGTTTCTACGCGCTGCAACCGGGCTTTACCTGGTTGTTTCCGTCCGATCCGGCCGTATTCTTCGGTAATTTCAGTTATCTGCACAACTTTCAGCGCACCAACGTGAGTCGTACGGTACTCGCCGGTGGTCAGGAATTCCTGGGCACGATCCAACCTGGCGACATCTTCGGTTTCAATATCGGGATGGGCCTTGCGCTCAATGACCGGGCATCATTCTCCATCGGGTATGACCAAAGCATTGTCGGTGCGACGAAGCAGAATGGACAGACGATTCCGGGTTCGGTGCGCACGGTGCTCGGCTCCCTGATCGTCGGCTATTCGTACCGGATCAACAAACGCTCGACGCTCAATGTCACGATCGGCGCCGGGCTCACCCGAGACACGCCGGATTTGTCGCTGACGTTCCGTTTGCCGATCAGTTTCTGAGGGATCGGCGGGAGAGTTATGAAGAACAATTATCAATTAAAAAACAATCATTTATGATGTAAATCTGAAGTTTTGCTTGATGTTTGATCCAATTGATCGAACCTTCTGCCGGATAGTGTGCCGAACCCTTGACGAGGCGTTCGCGCAATGCCCGGCTATGGTCTATGCTGGATAAAACGTGTCGGCCGACACGCTTACCGCCGGGGGGTGCATTATGCAAATCGAATTTCCTGACCACCGGCCCATGTTCAACGGCGAGGACCTGACCATCGAGTTCGCGGTCATCGTCAATGGCAAGTCTGTCGACTGCGCTGTGTCGGCCGAGGCGTTGGAGGATCATTTCGGCGCCTGTTCGGCCCGCGCAGACGATCTGCTGCATGCGTTCGAACATGGGCGCTCACACATTGAGGCGCTGACGAAGCGCTATCTCGCCATGGGCCTTGCCGGCCCTGTCCTGCTGCGTAGCGGACACTTCCGCTGGGTCAAGGAGTCGCTCTCGCGCCGCCCCTAAGCGCCGAAGCGCTCCCAAATCGCGGCCGCAACAGGCGGCCGCCGTCAGCAGACTTCCGACGCCGCACACAAAGTGCGGCGTCTTGTTGCGTTTCGCATGAATCGGCATGCGCCCGAAGCGCTGTCGCGGGATATCCCTGCAGCGAGAACGACGTCCGGAATCTACACTCCAAGCAGGTAAGGGGCAGGGGCGCGCGGGCAGCGCGGACACCCCCGGGAGCCCCGGTTCGGGGAGAGGCTCATGTGTCCCAACGTTAGAGTGGTGTTCGCCGCGATTGCCGCGTTCGTCACGCTGGGCGGCCTGTTCGCCACGCTCCACGGCATGCTGTTCGATCTGGACGACGTCGTCCGTGCCGGCGTGACGGTGGTGATATGTGGCGTGACGTGCGTAGTCGTGATGCTCAATCGTTGGCCGCACGACAAGACTGGCTAGGGCCCAAGCGCCAATTGCCGGGAAACGGCCGCACGCAACGTGCGGCTGATGCGCCAGCGCTGATTCGATGCGCCGCCGCTTGGGGACTATGGGACAATAGCGCGCTTTCCGATCGCAGCCTTGTGCCGGCCCCTTATGTCCGTCGTCCGAACTTCTCCTTCCGTCGCTGTCATCGGTGCCGGCCCTGCCGGGTTGATGGCGGCAGAAATGCTGGCGGAGGCCGGGTTTTCCGTCGATGTTTTCGATGCGATGCCGTCCGTCGGCCGGAAATTCCTCATGGCGGGCAAGGGCGGCATGAACCTGACGCATTCCGAACCGCGTGCGCCGTTCGTGTCCCGATACGGGGCGCGCGCTGGCGTCATCGGGCATTGGCTCGACGACTTCGGGCCCGATGCGTTGCGCGCCTGGGTGCACAGCCTGGGCATCGAGACATTTGTCGGCTCTTCCGGCCGCGTTTTCCCCCGGGACATGAAAGCTGCGCCGCTGTTGCGCGCATGGCTGGCACGCTTGCGTGCGAACGGAGTGCGACTCCACGTGCGGCATCGCTGGCTCGGCTGGCAAGCGTCGGATGCGCCGGGGCCCGCGTGCCTGCGGTTTGCCGCACCGGCGGGCGAACACCGCGTGTCGGCCGACGCGGTGGTGCTCGCGCTCGGCGGCGGCAGTTGGCCGCGCTTGGGCTCGGACGCCGCATGGGTGCCGTGGTTGGCGGCACGCGGCGTCGGCATCACGCCGCTCCAATCGAGCAACTGCGGCTTCGAGACAGACTGGAGCGCGCATTTTCGGGCCAGGTTTCCGGGGGAGCCGGTCAAGGCGGTTGCCATGGCGCTGCCGGATGACAATGGCAGCATCGAATTCCGCCAGGGCGAATTCGTGGTGAGCGAGGCAGGGATCGAGGGCAGTCTCGTCTACGCGCTTTCGGCGCGCATTCGCGAGCGCATCAATGCGGCGGGCGAAGCGACCATCTTGCTCGATCTGTTACCCGGCTGGACGCCCGAGCGTGTGACGACGGTGCTGATGCACCCGCGCGGTGCACGTTCGCTCTCGAGCCATCTGCAAAGCCGTTTGGGCATCACGGGGGTAAAGGCCGGACTGCTGCGTGAATGTCTGCCAAAGGCTTATTTCACGGACCTTGCGCAGCTGGCGCACAGTCTAAAGGCGCTGCCGCTGCGCCTGTTGCGTCCGCGCCCGATGGCCGAGACCATCAGTACGGCCGGCGGCGTGACGATCGAATCGCTCGACGAGGGTTTGATGGTGACGAACCTGCCCGGCGTGTTCTGCGCTGGCGAGATGCTCGACTGGGAAGCGCCGACCGGCGGTTACCTGCTGACGGCGTGTTTTGCCAGCGGCCGGGCTGCGGCCCGGGGTGTCGCCGCGCATCTGGCGCGCGGCTGACGAGCGCCAGGCATGCCGGTGCTACGCGGTGTTGCCATGGGCGCCCCGCGCAGCGTTTCGCCAATCAACGCGCGCCGAGGCGCCAGAGCGACGTGACTTCGGCGCGGCGTGCCGTGTGCAACGGGTCGGTGGCATCGCCCGCCTTGGGGTGATGCGGGCGCGTATCGTGGCGTGCCAGCACTTTCAGGCCGGCGGCGTGAATCCACGCGAGCAGGTCGTCGCGGCGGCGCAGGCCGAGGTGTTCCGCGAAATCCGACAGCACCAGCCAGCCTTCGCCGCCCGGGCTCAAATGGTCGGCAAGGCCATTCAGGAAGCCCTTGAGCATGCGGCTGTCCGGATCGTAGATGGCATGTTCGATCGGTGCATTGGCGCGTGCGGGCACCCAAGGCGGGTTGCAGACGACCAGCGGCGCGCGCCCTTCCGGAAACAGGTCGGCATCGACGATCTCGACTTTGCCGCGCAGTCCGAGCCGGTCGATATTCTCATGGGCGCAGGCGAGGGCGCGCGGATCCTGGTCCGTGCCGATGACACGTTGCACACCGCGTTTGGCAAGCACCGCCGCGATCACCCCCGTGCCGGTGCCGACGTCAAACGCGAGCGCGGTGTCGGGCAGCGGCGCTTGCGCGATCAAATCGAGGTACTCGCCTCGCACGGGCGAGAACACGCCGTACCACGGGTGAATCGTCGAATCGAGCGCGGGAATCATGACGCCCTTCTTGCGCCACTCGTGCGCACCAATCAGGCCCAGCACTTCGCGCAAGGAGACGACGGAGGCTTCGTCCGTCGCGGGGCCGTAGGCCTCACGGCAGGCTTCGGCGACATCCGGTGCGCGGCGCAGCGGAATCACATAGCCGGCATCGAGCGGCAGCAGCAGCATGCCGAGCGTGCGGGCACGCTGTGCTTGCGCCATTCGGTGCTTGTGAAAGGCATCGGCCGGCGTGGCAGGCGCGGCGCTGGCGGCCGCCGGCTTCTTGCGCGGTCGATGGGGCGGACGGTCGATGCGGCGCGCCATGGCTTGCAGCAGTTGACGCGCGTTCTGGTAGTCGCCGCGGTAAAGCAGCGCGGTGCCGCCGCAGGCGAGATGGTAGGCGTCGTCGGCCGTCACGGTGTCGTCGACAACCTCGACCCGTTTCGGCGGCAGGACGCCGGCTTCCGAGCGCCACACGGCCGAGGTGTGGCGGCCTTCCTCTTCCCAGGACAGCATTTGCGGGCCGGTCATGCGTTCACCTCGCAGAGGATCGATGCACGTGCACAGGCGGCGTGCGGGGTCGTGGGGATACAGCGGGTCGAGACAGACGGCATGAATGAATTTCGGGTAGATCACCTGGCGGCGATGGGTGACGGGCGGCCCCGCATGCCGGCGTTCGGCAGCGTTTGCGGGCGTGCAGGCCGTATTATGCCCGTGTTGCGGCGAACCGGGCATCGCATGCGCCGGCCGTCTCCGCGTGGCGCGTCAGGCGGGAGGGGGCGGGAGGGGTGCGGGAGCCTGGCAGTGACGTTATCCGGGCAATTCGGGCAGTGCCGGCATTTCACCCTGTCCGCGAATCCAGGCATACGGGGTAAGGGCCGCCATTTCACGATCGCCGCGGCTGTCGCCGTAGACATAAAGGACCTCCGGCGCGTGCGCCCCCCACCAAGCCCGGAGCCGTCGAACTTTTTCGGGGCCCCAGCAATTCGGCGATGCGAGACGCCCGTTGAAGTGCCGCACGTCACTGCCGTTGAGGCCACTGTCGTTATCCGCGTAAGCGAGCTCGGTGGCAAGAACGGCGTCAAAGCCTGCGCTGCGGGCCCAGATCTCGAGATAGAGCGATGGGGAGGCGGACACCAGCACAAGGCGGTGTCCGAGTGCGCGATGGCGATCGATCCGGGCAAGCATTTCCGGGCGCACCAATGCGGGCAGGCCTTCAGCGACAAACCGCTGTGCCGCTTCGACCAGCGCCGCGCGCGGCCAGCCGCCGACCGTGGCGCGCAACAGGCGCGCCTTGGCCGGGCCCCGCCCGATCAGCCGCAAGCCGCAGGCGGCAAGCCACGGCAGGCTGGTCAGGATGCCGGCGGCATAATGCGCCCATCCGACCGTTTGCTTGAGGAATGCCTGAAGGCTGTCCGTCGTGGTGATGGTGCCGTCGAAATCGAAGGCGGCGACGGTGCGCAGCGAGGCTTGCGGGGTGCCGGGGTATGCACCGGCGCTTACGGAGGTGTCAGGAGTCAACTTCAGGCGGCAGCTTGTCGTGATGATGGCGTTTGTGCGGGTGAACGCGCCTCGGCATACGCCACGAGCCTTGCCCAGCGCTGCAGCGCATGCTGGACGGCCTCTTCGGCCTGACGATCCACATAATTCGGCAGCAGGTCCAGGCCGACTGCCGTGCGCAATCTATCGACATCCGATGGATTGTGGACGTGCTTGTCCGGATCGGGGGCAATCGCCGACGACGAGGACGGCGCAACCAACGGCGTAACGACGGGGTGGGTAGCCATGGCGGCCATTTTACCCGGCCGTCGTCTGAAGTCCAGCGCCGGATTTGCCTGAAACAGGCGCGCATGTGTCGAATACGCCGCATATACGCTTGGCGGTGGTTGCTGCAACGCGACTTGCAGGCTACGATGACGGCGAGATGACGCGTCGCAGGGAGGCGGCGGTCGAGCAGCACGCGATACGCGGGCCGCAGGGGCTCGTGAGATGATGGGTCGTACCTGCCACCGCAACAACAACAAATGAGGCATCGTTAATGCGGCTTGGAGAGTCCTGGAAACTGCGAGCAGCGTGCCTGCTCAGCTTCGCGGTCGCAACAGGAGGCACGGTCGCGTTGGCCGAGATGGCGAACGCTGCGCCGAATACCGCCGCCAAACCGGCGTCTGCCACGGTGCCGGCCGTCCCGGGTGCTACGGAAAGTGCGTCCTCCCCACTCATCGCGCCGAGCGCGGGCCCCACGGAAACCACCGTTACCCTGGCGCAGCTGGGGCAGGTCAATGGACTCAGGCTGCGGGGCACCGAAGGCAGCGTCGACGTCAATTTCGGTGTTCGACTCGACCGCGGCGTGACATCGGCGGTGCTGCGCCTGCGCTATGGCTATTCGCCGGCGCTGTTGCCGCAGATGTCGCAGCTCAAGGTGTATCTGAACGAAGAGTTGGTCGCGACGCTGCCATACGACAAGGACAACGCCGGCAAGAACCTGATGCGCGAGATCCCGCTCGATCCGCGCTTGTTGTCCGGCTTCAATCGCCTGCGGCTGGTCTTTCTCGGCCACTACACGATGGAGTGCGAGGATCCGATGCATTCCGCGTTGTGGACCGACATCAGCCCGGCGACGGAGATCGTGATTGGTTCGCAGCCGTTGGCCTTGGACAACGATCTCGCGATTTTGCCGGCACCGTTTTTCGATCGCCATGACAATCGTCCGTTGCAGGTGCCGTTTGTCTTCGGCGCCTTGCCGTCGCAGGCGATTACCCACGCGGCGGGCGTCGTCGCTACCTGGCTGGGGGCGCTCGGCGACTACCGCAACGCGCGTTTCCCGGTCGCCATCGGCACGCTGCCGGCGCGTCACGCCATCGTCTTCGCCACGAACGACACGCGTGTGGCCGGTCTCGATCTGGTGCCGGTTGACGCGCCAACGCTGTCGATGATCTCGCATCCGGGCGATCCGTCGGTCAAGCTGCTCGTGGTTCAGGGGCGCGACGCCAAGGATCTGGAAACCGCGGCATTGGCGCTCGTCTCCGGGCGTGCCGCGTTGAGCGGTGCATCGGCGAAAATCACGTCGATGCAACCGTTGCCGCGCCGTCCGGCCTACGACGCGCCGCGCTGGATCCGCACGGACCGTCCGGTAAAGATCGGCGAGTTGGTCAACGACCCGGCCGAACTGCAAGTGCAAGGCTATTCGCCGTGGCCGATTCGCGTGAGGCTCAATCTGCCCGCCGATTTGCTGACGTGGCAGAACACCGGCATCCCGCTCGACCTCAGGTATCGCTATACGCCGCCGGTCAAGCCCGACGAATCGTCGATGGCCATTGAGGTGAACGACCAGTTTGTACGCGCCTACCGTCTGAAAGCGTCGGGCAGCAGCACCGACAAGAGCCATATGGTTGTCGAGTTGCTTAACGATGGCACGTTCGCCGACCAGCAAGCCTTGTTGATCCCCGCCTTCCAGGTGGCCGCGCGCAATTTCCTGTCGTTCCAGTTCGCGATGGCACCGCACAAGGAAAACATGTGCTCGCAACCGGTCGGGAGTTCGGCGCGCGCCGCGATCGACGCCGATTCGACGGTCGACTTCAGTACGCTGCCGCATTACGCACAGATGCCGAATCTCGGGTTTTTCGCCAATAGCGGCTTTCCGTTCACGAAGTACTCCGATCTGGCTGAAACGACGGTGGTCATGTCGAAGGCGCCCGACAAGGCGGAGCTGGAGACCTTGTTCGCGATGCTCGGCCAGATGGGCAAGTCGACCGGCGTGTATGCGAACCGATTTGAACTCGCGGATGCGAGCCAGACGGACCGCATGAAGGATCGCGACGTGCTGATGATCGGCGGACGCGATGTTGGCAATCTGCTGGCGAAATGGGGCAAGAGCCTGCCGTTGTTGATCGACCAATCGCGGCGCGTGATGTCGAGCGTGCCGCAACCCGTGCAGCGCGAGCGCGGGTTGGGCATTGCGCAGGCGGCCGAGCTCGACGGTCCGGTCCGGCTCGACGCGCAAACCGACGGACCATTGGCGGCATTGATCGGATTCGAGTCGCCGCTTGCGCCGCGCCGTTCCGTGATTGCCCTGAGCGCCACCGGCCCCGAGGTGCTGCAGCGCGTGGTCGATGCCGTCGAAGACGACGTCCAGCGCGGCAACATTCACGGCGATTTGGCCATCATGAGTGCCGGACGCACGGAAGCGTTTCGGCTTGGCGACACGTATTACGTCGGCGACGTGAGTCTCTGGACGCGTGCGCGCTTCCATTTGTCACAGCATCCGGTGCTGGTTGCGCTCGCGGCCTTGCTTGCGGCCTTTGTGATCGCAATCAAATGCTTCGGCTGGCTGCAGCGCCGTGCCGCCCGTCGACTGGAGCAGTAAATGGACGGCCGAACGACAGGCACCGGTAATCGGCGCCGCGCGCTGCTGCGTGCGTTCGGGGCATGCGCCGCCACTTTCGGCGCGCTCGGCGGATTGAACAGCGCGGGTGCCGCGCCGTCAACACGCAAAGGCGCCGTGCCCGGCGTTCCCCCGGACGCCAATGCGTCCGTGAGCCCCCATTGTCCGGGCGACGATTGGCCCGCATGGCATCAATTCAAGACGCGCTTCCTGAGCGCGGACGGTCGCGTGATGGATCGCAGCATGGAAGATCAGCGCACTGTATCGGAAGGGCAGGCCTACGGCCTGTTCTTCTCGCTCGTGGCCAACGATCGCGCCACCTTCGACAAGTTGCTCGCCTGGACGGAAAGCAATCTCGCACAAGGGGACCTGATCGCGCATTTGCCCGCGTGGCTCTGGGGCCGCAAGACGGATGGCCAATGGGGTGTGATCGACGGCAATCCCGCGTCCGATGCCGACCTGTGGATGGCTTACGTGTTCGCCGAGGCCGGTCGCCTCTGGCGGGTCCGCCGTTATGCCGCGCTCGGTGCACTGCTTGCGCGCCGGATCCTGGCGCAGGAAACGGACTTCGTGCCCGGGTTGGGGCGTACGCTGCTGCCGGCGCCCGCCGGCTTTCATCCGGCGGCCGATCAATGGCGGCTGAACCCGAGCTATGTGCCCATGCAGGTCGTGCGTCGTCTGGCCGGCCTGTTTCCCGACAGTGGCTGGCCGGGGCTGATCAACTCGTCGCTGCAGCAGATCGTCGATCCGTCGTCCGGCGGCTTCGCGCCCGAATGGACCCTCTACCGCGCCGGTCACGGTTTTCAACTGGATCCGCAGACCCAGGCCGAAGGCAGCTATAACGCCATTCGCGTCTACCTCTGGGCGGGCATGCTGGCGCCGGAGAGCCCTGACACCCAAGTGCTTTCCCGCAAGTTCGAAGGCATGTTGCGGTACGTCGCGCAACATGGCGCCCCCCCGGAGCGCGTCGATATTCGTAACGGCACCGCCTCGCGCGACGGCCCCGCCGGGTTTTCCGCCGCGCTGCTGCCACTGCTGCAATCGACCGGCAATGCTGAAGGCGCCCGCGCGCAGGAAGCCCGTGTACGCGCGCTCGACGCGCAAAGCGAGCCGGGTTACTACAGCGCGGCGCTCTCGCTGTTCGGCCTTGGCTGGCAGGCCGGCCGCTTCCGTTTCGCCGCAGACGGCGCGCTGCAGTTGCCGTGGGAGGCTGTTTGCGCCACACGCTGATTCGTTCCGCCTGCGTGGCGTGCCTGCTGGCTGGCGCCGCGGACTGGGAGCCCGTTCGCGCGCAGCCGGCCGCGCCGGCGGGCGTGACCGCGGGGCAGAACCCCGAGGTCAAAAGGTTGATGTCGAGTGCGTCGCTTTGGCACGCCCATCACCGGAACGACCTGTCGCGCGATGCATTGCGCAAGATCCTGCTGGTGCAGCCCGATCAGCCGCAGGCATTGGCCTTGCTCGGCCAGATAGAAATCGAGGAAAACCGTCCGGCCGATGCGGCGCGTTATCTGCAGACGCTGCGCGCGCGCCATCCGGATGCGCCCGAAACCCGCACGCTGGGAGATGTCGTTCGCGTCAATACGACCGACAGGCAGCGTCTGGCAAAAGCGCGGCTGCTCAGCCGCAGCGGACAGGTCGAGTCGGCCTTCGCGGAATACAAGGCCCTGTTTCCGGACGGCCCGCCCGCGGGCGATCTCGGCATCGAATACTACCGCGCGCAGGCTAACGCCGCGAACGGCTGGAACCCGGCGCGCGAGGGGCTGAGCAAGCTCGCGCAAAGCTCGCCGGAGGACCCCCGCGCGGCGCAAGTACTGGCCGAACTGATGATCGACCGGCCGGCCACGCGCCTGGCAGGGACCCGCATGGCCGCGGATCTCGCGGCCCGTCCCGAGGCGGACGTGAAGGTGCTGCTGCCATTGTGGCAGCGGGGACTGTCACGCGCCGACGGCAATCCCGCCTGGCTGCCGCTTTATCAGCGATATCTGGCGCTTGCGCCGGGCGATGCCGACATCCGCGCCGCTTATGAGAAATACAGTGTGCAGGCGGCGGCACGGCACCGGCTTCAGGCCGACCCGGCTTATCAGCACCAGCAGAAAGGGATTGCCGCACTCGAAAAGGGGCGTCTCGACGAGGCGGAAAAGGCGCTCGACAGCGCCCGCAGTCAACGTCCCAACGATGGGGAATTGCTGGGGACGCTCGGCCTGGTGAAGATGCGCCGGGGCGACCATCGCGACGCCGCGAACCTGTTCGAACAGGCGCTGCACAAAGATCCCGGCAATGCACGCAAATGGCGCAGTTTGCTGACGACCGCACGTTTCTGGGCGGCGATGGCGGACGCTCGCGACGCACGCGATGCCGGCCGTTACGCCGAAGCCGACCGTTACGCGCGTTCGGCGCTGGCGATCGACCCCGGCAACGCCGACGGCCTCGCGCTGCTCGGCAGTATCGCCTCGGACGACAAACGCGACATCGATGCGGAGTCGCTGTTCCAACAGGCGCTCAAGGCCGAACCCGGCAACGACAGCGCGTTGCGCGGCCTGGTGTCGCTATACGCCCGTCAGCACCGCCGCGAGGCGTTGATGACCCTGCTGGGCGACCAGCGCCGCCGCTTCCCGAACGATGCTGCGCGCTTCGACCGCGCGGAAGCCGCCGCGCTCGCCGACGAGGCGGATACGCAGATCGCGCAGGGTCTGAACGGGCCGGCACTGGCCAATCTCGAGCGTTCCGTTACGCTCGACCCGAAAGCGCCCTGGACAAGGTATGCCCTGGCGAGCCATTACCGCCGCATGCGCTTGCCCGAGATCGGCCGTCAGGTCATGGAAGAGGGGGGCCGGCAGCCGCTCGAACCCGACGACATGGCGCAGATGCGTTACGCGCAGGCGGTCTACCTCAACGTCATCGACGATGAAGGCGGCGCCCTGGCCACGCTCGCACAGATTCCGCCAGCGCAATTGACGGCGGCGATGACACGATTGCAAACCACGCTCGCGATTCGTGACCTGGCCCGGCAAGGGCGTGAGTCGCGGGCGGCAGGCGATGCCGAAGCGAGCGCTCAACAATTCGCAAAAGCGGTGTCGATGGCCGGCGACGACCCGGAGTTCATCGGCGAGGTGGCGCGTTCGCTGGTAGCGTCCGGCGCGCCCGACCAAGGGCTGGCGTTGATGCGCCAATGGCTCGACGCCCATGCCGACACGCCGCAACCGGCGGCGCAGATGCGTTACGCGGCGTTGCTTTCGCAAGCGGGCCGCAACGACGATCTGCGCGCATGGCTGGCGAACCTGGACCCGGCCAAACTCGATGCGGCCCAGCGCGCGGAGTGGCAGGATCTTGGCGATCGCCTGGCCCTGCGCACCGCAGACCAACAGCGCGTGCTCGGCAAGTTCGACGACGCACGCAACACGCTCGATCCGCTGCTCTCGCGTTCCCCGCCCGATCGCCGGTCGCAGGCTGCGCTGGCCGATCTTTATTTCGACGAACGCCGCTTCGCCGACGCGAAAAAGGTGTCCATTTCGCTGCTTGAGCAAGACCCGCAGGATCAGGACGCCCGCCTCGCACTCGTTCGCACGCTGTATGAGATGCAGGAGGATGACGCCGCCAGTCAGCTACTGGCGCGCGTATTGACGGAGACACCCGAAGACGACGCCGCTACCCGCTTGGGCGCGGCGCGCCGCCTGACCGCCATGCAACGCTATGACGAGGCGGCGGCGCTGACGGACGGCCTGCAGGCACGCTTTCCGAACAATCCGTCGATTACGGTGCAACGCGGTCGCATCGCGCAGTCGCGAGGCAATTACCGCGAGGCCAATGGCTGGTACGTTCAGGCCCGCGCAGCCGAGATCGCACAAGGCGTGTTGCCCGACCTCGACGGCCTTACGTCAGCGCAGTCGGCGATCGAATCGCTGGCGTCCCGCCGCCAGAGTTATGTCGCGAGTGGCTACGAAGTCGACACGAAAAAGGGCGACGGCGGCATTTCGATGTTCAACACCCGTGCGATCCCGCTTTACGGCCAGTATGCCGTCGGGTACGACGGGCACGTGTTCGCGCAGACCGACACCGTGTCGGCCGACGCGGGCGATCTGCCGCTCAACGGAAGTTCGCAGTACGGTGTACTGCCGCTGCTGGGCGCGACCGCGTTCAAGGCCTTTGCGGCAGCGAACGGCGTGGTCATCGGGCCGAACCCGGATTTCGGCGCGAAACGCATCACCGCGCACGGACAGGCCCTCATGGTCGGTTACCGCAACGACTGGCTGCGCGCGGACGTCGGCAGCACGCCGATCGGATTCCCGGTGTCCTATCTCACCGGCGGCCTGCGTTTCTTCGGCAACCGCGGCCGCTATGACTACTGGGTCGACGTTTCCCGGCGCTCGGTGACTGGCAGCATGTTGTCGTACGCGGGCGCATTCGTGCCGCTGCCGACCGGCTTCGGCTTGCCCGAAGTGAAATGGGGCGGTGTGCGCCGCGATGCGCTCACGTTCCATGGCTCGCGCGATTTCCCGCACTACGGTGTCTTCGCAGAGGCGAGCGTTGCACGCCTGACGGGCGAGAATGTGCTCGACAACTCGGAGATCTCGGCGCGCGGCGGCATCGACGTCCCGCTTGTGCGCCGGCCGGATACGCGTGTGAATACGGGCGTAACGCTGTTCGTCGACAGCTTCAAGGAAAACGAGCGCTTTTACACATACGGGCATGGCGGCTACTATAGCCCGCAGACGTATGTGTCGTTTACGCTGCCGATTGAATGGTATGGCCGCACGACCCACTGGTCCTACTACTTGCGCGGTTCGGTGTCGCTGTCGCAAAGCCATGAAAAGTCGATGCCGTTCTTCCCGACGAACACGGCGTTGCAGGCGCTTTCCGACAACGCCACCTACGGCTCGGGTGGCGGATTCGGTGTCGGCTTTTCCGTCACGGCGCGCGCGGAATACTGGTTCAACCGCCGCTGGGTCATGGGTGGACAGGTTCAGTTCGAGCGTTCCGACTACTACGCGCCAAACCGTTTTCTGTTGTATTTGCGCTATTACATCGATGCGCGGCGCGGTGAAGTGCCCATGCCGCCGTCGCCAGTGCGACCGATCTGGAGTTATTGAGGACGACGCATGCGGAACCAGCGCCATCTTGCTTACCGTCGTATCGCCCGCCTGGCATATGACCTCGTCACGCCGCTCGCCGACCGGTGTGCCGCTTTGTCGCCGTCGGAGCCAGGATGCTGACCCTCATCGCCGTTGCATCGAGCGCCGGCGGCGCGGGCCGCACAACCCTCGTGGCCAATCTCGCCGCATTGCTGGCGCGCGAGGGGGTGCCCGTACTTGCGCTGGAACTCGATCCCCAAAACGTGCTGGCGAGCCAGTTGGGGCTCGACGTGCCGCCGGCATTGGGCATCGTATCGTTCGTGGATACGCCGCAGCGCCTGAGCGAAGCGGTCCAGCGCCCACGCCCCGCGCTGGCACTGTTGCCGTCGGGGCAGGGCGACGCTGCCATGCAGGCGCGGCTTTGCGAGACGTTGACGCGCGAGCCGGCCTGGTTGCGCCAGCAGTTGGGGCACCTCGGCCTGCCGCCGGGCACCGTCGTACTGGTCGACACCGACCGTTATCCGAGCGCGGTGTCACGGCATGCGGTGGCAGCGGCCGATATCGTGCTCGGCGTCGTGCCGCTGACGTCGGCCGGGTACGTCACGCTGCCCGACCTGATGCATGCGGGTGCACGCCGCCTGCACATCGTGACGAACTGGGCGTCGTCGCCGTCGCCGGTCAATAATGATCTTTACCATCTGGTGAAGGCGCGCGCCGGCAGCGCCATTTTGCCGATGCGTATTCATCGTGACGGCATGCTCAGCGAGGCGAGCGCACGCGGCGTACCGGTCTTCGAACATGCCGAAGGCGCCCAATCGGCGACGGACATTGCCCAGTTGGCAGATTGGCTGCGCGCGGCCATCGCTGCCTCTCCCGGTCCCGCGACCGCCACCTTCGGCGGAGGGCGCACAGCGTGATACTCGATACCTTGGGCACTCTGTATGGTCTCGCGCGCGCCAAGCTGGCCCGGCGGCTGGGGTTGCCTGCCGGTGCCGACGGCGGTCCGCCGAACGCCATCGCGTGGATCACGGCCATGTTCCTTCGCGACCCTGCGCATTGCTTGATGTTGTCACGCATTTCGGATCATTGGATCGCCGCGCTCGCCTCCCGGCTCGGCGTCCAGCGGCTCGATCAATGGCGCGACTGGTGGTTGCGCGTGCTGTTTCGTCCCGTTCCGCACGGCCGGGCCGACCGGATAAGCAGGCTGGCCCATTGGCTCAATATCCGGCTCGCGTTGCGCATCGGCGTTTCGCCGGACGGTTCGCTGGGGTGCCTGATACGCGGTCTGTTATTCCGATTACCCGGGGAGCGGCCGGTGTTCCCGCCTTATGCGGCCTGGCTGTGGGTGCGTGACGTCGGTGCGGCGGCGCGCGCCTGGTTCGTTGCGCGGGCCTTCGGCATTCCGCCCGACACCCCGGCACACCTGGCTCGCCGGTTTGACCGCAGGCTGGAGAAAATGATGCGCTGGCGGATGACCGCGGCGGCGTTCGCGGCGGTCGGCCTGATCGGCCTGACGTGGATTGTCACGACGCCGTTCGATCCCTGGGAGCAAATGCTGTTCTCGGTCTGCACGCTGACACTCGCGCTCGTCATTCGCCGGCTTGAAAGCCAATATTCGGTCCTGGTGCTGATCGGCTTGTCGGTGGTGTCGACGGTTCGCTACATATGGTGGCGAGTCACCCAAACGCTGTCTTTCGACACGGTGGAGGAGACTGCGGTCGGCTACTTGCTGGTCTCGGCAGAGATGTACACGTGGCTGATTCTGCTGTTCGGCTATGTCCAGACGGTGTGGCCGCTGCATCGGCGTCCAGTGCCGTTGCCGGGCGATACGTCGCTGTGGCCGACGGTCGATGTCTATATCCCGACTTACAACGAGGGGCTGGATGTGGTCAAGCCGACCGTCTATGCGGCGTGCGGCATCGACTGGCCGGCGGACAAGCTCAATATCTACCTGCTCGACGATGGCCGGCGCGAAGCCATGCGCGCATTCGCGGAGGAAGCGGGCGTGCATTACATGATCCGGCCCAACAATGCGCATGCGAAGGCCGGCAACATCAATCACGCGTTGACGCGCACGCAGGGGGAGTTCATCGCCATCTTCGACTGCGATCACATTCCCGTGCGCTCGTTTCTGCAAACGACGATGGGTTCGTTCCTGGCCGACCCGAAATGCTCGCTGGTGCAGACGCCGCATCATTTTTTCTCGGAGGACCCCTTCGAGCGCAATCTGGCCACCTCGGGCAATGTGCCGAACGAGGGACGTTTGTTCTACGGTATCGTGCAGGACAGCAACGACTTTTGGAATGCCACGTTCTTCTGCGGCTCCTGCGCGGTGCTGCGCCGCACGGCGCTCGAATCGGTCGGCGGTGTTGCGGTCGAAACGGTGACCGAGGATGCGCATACAGCGCTCAAAATGCACCGGCGCGGCTATAACACCGTTTATCTGAAGGTCGTTCAGGCCGCCGGGCTCGCGACCGAAACCCTGTCGGGACACGTCGGCCAGCGAATTCGTTGGGCGCGCGGGATGGCGCAGATTTTCCGCATCGACAATCCGCTGCTCGGACGCGGGCTCAAGTGGGGGCAACGCATCTGCTATGCGAATTCCATGCTGCACTTCTTCTACGGCATTCCGCGGCTGGTGTTCCTGTGCGCCCCGATCAGCTTTCTGTTTTTCGGGTTGCATATCGTGCAGGCGGCGGCGCTGAGTATTTGCGCCTACGTGTTGCCGCACATTGCACATGCCAACATCGCCAACTCGCGCATCCAGGGCAAGTACCGCCACTCGTTCTGGTCCGACGTGTACGAGGCCGTGCTGGCCTGGTACGTGACGTTGCCGACGACGGTCGCGTTCATCAACCCGCGCTACGGCAAGTTCAACGTGACGGCCAAGGGCGGCCTGATCGAGGAGAGCTTCTTCGACTGGAGCATTTCCAAGCCGTATCTCGTGCTGCTCGGGCTGAACCTTGCCGCGTTCACCGCCAGTATCTGGCGGCTGATCTACGGCCCGGCCTTTGAGGCGAGCGCGGTGATGATCAACCTCGGCTGGGTGTTGTTCAACCTGTCCGTGCTTGGCGCCGCGGTCGCCGTGGCCACGGAGGTCAAGCAGGTGCGCCGGTCGCATCGCGTGGCAATGCGCTTGCCGCTGGTGCTCTATTTGCCGGACGGACGGACGGTCGCCTGCCATACGCGCGACTTTTCGACGGGCGGCCTGGCGTTGTCGCTCAGTATGCCGCTCGACCTGCGCATCGGGACCGAAGCCTGGGCCGCGCCGCGTCGCGGCGATGTCGAATACAGCTTTCCGGTGACGGTGGTCAACAGCCGCGGGACCCGGCTGGAACTGGCGTTTCGGGCCATGACACCCGAGCAGGAAAAGCAATTGGTGCAATGTACCTTCGGCCGGGCGGACGCCTGGAAGGACTGGGATGCCGAGCGTGAACGCGACGAGCCGATCAAGGCGCTGTTCGAAATGCTCGGCATGGGGTTGCACGGCTATCGGGTGCTGGCCGGCTACATGTTGAGCAAACTGGCACGACGCTGGCAGGCGAATGATCGCGATCGCCAGCGCGCCCGGCAAATGTGACGAACGCGGAATCATACGACGATGGGTATCTGGAACCTCTACTTCATCCTGAAGCTGCTGCTGCTCTGGGGCGGCGTCATCAGCTTTCACATACTGGCGAACTTTCTGTTTGCCGTGGCGCTGGCGATTCGGCTGCGGTCGCGCTGGGCGAAGATCGCGCGCCAGGTCGTGGCGATACCGGCGGGATTCGCCTTGCTTTATCATGATTCGAACCTGCCGCCATTTGCGCGCTTCATCGAGCAATTGCCGGCGCTAGCGCAATTCCGCTTTTCGTATCTCCTGGAGTTGCTCGGCCGATTTGTCGGCACGCGAGAATGGTTGCTGTTGTTGATCCTGGTACTTGTGTACTGGATCGTCAATCGCTGGCTGCGCGTGACGACGTTGGTGCTCCTGGCCCTGCTGATCGTGCCGGGATGGCTCCGGCTCGGTACACTGCTGCCGATGTTGTCGCCGGTTGTCGCGTCGCAAGGGGGCGCCGCGAATGCCAATGCGGCGATGCCGTCGGTCACCGCGGCTGGCGGCGCTGCGGGTGCCGGCGGGAGCGTAGTCGCGAGCGCGAACGGCGAGGTTCCGATGGCAGGGAACCCCGACACGGCGCTCGACGGCTTTTACCAGCGCGAGCGGGGCCGGTCGGTCTCGTTTCCGTCACAGTTGGGCGCGGGGCCCGACTTCGATATTGTGTTCCTGCATGTTTGCTCGCTTGCGCAAGACGATCTCGACACCGAAAAGCTCACCAACCTGCCGCTGTTGTCGCAGTTCGACTACGTGTTCAAGAATTTCAACTCGGCCGCAAGCTACAGCGGTCCGGCGGCGATTCGTGTGCTGCGCGCGTCGTGCGGCGCGGCGTCCCACAAGGGGTTGTACGAGCCGGCGGCGCAGCAGTGCTATGTCATGAGCGATCTCAAGCAATTGGGTTTCACGCCGAGTGTGCTGATGAATCATGACGGGCACTTCGACAATTTCATGAAGGAAGTGCTGGACAATGTTGGTGTGCAGGGCGTCAAGCCCATCGACAACACGGCGAGCCGCATCAGCATGCGGGCGTTCGACGAAACGCCAATCCGCTCCGACGGCGACGTCCTGACGAGTTGGGTCAAACGCCGCGCCGAGATGCCGGACAAGCGCGTGGCGCTTTACTACAATACGATCAGCCTGCACGACGGCAACCGCATCGAAGGCATGAAGCTGTCGAGCGTGGAAAGCTATCCGCTGCGGGTGAAGACGTTGTTCGACGATTTCGGCAAGTTCATCGACGCCATCCAGCAGTCCGGCCGCAAGACGATCGTGGTGTTCGTGCCCGAGCATGGCGCCGCAATTCGTGGCAACAAGCTTCAGATTTCGGGCATGCGTGAAATCCCGCTGCCGGAAATCACGCACGTACCGGTGGCAGTGAAGCTTGTCGGTTTCGGCGACGGCCCGCGCAGTGGGCCGCCTGTGACGATCGACACGCCCACCAGCTACCTGGCGATGTCGCAGTTGCTGGCGAATCTGATCACGACGAACCCGTTTGCTGCCAGGGCTGACCTGAGTCGGTACGCCAACGATCTGCCCCAGACGGCATTCGTTTCGTCCAACGAGCAATCTACCGTCATGAAATACGCGGGCAAGACGCTGATTCGCGGCATGGACGGCGTCTGGCTCGATGTGAATACGCTGGAATAACCTCAGGAGCTACCGTGCAATATTGCAAATTCGGCCGCACTGGCCTGTCCGTCTCCCGGCTGTGCCTCGGCACCATGACCTTCGGGCTGCAAACGGAGGAGGCTGCGAGCCGCGCGATTCTCGACCGCGCCGCCGAGGCGGGCGTCAACTTCATCGACGTCGCCGACGTCTATCCGCTGGGCGGCACCGAGTCGCTGGCCGGACGCACCGAAGAGATCGTCGGGCGCTGGCTGAAGGGACAGCGCGACAAGTTTATCGTCGCGACCAAGGCCGTCGGAAAGATGGGCCCGTCGCCGTGGGATCAGGGGGCTTCGCGCAAACATTTGCTGGACGCCATCGACCATTCGCTGCGCCGGCTCGGCACTGACTATGTCGATCTTTATCAGCTGCATTCGGACGATACGGAGACGCCGATCGACGAAACGCTCGAAGCATTGGACACCATTGTGCGGCAAGGCAAGGCGCGCTATATCGGCGTCTCCAACTATCTTGCCTACCGTCTGGCCCGCGCGCTGGGGCGTGCCGACGTCCTGCGTACCACGCGGTTCGTGTCGGTCCAGCCGCGCTATAACCTGCTGTTCCGCCAGATCGAACGTGAACTCCTGCCGTTGGCCGGCGAGGAAGGGCTGGCCGTCATGCCGTACAACCCGCTGGCGGGCGGTCTGCTGACGGGGAAATACCGTCACGATGCCGCACCCTCCGAAGGGCGTTTCAGTGCAGCCACGGTCGGCCGTGCGGGAGAAATGTACCAGCAGCGCTATTGGCATGAACGCGAATTCCAGACGATCGAATCGCTGGGGGAAATCGCCGCCGAGGCCGGCGAATCGCTGACCAAGCTGTCTCTGGCGTGGGTGCTGGCCAATCCGACGGTCACGTCCGCGATCATCGGCGCAAGTCGGGCGGAGCAATTGACCGAAACGCTGGCCGCCGTCGACTACGCGCTCGATCCGGCCCTCAAGGCGAGGCTGGATGACGCGTCGCACGCTTACCGCTGGGGCGACGCGGCGCGCTGACTACGTCGCGCTGCCAAGTGCCGCAAGCAGATCCTTCAGCGGCGTGCCCGGATCGGCGAGCTTGTCCGGATCGATCGTGGCGCCGCGGCCCACCAATTCACGCGCGGCCATGAATTCCTGCGCCCGGTTGACGCTGGCGACCGCCACGAGGCGGCCTTCGCGCAGATAGCACAGCATGAAGACGGCGGCGCCGCCGGGGGCGTCGGGCAGACGGCGTTCGACCACGCGGTCGTGACCGTCCGTCATGCCGGCCATTTGCAACTTCGCGTCGAATTGATCGGACCAGAACCACGGCGCGGCGGCAATCGGCTTCGGCGCGCCGACGACCACGCTCGCCGCCACCTTGGCCATTTCGCTCGCGCTCGGCACCGATTCGAGACGTATGCGGCGGCCCAGGACCGGATGCGCATGATGTGCGCAGTCGCCCACGGCGAGGATCGCCGGATCGTTCGTGCGGGCAAATTCGTCCACAACGATGCCATTGTCGACCGGCAGGCCGGCAGCTTCGGCCAGCGCCGTATTCGGAATCAGGCCGATGCCGACGACGACGACGTCCGCTTCGATTCGGCGGTCGCCCGCCACTACGGCCGTGACGTGACCCTCGGCGACCTCGAAACCGGTCACGCTCACGCCTGTCTGGATGTCGACGCCATTGGTGCGGTGCAAGGCTTCGAAGAATGCGGACAGATCGGCTTCGGCGACGCGCGCGAGCAGGCGCGGCGCAGCCTCGAGCACGGTGACCTTGGCACCCGCCTTGACGGCGCTGGCCGCCACTTCAAGCCCGATGTAGCCGCCTCCGACAATCACGACGCGCTTTTCCGGCGAGATGGCGGCACGCAGACGTTCTGCGTCCTGGATGTCGCGCAGGTAGAGCACGTTCGCGGCATCGCCGCCGGGCAGCGCCAGACGGCGCACGCGGCCGCCCGTGGCGAGTACGAGATGATCATAATTGAACGTCTCGCCGTTTTCGAGCGTCACGGTGCGCGCTGCGCGGTCGATGCCGGCTGCCGTTGCGCCCAGGCGCAGCTCGATGTTGGCCTTCTCGTAAGCGTCTGCCGGGCGGATCAGCAGGCTGGCGGCGTCGGCCTGACCGGCCAGGAACGCTTTCGACAGCGGCGGGCGGCGGTACGGCGGATGGTTTTCGGCGCCGACGACGACGATGCGTCCGGCATAGCCTTGCTGGCGCAGGGCGAGGGCGGTTTCGCCGCCGGCTTGGCCGGCGCCGAGAATGACGGTGGTGGAAGACGTTACGTCGGTCATGAGCGTGTATCGAATGAGGTAAGTGTCAGGCAAAGACGTCCCCCGCCGGCTGCCGGGCGGGGCGGACGCCATACGTCGCGACGAAAGTGTAATGCAAGCGGGCAGGGTTGCGGGGGCTTTGTCGCCCGGTCGACTGCGGTATATTGAGCCATCTCGGCATCTATTGGCATTTCCATGTGGCAAATCGACCAGGTCACCCTGCGCGTCTTCATCGCCGTTTGTGAGGAGGGCACGATTGGCCGTGCGGCGGAGCGCGAGTTCATCGCGCCTTCCGCGGCCAGCAAGCGCCTCGCCGATCTCGAGGCGCTGGTCGGCGCCGCGTTGCTGCTTCGCAGTCAGCGCGGGGTGCGCGCCACGGCGGCCGGCACGGCGCTGCTGCGTCATGCGCGGCAAGTGTTGCGCGCGTACGAACGCCTGCAAGCGGAGTTGAGCGAGTACGCCGGCGGCGCACGGGGGCACGTGCGGGTGCTGGCCAACGTGTCTTCGATGGTCGAGTTCCTGCCGGAGGCGTTGTCGGACTTCCTCAAATCGCATCCGCAAATCCGTGTCGACGTGGAAGAGCGGGTCAGCGTCGAGATTGTGCGCGGCATCGAAGAGGGCGTGGCCGACGTCGGCATCTGCCGCGATTTCGTGCCGCTGGGGGATCTGCAAAGCCTGCCCTACCGCGCGGATCACCTGGCGCTCGTGGCACCGAAGTCCCATCCACTGGCCGGGCACGATGCCGTAGACTTCGTTCAGACACTCGCGTTCGATCATATCGGACTGGCATCGAATGCCTCGGTGAATGCCCTGATGCAGCGCATCGCGATGGCCGACGGGCGCGAGCTGACGTACCGGACCTACGTCTCGACGATCGATGCGGCGTACCGCTTCATCCAGGCGGGGTTAGCCATTTCGATCCTGCCGCATGAAGCGGTGCCGGGACACGTGCTGCAAGCCTACGGACTGGCCGTCGTGCCGTTGCGCGACGCCTGGGCCGAGCGGCACTTCGTGATCTGCATGCGGGATCGTGAAGCCCTCACCGCGCCTGCGTCGCGGCTGGTCGATCATCTGCTGGCCCATCGGGATTAAATCGGGATTAACCCGAAGCCGGCACGCGACGCCGGCCGCGCCATCCCCATCCTTGCGCCGCCATCGCGCCCCGCGATGGACTCCATCGAGAATTGCGGCTTTCCCGCATGCCCGCTTGACGGCACTCTCACGCTCACGTTCCCTTCGATGACACAAGGACATGATGAGAGACGCCAATACCGGTTGCGGCGGGACCCCGGATCACCGGGTCGTTGTGACTGAAGTCGGCATGCGCGACGGTCTTCAGGCCATCGCCCGCACGATGCATACCGATGACAAGAAGCGCTGGATCGACGCCAGCTATGCCGCCGGCGTGCGGCACATGGAAGTGGCGTCGTTCGTTCCGGCGAAGCTGTTGCCGCAAATGGCCGACGCCGAGGCGGTCATCGCCCACGCGCTGACCTGTCCCGGCCTGGTGGTGACGGCGCTCGCGCCCAATCTCAAAGGGGTGCAGCGGGCAATCGACAGTGGTGTGCACCGGATCGTCGTGCCCATCTCCGTGAGTGAAGCGCATAGCCTGGCCAACGTGCGCAAAACGCCGCGTGACATGATCGACGCCTTTGCCGAAATGTGCGCGATGGCCGCGGGGCGCGCGCAGATGATTGCCGGCCTGTCGACCGTATTCGGATGCACGCTGCAAGGCGACGTGCCGCAGGACGATGTCGCCGCATTGGCGCGTCAGGCGGTGGCGGCAGGCGCCGACGTCGTCGCGCTGGGCGATACCACCGGACAGGCCACACCGCGCCAGGTCGGAGAGATCGTAGAGAAAGTGCGTGCCGTCGCCCAAGGCAAGTTGCGGTCGCTGCACTTTCACGACACCCGGGGTCTCGGGCTGGTCAACACGCTGGTCGGATTGCAGCACGGCATTCGCGAGTTCGATGCATCGCTGGCGGGGCTTGGCGGCTGCCCGCATGCGCCGGGCGCCACGGGCAACGTCAATGCCGAGGATCTCGTCTTCATGCTGCACAGCATGGCCTTCGAAACCGGTATCGACCTGGACGCGCTGATCGCGGTGCGCGCCGTGCTCGCCGCCGCGCTCCCCGGCGAGCCGCTGTATGGCTATCTCGCGCGGGCGGGCCTGCCTTCACACATGCGTCCCAGCCCGGCCGGTGCCGCAATGAATGCCGCCGGCACGCAAGCTTCGGTTTCCTCCTAACCTCACGCGAATTCAGGTGAACACATGAATACGACGACGAACCGCTTGCCGCTGGACGGCATTCGCGTGGTCGAAATGTCCCATATGGTGATGGGCCCCACTTGCGGCATGATCCTGGCCGATCTGGGCGCCGAGGTCATCAAGGTCGAGCCGCCGCGCGGCGACGGCACGCGCCGGCTGCTCGGCACCGGCGCGGGTTTCTTCCGGACGTTCAACCGGAACAAGAAGAGTGTTGCACTCGATCTCGATACCGCCGAGGGACGCGAAGCACTGCGACGCCTGGTCGACACGGCCGACGTCTTCGTCGAGAATTTCAAGCCCGGCCGCATGGCGTCGCTCGCGCTCGATTACGAAACGGTCAGTCAACGTAACCCGAAGGTGATTTACGTCTCGCACAAGGGCTTCCTGAACGGTCCGTATCAGCATCGGCTGGCGCTTGACGAAGTCGTGCAGATGATGGCCGGGCTCGCGTACATGACCGGACCGGTGGGGCGCCCGCTGCGTGCCGGGAGCTCCGTCAACGACATCATGGGCGGCATGTTCGGCGCGATCGGCGTGCTCGCGGCGCTGCACGAGCGGCGCGACACCGGCCGCGGCCGGGAGATCCAGAGTGCGTTGTTCGAGAACTGCGTGCTGCTGTCGGCGCAACACATGCAGCAGTTCGCCGCGACAGGCGTGGCTGCCGCGCCGATGCCCGAACGCATCAGCGCGTGGGCAGTGTACGACGTATTCACGCTGGCCGGCGGCGAGCAGATGTTTATCGCTGCGACCGGAGACGGGCAGTGGCGTGCGCTGTGCAACATCCTGGGCCGATCCGATCTGCTGACCGACGCGCGTCTGGCGACGAACAACGACCGCGTGCTGCTACGCCCCTGGCTGCTCGGTACGTTGGGCGAGACACTCGCGGCGCGATCGGGCAGCGAACTTGCGCCGTTGTTCGAGCGCGATCAGATTCCGTTTGCATCCATTACGAAACCGGAGGCGTTGTTCGACGATCCGCATCTCCTGCAAAGCGGCGGACTGGCCGAACTGACGCTCGACGACGGATCGCGGACAGCCATGCCGCTGCTGCCCATATCGCTTGACGGCGAACGTTTGCAGCCGCGCCAACCCATCGCGAAGATCGGCGAGCACACAGACGCGGTATTGCGCGAGCTCGGTTACAGCGCGGCCGACATTGCCCGGATGTCGCACACGGCGCAACCGAAAGCCGCCTGAGCCCGCTTCGACCGGCATTCAACTATTCAACCGGCGCAAGACCGGACCTCATGGAGACAGACGATGACGTCGTCAAATCAGGCTTATTCGGCGAATGCGCCGGCACATGCCGCAACGTTCCCTGACCTCGCAACGCCGGGGAGGACGGATGCCGGCGCGCACGACATCGCATACGGCGCTGCACAGATTTCGGCCCGGCTCGACCGGCTCCCGGCCACGCGCACCATCTGGAGGATGGTGATGATGTTGAGCCTGGGCATGTTCTTCGAGCTTTACGACCTGATGTTCTCGGGCTACATTGCGCCCGGACTGGTCATGAACGGCATTCTTTCGGCCAGTACGCACGGGCTTTTCGGCACCACCGGCGTCGCCAGCTTCATTGCCTCGCTGTTTGCGGGCCTGTTCGTCGGCACGGCGGCGTGTGGTTTCCTGGCGGACCGGTTCGGCCGCCGGGCGATCTTCACGTACTCGCTGCTCTGGTATACGGCCGCCAACATCATCATGGGATTTCAGGACACCGCCTTCGGCCTGAACCTGTGGCGCTTCATCGCCGGCGTCGGCATCGGCGTCGAGATCGTGACGATCGGCACGTATGTCTCGGAACTGGTCCCCAAGCATATCCGCGGCCGCGCCTCGGCGTGCTCACAGGCGGTGGGCTTCTGTGCCGTGCCGGTGGTCGCGTTCCTTGCCTATCTGCTGGTGCCCCATGCCTGGTTCGGGATCGACGGATGGCGCTGGGTCGTGTACCTCGGCGTGGTCGGCGCGATCGCGGTCTGGTGGATTCGCCGGCATTTGCCGGAAAGCCCGCGCTGGCTGGTGCAAAAGGGCCGTCTGGCGGAGGCGGACGCGATCATGTCGCGGATCGAGGCCCGGGTCGAAGCCGAGTACGGCATGCCGTTGCCGGCGCCGGCAACGGCGCAGCCCGTGCGTGCCCGCGCGGCGTTCCGCGACCTGCTGGTGGCGCCGTACCGCAAGCGCGTGGCCATGTTGATCATCTTCCATGTGTTCCAGACGCTCGGCTACTACGGCTTCGCCAACTGGATTCCGACGCTGCTCATCAAGCAGGGCATTACGGTCACGACGAGTCTCGGCTATGCGGCAATCATCGCGATCGCGGCGCCGATCGGTCCGTTGATCGGATTGCTGATCGCCGATCGCTTCGAACGCAAGACCGTGATCGTCTGCATGGCGGCCGTCAACGTAGTCTGTGGCTTGATGTTCAGCCAGGCGCGGGAAGCCGCGATGCTGGTGTCGCTCGGCGTGTGTCTGGTATTGGCGGGCAACATTATTTCGTACAGCTACCACGCCTATCAGGCGGAACTGTTCCCGACCAGCATCCGGGCGCGTGCCGTCGGCTTCGTGTACTCGTGGAGCCGCGTCAGCGCCATGCTCACCGCGTTCGTCATCGCGTGGTGCCTGAAGGCGTTCGGCGTGAATGGGGTTTTCGTGCTGATTTCCGGGGCCATGGTCGTTGTCATCTGCGCGATCGCACTGCTTGGGCCGAAAACGCGCGACGTCGCGCTGGAGGACATTTCCCGGTAGTGCCGAGGTGCCGGCTCGCGCCGGCACGGCGTGAGGCTATCGCGAGGGAAGACCGAATTTCATGGAATAAATCCGGCCCGCCTCCGGTTCTACCTGTACAGGCATTTGAAACGTTCACGGCGAACGGCGGCCTGTTTCCGGTCCAGGGACCATGGAGGAACTCATGAAGAACACCCAAGATACGCCTGACCCGGCCGCCGCGACGGCAGATACGGGGAGTGCGAGCGATACGCTCGATACGCTCGATGCGCACGGCAACCGGCGGCGGCGGGTGCTCGGCTGCATGGCCTGGGCCGGCGCCGGCGTGCTCTGGACGATTGACGGCGGCGTGCCGCGCGCGCTGACACTGGGCGGCAGCGCCCAGGCGGCGGAGCGTGAGACGCAGGCGCTGCGCTTTGTGCAGATCAGCGACAGCCACATCGGCTTCAACAAGGCGGCCAATCCCGACCCCGCGAGCACGCTGCAGTCCGCCATCGACAAGATCAAGGCAGCGCCGCAACGGCCGGCCTTCCTGATACATACCGGCGATGTCAGCCATCTCTCCAAACCCGCCGAATTCGACACCGCCGACCAGATCGTGCGTGGCGCCGGCCTGCAAACGTTCTACGTGCCCGGCGAGCACGATGTCGTCGGCGATGACGGCCGGGCGTTCTTTGAACGCTTCTCCAAGAACTCCGGCGGCCGGGGCTGGTACAGCTTCGATCAGAACGGCGTGCACTTCATCGGGTTGGTGAATGTGCTCAACCTGAAAGGTGGCGGTCTCGGCGTTCTCGGCGAGGAACAGCTCGCATGGTTGGCGCAGGACCTGCGCGGCCGGGGCGACAGCACCCCCATCGTCGTCTTTACGCACATGCCGATGTGGCTGCTCTACCCCGAATGGGGTTGGGGAACGGACGACAGCGCGCAGGCATTGGCCATGATGAAGCGCTTCGGTTCCGTCACCGTCCTGAACGGACATATCCATCAGGTGATCCAGAAAGTGGAGGGTAACGTCAGCATCCAGACGGCCATGTCGACCGCCTATCCCCAACCCGCGCCTGGCGAGGGGCCCGGACCGGGGCCGTTGAAGGTGCCGGCGGAGCGCTTGCGCGCAATGCTCGGTGTGCGCTCCATCAGCTTTACGCCGGGACACGCGAAACCCGGCCTCGTCGATTCGACACTCGATACGTAAGCCCGCCGTCAACCGCCTGGAGAACCGCTATGTCCACTCCCGTGAAGCATGCATTGCAATGGCTCGGCCGGCTCTTGCTGGTGACGGCCCTCACGTCTCCTTTTGCCGCCGTTGTGGCCGCAGCGGGGGCGACGCCGCCGCCCGGCGCCAACGCGGTGAGGATCGACAACTTCAGTTTCAGCCCGCAAACGTTGACTGTCGCGGCGGGGACCACGGTGACGTGGGTCAATTACGACGATTCCCCGCATACCGTCACCAGCGACGCCAACCCGCACCTGTTCAATTCCCCGGCGATGGATACCGACGACAAGTTCTCGCATACGTTCACGACCCCCGGCACCTATAAATACTTCTGCGCAATCCATCCGCACATGGTCGGCGTAGTCGTGGTCAAATAGCTCTGGCGCATGTGCGCAAATGCGGAAAACAACGTGATCCCGACTGAGAAATCTGCACGTTTCGAAGCGCTTGCGTTGCCGCACCTGGACGCAGCGTACAACCTGGCACGCTGGCTGACGGGCAGCGCGGGCGATGCCGACGACGTCGTTCAGGACGCCTATTTGCGCGCGTTCCGGTTCTTCGACAGGTTCGAGGGCGACAACGCGCGCGCCTGGCTGCTGGCGATCGTCAGGAACACGTGGTTCACTGAATGGCGCAGGCGGGCCGACGCGGCGGACGCCACGCCCTACGACGAAACGCTGCACGGTGACGAGCGCCTGCCGGGCTGGGACGACGAGTCGGGCAACGACCCGGAAACGCTGGCGGTGCAGCGCGACGAAATCGAACTCGTGCATCGCGCGCTTGAAGCGTTGCCTGTCGCGTATCGCGAAGTGCTGGTGCTGCGCGAATTGGAGGACATGAGTTATCGCGACATCGTGACGGTTGTGGGCGTGCCGATCGGCACCGTGATGTCGCGGCTCTCGCGCGGACGCCGCCTGCTCGGTGCGGCCGTGCGTGCCGCGCAAGCGTCGCGGGATACGCCGGCCGAAGCGTCGCCGGTTCAGGGCAAGCCGGCCGGCCGCCTCACCAGCGTGCCTTCGTCCGGGCCACCCAAGGGAGTTGAATGATGGAAAAGCCGGAAACCTCCAGCACGTTGGTCAGCATGCTGCGCGATGGATCGCTCTGCCATCGCGCGCCGGCACACCTGCGTGAGCGTGTCCTGGCGGATATCCCGCGCGGGGTGCCGCGCCGGGCCGTGTTTGTGTGGGGCGGCGCCGCTGCCGGGGGCGTGCGCGCATGGATTCAGGGCGGACTCGCGGGCCTTGCGGTCTGCGCGGTGGCGTTGGGCACTGCGGTCCTGATTCAGCGGCCCGCAGCGACGGGGACGATCGCGCAGGAGGTCGTGTCGAGCCACGTGCGCGCGCAACTCTCGCAGCATCCCATCGATATCATCTCGACCGACCAGCACACGGTGAAGCCGTGGTTCAATGGCAAGATCGACTACGCGCCGCCGGTCGTCGATTTCGCCGAGAAGGGTTTTCCGCTGGTGGGCGGGCGCATCGATTATCTGGACCATCGCGCGGTCGCCGTACTGATTTATCACTATCAGCAGCATCCCATCGATGTCTATGTTTACCCTGATCGCCGTAATTCCGCGGCGCCGGTGGCGTTGTCCTCGGACGGCTATTCGATCGCTCACTGGCAACGCGACGGCATGACCTATTGGGCGATCACCGACGCCTCGCCCGAGTTCCTGAAGGCGTTTGAACAGGCGGCGAAGTAGGGCTGTTGCACGCCGGCCCGCCAGCCCGACGCTTTGACAGCCTGCGCCACGCCATCCATGTATCCCGCGTAATGCAAATGGAGGTTGAAGTTTGCCTGTGCAGCCGCGAGGATGGGCGGTAACGCGTCGAGCGGCGCGCGTCCGTCATCAAAAATCAAAAGGTGGGAGATATCCTCATGGGAACTTGGCATCGGCGTGTGGCCATCGCCGTCCTGGCACTTGCAACCGTTGCGGTCACCGGCGCGGAACGTGCGTCGCCGCCTGCGCCCGAGTCGTTGCCGGCGTCCGGCATCAGTGCATCGCTTTCGACGGGCGAGCTGCGCAATCTTGTCAAGACCGCCTATTTCTGGGGGCTGTCGCAAGTCGGCTTCTATGAACTGCGCTATGTGTTTACGCAGGACGCGCGCATGCCGGCCTACCGAGGCATCAACCGGCTGGCGCAGAACCGGCAACTGCTGACTGCGAAAGACCGCTACGCCACCACGCCGAACGCCTCCACGCTGTATTCCGGCGGCTTTTTCGACGTGTCGCGGCAACCGATGGTCGTCATGACGCCCAAGGTCGACGATGGCAGGTACTGGAGCATTCAGGCACTGGACCCGTACGCCGAATGGTTCATCGTGGCGGGCAGTCAATTCACGGAAAACAAGCCGCAGCACTACCTCGTCATCGGGCCGAACTGGCATGGCCGCTTGCCGCCGGGCTTCAATGCGAACCAGGTCATTCGCGCGCGCTCCGACACCTTCTCGATCGTCGCGCGGATTGGCCTGAGGACGCGGGACAGTGCCGACTTTGCGTCGGCTCACCGGTTGATGGACGGCATCACGATGGTGCCCCTGGACATGTGGCAGCAACATGGCGAGCAACGGATTGCGCTGGACGCGCAGCCCAAGGTCTCTGCCAACTACCGTTCATTCCCGCGAATGTCGCAGATCCAGGACATCATGCATCAGATGACGGTCGAGGATTACCTGCAACTGGTGAGCCTGGTGATCAATGATCCGTCGATCACCAAGCGCGCAGATTCGGCCAAGGAGAAGGAAGCGCTGCAACAGCTGGCGCGCCTCGGCCTGCGTGAGGGTGTCATGTTCGACCCGGCCAGCATGACCGAAGCACAGCGCACCGCCGCGGCGTCGGCCTTCCAGGAGGCGCGGCAAGAGGGGCGAAAGGCATTTGAAGCGGCCCAGGTCGACATGAATGGCTGGAAACTGCAGACCAGTTTGTCCTATGACATCAACGACTATCGGGTACGCGCCGGGGCGGCCGACTACGCCTGGGGAAGTCCGGTGCCGTACCAGTCGCACACGATCGCCTTCGGGTTGACCGATTCGAAAGGCAGGCCGCTCGATGCCGCCCACAAATACACGCTGACGTTCGACGTCAAGCAACTGCCGCCGGTCACCGAATTCTGGGAATTGCCGGTGTACGATGACGACGGTTATTTCGTGGACAATCCGATCAATCGCTACAGCGCTACGAGCGGTTTGTTCGACGCCGGCGCCTATCAGGTGGAAGACGGCAAGCTGACGTTCTATCTGCAAAACGAGCCGCCCAAGGGGCAGGCCCAGGGGCGTAACTGGTTGCCCACGCCCAAGGCAGGCGCCTTCCGGTTGGCTGCGCGATTCTACGGGCCAACCTCGCCGCTGGTCGACGGCGGTTATCCGATGCCTCGTATCGTTCGCGTGGACGAATGAAGGCGGATCACGCGTGCTGCCGAAGCGCCTTGCGGCGGTTCAGCAGCAACGGCACCGCACCGGCCGCAATACCGCCCAACCCGACGACGTTGGTGGTCAGGTCGAATGTGGGGACGCTGTAAATGGCGATGAACCACAGGAAGACAGCGCTCAAGACCGGCCACAGCATCAGGACCACCATGTTGAAGGGCGACTTGAGCGCATCGCGCCGGAAATGCCACGCGCAGGCAAAACCCGCCAATCCATAGTAGAAGGCGACTTGAAAGCCAATCGCGTTAACGGAGTCCTTGATGATTTCGTTGACGCTGGAAAAGTATGACGACAGGAACAGGAAGACCAGCCCCAACGAGGTAATCACGGCCGTCGCGATCCAGGGGGTTTGCCAAGTCTTGTGCAGTACCGCGTAGCGGGGATGGAGGGTGCCGTCACGCCCTTTGGCGTACATGGTACGGGTGAACTGCAGGATCGAGGTCTCCAGGGTGCCGACGGTGCTCAGCATGACCGCGATAATGGCCACGTAGCTCCACGGCTTTGGAAACAGCTTGTTGGCGACGGCAAAGACCACGTTCGTGCTCGATTGCTGGATCTCCTGATCGGTGAGCACGAGCAGGGTGACAGCCGCAAATCCCATGAACAGCGCGAGCACGATCAGCATCGCCAGCAGTGCGCCAAGGCCCGGCGCGCGCGCGGAATCTCGCGTTTCCTCATTCAGGTTGACGGTCACGTCCCATCCCCAGAAAAAGAACAGCGCAGTGAGCGCGCCGGTGGCGAATAGCTGCGGCGTGAAGCTGGCCGGTGAGAACAAGGCCAGCGAGAAGGCATGGGCAGGATGGGCGCCGTACTTGATGAACGCGACAAGGACCACGGCGACCAGGACGGCCACTTCGATACCGGTCATCACGATCTGCGAGTAGCTGGTCGGTTTGATGCCTTTGACAATGACCGCGCTGACCAGCAGCAGCCAGCCGGCCGCGACGGCCGTGACGGCCGTGGGCTCGCTGGCGAGCTCGGGACTGAACAATGTCAGCGTCGCGGTAGCCGCCGGAATCGTTCCCGAAACCATGAAGACGGCCGAGGCCACCAGCAGCGCCCATCCGGCCAGGAAGCCAAGCACGGGATGAAAGATGGCGCCCACCCACGCATAGGACGCGCCGGCGTTCGGGTTCAGGCGGTTCAGATGCATGTAGGCGAAGGTCACGCCGAACATGATCAGGCCGCAGTACAACAGACTGGCCGGCGACAGGTTTCCGACCGCGGCAATCAACGTCGCGGTGGTCGCCGCAATACTGAAGGCGGGCGCGGTGCCCGCCACCCCCATGATGACCGATTCGCTGAGTCCGAGTGCACCCGATTTGAGTCCCGTTTGGACATTCGTTTTCATAGTGGCCGCTCCCAGGTCGGCAGCAATGCGGTCATTTGGGGCGGGGCTCGGTACGAAGCCCGCGGTGCGCTCATGATACTTTATGGCGAGAGCCGCTGCATTTCCAGATCGCGTTGCTGTTGCAAAATTGCCGCTGCGTGCAGCACCTCGGCGGGCGCGCCGGCGTCGTTGCGGCTCATGGGCGGCGGCGGGGCGCCGGGTCCGTTGCGGGTGACTGTGCATCCAGCCAGCAAAATGGCCGCCAGGGCGGCGGCCGTGATCGCGCAGGGTTCTTGACGCATTATTTTGACCTCCTGCGAGGTCCCCTCAGCGCGGCCTGGATGGTCGCGCTGTGCAACCTCACAGGGTCATTGTAGTGCCTGGATCGGTTCGTCACCGGCCGCGAGGGCACGGAGCCGGCCTTTGAGTTCGCCGGCAGGGCAAGTCAGCTTGACCTGTCCGCGTTCGAGCACCAGCGCACGGTCGGCGACGGGTAGCGCGATGTCGATATGCTGCTCGACGATCACGATGGCCGTTCCGCGCGCGGCCCAGCGCTTGACGAAGTCGAGGATCGGCGGCAGCAGGGCCTGGGCCAGGCCCAGCGAAGGCTCGTCGCTCAGCAGAACCCTCGGTTGCGACACGAATGCCTGTCCGAGCGCGAGCATCTGCTGCTGGCCGCCGCTCAGGTTGCGCGCCGGCTGGTGCAGGCGTTCGTGCAGGGCGGGAAATACGGCGAACACCTCGTCGACCGCCTGCTTGAACGTGCCCTGGCCGCGGCTGACGACGGCCCCCAGGCGCAGGTTGTCCCACACGGAAATCTCGGGAAACACGCGGTGGCCGTCGAGTACCAGCCGCAGGCCGTCGCGCGCATTGTCCTCGGGCGGGCGGCCGCCGATGTCGCGGCCGTCGAGCCGGATGGTGCCGCGTTCAGGCTTGATGAAGCCGCCTACGGTGCGCAGCAGGGTCGACTTGCCGGCGCCGTTTTCGCCGGCCACCAGCAGGATCTCCCCCGGCGCCACGGACAGGTTGACGTCGCGTAGTACCGGCACATTGCCGTAGCCGGCATACAGGTTCTGGATATTAAGCATGGGTGGGCTCAATGAAAAGCTTTTGCGCGACGGGGTGGGTGGCAATCTCGGCGGGCGTGCCTTGCGCCATCACCTTGCCCGCCTCGAGCACGGAGATGCGGTCGGCAATGCCCCACACGAGCTCGAGATCATGTTCGACGATGACGATGGTCATGCCCAGTTCGTCGCGCAGGCGTTGCAGCAGGACCTTGAAATCCTCGCGCTCGCTCGGCGACAGGCCTGCGGCCGGTTCGTCGAGCAGCAGGATGTCCGCGCCCTTGAGCAATACGCGCATGACTTCGACGAGGCGGCGCTGGCCATGCGGCACCAGATCGACGCTTTGGCCATCCATGCTCGCCGCCAATGTCGCCAGGGCGGCGCCAAAGCGGCGGCTGGCGCGATGGCGCCGCGGATTCGCGTCGAGTCCGATCTCGACGTTTTCCCACAACGACATCGTGCTGAAAATGCGCGGCTTCTGAAACGTGCGGCCCAGTCCGCGCCGCGCCACCCGGGTAGGCGACAGGTGCGATACCTCGGCCCCGCCAAGGCGTACGCTGCCTGCGTCGAGCCGGCTGAATCCGGACAACACGTTCAGCAGCGACGTCTTGCCCGAACCGTTGGCGCCGACGAGACCATGGATCTCGCCCCGCTTGACGGTCAGGTCGGCATCGTCGATCGCAATCACCGAGCCGAAAGTCTTGCGGGCGCCGCGGACTTCGATCGCCGCATGCCGGGCGGGTTCGCCGTGCTGTCCCACGGTCGGCGCCAACACGCTCATGAGACCCCGGAAGTGCAGGTCCAACGGCCCGCCGGCAGCCGCGCGGCGCCGCCGCCACTTGCCGAGTGTGCCGACGACACCGTCCGGAAATGCGAGCATCACGATCAGCGCGACCAGCCCGTAGGCGAGCAGGCGGTATTGGAGCAAGTCGGCGAGCAGGGCGTTCGGGAGGAGATACAGTAGCCAGACGCCGACCACCGGCCCGAGAATCTGGCCGCGGCCGCCGACAATCACGGCGAAGAACAGCAAGATCGACAGTTCGGCGTTGAAGGCGGTTGGACTGACGAAGCCGACGACGGGCGGGTACAGGACACCGGCTGCGCCGGTGCCCGCCGCCACGATCACGAAGGCAATGCAGCGCATGACGCCCGGCGAGATGCCGAGCGACTGGGCAGCCTCGGGACTCACGGCGGCGACCCGCAAACGCCGCCCGAAGGCGGTACGGCGAATCAGCACGTGCAGCATCATCGCGCCGCAGGCGAGAACGGCCAGCGCCAGCGACAGGGGCGAAACACCGAACACCGAGCGCGCCTGCCATGCGTCGAGCGAAAGCGTGATGCCGGTCACGCCATTGGTTTGACGGTCGAACGCCACCAGCAACTCAGGAAACACGGTGGCCGCGCTCATGGTCACGAAGCCGAGGTAGTAGCCTTGCACGCGCAAAGCCGGCAATGCGTAGAGCAGACCCGCCATGATGGCCGCGCCGACGCCCAAAGATGCGCCGAGCGCATATGACTGGCCGTGCATGCCGACCGCAATGGCCGTGACGTAGCCGGCCACGCCGAAGATCGCGCCCTGGCCGAACGAGGTCTGGCCGCCGTCGTGCAGCAGCAGGTTCTGGAACACCGCGGCGGCAATCAGGAGATTGACCATGCGGAAACTGTGGGTCCAGTACGCGTTGCCGAGCCAGTCCGGCACCAGCACGGAGGCGGCGACGAGCATGCAGCCGAGCGCGAGCTGAGCGGCATCGGCGGTCCAGCGGGTGCGGCGCGCACCCGCCGCGGGATCGGACGTGAGTATTTGAGTCGTCATGACAAGGATCGCGTTGTCTCGTAAGGAGGAATGCTCGGGGGCTGTGTCAGACGCGCCGGGCCGCCGCACGTCCGAAAATGCCTTCGGGGCGCACAAGCAGGACGCTGACCAGCAGCAGCAACGAGACCAGCGCCTGGAATTCACCGCCAATCTCGTAGGTGGCGACCATCGCCACAATGCCGACCAGCGGTCCGCCGATCAGCGCCCCGAGATTGCTGCCCATGCCGCCCACGATGGCGGCGATGAATCCGTTCAACACATAGCGGATGCCGGTGTCGGCCGACAGCGACAGGATCGGCGCCGCCACGAAACCGGCCGAGCCGACAATCAGGCCGCTGATGCCGAACGCAAGCAATTGCAGGCGGCGCACCTTCAAGCCGGCCGCGCGCGCCGCGTCGATGTCCTGCGAGAGCGCGCTGATCGCCAGGCCCGTGAGCGTGCGCGACAGGAACCAGCGCAATCCGGCGTACCACGCCAGGGCCAGCACGATGCAAAGCAGGTAAGGCGCCGGCGTGCGCATGCCGAACAAGGTCACGGGTTCGATCGGGCTGTGCGCGCTCGAGACCCACGGGCCCTGCGACAGCACCAGCGTCGCGCTGATGATGATCGACATCGCCATGGTCGTGATGAGCCATGAGTTCTGTTCGACCGAATGGCGCAGCGGCAGCAGGGTCAGCCATCCCTGCGCGACAAGGAACACCGCCAGCAGGATGGCCGCAACGCCGATCAGCAGCAGCCACACAGGCACACCCGTGACCCAGTTGGCCAGCAGGACGGCGAGAAATCCGCCGAGCACGAACAGATTGCCCTGCGCAAAATTGAGGATGTGCGTCGCCCCGTAAACGACGTTCATGCTCATGGCGATCAAGGAGAAGATGGCGCCGAGTCCGACACCCCGTACGACGATAATGGCTAACTCGTTAAGCATTGGTGGCTTCCTTGGAGAAATCGTGCCGGACCAGCGGCGTTGGCGGCGAAGCCGGCGGCGGGACAATGCAGCGCATCTGCAGCCCGGCCACCGGCCGCGCCGGCATCGCTCAAAAGCCGATCTGGGAAACGAACATGATGCGGCTGCCGCTGCCCTTCAGGCCAGCCTCGTTCTTGATGCGGGCGTAGATGTACTCGAGTCCGAACAATGTCTTCTTGAACGGGCTCCAGATCACGTTCGCGTGCACCGACTGGGTTTCCGCCAGCGATGTCGTGGGCGCGAGGGCCGGGTTGTAGATCTTGTCGCGGCCGATGCTCAGCGTTGAGCGCCAGTTCTCCGCCCACCAGTGCTGGTAGCTCAGGTTCAGGCCGAGTCCGGCGACCTTGTAGAGCTGGTTGTTGATCAGGAATGCCGACGTTGGCGTCTGTGTCAGGTAGCGACCGCCGCCGTTCTGGTACA
Source organism: Pandoraea terrae (assembly GCF_902459695.1). GTDB lineage: Bacteria > Pseudomonadota > Gammaproteobacteria > Burkholderiales > Burkholderiaceae > Pandoraea > Pandoraea terrae. The sequence continues at coordinate 46,290 of NZ_CABPRZ010000002.1, forward strand.
CGACGTCGTAGTAAACCTTGTCGCGGCCCGGCAGGTTGAACGTGCCCTGATAGTTGACGGCATAGCCGTACGCTTGCGCAGACAGGGCCACGCCGTCGCTGGCCTTGAGCTTGCGCACCACGGCAGCGGCCGACTGACGGCCCCACGTGTCGAAGTAAGTCAGGCGTGCGGTGACTTCCGGCGTCTGATCGATCGAATTGGTGCTGATGGTATTCGCGCCGGCGGTGAACGCGACGGCGTCGGCGCCGGTGAAATCCTGCACCGGTTGTTCCAACGATGCCGAACCTTGCAGCTTGTCGCTGAACAGATGCGTGTAGCGGATCTGCGGCTGACGGTTGACGGCGGGCAGGCCCACCGGTCCGCCGAAGTCGAACACTTCCGGGCCTTGCGCGAGGTCGCCGAAGTTCGACCAGTACTGGCCGAACATCCACGGACCGATCGCGCCCATCGCATGGCGCAGGCGCAACGAGACGGAGTTGGTCGTGAACTTGGAGCCGCCTGCGCCGTAGAAGTCGCCTTCGATCAAGGTCGTGAGCGGACCGTACTGGGTCGGCGTGGAGGTCTGGATGTTCAGGCGCGACTCGCGGGCCTCGAACTGCATTTGACCGGAGCGCTTCGACTGAGGCGTGTTGTCGTACGGGATGCCGCCAAACGCGTTGGTGAACGGCAGGATCACCGTCTGGCTGTTGCCGAGGTTGCCCTTGGTGTCGACCATCATCGCGAGCTGTGCATAGCCGCCGAACTTGATCTGCGTATCCGTACCGGGAACCTGGAACCAGCCCGGGTTGACGGGGGCGGCCGGTGCGGCGGCGGCCGCTGCTGTCACGGGCGTTGCCGCCGCACTGGCCTGGGTCGAAGCCTTTGCCGTTGTTTCCGCGGCAGCCTGCTTCTCTGCGATGGTCTTCTGCTGGGCTTGCAATGCGTCGATCTTCTTCATCAGCAGCGCGACCTGGGTCTGCAGGTCGGAAAGCTGGTCTGCGCGCGCGGGCGGGGCAAGCACTGCCGTCAAGCCCAACGCCGCCGTCAACACTTTCAAGTGCACCTTCATACTGTCTCCACTATCGTTATTGGTTTTTCACGACTACTTGTTGCACGCCAGTGGAGTCCGGCCGAAACCCCGACGACTTGTGTCACCTGCCGATGTTGCCGGTGCCACAAGTTGCACGAAGTCTAGTGATGATTTGGGGTTTTGCGCATCGTCCAATGCGACTATCGGATGCCGGATGTCAGCGACGCGCATGCCGCGTTCGCGGCCTTCTAATTAGTATTCCTATCAATTGTGCCAACCCGCTTTCGGCGTCTCTGATGTCTCATGGGGCCAGGGTGTAAACAGGCCCCAAGGCCCATTCAAACCAACTGCGCCACGCTGCTGAGCACGAGATGGACCAGCATCGTCTGCCGCCGTACGCCGGTCTTCGAAAAGATCGCCCGCAGATGCGCACGCCCCGTGTTCTTGCGAATGTCCAGTTCGTACACGGCTTCGTCGAGCGTGAGGCCGTTGGCCAGCATCACCGCCAGCGTCGCTTCGGCCGACGTGAGCCCGAACAGGCGTTTCAGGATATCTTCCGACGCCTGCGACTTGCGCTCCGGGTCGCGAATGAAGATCGCGACCGCCGGCCGGCGCTTGCCTTCGGACCACTCCGCCAGCGGAATCGAGCGCAGCACCATGCCGAGCTTCGTTTTGCCTGACGGGCGCGTGATCGACATGGCCTCGGCGAGCACAGGACCCGTTTCGGCCGGCATCGCCATGGCCTTGCGCTGCAGGTCCTGGAATTGACGGGCTTCATCCGTGTAGGCGATCCGGATCGCGCCGTGCGAAAGCGTCAAACCATCGCGTTCGGCGAAAATCTCTTCAGCGACCGAGTTGGTGCTGACGATCGCGCCAGTCTCGTCGAGCACCACGGTACCGACCATCATGCGATCGACCGCCCCGGCATACAATTTGCGCTCGGACTCCATGCCGTCGATCAGCGAGTGCATATGCACCGACAATTTCAGGTGCGGCAGCAGCATCGCGCAGAACGCACGGTCCGCTTCGGAGAACGGCGCCTCGGTACTCGCGCGGCAGATCCGGAAGTGGCAATCGACCCGGTCCTCGGTGCGGAAATCGACGCCCAGCATATACGCGATGTCGTACGGTGCGAGGAACTGCCGAAAGAACTCGCTGTTTCGCCACGTCTTGTCGTCGATCACCTCATCGATCGACATGATGCGATCCGGCGGCAACTTGACGAATGGGTCGAGCGCATAGCCGTGCTGGCTGTACGCGCCAGCCCCGCGGACCTGGCTGCCTGCCTGGGCGACGAGCACCAGGCCGGCGCGGTCGACTGTCTGCGGGCGCAGCATCAGCGTGACCCAATTGGCATGAAGATGCTTGCCGAGCCATTGCAGGGCGTCTTGCCAGGGCACGGGGCTGAGCGGGCCGCGCTGGATCAGATGCAGCAGTTCACCGAAGGACTCAAGGGAAAGGGCCAGCGCGCCGTCGTGGCGCGTGGAAGCGGGTTGTGCAGCCAACGCGGATTTGTGTCTCACCATGATCCCTCGTCGATCAGGTTGCCGGGGCCCATCCCCCGGCCGCGTGCGGCACGGCGCCGCACGCGATATTGCCGTACTGCCTGTTCAGTTGCACTCGGCGCGTTGCACCGAGCCGTCTTCGCGCTTCACATCCGGGCGCCTGACCATGGCAATCGCATCCACGCCCACCAGGAAGTGGCTCAGCGCGCCCGCCGACAGCGCGCCGTTGACACGCCCTTTGATCGCCGGCGCGTTCTTCTCGATCCAGTTCGACAGCGTCGGGCCGTCGAACGACTTGGTGGCCTCGACCGCCGCCTTCAGCACGTAGACGCTGTCGTACGTCATGCTGACGACCTGCGGATTGAGCTTGTCGAAATTCTTGGGATCGAAGGCCTTGAGGCGCGTGACGAACTTGCCGAACTCGGTCGGCCCGCCCGCGTCCTTCGGGCAATACGTATAAGCCTTGAGCATCGTCGCGTAGATATTGCCCTGCTTGAACACGTCAGGGTTGCTCTTGCGGATCACCATCGGCACCGTGAGGCCGGCCACCATGCTCAGCACCTTGGCATCCCAGCCGATATCGCCCATGGTGCGAAACACCACGCCGGAGTCCTCGCCGGCCGTGCTGATCTGGAAGATGGCGTCGGGGTTGCCGCGCTTGAGCGCGAGGATCTGCGCCGTCAGGTCGCTGGCGAGCGGTTCATGCTCCTGCACGCCGGTCACCTTGACACCTTGCGCGGCGAGCAGGCGCTGGAAGATGGCCACGCCGGCCTTGCCTTGTGCGCCGTTGTCGGCAATGATGGCCGCCGACTTGACCTTCAGGTGCTTGACCGCGTAGTCGGTCATCGCTTGTCCCTGCGCTTCGATCGAGGTCCACATACTGAACGTGTAGGGGGCGATCTGCGGCGTGAGCGCCGACGAACCGGTCAGGCTGACGCTTGCCACCCGCGCCTGGGTGAGCACCGGCGCGATGGCGAGCGTGACCTGGCTGACGGTCGGGCCCACCATCAACTGGACTTTCTCCTTCGAGACAAGGCGCTTCGCCTCGGCGACGGCCTGGGTCGGATCGAAGGCGTCGTCGCCAACGAACAACTCGACCGGACGACCCATGATGCCGCCGGCGGCGTTGATCTCCTTCACGGCAAGCTTGGTGCCGGTCAGGCCGGTGTAGCCGGTGGCCGCGCCCGGTCCGGTGACTGAGAAGATGGCGCCCATGCGGATCGGTTCGCTGGCGCCTTGCGCGGCAGCCGCACTCGCGAGGACTGCCGTGATGGCGCCCGCGAGTACCGCTCGGCGCAGTCGGTGCGGTTGGCGCGGGGAGTTATTGTTCATGTTGTCTCCTGTTATGGTCTGTTCCCGGCCGCGGGCGGGATCGGCGGATGGGCCATGCCCGTGGCCGGGGTTGCACCGTGAAGTCCGGCGCGGGGGGTTACAGCATCCAGTTGCCGCCGTTGACGAGCAACGTCTGGCCGGTGATGTAGCTGCTTTGGTCACTGGCGAAGAACGCGACGGCATTGGCAATGTCGTCGGGCTCGCCGATTCGGCCCATGGGAATGCCGGCGATCACCTGATCGAGTTGATCCTTCGGCGTCTGCTCAAGTGCACGCGTGCGCGTGGCGCCCGGCCCGATGGCGTTGACGGTTACGCCGAACGGCGCCAGCTCCATGGCCAGGGCGCGCGTGAAGCCAATCACGCCGGCCTTCGCGGCCGCGTAGTCCCAGCAGCGCGGCGCGCCGTTGACGGCCGCTTCGGTCGTGATATTGATGATCTTGCCGTGGCGCCGCGCGCACATGGCCGGCACGACCTGGTGCGAACAAACGATGGCGGTCTTCAAGTTGATCGCAAGCAGGAAGTCGAGCGTGTCGAGATCGGCGTCGCGAAAGGTCGACATGCGCTCGCGCGGACCTTGCCCCACGTTGTTGAGCAGGATGTCGACGTCACCGAGCATGGCGGCGATCCGGCCGAACGCGGCTTTCAACTCTGCTTCGCGGGTGCAGTCCAGCGCTATGGGAAGCGCGCGACGGCCAAACGCTCCGATGTCCTCCGTCAGGGTTGCGAGCGCGTCTGCGTCCCGATCGAGCAGCGCCACGTCGGCGCCGTCGCGTGCCAACCGCAGTGCAGCCGCACGGCCGATGCCATGGGCGGCGCCGGTCACCACGGCCACCTGCGCCGCGAAGGGCGCCGCGTTACTCGTCTGCATCGTTGTCCTTATGTCGTCCCGGCGTTTTTTATCGTTGTCGTTTCGCGAAACCCGAGGGAGGCGCGATTTCCGTCACAAAAGCTTAGCGGGACGTATCGTTTTCCGAATCGTCCAAAGGGACGATCGGAACGGCCGCGCCGGCTTTGCGAATCGTCTGATGAGACGATGGCCGAAAGGCGCCGATCGGGCATGCTCGAATTCGACGCCGCCGACCGTGACCGGGCGTGTGGCGAGGTGTACCTGATCGCCTATCATCTTAAACAGGAGCAGGGCAGTGGCGAGGTCGGCAGCGAGACGCGCGTCGTGACGGGCGGGCGTTACCTCGACGAGTACACCCGTCTCGGCGGCGTGTGGCGTTTTGCACATCGCGAGGTCGTGATGGATTGGAACGAGGTGGGGCCGTCGCTGAGGCGCTGGCCGTTGACGTCAGGCTTCGGCGCGGACGATCCGAGTTGGCGGCTGTTCGGCGCCGGCAATCGGGAAGGGGCGTGAGCCGCTGGAACGGTAATTGCGTGCCTTTCAATGTCACCTTCGGCACGGAGACTCGTCATGTTTACAGAACTCGCAACGCAGTTTTCCCATGTCAAGCCGCAGGACACGGCGTTCCGGGGCGGCGGGCTGCGCGACTTTTTCGTATACCGCGACCTTGGCGTGGCGGATGCGACCCACGGCAAAGTCATCGCGCAACTCGTACGTGCGAATCGCGCACCGGAGCAAGGCACCGGCTGGCACCGTCATGAGGCGGACTTTCATATCGTATACATGCTCAAGGGCTGGGCGAGGTTCATGTACGGAGACAAGGAAACGCTGGTGGAAGCGGGCGACTGCGTCCATCAGGCGCCCGGCATCGTGCATTTCCTGTTCGATTACTCGGAAGACATGGAGTATCTCGAGGTGGTCGCACCGGCGGATTTCAAGTCAATCGATGTCGCGGGCCCCTGCGCGGTGCCGCCGCCGACGCCCTGGAAGATATAGGCCGGATTGCCGCATGCGAGGATACGTCTGCGCATGCGGCGGCATTCAGCTCTGTGCGGCTTTTTCCACGGCAGCCGCTGCCACCGCATCGGCCTTGAGTAGCGCGTGCAGGCTGACCCTGTCGCCGCCGGGCGTTTCCAACGTGCCCGGCAGGCTGCGCGCACGCGGTTCATGATCATGGATCGTCGCCCGCACCATCGGGTAGATGTGAGACTCCCACTTGCGCCCGTTGAAGACCCCGTAGTGGCCGACGCCCGTCTGGACGTGATGGGTTTTCATATACGGGCGCAACGCGGAGCATAGTTCCTGCGCAGCCACCGTCTGACCGACTGCGCAGATATCATCTTTTTCGCCCTCGATTGTCAGCAGCGCGGTGTGCCGGATCGCATGGGGCTCGACAAGCCGGTTTCCCACCTTCAGCTTGCCGAGTGGCAACGCGTATTGCTGGAACACCGAGCTGACGGTTTCCAGATAGAACTCGGCGGTCAGATCGGTGGTCGCGAAATATTCCTTATAGAACGCCCGGGTTGCGTCGGCCTTCACCGGATCGCCCTTCGCGCGTTCGTAATGCATATTGGCGAACGATGTGGTGTGCCGGCCCAGGTTCATGGCCAAGAACGCGCCCAACTGCACGAATCCCGGATAGACGCGCCGCTGTGCGCCCGCAAAACCTGCCGGCACGGCGCTGATCAGATGGCTTTCGAACCACTCGATCGACTTGCTGTTCGCAAGATCGTTGACCTTGGTGGGATTCACCCGGCAGTCGATGGGACCCGCCATCAGCGTCATGCTGGCCGGTTGCGCGGAATCGTTGTCGGCAGCCATCAACGAAACGGCGGCAAGCGCTGCCACGGTCGGCTGGCAGATCGCCACCAGGTGCGAATCCGGACCGATTCGCCGAATAAACGAAATCACGTGTTCGACGTACTCGTCGAATCCGAATCGCCCGGCCGACAGCGGGACGTCGCGCGGGTTGTGCCAGTCGGTGATATAGACGTCGTGGTCGGCCAGCATCGTGCGTACCGTGTCCCGCAGCAGCGTGGCGAAGTGCCCGGACATGGGCGCCACGATCAGCACGCGCGGCTGCTGCACCGACGATTCCTTGCGAAAGTGAAGCAGCGAGGCGAACGGTGTTCGTTTCGCAACTTCTTCGCTGACGGCAACGCGGCTGCCGTCCACCTCCACCGACGTAATGTCGAAGGGTGGACGATCGTGCGACAGGCCCGCCATTTCCAGCAGTTCCCAGCATGCATCCAGGTAGCGAACGGTGGGTATCGCGGTGCCTGCGGACCAGGTTGACATCGATGCACGTGCAATGCCCGCAGCGGTCCGCCACGGACGCATCAGGTCGGCGGTCGCCTGATAATATGGATAGGCAAGAAGATTCATGGGCATTGGCCGGTGAGGGCGCCGATGAAGCGCATGACGCAAAACGCAATACGCATGCCAGCGAGATTGACTGGCACGGCGCTTGCACATTTGACTGTACACCTCGCCGGGCGTCACCGGGAAATCGGCGCGGCAGTGACGCCGCTTACCGAGGCCCTTTGCGTTGCCAATCCGCGACGGAACAGGCCCGGGCGCCGGCCCGCGTGGTGACACGAGTCTTGTTGCGACCGCTGTTGGAGCGTGGATGCATGCATTTGGTGCGGGGCGCACGGCTTCGTGCGCCGCAGCGAAGGACAGGGTCCATCCCACGGACGTCAGGAGGCGATGCGCATGAAGCAGCAAGCGAAAACGACGTTGACGATCAGCAGCCACAACTATTCGTCATGGTCGATGCGAGGGTGGCTGCTTGCCAAGCTGGCAGGCCTGGAATTCGAAACGGTGGTCGTGCCGATCGACGACGCTGCGGCGCGTGCGGAGTTGTTGCTGTTGTCGCCATCGATTCTGGTGCCTTGCCTGCAGCACGACGGTATTCGCATATGGGACACGCTCGCGATCTGCGAGTATCTGAACGAAATCTGCCCGCAGGCCGGCCTGTTGCCCGCGGATCGGAAGGCGCGGGCGCAGTGCCGGTCGATCTGCGGTGAGATGCACTCCGGCTTCAGTGCATTGCGTTCGGCGTTGCCGATGAATCTGCGGGGGCACTTCCCCGATTTCCGGGTGTGGTCGCGTGCACAAGACGACATCGAGCGGATCGTAACGATCTGGCGCGAGTGTCTGACGCGCTACGGCGGACCATGGCTGTTCGGCGAGATCAGCGCTGCCGACGCGATGTATGCGCCGGTCGTCACCCGCTTCCTGACGTACGACGTGAAGCTGGATCAGGATATCGCGGAGTATTGCATGCGGGTCCTCAAACATCCCTTCGTCGCCGAATGGATCGAAGTCGCGAAGTCGGAAACGGAAGGCATCGACGAACTCGACGTGGAGTTTTGAAGTCGAGTCGCCGCTGTCAAAGGCCAACGCTCGCTGCTCCACTACGGGCGAACAAGACCCATGGGGGCTTGCGGACCGAGTCGAGGCCGCTCGATAAGGTCCAACCGCACGGCCCTGTCGGGGCGCAATTTCCCCGGCGCCGGCGTGGCGCTCCCTTGGGGGGTAACCGCGGCGTTGTCATGTTGTGTTACGCGTTCCCTGAGCGACCGCTCAACCCGCTTTTCGACGAATACCGATAGATAGTGGGTGACCCGAGCGTTTGTCGAAAGCGTTTGCCACGCTTCGTCGCACAGCCTCTGGGCTTCGTCGACTGAAATGTGATTGCGATGAGCTATTTTGGCAACCAGCTCAGCCTTGGGCGCAGTGTTCATGGGCAACCTCGTTCCGACCGCAATCGTTATCCAGGCGAGTACAACGCCAGCCCCGAACGGAGCGCGCACTCGATGTCCGATGAAACGCCGTCGAGCATTTGTACTCGACGGCATTTGGATGGCCATTTCTGTCTGCGCAGGTTTCGGAGTATAGGATATCCGACGTAGATTGCTACCGGTTCCGAGCTTCTCCCGGCAGGCCCGGAACGGGCGCGCTGCGTTCGACCTCAGGCACGAGAATGCGCGTGCCGCTCAGCATATCGTCGACGCGCTCGCCGTGCAGCGTGATGTCGAGACCTTCGCGTTCGTCGTCGGCGGAGGCGCGCAGGCCCATCGTCACGTCGATCAGCTTGAGCAGCACGAAGCTGCCAATGCCGCTGTAAATGAGCGTCGTCGCCACACCCTTCAACTGCAGCACCACGCTGCCGTCGGCGCCGCCGATATCCTTCACGGCGAACACGCCGGTCAGCACCGCGCCGACGATCCCGCCGACGCAGTGCACGCCAAACGCGTCGAGCGAGTCGTCATACCCGAGCGCATGCTTGAGCGCCGTGGCCGCCCAGAAGCAGATGACGCCCGCCGCCACGCCGATCACGAGCGAGCCACCCACACCGACGAAGCCCGAGGCCGGCGTGATTGCCACGAGCCCCGCCACCGCGCCGGAAGCGATTCCGAGCACCGACGGCTTGCCCTTGGTCATCCATTCGGCGAACATCCAGCCAAGCGCCGCTGCGGCCGTGGCGATTTGCGTCACTGCCATCGCGAAGCCGGCACGGCCGTCGGCGGCCACCGCGGAACCCGCGTTGAAGCCGAACCAGCCGACCCACAGCATCGCTGCGCCAACGAGCGTGAGCGTCAGGTTGTGCGGCGCCATCGGCTCCTTGCCGAAGCCGATGCGCTTGCCCAGCATCAACGCACACACGAGGCCCGCAATGCCGGCGTTGATGTGCACGACTGTGCCGCCGGCAAAGTCGAGAATGCCTGCGGCGGCGAGCCAGCCGCTCGGCTCCCACACCATGTGGGCGATCGGCGCGTAGACGAGGAGGGACCACAGGGCCATGAACACCAGCATCGCCGAGAACTTCATGCGCTCGGCGAAGGCGCCGCAGATCAGCGCGGGCGTGATGATCGCGAAGGTCATCTGGTACACCATGTAGACCGTTTCGGGAATGGTCGTCGCCAGATGGCTGACGGTCAGCGTAGTCGCCGCATCGGTCTTGACGTAGCTCATGCCGTGCAGCATGAAGCGTGATAGTCCGCCGATGAAGGCGTTGCCGGGCGTGAACGCGATGCTGTAGCCGACGACGACCCAAAGCACCGTGACCAGACAAGTGATCGCGAAGCTTTGCATCAGCGTCGAGAGGACGTTTTTCTTGCGGACCATGCCGCCGTAGAAAAGTGCGAGGCCGGGCACGGTCATGAACAGCACAAGGGCCGTCGAGGTCAACATCCATGCAGTATCGCCGCTGTTGATGTTCTTGGCGTCGGTGACGTATGGGGCCGTCGGCGCGGCTGGGGCAGCGGGCGCGGCCGCCGGGGGCGTGACTGCGGCTGTCGTGGCGGCTGTCGTGGCCGCCGGCGCCGACGCGGCGTCTTCGGCACTGGCCGTGGCAGCATGACCGGCCAAGCCGAGCGCGCTGAGCGCGAAGGCGGTGGTGATGACGAGTCTGGCAAACAGCTTTTTCATGAGTTGCCTCTTGTCTTTGCGAGTGTGCGGATTGCCAGAGTGCGTCGGCGCCGGTCTCGCCGGTGCGGATGCGGATGGCCTGGAAGGTTTGGACTGCTGTCACCTGCGCCGGCATGGGGTTGCCGATCCGTGGGAGAGACGAGCAATTCGCATGCCAAGATGGCGCGGTGCGCGATCGATGGCCGGAAGAAAAGTCAGAGTGCTGCACCGGCGGCTTGCCAGGAGGCGTGCAAGCTGGCCGGGAGGGATGAGGCGGGGGGTGTCGACGAGTCTGCCTGTCGGACCGAGGCGAACGCGCTTTGTACCAACAAGCAGCGTAATGGTGTCAGCTGGTGCGAAAACGGCGCATGCGTTCACCAAAGTTGTGCATGCTGCCGTTTACCGTGATCTCGATACTTGGCAAACAGATTTGGCAAGAGGAAAGCGCGGGTTACCGATATACGATGTCGGCACGCCGATTTTCTGCCCAGGACGCTTCGTCGTGTCCAAGGGCACGAGGCTTTTCCTTGCCGAAGCTCACCGCTTCGATTTGCTTGCTGTCGACTCCCAGCACCCCCAGATAGCGCATCACCGCGACTGAGCGTCTTTCGCCCAACGCCAGGTTGTATTCGCTGGTACCGCGTTCATCGGTGTTGCCCTGGATGAGGATATGACGGTTCGGATGGGTGGTCAGATATTTGGCGTGTGCCTCAAGCACCTTCGTGTATTCGGACTTGACCGTGTAGTCGTCGAAATCGAAGTAGACACTGCGCTGGGCCAGCGGGCTGTTAGGGTTGCTGAGTTCGTCGGCCTCAACGCTGACGGGCGCCACGCCGCGGGCATTGGCGCCAGCGCCGGTGATCGGCGCGGGATTTTCTGTCTTCACGGCGGACGCGCAACCCGCCAATATCACGACCATCGACGCCGTAAGCACGTTGCGAATCAGAGCGTTCATTTGATACTCCTTTCCCTTTGCCGACGGAAACGTCGGTGGGTTCCCGCCCCCGGGTGAAGCCGCACTTGAACACAGTATTTAGAGTCAAACCCGGAGGATTCGGTTCGCGCGTGCGCATGTTCCTCGGGGCATGCGGACCGGCGGCGCGCGGCCGCCCGGTCTCGTGATGGCGTGAGCCCTCGGCACGGCTACGTCACCGTCAGGAATACCGCTCCCTTGCATAGTTGTTGGGCGCGACGACGAGGGAGTCGCAGCGCCACTGGACACCACCACGCTCGAATTCACCGAGCGCGGGTACGTCGCCGACCGCTGGCCCGGCGGCCAGCATGTCGACGAGTTGCCGGGCATACTGGATTGCAGTGGTCATGGCCAGATAAGGGTTGCGCATTGGCGTGCGCCCCTTGGCGCGAAAGAGTCGTAGCTCTTGCGAGGTGTCGTGCGTCGTACGGTCGGTGCCGCCGGCGCCGGCGACCACGGCCAGCGGCACATACCAGCGTTCATCGGCGCCAACGTTGGGGCCGCCGGAACCCACCAACTCGGCCTGCGCCAAAATTACAAAACCTTTGTAGCTCGCGGATAGCGAAGTCATGAGTGACCTCCAAGGGGCAGCGCTCGCCCCATGCATTCAAGGTGTTTGATCCGTTTGCGAAACCACGCGTCCCACCGGATGGCGATTCGTCCGGTGTGGCCTGCGATGGTCCTTCGAGTGAAGTTGCAGCGGCAATCCGCTGCCTGGCGTCAGCCGGCGGGCGCCGTGCCGGGGCGTGCGAATGGTTGAAGCGAGTTCAGCGTTGCCTTGGCAAGGTCGAACATTTGCTGGGTGGCGACGCTTAGCGGCTGGTACGTCATGCCTGCGGCGCCGGTAATCTGTTGACAAACGTGTGCCATCGGCGTTCCCTCGGCCATGCGCTCCAGCGCCTCGCCGCAGTCGTCCTGCCAACGTTGCCTCGCGGCGCTCAAGTCGTCCAGGATCTGGCTCTGGTTGCCCTGTGTCTGCGCCAGCAGGTTCTGCCAGAAGTTGTTCGATTGCTGCACCTGCTGGCGTACCAGTTCCGCCTGAAGCGGCGCAAGCGTCGCCAGGTCTTTCGCGTCGGCGATGGCGGCGAGTGTTTTGTGCACCGATGCCGCGCACGCATTGATCTCGTTCAAGGCGAGCGCGCGTGCCCGATTCATATTCTCCAGCCACACATTGCTGATGCTCAGACCGAGATTCACATTCGCTTGATGAATATCACGCAGGGAGCTGACGTTGAATACCATTGTGTGTCTCCTCGATGACGGTTTGGCTGCTGGGTATTGGAATGTCGGTTTTGTATTTTTAGAGTGGAGATTCTAAATGGATTCCCAGCCCGCAAGAAACGGATTTACCCTAGGAAACGCATCAATTTGTAACGGACATTGACGACTTTCAAGCTTCGCCATGCGCGTATGAACGCCGCGCCAGGCAGCCATTTCAAGCCACCCGACGGGCGGAGGCCCATCGGGTCTGTGAAAGTTGCGATTTTCAAGCTTGGCACCGAGATTATCAGGCGCACGCCCCGGTGCTGCCGCTTCCGCCCTGTGGGCGGTGGGCGCCCATTCAATGATGTTTGGGCACTCTGGCCGACGGCGTCGGCATGGCGGGAGGGACGGCTGCGCCGGCCTTGGTAAGCTCGTTGAGCCCTTGCGTGGTTGCCGTCATGGCATCGATGGTAAGGGCCGCTGCATTGCTGACGCCCTTGAGCCACGTCTCCATCGGCGTGTTTTCGGGCTGGGTCTTCAGGCTCTGTTCGAAGGCATCGGAGCACCCACTCACCCAACTATCCATCGCCCGCTGAAACGCCTTGGTCATGGCCGCCTGATTGTCCTTCGTCATGAGCATAAGGTCGCGCCAATATTGGACAGCTTGCCCAACTTGATCACCGTAAAGCTGGGGCTGCTGGGCCAGCAGCGTGGTCAGATCGTCCGCCTTGCCAAGCGCCGTGGCAGCGTCCTGAATCGACTTGATCGCGTCGACGTCTATTTTTAGTTGTAGTTCTCGCAGCCGCCGAAGATTTTGCAGCCACAGCAGGCCGGCATCTACCCCCAAGCATGCAGAGGCCTTGAAAAACGGAAAATATGGGTTGGATTCGGAAGGCATGACAGAATCTCCAATAAGAGCATTCATATACGTCAGGGCAGCACCGATGAAATGGGAATACTGTTCCCTGCCAGTTAGTGACTTGTTAAGGAAATTTATTGGGTAACTGACGCGGCGGTGTGATGGGTCGCGCCCGGCCTTTCCCGGCGCGCAGCAACGCGGTTGCAGCGCGGCACATATCGCCGACGGAACCCACCGAGCCAGTATAGGCGTCAAGTGCGTCCATCGAAAGCAGTCCATGAGTTATATCGCTTATGTGCTCCGATGCGATGTAATGCGTCCCCTAGAATGAAGCGAGTAAGCCGACGCCACGCGGCACGCACGGTTCGATAGCCGAAAGCCATTTCAGGAGAATGTCGATATGGCAACCCAATCACGCATTGCGCAGGTCCATCGGCAGTCGGTTCCGGGGCAAATCGTTTTGGTGGGGCAGGGCGGAGGCGCGCTAGGCTCATACCAGGCCGGCGTCTACCAAGCACTGCACGAGGCGACGCTTGAGCCCGACTGGGTGATCGGCACCTCGATCGGCGCCATCAATGGCGCCATCATCGCCGGCAATCGCCCGGTCAACCGGCTGGAACGACTGCAGCGGTTTTGGGACCAGGTGGATCATCACCTGTACGCCGACGCCGCGGGCGCGCTGCCGGTTATTGGCGAGGCGCTTGCCGACCTCTCGACCGTCACCGCCGGGATTCCATCCTTTTTTGCGCCGAATCCTTGGGCGTGGTGGGGGGTGTATGTACCGGTCGGCGTGGAACACGCGGCGTTCTATTCGGCAGCCCCGTTGCGCACCACCTTGGCCGACCTGGTCGATTTCGGACATATTAATGACAAGGCCACCCGCTTGACTGTCGGTGCGGTCAACGTTCGCAGCGGCGAGATGCGCTACTTCGACAGTTCTCGCGAACCTCTCGGGCCGGATCACGTCATGGCCTCAGCCGCACTGCCTCCCGCCTTCCCGGCGGTGCGGATCGAGGGCGAGTTATTTTGGGATGGCGGCCTCTATTCGAATACGCCGATCGAGGTCGTCTTCGAAGAAGTGCCCCGGCGCAACTCGGTGGTGTTCGCGGTCAGCCTGTGGCAGCCGTCCGGTCCGGAGCCGCAATCTATTTGGCAGGTCCTTGGCCGGCGCAAAGATATCCAACTGGCCAGTCATGTGAACAGTCACTTGAGCAGTCAACGACAAATGCATCGGCTGCGCCGCGTCATTGGCGAGTTAGGTAAGGCGATTCCCACCGGTGAGCGGGACACACCGCATGTCAAAACGCTATTGTCGTATGGCTGCCAGACGACCATGCACGTTTGCCGGCTGGTGGTTCCGCCGCTCGAAGGGGAAAACCCGGCCAAGGACATCAGCTTCAGCCCGAACGCCGTACAAGGGCGCTGGCAGGCCGGTTACGAAGACGCAATACGCATGATCGAGCGGGCTCCCTGGACGACCGAAAGCGATCCGATCGATGGCGTGATATTCCACGACCTCGACTGATTTAATAATCAGTCTCCCCGTCATCGGGAACGACCCGCAGCCATCTCGTGTTGCAATACTGGATGTCCGGGTAATATCCGGCCGGGTCCGGGCAGTACCAATAAAGCGGGCTGATGTACTCTGGCGCAGGAACGTAATACGGTACGCCGACAGGGACGTCGAGCAGGATAAACGCGCGGCTGTGGAAACGGTGGTGGCCAGGAAAAACGGGATGCCCAGGAAATGCATTGCGTCCCCGTATCGCGCCTTGGTGGAATCCCCCGTCATGGTGGAATCCGCCGCCTTGGTGGAATCCGCCGCCGCGGGAGAATCCGCCGCCGCGGGAGAATCCGCCGCCGTGATGAAATCCGCCCTGCATGTCCGCGGTGGCATGGCTCGCCACCCCTGCGCCAATCAAGGCGGCTACCACGAGGCCCAATATCGAAAGCCGTTTCATAGGGCACCTCCCGCACAGCTACGTTATTTAGATGCTGCGTGCTCATGGGAAGTTCTTAACGCCTCACGCCGTTGCGCTTCGCACCCGCCGGCTTCCCGACGTGAACCAGCTGCAGTTTCCAATCCCGGAAACCGGAAATGCGGAGAATGCGAATCAATGGCGAGGTCAAACTGAAGGCGTGGGTTAACCCCAGTCCTCTGGGCCTTGTACAAGACCCTTTCGAGGGCTATGATTTAACTCATACCGAATAATTATTCGCTATCCGAATTTCAGCCGAAGCAGATTATTGAGTACTTTCGGCGCCTGTTAAGCGCAACACGGACAAATGCACTTCACTACCCAATTTCCGAATTATAATTCGCCATCCGAATTCGATAATGGAGGGGTAGTCATGACGACACATTCCGCAGACAAGCCGATGCGAGGGGCGGGGGATCCGTCGAAGAACACGGTGCAGTCCTTGGCCAAGGGGTTTCGTGTGCTCGAAGCGTTCACGGCGCAGGAGCCGGAATTGACGATGGCGGAAGTCGGTCGGCGCGCCGGTGTCGACAACGCAACCGCTTTCCGATTCCTGAACACGCTGGCCGATATCGGCTATGTCGAGCGCGTGCCGGGCAGTCGCTTGTTCCGGCTGTCGCTCAAGGTGCTTGATCTGGGTTTCAACGCCATTGCGCATTCCGATTTGCGCTCACGGGCGCGTCCGATCTTGCGCGGTCTGGTTGGTGAAATTAACGAAGCGGCGTCGGTGGCGGTGCTCGACGGCGGCAACGTCATGTATGCCGAGCGCATTCAGGCTGGGCTCACGCGACTCGGGGTCGACATCCGCATCGGCAGTTCTGTACCGGCGTATTCGTCGGCGGTCGGCCACGCCATTCTGGCTTGGCTTCCGGTGGAGGCGCAGAAACGCGTGCTGAGCATGACGCCGCGAAAGTCGCTCACGGGCACCACGCTGACGGACCTCGACGCATTGATGGCGCGGCTGGTTCAGGTCAAGGCGGTCGGTTACGCGCTGTCCGATCAGGAAACGGTTGCCGGCTTGTATGCCATTGCCGCGCCCGTACTTGACATCGACGGCATGCCGATGGCTGCGCTCAGCGTCGCCGCACCGGCATTCCAGACCACCTTGAAGGATTTCGAGGCGACCACCGCAGGACCGGTTCGCCAAGCGGCGCAGCAATTGTCGCGCGCGCTGCAAACCATCGGGGGCTTTGCCCCGCAATCACCTCACTCATAAGTGAATATTCAGGAGAAGACAGTGTCGGCCATTAATTTTCGCGGGATCATTCCCGCCATCTCGGTCCCGTTCAACGACGATTACAGCATCGATGCGCCTGAACTTCGTCGTTTCGCGCAATGGCTCGCCAAGCGTGACGGTATTGTCGCCTTGATGACCAACGGTCATACGGGTGAAGTGTTCTCGCTCACCCCGCGCGAACGCGCTGAAGTGACTGCCATTACGGCCGACGCCGTCAGGGACATCTGTCCGGTCATCTCCTCGATCGTATGTGAAGGTATCAACGAAGCCGTCGAGCAGGCTGGTTGGGCAAAAGAAGCTGGCGCAAAAGGCCTCGACATCATGCCGCCTCATCACTGGTTGCGTTTCGGCTTCAAGCCCGAGCATTGTCTCGACTATTTCAATGCCATCGGCGAAGCGAGTGGCCTGCCGCTGGTCGTGCACATTTATCCGGCCTGGACGCGCGGATCGTATTCGTCCGATTTGCTCGCCGAGCTGGCACGCAACAAGCACGTTGCCGCTTTCAAGATGGGCGAACGTGAGATGAACAAGTACGCCCGCGACATTCGCAAGATTCGGGAAGCGGACCCAAGCAAGGTGCTGATGACGTGCCACGACGAATATCTGCTCGCCTCGATGGTGCAGGGTATCGACGGGGCACTGGTCGGCTTCGCGTCGTTGGTGCCCGGCCTGATCAATGACTTGCTCAATGCGGTCAAGGCAGGCGATCTGCATGAAGCGATGCGCGTGCAAGACCTGATCACGCCGCTCAAGGATGCCGTCTACGGTGCAGGCGAGCCGACGGGCGAGGCGCACGGGCGCATGAAAGCCGCCATGGCCCTGGCCGGCATCCTGCGCAGCGGCACGGTGCGTCCGCCGACCCACGCGCCGAGCGCGGACGAGTTGGCGGCCATCCGTAGCGCACTGGCCCACGCCAACCTGTTGCCGCAGCGCGCCGCCTGAGTTCGCGTTCCCCACCTCAACGCTTCGAGATTCTTACATGGAACAGCAACCTGCTGCGCCCCGCGTCGCCATCGTGACCGGGGTGAGTTCAGGGATCGGCCGAGCCATCGCCGACACTCTGCTTGCCGAGGGCTGGCAAGTCATCGGTATCGACCGCACACCGTTCGATCCCCCGTCACCGCAGATGCGTGCGATCACCGTGGATCTCACCGATTTCGATGCGTTGGGCGCGGTGCTTGCCGCATTGCCGGCGCCGACTGCGCTGGTGCATGCCGCGGGGTTCATGCGCACGGCGCTTCTCGGCGATCTGGCGCCTGAAGACGGCGCCGCGATGTGGCGCGTGCACGTCGATGCCGCCGCATTCCTCGCCAATGCACTCGTGCCGCGCATGACCGCCGGCGGACGTGTTGTGATCATCGGCAGCCGTACGGCCGCCGGCGCGCACGGACGTAGTCAGTATGCGGCCACCAAGGCCGCGGTGGTCGGCATGGCGCGGTCGTGGGCGATCGAGCTCGCGCCGCGCGGCATCACCGTCAACGTGGTTGCGCCGGGTGCGACCGAGACGGCCATGTTGCTCGATCCGGCGCGCGCCGGCACACCGCCGAAGATGCCGCCGATCGGGCGCTATATCCAGCCCGCGGAAATTGCGGCGCTGGTGGCGTTCCTGCTGGGACCGAACGCGGGTGCAATAACCGGCCAGCAGTTGTTGATGTGTGGCGGCAACTCGCTGTAGCCGTCCACGTATTACATCAAACCACCACGCCGGCACGGCATTTCCGTGACGGACCCGCCCGGACGAAAGAGCACGGGCCGTCGAGAGGATGGACACCGGTACGTGACGCGGCACCACACGGCTGGTCCAAGGAGACACTGATATGCATGCTTTCAACGCTTCGGACACGAGCATCATCATTGCGATGGTCGTCGTCTACATTCTTTTCACGAGTTGGCTGACGATCCGGCTGCGCAGCAAGGACAGCGGGGAATTTCTGTTTGGCGGTCATGCGCTGCCGTCATTTGTTATTGGCGTCTTGCTGATGTCGGAGTTCATCGGCGCGAAATCGACCATCGGCACATCCGAGGGCGCCTTCTCGCTGGGAATGGCTGCCGCTTGGTCGGTCATCAGTGCCTCGGTTGGCTTCCTGCTGTTTGGCATCTTCATGGCGAAGAAGCTGTATAGCTCAGGCGAATATACGATCTCCGGCGCGATTTCGAAGCGCTATGGTCGCTCGACTCAGTTGGTCGTTTCGTTGATCATGATTTATGCGCTGTTGCTGGTGAACGTGGGCAATTACGTCAGCGGCGCGGCGGCGCTGGCGACCGTGCTCAAGGTGAGTTTGCCGTGGGCCGCCATCATCATCGCCATTGTCAGCACCCTTTATTTCGCACTGGGGGGGTTGAAGAGCGTTGCCTATGTGTCTGTCCTGCACAGCGGCATCAAGTACATCGGTGTGTTCATCGTGCTCGGTGTCGCGATGTATCTGACCAAGGGCGTTACACCAATGGTGCAGGCCATGCCGTCCTTTTACTTCAGTTGGGATGGCCACGTTGGCGTTTCGACCATCGTGGCGTATTTCATCGGCAATATCGGCGCGATCTTTTCGACGCAGTACATCATCCAGGCGGTCTCATCAACGCGCAGTCCGACGGCTGCACGACGTGCGGCATTCTGGGCTGCAGGACTCAGTATTCCCATCAGCGTCGCGCTTGGTGTGATCGGTGTTGCCGCGAAGTACCTTTATCCACAGATGAAGGGGCTCTATGCATTGCCGGTGTTCCTGGAGAGCATGAACGTGTTTGTCGCCGGCTTCGTCACGGTCTCGCTGGTTGCCTCGATCTTTGTCGGCGTATCGACGGTGGCGCTGGCGATCTCATCGTTGATCGTCAAGGATTTCTATATCCCGTGGAAGCAGCCGACCCCGGCGCAGGAGTTCCGGGCCACACGCGTGATGTCGTTTGTCATAGGCATCTTGCCGCTGGTTTTCGTCTTCTTCGCGCCGCAGTTATTGCAACTTTCATTTTTCACGCGGGCATTGCGTCTGTCGATTTCCGTGGTGGCGGTGATCGGCTTTTATCTGCCGTTCTTTAACGGCAATCGCGGCGCCACATTGGGATTGTTGGGCGCAGCCATCACGACGACGATGTGGTACCTTGCCGGCGATCCCTACGGTATCGACAATATGTACATTGCCCTGATAACACCGCCCATCGTGATCTTCATCGAGAAGCTGTTTCACTGGGGCGAAGCGTCACGGGCGGCGCATAACGCATGACGCACCGCTCGCCATTCTGTCCCCTGGCAAGTAGCAGTCGTCGAGCCACTGCCCCGACGACTGCTACTTGCCGTTGTATCCGGGCAGATATTTGGCCTGCGCGCTTTTCGCCAGCGGAATCGCGCGCTGCACCGCCGCGTCGAAATTGACCTGCAGGTCTTCGACCGCGATCGAGCGCCGGAAGAAATCGGCCCAGATGAACTCCGCGAACGCCGTCGGCGTCTTGTCGAAGCCGCCGGCGTCGCGAACATATCCGGCCAGGGAGCGGTAAGCGTCGTCGACCAGCTTCTCGAGATGGTTCGGGATCGAGGCGTAATAGTGCCGCACGCCGCACGCATCGAGCGGATGGACCCACAGCTTCTCGTCCATCGCCTTCCAGAAGTCGTCCACGTTCTTGTCGGACATGTCCGCTTCCACCATCAGGAAGGCCTGTGGAATGCCGGCGTCCAGCGCGGCGCGTCCGAGATGGTGATGGTCCGTGATATACATCTTCCCGCCCGGCCCGGCGACGGCCGGGATCGGATGCGCTTGCAGGAATTCCTGCTGCTGCGCCGGCTTCATCGACACCAAGTGTTTTTTCTTGGCATGGACCTCGATCATGCCCACCGTCAACTGTGTCGGGTGGAGTTCATGAAGCACGCATTGGTGAATCTTGGCCATGGTCGTCTCCTGCGACGGTTGTTGCGCCATTTTGGCATGAACGTGTTGGGCAAGTTGGCGCACGCGTCCAAATCATCTCAGTGCGCCGCAGCCGCGGCCTCGCCGGCGGCGCCTTTCTCGGGCTTGGTCATCCAGATCAGCGGAATGATGACAATGAAGATCACACCCGAGATCCAGAACACGTCGTCGAGGCCGAGCATCGCCGCTTGCGTCACGACGGTCTTTTCGAAGAACGCCATCGCCTGCGAGGGCGAGAAGTTCAGCGTGTGCCGGATGGCCTCGACCGATTGCTGGAACGCCGGGCTGGTCGGCGCGGCATGCTCGGTCAGACGGGCGTGGTGATGAATGCTGCGGTCATACCACAGTGTGCTCGCCAGCGACGTGCCAACCGCGCCGGTGAACACCCGGACGAAGTTCGACAGGCCCGCGGCAGCGGGAATCCGTTCGGCGGGCAGGCCCGACAAGAGGATCACGGTCAGCGGTACGAAGAACAGCGCCATCGGGATGCCTTGCAGCAGCGTCGGCAGCACCAGCGTCCAGGTATCGACGCCGGTCGTGTAGTTGGCGCGCATGAAGAACACGGCAGCGAAGCCGAGAAACGCGCCGGTGGCCAGCATCCGCACGTCGACCTTCGGCACGACCCGCGACAGCACCGGCATCAGGATCACCGCGAAGATGCCGAGCGGCGCCGTCACCAGGCCCGCGTTGATCGACGGGTAATTGAGGTATTGCTGCATCCATTGCGGCAGCAGCACCAAGTTCGAGAAAAACACCCCGAAGGCGACCGAGATCGCGATAGTGCCGCCGCGGAAGTTGCGGCCAGCGAACAGCCGCACGTCGATGATCGGATTCTTATCGGTCAATTCCCACATCAGGAAGAACACGAAGCTCACGGCTGTGACCACGGCCAGCACGCAGATCACCGGCGAATCGAACCAATCGAGATCCTTGCCCTTGTCGAGCATGATTTGCAGCGTGCCGACCCAGGTAATCAGCGAGATCAGCCCAACCGTGTCGATCGGCAGGCGGCGCACCTGGGTTTCGCGGTCGCGGTAGATCATCCAGGTCACGACAGCGGCGAACAGGCCGACCGGGATGTTGATGTAGAAAATCCACGACCATGAGTAGCGGTCGGTCATCCAGCCGCCCAGGGCTGGGCCGGCGATCGGGCCGACGGTGGCGGTCATGGCCCACAGTGCAATCGCGGTCGCGCTGCGCTCCTTCGGATACGAGCCCAGCAGGATCGCCTGCGACAGCGGGATCATCGGGCCCGCGACGGCGCCTTGCACAATGCGCGCGGCGAGCAGCATCGGCAGCGTCGGCGCGATGCCGCAAGCCCACGATGAAATCACAAACAGCACGATTGACCACACGAAGAGACGGATCTGGCCGACGCGCTGCGTGAGCCAGCCGGTCAGCGGAATCGACACCGCGTTTGCTGCGGCGAACAGCGTGATGACCCAGGTACCTTCGTCGACCGAGACGCCGAGGTTGCCGGAGATGGTCGGGATGGCGACGTTCGCGATCGACGAGTCGAGCACATTCATGAACGTGGCCAGCGCGACGGCGAGCGAGGCGAGGATTAATCTGCCGCCGGTCAGCGGCGGCGGGGTTTGGGTCGAATTGGCGTTGTCCATGATGTTGTGTCGGGCGGATTCGGTGGAATCGTTCGAAGTCATTTTCTGCTAAGTCAGATATTTGGCCGGGCAGAGTAGTGTCGCCCGGCCATCGTCTCAGCGGGCTGCCGTCTGGGTCTTGGCCGGCACGTTGCCGCCGCCGGTCGTGTTCTGCACGATGATGCGGGCAATCTCGGCGTCGGCGGCTGCGCCGTAGTTCTGGAACACGGCGGTGTGGTTCGATGCTTGAGGCACCGCGCCGAGGTGTTGGCCCGAGGTGTCGCGGGTGTCGACGTCGACTTGCATCGACAGGCCGACTTGCAGCGGATGCGCGCGCAGTTCGGCGGCGTCGAGCTCGATGCGCGCGGGCAGGCGCTGCACGACCTTGATCCAGTTGCCGGTGGCATTCTGTGCGGGCAGGGCCGACATGGCGCTGCCCGTGCCCGCCGCGAAACCGACGACCTTGCCATGGTATTGGATGCTGTTGCCGTAGATGTCGGCGGTCAGGGTGACCGGCTGGCCGATACGCATCTGCTTGATTTGCACTTCCTTGAAGTTGGCGTCGACCCAGACGTTGTCGAGCGGCACGATCGTCAGCAGAGGTGTGCCGGGGGCGACGCGCTGGCCGACTTGCACCGAGCGCTTGGCGACGTAGCCGGTGACCGGCGCCGGCAACGTGTCGCGGGCGTAGTTCAGAAGGGCATCGCGGACCTTGGCGGCGGCCGCCTGCACGCTCGGGTGATCGGCGATCGAGGTCTTGTCGGTCATCGCACGGTTCGAGGCCAGTTGCTGGCGGGCGGCGTCGAGCGCGGCTTCGGCGGTCTTGGCGGCATTGCGGGCATGGGCCACGTCTTCGGCCGAGACAGCACCGGTAAGTGCGGCGGCGGTGCGGCGCTGCAGATCTTCGCGGGCGCGGGCCGCTTCGGCCTGGCGTTGCGCGATGGTGGCCTCGAACATGCCGTTGTTGACATACAGCGCGCTGACCTGGCGCACTGTCTGGCCCAACTGCGCTTCGGCGTTGCGCAGCGCGACTTCGGCGTCGGCAGCGTCGAGCGCGACGACGGGGTCGCCGGCCTTGACGATCTGCGTGTCGTCGGCGTTGACGGCGACCACCGTGCCGGCGACTTGCGGCGTCAGCTGCACGAGATTGGCGCTGACGTAGGCGTCGTCGGTGGTCTCATGGTAGCGAGCATACGTGAAGTAGTAGGCACTGTAGCCGGCCGCGCCGGCCAGCACGCTCACGCCGAGCACGGCGAGCAGCAGCTTGCGCTTCGACGGCTGGGGGGCTGGCGCAACGGCTGCGGTCTGGTTCGTGTTTTGATTGGCGTTCTGGGCGGCGGTATTTTCGGCTTGGCTCATGACATCACCTCGATTCGATAAAGCGTTGTGTTCGGTTTGCGGACTTGCGAAAGATCGGTGCTCAACGGCTGGCGACGAGCGTGCCGCCTTCGGTGTAACCACCGCCGAGCGAGCCGGCCAAGGCGATCTGACGATCGCGGCGAGCCATGCGCAGTTCGGTGACCGCCTGCGAAGTGCTCAGTTCGTTCAACTGCGCCGACCAGACCGTCAACTGCGAGGTCAGCCCCGTCCTGTATTGCGCGAGCGCCAGTTCAAGCGCGCGGCGGCTGGCCGCTTCGGCTTGCTCGGCGTCGGCCAACTGGGCGTCGATGCTGCGAATGTCGGACAGTTCAGTCGCGACTTCCGACAACGCGCCGATCAGCGTCTGGTTGTAATCGGCGACCACCGTTTCGAAATCGGCGTAGCTACCTTTGAGCTGGGCGCGCAGCGCGCCTGCGTCGAAGATCGGAATATGGATCGCCGGGCCGGCCGAGGCGACGCGGCTGCCGGCGGTCAGGAAGCGGCCAAAGCCGAGCGCGTCGAAGCCGAGCGCGGCGATCAAGTTGATGTCGGGGTAGAACTCGGCCTTGGCGACCTTGATGCCGTGCGTGCCGGCTTCGACGCGCATGCGGGCCGCGACGAGGTCGGGGCGGCGGGACACCAGGTCGACGGGCAGGTTGTCGGGCAGGCGGACCGTATCGCCGGCGCCGAGCGCGGGCCGAGCGATGGTCAGGCCCCGGTCCGGGCCTTGACCGAGCAGCGCGGCGAGCTGGTAGCGTATCGCCAGGATGCGGCCGTCGAGGGCCTTGACGTTTTGGCGGGCCGTGGCGAGGCGCGCTTCGGCGGTGCGTGATTCGACTTCCGTATCGAGACCGGTCGCCACGCGTTGGCGGGCGAAGCGCTCGATCGACGCCAGTTGCGCCACTTGCGCGTCGGCGATGTCGTGTAGCGCATAGAGACGGGCCAGGTCGTTATAGCTGCGCGAAAGTGCCGTGGTCAGCGTCAGGCGGACCTGCTCGGCCTCGGCACGGGCGGCGTTCTCGTTCGAGACGCTGGCGCGCAGCACTTCGCGGCGCTTGCCCCACAGGTCGAGGTTGTACGAGGCCGTTGCGACGGCCCGGTACTCCGTTTGCCATGAGCCCGCGTAAGGCGGCGGGACGAGTGCGGCGGCCGAGTATTGCTGGCGCGTAGCGCTGAGATCTGCGCCCACGTGCGGCAGCGTGTCCGCGTTGGCGCCTTCGGTCGCGGCCGCGGCGGCGACGACGCGGGCACGGGCGCGGTCGAGCGACGGGTTGCCGGCGAGCGCTTCGCGGATCAAATCCGCCAGTTGCGGATCGCCGAACTGGACGAACCAGTCGGTGTCGGGCCAGCGGCCTTGCTCGGCCGGCACGCTCTGCGTCGCGACCAGCGTGGCTGCATCGGTCATGTGCTTGTCGCTGCCGATGCCCCCGTAGTTCGCGCAGCCGGCCAGCAGGGCGCTCACCAGGAGCGGGAGGGCCGCGGCCAGGGGGCTCGGGCGCTTCACGGCATGGTTACTCTGATTCATCATTTTCTGCTTTGTCAGATATTTTTGCAAAAAAACGCGCACTAAGGCGGGCGGTGGCGTATGGGTCAGGCGTCGGTGAATTTCTTCAACAGGCGGCGCAGTTCGTTGAACTCGTCGACCGAGAACGAAGTGAGGCGTCGGTTGAACACGCCGGGCACGATGCCGGGAATCTGATCGGCGATCTCCTTGCCGGCGTCGGTCAGGAACAGGTTGACGACGCGGCGATCCTCGACGCTTCGCTCGCGGCGCAGCAGGTCACGGGTTTCGAGCTTGTCGAGCATACGGGTCATCAGGCCGGTATCGATCGCGAGCGATTTGCTCAGCTCGAACGGCGTGGTGGCGCGGTTGCTCGACATCGACAGAAGGATGCCCATTTGCGGCGCGGTGATGTCGAGGGACTTGAGGGCAGCGTCGATGTCGGTTTTCACCATATTGCGGGCGCGCGCCAAGTAATAACCAATACTGTCGGTCAATATGAAGCTTTCTCTGGTGTAGTGGTCCATGACGGCGGCTCCGGTACGATTGATTCGAATATTATTTGCAAAGTCAGATATTGTCAATGATGGATTCTGACGTTATTAAAATCATCGTTATGGTCCGGGTTTCAAGTGGCGGCCGAGTCGCGTCTAAGATTCGCATAATGTACATTATGTTAAATGGCCGACGCCGCCGCCGCGCCATGAACGCGCTCTGTCAGGCCCACGGAATTTCAGTAACCGCGCCCCAAATTTCGGTAACGCGCCGAGCCGATGGCCGGCGCATCAATCCAATGGGCCTGTGCGCAGCCAATTCGGGACGCCACGACACTGTACGGTTTTTTCCGCAACCTGATGGGTGCTAGCCTGCCTGTGTTGGCAGCTGGCTTGGCCAATGCCTACCGCTAAGGCGAGAAGCTATTGCCCGCGTGGGCCCATACATTTCTGTCGCCATAATCTGGCTATGGCTCGTTGAGGGTATAAGACCAACGCCATGGGACTGGAGTGGCGTTGCGCTGACGCTCGCTGGGATGGCGCTCATCGCTTTTCAACCGCGATAGTTCTGCGCAACGTTGTAACGCAATCGCCTGAGGGCGCGCACCGCCACAAAAAGGCGACGTCAGCCTCTCATCTGGCTCAGGTTATGGACATTGCCGCTACCGATGCGAAAGGCGTCGCAGCAAAAGAATTTCGCTGAGGCGAGCCTGTGCGCTATGACGGCGGCCGTCCGCTCGCGAATCGGACTCGTGCGGGGCATTGTTACCAACTCAGGCACTGAGTCGACGGTACCGAGGAAGCCCATTCCCTGCCGATTGCAGAATTTCTCAACGTGTCGCGCGACAAATAGCGCTCGCAGGCGTCTGAGGGGCACGCTGACTCCTCTGCTCTTATCCGGTGTCGTCAACGCGACGAAGAACTTTGCGCCCTCGTCGGCCAGCCAATTGCGGACGCCAAGCAATGGCGTTTTCCAGTCGCACGGTGGCCAGATGCGGCTCAGCACTTCGGCATCCATCAGCAGGACAGCGGCCGACGTGCGGCCCGGGGCGAGAAAACGCGCGAGCGCGAGCTTCTCGTCAACGGCTGCATTCAGTGCAATCGCTGAGGTCGCGCACCCGGTCTCCAACTGAAACGCCCGCGCCACGTCACTTGCGAGTGTCGCGCAGCCCGACTCCGGTGCTGCGCGCCCGTCGGCAAATGCACGTGGTGAGGCGCTAGGCCGTTCGTGCGCCATCAGCATTAGTAACCCACGCGTGGAGCGGCAATGCCACCCTCCCGATGCTGGAAGAAGCGATTCAGTGAAGACCAAGTCGTCGTAGTTCATGACAGCCTCCAAAGATTTCATATTTCTATAATATTGGAAATATCGTATGATGCAAGAAAGAAGTGGCAGGTCGAGTTCTCCAGGCGGCAGGCAAAGCTGCTTGAACGCACCCAATATCTCCATATAATTGGAAATGTCAAATAGAAGGATGACCCGATGACAGTTCATGAAATCAATGGCGCCTATGGCTTCCCGGCCGCCAAAACAGATTTTTTCGACACAGACATTGCAGCGCGCCTTGGGATGGATGGACAGCCGCCGGTGCGGATACTGCTGCTCTACGGCTCCCTGCGTGAGCGCTCGTATTCGCGCTTGCTCGTCGAGGAGGCAGCTCGACTTCTGCAGACGTTCGGCGCCGAAACGCGGATTTTTGCCCCGCGCGGTCTGCCGCACGCGGACGACGTCGACGTGAAGAACCACCCCAAGGTGAAGGAGCTGCTCGAGCTGTCGCTGTGGTCCGAGGGACACGTGTGGTGCAGCCCGGAGCGCCACGGCACTATCACCGGCCTGATTAAGACGCAGATTGACCACCTCCCGCTCGTCAGCGGCGGTATCCGGCCGACGCAGGGGCGCACGCTGGCTGTCATGCAGGTCAGCGGCGGTTCCCAGTCGTTCAATTCGGTGAATCAGCTTCGCCAGCTCGGCCGATGGATGCGTATGTTCACCATCCCCAATCAGTCGTCGATTGCCAAGGCGTTCGAAGAGTTCGAAGAGGATGGCCGGATGAAACCGTCCTCGTATTACGACCGCCTGGTTGACGTTATGGAGGAGCTCGTCAAATTCACGCTGTTGCTTCGCGGCCGTGCCGACTATCTCGTCAACCGATACAGCGAACGCGTGCAAGAGGGTCGTCCGCTCTTCGGCGCGGACAGCCGCCAGACGGCCTCCGTCGAAAAGGGCGGAGCCTGTTGTGCTCCCGATCCGATAGCGCAGCGTTTCTCACTCGGGTTGTCGGTTTCGAGCCAGGTCACGCGGGAACCGGCTTGCACTTCCCCTTTTTTTGGGGAGCGCAGGCCGCCGAATCCACTCCCTGGCAACAGTTTTCGGTGAGGAACCCGACGAGTTTGTTCATGTGCTTGATATCCGGCGCGTAGTAAACGAAGCGGCCCTCCTGGCGTGACGTGACCAGACCGGCGTGCGTCAGTTCCTTCAGGTGAAAGGACAGCGTTGCGCCGGCAAGCTCAAGCTTCTCCTGGATAACCCCCACAGTCAGCCCCTCGGGCCCCGCTGTCACCAGCAGCCGGAAAATACTGAGGCGCGTCGGTTGCGCCAGTGCGGCTAAAGCCGTGATTGCGTCTTTTTCCTTCATGATGTGCCGTTCGTTGGGTCTGTACGATAATTCTAACGCCTCACGTATCAGGCGCGTCGTCGACCGTAGGTTGCTTCGGGGTCGGCTCGCAGGTGCCCGGCTCGATACAGCATGTGATGTCATCGAAACGAGGTTGCTGGACGTTAACATTTCCATTATATTGGATATATAGACATATGCTCGCGAGCCACAACCCATTCCGGAGAAATTCGTGGTCGAATCCCGAACGTAAAACGTACTCGTCCTCTGCACTGGCAATACCTCGCGCAGCATCATGTCGGAAGCCCTTTTGGCGACGCTGGGTCGCGGCCGCTTCAAGACATTCAGCGGGGGCAGCTCGCCCGCCGATGCACCTGGATTCATCATTAGCGAACTGGTGGGCGGCGCCCTCGCGGTTCTCTTGTTTCGTTGATTTCGCTGTTCTGCAGAGCGCGCTCAACCTGTCTTGAAGACGATGCACACGGGGCTTCCCGTTTCGATGACCTGCCCCGTTGCCGTCGGCTTTTCATGCGCATCGTCAAGTGCATACTGGATGATGGAATCCGAGCGCTCATTAGCCACGTACAGATGCTTTCCGTTTGGCGAAAGGCAGATGAAGCGCGGAAATTTGCCGTAGGTCCGCGTCCACTCGATACTTAACGGATATCCCGTGACCGGATCGAGTCGAACGGATGCGACGGAGTCGTGCCCGCGGTTGGATACCAGCAGTTGATTACCTGAGGGGGTAATCACAATGCCGGCAGCGCTACTTTCCCCCGCGAATCCCCCTGGGAGCAACATGATGGTGTCCAGTGATTCAAGCGCCCCCGAGTCCACGTCAAATCGCCAAGTGGTCATGGTGGAATCCAGCTCGTTGGCAACATATACGAGCGGCAGCGTCGGGTGAAACGCGGCGTGGCGTGGACCAGAGCCGGGACGCCAACGATTCTCTACCACTTGTGCGGCGCCCTCGCCTGGCCAGCGCACCGCAAACACTGCATCCAGAGCCTTGTCCGGGACGATATGCCAGTCCGAGTCGTGCAGCACGTTGGTATAGCGCGATATCTGATGCGGGTGCGATGACGCCTGGTCGGCCTGACGTGGCCCCAACATGCCTTCCAATTGAGTAGAGCCCAGCGGCTTTCCAATGGCACCGTCGCTTTCAATGGCCAGCCGCACGACTGATCCGGTTGCGTAGTTTGCGACCACAAGGCCCCGCCCATCCTTGGTTAGCGCCAGATGTACCGGATTCCGGCCTTCGCATGATCTCGCATTGAGCAGGGAAAGCCGGCCAGCGGCGGGATCGATGGCAAACGCGCTGACCTGCGTTCCATCTCCATGCACCGTGTAGAGCACGGTCTGATCCCGATTGATCGCCAAGTACGAAGGATTGTCCAGCGTCTGGAACACGTCGATTTGCGTCCATATGGATGTTCTCGGGCAAACGGAGTAGATCGCGATCCCCTTCCCCCGCCCATTACGCTCGCGAGTCGTGCGGCAGCCGACGTATGCAAAGGTACAACTCATACGAGCATCCCAAGCACCAACCCCGAGATTGGTACGGGCCGGCTATCGTCGATGAAAGCAAGGTGGGTGCGCCGACATGGGTAACGGTGCTCCCTGTTGATTGTTGTGCCGCGTGCGAGACAGACGCGCATTCGAAAAATCATCGGTGCCATCAGGGTTTTCTCCACCTTTCCGGAAAGTTGCTTGCGTTTGGCTTGCATGCATTTTATGATCATAAAAAGCGATTTGCAAACACAGCTTGATTGCTGGTTTACCCAGGCATGATGCGGACGGAAATTGCATGGATGGAGAACATTGACGTGGCTATGGCAAAATCAACATCGGAAAAAATATCCCCGCACGCAACGTCGTGCGGGGCGATGCTTTGTGCCGCCCCTACTGTCGAGTTGTCGCCTATTTCACCCTCCATGTCGCTGACACCGCTTCAAATTCGCGTTACCCGAGAAATTCTTGCCCTGGCCAGAAAAGATGACCTGGATCAAGGGGATAGGCTCGCCGAATCCCTACTGGCGGAGCGTATCGGGACGTCAAGAACGCCTGTCAATGTGGCATTGCGACATCTTGCCGACCTGGGGGCTGTCTTCTACGACCACAATCGCGGCTATTTCCTGGCCAAGCCCGCTCGCGAGCTGAGTGACATTGCGACACAGATCTTCGAGGAGCCGGAGGAGCCCCTCTACCTGAAAATCGCCGAGGATCGACTCGCCAAACGCCTGCCCGACGTAGTCTCGGAAGCCGATCTGATGCGCCAGTACGGCGTCGCCCGAAGTGTGTTACGCAAGGTACTCTCCGTTATGCAGGAAGAAGGATGGCTCGAGCGCCAAGTGGGGCAAGGTTGGCAGTTTCTGCCCATGATCGATTCGGTCGAGGCTTACGAAGAAAGTTATGTCTTCCGTACCGCCATTGAGCCTACCGGCATCCTGTCTCCCGACTTCCGCTGTGACCGCGAGGAATTGGAGGAACTGCGGCGCCGGCAACAATTTATCGTCGATGGCGGCTATCTCACGATGACTTCGGTTGAACTGTTCGAGGCGAACAGCGAACTGCACGAAACGATGGCCAAGTGGTCCGGCAATCGGTTTATTGTGCAGTCCGTACGACGTGTGGATCGGTTGCGCCGGCTTGTCGAATACCGCCAAGCCCGAGCTCGGAAGCCCCGCCAAGAGCAAGCCATGGAGCATCTGGCCATTCTGGATGCCATTCGACAGCACGATCTGCTCAAAGCCGCGGGTTTGCTGCGCGATCACTTGGAAGGCGCTCGGCGACGCAAAGTCCACGCGGGCGACGTTTTCAACGTGGAGTTCAGGTCCTAGACACCGCAGGGCGATCCCTCGTCCATTTTTTTTGGCTTTTAGTGCGTTTTGTAATCACAAAAATCTATTCGGGAGGCGCGTCCCGAGCTTGGAGAAGACAATGTCATACCGCCGCGGCTGGATAGCCGTCTTTCTGTTTTCGCTCGCGATGATCAACTACATGGATCGCATCGCGTTATCAATCGCTGCCGCGCCGATCAAAACGGAATTCAACCTCTCGACGGTCAGCATGGGGTATCTGTTCTCCTCGTTCATCTGGAGCTACGCCCTCTTCCTCTTGCCAATGGGGTTGCTGCTGGACCGCTTTGGTACCAAGCGGATTGCTGGACTCGGCATCTTCATTTGGTCGGCAGCGACGGCGCTGACGGGCTTTGCAGGCAGCTTTGCGTCGCTCCTGAGCGCTCGGCTCGTCATGGGCAGTGGCGAATCCTGCAGCAATCCGGTGGGTGCCAAGGTCATCCGCCAATGGATTCCCGCTGGAGAGCGTGGTCTGGTCACGGCCTTGTTCAATAGCGGATCGTACGCCGGTCCGGCCATCTGCTCGGTTCTTCTCGCCTACCTCGTGGCCGCATTCGGCTGGCGCGTATCGTTCGTTATCGCCGGTGGCATCGGTTTTGTCTGGCTGTTCGCATGGCTCACGTTTTTCAACACTCCGGAGAAAGCGCCGTGGCTCAAGGAAGATGAGCGTGGAAAAATCTTGCGTGAGCGTGAAGTCAAGGTCGGCGGTGCGGTAGTCACTCAACCGGCACAAGGGCTTTGGGGGCTGCTGAAGACGCGAACCCTTTGGGGGCTGGCCATCACGCAAGGATGCAACGTCTACACGCAATACCTGTTCCTGACGTGGTTGCCGAGCTATCTGCAGGCCACGCGCCACCTCTCCATTGCCAAAACCGGCCTGTTTGCCGCAGTCCCCTACGCCGTCTCGGTGATCCTTTGCGTGCTCGCCGGCCGCTTTAGCGACATGTACGTCAAGCGTGGAGGCGGTGTGGCCAGCGGTCGTCGCCGTAACGCTGTCGCCCTTGCGATGCTGACTGGCGCAGTGATTCTTGCCGTGCCGTTCACCTCGAATATGACGGTCTTGCTCGTTGTTTTCTCGGTGACGCTCACCGGTATCGCCGCGACAACCTCGCTGAATTTTGCGCTGCTCAACGACCTGCTGCCGAGCGCCAAGGATGTTGGCAAAGCGATGGCGATTGTTGTCGTGGGCGGGAACATCTTCGGAATGGTGGCGCCGATCGCGACCGGTTATGTCATCGCCGAAACCGGCAGTTACGACTGGGCGTTCGGCATCGCCGGAATTCTGCTGGTCGCCGGCGCGGTGATTGTGCTGACGATGACTCGCCACCCGATGGCGCGAGCGATCACCCCACAAGGTAGCGCATCGCACGCTTGAGCGACATGACGGCTCAATGGTTGGCGCAGGAAAGGGCCTCTTCCGAGCGCCAGCTTTCGTGCGAGGCATGACGCTCTGCATCGGCCGCCTTTTGCCTATTGCCGGCACCCGGTGGTGCCGGCCCTCCCCCTCTTGGAGAACATATGACGATCAAGACCCCCTCTGGCGCAACGCTCCTCAAGCCCGGGAATCTGCTGACGCATGAGCGTGGCGGCGGTGCACGCACCACTCCGCTTGTCACCCGTGAAGTTGGCACGGCCAGTTTCATCACGGGTTACACCTCGTTCGACCCGGGCGTCGAAATCCCCTTCCATAGCCACAACTGCCAGGAAAGCGTGGTCCTGATGGAGGGCGACGCCATGCTCGACATCGACGGCTTGGCGTACCAACTCAAGCCGCACGATGTCACGTTCATCCCGCCCAACGTCAATCACCGCTTCCGCAATCTGTCGAAAACGCAGCCGATGAAGATCCTCTGGATTTACGCCACCGTCGACGCTACGCGGACGTTGACCGAGTCCGGAAAGACCAACCCGGTTTCGGCAGAGCACGCCAAACCCTGAATCCCGCGTCGCCGCAGCGGCGACGCTACCCACCATTGAGCGCTCGGATAGTCCGCATTACCAGGAGTTTCACATGTCATACAACGTTCAGGCAGAACGGTTGACCCAGTTCGGGACGGCCATTCTCGAGTCCTTGGGCGTGCCGGCGGCAGACGCGCATCTGCTCGCAGACAGCCTCGTCGTCGCCGAGCTTTGGGGGCACTCGTCCCATGGGATGCTTCGTTTGCCATGGTACGTAAATCGCCTTCGCAGTGGTGTCATGACGCCCATCACCCATCCGGAGGTCGTTGTGGACGGTGGCGCGGTCACGGTTCTGGATGGCCATCACGGCATCGGTCAAGTGCTGACCGCCAGGGCGGTCCAGATCGGTGTCGAGCAAGCGAAGAAGTTCGGCGTCAGTGCCGTCGGCGTTCGTAACTCGAACCATTTCGGCACGGCCGCCTACTTCACGCGAATGGCGGCCGAGGCAGGGTGTGTTGCCCTCCTCGCCACCAATGCCAGCCCGGCCATGGCGCCGTGGGGTGGCCGAGAAAAGACAGTCGGCACCAACCCTTGGTCGATTGCAGCGCCTGCCGGTGAACGGGGAGTCGCCGTCATGGACATCGCCAATACTGCCGTGGCGCGCGGCAAGATCTACCTTGCCGCCGAGCGTGGCGAACCGATCCCGAACAACTGGGCCGCAGACGAGCACGGCGTTCCGACGACACATGCCGGCGAGGCCGTGCACGGCCTGATTCTCCCGATGGCGGGACATAAGGGCTACGTCATTGCTTTCATGATGGACGTGCTCGCCGGTGTTCTGACCGGAAGCAAGTTCGGAACCCAGGTGGCCGGCCCCTACGAAGCCAATCGTGAGTCCGGATGTGGCCACATGCTGATCACGATCGACATCCAATCGATGATGCCCGTCGCCGAGTTTGAGCAGCGCATGCAAGCCCTTGTGGATGAGGTCAAGGCCGTCCATACGGCAGCAGGTATCGAAGAAATCTTCTTCCCCGGTGAGCTGGAGGACCGCAACACGCTTCGTTTGCGTCAGGCCGGCATCACTCTCGCGGATAACACTTGGAGCAGCCTCGTCAAGCTTGGCGAAGAAACGGGCTGTGCGTTGCCGAATTTGACGCGTCAGTAACCCCAATACTGGAGAAATACATGATTGCGC
This sequence comes from Pandoraea terrae, assembly GCF_902459695.1. Lineage (GTDB taxonomy): Bacteria > Pseudomonadota > Gammaproteobacteria > Burkholderiales > Burkholderiaceae > Pandoraea > Pandoraea terrae. The sequence goes on from NZ_CABPRZ010000002.1 coordinate 80,064, forward strand.
TGATTGTTTCGTTGAACGTGTACGCCGAGAAGCTGGATGACTTCCTCGTGGCCATCAAGGAAAACGCGACCCGAACGTTCCACGACGAAACTGGCTGCAAGTACTTCGATGTCACTCAGGACACGAAGGACCCGCTGCACTTTATTTTCTATGAACTGTACGAGGATGAGGCCGCCATCGAGGCGCACCGCGCAGCACCTCATTTTGCAGTATGGCGCCAAGCCGCTGACCGATGCGTGGTGAGGGGTAGTCAAGTGAACACCCTTTGCCAGCAACGCTTCCATCACGCCTGAAACCACGGACTACGCCGAGGGTGCCTACCCTCGTCCGTCAACGAACCGGCCAAGGAGCCACCCGGCGATGACAAATCAAATTACTACCGTTTGCCCCACGAGCGGCAAGCATCTGAGAACCTACGACGCGTGGAGCGCCGAGCAAATTGAGCTTGCGCTTGCAAAAGGACATTGCGCGGCGCTCACGTGGGGCAAGCAGCCCCTGGAAGTGCGCGTAGCCGCAGTGCGCCGTCTTGCCGATGAACTTCGTAGACATAGCGCCCAGTTGGCGGCACTTGTCACAGCGGAGATGGGGAAGATCTTGCCCGAAGCCGCCGGCGAAATTGAAAAGTCCGCTGTGACGGCAACGTATTACGCCGACAATGCACACAAAATCCTCGCAAACGAGCAAGTGAGCATTGATGGCGTGGACGCTTGGGTGGGTTACGAACCCATCGGCCTGGTGCTCGCGGTGATGCCCTGGAATTTCCCGGTCTGGCAGGTCATGCGCTTTGCTATCCCCGCCATCACCGCCGGCAACGGCGTATTCCTGAAGCACTCGCCGAACGTGACCGGCTGCGCGCTCGCCCTAGAGTCGCTGTTCGTTGCCGCCGGACTGCCGGAGAACCTGGTGACCACCCTGGTCGTGGCCGAGCCGGATGTTCCCGAGGTTATCGAGCGGCTCATCGCAGATGAGCGTATTGCTGGCGTGACGCTGACTGGCTCCAACCGGGCCGGGGCGGCAGTGGGTGCTGCGGCCGGCCGCGCATCCAAGCGCTCGGTTCTTGAACTCGGCGGATCTGATGCGTTCGTCGTGCTCGACGACGCCGATGTCCCGACTGCAGTGGCAGCGGCCGTCAAGGCTCGCTTTAACAACGCTGGGCAGAGTTGCGTTTGCGCAAAACGCTTCATCGTTTCCGAACGTATCGCTACGGCGTTTACAGCGCAGTTCGTCGAAGCCGTGAAGGCTATCAAGGTGGGCGACCCGCTGGATTCGGCAACCAGGATGGGGCCGCTCGCCCGTGCAGACCTGCGCGACGCGCTAGACCGCCAGGTGCAAGCGTCTGTCGACGCGGGTGCAGTCTTGCTTGCCGGTGGCAAGGCCATCAATGGCGAGGGCTACTTCTACGAGCCGACCGTTCTCGGCAATATGGCTCCCGGCATGACAGCTTTTGACCAAGAGACCTTCGGCCCGTTGGCCGCCGTCGCTGTGGCAAAAGACGACGATGACGCGATTCGGCTGGCGAACGCCACGCCGTTTGGTCTGTCCGTCAGCATCTGGTCGTCGTCCACGGAGCGAGCATTAAACGTCGCCAAGGGCGTGGCCACAGGGGCGGCATTCATCAATGCGATGACGGCATCTGACGCACGTATCCCCTTCGGTGGCACCAAGAAGTCGGGGTACGGTCGAGAACTCTCGGCCGTGGGGATGCGAGAGTTCACGAACATTCGTACCTATTGGGTTGCTTCTGGCGCATGACGCCGCTTCACAGAACGCCTGTCGCCCCTATGGGATGGGCGTCCTTGGCGGGCCGCTATCGTCTCGCGTGGAGGGCGCAGCCTTCCTGATTGATCGAAGGTAGAGCGGACCGCATTCAGTTCAAATCAAAAGGAGACATTGCATGCGTCGAGTCATTCACAGTACCGTCGTCGTTTCAGCAGCTTTGTGTGCTTTTCATGGCGCCAATGCGCTCGCGGCAGAAAAAATCACGATTCTCGTTGGCGGCATGAACAAGCTGATCTATCTTCCGCCGAAACTGACCGAGAATCTCGGCTATTTCAAGGACGAGGGCCTTAACGTCGAACTCCAATCGCAGCAGGCCGGCGTGGATGCCGAGAACGAGCTTCTCGCCGGCGCCGCGGAAGCCGTCGTCGGGTTTTATGATCACTCGATCGATCTGCAAGCGAAGGGCAAAGAAGTCGCGAGCATCGTTGTGTTCGGTCTGGTGCCCGGCGCTATGGAAATGGCGCGCTCGGATGTCGCCGGCCAGATCAAGAACATGGGGGACATCAAGGGCAAGACGTTGGGCGTCACCGGCCTCGGTTCATCGTCGTCGTTTCTCGGTCAGTATCTGGCTTCGCGTTATGGGCTCAGGACGACCGACTATTCGATACTGCCGGTCGGTGCGGGTAACAGCTTGATCGCGTCACTGAAGCAGAAGCGCGTTGAAGTCGCCTGGACAACCGAGCCCACGACATCTCTGCTTCGCGCAAGCGGCGATGCCAGGGTACTTGTGGATCTGAGTAGCGTCGACGGCACCAAAGCCGCACTGGGTGGCCTCTATCCTGCCGCCAGCCTGTATGTCCGGCGCGCGTGGATGGAAGCTCACAAAGCTGAAGCGGCAAAGCTCGCGAGAGCCTTCGTCAGAACCCTACAATTTATCCACACGCACACCGCCGAAGATATCGCGGCAAAAATGCCCGTGGATTACTACGGTGGCAACAAGGCGCTGTACGTACAAGCGCTGAAAGCCTCGTTGCCGATGTACTCGCCTGACGGGAAGATGCCTGAAGGCGGTCCTGAAACTGTCTTGAAGGTACTGAGCGGCTTCAACCCCAATATCAAAGGGAAGCATATCGACCTGTCCAGGACGTATACAAATGAGTTCGTGAATCAGGTCAAATAAACCTGTCGACAGGACGGCTCGGCGTAGCGGGTACGGCGAGCCGGATCGCGTGTGCCGGCGGTCATTATATTTCAATATTTATTGAAATATTGAAAATGTGTGGCTATGATTCGACGCATGGACGCAAACATCGCCATCCGTTCGCTCGCCGCGCTCGCCCACGAATCAAGGCTTGCCGTCTTTCGCATGCTCGTTACGGCCGGCCCGGCCGGCATGCCGGCCGGGGAAATCGCGCAAAACTTGAACGTCTCGCCGTCGAGCCTTTCTTTCCACTTGAAAGACCTGTCACACGCTGAGCTCATTTCGTCACGCCAGGAAGGTCGCTACGTCTTCTATTCGGCCAACTTCGATGCCATGAATGGGCTCATCGGGTTCCTGACCGAAAACTGCTGTGCGGGCGAGCCGTGTTTGACCGTTGCCCCCCTCGCGCCTTGCTGTGGAGAATCGTCGTGAAAGGCTGCGCCCCGTCCGCCTCGACCATCTCGTTTCGGAGCCGCTCATGAGCGACAAGACGTACAACGTACTTTTTCTGTGTACCGGCAACACCTCACGCAGCATCATGTCGGAAGCCCTTTTGGCGACGCTGGGTCGCGGCCGCTTCAAGACATTCAGCGCGGGCAGCCAACCCTCCGGCAAGGTGAATCCCTTCGCCATCGAACAGGTCAAGAAGACGGGCTACGACTTGTCAAATCTGCGTAGCAAATCCTGGGACGAGTTCGCCGAAGCAGGCGCACCGCGCATGGATTTCATCATCACGGTTTGCGACCAGGCCGCCGGCGAAGTCTGCCCACTCTGGCCGGGGCATCCGTCGTCGGCCCACTGGGGATTTTATGACCCGGCCGCCGTGGATGGCCCGGATGAAAAGAAGCGTGCAGCCTTCGAGCAAGTCTTCCGGCAGATTCAGTATCGCGTCGAGGCATTCCTTGACGTGCCGCTCCAGGAACTCGATGACGCCGCCATTCGCGCGGCGTTGCGAAGCGTTGGTGACATCGATGTCGCATCAATCGGTGCAGCCTGATACCCAATAACGGCATTCTTTCACCCCCATACCCGTCAGAGGTTCGACATGAGCGACCAGGTCTACAACGTGCTGTTTCTATGCACCGGCAATTCGGCTCGCCGCGTGCTTGCCGAGGTTCAGTTGAATGCGCTTCGAATCGGGAAAGCAAAGCCATGAGGTTGCGTGATGCTGTTGTTGCAGAGTTCTTGGGCTCAGCGCTGCTCCTTGCCACCGTCGTAGGCTCCGGCATCATGGGAGACCGTCTCGCCGGAGGCAACGTGGGCATCGCCCTCCTCGCCAATACGCTGGCGACGGGCGCGGGTCTGGTGGCGCTGATTGCCACTTTCATCAGTATTTCAGGCGCGCATTTCAACCCCCTCGTGACGCTCGCCGAAGTTTGCCTCGGCAAGCTGCGCTGGAAGCACGCAGGCGCATACATAGCAGCGCAAGCCACGGGCGCCGTTGCCGGGGTGGTGGCTGCCCACGGGATGTTCGACCTTCCCCTGTTTGAGGTGTCGCGGCACGTGCGCACCGGTCCATCGCAATGGTGGAGCGAGGTGGTAGCGTCGTTCGGCTTGCTCACGGTCATTCTGAACGTAGCCAAACGGCGCATGGCGTTTGTCCCGGTTGCGGTGGGCGCCTATATCACGGCGGCGTACTGGTTTACCGCTTCGACGTCATTTGCCAACCCTACCGTCACCATCGCACGTTCGTTCACGGACACCTTCGCGGGCATTCGGCCCGTCGATGCACCTGGATTCATCATTAGTGAACTGGTGGGCGGCGCCCTCGCAGTTCTCTTGTTTCGTTGGTTAGAGCGCTCACATACGTCGTCGCAACGCGCGCCTGAGGCGGCCGGAGAACAGCAAACGCGAGATGGCGGTAGACGCCTTCGTGAAGTATCCGTCGACAAAACGAAAAAGACAGGCGTCCGCGGCACGCCAAGGCGCTAGCGTCACCTGTCACCGGCTGCAAGGATTTTTTGTGACTGAATGACGCGCCACTGGCAATCAGGTCGAACGCATTGTTAAAATGTGCGACTTGTGGCAATAAACCTTCTCAGGTGGTGCCAATAATGCGCAAAATCGGCGAGCCAGGGTAAAAAAAGTGGAATTCATGCCGATGACGAGGTTCGCGGGGGCTTTGCTCGTGCGGCCAGCCCTAATACTCATCTCAGCCATAACGGTTGCGTTGATCGTCGCGAGTCTGGTAGCGATCGTGCTGTACGAAATGCGGCAAGATGCTTTTGCGCGAGCGCGGGACACAGTAGAAAACCTTGCCCTCATTCTGGAGCGCGACATTGAGCGCAACATCGAGATTTATGAGCTTTCGATGCAAGCCGTCACGGATGGCGCCAAGGACCCGACCGTACTCCAGTTGCCCCCAAGAATCCGCCAGCGCGTCCTCTTCGACCGGTCAAGCAACGCCCAAGATTTGGGCTCGCTGTTTGTCACAAACGCTGCGGGCGACGTCGTTTTCGATTCTCGCGCGGCGCCAGCCAGAAAGGTCAATCTCAGTGACCTCGAATACTTCAGGGTTCAACAGGGGGGCGATGCCGGGCTGTTTTTCAGCAAACCGTTTCTGCCGCGCATCGACAGGCCGGAACCATCAATCGGTCTGAGCCAACGCTTGGAGGACGCTCGAGGTCGTTTTGCCGGCGTCGTCGTTGGAACGCTTCGGCTGAACTACTTCCGCCGCTTGTTTGATGGCGTGACGGTTGGCGCTCACGGATCGATTACCCTGGTTAGAACAGATGGAACCGTTCTGATGAGGCGGCCTTATCACGAAAAGGAAATCGGCAGCAGTATTGCCGGCGTCCCGTCATTCAAGCCGCTCCTTCAAGCCGACAAGGGCTGCTATATCGGCAAGGCTGCGCTGGACGGCGCTCGGCGCCTGTATGGCTTCCAGCATGTCGGGAAGTACCCGCTGATTGTTGTCGTGGGGCTCGGGGCCGAGGACATCTATGCCGAATGGCAGCGGCGCGCCTGGGTCATTGGCATCGTCGTGGGGGTGCTTGACGCGCTTGGCCTCTTGATGGCCGTTGCGTTTGCAAAGCAATTTCGCATGCGGCTTGAGATGCAAGGGCAGCTACAAACACTTGCCGACACCGATAGCCTCACAGGCCTCGACAGCCGCCGCGTGCTGGACACCGCTCTCGATGTCGAGTGGAGACGCGCGAGAAGGCACAAGCAGAGTCTCGCGGTCCTGATGGTGGACGCTGATAACTTCAAGGACTTCAATGACCACTATGGGCATGTTGCCGGAGACAGTGCGCTAAAAACCATCGCTCAGTGCATTTTTGAGAACATCCGTCGTCCAGGAGACATCGCCGGACGTTACGGTGGCGAGGAGTTCTGTGTACTGCTTCCCGATACCGAACTTGCAGGTGCTATCCATGTAGCAGAGACGATTCGCTTGGCCGTGTTCGCGGCCAACCAGCCGCATGTCGGCAGTTCGAACGGAAAACTGAGCGTGAGTATTGGCGTCGCGACTTTTGATGGGGATGCCGCGTTCGGCGTGACCGCGGAGCTGTTAGTCCATCGCGCCGACCAGCGGCTGTACGAAGCAAAGGCCGCTGGCCGCAATACGGTAATGCCGCAAAAAGTTCGCCCGCAGTGGGCTGCGCCACAAGGCTCGTCTTCCAGACAAGCCGCCGGGCCCATGTCGCCTGCGTCATTGCAGGTCGACGGCCACGCTATCGATTGTCCCGGTGAAACGATAGTTTCGCGGATAGTCGCCGACCGGTGATTTGGTGTCGGTGCCGACGTCGAACGATTCATTTATCGAAAACAAGTTCGGCACCGTTCGTTCGACGCGCGCCTCGCCCACGGATTGGCCGTTGACGAGCAGCTTGCCAGTACCGCCCTTGCCGCGGCCGGGACCGTCGTACCTGAATTCGACACGAACCTCGGCGTCACCGGCCGGCAAGCGGGCCGGGCCGGTCAGCGTGGTGCGTCGGCCTGCGAACACGTAGGTATAGACAGGGACGCCGGCCTGATTCACGTAAAGCGACCAGCCCGAGGTAGCCCCGCCTTGCGCGACCAGCACGCCCTCGGCGCCTGTGGTCGGAATGCGTGCCTTGACCGTGATCGCGTAGGAACGATTCTTGAGATTCGGAGCGTTGGCTTCATCGATGCCGACGGCACCCTGATAGTAGACGAAATGCGTGCGGCCGGCCGTCAGGCTCGGACGTTCCTGCGACTGACTCGTGTCGTTGGTCAGCGACAGGCGCTCGACGAAACGGTCATCGAGAGGCAGAACCTTGTTCTTCCTTGCCTCTTGCCAAAACAGGGTCTGCAGCTCGTGCAATTTTCCAGGATATTGCAGGGCAAGATCGCGCGACTGCGTGAAATCGTCGTCGATGTGATAAAGCTCCCAGCGGGCCGTATCGAGCGTGCTCGGGCCCCAGTTCAACACGTTCCACGGCATGCGCGTTGGCGTGGTTGACGCCATCCAGCCGTCCCGGTACATGGCGCGATTTCCGATCATCTCGAAATATTGAACGCGGCGGCGGCTCGGCGCCTCTGGCGTGTTGAAGCTGTAGACGAGACTGCTGCCGTCCACGGGCTGCTGGACAACGCCATTGACTTGCTTCGGCACAGGAATTTGCGCCGCCTCGAGGATTGTCGGCATCAGGTCGCTGACGTAGGCAAATTGCGAACGCAGGCCGCCTGGTTCGCGGATCCGCTTCGGCCAACTGACGACCATCGGATTGCGCGTGCCGCCAAAGTGCGAAGCGATTTGCTTAACCCACTGGAACGGCGTATCCATGGCCCAAGCCCAGCCGGCCGGGTAGTGCGGCGCAGAGTTCGGCCCGCCGATCTCGTCGAGATGTTTGACGAGCGTCGCCGGGTCTTCGGTGATGCCGTTGAAGCTGTTGATCTCGTGAAAGTGGCCGTGCAGGCCGCCTTCGCCGCTCGCACCGTTGTCGCCGACGACGTAGATGAACAGCGTGTTGTCGAACTGCCCCATTTGCTTCAGGGTCGAAACAAGGCGGCCGACTTGAGCATCGGTATGCGCGAGGAAACCCGCATAGGTCTCCATCAAGCGTGCCGCCACCCTCTTTTCGTCGGGCGACTGGCTGTCCCACGCGGGCAGCTCCTTGGGGCGCGGCGTCAAGACGGCATCGGCAGGCAATACGCCCAGTGCCTTTTGGCGAGCGAAAATCTGTTCGCGGACCTTGTCCCAACCTTGATCGAACTGCCCCTTGAAGCGGTCGATCCACGGTTTGGGCACCTGCAGTGGCGCATGCGTGCCGCCCGGCGCGAAATAGACGAACAACGGCTTGTCCGGCGACACCGACTTCTGTTGCTGCATCCACGCGATGGCATGGTCCGCCAGATCTTCGGTCAAGTGATAGCCGGATTTGTCGGAGCGTTGCACCGGCGTGGTGTTATCGAACAGCGCGGGCTCATACTGGTCGGTTTCCCCGCCGAGAAAACCATAGAACTTCTCGAAACCCTGACCGGTGGGCCAATGATCGAACGGCCCGTTGACCGAGCTTTCCCAAACTGCCGTGTTGTGCCATTTTCCCCAGGCCGAGGTGGCGTAGCCGTGCTGGCGCAGCACCTCGGCGACGGTGGCCGCGCTTTTCGGGATGATGCCGATGTAGCCGTCATAGGGCGTGCTCAACTCGCTCACCACGCCCCAGCCGACGGCATGGGGATTGCGCCCGGTCAGCAGCGCCGCGCGCGTGGGCGAGCACATCGCCGTCGTGTGAAAGCGGTTGTATCGCAGGCCGCCGCGCGCGAGCTGGTCGAGCGTCTGGGTAGGCACCAGGCCGCCAAACGTGCCGGCAGCGCCGAAGCCGACGTCGTCGAGCAGCACGACCACCACGTTGGGCGCGCCCGCGGGCGGCTTGACCCATTGGCGCTTGGGCGGCGTCGAATCCTTGAAAGTACGCCCGGTCACGCCGGCCGTCTTCACTTCGGGAAGCGGCAAGGTCACTCCGCTGGCGTCAGGACCTGCCACGTCACGGGCCGATACCGTTGTGCTTGACGAGGCAAACAATAGACAGGCTGAAAAGCCGGCCGTCAAAAGTGCTGTCTTCATCGAATGTCTCATTGTTGTTTCACGTCCGAACGCTCAAGGGCGAGGTGTCAGGCATCGGCGATTCTCATGCCCGCGTGCAATTGTAGTCATTGACTACAATGGGGATTATTATAAGATGCGCTGGTACGCGTCAAGTCATTTTCAAGGGAGCGAGTTTTGAGTACCTCGGCATCCGTCGCGCCGCCCGAAGCCGTTGCAACCAAGCCGGTGGGCGCGAGAGAAGTGCGTGAAGCCATTCTTGATGCGGCGGTCAGACTGATGACCGAGCGCAATCGCACCGACGTGGCGTTGCGGGAAATCGCGCGCGAAGCGAACGTCAATCATGGCTTGGTCCATCGTCACTTCGGAACACGACACGATGTCCTTATCGCCGTGCTTCGGCGGCAATCGGCGCAAGGTGCGGACTTCCTGCGCGATGCCAAGGACATTCATGCAGCGATCGACGGGCTATGGTCCCACCCTGCCATGGCCCCGAACGCCAAACTGATGGCGAGTGCCTTGCTTGATGGTGTCGAACCGGGGGCGATTGCCGTGGGCCAGTCTTTTCGACGCCTGAATGAATTGCTGGGAAGCGACGACAGCCCCGGAGCCGACAAACGAATTGCAACCACAGTCGCAATCACTTGCATGATTATGGGGTGGGGGATTTTCGGCGATTTCCTCACGGCAGCCGCCGGCGTGACGGAGTCGGACAGGCTACGCGAGGACGTCCTTGCCATTCTTCATGCGATGGGCCGCGACGCCACGGCATAGGTCCCCGTCTGCGAGACTCCCGGGCTTTGCCTCCCTCAATGGTTTGAATCGGCTCAAGCACACTGACAACATCGTCCACCTTCGCCGGTGGATCGGCAATTGCCGTTGGTCCTTCGGCGTTACTGCGCCTGCAAATATGCCGCTACCGCCTTGGCTTGCGTATCCGTCAGCGTATGCGCAACAGCGCTCATCGTCGGTGCATTGGCACGTTCGCCGCTTTTAAAAGCATCAATCTGTCGCAACAGGTAAGCCTGATGTTGCCCGGCCAAACGCGGAAAAGTCTCGCGGCCCTCGGCATGCGCGCCATGGCAAGCCGCGCAAGCTGGTAAGCCCTGTACCGCCACGCCATGTTCGAAGATGCCTTTCCCCGTCGCCATTTGCTCGGGGGAACCACCAGGGCCAGGCGGTGCGTTTTGATGTCCGTAGTACTCTGCCAGTGACGCAATCGCACTATCGTCCAGTCTTGATGCAATGCCCCACATGTCCGCTCGGGCAGCACTCTCTCCCCGAGCCCGATTTCGGAAACCTTTCAGTTGCGCGTCGAGATATGCGGGCGTTTGTGCATCCAGGCGAGGAAACATTGGCGACTCACTGCGACCACCCGGCCCATGGCACGAGGCGCAGAGTTGCGCCGCAAGTTTCTCGGCATTCTGTCCGTATGACATTGGGCCGATACTGACAAAGCCGACCATGAGAAGCTTGGGCAATACTTTCCAAAGGGATGCATGCGCAGCAGTCATGGTGATTTCCTCAAATCGCAATTGGCCGACGGCTCGCCGTGGTATTCGCGATTGATCGTGCTTAGCGCTTCGTTTCGACGCCGAGGTCCTCAGCTCCGATGTCGGCCCTTTCGTTATATCCAAATCCCCGGGAATAGTTGATGGCGTTGATTAACGTCGGGGTGACCCTCACGTAAACGATATGCCCCGCCTCCGCCGGCGGCGACATGCCCCACGCGGCGATGAATTTCGCCAGCAGACGCTGCATCGCCTCTCGACTTTCGGCGGTGTCATCAGCGAGTACTTCGGCCGTCGCGGCCATCGAAAGGCCTTTGATTTCGGTCCAAACGTTGTAGGGCGTGTTGATCGTGAGGGACACCTTGGCGCAGGCCTGGATGTTTGCGATTTTCTGGCTGGTTGCCGCTGCCGCGAAGTAAAGAACCAAGCCGTCGTTTGCGTAATTGACGGTGTTTGCCTGAGGAAGGCCGTCGGGACGTCGTGTCGCCAATGACAGATCCCGTCCGGATTCGATGACGGCCAGGACGAAACGCTTCAGTTTTGCATCGATTGGCATACCTTCCTCCCAAATGCAGGACCGGATGCGCGGTATGTTTATAGATTAGTGGGCTCGCGTGGCGCCTTGTTTGATGTATGTCAACTTCGCACGCGGCGGCGGCCATGTCGTACGCGGGCGAGACTATGCTCCAGAACAGGAAAGCAGCGAAAGCGGTCGCGTTCCGGCGGTACGGCGAAGCACAGTCAAGGAGTCTACTGATGGATATCAAGGTCAAATCGTTCGGCTTTGACATCCTGGCATCGTGCCACGACATGTCGCTGGCGACGGTGATGTCGGATGGTCACCCCCAGGCCGATCTGGTGAATTATGCCAACGATGGCTGGACGCTCTATTTCGCCAGTGCGCGCGACAGCAGCAAAGTCCGCAACATCGAACGCTCGGAAAAGGTTTCGCTGACCATTCGCAAGCCCTACCAGAGTTGGCGCGAGCTGAAGGCATTGTCGATGTCCGCAATCGCAAGAATCCTGCCGGATGACTCAGCTGAGCGGGCTTCTGCCGTGACACTACTGCACAGCAAGTTCGGCGCGCAGTGGGAAACGGTGCCCGAACGACACTCCGGACACATAGTAGTCATCAAGGTCACGCCGTGGATTATCAACGCGCTTGACTATAGCCTCGGACTCGGCCACCGAACAGTTATTACCTGCTCGGACCTCGCGTCGGTCCGCGCCTGACATTCAGGTAACTGGGAAATCGAGGCAGACGGTGTTACAAAGACGTATCCGGGACTCACGTGCGATTTGCGCCCTTTCTCATGAACAAAACGACCCTTGCCGACATTGCGGCGGTGTGGCGGCGGATCGACCCACTGGCCGTTGTTGCCGCGCTTGGCGTCCTTTGTGTTGGCGCCGCAGTTCTGAATTGGTACGCGCTGCGTGATGCTGGCTCGACAAACCGGGGGTTGTGGTTCGGCCTTGCGATGTCGGCCCTCGTCTGGCTCGCGTGGTGGCAGGCGTTACGCAGCCGCCGCCCGGCGCGCCACCTGGATGCGCGAGAGGCGATCAAGGCGATCAGCGTGAGACAGTCGGAAAGCCGGCTGTTCAGTGTGATCCAGTCGGTGCGCGAGGCGATCATCACGGTCGACGAGCAGCAACGCATCCTGATCTTCAATCCGACCGCCGAAGGCATCTTTCAGTGCAGCGCCGTCGAGGCCATCGGCGAGCCACTCTCACACTTCATTCCGGAACGTTTCCGCGAAGCGCACCGTGGACATATCGAGCGGTTCGGATTGACCGGCGTATCGGAGCGACAAATGGGGCGAGGCCGGCCGTTGTGGGGCCTGCGTGCCAATGGCGAAGAATTTCCGATGGAAGCATCGATCTCTCAAGTCAACGATGCGTCAGGCAAGTTCTACACGGTCATATTGCGCGACATCACAGAACGACAGCGCATCGCGGCAGCGTTGCAGACGTCGAGAAATGAACTGGAGAAGCTGTCTGAGCGCTTGCAAAACGTCCGTGAAGAGGAGAAATTGCGGATCGCGCGCGAATTGCACGATGACCTCGGCCAGCGCCTGACGGCGCTCAAGATGGACGCGGCGATGCTGACCGGCGCGCTCGATGCCGGCAACGGCGCGTTGCGGCGCGATGCGCAGGCGTTCGAAGAGTCCATCGACGCGATGATCGTCGCCGTGCGCCGAATGGCTGCGGACCTTCGCCCGCCGATGCTCGACGATCTCGGAATCGGACCGGCCATCGAATGGTATATCAAGGACTTTTCCAAGCGCTACGGCATTGCCGTCGACTTTGCCGGCGCAGAGACCCTACCGCCACTGCCCCCGCCGGTTGCCACCGCAATGTTCCGGATCGTGCAGGAAGCGTTGAACAATGTGGCCAAGCACGCAAGCGCGACGATCGCGACGATCGAACTGTCGTGCGATGACGTTTGCCGTCTGCGCATCTCGGATAATGGACGCGGGCTCCCGCCAACACGGCCGAAACCCGATGCGCTCGGGCTCATCAGCATGCGGGAACGTGCCCGCCTGCTCGGCGGTTCGCTTGAAGTCCGCAGCCCATCAGAAGGCGGGACTGTCATCACCACACTGATTCCGCTCCACGCTGCCCCGCCGGCTCCTGCCGGCACCTAAACGCCCTGCCGGCACAAGCCGCACAAAGTTACGCGGCCGAGTTGGCCATTTCTCCCAGAGAAAGCGTATCGACCAGCGTGACCTCACGTTGTCGTACGGTCAGAATGCTGCGCGCCTGCAAGCGCGAGAACATTCTGCTGACCGTCTCCAACTGCAAGCCCAGGTAGCTTCCGATTTCCTCGCGGGTCATGCGCAGCAGGAACGACCGCGGCGAGTAGCCAAGGGCCGCCAGGCGCGCGGAGATGTCGAGCAGGAAGCTGGCCAGACGAGCCTCGCCGCGCATTGTCCCCAATCTCAAAAGCTGACTTTGGTCACGCACGATCGCCGCGGCGAACAGCCGGTGCAGTTGCCGCTGCATCACCGGGACCTGGCCGGCAACGGCTTCAAGTCCGGGAAAACCGATGGCGCAGACCTGGCTGTCTTCGAGCGCTACCGCCTCCGCAACATGGTGGCCTGCGGCGATCCCGCCCAGGCCAAGCAGTTCGCCGGCAAGCAGATAGCCGGTGACCTGCTCACGCCCGTCGGGATGCATGACAACCGTCTTGAACGAACCTGCACGCACCGCGTAAATGTGTTCGAAGCGATCCCCGGCGCGAAACAACGTTTCGCCTCGCCGGACCGCACGTCTGACACGTGGCACATCATCGAACCTCCGGGCGTCCTCGTCCGACAGGCCCTCCGGAACGCAAACGCGCCGCAGCGCACAGGTGCTGCAGCGCACCGCGCACATCTCGCCGAAGCGCATGGAATCTTCAAACCCGTGGTGAATGCGGATCGGCTGCGGACGGGCGTTGGCCGCCGGTGTAGCGCAGGGCGAATCAAAGGACATGGCAGGCTCCAACAGTTCAGCCGTACGGCGCGATGACTGAAGTATCGGAAACAAGTGCCGGAAAAGATATCAGCGCGTCGCGCGAACTTTTGTCGGCAATCTCGCGGTCGTGTAGGCCGATGCCTACATTGGTGTAACGTCTAGGGGTTATCGCGCAGCAACTCGTGGCGGATCGCGTAATGCACCAGTTCCGTCTGGTTCCCGAGCTGAAGCTTTTGCAGCACGCGCGCCTTGTAGGTACTGACGGTCTTCGCGCTTACGCACAGTCGCTCGGCGATCTCGCCCAGCGTGAGACCGCGCGCCAGCATCAGGAACACATCGAACTCTCGATCGGAAAGCCGGCGGTACAACGGGCCGTCGATGCGCGCGGATGTCAGGTCTTGCGCAATTTTTTCGGCCATCGCAGGGCTCAGGTACACGCCCCCGCCGCTGACTTTGCGCACGGCAATGACCAGTTCGGCTGGCGCACTTTCCTTCGTGAGGTAGCCTGCCGCGCCGGCCTTGAGCGCACGTACCGCGTACTGTTCTTCGCCGTGCATGGTCAGCACGAGGATCGCCACCTTTGGATACTCTGCCTTCACTTGCGCGATCAAATCGACGCCGCTGCGGCCGGGCATCGACAGGTCGAGCATGAGCACATCGCAGGGCGTGGCGTGCAACAACGCCATTGCTTCGGCGCCATTCGAGGCCTCGCCGACAACGTCAAGATCGTCACTTCCTGCAAGAATTCGGTGCAGACCGGCTCGCACAAGCGTGTGGTCGTCCGCCACGATGATGCGGATCATCGCTCCCTCACCATTTTCGCATGGAGAATACATCATGCCATACACGATCAAATACATGGCCAAGCCGTTGCTGTTGTCTCACTGAGAGACGCGGGCGGCGGCACAGCGTCGCCGTCGCCTTGCAATGCCGCGGCGGCGTGCGGAATCAGAATCACCGGCCGCGTCGCTCGCCGCGCGCAGTTCTCTGCCACGCTGCCGAGCGCCAGGCGACGAAACCCACGCCGCCCGTGGGTGCCGACGACGATGACATCCGCGTCGAACGCCTCGGACGCGGCGATGATCTGGTGAGGAATGTCTTCGCCCAGCGGCAGAATTTCGCGGATTTCAACGTCGCCTTTTACGTTCGCTTCCTTCATGCGTTTAACCGCATCTTCCCGGATACTGTCTCCCAGCGTGCGCATTGCCTCGATAAAGGGCGTTGGATCGACATCGGCCACGTAGGGCGTGGGGATGTCGATCACGTGCACAACACGTAGTTGTGCGCCATTGTCGTGGGCCTTCGCCAGGGCATAGTCGAGCGCGCGCCGCGAAGTCTTGCTGTCATCGACTGCAACGAGGATTCGTTGATACATCTTTCCCTCCTGCACGAGCGTCAATCCCCGGCCCTAGCTATGGGACGTCCCGCCGACGTCGCATGCACCGTATTGCCCGCGACGAGCAGTACGGGCCGATGCGCCTGTCGCAGAACCTGTTCGGCAACGCTTCCGAACATCAACCGACGCACACCACGGCGGCCGTGGGTACCGAGGACGAGCACATCCGCGTGCCAGCGCTCGGCTTCGCGCAAAATGGCGTCGGCGATGGTCCCGCCCCAGACGCGCAGGTCAATGGAACGTGCGTCGGCCTGGACGCCCTCGTCCCGAAGCTTGACGAAGGCTTCGCCGAGCAGGCGCTGGCCCTCGTCAATCAGACCATCGCGAACTTTTTCGACATCGAGACAGGACGAGGGCACTATCGGATAGAGGCCGATCGGGCCCTCCACAACGTTTACCACCCGAACCACGTCGTCCGGACGGGCAAATTTGACGGCTTCGCGCAATGCGCGCCATGACGTGTCGCTGCCGTCAACCGCCAGGAGGATTCGTTGGGGCATGATGTCGGCCCTCGCTGTTCATGTGGTTCAGGCAACCGTGAGCCGATCGATGTCGGCACGCTGCAGTTCCAAATCGGTCTTCATCGCACCCTCTTCATCGATTCGCAACAGTCCGCGCCTCACCGCCGTTTGGCCGGTGCTTCGGGGTTGTTTTCACTTTAGTCGTGATCAGCGCGCGCTCACGCGTGCGCGAGCTTGGGGCTTGACGCGCGTCAAACTCGCGCGCCGGTACTGTGCAGCAGGCGATGAACAACGCGGATGCCGTATTGGCGACGGGCTCCATCAGTTCGGTGCGCAACGGTGGGGTGTCGTCAATGCGCTGACAGCGAATCGGGCCCTTTACCGCTTATCCAGGTTCGTGCCTATACTGAAAAGTCGGCGCACCAACAACGGTAAAGGAGGGAACATGAAAACCAGTGCTCGAAATCAGTTTTCGGGAGAAGTCACCAGCATCAAGTCCGGGGCGGTGAACGACGAGGTAACCCTGAAGATTGGCAGCGCATTTGTCGTGGCCGTCATCACGCAGGAAAGCACCAAATCGCTCGGCCTTGCGGTGGGTAAGACGGCGTCGGCGCTCATCAAAGCGTCGTCGGTGATAGTCATGGTGGACACCGACCCGGCCAAGGTGTCAGCCCGAAATGTCTTCGCTGGTACCGTCGCACACGTTAAAGAGGGCGCGGTGAATTCTGAAGTCACGATCTCGGCGGCCGGCCTGAATATCGCGGCCATTATCACGAATGATAGCGCAACCCGGCTGGGGTTGGCCCCCGGCAAACCGGCTAGCGCCGTGGTCAAAGCGTCCAGCGTTATTCTTGCTGTCGACTGATGTCGCCAAGCTGGGAATATCATGGGGCCGAGGTGTGCCTGCGTTGGCGACGCGTTCGCAACATTACCCGGTGAGGTTCGAAATGCTGCAACTGCAAACCGTGGCCATCGATAAGCCCGAGACGGTGAATTTCATTCTCGGCCAGACGCATTTCATCAAGTCCGTGGAGGACATTCACGAGGCACTGGTCGGCACCGTGCCCGGCATCAAATTCGGCCTGGCGTTCTGCGAGGCTTCCGGCAAGCGGCTGGTGCGCCACTCCGGCACCGATCCCGACATGATCGAGCTCGCCTGCAGGAATGCGAGCGCGATCGGCGCCGGTCACGGCTTCCTCGTGTTTCTCGGCGAAGGATTTTACCCGCTCAATGTGCTGAACGCGATCAAGGCCGTGCCGGAAGTCTGCCGGATTTTCTGTGCCACGGCCAACCCCACCGAGGTCGTCGTCGCGCAGACGGATCAAGGCCGCAGCATCCTCGGCGTCGTCGACGGCTTCTCGCCGCTTGGCATCGAGAGCGACGAGGATGTGCGGTGGCGCAAGGAACTCTTGCGCAATATCGGCTACAAGGCCTAGCCACCGCCGATGTGACGACGTGGGGCGCTCTGTGCCTCAGGTACATCGCCCCCCTCCCCCAATCTCAGTGCTGTCAGTTCATCCCACGTTCCTGCTACGGCTGCGCTCTATAATGTTGGAACCCAGGGCGGCATATCGACATCCGAGGCGGCCCAAGCATCGATTACCAATGGAAATGTAGCGTGGAAGAAGCAACCGACAACAATAACGTTGAAATGCAGCGGGCCCCGGCCATCGAAAAGGTCTCCCGTGCACTTGCCTCTCAGATTCAGACGCTGCGAACCGCAGCTGGCATTCCATCTGGCACGCTCGCCAAAATGGCCGGCATCTCGCACTCCATGCTTTCGCGAATCGAACGCGGCACGGCAACCCTGGCACTGGATTCCATGCCGCTGGCCGGGACGCTTTGTAGGGTAGCGAACAGACGAGATGCTCGCCCCCTGCGACACTTGTTCATTGGCAGAATGCCAGCCAGTTTTTCCCGGCTTCGGTGACTGAAGCGCCTTGGGCTGCTTGGCGCGTCAAGCGCCTCGCAATTCAGCCGCTTTAGTACAATTTTTGGTTTCGCGGAGGGCCGCTTTATGCAACTTGGCCTGTTCGATCTACCCTGGTGGGGTCATGCACTGGTTACGCTGGGCTTGACGCACGTGACCATCGCCTCAGTGACGATTTTTCTACACCGGCACCAAGCCCATCGCGCGCTGGCGCTGCATCCCATTGCCAGTCACGGCTTTCGATTCTGGTTGTGGCTCACCACCGGGATGATCACCCATGAATGGGTGGCGATACATCGCAAACACCATGCCACGTGCGAAACTCTGGAAGACCCTCACAGCCCGCAGGTCTACGGCATCAGGCAAGTGCTGTTCGAGGGCACCGAGCTCTACCGTAAGGAACTCAGGAACACCAGCACGCTCCAGAAATACGGCCACGGCACCCCCGACGACTGGATCGAGCGCAAGCTGTATGGGAAGCAGGCCACGCTCGGCATCGGCGCGCTGCAGGCGTTCTCCCGGCGATTGCGCCGCTATGACTAGCCCATGCCTCGCGAATTGACTTTGAAGCGCTATCCGAAAATGTGCGATTGAACGTCGTCTTCGAAATCGACTGTCCATTGCGGGCCTTGTGAGCCGTCGTACTCGCGCACGACTTTGCCAAGACGCACCGTGACGCTCCGTTCCAGGGGAGTGTCCGCTCCGTTCCCGGTATTCTCCTCTTCAACGGCGGTCACGGTAAAGACATCAGGCGCCAAGCCGTTGCGCAGACAGGTTTCGCTAAACGCCTCCTGTTCCGATAGCGGGAACTGCGGCAACATCGTTTCTAACATGGCCTTCTCCGGCAGATTAATAGAGATTTCGCACCCTATCGAGTAGAACGTATGCGCTCATTGACCGACCGTCGGTCCGGTGGCGTACGTATACCGACAATTGGGCGTACCCCGCCTGTTTCATACCCGCTTCGGCACCGGGGTTGGTTTCCATGCCGTTATCCGGGGCGCTCAGTATGCTAGCGGACAGACGAGATGCTCGCCCCCTGCGACACTTGAACGAAAGGCGAGGCAAACGATGGTCAGGCTGAAATTTGCAATTGAACTCAAGTACGAAATCAACGATCGGGCGAGCGATTTCATATTCAACATCCATGCCGCTCAGACACATTGTCAATCGGTGGTGACAGAGCAACTGTATCTCAGCCAGGCTGTACTTCCCATGATCCATACCGATCCGACGTTCGGAAGTCGCTACATGCGGCTGAAGGCCGATTCTGGGCCGCTGACCGTGCGCTACGACGCGACCGTCGATATCGCCCATCACTTCGAGTTGCCCGCACGCCTCGCAGAAGTGCCGATTTCGCAACTGCCGGACAAGGCCCTACCCTATCTCTATCCGAGTCGCTACTGCCAGTCCGACAGACTGCGAAAGTTTGCAGCCCGGGAATTTGGCCATCTGAGACAAGACTATTGGCGAGTTCAGGCGATACAAGACTGGGTGCGCCAGCGGACGACATTCTTGTCCGGCAGCTCGGATGTCAATACGTCGGCAGTCGATACGCTCATCGAGCAGACCGGTGTGTGCCGTGACTTCGCCCACCTGATGATCGCGTTATGCCGGGCGCTTAACATTCCCGCGCGATTCGTCACGGGAATCGACTACGGCGCCGACCCGGCGTTGGGTCCGACGGATTTTCACGCCTACGTCGAGGTCTTGCTCAGCGACCGATGGTATTTGTTCGATCCGACCGGCGTCTCGCCACCGATGGGGCTTGTCAGAATCGGCACCGGCCGAGACGCTGCGGATGTTTCGTTCGCCACGATGTTCGGGGCGGTCACGTCGTCGAGACCGGTGCTCCATATTGAGGCGATATATGACCCGGCGAATGGATTGACACTGCCACGATATTGCTCAGAAGCGCTGTCTTCGTACGGCGAATCGGCGGGTTAGCGCTATGTCGCACTAAAATTGTCTCGAGGCATCCAATCGCGCGGCCAGTCGTTATTCAGACTCGCCAAGGATCACATCGATAGCCGCTTGGCCCGCTATTTCGGCAACGAGATAAGCCCAACGACGAGAAAACGGCCCGTTCCGGACTTTGATGCGCTCGCCGAGCGCGGCGACGCCTTGAGGTGCGATGGGGCCCTCGATACGAAACCACACGTCGAACATGTCCTTCGAAGTGGTCTGCAACTCAATCTGAATTTCAAAACCGCGGTACTCGATCGTTCGCTGCATGATGGCCTCTCGGTCCTGCATGGATTCACGGGAGCGACGCATGACCGACGACGGGCTCGTCATTCGTCAGCAAGCTGCACTAGCTCCGCCGTCTCTCCCGGCGCAGCCACGTTGATGAGTTTGTTTCTTGCGCCGCAGTCCGGGCAATCGAAGTAGAAGCCGAGGTCGTTGACTTCCGGATTCACGTCAGGGAAATCACGCACCTCCCGGCAGGTTCTACACGTGAGCATGGCTATCTCCCTATTGTCTCGAAGCGGTGGGGTGTCCACAACGCCGCGACTATTCGAGGATCTCTCCCCAGGACACGAGCTCGCCGATGCGCGCCCGGCAATGCGAGGTGAGCGATTCGAGGCTGTCGAACGCACCGGCTGTCGGGCCGACTACGCGCTTGTGCACCAAATGCCCCAGCTTGGGATGTCGAAACCTGACCCAAGCTTCATACCCGACCCCTCGATGAATCGGCCACGCTTCGATCTGTGCACCGCGATAAGTCTCGAGGATTCTCTTTTTCATTGTCATGACGCTATTCCGCGAACTTCATCCAAATCTGCACAGGTGTGTCCCGTAGACAGCGGAGAATAGTCGGGTGGTCCATTCACGTCTGTCCGGTAGCGGACATTCAGGCTCCCGTGGCAGCCCCCGCCGGCCCGCAGGTACGCTTATCGGCACTTTTGTCCACGTATTTGGTGCGCAACCGGACAGACGCCCTTCTCCTGTGCTGCCATGATGTGATTTCCGGCACGTCGTCATCCTGCGTCGCTATCGTTGGCGAGTATCAAACGCTGATGCGTTGCCGTAACAACATGTCTCGCCAATATCTCCAACTCAAGAGATACCACTGTCGTGAATCTAGCGGATCGTCGGTATCTCCTTCACCGCGAAGGTCATATGACATACGCCTCATCAGAACACTGGGACTACCACCGTCACTACAAGCCGATGGACCCGGACAAGGTCGCGCCCATGCTCGAAAAGTTTAAGTTGGAAGACGAAATCCGCTCGAACACTCGGTTACAGGGTGACACACATATCGATTCAAACTTGGGTAAGTGGAAGTACGTGCCGACTGTGCGCACTGTAGAAAAGGTCTGACGGAAATGATCATGAGACACCACCCCGACTCGGGCAAGCGAGCGATCGCGTTGCAACTTGCATTCCTTCGTGCCCGGTATGCCCTGCTTAAACAGACATACGCGCTGCACGAAATCGCCATTCACGTCTGGGAACAGGAAGGCGGTGGAGCGTCGTCACGTCCGACCGCACCCGACTCCCGGAATACATAGGGAGTAGGCCATGAGTAACGAACGACTTCTCCTCCATGTCTATGGAGAGCATCGAAAAAATTTCTGGACACTTGTCTGCCTTGAGCTATCCATCGCGTCCAGCGCAACGGAGTTGCTGAAGGCCAAGGAATACATCAGGGCAATCGCACATGAATATCAGAACGGCAAGTTGGTTGCGGCTATCCTTGAATATCCGGCAGAACGCCTATCCGGGCGGGAGATCGCCAAGTATCGAATGAAATTCTGGTTGGCGCGCCTGTGGCAACACGTCGACGGACGGACAAGAGATCATATTTATGACGAAATGGTCGGCATCGCCGCCGGGAAGCCTCTGTTTTCGTGACGTGCTGAGGATGCTCAACCCGATTCAACACGCCTACACGCGTGCGGGCGACGGCGTGGGCCACATACTGTCGGGTCCCCCGACTGCGTCTTCATGAATCCAGTAAGGCTGACATCCATAATGGGTGTGGATGGCGGCCTCATATGTGCGATCCATCTCAGGCGCAGGATTGTAATGCGGCGCCGTCTTGACGGCATCGCGCGAAAGCCGGACCGAAACCTTGGCATTAGGCCAATCCACCCCCGCGATGAGCACCACCGGAATGGCGGCGCGATGACCGAGCCACCAGTTGCTGGTGTTGACGATCACGTACCGCAGCGTCCATGTCTCCATGTCCATCAGAAAACTCTCGACATGGCCGATGTCGCCGTCGCTGGCGTGAATGCGGTACCGCGCGATCAATTCGCACCGGCGCAAACGAAATGTTTCCGCGTTCACGGCGGCTAATGCATCGCGCTCACCGGCGCCGTCTTGCGCGAGCAGGGTCGGACCGACGGTCTCGCCCCAAGTCCCCACGCCGCCCCAATAGTCGGGATATCCGTAATACGCAAGGTAATCGGCTTCGTGCTGACGGGAAATCGGCCCGCGCGCATCGATGAGGGGGCTATCCTGCACCTGTGCCTTCGTGATGGTGACCGGAATGACGCGTTCCACCCAGTCGGTATGCCCGACTGACATCGGCGAGATCAGCACCTGCCGATGCGAAAGCCAGCTGCCGGTTTCGACAATGAGATATCTGACCGTCCAGGATTTATCGTCGAAGAAGAAGTCCTTGACGAGACCGATATCCCCGTCGGCGGCGCGGATTGCATAGTCCTCGAGTGCTTCAACACTGCGTAACATGGCGGCATCTCCCGGAAATATCTCAAAACCGTTCCGTGATGATGCAATGCTGTATAAGGAAAATCTGTACGCTACCGTCCCGTGCGCGTCGAAAACTCGACGTGGAGACGAAGATCGCTGTGGACAGGGCGACACGCGTCGTCAGATCGCTTCTGTGTTGGGGAGCAGACGCTCGAATTCGTGTTTGACCACTGCGTAGCATTCGCATACTCGACGTTCCAGCCCTGCGCGGTCGAGCACTTCGATGGTGCCGTGGCTATAGCGGATAAGCCCGGCGTTCTGCAGTTTCAGCGCGGCCTCGGTGACCCCCGAGCGGCGCACGCCCAGCATGTTGGCGATCAGCTCCTGCGTCATTTTCAGTTCGGAGGAAGGCAGCCGATCCAAACTCAGCAGGAGCCAGCGACACAGTTGCTGGTCGATTGAGTGATGGCGATTGCATACTGCAGTCTGCGCCATCTGCGTGATCAGCGCCTGCGTGTAGCGCAACAACAGGCGCTGCATGGGGCCAGCCCGGCTGAATTCCAGCTTCACCGCACGCACATTCAACCGATAGGCGTATCCCGCACTTTGCACGATCGCCCGGCTTGGCGTGGTTTCGCCCCCCATGAAAAGTGCGACGCCGATCAACCCTTCGTTGCCGACGATCGCGATTTCGGCCGAGGCGCCATCTTCAAGCACATATAGCAAGGAGACGATCGACGTGGTCGGGAAATACACGTGGTCGAGAGGATCGCCCGATTCGTAGAGCACATGCCCCAGCGGCATCTCGACCATCACCAGTTCCGGCGCGATGCGCGCCCAAGTGTCCGAAGGCAATACCGAGAGCAGCCGGTTCAATTTCTGGTTCGGCGCTGCCATCATGATGATCACCTCCGTGATCCGAGGACCATCGTGAACAGCTTGCAGTTCTGTCCAGCGAAAGATGGGCGCCGCCGGCATCGGCGAGCAGAACACGATGGGGGCGCTATCGCGGGAGCACCCGAATTCCTTATCGATCAATCTATCGCCACGCGCATGCCCCGTCGATACGGCAGTCGTTCAGTGCCGCGCCAAGCGCGCCTGAAGTTCGCGTATATTGAGCGCACAGAGATCTTCACTGATCTGCTCGAAAATTAATCGTCGGGTTTCTTCGCTCAAATCCGCTCGCACCATGCCGAGAAATTTGGGTTCGACGGCGAGTCGCAATCGATGGTAGCGTTGGTGCAGTCGGCCTTGTTCCAGATAATGGGACACGCGCTTTGCAAACTTCTCGCGGTCTTTCTCCGTGAGCACGGTGCCGCTATTTTCGAAGTTGACGAGATCCTCGATTTCCTGCAAATCCAGCGTGAGCCCGGGCGTTTGAAAAACACGCGCGCGCCCTCCGTCAGCCACAACAAGCCAAGTCACTTCGGTCATCATGCACCTCTCAGCCGGGATCGTTGAGCACACTCGCTGCCAAGACACGCTATCGCCGCGCGCCCGATTCTACCCACCATATTCTCCGGAAATGACGCTGTCAAGATCCAACATTCAGGAGTCAGGTGCGTGATTTTCCATGCCTACTTCAGCTGATATAACCGGTCCGGCACTGCTTCCTCGGGAATCTCCCGATCACAAAGCTCAAGTAGCGAACGCTCGATATTTCGCGCGATGGCGTCGAGCGCGAGCGCATTGGGCGCTGTACTGAATGGCTCGGAAACTTCGTTGGCGATCGCCTCCAGCGCAATCAAGGTGTAAGCGACGAAAACGCTGACGATGGGCGTAAATAATTCCGTCGAGTCGACGAGGCCAAACGGGAGCATGATGCAGTACGCGTATACCGTACGATGTAGCAGCACGCTATACGCAAACGGAATGGGGGTTGATGCAATCCGCTCACATCCCCCCACCGTCTTTTCCAGTTCGTTGATCTGCGCGTCGAACATCCACAGCTTCGTGTCCGTCACCGCTTGCTGGCGCTGTAGCCGCGCGAGTTTATTGCGAATATCCTTCAGAAGCGCGATCGGCTTGTAGCACTTTGTCCGCAACACTCCCGTTGCCTCATTGCCGATCAGGCGAACGAGATCCCCGGTCGGATCGGTCTTGCGCAGCTGATGCTTCAACGCATAAGCGAATGCGATAACGGTACGGACGAGCTCGACGCGGTCGGTATTGGCACTGTCCTCGATGTAACACAGCATCTGCGCCGCGAGGGAACGCGAGGCGATCAGCACACTGCCCCAAAGGTGCCGCGCTTCGTTGAACCGCTCATAGCTCGCAGTGTTCCGGAACGCAAGGAAAATCGTTAGCGCCACGCCAAAGAGCGTGAACGGTGCAGTATTGAGCGGAATCTTTTCGCCCAGAATACGTCCATGCGACAGTACAGCCAGGCCGCTGACAACACTCAGGAAAAATAGCTGCGGAACGATCGCCCGCAATACCGATCCCCGCCACACAAACAGCATGCGAAACCAGTTTTCCCGTGGTCGCACGATCATGATGTTCTTCTCTTGTGTCGTGAGCTAACCCTGGATTCACGGCGAGCCGCGCCGGGGCGGGACAGGTGCCCGGAGGAAACCATACGGGGGCAGCCATCGCCCTGCCCCCGCTTTTCATTGTATCAAGCGCTCGGACTCCCTGGCGCCGGCGCGACGCGCACCGCCAACGACCCCGTCAATTCACGGTGTTCTCAGTGAGTTTTCAGTCCTATTGCGGTCATGGAAAGTCGTATCAATTCCACGACCAACACGACGGTAGTGACACCCGCCGTCCAGAGTGCGACGAGCCAGAAAAGTTGTTTCCAACGGCTGTGTTTGGTGGAGAACCGATTGAACATCCTGTTCACCTTTGCAATTCCGGGGTGCGCTAGTGGTGATACCCTTCGCCGATCTTGACCTTGCCGTGAAATACGTAGTAACTCCAAGCGGTGTAGACGAGGATGAAAGGCAGGATGAACAGCGCGCCGATCAATGCGAAGAGTTGGCTTTGCACCGGCGACGCGGCCTCCCAAAGGGACACGGATGGCGGAATGATATTCGGCCACATGCTGATACCGAGCCCGCTGTAACCCAGGAATATCACCAACAGCGTGAGCAGGAACGGCGTGGCCGTCGCGCGATGCGCCAAGGAGATCAACGTGGCAAAAAAAACAAAAATCACGAGGATCGGCACGGGCAGGAAATACAGCAAGTTGGGCATGCTGAACCAGCGCGCCGAGATCTCCGGATGTGACAGCGGCGTCCAAGCACTTACCACGGCGATCGCGATGACCAGGAGCCAGACGAAGTAGGACGAAAAGCGGTACATTTCGGCCTGCAGCCGCCCTTCCGTCTTCATGATCAGCCATGTGCTACCCAATTGGGCATAGGCCACCAGCAGCGCGAAGCCACAAAAGACAGGGAACGGCCGTATCCAGTCCAGGCTCCCGCCCGCAAACGCTTTGTCTGCGACAGGAATGCCGTCGATGAATGCGCCAAGCACAATTCCCTGGGCAAATGTCGCTACCACGGATCCACCCACGAACGCCTTATCCCACAGGTGCCTCCTGTGTTCGCTTGCCTTGAAACGGAATTCGAATGCAACGCCTCGAAAGATCAGCCCCAGGAGCATGATGACCAACGGCAGATATAGCGCACTGAGAACCACTGAGTACGCTAAGGGAAACGCGCCGAAGAGACCCGCCCCGCCCAGCACGAGCCACGTCTCGTTGCCATCCCAGACGGGAGCGACCGTGTTCATCATCACGTCACGCTCATCCTTGTCTGTAATGAACGAAAAAAGCAGACCGATGCCCAAGTCGAATCCGTCCATGACGACATACATCATGATGCCGAAGACGATGATCAATGCCCAGATTAGCGAGAGGTCAACGCCCATGTCGCTTGCTCCTCATGTTCGAATCAGTATCCGAAGCCTAATGGTCGTCGTAAGCCGAGATCGGGCGCGCAGGCCTGCGCGATTGCCCCGCGCCGCCTTCCATGCCGCCTTCCACGACCGGTTCCCCAACGCGCGGCTGCGGTCCTTTGCGCACGAGCCGCAGCATGTACGAGATGCCCGTCCCGAAGAGCGAGAAGTAGACCACGACAAACAGGATGAGGCTTAGCCCCACCTCGGTCGGATTTTGAAGTGATGAAGCATTGACGGTACGCATCACGCCATAGATCACCCAAGGCTGACGCCCCATTTCGGTCGTAACCCAACCGGCGATCAGCGCGATCAGGCCGGCCGGCCCCATGCACAGCACGACCGTGAGGAACAGGCGTGAGGTGTAAAGCGCGTTTCGAAGCCGCAGCCACAGGCTCCATAGCCCCGTGAGGATCATCAGCACCCCCATGCCGACCATCAGTCGGAACGTCCAGAAAATCACCGTCGAGTTGGGCCGATCCTCCGGTGCAAATGACTTCAGTGCAGGGATCTGGCGGTCGAGGCTGTGGGTGAGGATGAGACTGCCGAGCACCGGGATTTCGATCGCAAAGCGCGTTTTCTCTGCTTTCATGTCCGGCCAACCGACGAGGACGAGCGGCGAGGGTTGCCCGGGAACGTTCTCCCAGTGGCCTTCGATGGCCGCGATTTTCGCAGGCTGATGCTCGAGCGTATTGAGACCGTGCGCGTCTCCAACAACAGCCTGAATGGGTGCAACGATCAGCGCCATCCACATGGCCATCGACAACATGGTGCGCATCGCCGGACTGTCGCGCCCGCGCAGCAAATGCCAAGCCCCGGAAGCCCCCACGAAGAAGGCCGTGGCAAGAAATGAGGCGATCGCCATGTGCGCGAGCCTGAACGGGAAGGACGGATTGAAGATGACGGCAAGCCAGTCGACCGGCACCGCACGTCCGTCGACGATGCTATAGCCCTGCGGCGTATGCATCCAGCTATTGGACGACAGTATCCAGAAGGTGGAAAACAGTGTGCCGAGCGCGACCATGGCTGTCGCAAAGAAATGCAGCCCCCTGCCAACACGCTCCCACCCGAAGAGCATGACGCCGAGAAAACCCGCTTCGAGAAAAAATGCGGTGAGCACCTCATAGGTCAGGAGCGGTCCCGTAATGCCTCCGGCAAAGTACGAGAAGCGGCTCCAATTCGTACCGAACTGATAGGCCATCACGACGCCCGAAACCACGCCCATGCCAAAGTTCAGGGCAAAGATCTTCGACCAGAAATTGTACAGATGCCGATAGGCCTCTTGGCCGGTCTTCAGCCACAAACCTTCCAATACCGTAAGAAAGCTGGCCAGACCAATCGTGATTGCCGGAAAAATGATATGGAACGCGACGGTGAACGCAAACTGCAGGCGCGCGAGATCAATTGCGGTCGAACTGTAAGTGTCCATGCTCGCTCTGCCTTACGCGGTTGAAGGCAAGTTCGCCAACGACACGACCACGACGGCGAACGTATTCGACAAGTTTTGTCCGCGACTTGGCTTCCTGAAAGAGGGTAAACACTGAGTACGGGACCGGTCACGCCCGGATGTCGTCCACAGTGAATATCCCGGGTAATTCGCTTACTGCGCAGCGCAATTGCTGGCAATTTCCATTTGCGTATGCGCTGCTTGTAACCACTTGTAACTGCTTGTAACCGCGACTTGCCGAGCCGGAGGCCAAGCCTATTGTTGTTATTTACAGTCCGCCAGGCGGCGGGATTCAGGCAACCGTTGACTCCAGGATGTCTGGAGTCGCTCGGGGGGCAATCATGGCTATTCGACGCGACGTACCCGGTATCAGGCCATATGACGGACCCGCTGGAGGCTGGGGAGCGCTTCGCGCGACAACGCAAGCCATCCGGCTGCAAATGGATAGCGTCAAGGCGCCGATCACATTGCTCCGGACCAACCAGCCCGACGGCTTCGATTGTCCGGGGTGCGCGTGGCCCGACAAGGAGCATAGGTCCACGTTCCAGTTCTGCGAAAACGGTGCCAAAGCGGTCACCTGGGAAGCGACTAACAAACGGGTGCGCCCGGAGTTTTTTGAGAAAAACACGGTGTCGTCGTTGCTGCAACGCTCGGATTTTGAATTGGAGGATATGGGCCGGCTGACGCATCCTCTCGTCTACGATCGCGCGACCGACACGTTCCGAGCAGTCGAGTGGGAGACCGCCTTCACCCGTATCGGCGAGATCCTTCGCGGGTTGTCGCCCGATCAGGTCGAGTTCTATACGTCCGGCAGGGCATCGAACGAGGCCGCATTCCTCTTTCAACTGTTCGCAAGGGAATATGGGACGAACAATTTCCCGGATTGCTCGAACATGTGCCATGAACCGACCAGCGTCGGTTTGCCGCAGTCCATTGGTATCGGCAAGGGCACGGTGTCACTGGAGGACTTTGACCGCTGTGAACTCATCATCGCCATCGGCCACAATCCCGGGACAAATCACCCCCGGATGATGGGAACGCTCCATGAAGCGGCAAGGCGTAACGTCCCGATCATCGTGTTCAACCCGCTTCGCGAGCGCGCGCTCGAACGATTTGCGGATCCCCAAAACTGGCTGGAGATGGCAACTTACGGCTCTACCAGAATCGCATCCACTTATTTTCAGGTCGACGCCGGCGGAGACGCGGCCGCCCTTAAAGGCATCATGAAGGTGCTGTTGGAAATGGATGCACAACAGGGAAACGTTCTGGACCGTGATTTTATCGCGGTGCATACCGAAGGCTTCGACGCTTTTGCCAAGGATCTGGAAGCAACGACGTGGGAGGATATCGAGAAGGCAAGCGGGCTCAGTCGCGCAGATCTCGAGCAGGTCGCAACGCTCTATGCAAATTCGAGTGCGACGATCGTCACTTATGGCATGGGCGTCACCCAGCATAGTAAAGGCACGGCAAATGTTCGCCTGATCGCTGATTTGTTGTTATTGCGGGGCAACTTTGGCAAACCCGGCGCGGGTATCTGTCCATTGCGCGGCCATTCCAACGTGCAGGGGAACCGGACGGTCGGCATCACCGAAAAACCGTCGGTCGGGTTCCTGAAGCAGATTGAGTATGTATTGGGGTTCGTTCCTCCCCAGAAGCACGGGCACGATGCCGTCAAGGCGATGCAGGCCATGATCGATGGTTCGGCCAAGGCATTGATTTGCCTGGGCGGAAACTTCGCGGTTGCGCTACCCGATGCCGAACGGTCCTTCCCCGCGATGGGCACGCTCGATCTGAGTGTCCACATTGGGACCAAGCTCAATCGCACGCATCTGCTGGTGGCGAAGGAAACGTACCTGTTCCCTTGCCTTGGGCGGACGGAACTTGATGTACAGGCGACCGGGCCGCAGTCGGTGACCGTCGAAGATTCGATGTCGATGGTTCACGCATCGGCAGGCAAGCTGACGCCGGCGTCCGAGATGCTGCGTTCCGAGCCGGCCATCGTGGCTGGCATGGCTTCCGCGACCTTGCCGAAAAGCAAGGTGCCATGGCTCGACCTGATTGCTGACTATGACAAGATTCGCGACCTGATCGAAAGAACGGTGCCGGGATTCGAGAATTTCAATGCACGCATCAGATCGCCTGGGGGATTCCGACTGCCGCTGCCGCCGACCGAACGCAAGTGGCCAACGCCGTCAGGAAAAGCGATTTTCTCCGTGTACGGCGGCGTGAAAGAAGACGCAGATGTCCTCGGCGGTGAAAATGTCCTGCGTCTCATGACGATCCGCAGCCACGATCAATACAACACAACGATCTATGCGCTGGATGATCGTTATCGAGGCGTATTCGGGCGGCGTGACGTGCTGTTCATGAACGAAGCGGATATGGCCGCGCGCGGCCTGGAGCATGGGGACCTGGTCGACATGGAGACGATCGTCACGGGCAGGCAACTTCGCATGAAGAAGCTCACTGCGATCGCCTACGACAATATCGCGCGAGGTTCGGTGGCCGCATACTATCCGGAGGCGAACGTTCTGGTGCCTCTCGAATACATTGATCAGGACAGCGGCACGCCTTCTTACAAGTCGATTCCTGTTCGCGTACTGCGTTCGGAAGTAACTTGATTCGGGGCGACCCTCAAGCAAAGCTGAACGCGATCCGCTACCCGGGTTCATTCCGTGGTCAAACACGATTCTGCTCATCGCTCGGAATCTGGCCTGCCAGGACCGACTGCAGTGCCGACTTGCCGTACATATAAGCTATGGCGTCGTCCAAGGCGGGGTTGCGGCGCAATTCGTTGCCGCCATCGACGGCAAAGCTCTGCCCCGTGACCCAACCGGACTCCGGCCCCGCGAGATA
Organism: Pandoraea terrae; assembly: GCF_902459695.1. Lineage (GTDB taxonomy): Bacteria > Pseudomonadota > Gammaproteobacteria > Burkholderiales > Burkholderiaceae > Pandoraea > Pandoraea terrae. Next base: position 110,616 of record NZ_CABPRZ010000002.1, read on the forward strand.
GCGCACCGCGCTGGCGATGTCCTGCGGCTCGCCGACGCGGCCTAGCGGCACCTGCTCGATGAACGCATCCATTATCGTCGGATCACCCAACATCGGGCCCGTGGCTTCGGAACGCGTGAGACCGGGGCGCACGGCGTTGACGCGAACCCTCGCGGTTGCCAACTCCTCTGCCGCAACGCGCACCAGCGCCTCGAGTCCCGCTTTGCCCGTGCAGTAGCTCGACAACCAGCGGAAGCTCAACTGTGCCGCAGTCGATGAGATGCACACGATTGAGCCGCCACCTTGCTGCGCGAGCAGCGGCGCCCCGTGCCGGATCGCGAGGAACGCGGAGGCGATGTTAAGTTCCAGCTCGGCCATGAAGCTCGTGGTGTCGTGCATCAGCAGGGGGCGGAAGCCGCCGCCGCCCACTGTCGCCACGACAATGTCGAGACGCTTGTGCAAGGCCCATGCCTGTTGCATCGCGGCCTGAACGTCCTCGGCTTTGCCCGCGTCACCGGCCACGCACTCGACGCGTGCCTCGGGATACTCGGCGAGCAGGCGTTGGCATGCATCGTCGAGCGCTTCGCGGCGGCGGCCCATGAGGACCACGGCGGCACCGTCGCGCAGCAGCGCGCCGGCACTGGCGCTCGCGATGGCGCCGGCCCCGCCCGTGACGAGCGCAGTCTTGCGTTCAAGGATGCGGGATGTCGTCATCGCTCACCCCACTACCGGCAAGTCTTGCGTCCAGTCCACCAACAGGTTGCGCTCGACGAAGCGCCAGCGGCCATCCTGATAGCAGAGCTTGTCCTGGTAGCGGATACCCCAATCGAGCTTGCGCGCCACGCCGTCGCGCGTGTACAGATGGTTGGCGACGCAATAGGTCTCGGCCGTTGCCACGTTGCCGTCCACCTCGGCGAATTGCTGGTGGATGTGATGCTGCGTGGCGCTGTATTGATTGAGCGCCGACATGCCGCTGACGATCGCATCGATGCCGTCCATGCGAAAGCCCGGGCCGACGATGCTGGCCTCGCTCGCGAAGAGCGCCGCAACGCCCGCAAAATCGCGACGGTCGACCGCCTGCGCGTAACGGCAGGCAAGTTCGTAAATGTGCTGCTTGTGCTCCGGTGCTGACATGCTCGCCCCTCATTTCATCAGTGGTTAGCCCAGAAAGGTCTCTCAGTTGGACGCATCCATCGTTCGTCCCCTGCTGCTCGGCAGAGAAACTATATTGGCCTTGGGAACCATTGGCAATCAGGCACTCGAACGTTGTGTGGGTACCTTTTGGTAACCACCATCAAGTTTGAGGTCGGCCGATAGCGAGCGCCTTCGACGGGTACGTTTTCCCTCGCCCTGCCACCGAGTCGCCCCACGCTATACACTGTGTACGTAGCTTGTTGCAACCCGGCACGGGAGAGATGGCGGCGACAGCGGAGGAGGTAAAAATGCGACTTGTCGAGCAGGATCAACGGCGCGAGTTTCTCGCGATCTTGCAGCAAAATGGTTTGCCGGAAGACGATTTTGAAATCCGGGAAATCGACACGACGGATCCGAAAGGCGACGAAATTTACGGCATCCAGGGCGCTGTCTCTATCACGAGGCGTTCGACCGGCATTTCGAAGGAATACCCCATTGGATACGATACGGAATGGGTTTCGCTGTTCAAGAAGAATCTCGAGATGGGCGAATTCGGCTGATCAAAGCGCCTGACGGGTCGGCCGGAAGCGGATTTCGTTGATACCGGCTTCCGGCATCGAGCCCTACGCCGCCTCCTCCACTCGGGCTTCAGCCAGCAAACGCTTGAGCTCGGGCACACACGAGCCGCAGTTGCCGCCTGCCTTCAGGCACGCGGTGATCTCGCCGGTGGATTGCAGCCCCTGGGTGCGGATGGCGTCGCAAATGGTGTTGCGACCCACGCCAAAGCACGAGCACACGGTTGGCCCCACGTCCGCGCCCGCCGTGATCGGCTGGCCGAGGAGCACGGACGCGCGGTCGATGTCTTCGAGGCGATCCTGTCCAAACAGGCCAGCCAGCCAGTTGCGCGACGGCAGCTCCGGCCGCGGCGACAGGTAGATACACGCCTCGATCCGGTCGTCGACCACATGCACGGCGCGATAGACGCGCGCGGTGGCATCTTGGTATTCGAGCCAGTCGGCGTGCGGGTCGTCCACGCCGAGCAGCTTGCGCGCCCAGTCGTGCACCGCGCCAAGCTGCTGGCGCCCGGCCAGTTCGTAGCGCACGAACTGCTTGCCCTGGATGCGCGTCCACCATGTCGCCTCGTCGGTGTTGAGCGCGTGGCGCGACAGCACGAAGCCGTGCCAGGCCACGCCGAACGGTTCGACCATCACCGGCGTGTGCTTGAACTCCGGCTCGCCTGAGACCGGATCGACCACCGGGTTGACCACCGCGCCCACGCGCGCATCCGACGCAAACTGGCCGTTCCAGTGGATCGGCACGAACACGCTGCCGCGCGCAATGCCGCCGCTCATGCGCACGCGTGCCACCATGCTGCCCCAGCGCGACGACACGCGCGCCAAGCCGCCCTCGCGCACGCCGGCCAATAGCGCATCCTGCGGGTGCAGGTCGACGAAAGGTTCGGGCACATGGTCAGCCAGCTTCGGCGCACGGCCGGTGCGCGTCATGGTGTGCCACTGGTCGCGCACGCGGCCGGTGTTGAGAACGAGCGGGTACTCGCCATCCGTCGCATGCACAGGCGCGCGGGCTGGCGTCGGTATGAAGCGCGCGCGTTCGCCGGCGTGGGCGAAGCGGCCGTCGCCGAAGAGCCGCGCCTCGGGCGCGCCGCTCACCCTGATCGGCCATTGCACCGGCGCCATGCCGTCGTAGGCGTTTTGGTCCATACCGATCAGACCGCCCAGGTGGAACGCGCGGCGCACGCCCTGCGCGTCGTTGGCGAAGACGGAAAGCCGCGCGTGTTCGTCGAATATCTCACGCGGGCGCTTGAAGCCGAAGCCGTCGTAGCCCATGCGGCGGGCCACGTCGGCGATGATGTCCCAGTCGGCGCGCGCCTCGCCGGGTGCAGGCAGGAAGGCGCGCTGGCGCGAAATGCGGCGCTCGGAGTTGGTGACGGTGCCGTCCTTCTCGCCCCAGCCAAGCGCGGGCAGCACGACGTCGGCCAGCAGCGTGGTATCGGTCGCCTCGACGATGTCGGAGGCCACCACCAGCTCGCACTTGGCCAGCGCCCGGCGCACCTGGTCGGCATCGGGCAGGCTGACCACCGGGTTGGTGCCCATGATCCACACGGCCTTGACACGCCCGGCCTCGATGGCGTGGAACAGGTCCACTGCCTTCAGGCCCGCCTTCTCGGCCATGCGCGGGGCGTTCCAGAAGGTCTGCACCAGCTCACGGTGCTGCGGCTCGTGCAGTTCCAGGTGTGCGGCCAGCATATTGGCCAGGCCACCCACCTCGCGCCCGCCCATCGCATTGGGCTGGCCGGTGATGGAAAACGGCCCGGTGCCGGCGCGGCCGATGCGGCCCGTGAGCAGGTGGCAGTTGATGATGCTGTTGACCTTGTCGGTGCCTGCTGAAGACTGGTTGACGCCCTGCGAGAACGCGGTGATGGTGCGATCGGTATCGGCAAACCAGTGGTAGAACGTGAGCAGGTCATCCAACTTGACCTTGCAGGCGCGCGCCACGGCTTGCACGTCGTCGCCGTCTGCAACGGCGGCGCGCAGGACGTCGTCCAGGCCCTCGGTATGCAGGTCGACAAAGTCGCGGTCGACCACCCCGCGCCGCGCGAGGAACGACAGCAGCCCGTTGAACAGCCACACATCGGTACCGGGCTTGACGGACAGGTGCAGGTCGGCCAACTCGCAGGTGGCGGTGTGGCGCGGGTCGATCACCACCACCTTGACCTCTGGCCGGACTTCCTTCGCACGCATGATGCGCTGGAACAGGATCGGATGGCACCACGCGGTATTGGAACCCACCAGCACGATCAGGTCGGCCGCCTCCAGGTCCTCGTAGCAGACCGGCACCAGGTCTTCACCGAACGCGCGCTTGTGCCCCGCCACCGCCGACGACATGCACAGCCGTGAATTGGTGTCGATGTTGGCGCTGCCGATAAAACCCTTCATCAGTTTGTTGGCGACGTAGTAATCCTCGGTCAGCAATTGGCCCGACACGTAGAACGCCACGGCGTCCGGGCCGTGGGTGTCGATGACGCGGCGAAAGCCCTGCGCGACGGCATCGAGCGCCGCGTCCCACGACACGCGGCGCAGCGGTTCCGGGGCGGCGCCTACATCGCGCCTGCGCTCACGCGTGGCCGGGTACAGCAAGCGGCCATCCAGGTTGACGGTTTCGCCCAACGCCGAGCCCTTGACGCACAGCCGCCCCGCATTGGCCGGATGCGCCGGGTCGCCCGCGATGTCGGCACTGCCATCGGGGTGCGGGGTCGCCAGCACGCCGCAGCCGACGCCACAGTATGGACATGTGGTGCGCACGGCTTCGGTGAGCGGGTGGATGGGGATCGTCGTCATCATCATGGGTTTGGGCGTCGTGCGTGGTAGAGCGCGCTCAGGCGGCCTCGGCCTCGGCCTCGCACAGGGCGCGGCCGAACAGCAGGCGCTGGCGGATCGGAGTGATGGAGGTCTCGCGCTGAATCAGGTCGAAATACCACGGGCCGTCAGCCACATCGCCGTAAAGCACCGCGCCGACGACGCGGTCGTCCTTGAGCACCAGGCGCTTGTAGACGCCGCGGCGGGGGTCACGCAGCACAATGTCTTCGGTGCCCTCGCCGCCGATGAAATCTCCCGCCGAGTACAGATCCACGCCCGTCACCTTCAGCTTGGTCGCCGTGGCCTGCTGGACGTAGCGGCGATGGCCGGCGCCGGCCAGGTGTGCGGCACACACGCGGGCCTGGTCCCAGATGGGTGCGACCAGACCGAAGGTGGCGTTGCGGTGCTGCACACACTCACCGACGGCATAGACGCGCGGATCGTAGGTTTGCAGCGTGTCGTCGACGACGATGGCGCGCTCACAATGCAGGCCGGCCGAACGCGCCAGCTCGATGTTCGGGCGCACGCCAGCGGTCATGACGACCAGGTCCGCCGGAATCTCGGAACCATCCTTGAAGCGCACGGCGCTCACGCGATCGGTGCCAAGAAGCTCGGCGGTGTGCGCGCCGAGGAGGAACCGCAGCCCCTTCGCCTCCAGCGCCCGCTGCAGCAGCGCGGCGGCGGGCTTGTCGAGCTGGCGTTCCATCAGGCTGTCGGGCAGATGCACCACCGTCACGTCCATATTCTGGCGCATCAGACCGTTGGCAGCTTCCAGCCCCAGCAGGCCGCCGCCGATCACCACGGCGTGCCGGTGGTTGCGCGCGGCTTCCTGCATCGTCTCCACGTCCTGGATGTCACGGAAGGCGATCACGCCCGGCAGCATGTGCCCCGGCACCGGCAGGATGAACGGGCGCGAGCCGGTGGCGACCAACAGGCGGTCGTAGCTCACCTCCACGCCGTCGCGCGAGCGCACCGTACGGCGCGAGCGGTCAATCGCGACCACCGGGTCGCCCGCGTGTAGCGTGATGCCGTTCTCGTCGTACCACTCGCGCGTGTTGAGCATGATCTCGTCCACGCGCTTCTCTCCGGCCAGCACTGGCGAGAGCAGGATGCGGTTGTAGTTGCCGTGCGGCTCCTCTCCGAACACAGTGATGTCGTACAGGTCGGGCGCCAGTTTGAGCAACTCCTCGACCGTGCGCATGCCGGCCATGCCGTTGCCGATGACGACGAGCCTGGAGCGTGCGGCGGAGGTCATTGCAGTGCCACCCAGACCGTCCCGTCTTCGACCTTGGCCGCATAGGCCGGAACTGAATTGGCCGGCGCTTCCAGGCAGTCGCCCGTCTCCAGGTCGAAATGCTGCTTGTAGATCGGCGAGGCAACCACGATGCGATCCCCCAGGTTGCCGACCAGACCGCGCGAGAGCACAGCGGCACCGGAGTTGGGATCGTAGTTGCCGATGGCGTACACACGCTGCGGCGCGCGGCCGGACACGCGGAACACGGCCACCTGCGCATCGCCCACCAGCGCACACACGCCGGTGTTGGGCAAGATGTCGTCAAGGGAGCAAACGGGGGTCCAGCGGGATGCTTGCATGATGGCCTCCTTTCTCAAGCAGCTTCTGCGACAACGGGAATGCGCACCGGGCGCGTGTTGCGGCGTTCGTCCGGCGTGACCGGGCGAATCTGGCCGCGCTCTTCGGCAAACACGACATTGGCATCGGCCGCGTCGCTGTTGACGAAATGGCGAAAGCGCTTGCGCACCTCGGGGTCGGTCACGGCGGTCTTCCATTCGTCCTGGTAGGTGTCGACCAAGTGCTGGATCTCGGCTTCCAGCTCGGCGGCAATGCCCAGCTTGTCGCCCACGATCACGTCCTTCAGGTAGTCCAGGCCGCCTTCCAGGTTGTCGCGCCACGTGCTGGTGCGCTGCAGGCGGTCGGCGGTGCGAACGTAGAACATCAGGAAGCGATCCACCAGCTTGATGAGCGTGGCCTCGTCCAGGTCGGCGGCCAGCAGTTCGGCGTGACGGGGCTTCATGCCGCCATTGCCGCACACGTACAGGTTCCAGCCCTTCTCGGTGGCGATGATGCCGACGTCCTTGCCCTGTGCCTCGGCGCATTCGCGCGTGCAGCCGGACACGCCGAACTTCAGCTTGTGCGGCGAGCGCAGGCCCTTGTAACGGTTCTCCAGCTTGATGGCGAAGCCGACCGAATCGCCCACGCCGAAGCGGCACCACGTCGAGCCCACGCACGACTTCACCGTGCGCAGCGACTTGCCATAGGCATGGCCTGACTCGAAGCCGGCCGCGATCAGCGCTTCCCAGATCTGCGGCAGCTGCTCGAGCCGCGCACCGAACAAGTCCACGCGCTGGCCGCCCGTGATCTTGGTGTACAGGCCGTACTGCTTGGCCACCTGGCCGACAGCGATCAGGCCTTCCGGCGTTACCTCGCCGCCCGGCATGCGCGGCACGACCGAATACGTGCCGTCGCGCTGGATGTTGGCGAGGAAGTAATCGTTGGAATCCTGCAGGCCGGCGTGCTCCTTCTTGAGCACGAAGTCGTTCCAGCACGAAGCGAGGATGCTCGCCACGGCCGGCTTGCAAATGTCGCAGCCCATGCCGTGGCCGTGGGCTTCCAACAGCGCTTCAAAGGTCTGGAAGCGGCCCACGCGCACCAAGTGATACAACTCCTGGCGCGAATACGGAAAGTGCTCGCAGATGTGATTGTTGACGGCCAGGCCCTGCTTCTTCATCTCGGCCTTCATCACCTGCGTCATCAGCGGCACGCAGCCGCCGCAGGAGGTGCCGGCCCGGGTGGCATCCTTGAGCGCGCCTACGGTGGTGGCGCCGGCGCACACCGCCTGGCACAGCGCGCCCTTGGAGACGTCGTTGCACGAGCAGATCTGCGCCGCGTCGGGCAGCGCATCCACCCCCAGCGCCGGGCGCGCGTTGCCGTCGGCTTGCGGCAGGATCAGGAATTCGGGCGCCTCAGGCAGCTCAATGCGGTTGAGCATCATCTGCAGCAGCGTGCCATATTCCGACGCATCGCCCACCAGCACGCCGCCCAGCAGGTACTTGCCGTCTTCCGAGACCACCAGCTTCTTGTAGATCTGCTTGCGCTCGTCGGTGAACTGCACGCTGCGGCTACCGGGCGTGGCGGCTTGCGCGTCGCCCAGGCTGGCGACGTCCACGCCCATCAGCTTGAGCTTGGTGCTCATGTCGGCGCCGTTGAAGGCGGCATCTTCTTCCGCCGCCAGGATCTGCTTGGCAGTGATGCGCGCCATTTCATAACCGGGTGCGACCAGGCCGAAGACCTTGCCGCCCCACAGCGCGCACTCACCAATGGCGTAGACATTCGGGTCGGAGGTGCGGCACTCGGAGTCGATCACGATGCCGCCACGCTCGCCCACCGCCAGGCCGCATTGGCGCGCCAGCTCGTCGCGCGGGCGGATGCCGGCGGAAAAGACGATCATGTCGGCATCCAGGTGCGTACCATCGGCAAACTGCATGCGGTGGCTACCGGATTCGCCGTCAACGATCTCGACGGTATTCTTTTGCGTGTGCACGGTGACGCCCAGGTCTTCGATCTTGCGGCGCAGCATGCGGCCGCCGCCATCGTCGACCTGCATGGCCATCAGGCGGCCGGAAAACTCGACGACGTGGGTCTGCAGGTTCATGTCGCGCAGGGCTTTGGCGCATTCCAGGCCCAGCAGGCCGCCGCCGACGACCACGCCGGTCTTGGCGCGCTGGCCGCATTCGAGCATGGCTTCGAGGTCTTCGATGGTGCGGTAGACGAAGCAGTCCGCGCGGTCGTTGCCCGGGATCGCAGGCACGAACGGCGACGAGCCGGTGGCCACGACCAACTTGTCGTAGGGAAGCACCTCGCCGGTGGAGGCAGTCACCCGCTTGGCGGCCAGGTCGACGGAGACGGCGCGGGCGTTGAGTTTGAGCACCACATCGGTGCGCTCGAAGAAGCCCGGGGCGACCAGCGACAGGTCTTCCGCGGTCTTGCCGCTAAAGAATTCCGACAGGTGCACACGGTCGTAGGCGGGACGCGGCTCCTCGCACAGCACGGTCACTTGCAGGTGGTGGCCAGGGGCGCGCAGCAGGCTTTCCAGGAACTTGTGGCCCACCATGCCGTGGCCGATGACGACGATCTTCATGGTCATGGCAGCATACTCCTTAGACGTTGGCGGCGTTGGCCGCCAGGGTGTTGTCATACAGCGCTTGCTCGCGCGCCTTGTGTTCCGCCGAGAAGCGCACCGCGACCGCGCAGAGGGCCGACACCCCCACCAGCACGCCCAGCACCGACAGCGTCTGCTGCGCGTCGCCCAGCCCCTTCATCAGGAAGCCGGCGGCCACCGCGCCCACGTTGCCGCCCGCGCCAATGATGCCGGCCACGCCGCCCAGCGCGCGGCGGTCGATGAAGGGCACCAGGGCATAGGTGGAACCGCAGGCCATGTGGGTGAACAGGCCGAAGCCGAGCATCGCCAGCACGGCCTGCGTCACGCTTCCGGCGTGCGCGAAGGCCAGCAGTCCCAGGCCCTCGCCCAGCATCAGCACGCATAGCAACTGCGTGCGGGCATCCAGGCCGCGACGGCGCGCCACGCGGTCGGACACAATGCCGCCCAGCGCGCGGGCGAACAGCGCCAGCAGGCCAAAGCTCGCTGCGGCCATGCCTGCAGCCGACAGTGACAGGCCGAAGTGATCGACGTAATAAGTGGCCGCGATGTTGTGGATGAAGATCTCCACGCCAAAGCATGCGCCGTAGGTTACGAACAGCAGCCACACGCGGTAATTGGCGGCGGCGGCCGCAAAGCTGCCCCAGCCGCCCTTCTTCGCGCTTTCGACGGTCTTGCCGGCGGCGCGCAGCGCGTCGTAGTTGCCCTCCGGGCAGTCCTGCGCATAGCGCCAGTAGAGCGCCGCGACGACCAGCATGGCCACGCCCGGCACCACCAGGGCGACGCGCCAGCCCAGGCCCTGTGTCACGCCGAGCATGACGATGGCGCTCAGCAGGAGCGGCATGGTGGCCTGCGCCACGCCACCGCCTGCGTTGCCCCACCCCGCGGCCGCGGCGTTGGCGGTGCCTACCACGTTGGGCGCGAACATGACCGACGTGTGGTACTGCGTGATGACGAAGCTCGCGCCGATTGCGCCGATGGCCAGGCGAAAGAACAGGAAAGCCTCGTAGCTTTGCGCCAGCGCGACACCCAGCACCGGGATGGCGCCCAGCACCAGCAGGCTGGTATAGGCCTTGCGCGGGCCGAAACGGTCACAAAGCGGGCCGACGATCAGCCGCACCAGGATGGTCACCGCCACGGCGGCGATGTTGATGTTGGCGATCTGATCAGGCGTCAGGTGGAACTCGCCCTTGAGCACCGGCATCAGCGGCGCGCAGGCGAACCACGCATAAAAGCAAACGAAGAACGCCAGCCACGTGAGGTGGAAAGCGCGCATCTGCGGCGTGCGCAGACTGAACAGGTCGATTCGGGTGGCTTTGCCGCTCATGTCGAATCCGCTTCAAGAAAAAGAAAAAGCGCCCGAAAACCGGGCACTAGGCCGGGTTCTGGGACGCCGTTGTCCAAATGCCCCGAGCAACGGGGCCGTTATTACTATGAGTGCGAGGTCGTCGTTGGCCTGCGAGTAGGATTAAGCAACATGCGTGCCAGAAGCGTCCGGCCGTTGATCTGACTGGGTTGGCGGCTTTCCGAGCACAAAGGGTGAGGTACGGATGGACTGCACGTTGCACGCGTTAGGTGCGGACGTGTCCGATGATGGTGCGGCACAGCATCACGGCGGACTGCCTATGCGGTGACAAGTCGAAACGGTACTTTTCTCGGGTCGTCGAACTCGCGACGAGGCCGATGGCATGCGCCAAGCCTCAAGCCGGCTACACCCGCGTCTTGACCGGCAAGCGCGCGAGCGCGGCGCGCAGCGCCTCGTGCAGGCGGTCGTTCGCCGCGTCGTCGCCCGTCATCTCCGGCACAACGGTAACGACGCCATCGTTCGCGATATACACATGCGGCCGTGGTGCGTGGGCGCTGCCCATGCCCGTCAACACTTCGTCCAGCAACGCCGCGACAACGGCGACCGTGGCCATCGCGCGTAGCTCAGGTTTGTAGAGCTTGCCCACATTGGTGACCGGCATGCTCGGGATGATCGTCACCCGCTTCGGGCGCGCCGCCGCATCGGCGACGCGCGCCGACATGAAATCCAGAAGTTCCTGTTCGGTCGCGGACGCCCCGGGCACCAGCGTGGCGAAGACCACCGGCAACTCCCCCGCGTACGCATCGGGCGCACCCACCGCGGCACACATCTGCACTGCGGGATGCGCGCCGAGTGCATCCTCGATGAGCTTGGGATCGATGTTGTGCCCGCTCCGGATAATCAAGTCCTTCGAACGCCCGGTGAGATGGAGCCGCCCTTGGGCATCCATCCAGCCGAGATCGCCCGTGGCGAGCCAACCGTCGGCTGTGAACGCATTCGCGGTGTCCTGCGGTTCGACGAAGCCGGGGAATACGTTGGGCGACTTGAAGAGCACCATGCCCGGCTCGCCCGCCGGCATATCCTGATCGCTCGCACCGCCCTGCTCGTTCAGTGCCACGATGCGCACCTGGGCATAGGGCAACGGAAAGCCGACGCACCCCACGGGCGCCAGAACGCCGCAGGGCGTGATGCTGGAAATGCCGGCCATCTCCGTCATGCCGAAACTTTCGTGCACATGCAGGCCGAACAGACGTTCAAAACGTTCCGCCAGCTCGGCCGTCAGCGGCGCGGCGCCAGTGCGGCAGTACTTCACCGACGAGATGTCGGCATCGCCCACGGGCACGTTCGCCAGCGCGGCGAGCATGGTGGGCACGGCGGCAAGCGTGGTGGCGCGGTACTTCTCCACCAAACGCCAATAGTTTCGCAACACATCGCGATTGCGCATCAGCGCAGTCGTGGGGATCACGATTTCCGCGCCGGCCGACAATGCCGTCAGCGAGCCCGGCAAGACGCCCGCCACATGAAATAGCGGAAAACCGTTAATGGTTACGTCCGACGCAGCCGTGCCCTGCATGACGACGCTGGCCCATGCCGTAAACAACTGATTGCGATGACTATGCATGGCCAGCTTCGGGGCCCCCGTCGTGCCGCCCGTGTGGAAGTAGGCGGCGATATCCGTCGGCGCGATACGCCGGCCGCTCACCAGATGGCCGGCCGGCTGTCTTGCGCGCAGCAGGTTGAAGCTCTCGATCCCGTCCCCTGCCACAAGTCCGGCCGTCACATCCGGCGCTTCGTCGTGCGGCGCCACGCGCAAAATGGCGGTGAGCGTCGGCACCAGGGGCCGAAGCCGCAAGGCCTGGCTCCAGATGCCACTCTCATCGTCCGAGCCGTAGGCAATCAGGACCTTGGCGCGACTCGCGTTCATCATCGAAACGAGCTTCGCGTCCGCGAGCAACGGATTGAGCGGCTGCACGATGCCGGCGGCTTCACCGCCCCAAAGCGCCAGATGGTATTCGAGGCAGCCCGGCAAAAGCACCGCTACCGCGTCATCGGCCCCCACCCCCAACGCATGCAGCAGATTGGCGGTCTGGTGGATGCCTTCGAGCAATTGTGCGTATGACCAGCGGATCGGCGTGTCGGCGGGGTCGCCGGTGCGCAGGAAGGTGAGCGCCGTTTTGTCGCCAAAGGCGCGCGCGGCGTTGACGAAGATGTCATAAGTGCTGCGCGCTCGGAGCGTTGCCTCGAGCGGCGCAGCCTCCAGTTTGCGGACATCCGCGATACTACGAACAGGAAAGGGGGCGGAAAACGGTGCACCCTCCCCGCTGGCCGGGACTTTGGGCGGGGCGGTCAAGTTCTCCTCCTCACTTTTTCAACAAGGGGCAGGCGCTTTCCGACAAGGGCCTGAAGGCCTTGTCGCCGGGAATCACCGCCTTGACGGTGTAGTAATCCCACGGGTACTTGGACTCCGAAGGCTTCTTCACCTGCACGAGGTACATGTCGTGCACCATGCGGCCGTCTTCGCGGATCCTGCCGTTCTTGGCGAAAAAGTCGTTGATCGGCATTTCCTTCATTTTCTTCATCACTGCTGCTGTGTCGTCAGTCCCTGCGGCCTTGACCGCCTGCAGGTAGTGCATCGTCGACGAATAATTGCCAGCGTCGACCTGCGTCGGCATCCGTTTCGCCTTCTCCAGGAAGCGCTTCGACCACTTGCGCGTTTCGTCGTTCAAGTCCCAATAAAAAGCCGTGGAAAACTGAAGTCCCTGAGCGGTTTGCAGGCCCAGCGCGTGAATATCCGGCAGGAACACCAGCAAACCTGCGAGCTGCTGCCGGCCGGACCGGGTGATGCCGAATGCGTTGGCTGCCTTCACCGCGTTGACGAAGTCGCCCCCGGCGTTGGCCAGGCCGATCACCTTGGCCCCCGAGGTCTGGGCCTGCAGCAGGTAACTGGAAAAATCGGAGGTATTCAGGGGCGCCCGCGCAACGCCTAGCACCTTGCCGCCCTCGCTCTTGATCGCTTCGGACGTGTCCTTGACCAGTGCCTGCCCGAACGCATAGTCAGCCGCCACGAAAAACCAGCTGTCGCCCCCCTGCTGCTTCATGGCCTGGGCGGTCGCGCGGCCCAGCGCGTAGGTATCGTAGACGTAATGCACGCTGACGCTGGTGCACTTGGCGTTGGTGACGTCCGAACTGGCCGGTCCCGTGGCAATGACGATCTTGTTTTTCTGCTTGGCCAGGTCAATTACGGCAAACGCCACGCTCGACGAGGCGAGGTCCGTGACCATGTTGACGTGCTGAAGGTCGAACCATTCACGCGCCTTGTTGGCGGCGATGTCGGCCTTGTTCTGGTGGTCCGTATAGACGACTTCCACCTTGATGCCCGGATTGTCCTTGACGAAGTCCGCTGCCGCCATCCTCACGGCCTCGACCGCGCCCATGCCGCCGATGGACGAATAGAGACTGGACATGTCGACCAGCACCCCGATCTTGATGCCGCCGTTCGCGAGCTGGACCTGCTGGGCGGGTACCGGTCCCGCGACGAGCGCGAAAAGCGTGGTGCACATCGCCAGCGCAAGCGATTTGAGCTTCATCTGCCTTGTCTCCATTTTGGTGATGCTGGTATTTGAAGCGACTATGCGACGACACAAAAAATCTGACAATACCCTTAATATGAGAAAGTCTGTTCAATCTCATTCAACAAACCCTCATGGACCTGAATTTGATCGGCCTGTTCGTCGAGATCGTGGATGCGGGCAGCCTCAGCGCCGCGGCGCGCAAGCTCGGCATGACGCGCTCGAACATCAGTCATCGGCTCAAGCTGCTCGAGCGCGAGACTGACGCGCAACTGCTGCGCCGCTCAACGCGCAGCCTCGATCTGACACAAGCGGGTCACACGCTATACGATTACGGCAGGCGCATGCTCGACGACCTCGGCACGGCCAAGGCATCGATCGACAGCCTCGGCCAGACGCTGCGCGGCCACGTGCGCATCAGCGTGCCGACAGGCTTCGGCCGGATGTTCGTCGGCGCCATGCTGCTTGACTTCATGCGCAGCCATCCAGGCATCACACTGACTGTCACGTTCAACAACCGCATCCATGACCTGATCTCGGCACGGGTCGACGTTGCGCTCAAGATCACCGCCTCGCCGCCGCAGGAGTATGTCGCACGAAACGTCTGCCCGATCGAATGGCGACTATTTGCATCGCAAGACTACGTGGCGCGGCACGGTCCGATCGAAACACCGGCCGACCTCGAGCGGCAGATCCTCGTCGGCTCGCCCTATCCCGGCGCTCGTGTCACGTTCAAGCTGGCGTCGCGCCACGACGCGTCCGCCATCCACCTGGTCACGATGCAACCCGCCCTGCAATCCGAAGACTTCCCTTTTCTCGCCGATGCAGCTGCGCGCGGCATGGGCGTCGGCCTGCTTCCCGGCTATGTCGCACATGCCCCCACGCACGCGGCGCTGCAACCAATCCTGCCCGACTACCGCGTGGCGGGCCTTGGCGGCGCGCTTTACATTCTTACGCTGCCAAACCGCTATCCGTCACCGTCGACACAGGCCCTGATCGACTATCTGCGCGACGCGATCGGGAAACTCGCCGAGGCTTGGCGGTAACGGGCACGGCGCCCCGCGCGCGCATCTGATGCTAGCAATCCCGAACCAGCCGTCCTACACTTCGATAGTTGGTCTGATCCGAGTACATCCATGAGCCTCGACGAGCACGACCACTCCGAACTGTCGCCGATCCAACTGCGGGTGCGCGCGCTCGAGACAATTTTGACCGAGAAGGGCTACGTCGATCCTGCTGTGCTCGACCTTATCGTCGAGCGATACCAGACCAGGATCGGCCCTCACATCGGCGCTGGAGTGATCGCCAGGGCGTGGGTCGATCCTGTGTTCAAGACCGCGCTGCTGGCAGACGCGACAAAGGCGATCGCTGCGCTCGGCGTTGTCAGTCACGTGGGCGATCATCTGATCGCGGTGGAGAACACGCCCGGGCATCACAACATGGTCGTCTGCACGCTGTGCTCGTGCTACCCGTGGGACGTGCTCGGGCTGCCGCCGGTCTGGTACAAGTCGGCCGCTTATCGCTCGCGTGCCGTGTCGGATCCGCGCGGCGTGCTGGCCGACTTCGGTGTCGTCCTGCCAGAAGACACGCAGATCCGAGTCTGGGACTCGACCGCGGAGACCCGCTTCCTCGTGGTGCCACCCCGCCCCGCCGGCACCGAAGGCTGGCCCGAGGAGCGCCTGGCGCGGCTGGTCACCCGTGACTGCATGATCGGCACCGGCCTGCCCCGGCGCCCCGAGGCGGTATCGCCATGAACGGCGTTCACGACATGGGGGGCATGCACGGCTTCGGCACGGTCCAGCCCGAGGCTGACGAACCCCCGTTTCACGCACAGTGGGAGGCGCGCGTGCTGGCAATGCAGCGGGCCATGCGTTTCACGCACGCCTGGAACATCGACATGTCTCGCGACGCGCAGGAGCGGCTGCCTGCCGCAGTCTACCTGTCGGCGTCCTATTACGAAAGATGGGCATTGGGAATGGAGTGCAACGCCGTCGAGCAAGGGCTGGTCGGCGCTGATGAAATCGCCGCAGGGCAACCCCTGCATCCGGGCAAGCCCGTCGAACGGGTGATGACGACGAACGACATCGAACACGCATTCACCCGCGGTTCTGTCGCTCGCCCGCCCGAGCAGCCTGCCAGGTTCAAGCCGGGCGAGCGAGTGCGCACCAAGAACATGAACCCGCCCACGCACACGCGCTTGCCGCGGTACGCTCGCGGCCGTGAAGGAACGATCGAGGCGATCCGAGGTTGCCATGTGTTTCCGGACTCCGTCGTGACGGGCGCGGGAGAAGACCCGCAGTGGCTCTACACAGTCGTCTTCGAAGGCCACGAGCTCTGGGGAGCGGACACCGACGCCACGCTCACCGTCTCGATCGAGGCATTCGAGCCCTACCTCGAACCGGCGTGAAATGAAGGTCGATCCAGCCGCAGCGCGTGATGCCGCCGATGCCGTACCAGGCATTCCCCGTGACCAGGAAGGCCCGGTGTTCCGCGAGCCATGGGAGGCACAGGCTTTTGCTCTGGCGCTGGTCTTGCACCAGCAGGGCCTCTACACTTGGCGCGAATGGGCAGCAACGCTGGCAGAGGAGATCAGGCGCGCGCAGCTTGCGGGGGATCCGTATACGGGCGAGACCTACTACCTGCACTGGCTTGCCACGCTCGAGCGCCTGGTGGCAAGCAAAGGCGTCGCGAGCGCAGAGACGCAGACGCGCTACCGCGAAGCTTGGCACCACGCTGCGCATCGCACGCCTCACGGCACGCCTATCGAACTGTCGCATCGCGATTTCACAGGAAACGAGGATTCGTGAACCCCGGAGCGGTTCGTGTTGTCAAGGTGCTTTGTGCATCCTATGGTTGTTATTTGGGTCGTTCCACGGGTTGCTGCATGGCGGTGCGAACATGAACACCGCGACCGTCATGGACAAAAAGAACATGCCAAGCATTGCAGATGGGCCACGTCGGACCCTCCTGAAGGCCGGATCGGCAGCCGTCCTCCTTGCAGCAATCGGTGCGGAGGTTTGCCCGAGCAGTGCGACCGCAGCGGCAAAAATGACCGCGCATGAAAAGGATCTCTACGAGGCGGCGAAGAAGGAGGGTGGGACGCTCACCTGGTACACGACGCATTTTGACGATACGACTGCCCAAGCGCTTGGCCACGGCTTCGAAGCGAATTTCCCCGGTGTCAAGGTCAGTGTAGTGCGCACGACTGCGCAAGTCGCGTTTCAGCGCGTCACCCAGGAACTCAAGGCGGGCGCAGTCCAGGTCGACGTATTCAGCTCGACCGATGTCGGACACTACGTATTCCTGAAGGATAGGAATCTGCTCGAGCAGTTCATGCCAGAAAATTCCAACAAAGTGTCCGAACTCTATCAGCACTATGATCCGGATGGATATTACTTTGTCACCTCGGCCGGCCTGATCGGAATGGTCTACAACACGGCGAAGGTCAAGGAGGTGGATGCACCCAAGAACTGGACCGATCTCACCGACGTGAAATGGAAGGACAAGATCGCGCTTGGGCACCCCGGCTTCAGTGGCTTCGTCGGCGCGTGGGCCGTGTTGATGCGCAAGCTCTACGGCTGGCAGTTTTTCGAATCATTGGCGAAGAGTAATCCGCAGATTGGCCGCTCGATCAACGATCCCCTCACCATGCTCAACGCGGGCGAGCGGGTGGTCGCCGGCACTGCCTTGTTCGGAACCGCGGGCGAGAGCGCACAGAGGGGCAATCCCCTGGCGATGATTTACCCGACCGACGGTACCGTGCTGGTGCTGTCGCCCTCCGGCATCATGAAGGGGGCCAAGCACCCGAACGCGGCGCGGTTGTTCGTGGAATATTTGTTGAGTGTCGATGCGTCCAAAGTCCTGGCCGACCATTTCGGCGAGCCCATCCGGCCTGAAGTATCACCCTCGAGTGGCGTGAAATCAGCCAAGGAACTTAAGACGATCCGGCCGAGCGTCAATGAAATCGTCAAGGGCATCCCGGAAGTGATCAAACAATGGCGCGAGACCTTCGGGGTGTGAAATACTCTCCGGGCCACGCGATCGTGAGCCGGCTGCAGCGGCTTGAGCCAACCATGTTTCTGTGGCTCGCCATGATCGCCGTGCTCATCTTCCTGGTGGCAAGCCCGATGGTCCGGCTGGTTGTGTCGAGCTTCCAGGAGGCCGACACCGGTCGGCTCACACTCGCCAATTACGTGGATGCCTATGGCAGCCTGCGCCATCTTCAGGCGTTATTCAATTCGTTCGAGCTCGGCATTGGCGTCGCGCTGCTCTCCGGCGTGTTCGGCGTTCCCATCGCCTGGGCAATATCGCGCACAGACATGCCGGCGAAATCGTTGGTGCGCCTGATGGTGTTCGGCGCGTTCATCACGCCACCGTATCTTGGCGCGATCAGCTCGATCCTGCTGGCCGGCCCTAATTCCGGCTGGCTCAACAAAGCCTGGATGGCGCTTTCGGGCGCAGACCATGGCATTGTCAACGTCTATTCCATGACGGGACTTATCGTCGTGGTCGCCGCCGCCTCGTTTCCCTATGTTTTCGTGTTCACCAACTCGGCCCTCGATCTGGTGTCTTCCGAGATGGAGGACGCGGCCAACATTCTTGGCGCCGGGACCCTGCGAACCACCTTTGGCGTGACGCTGCCGCTCGTGCTGCCGGCGATCGTCGGCAGTCTCATTGTCAGTTTTCTGGAAGCGATTGCGCTGTTCGGTGCCCCGGCAATGATCGGGCTACCGGCTCGCTTTCAAGTGGTTTCGACCCAGCTCTGGCAATTCTTCGAATATCCGGTGCGCGTCGAGGAGGCAGCTGCCTATTCGATCCCACTACTTCTGATCACCATCCTGATGTTTTGGCTGAAGCGATCGCTGGTCGGCCGGAAGGGCTATACCGCCGTTACCGGCACGGGCGGAGAACGCCGCCAAATCCACCTGGGCGCCTGGGCGCCTGGCGCTGGCTGATGCTTGGCTACGCGCTGTTCGTCTGTGCACTGTCGGTGCTGCTGCCGACGCTCGTACTGATGCAGGCTGCCTTCGCAAAAGCCTGGGGCCGGGGTTTCTCGTTCGATAACCTCACACTGCATAATTTTCAGTACGTGCTGTTCGAACAGACCCAGGCGCAGCAGGCGATTCTCAACACGTTTCTGTACGCCGGTGCCAGCGCCGTCGCAGCGATCGGGCTCTCGCTCGCGATTGCTTATGTGGTGAGCCGCAAGCTGGTACCCGGGACGAATGTGCTCGCCTTCTTGTGTATGGCGCCGTTCGTTATTCCGGGCATCGTGCTGGCAATCGGTTTCTATGCGGCCTATGCGCCGCCGCCCCTGGCGCTCTACGGCAGCGGGCTGATGATGATTCTCGCCTTCACCACCAGATTTCTACCGATCGCCTATATGTCTTGCGCCACCGGAATGCAAAGCATTAGTCCGGAAATGGAGGAGGCCGTTCGGATTCTCGGCGGCGGTCGCCTGTTGGCGATCCGAAAGATACTGGCCCCGCTGATGAAGAAGAACCTCGCTGGCGTCTGGATCCTGGTGTTTATTCCGGCGGCGCGGGAACTTTCGTCGGCGATCTTCCTGGTCGGGCCCAATACGCGGGTAATCTCGGTGATGTTGTTCGACCTGTCGGAAGAAGGGAATTTCGAGGTCCTTGCGGCGCTTGGCGCCATCCTGCTGGTCGTCAGCGTCATTATTGCCGGCGTCGGGTCCCGCATCATCGGCCGCGATTTCATGGTGCGGAGAAACGCGTGAACAAGCTCGAACTGCGCGGTGTCGAGAAGCGTTTCGGCGACTCCATCGCCGTCGGTGGCGTGGATCTCGCGTTCGAGGAAGGAGAGTTCGTGTCGTTGCTGGGCCCCTCGGGCTGCGGCAAGACGACGACGCTACGGATGATCGCCGGATTCATCGATCCAACCGCCGGGACCATCGAAATGGACGGCAAGGTGCTGTCCACGCCCTCGGGCTCGGTGCCGCCGGAGCGGCGGCACATGTCGATGATCTTCCAGAGCTACGCGGTGTGGCCGAACATGACGGTGGAGCAGAATGTCGCGTTTGGGCTGAAGCTGCGCCGGCTTCCGGCCGACGAGTTGCGCAAGCGCGTCGCCGAGATGCTCGATGTGGTTCAGATGCGGCATTTGGCGCAGCGCTACCCGGCGGAATTGAGCGGCGGGCAGCAGCAGCGAGTCGCACTGGCGCGCGCCATTGTCATCAAACCGGCGGTGCTGTTGCTCGACGAGCCGCTTTCCAATCTCGACGCCAGCCTGCGCGAGGAAATGCGCTTCGAAATCCGCCGGCTGCACGGAGAGTTCCAGATCACAACCATCTATGTCACGCACGATCAGTCCGAGGCGATGGTGACGTCGGACCGGATAGCGGTAATGAACCAGGGGCACATCGAGCAGGTCGATGATCCTCACACGCTCTACACCAAGCCGAGGACGCGGTTCGTCGCCGGCTTCATCGGTCGCACCAATTTCATTGACGGCACGTGCAACGGAACCGAGATCGTGTTCGATCATTTCAGCATACCGAAGAGCGCGCTGGAAAACGGGGGCGCACTCAATGGAAAAATCACCTTTTCGGTCCGGCCGCAGAGCATGCGGCTTTCCCGCTCGCCGTCAGAGCGCACCGGCGGAGCGCCGCAGGTGGAAGTCAAGGTGATCGAGCGGGCCTATCTCGGCGAATATTGGGACTACATCGTGATACCGACCCATGGCTCGGCCAAGCTGCGCGTTACCGCGCCACCACTCGAGGTTTACGGGGTCGGCGAATCCGTCTCACTCGAATTTGACCCCGGCCACATGGCGCCAGTCATATGACCTGCCGCATGTTCGGCATTCGACTTCTGGCCAACCACGAACCGCGGCTGAGCGCCGGTGCCAACTGGCCGTTGTCGAATTCAACTTGACAGTCCGTCAACGGCCGGTGGGATTGTCAAATTGAAGCGGCGCTCCGACAATCGGTTCTCATAAGGTCCGGAAGGCCCCAATATATTCCGTCGGGGCCGGACTCACGGAGACGCACGCAATGCCCCAAGAAACCGATGCCGTGGCCGCGGCGGCCAACCCCGAAGTCGAAGCGATCATCGATGCCGAGCGCGAGCGCGCCGGCATCAGCCGCGAAGCGCAGGACCGCTTCTCAGCCGAAAGTCAGCGCAAGACCGAAGCGGCGCAACTCGCCGGGCGCTTCGCTGACGAAATCGTTTCGGTCACCACCACGATGGCCGTGACCGACAAGGAAACCGGCGTTGTCAGCCAGCACGAGGCCACCGTCGACGCTGACACCTGCAATCGGCTCGGCACGACATACGAAGCGCTCGCGAAACTTGCCCCCGTCAAGGGACCGGAAAAATTCGTCACGATGTGCATCGCCGGCGGCATGGGTGCCGCAGGGCTCTTCGAAATCTATTGAGAAGCCACGCCATGGATCTGAACTTTACCCTTGAAGAAGAGGCCTTCCGCGCCGACGTTCAACGCTTCCTGCAGGAGAAACTCCCGCAGCGGCTCTCGGACACGGTGCACAATGGCCAGCAGCTCACACGTGCCGACATGGTGGAATGGCACGCGATCCTGAACCAACAGGGCTGGCTCGCCAATCATTGGCCTGAGCAATACGGCGGCCCGGGCTGGAATGCTGTGCAGAAGTTCATCTTCGAGAACGAATGCGCGCTGGCGGGCGCGCCGCGCATCGTACCGTTTGGCGTGAACATGCTGGGGCCGGTGCTCATCAAATACGGCAGCGAAGCGCAAAAGCGCTATTGGTTGCCGCGTATTCTCGACGGTTCGGACTGGTGGTGCCAGGGCTATTCTGAACCCGGCGCGGGGTCCGATCTCGCGGCCGTCAAGACCACGGCGGTGCGCGGCACCGACGCCGACGGTGCACACTACGTCGTCAACGGCCAGAAGACGTGGACGACGCTTGGGCAGTACGCCAACATGATCTTCTGTCTCGTACGCACGGCAACCGACGTGCGCAAGCAGGAAGGCATCAGTTTTCTGCTGGCGGACATGAACACGCCGGGGGTGGAAGTCCGCCCGATCATCACGCTCGACGGCGAACACGAGATCAACGAAGTGTTCTTCACCGACGTGCGCGTGCCGGCGGA
This sequence comes from Pandoraea terrae, assembly GCF_902459695.1. Lineage (GTDB taxonomy): Bacteria > Pseudomonadota > Gammaproteobacteria > Burkholderiales > Burkholderiaceae > Pandoraea > Pandoraea terrae. The sequence goes on from NZ_CABPRZ010000002.1 coordinate 132,249, forward strand.
AAACCTTGTGGGCGAAGAGAACAAGGGCTGGACCTACGCAAAATATCTGCTCACGTACGAGCGCACGAATATTGCGGGCGTCGGCTTCTCGGTCGCGGCGATGGAGCGGCTGCGCAAGGTCGCAGCGAAGGTCACGCGCCGCGGCCGGCCGCTTGCCGACGACCCCCTGTTCGCGGCTCGCCTGGCGCGCGTGGAGATCGACCTCGAGAACATGAAGACGACCAACCTGCGCGTGATCGCAGCGGTGGCCGGCGGCGGCGTGCCGGGTGCGGAAAGCTCGATGCTCAAGATTCGCGGCACCGAGATCCGCCAGGAAATCTCATCGCTGATGCGCCGGGCAATGGGGCCGTATGCGCAACCATTCATCGAAGAAGCGCTTCACGGCGGTTACGACGGACAACCGATCGGCCCCGAAGAAGCCGCCACGGCCGCCGCGCAATACTTCAACAACCGTAAGCTGTCGATCTTCGGCGGCTCCAACGAAATCCAGAAAAACATCATCTCGAAGATGATCCTGGGACTGTAAGGGGACGCTTTCCATGAATTTCCAGCATACCGAAGACCGCCGCATGCTGGCGGATACGCTGAACCGGTTCGTCAGCGAGCAGTACAGCTTCGAGACGCGCGACAAAATCGCGCGCACTTCGACGGGTTTCAGCCGCGAAATGTGGGGCCGCTTTGCGGAACTGGGCATCATCGGTGCGCTTCTCAGCGAAGCCGATGGCGGCTTTGGCGGCGAAGGCTTTGATATCGCCGTCGTGTTCGAGAGTCTCGGACGCGGCCTCGTGGTCGAGCCGTTCCTCGGCGCATTGGTCGTCGGGCAAGCGATCACCAAGGCAGGCACCGATAGGCAAAAGACGTTGTTGTCCAAGTTGATAGAAGGCGGTGCGTTTGCGGCACTTGCGCACGACGAACCCGGCTCGCATTACGAACTGTCGAAGGTATCGGCGCGTGCCCTGCCCCACGCCGACGGCTGGGTGCTCAAGGGTGCCAAGGCCGTCGTGCAGCAGGGCGAAGAAGCCGACGTCTTCCTTGTCTCGGCGCGCACGAGCGGCGATGACGACGCCCAGGACGGCATCTCGCTATTTCTCGTGCCGCGCGATGCCACTGGCCTTGCTGTGCGCGGTTATCGCAAGATCGACGGTGGACGGGCCGCCGAAGTCGTCTTCGACGAGGTGCACCTCGGCGACGACGCATTGCTCGGCGGGAAAGATGCGGGATACGCGACACTCGAACATAGCATCGGCTTCGGCGTGCTGGCGTTGTGCGCCGAGGCGCTCGGTGCGATGGACGTCGCCAAGGAACACACGCTCGAGTATCTGCGCACGCGCAAGCAGTTTGGCGTCGCGATCGGCAGCTTCCAGGCGCTGCAGCACCGCATGGCCGACGTGTTACTGGAAATCGAGCAGGCGCGCTCGGCGGTCATCAATGCTGCCGCCGCGCTCGGCGCGGACCGCATCGCGCGTGAGCGAGCCCTGTCGGCAGCGAAGTACAGCATCGGCCGAATTGGTACGCGCGTCGCCGAGGAGTGCATCCAGTTGCACGGCGGCATCGGCATGACGTGGGAGTTGCCGCTTGCACATTACGCGAAACGGCTGGTCATGATCGACCATCAACTGGGCGACGAAGACCACCATCTCGAACGCTATATCTCGCTTGGCCGGAGTTGACGTCATGTCGAACCGGACTACCTCGCTGCCGCTCGACGGCGTTCGCGTGCTCGATCTCTCGCGCGTACTTGCCGGACCGTGGTGCGGCATGGTGCTGGGTGACCTCGGGGCTGAAGTCATCAAGGTCGAGCACCCGAAGCGCGGCGATGATACCCGCGATTGGGGCTTGCGCGTCGGCGCCACCGAGACGGCGTATTTCAACAGCGTCAACCGCAACAAACGCTCGGTAAGCCTCGATTTGCAAACCGCTGAAGGCCAGCAGATCGCACGCGTGCTGGCACAGAAGAGCGACGTCGTGATCCAGAATTTCAAGTTCGGCGGCGCGCAGAAGCTGGGCCTCGGATACGAGCAGTTGACACAGGACCACGCGGCGCTGATCTACTGCTCGATTTCCGGATATGACAGTACTGGACCGGAAGCCGCGCGGCCTGGCTACGATCTGGTCGTCCAGGGGGAGGCGGGACTGATGGCCCTTAACGGCGAAGCCGATCAGCCGCCCTTGAAGTTCGGCGTGGCTGCTGTCGACCTCTTCACCGGGATGTACTCGGCCCAGGCCGTGCTCGCAGCACTTTTCGAGCGCCAGAAGACCGGCAAGGGCCGCCACATCGAAATGGCGCTATTCGATTGCGGCCTGATGATCACCGCGTACTACGGGCTGGAAGCGCTGATCATGGGCGAGGACCCGCCGCGCTATGGCAACGCACATCCTTCGATCGTGCCCTACGGCGTATTCGACGCGGCCGACGGGCCGCTCGTCATCACGGTCGGCAATAACCGTCAGTTCGAGCGCTTCTGTCACGAAGTGATCGAACGTCCGGATCTTGCCGACGACGAGCGGTTCAAGACGAATCTCGGCCGCGCAGCGAACCGCGAGGTTCTCGTGCCGGAACTCAACCGCGAGATCGGCATGAGAAAGCGTCAGGTATTGCTGGAGCAGCTGGCCCAGGCCGGCATTCCCTGTGGCGAAGTCCTCGGTCTTCACGAGGCGCTCACCTCGAAGCGGGCCACGGACGCCGGGCTCGTAACCACGCAGCCGCATCCGGTGGCCGGCAGCACGCATGTTCTTGCGCCGCCGTATCGCATCGACGGCGAACGTTTGCCGGTACGAAGCGCGCCGCCGCAACTCGGGGAAGGCACGAAGGACGTGCTTCAGTCGCTGCTCGGCCTGTCGAACGAACGGCTCTCCCAATTGAAGGCTAACGGCGTGGTTTGACCACTGTTCCAGTGTCTGTCCGGCGCGCCTGAACCCCCACCCCCTGAAAAACCCTGAGTTGAATAGGCGTCAACTTGTATTATAAGATGATGACACGATGATGTCATAAGACGTATGGAGACAAGCAATGAGTCAACACAAGACCCTGGGTGTTGTCGGCCTGGGTTCGATGGGCTTCGGCGCGGCAATTAGCGCCGTGCGCCGCGACGTGGAAACATGGGGGTTCGATCTCAACCCGCTCGCCTGCGAACGCTTTGCCGCCGAAGGCGGGCGGGTCGCGCAAAGCCTTTCCGAGCTGGCACACCATAGCGACGTTGTCTTGCTGCTCGTGGTCAACGCATCCCAGACCGAGCGCGTGCTGTTCGACCCTGACGGCATTGCCGCACATTTGAAACCGGGTTCGGTCGTCGTCACCGCTGCCACCGTAGACCCCGCCCTGCCCCCCCAATGGGAGGCACGGCTTGCCGAGCGGCAAATCCATCTCATCGACGGCCCCGTGTCCGGCGGCGCCGCCAAGGCCGCCGACGGGGCGATGACGGTGATGGCGTCAGGCCGCCCCGAGGCCTTCGCTGCTGCCGAGCCGCTGCTGGCCGCCTACGCCGGCAAGGTCTACCGTCTTGGCGACAGGGCCGGCATCGGCTCGACGGTGAAGATGGTCAATCAGCATCTGGCGGGCGTGCATATCGCGGCAGCATGCGAGGCCATGGCATTGGGCATCCGCGCCGGCGCCGCCCCCGACCAACTGTATGAGGTCATTTGCAACTCGGCCGGCATGAGCTGGATGTTTCAGAACCGCGTGCCCCACATCCTCGAGGGCGATTACACCGCGCTGTCGGCCGTCAACATCTTCGTGAAGGATCTTGGCATCGTGCTCGACGCGGCGCGCCAGCTCGCCTTTCCGTTGCCGCTCGCATCGGCGGCGCACCAGCTCTACCTCGGCACTGCGGCGGCCGGATATGGCTTTGAGGACGACAGCGCGGTGATCAAGTTGTATGCCGCCCTGACCGGGATCGCGCTGCCTCAGGCACGGGAGGCAGCGTGAGACTCGGCGTTATCGCGGACGATTTCACCGGCGCTACCGATGTCGCCAGCATGTTGGTTCGCGCCGGCATGCGCGCGGTGCAGGTCATCGGCGTCCCCGACGGCCCTGTTCCCGACGCAGACGCGGTGGTCGTGGCGCTCAAATCGCGCACAGTGCCGGCAAGCGAAGCCGTGCGAGATTCGCTCGCCGCACTCGCATGGCTACGCGCAGGCGGCGCACGCCAGTGCTATTTCAAATACTGCTCGACCTTCGATTCGACGGCGGCCGGTAACATCGGCCCCGTGGCTGAAGCGCTGATGCAGGCGCTCGATACCGACTTCACCATCGCCTGCCCTGCCTTTCCCGAGAACGGGCGTACGGTTTTTCGCGGCCACCTGTTCGTTGGCGACCAACTGCTGTCCGATTCCGGCATGCGCCACCATCCACTCACGCCAATGACCGACAGCAACCTGCCGAACGTATTGCAGACGCAGATGCAAAGCCGCGTCGGGCTGGTGCGGTACGACACCGTCGCGCGCGGTGAAGCGGCCCTGCGCCAGCGTTTCGATGCGCTGCGCGCCGAGGGTGTGCGCTGCGCCGTGGTCGATGCGATCTCCAACGAGGACCTGCACGCCATTGCCGCCGCATGTGCCGACATGCCCTTGCTGACCGCAGGCTCGGGTGTGGCGCTCGGACTGCCTGACGTCTACGCGGCCCGAGGCTGGCTGAGCCCCGACGCTCGCGCCGCCGATCTCGGGCGCGTCGGAGGACGGGGTGCGGTGCTGTCCGGCTCTTGCTCGCAAGCGACCAACGCGCAAGTCCGGCATTGGATCGACACCGGCCGCCCCGCCCTGCGCATCGATCCTCGCGACCTCGCCGCAGGGCGCGCGACAGCCCGACAGGCACTGGGCTGGGCGCTGGCGCAACCCGAGCCGGTCCTTGTCTATGCCACATCGAGTCCGGATGACGTCCGCGCGGTGCAGGCCGAACTTGGCGTGGAACGCGCCGGGCACCTGGTCGAGCAATGCCTCGCGGACATTGCGCGAGGTCTCGTGGCCGAGGATGTGCGTCGTCTTGTGATCGCGGGCGGCGAAACGTCCGGCGCAGTGGTCCGGGCGCTCGGCGTTACGCAATTGCGTATCGGCGCCGCGATCGATCCGGGCGTGCCATGGACGCGCGTCGAGGGCCGGCCGCTGCTGCTTGCGCTCAAATCGGGCAACTTCGGCGCCGTCGATTTCTTCACCAAGGCATTACAACAGGTGGAATAAGCCATGAACCATGATCAAGCGTCGTTGCGCAGTGAAATTTGCCGTGTCGGCCGCTCGTTGTTCGAGCGCGGTTACGTGCACGCCACCGCCGGGAACATCAGTGTGCAACTTGACGCCGCACAAGGCGGCGGCTTCCTGATCACGCCCACCGACGCCTGCCTGGGATTCCTGGCGCCCGAACGCATCGCCTGGGTCGACGCCGACGGCCACCAGCGAAGCGGCGATCGCGCAAGCAAGACGCTCGCGTTACACCGGCGAATCTACGAGGCCGAGCCCGAAGCGCGTTGCGTGATTCATACCCACTCCACGCACCTGGTCGCGCTCACGTTGCAAGGGGTGGCAACGCCCGACGCCATTCTGCCGCCGATCACGCCCTACTTCGTGATGAAGGTCGGCCGCGTGCCTTTGATTCCTTATCACCGCCCCGGTGATCCGCAAGCGGCTGAAGCGGTGGCCGAGGCCATCGACGCGGCGCGTCGGCGTGGCGTCCCGATCCGCGCCGTGATGCTCGACCGGCTCGGCCCCAATGTGTGGCACGACACCCCCGGCAGCGCCATGGCAACACTGGAGGAGCTCGAGGAAACGGCTCGCCTCTGGATGACCGTCAATCCGCGTCCGGCGCCGCTGGACGATGCGCGGATAGAAGAACTGCGGCGCGTCTTCGGCGCGCACTGGTAAACACCGGGACGAGCGCATGCCGCCGCCTCGAATCAACGCAAGGCAGCACCCACAACAAGAACATATCCATCAACCTGGAGGAGATTTATCCATGAGCACCAGCCTTGCCGCCCCGCAAGCGGGCGCAACTGCATCGAGCCGCGAGGATGCCGTATTTCGCAAAGTGTCGTGGCGCATCGTGCCGCTGATCGTCCTGTGTTACGTCGTGTCGTATCTGGACCGCGTAAACGTCGGCTTTGCGAAGCTGCAAATGTCGCAACAGCTCGGGTTCAGCGAAACCATATTCGGCTTGGGCGCCGGCATCTTCTTCTTCGGCTACTTTCTGTTCGAGGTGCCGAGCAATCTTGCACTGAATCGCTTCGGCGCCAAGGTGTGGATCGCGCGGATCATGATCACCTGGGGTCTGATCTCGGCCTGCTTCGTTTTCGTTTCGACGCCCACCTCTTTCTACGTGATGCGCTTCCTCCTCGGCCTCGCCGAAGCGGGCTTCTACCCCGGCATCATCATGTATCTGACGCATTGGTATCCATCGCACCGCCGCGCCAAGATCGTGGCCATGTTCATGTCGGCGATCCCCGTGTCGGGCATATTCGGCAATCCGTTGTCCGGCCTGATCATGGACGCCTTCGGTGGCGCGGGCGGATGGGCCGGCTGGCAGTGGATGTTCCTGTTCGAGGCGCTTCCGGCGGTTGTGGTGGGTCTTGTGGTGTTCTGGTATCTCGACAACTCGGTTGCCGATGCAAAATGGCTCGACGACGACGAGAAGCGGATTGTCGCGAACGCCATAGCGGAAGACCGCAAGCACAAGAATGAAGGCGCCCCCGCCATGAGCGCTTTCAGCGACAAGCGCGTGTGGTTCATGAGCCTGATCTATTTTTGTTTCGTCATGGGCCAGTACGGCCTGACGTTCTGGATGCCGACCTTCATCAAGTCGACGGGCATCAAGGGGAATTTGATGATCGGCGTGCTCAGCGCGATTCCGTTCCTCGCCGCCGTGGTCGCAATGAACCTGTTCGGACGCAGCGCCGACGCGCGCCGCGAGCGCCGCTGGCACCTTGTGATTCCCGCCTTGATGGGTACGGTCGGCTTCGCCGTCGCTGCGGCGTATTCGCAAAGCACGGCGGTGTCGCTGGTGTCTCTTTCACTCGCCGCCGCAGGCGTGTTGACCTGCGCCCCGCTATTCTGGTCGCTTCCGACTGCATTCCTCGGCGGGGCCGCTGCCGCAGCGGGTATCGCCGTGATCAATTCCGTGGGCAACCTCGCCGGCTTCGTCAGTCCATTCGTGATCGGCGCGCTCAAGGACGCCACGGGCAGCGCGGCCGCCGGCATGTATGTGCTTGCCGCCAGCCTCGTCGTCGGCGTGATCTGCGTGCTGAAAACGCCCGCGGCGCTGGTTAACCGCTAGACCTGGAGCCAAGTACGACATGCCAAGATTTGCCGCCAACCTGACCATGATGTACTCGGAACACGCGTTTCTCGACCGCTTTGCGGCCGCGGCACGCGACGGCTTCCGAGCGGTCGAATACCTTTTTCCGTACGAGTATCCGGCCGCCGAAATTGCCCGCCGCCTGCGCGAAAGCGGGCTGACCCAGGCGCTGTTCAATCTGCCGCCCGGCGACTGGGCGGCCGGCGAGCGCGGTATTGCCGCGTTGCCGGGGCGCGAAACGGAATTTGAAGATTCGCTCGCGCTGGCCCTGCACTACGCGACGGCGACAGACTGCCACCGCCTGCACGCCATGGCGGGCCTTGTGCCGGTCGACGCCGACCGCACGGCCGCGCATGAGACCTACGTGTCGAATCTTCGGTTCGCGGCGCGGCGGTGTGCGCAGCGCGCCATTACGCTGCTGATCGAGCCGATCAACACGCGCGACATGCCCGGTTATTTTCTGAATACGCAGCAGCAAGCGCACGACATCGTTCTCGCGGTCGGAGAACCCAATCTGAAGGTGCAGATGGACGCGTATCACTGCCAGATCATGGAAGGCGACATCACAATGCGCCTGCGCAAGCACTTCGCGGGCGTCGGTCACGTGCAGATCGCCGGTGTGCCGGATCGCCATGAGCCGGATGACAACGAGCTCAACTATGCCTTTTTGTTCGCCCAGCTCGATGCACTCGGCTACGATGGCTACGTCGGCTGCGAATACCGGCCCCGTGCCGGCACATCGGATGGCTTGGCCTGGTTTCAGCCCTGGAAGGAGGCACAACGATGAAACTGCTGATTACCGGTGGCGCCGGCTTTCTCGGCGCACGGCTCGCGCGCCGGCTGTTGGCGAGCGGCGTGCTTGATGGCCGCGCGATTGATCGCCTGGTGCTGGCCGATCTGGCGGCGCCCGCCGACGATCTGCGTTCCGACCCGCGTGTCGAGGTCCGTGTCGGTACTGTGCTCGCGTTGGCGAAGGCGCTTGGGGAGGAACGCTTCGACGGCGTGTTCCACCTTGCCTCGGCCGTGTCATCCGAATGCGAGGCGAATTTCGAACTCGGCATGCAGTCGAACCTGGACAGCACGCGCGCGCTCCTCGACGCCTTGCGCGCTGCCGGCAACGTGCCCAAACTGGTATTTTCGAGTTCGGTCGCCGTGTTCGGCAGCGACCCGGCACTGCCCCTGCCGGCTGTCGTGCGCGACGACACGCTGCCGACCCCGCAATCATCGTACGGCGTGCAGAAGTTCATCTGTGAACAACTGGTGGCCGACTATACGCGCAAGGGGTTCATCGACGGCCGCACTGCGCGACTGATGACCGTGTCGGTACGCCCGGGCCGGCCCAACGGTGCGGCGTCGAGTTTCCTCTCAGGCATCATCCGGGAGCCGTTGGCGGGGCTCGAAGCGGTTTGCCCGGTATCACCCGAGACCGAAGTGGCGCTCGCATCACCGGCCAACACCGTTGCAGGACTCATTGCCGTGTTCGAGGCCGGACGCGATGCGTTCGGCGGGCGCACCGCGCTCAGCCTGCCGGCACTGACTGTGCGTGTACAGGACATGCTCGATGCCTTGGAAAAGGTGGGAGGCAGCGCGGCGCGCGCGCGTGTGCGCTTCGTCCCCGACCCGGCCATTGCCCGCATCGTCGGCGGCTGGCCGGCGCGTTTCGAATCGCGGCGCACAGCCGCCCTGGGGCTGACGGCCGACGCCAATTTCGAAAGCATTGTCGAACAATATCTGCGCGAATCCCGCTGACCTCGGCGCATCGCCACGGCGGGCGCTCGCGCGCCATGGCGATGGTATCAAAGCGTGCGCAGTGTTTGCGCCAGCCGGGCCCCTTCCATATCCCAAAACGCCTGGTCGGCGGCCCGAATACGCCGTATCGCGTTGTCCATGTGATTGGCGGCCGCCTTGCGCGCGCCCGTGGGATCGCCTTTTTCGATGGCCTTGACGATCGCGTCGTGCTCACGCAGGACTTCCTGGAAGAAATCCTCGCGACGCGCCTCGTTTGCGCGCGTGACCTGAACCGCGCTGCGCAGGTATTGGGACAGGTAGTCAAGGGTCGCGATCAGGAACGGATTGCCGGTTGCCGCCGCAATACTTCGATGGAAATTCACATCCTCCTCCACGCCGTCCAATCCTTTTCGCGCCGCGTCGGCTAGCGCGGTCACCGCATTGCGAATCGTCCGCAGGTCCTCGTCGCTGCGGTTGGCCGCAGCCTGCCGTGCCGCCTCCGCTTCGAGCACACGGCGGACCTCGGCCATCTGTACGACGGCTTTGCGCGAAGCGACGTGACCGGCGTCAAACGCCAGCGGCCTGATGCCGGGCTCTTGGACCACCACCCCGAAACCCTGCCTCGAGACAACGAGTCCCAACGATTTCAATTGAGAGACGGCCTCACGGATCACCGTGCGACTCACCTTGAACTGCTCGACCAACTGGGCTTCGGACGGCAATTTTTCACCGGCGGGGAACGCGCCGTCACGGATGTGCTGCGCCAGCGTATCGGCCACCTGCTCGGATAATCGCGCGCCGGCATGCACCGGTTTCAATTCGACTGCCATAGAAATCTTGTCCGCTTGTATGAGGAGATGACAAGACGATAGCACTGTCCTGGATTGCCGTGGCGGCAGTGTATGCGGTTATCCGCTTTTGTCGGACTTGCCGGCTGCCGCGGCGAAACGGGCCAGGAACCGGTCAATCATGAACGGCTCGGCCTGTCGGTCCTCGGCATTCTCCTTGCGCCGAATCGCATTGCGCACCAACAGCGAACCGAGATAGCGCACCGGCTCCGGCGGGAAATATCCGCGCGGGCCCGTCGCGAGCCCGGAACGCGTCCATGCATTGTCCTCGCCCAACGCCAGCGATGACAGGAGTTGGCCGCCCATGTAGCTGGGCGCGACGCCGTTGCCCGAATAACCGAAACCATACGAGATCGCCCGGTTGCCATTCAGGTAGCCAAAGAACGGGAAGCCGGTGACGGACCGATCCGACGGCCCATTCCAGCTGGCGATGACCGGCACGTCGCCCAGAGACGGAAAAAACGCCCGCAGGCTTTGCGTCAGCATGGCCTCGTAGGGCGAGCGCTGATTGAACACCGGTGCGATGCGGCCGCGATAGGAGAAGGTATTGCCGCCCTTGCCCAGCATCAGGCGCCCATCACAGGTCGTTCGGTAGTAATACACGAACGTGCGCGAGTCCAGCACGGAGGTCCCGTGATTCATTCCGATGGCCGCCAGGCGCTCAGGACAACGATCGGTCATGATCATGTCGCTCGACACGATCGCCACCGAGCGCTCGAACTGCGAGAACAGGCTCGGCATCCATGCATTGAGCGCCAGCACGACATGGCCGGCTTCAACCCGGCCTGCCGGCGTGACCACGGCCGGTCGGGCCGCATCGATCAACGACAGCATCGGCGTACGCTCATGGATCTCGATGCCCTCACGTAGCGCAACGCGGCGCAGTCCGCGTACGAGCTTGCCCGGATGCACGGTGCCCGCCATGGGCGAGAAAAAGCCCGAAAGGTTTCGTGCGGACCCGGACCGGGCGGCGACCTCGGCTACGCAAAGCCGCGTCCAGGTATTGAGGTTCCGGCGCTGCAGCGCTTGAATCACCGGTTCCAGCTGGCCTTCCTGCGCCGGGTTGGTGGCCGTATAAAGCGTACCGTCAAGCCGGAGGTCGGCATCGATACTGTGCTGGCGGCAAAAATCGGCAATGCTTTGGACCGCCGCCTCTGACGCGCGAACCAGACGTACCGCTTCGGTCTCGCCAAACAACCGCGCCAACGTGAAGAATTTGGTGGACCAGGTCAACATGCACCCGCCGTTGCGGCCGCTCGCGCCCGCCCCGCAGAGATCGGCTTCAAGTACGGTGATCTTCAGTGACGGTCGCTTGCGCTTGAGTTGCAGGGCCGTCCACAACCCGGTGAAACCGCCTCCTACAATGCAAATGTCGGCCTGCTTGACGCCGCACAATGCGGGGGCGAGGTCCGTGTCACCGATGAGGGCTTGTTCCAGCCAGAAGGGACGCATGGTTGCTCCGGGAGTTGACAGAAAAGGTCACACCCAGAATACAACAATTTGCATCACAATGCCAATAAATGCCTCATCAAGGTCGCAAGCCAATGGGGCGCGACTTTCAGCAGTCCCGCAGCGCCGACCAGGCAAATCGTCGTTTTCCGTGTCTCGCTCTGCCCATCACCAAACTGCCCGCCCAACTAAATATGTGCGACGTCATCCTTGAATCCGTGCTGACCGCCCAATGCGCTCAATCGGGAGACTGTGCGAGGCACAAGTACGTGACAGATGCGTCCCCACCCCACGCCCTTGACCTACACTAATACCTGAGCCGCCTCACTCCCAGTGAACCCGACGCTGCCCGGCGATCCCGGCAGCGAGCGCTCCGCCCGACTCATCGACGTTGCCGGCGGAGGTTTTGGCAAGAAGGAGCTGGTCATGGTCACCACTGTTGCAAGTTATGCAACCGAATACACGCAGGTGCTCGACCCCCAGGGCGAGCCGGTCGCGCCTTTGCCGGAATTCGCGCAGGCGCCCGAGACGCTCAAAGCTTTGTACCGCGCCATGGTGCTCACGCGTCAGTTCGACGCCAAGGCCATTGCCCTGCAGCGTACCGGCAAAATCGGCACCTTCGCCTCGTCACTCGGTCAGGAGGCGGTCGGCGTCGGCGTCGCCAGCGCCATGCGCCCCGAAGACGTTCTGTTGCCCTCTTACCGCGAACACGGTGCGCAGTTCGTGCGCGGCGTCACGATGACCGAGAGCCTCCTGTATTGGGGCGGCGACGAACGCGGCAGCAATTTTGCGGCGGCGCGTCACGATTTCCCCAACTGCGTGCCGATCGGCACCCAGGTCTGCCATGCGACGGGCGCGGCCCGCGCCTTTCAACTTCGCGGCGAGGCACGCGTGGCCGTGTGCATCATGGGCGACGGCGCCACCTCGAAAGGCGATTTCTATGAAGGCATCAACATGGCGGGTGTCTGGCAAGTGCCATTGGTCGTCGTCGTCAACAACAACCAGTGGGCGATCTCGCTGCCCCGCCATCGCCAGACTGCCGCACAGACCCTCGCGCAGAAGGCCCTCTCGGCAGGCATCCCGGGCCTGCAAGTCGACGGCAACGACGTGATCGCCGTACGCCAGGCGGCCGACGAAGCGCTCGACAAGGCGCGCAACGGCCACGGCCCGGCGCTGATTGAAGCCATCACCTACCGGCTCGGCGACCACACCACCGCCGACGATGCCTCGCGCTATCGCGACAACGACGCCGTCAAGGCGCAATGGGTCCTGGAGCCCGTCGTGCGCCTGCGCAATTATCTCGTCAAGCGAGGGCTGTGGGACGCCGCCCAGGAAGAAGCATGGCTCAAGCATTGCACGCAGGCCGTCGCGCAAGCCGTCGACGACTACCTCGCCGCGCCGGCGCCGGAGACTGCCGCGATGTTCGAGCATCTCTACGCCGCGCTGCCCGACACGTTGCGCGCGCAACTGGCAAGCGCACAGCATTTCGCCCCTCGCTCGTGAGTTCATCATGGCCGAAATCAACCTTGTGGAAGCGGTCAACCAGGCGCTTGCCCATGCACTGGAGCACGATCCCGATGTGGTCCTGCTCGGTGAAGACATCGGTGTCGACGGCGGCGTGTTTCGCGCCACCGTAGGCCTGCAGGCTCGCTTCGGCGACCAGCGCGTCATGGATTCCCCGCTGGCGGAAACCGGCATTGCGGGTGTTGCCGTCGGCATGGCGGCGATGGGGCTCAAACCCGTCGCCGAAATCCAGTTCGCGGGCTTCGTCTATCCGACGATCGACCACATCCTCAATCATGCAGCGCGATTGCGGCACCGTACCCGCGGCCGAATGTCCTGCCCCATGGTGTTGCGCACGCCCTGCGGTGCAGGCATCCACGCGCCGGAGCATCACTCGGAAAGCCCGGAAGCACTGTTCGCGCACATCCCGGGGTTGCGGGTGGTTGTGCCGTCTACGCCTGCGCGCGCCTACGGCCTGCTGCTGGCTGCAATTCGTGACCCCGACCCGGTGATCTTTCTCGAGCCGACGCGCCTGTACCGGCTGTTCCGCCAGGAAGTCGCCGACGACGGCGAGGCCCTGCCGCTCGACGTGTGTTTTACACAGCGCAGCGGCAACGACGTGACACTGGTGAGCTGGGGTGCCATGTTGCAGGAATCGCTGGCGGCGGCCGACGCGCTGGCCGCCGAAGGCATTGAGGCTGAAGTGATCGACGTCGCCACGCTCAAGCCGCTCGACATGCAGACGATTCTCGACTCGGTCGCCAGGACGGGCCGTTGTGTGATCGTCCACGAAGCGCCGCGCACGGCCGGGTTCGGCGCGGAGATCGCAGCCAACCTCGCCGAAGCCGGACTGTACTCATTGCAGGCGCCCGTGCAGCGGGTAACGGGATATGACGTGGTGGTGCCGCTGTCGCGCCTCGAGCATGAGTACATGCCGAGCGTCGAACGCATCGTTGCTGCCGTACGCAAAACGCTGGAATCCGTGTGAACCCGCCTGGGTCGACCCGAGCCGAAGGAGCCGCGATGAAAATCTTCAAGCTGCCCGACCTGGGCGAAGGACTGCAGGAAGCCGAAATCGTCACATGGCATGTCAAGGAAGACGACACCGTCGTGGTCGACCAGCCACTGCTTTCCGTCGAGACCGCCAAGGCCATTGTCGAAATTCCGTCGCCGTACGCGGGCCGCATTGCCAAGCGGTATGGCAAGGTCGGGGAGCTCGTGCACCTGGGCGCGCCGCTGGTCGGATTCGAAGGCGCAGGCGAGGATGCCGACGCGGGCACGCTGGTCGGTGCGATGAAAGTCGGCACGCAGGTCGTGGCCGAGACGCCGGCGTCCCTTGGGCATGGCGGCGCGGGGGTCAAGGCGGTGCCGGCCGTCCGTGCGCTTGCGCGCCAGCTCGATGTCGACCTGTCGATGGTCACGCCTTCGGGGCCCGACGGCGTGATCACGGCCGCCGACGTTCGGCGTGTCGCCAAGACCTTGGCCGACGTCGGCCCGGCCGAGACGCTGCGCGGTGTGCGGCGAGCGATGGCCCAGAACATGGCGCGGGCGCAGAGCGAGGTGGCCGCGGCCACCGTCATCGACGACGCCGATATCCACGCGTGGCCGCCCGGCACCGATATCACGATCCGGCTCGTGCGCGCCCTGGTGGCGGGATGCCGCGCGGAACCGGCGCTCAACGCCTGGTACGAAGGCCACACGGGGCGGCGCCATGTGCTCGACCACATCGACGTGGGCATCGCCGTCGACCTGCCCGAGGGGTTGTTCGTGCCCGTGCTGCGCAACGTCGGCAATCGCGACGCGGCCGACTTGCGGCGCGGCCTCGATTTGATGCGGGCCGACATCCGGGCCCGCAAGATCGCGCCGGAGGAACTGCGCGGCAACACCATCACGCTATCGAATTTCGGCATGATCGCCGGCAAGTACGCCGCCCCGATCGTGGTGCCGCCCACGGTGGCGATCCTTGGCGCTGGCAGGATCCACGAACAGGTCGTGGCCGTGGACGGGGCCCCTGCCGTACACCGCGTGCTGCCGTTGTCGCTGACCTTCGACCACCGGGTGGTCACGGGCGGCGAAGCGGCGCGATTTCTCGCGGCCGTGATCGCCGACCTGGTGCTGCCAACCTGAGCGCCGTTACGGGCGGGTGTCCGCATCCGGCTTGGACCGGTGCCGCGTTGCGTGGGCTTCGTGGCGCCTGTCGTTCCGGGACAGTATCGGCGTTTGCCGGCGGCGGCGCCCCGTGACGATGTGCCAGAACAGCAGCGGTGGCGTGCCGAATCCGGCGATCCAATGCCCCCATTCCGTTACGCTGCGAACGGCATCGCCGCCGAAGTAGTACAAGCCGTATCCGGTCACCGCAAGCATACCGAAGACCAAGGCCGTGACCCCTCCGGCCAGGCGGTTCCGGCGGTTATGCCAACCGTGCAGCATGTGACCATGGAGCATCGTCCCCGCAAAATAGAGGATTCCCATGGCGGCGGCCCCATGGAGTTTCATCGCCCACGGCTCAAGCGGGCTGGGCATCGCGTCGTCCACACGCGTCATATGCACGTAAAGCCAAAGCGTGCCGGTCGCGAATAACGCGGCGATGATCAAATACAAGGCGTAACGCCTGACAGCACCGAGTCGCAATGACGGCCTGAGGTGCCTGGATGAATGGGGAGGAGATTGCATAACGCGTCAAGGGCCGGCGAAGCGGTAGAAGACCACGCGCGCGCGGTGGCGGTCAAGCAGCGGGTGGCTTGTCGCCCGCACAGCAAGCACAAATTTCGTCAGTGCGTCGGCCATCATGCAACTTGGCGCGATGATACTCGCGCCCTCCCCCAGCGGCAACGGCAAGCGCGTTACCCCGTCAATCAGTGCCGATACGGCGCTCGTGCCCTTCGCATTGAGGCCGCTCGTCGCGGAACTGGCCAGGGCCGCGTTGAGGAGCGAGGTTGCCGATCCGATGCGTCCCGGGTCAGCCGGGTCTCGCAAATGAATCGTTGCCGGTGTCTCACCGTGGTGGCGCAGATCGCCGCCCGCGTTGACCAGCGCATCGGCCACGCCGTATTGGGCGAGAACCGCCGTCGCCCGATCGACGGCGTAGCCCTTGGCGATGCCGCCCAGATCGATCAGGCAGTCCATGCTTTTGACCACCAGATCGCCTTCCAATGACCACGGGTCTGCCGGGGTGTCGCCGGAAAGCGGAACGACATTTTGCGCGGCGGCGGGCAGCAAGCCCGATTGCACCAATTCGCGCGCCACGGTGCAGTCGAAAACGCCCTGCGATTCGACGGATAAACACCGTGCCGCGCGCAACACTTCCGCCGTGCGCGAATCGACCCGGGTCGGGGCACCCACCGCCGCACGATTGATGCGACTGACATCGCTTTCGCTATCATGAAAACTCATGAGCCGATGTACGGTCGCCAATTCCGCGAAGGCGCTCGCGAGTGCCCTTTGGGCATGCTGCGCATCTTCAGCCCTCACGGCGATATCGACGAGCGTGCCCAGCAGCGGCTTGGCGCGGCGGACGATCGACATGCCGGCGACTTCCTGCACCGTCGGCGCCTCAGTGTTTGACAAGCACAAGCTGAACGAAACTCGCAATACGCCTTATCCCGTCAGTCAGGTGAGTACACGAGAGCGTCGCACCGCTGATGTTGTCGATATCGTTGCCGATACGTAAAGGCGCGCTGGCTGTCTTGCCAAAAAACTGCCTGCGCCATGCCTTCGTGCGCACCTCGCCACCATGTTCTTCGCGATACGAGAGAATTTCGACATCCTTGATCGCACCGTCGGTCCCGAATGCGACCGCATAGTTGATCAACTGGAATTTGCCGATGACCGCGTCGGTCACCACGTAACCCAATACGGTCTCGCCCTGCATTGCCGCGAATACTTTCCATGAGACGCTATTGATCACGCCGCCGGCATGCGCGGCGATTTCTTTCATCTTGTCAGGCGTCAACACGACGGGCTGCGGGACGAATGCTGTGGCCTCCGGAAACATCAGCTTTTGCGCATCTGGCGCCGACATGTAGTCGGTCGCAAAAACGGCTGTCGGAACGAGCGCTGCCGCCGATGCGGCACCAGCCACGATCGCCACCGAAACAGGGAGCGGGTAATAGCGCATGGAATTCCTTAGAATTGCAAGCCCAGGCCGAGATCGATCCGCGAAAAATCACGATTGACCTTGAAGCGCTGGTAGTCGATCTTGAAAACCACCTTCGGGTTCAAATAGAAGTTGGCGCCGATCGTGACAACCGTGTCGCGCGGGCTCGGGAACCCGTCCGGCGTCGTGGAGGCACCCGCCGCAATGCCTTCGTAGCTGGCCGCCATGTTGTACCGCTCGTAACGCAGGAATGGTGCGACGCGATATTCGCCGCTTTGCCACAGGTTATACGCCGCCTGCGCATACCAGCCATAGAATGACGCCGGCAGCGGGTTGGTCGCCCCAGGGTTCAACGCGTTGGCTTCCGCCGTGTGCGTGAACGAACCGTGCGCGTACAGCGCCGAAAAATCCCACTTGCCCGGCTGGTAACGCACGTGCGTTTCCCACAGATTGACGCGTTCATTATTCGGGACGTCGGGGATGCTGCGGACAACGCCACCCGTGAAATACGACCCGCCGACCGTCAACCCGGGCAGTCCGCGATAGTTCAGCGCCACGAACTGCGACAACTTCTGCGCATTCGCGCCAGCCAATTCCTGGTGGGTCGCCTGCATTGGCGCCACGCTATTGTTGATGAGTTCCAGTGCCGACTGATATTGCGGCGACGTGGGAGAGAAATTCCATTTCGACAGATCGAGTCCGGTGGTCAGGCCGACATTCCAACCCAGGCCGAAATCGGTATCACCGTAGAGTTGCACCCCACCTTCGCGCCAAGTGCTCGGAATAATCAACGTCTCGACGAAATTTCGCTGCACGCCGTAGAAGTTGGTCGGCTCATGATTTTCGTTCAGCAACCCCGCCGGGATCAGGAACAAGCCCGCTTTCGCGCTGATCTTGTCATTGAATTTGTGGTCGACATAGAACTGCTCGACCTCGAACTCGCCCACGTCGCTAGCCGACGTGATGGCATGTTCGATTTCGAATTCAGAGTTGAAGCGCGTCTTGTCGTCGAATTGGTAGCCGATGCCGAAAACGGCACGTGCAAGATCCGCGCGGGTCAAGTCCGAGCGGCGCGTCGGGCGCGCGTAATAGATTTCGCCATAACCCCACAGCGACACGTTCTCCCACGGGCTGATCTTCGCTTGCGCCTGTTGCGCGGCTTGCGTTGCCGCCGCGACTTCGGTTTGCAGCTGTTGCTGTGTCACGACGGTTTGCTGCGTCTGTTGCGCCGTTTGCTGCTGTTGCGTGGCGAGCGTTGCATTCTGCTGCTTCATGTCCTGAAGCTGCTGCCTCAGTTCAGCGAGCTGTTGCGACAAGTCGTCGACTTTCGCTTCCAGCTTCTTGACTGTGGCTGGCGAGGATTTTCCCGATGCGGCGCTGGCCGCGAGCGAAGCGCCCGCGTTGCCGAGCGCCGCGAGAACCAGCAGCGCGCGAGCCGCCAGATTGAACGACGTGTACTTCATTTGTCCCCTGCTCATGATCACTCGTCTCACGACGAAAATAGAATGGATGTCGAAAATGCCACCCATTCCTGACGGCAGGAGATGTTACTGAGAATTATTTTTATTATCAATATTTTTTTAACTCAGGGGAACTTTTTGAAGGATCTTACTCGACGACCTCGAGAACGCCTTCCATACCGCGCTCCCGGTGGCTCTTGAAGAAAAGCAGCCGGTTGGGGCAGTAGAACGGGTACTTGCCGGCAGCCTTCGGCGTGAATGCGAACGTGGTGGGCTCCTGGCCCAGGGATTCGTCGATCGACACGTCCGAGCCCGGAATCTTGAGCACGAAGCGATGGGGGATGATGCCTCGCTCCACGCTCACCGTCAGGGCAACGGGGGTGTTGACCTTGACGACGACGTGTTCGGGGCGAAAGTAATAGTCGCCGCCGACGATCGTGATGTGTTGCACGCCGTCGGCGGCGACGGCGGCGACACTTGGCGCCGCGTCAGGCGCAGCGCCACCCGGCCCTGCCCCCTTCGCGACCGCGGCAACGGACGCCAAACACACTGCGGTCACGCAAATCCATCTGACGTTCATGATGCCCCCTGAAATCACGGTTTGGGAACGGCGCTTGCCAGCCCGCCTGCCTGCCATAGCCGACTTCAACAGCGGCCGGTTCGGGCAAATGGCCGACTGACTCCCGCCTGTCCGGGCGTGTTGGCAATGAAGGCAAGCATCCAGTGTATCCCTCAGCCGCCTATTTCCAGTCACTCGGTTGTAGAATGATGCAGGCATTGCGGATGGAAGTGTGAGTCCCCGTCGCGGGGACCCCATCAACACCTGAAGTCAGATTCGGTCAAGAAAGATGGCAAAAACCGAAAGACACTGGATCTCCCGCCTGGGCAGCGGCATGTGGCAGCGGCTGTCGGCGTCATCGTTGGTGGTCGCCGCGTGCGGCGCGATGATTGCGGTCGTCATGGTCGGCCTGTGCGCAGTGGTGTTGTATCAGGGCCGGCAAGACGCGCAGGACCACACGCGCGACACATTACGCGATATCGCGCTGATCGCTCAACGGGACATCGAGCGCAATTTCGAACTGTATGCGCTGTCGCTACAGGCTGTCGTCGATGGCGTCAAACAACCCGAGGTGATGGCGCTCCCCCCCCGCCTTCGCCGCGAAGTGCTGTTCGACCGCGCCACGACCGCGAAATATCTGGGCTCGTTGCTCGTGCTGGATGCCCAGGGCAACATCGTCATGGACTCGGCAAGCGACACACCCCGGCAAGGCAATTTCGCCGACCGCCCCTACTTCACCGTGCAGCGCGACCACCCGGATACCGGTTTATACATGAGCGATCCTTTCCAGTCGCGGTTGAGGGATGGGGCGATGAGCATTGCACTCACGCGACGCCTTTCCCATTCGGACGGATCGTTCGCCGGCGTGGTGCTGCTGGCCGTGAATCTCGAGTACTTTCGCGACTTGTTCGCCGGCTTGGCCCTCGGGCCCCATGGATCTCTGTCGTTGATCGGCCGGAATGGCGTCATGATCATGCGGCAGCCGTACGACCCCAAGATCGTCGGCCGCAATATCCGAGGCGCGAGGACATTCGAGCGTTTTATTTCGGAACCGGAGGGAAGCTTCAGCGAAACGGCCTCGATCGACGGCGTTCGCCGGCTCTACTGGTTTCAGAACTTTCCAAACGCGCCGCTGATCATCATGACGGCGGCGGCCGAGCAGGATTTCTATGCAAACTGGCGCCGGCGCGCAGTGACCATCGGCTCGCTCATGGTGGCTTTCGGGGTGGCCTTCATCGCCCTTTCCATGTTGCTGAGCGTGCAGCTGCGCCGTCGAATGCGGGCGGAATCGGAACTACAACTGCTGGCGCGGACCGACGGCCTGACCGGGCTGAATAACCGGCGCAGTCTCGGCGAGATCCTGGACCAGGAGTGGCGTCGCGCCAAGCGTACGAGGAGCGTGATGTCATTGCTGTTCGTCGATATCGACCGGTTCAAGGCCTACAACGACACCTATGGGCATCAGGCCGGCGACGATGCCCTGGCAGCCGTGGCACGGTGCATCACCGGAAACATTCGTCGTCCGGTCGATACCGCGGCGCGCTACGGTGGCGAGGAGTTTGTGGTCGTCCTGCCCAATACCACCCCGGACGGCGCGACCGAGATCGCCGAGCGGATCCGCACCGCCATCTGCGAGTGCGCCATCGAGCATGCGGGCAGTGAATACGGACGCGTCACCGCCAGTATCGGCGTCGTGAGCCGGGAACCCTGCGCCAATGACGATCTGACTGCCGTGATCAAGGCCGCCGACGAAGCGCTCTATAAGGCGAAAATGACCGGACGCAATAAAGTGTCCCATTTCGGGGTGTCGTGAGACCGCCGGTATGAGGGTAAGCACGGCCGAAATAGTATTTGCGGCAGGCGCAAAAATGTCATTGACTGAAGAAGATGGCAGTACCCGAAACCGCTCACATACAGCGAGAGTTACCACCTTGGACGGTTCCTGTAGTCGATCTTTGATCAATCGCATTGCCTGAACGGCAAGCCGGCCCGCTCGTTTTCCTCAGCCGCCGTCTTGCCCCCAAGGCAGACGGTGCGCGTCGCAAGTTATCCCGCACCGAATGGAAGCGCAATCGCGCGCACGTCGTCTGGCGCCGCACGGTTGCGCACAGGTTGGCGTACGTGCGCCGGTTCGCGCAAAGGAGGTGTCATGTCTGGCAGTGACCCCGTTCCCTTATGCCCGGTTTTGCTTTCATGCATTCCCGGGGTGCCGGCCATGCTTCCAACGTGACGTAAGGACACGGGCGTTGGATCTTCCGGCATCCCACAAGCCACGAAGATCCGACAATGACAACTTCGACAGAAATCTTTCAGCCCCGTGAAGCGGTCCTTGACGACGCGCATGTGGGCGACATCCATGGCGCCTTTGGCACCATCGCACGCCACGACGTCGGCCCGCGTAACGGCTGGCTCGCGCGCTTGCGTACGCTGCTTGCCATCCTCGGCCCCGGGCTGATCGTGATGGTCGGCGACAACGACGCGGGGGCTTTCGCCACATACACCCAGGCAGGCCAGAACTACGGCACCACGCTCTTGTGGACGTTGCTGTTGCTGGTGCCTGTCCTCTATGTCAACCAGGAAATGGTGCTCCGGCTCGGCGCGGTCACCGGCGTTGGCCACGCGCGTCTGATTTTCGAGCGCTTCGGCAGGTTCTGGGGCGCTTTCAGCGTGATCGACCTGTTTGTCCTCAATGCGCTGACCATCGTGACCGAGTTCGTCGGCATCACCTTCGCCGTCGGGTTCCTCGGCGTCTCGCCCCTGTGGGGTGTCGCCATTGCCGCGTTGCTGACCATGGCGGCGGTCAGCACGGGGAGCTTCCGGCGGTTCGAGCGTTTTGCGATGGTGCTGGTATTCGCCAGCCTGCTCCTGGTGCCAGTGTTGGTGGCCGTGCATCCGCCCATGAGCCAGGTGGCGCACGATTTCTTCATCCCCGGGTGGCCGTCCGGCGGCAAGCTCAGCGAGGTGATGCTGCTGGTGATCGGCATCGTCGGGACAACGGTTGCGCCCTGGCAGTTGTTCTTCCAGCAAAGCTATGTGGTGGACAAGCGCATCACGCCCCGCTTCATCCGCTATGAAAAGGCCGACCTGTGGATCGGCATCGGGCTCGTGATGATCGGGGCCGTGGCGATGATGGCGTTCGCCGCCGCGCTATTCCATGGCAAACCTGAATTCGGGAACTTCACCGATGCGGCAGGCGTGCTGGCCGGCCTTGAAAAACACGTTGGCCGGGCGTCGTCCGTGATCTTTGCCATCGCGATGATCGATGCGTGCATCATCGGCGCGGCGTCGGTATCGCTGTCGACCGCTTACGCCATCGGCGACGTTTTCGCCATCCGTCACTCGCTGCACCGGGGTGTGGGCGATGCCAAGGGCTTCTACCTCGTGTACTTCGGTCTCGTGTCCGGTTCGGCTGCGCTGGTCCTGGCGCCGGGCGCGCCGCTGGGCCTGCTGACCGAGGCCGTGCAATCCCTCGCCGGCGTCCTGCTGCCGAGCGCCACCGTGTTCCTGTTGTTGCTGTGCAACGACCGGACGGTGCTGGGTCCATGGGTCAACTCGACGCGCCTGAACCTGTTTACCGGTGCAGTGATCTGGGTACTCGTGATGCTTTCCATCATCTTGACCGCGTCAGTCATCTACCCCGATATCGCCGGCAAAACGATTCTCGGCATTCTCGGCGGCGGAACGGTACTCGCTGCCTGCGCGGCCGCGCTGACCGCAGTGCTGCGAAAGCGCAGCGATGCTGGCGCCCGCGCCTACCGTCCACAGTACAGCCGTGCCTTGCGCGCCCAATGGCGCATGCCGCCGCTCGATCGGCTGCCGCCGCCGCGTCTGACGTTGACGACGCGCATCTGGATGGGCGTATTGCGGGCCTATTTGCTCATCGCGGCCGGACTCGTCGTCGTGAAGATCGGGCAGATGATTTTTGCCCACTGAACGCGCGCGACGCAGGCGCCTCCGCGTCCCGGCCATGACACCGCATATTCATATTGCGTGCGGCGTCATGGCAACGGAACCGTCGCACAATTCGCTTGACCGTAGCGTCGCGGCGCGAGTAACATTCGCGCCAGTCAAAATTGAATTGGGGAGTTCCCAAATTGGATTGCAGTAGTTGCCCGTTACCGTTTCCCCGGTAAATCCGGCCTGACGTCCGCCCCATTCTGTGGCCACCGTCTCGCCGGAGTGCGAGAGGGTGCGCCGTCAAGTTGTTCGCGCATCACCTTTCCCTAGTTTGACCCGTCTGCCCGGCAGGCGCACGCGTGTGCGCATGCCAGGCGTCATACGCATGCGGCGCATCATTGGCCGCACGCCGGTTGCCGCGCGCCGGTTTTTCGCGGGCGCGCCGGGCAGGCTTTGTCTGCCCGCATCTTGCCACCCACGGGCTATGCCGCATTTGCGCCGGCATGGACTGATTGAACGGAGACGATCGTGACTGACAGTGACAGTTGTTGTTTATGCCCCGACCTGATCAATTCGCCTTTACCTCCCGTCAGGCGTCGCCGCCCCGAATTTATTGTCGTCCCGCCGCTACGCGCCTAGGACGAACGATCGGCGGTGCCCGCGGGAACCCTCGCTGGAGTACTGCCATGAAATATTATCTGCTGCTTTCCGACCTTCCCCAGTCGGTCCATCAAGACCTCTTCCCGGTCAACGCCTATGAATCGGTGCGTCCGCGCGGCTGGACCGAGCGCATTTACGGCTTGATCCGGACGCTGCGGCGTTTCGCCTGACGCTTGTGCCGAGGCGCACGTTACCGCTTGCTTCATAGCGCATTTCTCGACTGAATCCGTCGCGCGTTCCGTTACGCGCGCCGTCACCGATGACCCGCTGACCGAACCCCATTCGGCCAACCCTCGTACGCCCCGGGGACGTGCGGCCTGAGCGCGGCATTCCGCGCCGGCAGCAGGACAACGGGTTATCGGGGACGGTGGATTCATACGCGCAACATGTGCTGCAACCACACTGATAAGTATTCCAATCCAGAGTTGTCACCATGTCCGTATTCCGCTTACCACGCCGCAACAAACGTCTGGCCGTTGCCAGCGTCACGCTCGCCGTCGCGCTGGCCTGCGCCGTGCCGGCGCTTCGCCTCGTTTCCACGGCGAGCCACGCTTCCGCGCAGCGCGATGACGACAAGCCCGTCATCCTGATCCGGGACGGCGACAAGATCGTCGTGCCGCCACAATCGGCGTTGCGCGAGCGCCTGGCCGTACAAGCCGTCGGCACGCGCGACCTGCCCCACAGCCTGCCCCTGCCCGCCGCCGTCGAAGCCGATCCGGCGCGCACGTTCAACATCCTGCCACCGGTGACCGGCCGCGTGGTCGAATTGAAGGTGCGTCTCGGCGACCGGGTCGTCAAGGGACAGCCCCTCGCCGTGATCGACTCGGGCGATCTGGCCCAGGCGTTCTCCGACGACGACAAGGCCCGCGACGTGCTGCACCGTGCCGACAACACCCTCAAGCGCGTGCGCGCGCTGCGCGAAGCCGGCGCCGGGGCATTGAAGGACCTCGAGCAGGCCGAGAGCGACTTTGCCCAGGCCCAGGCGGAATACGCCCGCACCGAAACGCGGCTGCGCGGCATCGGCGCCGACATGCAGACGCACGGCCGCCGGCTGGTCCTGACCGCGCCGAACACCGGCAGCGTAACGGCGCTCTCGACCGCGCAAGGCGCCTACGTGAACGACCTGACCGCATCGCTGATGACCGTCGCCAACCTTGACGCCGTATGGGTGACGGCCAATGTGCCCGAGAGCAATCTCGCCCAGATTGCGAAAGACCAGCCCGTGGACGTCACCTTTCAGGCCTTCCACGGCCAGACATTCCACGGCACCGTGTCGTTCGTCAGCGACGTGCTCGATCCCGACACACGGCGCGCGAAGGTGCGGATCAGCTTCGCAAATGCCGACGGCAAGTTGAAGCCGAACATGTTTGCCACCGCGACGTTCTCGGTGCCGCAACAACGCTCGGTGTTCGTGCCGAATTCGGCGCTGCTGATGAACAACGACAGCACCGTGGTCTGGGTCGAGACTGCACCGTGGATCTTCGTCAAACGTGCAGTGCAGCCGGGCTTCGGCGAAGACGACGGCGCCCGCATCACCGCCGGTCTGGCCGCAGGCGATCGTATCGTCGTCAAGGGCGGGGTGCTTCTCAATGATTAATCGTCTCATCACCCTTTGCCTGCAAAAGCGCGTGGTCGTCTGGATCGTCGCGCTGCTGGTGACCGCGTTCGGCTACTACACGTGGACCCAGATGGCAGTAGAGGCCTACCCCGACATTGGCGACGTGACCGCGCAGGTTTCCACGCAGGCGCCCGGCCTCGCGGCCGAGGAAATCGAGCAGCAAATCACCGTGCCGCTCGAACGCGCGCTGGCCGGTACGCCCGGTGTGGCGTCGATTCGCTCGTCGTCCACCTTCGGCCTGTCGCTGATCACGCTCGTGTTCCGCGACGGCGTCGAGGATTACTGGGCGCGTCAGCGCATCATGGAGCGTGTCGGCCAGGTCACCACGTTGCCGTCGGGCATCACGCCGGGCCTCGATCCCGTCACCGGGCCGGCCGGCGAGATCTATCGCTACACGCTCGAATCGGACACTAAGAACCTGATGGAGCTGTCGGAGCTGCAACGATGGGTCGTGATCCCCGCGCTGCAGCAAGTGGCCGGCGTGGTCAACGTCGACAATTTCGGCGGTTTCACCATGCAGTACCAGCTCGAACTGGACCCGCCCCAGTTGCAGCGCTATGGCGTGGGGTTGAACGACGTTACCACGGCGATCAACAACAACAGCGCGAACGCCGGCGGCAGCCGCATCTCGCGCGGTGAGCAGGGCTACGTGATTCGCGGCATCGGCATGGTCCACACGCTCGGCGACCTCGGCAACATCGTGGTGACGCAGCGTAACGGCGTGCCGGTGCTGGTGCGCGATCTCGGACGTCTGACGTACAGCCATCAGGAACGCGAAGGTATTCTCGGCAAGGACCGCAATCCCGACACGATCGAAGGCATCGTCCAGATGCTCAAGTATCAGAATCCGTCGGAAACCCTCAAGGGCGTTCACGCCAAGGTCGAGGAACTGCGCAAACAACTCGCGCCCCAGGGCGTACGCATCGTGCCGTACATCGATCGCGACGATCTGGTGCAAAGCACGGTACATCAGGTTTCGCATACGGTGATCGAAGGCGTGGGCCTGGTCTGCCTCGTGCTGATCCTGTTTCTCGGAAGCCCGCGCAGCGCACTGATCGCGGCGGCGACGATCCCGCTGGCACTGGTGGCCGTGTTCATCATGATGCATTTCACGCACATGCCTGCGAACCTGTTTTCGCTCGGGGCGATTGACTTCGGCATCATCGTCGACGGCGCCATCGTCGTGACGGAAACGATCCTGCGCCGACGCGAGGTCGATCCGACCGCCACCCTGACCGAATCCGACGTGCTCGGCGCGACCACCCAGGTGGCGCGGCCGATCCTGTTCGCCACATTGATCATCATTACCGCGTACCTGCCGCTGTTCGCTTTCGAGCGGGCCGAGGCCAAGCTGTTCTCGCCGATGGCGTACACCGTCGCCTATGCGCTGCTTGGTGCGCTGCTGTGCACGTTTACGCTGGTGCCGGGGCTCGCCTACGTCGCCCTCAGGAAGCCGCGCAAGATCTTCCACAACAAGCCGCTGGAGCGTCTGCAGGCAGGCTTCAGGCGCTCGCTCGAACGCCTGCTCGCCGCGCCGAAGGTATCGTACGCGGTCGGCGTTGCCGCGCTGGCGGCAGTCGTCGCGCTCGGGTTCTCGACCGGCCGGGAATTCCTGCCAGACCTCGACGAAGGCTCGCTGTGGCTGCAGGTGCAACTGCCGTCCGGGCTGTCTCTCGACAAGGCGAGCGAGATGGCCGGCGAAGTCCGCAGCGCAGTACTAGCGTTTCCGGAAGTCTCGTATGCCGTCACTCAGCTTGGCCGCAGTGACAGCCAGGCCGATCCGTGGACACCGTCGCACATCGAGGCACCGGTCGGCCTGAAACCGTACAACACCTGGCCGAAGGGCGAAAGCAAGGCGGATTTCGTGCGCAAGCTCAATGCGCGGCTGCAACAGATTCCCGGCATCTCGGTAGGCATCAGCCAGCCGATCATCGACGGCATCAACGACGCCGTGGGCGGCGCGCACAGTCCGCTTGTGATTCGCGTGGTCGGCAACGATTTCAATGAACTGCGCCGCATCGGCAGCGATATCGTGAAGACACTCAATACCGTGCCCGGCACTGCCGACGCATCGATATTCCAGGAGCCGCCGATTCCGCAGATCGTGGTCGATATCGACCGGGCGGCCGCCGCGCGCTATGGCATCAATGTGTCGGACATCACCAACCTGATCCAGACCGGGATTGGCGGCGCATCGGTCAGCCAGGTTTACGTGGCGGACCGGACGTACAGCGTGACGGTGCGTTTCCCGCCGCGCACGCGTAACAGCCCGGAGGCGCTCGGCAGCCTGTTCATCACCGCCTCGGGCGGCGCGCAGATTCCAGTGTCGTCGCTGGCGAAGATCCGCTACAGGAGTGGCGAGGCGACCATCTCGCATGAGATGGGCAAGCGCGTGTTGATCGTGCGGATCGACTACCGTGATCGCGATCTGTCGGCCTACCTGGCCGAGGCGCAAGCCAAGATCGACAAATCGGTCAAGTACGACCACGGCAAGTATGCGTTGTCATGGGGCGGGCAGTTCGAGAACCAGCAACGGGCGCAAACACGCCTGACGCTGATCATGGGGCTGGTACTCGCGTTGATGCTGGTGTTCCTGTTCGCCGAGTTCGGCCGGCTGCGGCAGGCCGTGCTGATTCTTGGCGTGGTGCCGCTGGCCACGCTGGGCGGGCTGTTTGCGCTGCGCGTGACGGGCGAAACACTCAACGTCGCCAGCGCCGTCGGCTTCATTGCGCTGTTCGGCGTGGCGGTGCAGAACGGCATCATCATGGTCGCCAACATTAACCGTGTGCGCGAGCAAGGCGTGCCGCTGCGCGAGGCGGTGATATCGGGCGCCGAAGAGCGCTTCCGTCCGGTATTGATGACGGCCACGGTCGCGACCGTCGGCATGCTGCCCGCCGCCATGGCCAGCGGCGTGGGCACTGACGTGCAACGCGCCCTGGCCACGGTGGTGGTGGGCGGCCTGGTCGTCGCAACGCTGCTCACCCTGTTCATCCTGCCGACCTATTACTACACGCTCGAGCGTTACGTCGAACGCCGTCAGGCTCGCCAGGGCCAAAACCTGCAACCGCTGGAGGCATGATCATGAATCGAGCCTCCATCGCCTGCGTCACAAGAAAATCCGGTGCGACCATGCTGCAGTTCAATGCTTCGCTAGCCGCGCGCTTGCGTCCGCTCGCCGCCGCCGCGGCAGCCACCTGTTTCGTCACGGGCTGCGCGGTCGGCCCGAACTTCGCCACACCCACCGCGCCGGCGGCCGCCGGCTATACCACTGAGCCGTTGCCCGCCAAAACGGTGTCAGCCGAGGTCACGGGCGGCGCGGCGCAACAATTTGTGCGCGACATGGATATTCCCGGCCAGTGGTGGACGCTGTTCCGCTCCGAAGCGCTCAATGCGCTGGTCGAGGAAGCGTTCACGCAGAATCCGGATGTCGACGCCGCGCGCGCCGCGCTGCGCGCGGCCCATGAAGCCGTGCGTGTCCAGCAGGGTGCGTATTTTCCGAGCATCGAGGCGTCGTACAGTCCGAGCCGGCAGCAAATTGCGTCGCCGCTGGCCAGCCCGGCGGCGTCCGGCGACGATCTGTTCAACCTCCATACTGCGCAGGTTACCGTGTCCTATACGCTTGACCTGTTCGGCGGTAACCGCCGGCAGGTCGAGTCGCTGGTCGCGCAAGCGGATGCGCAGCGCTTCCAGTTGGAGGCGACTTACCTGACGCTCAGCACCAATGTCGTGGCCGCCGCCATCCAGGAAGCCGCCTTGCGAGGACAACTGGCGGCAACGGAGGAGATCATCGGCATCCAGCAGAAGACGCTGGGCCTGCTGCACAAGCAATATGAACTGGGTCAGGTGGCCATGGCCGATGTCGCCGCTCAGGAAGCTGCGCTGGCGCAAGCGCGAGCCACGTTGCCGCCACTGCAAAAGCAGCTCGCGCAACAACGGGATCTGCTGGCTCGCCTGACGGGGCGATTCCCAAGCGAAAAACTGTTGGCGGAATTCGATCTGGCGTCGCTCCAGTTGCCCGAAGCGTTGCCGGTCAGTCTGCCCTCGAAACTTGTCGAGCAACGGCCGGACGTTCGTGCAGCCCAGGCACAATGGCACGCGGCCAGCGCGGCGGTCGGCGTAGCGGTGGCCGCGCGTCTTCCCAACATCACGCTGAGCGCCAGCTACGGCTCAAGTGCCGAGATCGCCCGCGAGCTCTTCAGCACGAGCACGGCGTTCTGGAGCCTGGCCGCCAATATCACGCAGCCGATCTTTGCCGGCGGCGCCTTGCTGCACCGGCAGCGTGGCGCGGAAGCGGCGTACGACCAGGCGGCAGCGCAATATCGCGGCACGGTACTGAGCGCGTTCCAGAATGTCGCCGACACGTTGCACGCGCTGAAGTCCGACGCGGATTCGCTGAGCGCGGCGCTTGCCGCCGAACGCGCTGCAGAAAAAAGCCTGAAAATTGCACAGCGGCAACTGGAACTGGGCGATATCAGCTATTTGACGCAGCTCAACGCGCAGCAAGCGTACCAGCAGGCGCGGATCGGCCTGGTACAGGCACAGGCAAATCGGTATGCCGATACCACTGCGTTGTTTCAGGCGATGGGCGGCGGGTGGTGGCATCGCGGCCACGCGGACCCGAACGCCGCTCGGAAGCCGGCAACCAGCTGACCCCCGCAGCTTGGACGCTGTCACTCCACCAGGCTAGCCGCCCACTCTCATGCCGGTGGGATCAGGCACCGGCGCGCAATTTCCGCGCCCTTCGGCCCCTTCCCTATGGACAAGTCGGCTAACACCGGTTACATGTCATATGATGACAACGACGCCGCTGCGGTGCGGCGGCGTCGACTTTCGGAATATCGTGGTGTTAGCTTTCTGGATTACGTTGACCAATTTTGGCGGTGCGGCTGTCACGGTACCGGCGGCTGCCGCCGTCACAGTATGGCTGGCGATCGGACGGGTATGGCGAATGGCGCTGATCTGGGCGCTGCTGTTCGTTGGCGGAGCGTTGCTGGTGGTGACCACCAAGGTGCTGTTCCTTGGCTGGGGCATCGGCATTCGCGCCCTTGACTTTACCGGCATCAGCGGCCACGCCATGCAGGCCGCGGCGCTGTTTCCCACCATGGCTTATCTGGTGCTGCAGGACCGCTCGCAGCGTATCCGTCTTGGCGGCGTGGCGCTGGCCCTGTTGTTCAGCGCCGGCGTTGCGGCGTCGCGCGTTGCCCTGGCGGCGCATTCGGTTTCCGAGGCGGTCGCCGGTTGCGTGGTCGGCTTCGCCGTTAGCGCGGCCTTTATCTATCTGACGCGCAAGCTCGACACGCCGAAGCTCCGCATGCTGCCGGTAGCGTTAAGTCTGTTTGCGCTGGTCGCATTCCTGCATGGCGAAAGCGTGCCGACGCAGCGCTGGATCACCGACGTGGCACTGCACTTGTCCGGCCGCGAGCAGTCATTCCGGCGGGCGCAATGGAAAATGGACGGGGCACAGCGGTTGGACAAGCACGTGGTTCTGAAAACGATGCAGATACTCCCGGATAAAAAAACCCCGGCGCCTCGATAGCTTGAATCTCCTGTTCTTCCTGCCGCTTGAACGCGTAGGCCTCGGCCGGGTCAACGTCGTCGACCATCGCGTGCGCAGTCATTTGAAATTTCAGTTCCGCGCGCATCCTCAATGTCATGTGCCGCATGTCTTGTTCAGCGCATTCGAGGGTATACAATCCATGGCGGAGAAGCCCGGTTTTAGCCAACGCCGGCGCAGTCACCGATAACGCGAGCCATGTTCCGAGCGTTGTGACCGCGCCGGCGCCATTGAAGCGACTGACGTCTGGAGAAGAGCATGAGCAAGCGATTGAGTGAAGACGGCATGGATCTGCTGTTCCGCGAGGCGCGGACCCACAACGAATGGCTGCCCAAGCCGGTCAGCGATGATACGCTGCGCGAACTATATGCGTTGATGAAATGGGGCCCGACCAGCGCCAACTGTTCACCGGCCCGCATCCTGTTTCTGCGTACCCCTGAGGCAAAGCAACGCCTTTTGCCCGCCTTGGCGCCGGGCAACGTCGACAAGACAATGAGCGCGCCAGTGACCGCGATCATCGGCTACGATGGCAAGTTCTACGACAAACTCCCGATGCTGTTTCCGCATGCGGACGCGCGCTCATGGTTCGCGAACACGCCCGAATTGGCCGAAGTGACAGCGCGGCGCAACAGCTCGCTGCAAGGCGCCTATTTCATGATTGCGGCGCGCGCCCTCGGACTCGACTGCGGGCCCATGTCCGGTTTCGATCAAGCGAAAGTGGACCACGAGTTCTTCCCGGCCGACGCCCAAACCGGCAAGTTTGATCAGGAATACTTCCCTGACAGCCATATCAAGTCCAACTTCCTGTGCAATCTGGGTTATGGCGACCCGGCCAAGTTGTTCCCGCGCAGCCCGCGTCTGGAGTTCGATGAGGCGTGCAAGCTGCTTTGAACAGCGAGTGACGCCCGCATCGAAATCATCAAAGCCCGATATTGGCGTGAACAGGCCCTGGCCCTTCGGGGCTATCGGGCTATCGGGCTATTGGGCTATTGGGCTGCTGTGAGCTTGGGCCCTGCCCTCACTGCCGGCGAAGGTTCAGGCTGGGTTCTGCGTAGATCGGACACCTGTTCGATACCGCGTCTTGAGACTTCTTCGAGAAATGTCAGGCGTGCCCGGTAGTAATCCGCATGCATCTGCGCGTCCATGACACGCTGCTCGGCCTGAAACAAGGCCATGCGCAACTCGTTCATCGCCCTTTCGGCTTGCTTTTCCGGCGTGGGTGCGTGATGTGCCGCCCAATTGGTGATCCATCTCAGCATGATGAAGCCCTCCTGTGGTCAGGTGCTCGTCAGCAGGCGCGGGAAAATCGTCATTCACACTGCGGGCATGCAACGACAGATTCCGGTCGCCAGCACGATCAAGGCTACCAGTTGTCGCGCCGCAAGTGTGTGGGGGTAAACCGCCTTGTCGCGAAAATGTTGCATGTAAAATGTCGTGCACCAAGATGAAATGACGATGATTGCAGATGGTGAAATAGCTGCGGAATTTGGACGGGGTTTACCTAGGCTTGACCTATTGTCGAAATCTCGTTGTCCGGGGCAACGGTTTGCAATGGCGCGCCGTTACCCACCGCCCTTGTGCCGACGCGTGCAAACGCGGCCTGTCAGTAAAGTGTGCGGAACCCGATCCGCGCACTTTATGGCGTCCATACCGTCTCAGGAGCCCCAAATGACGAACCCGAAGGTTGAAGGGCTGACTCCGCAGAACTGCCAACTGATCTTTATCGATCACCAGCCACAATGGGTCGTCCGGATGACGCATGTGCTGCCGGGTGGAGCGAATCACCGCAACCGACGCGGCCATTCAAGCCTAGCGAGGGTACAAAACTGATGTTGACGACTGGATTGATGAGTTGGCTGTTCAACAACGAAGTGTTGATGCAGCATCTGCAGGCCGACTGGCTCGCCGGCCTCGCGCTGATCACGCTTGTGATTTTCGTGGAGACTGGCGTAGTCGTGATGCCTTTCCTGCCGGGCGACTCCATCGTGTTCGCACTCGGCGCGTTTCTCGGCATCAGCCATCTTTCCGTCGGGTTGCCGTTCGTGGCGCTGGCGGCGGCCGCGATCGCCGGCGATGCGCTCAATTTTACGGTGGGCCGGACGGTGCTCGGCAAGGTGATCCTTCGCCGGCAATGGATCTCGGCCAAGCATTTGGCCCAGACCGACGCCTTCTTCCAGCGCTATGGCGGCGTCGCCATCTTCCTAGGCCGGTTCGTGCCGATCGTGCGCACTGTGGTGCCGTTTGTCGCCGGGATGACCGATACTACCTGGCGCCGCTTTCTGTTGTTCAACGTCAGCGGCGGCATCACCTGGATAGCGGTCTTTCTCCTGGCGGGATTCTGGTTGGGCCACATCGAATGGATTCGCACCCATTTGATGTGGCTTTCGCTCGCCATCGTGGTGATATCGGTCCTGCCGATCGCCGTGCATGCCTTGCGGCGGGGCGTAAGCGTCAAGTCGTGACGCGGCGGCATTTTCGAACGCGGGCTACTCCACCGCTTTGTGCACTGCCCGCTTGGTGGCGTGATAGCCCTCGCGCGACTTGTCTGCGATGTTATGCGCCACGTCCTTGATGGCATGCCCCGTGGCGTGAGCGGCGTCCCGCGCGGCCCCGCCGGTTTTCTTCGCGGCGTGAACCGTTGCGTCCTTGACCTCGTGCGCCGCGTGCTTCACCCCTGCCTCGGCCAGCGGCGTCAACATAAGGCAAACGAATGCGGCCAACAGGCCATGTTGAATTTTCACGATACCACTCCGAATAAATACCCTGCCGGGCCGCCACTCATACGCAGCACGCCCCGAAACGCATTCATGATAGCCGCGCCGGAACGCCCGGCCCAGCCACATTTACGACTGTTTCAATTTGCAACATCTGGACGCCGCCGCAGGTACCGGATTGCATTAAAATTGGCCGCTCGCGAAACGGAAGGCAGCGGGCGCGCCGCCGTTCGATACGGGCAGGTCATCATGGACGATATGTGACAGGTATCGAAACCATCAACTGATAAAATTACAAAATTTCGCCGCACCGACGGGGCGGCAGCATCGTGAATTCGTGGAGTAAGTATCATGTCAGAAGCGGCGAACCGCAAACTCGAGCTGGAAGTGGCGGGCCTGATCGTCGAAGCCCTGAATCTGGAGGTTGCGCCTGAGGAAATCGCCCCGGATGAACCGTTGTATGGCGGCGGTCTGGAGCTGGATTCCATCGACATTCTCGAGATCGCGCTGGTCGTGTCCAAGCGCTATGGATTCCAGCTTCGTTCCGACAGCGACGACAACACGCGCATTTTCGCTTCGTTGGCGAGCCTTTGCGCCCACATTGCGGCCCATCGCACTTGCTGATGAAGTTCAGGGCGTTCCTTCTCGCGTCGCTGCTGGCGGCCTACCTGCTGCTCTCGCATTGGGTGCTGGCCAGCGCGCAGCAACACGTCCGGCTCGGCATTGCGCTGGCACTGGCGCCGCCGGTCGCCGCCGCGGCGATGTTTTTCGCGGCATCGGGGCGCCGCGTGCTGTTGTTGCCACTGCTGGCAGGCGTCGCCCTGTTACAGTGGTACCGGCATGACTGGTTCGCCGCGCATTTTTCCTGGCTGTACTTCCTGCAGGATGCCGGCACGCAACTGTGCCTCGCGGTCATGTTCGGCCGTACCCTGTTCGCGGGACAACAGCCGCTTTGCAGCCGGATCGCGGCGGTGATTCATGGCCGGCTCGACCCGGCGCTGGCACGTTACACGCATCAGGTGACGGTCGCCTGGACGCTGTTTTTTGTCGCGATGACGAGCGTTTCCACCGTGTTGTTCCTGTTCGCGCCGTTGGCCATGTGGTCTACGTTCAGCAATCTGCTGATGCTGCCGCTGACAGGACTGATGTTCGCAATGGAATATGCGCTGCGGCTGTACCGCCTGCCCCAATGGCGCGCCGAAATGCGGTTCGTCGACACGTTTCGCGCGTATGCTGCAGTGAATACCGGCACCCCGCGCGACTCGCAAGGGGGACATTGAGATGCACACACCCGACAGCCATGCGCTAATCGTCCATCGTGGGCCCGGCGTGCCGTTTGCACGGTTTCAAGGCACGACGCGCTCGGCGGGGACATTTCTTGCGGACGTGGAACGCGTCGCGGCCCGCCTGCCCGCAGCAGGCGAAGTCTTCAATGCGTGCCAGAACCGCTATTGGTTCGCGGTGGTATTTGCCGCCTGCGCCTTGCGCGCACGCATGTGCGTGCTGCCGGCCGCAAGCACTGCGGAGAATATCGCCCATCTGCGTCATGACTATCCGCACCTGCACTTCGTCAGCGAGCGGGACGGCGACAGTTTCGGCCTGCCCGCCGTACGGCTTGGCATCGAGGATCTGGCGCCCGAAGGCGCTGCGTGCTGGCCGCCGTCGCAGTTGCCCTCGGCACAGAAAGTGGTCCGTCTGTTCACCTCGGGCTCGACCGGGCGTCAGCAAGGCCATGACAAGCATTGGGGCGAGCTGGCGCAAGCGACGCTCGCCGGACTGGCCGGCCTGGGTCTGGATGAAACACCGGGATTCGCCGCGCTCGGCACGGTACCGCCCCAGCACATGTACGGCCTGGAGTCGACTGTGCTGCGACCCATGCTCGGCGGCGGAGTGCTGACGGACGCGTGCCCCTTCTACCCGGCTGACGTCGCGGCAGCGTTGGCAAGCCTGCCGGCGCCGCGCGTGCTGGTTTCCACGCCGTTTCACCTGCGCACCCTGCTCGACAGCGATGTCGCATTGCCCGAACTGGCGCTGGTGACCAGTGCCACTGCGCCGCTTTCGCCGGCATTGGCTGCGCGGCTGGAGGCCTATTGCAAGGCGCCGCTGCTGGAGATCTACGGCTCGACCGAAACCGGACAACTCGCGACACGGCGCAGCGCAAGCGCCGAACAGTGGACATGTCTGGCAGGTATCTCGCTGCAAGCGGGCGGCACCGAGCGCGCCATGGCCGCCGGCGGTCACTTGCGGCATGCGCAGTTGCTGGGTGACCGCGTGGCGTTGATCGACGCGCGACACTTCCGCCTGCTGGGGCGGACCGCCGACCTGGTCAACGTGGCGGGCAAACGCAGTTCACTGGACTATCTGACCCAGCAACTGCTGGCGATCCCCGGCGTCGAGGACGGCGTGTTTTTCCTGCCCGAGGAAAACGACGTCGACGCCGTGGTCCGTGTCGCCGCGCTGGTGGTGGCGCCGGGTCTGACCCGGGCGAAGCTGCTCGCACAGCTGCGCTGCCGTATCGATCCGGTGTTCTTGCCGCGCCCGTTGAAGTTCGTCACGGCCCTGCCGCGCAACGTCATCAGCAAATTGCCGCTGGACCGGCTGCGCGCCGCGCTGGTGGAGGAAGCCGTCAATGACTGAGCGCCTGACGCTGGCGCTGCGGGTTCCGGACGATCATCCGGCGTTTCCCGGACATTTTCCGGCGCAGCCGATCCTGCCGGGCGCGGCCTTGCTCGACCTGATCGTCGAGGCCCTGCGCGAATCGCTGGGGCGCGCCCCCGGCGCCCTCGCGCTGGCGTCGGCCAAGTTTCTTGCGCCGGTCGGTCCGGGCAGCCAGCTATCGGTGACGGCAGTGCAAACCG
Source organism: Pandoraea terrae (assembly GCF_902459695.1). Lineage (GTDB taxonomy): Bacteria > Pseudomonadota > Gammaproteobacteria > Burkholderiales > Burkholderiaceae > Pandoraea > Pandoraea terrae. The sequence continues at coordinate 168,469 of NZ_CABPRZ010000002.1, forward strand.
CCAGCGGGCGCTGGCGTTGCAGCGCACATGATGCCTGCGGCGCGAAGGTGGCGCAGTGCGAATTCGACTGGGGAGGCGCTGCGTGAGCAAGGCGCGCGCTGAGTGGACGCGCCTTCCGGAACGCAGCTCGCTTGTGTGGCTCAGTGTGATGCGATGGCTCGCGCTGCGCCTGGGACGCCGTGTCGCGCGATGCCTGCTGCATCCCATCGCCCTGTATTTCCTGTTCACCGGCGGCCCGGCCTGCGCAGCCTCCCGGGCCTATTTGACACGCGTGTTCGGCCGTCCACCAAGGCTTTCGGAACGATTGCGCCACCTGCACTGCTTCGCCGCGACGGTACTCGACCGGGTCTACCTGTTGAACGATCGCGACACCCTGTTCGATATCGAGATCGAGGGGCGCGAGGTGATCGATCGGGTGATGGCGCGCGGCGAAGGCGTATTCCTGCTGGGCGCCCACCTGGGCAGTTTCGAGGTGTTGCGCACCGCCGGGCGCTGGTACAGCGGCCTGCGCGTGGCCATGGTGATGTATCCGGACAACGCACGGAAGATCAACGCCGTGCTGGCGGCCATCAACCCCGGACTGGTCAGCGAGATTGTGCCGATCGGGCAAATCGACTCGATGTTCACCGTAAAGTCGCGCCTGGATGAAGGCTGCCTCGTCGGCATGATGGGCGATCGCGGCGTGGGCGGTGAAGCGAAGGCTGTGTGTCCATTTCTCGGGGAGCCGGCAAGTTTTCCGCTGGGACCGCTGCGCCTGGCGGCGCTGATGCGTCGTCCGGTGTTGTTCATGACAGGGATCTATCTCGGCGGCAACCGGTACCGCCTGCACTTTTCCGAACTCGCGGATTTCTCCGCGCTCGCGGGCGCGGGCCGCAACACCGCGCTGCAAGCCGGGCTGGCAGCGTACGTCACACAACTCGAGGCGCAATGCCGCGCCGCGCCGTACAACTGGTTCAATTTTTTTGACTTCTGGGCCGACAATGCCGGGTAAATGCCGTTCGCTTGCCATATTTCTGCTCTGGGGCCTGCCGCTGCTTGCAAGTGCCGGTGAATTCAATCTCGGCAATTTGCTTGGCGAGCTGGCACAGGTCCGCTCGGCCCGCGCCACGTTCACGGAAAAACAATATCTGGGCGTGCTCGACAAGCCGCTGGAATCGTCTGGCGAGTTGGCCTTCGAGGCGCCGGATCATCTGGAAAAACGCACGCTCCAGCCAAAAGCCGAATCGCTGATTCTCGACGCCGGCACGCTCACCGTCGAGCGCAACGGCCGCCGGCAGACGCTCGCGCTGAAGGATTATCCCGAGGTGGCGGCGTTCATTGACAGCATCCGCGCCACCCTGGCCGGCGATCGGCGTGCGCTGGAAGCGGCCTACCGGATCGAACTCGACGGGCGCCATGACCGATGGACGCTGCAACTGACGCCGCGTTCGGACAAGATGCTCGCCAAGGTCAGCCGGGTGCGCATTGCCGGGGCGCGGGCGGAATTGCGGCAGATCGAGATTTTCCAGGCCGATGGCGACCGTTCGCTCATGACAATCGACAAGGTGGCGCCGTGAGGCAACGCCGTGCGGTAATCGTCGGGATCTGGCTGCTGACGGTACTCGCGGGCCTGGCCCTGATGACGCGCGCACGCTTTTCCGCCGATATGTCGGCATTCCTGCCGGCCGCGCCAACGGCCGAGCAGCAAATTCTCGTCGATCAACTCAAGGATGGCACCGTGTCGCGCCTGATCCTGGCCGGCATTGAAGGCGCCGACCCCCAGGGGCGCGCCGCGCTGTCGCGTGCCCTGGCCGACCGACTGCGGCGCGACCCGGCCTTCGCCAGTGTCGCCAATGGCGAGGCCGGTAACTTCGAACACGAGCGTCGCCTGTTGTTCGGCGCGCGCTATCTGCTCAGCCCCGAAGTGACGCCGCAGCGCTTTTCCGTTGACGGTCTTCACGCCGCGATCGGTGACAGCATCACGGCGCTGGCGTTGCCCTCGGGGGCCTGGCTCAAGTCATTGCTCCCGGCCGACCCGACCGGAGAAACGCTCCAATTGCTCGCGGTGCTGGCCAGTCGCGACGGCGCAACGATGAGCGAAGGCGTCTGGGCGTCGCGAGACGGCCGGCGCGCCCTGATGATGCTTTACACCCGCGCGGCCGGATCGGATACCGACGCCCAGGAGGCCGCCATCGCCAGCATCAGGCGCGCGTTCGATGCCGCGCGCGCGCAATTGTCGGCACGCGATCCCGCGCTCGCCGGAAGCCGTCTGCTGTTGTCCGGTCCCGGCGTCTTCGGCGTGGAAGCACGGGCCCGCATTCGCGATGAGGCCTTGCATTTCTCGCTGCTCGGCAGCGCGATCATCATCGTCCTGTTGTGGACGGTTTACCGCTCATGGCGTGTCTTGCTGCTGGGACTTGTGCCGGTCGCAAGCGGCGCATTGGCCGGCGCGGTCGCCGTCAGTCTCGGTTTCGGCACCGTGCACGCCCTCACCCTGGGCTTCGGCGTGACGCTGATCGGCGAGGCGGTGGATTATTCGATCTATCTCTTCATTCAGTCGGGGGCGCCAGGCGTAAGCGCCGTCAGCACGTGGCGCGAGCGCTTCTGGCCAACCATTCGCCTGGGGGTGCTGACCTCGGCGTGCGGTTTTTCCGCCCTGCTCTTCTCCGGATTCCCCGGACTGGCGCAACTCGGCCTGTATTCAATCGCCGGACTCGGTTGCGCCGCACTCGTGACCCGTTGGGTGCTGCCGTTGCTACTGCCCGCCAACTTTGCGGTGCGCGACCTGAGCGCGCTGGCGCATGGCGCAGCGTGCGCGGTGCGGCACATGCGCCGCCTGCGCCTGCTGGTGCCGGTGCTGGCGCTGTTGGCGCTCGGGGTGCTGCTCGGCTACCGGGAGACGTTGTGGAACCGCGAACTGGCCGCGCTCAGCCCGGTGCCGGCGAAGCAGCAGGCATTGGATGCCGCACTTCGCGGCGACCTCGGGGCGCCCGACGTGCGCTATCTGGCCGTGGTACGCGGTAGCGACCGCGAGGCGGTGCTGCGCCAGACCGAGCAACTCACGCCGCAACTCGACGCGTTGGTGGCGAAGGGCCTGCTCGCGGGCTACGAAAGCCCCAGCCGATATTTGCCGAGTCTGGCCACACAGCAGGCACGCCGAGCGAGCCTGCCCGACGAAGCCACACTGCGTGCACGTCTTCACACGGCGCTGGACGGCCTGCCGATCCAGGCGTCACGGCTGGAGCCCTTCGTCGCAGCCGTAACCGCCGCGCGACAGGCACCGCTCCTGACCCCGGCAAGCTACCGCGACAGCTCCATTGCGCTACTGCTCGACGGCATGTTGATCGATCGCCCCGGCCAAAGCCTGGCCCTGTTGCCGTTGCATGCGCCACCCGGCGGCATCGACGCCGCGACATTGCAACGAGCATTCGCGGGCCAGCCGCTATGGCTGGTCGATCTGAAGACCGAATCCGAACGGCTCTACGGCGCGTATCTGCACGAAGCGTTGGCACTCGTCGGGTTCGGCATGCTCGCCGTCGTGCTGATGCTCGCGCTGGTCTTGCGATCGCCCGTGAAACTCTGGCGGGTGATGCTGCCGCTTCTGGCGTCAGTGCTCGTCGTCGCCGCCGCGCACGTGCTGGCGCGAACGCCACTGAACCTGCTCCATCTGATAGGCTTGCTATTGGTGGTGGCGATCGGATCGAACTACGCGCTCTTCTTTGTCGGCCGCGAACGCTCGCCAAGTCTGCTGCTCTCGCTGATGGTGGCCAATGCCACGACGCTTTCCGGATTTGGCGTGCTGGCCTTCTCCAGTGTGCCGGTGCTGTCCGCCCTTGGCGGCACGGCAGGTCCGGGCGCGTTGCTGGCGCTGCTGTTTTCGGCCATGCTGGATCGTCAGGTTGACGAGGCACGTTCATGAACCTTTGGTCCGCACGCTGGCGCCCGAGCCCGCTGATTGTCGTTTCGGCGGTGCTGCACGTGGCCGTGATCTTCGCCTGGTGGGTCCGGCCGGGGGCCTGGCCCTGGTGGCTGGGCGCGGTGATTGCCGATCACGCCCTGCTTGCGGCAGCGGGCTTGTGGCCGCGTTGCCGGCTCCTGGGCCCGAACTGGACACGCCTGCCGGCGGCTGCGGCGGCGCGCGGCGAAGTCGCGATCACCATCGACGACGGCCCCGATCCTGACGTGACCCCGCGCGTACTCGACCTGCTCGACGCGGCCGGCGCGAGCGCCACCTTCTTTTGCATCGGGCGCCAGGCGGCGCGTTATCCGGACCTTTGCCGCGAGATCGTGGCGCGCGGCCATGCGGTGGAGAACCATAGCGAACACCATCATCACAGCTTTTCAGTGCGCGGCCCCCGGGCGCTGGCACGCGAACTGGCTGCCGCCCAGCGTACACTGGCGGGCATCACCGGTGTTGCGCCGCGCTTCTTTCGCGCCCCGGCCGGACTGCGCAATCCGTTTCTCGATCCACTGCTGCATCGCCACGGCCTGCGGCTGGCGACCTGGAGCCGGCGCGGCTTCGATACGCGGCAGGGCAATCCGGACAAAGTGCTCGCCGCGCTGACCCGCGGCCTGGCCGCCGGCGACATTTTGCTGTTGCACGATGGACACGCCGCACGCACGCCCGCGGGCGAGCCCGTCATCGTGGCGGTATTGCCTGCCCTGTTGGCTGAAATTCGCGCACGTAAATTGCGTACCGTTACGCTGGCCGCATCGGATCCGCGCGCCTAGGGCCAGTTCACGCTAATGGAAATACGAAACATGCAAGCCCTGCATCTCTCCGCGTTCAGCGCGACGAGCGCACTCGGTATCGGGTTGACGGCCTCGCTGGACGCCCTTGCCGCCAATCGAAGCGGTCTCGTGCCATGTGCATTCGAGACCGTCCGGCTGGCGGCGTATGTGGGCGAAGTACCTGCGCTAGCGGACGTCCGCCTGCCCGCTGCACTGGCAGACTACGACTGCCGCAACAACCGTCTGGCCCTGTTCGGTCTGGCGCAGGACGGCGTCGCCGACGCGGTACGCAGTGCGGCGCAGCGCTACGGCGCCGGCCGGGTCGGCGTATTTCTGGGCACCAGCACTGGCGGCATCCTGGAGACCGAGCAGGCGTACCGCCAGCGTGACGCTTCCGGTGCATTCGTCCGTCCGCCGAGTTATCGCGGCAGCCACACGCCGTATGCGTTGGCCGAGGTGGTGTCACGCCATCTGGGACTCGCCGGGCCATCCTTCGTGGTGTCCGCCGCCTGTGCATCGTCGGCCAAGGTGTTCGCCAGCGCGGCGCGCTTGATCGAGGCCGGCATCATCGACGCGGCGCTCGTGGGCGGTGTGGATAGCTTGTGCCTGACGACGTTGTATGGCTTCAACTCGCTCGAACTGCTGTCCCCCGAGCCTTGCCGGCCTTACAGCGCCGCGCGCCGCGGCATCTCCATCGGCGAGGCGGCAGCCTTCGCCCTGCTCGAACGCCCTGCCGCCGAATTGCCGCCAGATGCCGTACTGCTCGGCGGCGTGGGCGAATCCAGCGATGCCTACCACATGTCGTCGCCGCAACCGGAAGGACGCGGGGCCGAGGTTGCCATGCAGGCAGCCTTGGCAAGCGCCGGGCTCACGCCCCGGCAGGTCGATTACCTCAACCTGCACGGTACCGCCACATCGAACAACGACGCCGCCGAAGGGCTGGCAGTCACACGCCTGTTCGGAAACGGCGTACCGGTCAGTTCCACCAAGGGGGCAACCGGCCATACGCTCGGGGCAGCCGGCGCGCTCGAAGTCGTGATTGGCGCGCTCGCGTTGAGGCACGGGTTGATCCCCGGCAGTCCGGGCAGTGATCCGATCGACGATACGTTCGATCTCGACTACGTGCTCACACCGCGTCGCCAGACGCTGAATGTGGTCATGAGCAATTCTTTCGGATTTGGCGGCAGTAACGCCAGCGTGGTGCTTCGCCGCGCCGTGATGCAGGGGGATGCATGACCGGATTGGTCGGTTACCTGGATGGCGTGGCCGCGCTCGGCCCCGGTTTCGACAACTGGCCGATGCTCGCGGCACAACTGCGCGGCGAGCAGCCGTGGCAGGCCGCGCCGACGCAATTGCCCGCCCCGCAGGGGCTTCCGTCGGCCGAGCGGCGCAGGGTCGGCAAGCCTGTGCGGCTTGCGCTGGCGCTCGGCTTCGAGGCGGCGGCCATGTCCGGCGCAGCGCTGACACATCTTGCAACCGTGTTCGCTGCATCGGGTGGCGACGGCGACAACATGCACATGATGTGCACGGCGCTGGCCGAACCGGACCGCGCCGTATCGCCCACGCGCTTCACCAATTCGGTTCACAACGCGCCGGCCGGGTATTGGGGCATCGCCGCACACGCCGAAGCACCCTGCAATGTGCTGAGCGCCTACGATGCCAGCTTCTCGATGGGGCTGCTGGATGCCCTGGGCCAGGTTCAGGCCGAACGGCGCAGTGTGTTGCTGATCTGCTACGACACGCCATATGCCGGCCCGTTGGCGGACTTGCGCCCGCTGCCGGAGCCGTGCGGCACGGCCATGCTGCTCAGCCCGCAACCGGGACCCGCGTCGCTCGCACGCATCGCCTTGCGCGTCGACGCGGCTGCGCCGGGTACCACCGGTCACGCGGCATTCGATGCGCTGGCGCACGCTGCCCCGTCGATGCGCGCCCTGCCGGCCTTGGCCGCGCTGGCACGACGCGAGCACGGCAGCTTTGGCCTGGAGGCGCCGGCCGGCCTGGCACTCGCCATCGAACTGGAACCGTGCGCATGAACCGCGCAGAGATCGCCCGTCGCATACCCCATCAGGGCGCCATGTGCCTGTTGGCCGAGGCGTCTCACTGGGACGAATGCCGCATCGTCTGCCGGGCCGACAGCCATCGCGCGCAAAACAACCCGCTGCGGCATCGAGGCAGGCTCGGCGCGGCCTGCGCCATCGAATACGCCGCCCAGGCAATGGCCCTGCACGGCGCTTTGTGCGCGACCGGACAGGCGCCGGTACGCGCCGGGTTCCTGACCAGTCTGCGCGACGTGCACCTGTCGGTGGCCGCGCTTGACGGCTTGGCGGACGATCTGACGATCGAGGCCGAACGCATGATTGGCGATGACGACAATGTCGTGTACCGGTTCGTCGTGACGGCCGGTGCACAGCCGGTGGCAAGCGGACGCGCCGCGGTAAGGCTCGATGCAGGACGCCATCTGGACGAACAGGGAGCGCGCACATGAAACGTGCATTGATCACGGGCGGCAGCGGCGGAATCGGCGCAGCGATTTGCCGGCGCCTGGCAGCCCAAGGGCACGAGGTACTGATTCATGCCAATCAGGGGATTGCCAAGGCCGAGGCGCTGGCGCTCGAATTGCAGGCGGCCGGGTATTCGGCGCGGGCGCTGGCGTTCGACGTAACGGCGCCGGAACAGTGCACTGCGGCCCTGGAGCAGGTACTGGAAGACGGTCCGATCCAGATTCTGGTGAACAACGCCGGCGTGCACGACGATGCGGTCATGCCCGGGATGCGCGCAGCGCAATGGCATCGCGTGCTCGACGTCTCCCTGAATGGCTTCTTCAATGTCACGCAACCGTTGCTGATGCCGATGATACGCACGCGCTGGGGCCGGATCGTCAACATCAGTTCGGTGGCGGCGTTGAGCGGCAATCGCGGCCAGGTGAACTATGCTGCCGCAAAGGCGGGCCTGCACGGCGCCACCAAGTCGCTGGCGCTGGAGTTGGCGACCCGGGGTATTACCGTGAATGCGGTGGCGCCGGGCGTGATCGAGACGCCCATGAGCGAGGAGACGTTCGATTCAGCCACGATCCGCAAAATGATCCCGATGGGCCGCGCCGGCCGCCCCGACGAAGTTGCTGCGCTCGTGGGCTTTCTTTGTTCAGACGACGCCGGCTACATCTCGGCGCAGGTGCTGTCGGTCAATGGGGCACTGTACTAGGGCACGCCCACGCATCAGCGCAAACACGCCGTGGCGCGTGTGAATCGGCGCGACAGCAGGCGCGGCAAGCGTATCAGGAAGCCGAGCACCAGCCGGCTGTGCATACCGGTCAACAACAGATTGTCGCGCAGATAGTTGAAGTGCGACACGCCCCCCTCGTCCGGGCGGAAATAGCGTACCGGGCATGGCACGTTTATCGGGTACACGCCATACCAGCACAAACGCACGGCCGCTTCCGGATCGAAGTCGAAGCGGCGCATCCAGCGCTGCGGCTGCATCACGGCGATCAGCGGCGCGACCGGGTAGACGCGAAAACCGAAAAGCGAGTCGCCGATGCCCATCCACAGGGTTTCCAGGTCGGCCCACGCGTTCGACAATTTGCGGCCCCAGATCCGGATGCGGGGCGCCTCGGGACCGAACTGCGGCTCGCCCAGCACCATCGCTGCCGGGGCGGCAGCAGAGCGCGCCATGAAGTCGGGAATCGCGTAGGCAGGATGCTGGCCGTCCGAATCCATGGTCAACACATGCGTGAATCCGGCGTCCTGAGCGAGTTGCAGGCCATGCAGTACGGCAGCGCCCTTGCCGCGATTCTCCGGCAGGACTTCGACACGCAGACCGGGATCCGCCTCGGCCATGGCCCGCAGGCCCGACGCCGTGCCGTCGTCGCTGCCGTCGACGATCACCCAGACAGGATTCCATTGCGCGCGCGCTGCCCGCACCGTGTCATAAGCCTTGGGCCCCGGGTTGTAGCTGGGGATCAGGACGAGGTGACTGCTAGAGCGTTCCATCGCGGCCTCTTGACGGGGCCATTTGCGGACTGGGCGCAACGGCGACAGGCGGGTCGGGCTGGATCGGGGGTAATGAGTCAATCATGATGGCAAAAGCAGTATGCGTCCGGACGGCCCGCGTGCATTCGCGCGCAGTCTGCCGAGCCGGCTTCGACCGCAATTGTATATTGCGTCGGTGCGGGAAATGATGTCCGAACGGTGAAACGTCACCAGGAATGATCACCGATGGTGCGCCCGCGAGGTGTTTCCGTTGGTAACACCTCGCGCCCGGCTGCAAATCTGTGCAACAACTTATTACACATTCGTCGCAACGATGCCGGCGGCCCGCCCGGACCGCAGGAAATCGCGCGGTCGACTAGGGCTGCGGCCCGGTCGGATAGTACGCGTGTATTTCCGTTGCCCAGGCCGGGTCGGTCATGTCGGGCCAGTCATCCTTGTCGAATCCCGGGGCGTGTTTCAGCCGGTCGCGGTCGATGTTCAGGGCGAAACCCTCGTGCTTGGCATCCGGAGAGAGCGCATGCCAAGGTACCGCGAACAGCCGCCTGCCCGCGCCCTCCATATCGCCGAACGTCAGGACCGCGTAGCCCACCTTGCCGCTTCGCACGTCAAGCATGATGTCCCGGATATCGCCGATATGCTCGCCGCGCGGGTTGTAGACTCCGCTGCCGACCAGCGTGCTGGCGCCGATCAGGCCGGGCTTGTGGCCCCGCCGCCCATGCTTCCTGGGCTGCGCCGCCGGGTTCGGCAGATGCATCGCATAGCCGTTGTGGTCTTCATGTTTCATGACACACTCCCATTGATAATGCGCTTGCCTGGCAACGATTATGAGACGGCGCACAGAATCGGACAAGCACGCGAGCGCGTTACCCGTGGCGCGCCTCTGCAAGAAAGCCGATCAAGGTCCTCACGACACGCGGGGTACTGACGGTACGCCGCGTGACGATCTTGAAATCCAGATGGGTCGTATAGCATTGCGGCACGAGCCGGCGCAACAACCCGCGCTCGACCCACGCGTCGGCGTAGTGTGGCGGCAAGAATCCGATGTAGTTGCCCGACAGGATCAGCATGGCGCGGCCCTCGACGTTGTCCACGAGTGCCGCCGGCTCCCGCATGCCCAACAGTTCAAGCTCCTTGCGCCCGAGGTAGCCGCGTGTGGCCAGCTTCGCCGTAGCGATCTGATCCGCAAGCTCCGGGGCATCGGCGTTCGCACCATAGAACAGCGGATGCGGCGAGGCGCAATACAGCCCCTGCTCCTCCTGGTAAAGCACGCGCGAATCGAGGCCCGGTGCCGGGTCCGGGAAAGGGCCGACGGCCAGGTGCAGGCTGCCGTCGAGCACACGTTGTTCGAGCCGGTCCGGCGAATCGATTTCGATATGCAACTGGACTTTAGGCGCCGCCTGGCCGAATTGACGGATGGCCGCAAGTAATGGCGCTTGCGGATCGGTCAGCGTCGCCTCGATCATGCCCAAGCGCAATACCCCGTGCAGTTCGCGCCGTATCGCGCTCGCTTCCATATTGAACGTGTCGACCGACGCCAACAGGCGTTGCGCCGCCTCATGCATTTGCAGGCCTTCATCGGTCAGGCGGAACCCGCCGCGCCCACGCTCGCACAACCGCACGCCGAAGCGCGCTTCCAATTGCGTCATCTGTTCGCTGATACTCGATGCGCCAACGCCGAGCACGTTCTGTGCCGCAGTAAATCCACCGCAGCGAACAATCGTCTCAAAGACTCTCAACAGCTTGAGGTCAACGTCCCGGATCTGCATGCTACGCTCCTGACTTCGGATTTTTCCGAAGTTTACTTAATTATTTTCTGATTTTACCGGACAAATCGATTGACCAGAATGAGGTCACCCTTTCAAGGAATGGTGAACCCAAATGTCAACGAATCAGTACGACAAAGGACGGCTGGATCTCCCGTTCGTCGGCATCTGTACTTTCGGCAAGTCTCCGGTCGCGCTGGACTGGGACGCGATTGACGCCGACGTCGCGATCCTCGGTGCGCCGTTCGACTGCGGCACGCAGTGGCGGCCCGGCGCACGTTTCGGTCCGCGCTCGATCCGCGAGGCGTCCACCCTGTTTTCGTTCGGTCATGGCGGCGCCTACGACTTCGAGGACGACGTTGTCTACCTGCCCGCCGACGAAGTCCGCATGGTCGATATCGGCGACGCCGACATGGTCCACACGAATACCGAAAAGAGTCATGCCAACATCGAATTCGGCGTGCGAAAGATCCTGGCGGCCAGCGCGCTGCCGGTCGTGCTCGGTGGCGACCATTCGATCAATATCCCGTGCATCGCCGCGTTCGAGGGGCAGGAACCGTTCCACATCGTGCATATCGACGCCCACCTCGATTTCGTCGACGAGCGCCACGGCGTGCGCCACGGCCACGGCAACCCGTTGCGCCGCGCAGCCGAAAAAAGCGTGGTAACGGGTATGACGCAGATCGGCATCCGCAACGTGTCTTCAACGGCGCGGGAGGGCTATGCGCAGGCGCGCGAAATGGGCTCGGACATCATTTCGGTCCGGCAGCTGCGCAAGCTTGGCATTCAGGGTGTGCTCGACCGTATCCCTAAAGGCGTACGCTATTACCTGACGATAGATATCGACGGTTTCGACGTTTCCATCGCCCCCGGCACCGGCACGCCCAGCCACGGCGGCCTGACGTATTACGAAGGTCTGGAACTGTTTGCGGGACTGGCCGCGCAGGGCGACGTCATCGGTATCGACCTTGTCGAAGTCGCGCCCGACTATGATCACACCGGATCCACGTCAATCCTCGCGGCCCAGTTGCTGCTCAACACGATCGGCCGCGTAATGCACCACCGAAAACTGCGCGGCCAACGTTAAAGGCGTCTGTTAGGGACTTTCCGATCCCGCGGCGCCGGCAGGCGTCGCATCATACCGTCACGCCCCGGAAACGGGGACGTGAAAAAGGAGCCAGCATGCTTCGTCCATCTTTATGTCTCGCCAGTCTCGTGTGCGTGCTTGCCGGCACGTGGTTGCCCCAGGCGCAGGCCGCCGATACCCAGGTTGTCAGGATCGGCCTGACCGGACCATTGACCGGTGCGCAAGCCGCCATCGGCAAGGACGACGAGAATGGCCTTCGCATGGCCGTCGACCGCATCAACGCGCAGAACGTCATGGTCGGCGCGCAGCGGGTGCGCTTTGAACTCGTATCCGAAGACGACGCCGCCGACCCGCGAACCGGCATGGCCGTCGCCCAACGCCTCGTCGACGCCGAGGTGAAGGTGGTGTTCGGCCCGTTCAATTCCGGCGTTGCGATTCCGATTTCGCGGCTGCTCGACCAGGCGGGCGTGGTCATGGCCACTGTCGCCTCCAACCCGTCGATCACGCAGAGCGGCCTGCCCTACGTGTTCCGGATCTCGGCCAACGACAGCCAGCTCGGCAAGCGCATGGGAGAATTCGCGGCCGGCCGCCTGCACGCCAGGCGCTTCGCGGTCATCGACGATCGTACGGCGTACGGCCAGGGCGTCGCCGACGAGTTTGTCAAGGCGGCAAAGGCGGCCGGCATCGAGATCGTTGCGCGCGAATTCACTTCGGACAAGGCGGTCGATTTCGTGCCGATCCTGACACGCATCCGCGGCATGAACGTCGATGGCGTGTTCTACGGCGGCTACTACGCGCAAGCCGGCCCGTTGCGCAACCAGATGAAGCGCCTGGCCATGACGCAGTTGTACCTGCTTGGCGGCGATGCGATGTGCAACATCGAACTGGCCAAACTGGGCGGCGAATCGGTCGACGAGCGGGTGTACTGCCCGCAAGGCGGGCCGGTGCTTGAACAAACGCCGCTTGGCCGCCAATTCAAGGCCGATTACCGCAAGCGCTTCAACGCCGACCCGCTGACGTACAGTGCATCGCTTTACGACGGTCTCCACCTGTTGGTACAAGCCATGCAAGCGGCCAACTCGACCGATCCGAAGCGTTATCGCGCGTCGCTTGCCGCGATCGACGCGCAGGGTGTGGCGGGACGCTACCGGTTCGACGACCACCGCGATCTGCGGGACTCGCCGATCACCGTCTACACGTACCGTAACGGCGCCCAGGTGCCGCTCCCTCAAGACAAGTAAGAAACCGCCAGCCGTGCGCCCCACCGCACGGCCGCGCCTTGCGTGATTGACCATCGCACCGGGACTGGCATGCCCAATGCCAGTGCTCTGCGACCGACGGGCCGGCGGGTATACTGGGGGCCTGTTCCACCACGGAGTTCACGTGATGCAGGCGCCTCAAAGCCAAGAGATCAACCACCCGCTGGCCGGAAAACCGGCGCCGTCTGACATTCTGGTCAATGTGGCGCGGCTCGTGACGGCCTACTACGCCGACGCGCCCGACCCGGCCGACCCCGCGCAATGTGTGGCGTTCGGCACCTCCGGCCATCGCGGTTCATCGCTGCGCAAAACGTTCAACGAAGCCCACGTGCTGGCGATCTCGCAGGCGATTTGCGAGTATCGCCGCCAGCATGACATCGACGGACCGTTGTTCGTCGGCATCGACACGCACGCGCTGTCGGAGCCTGCTTTCGCCAGCGCGCTGGAAGTGCTTGCCGGCAACGGTGTGACGGTCTGCGTATCGGCCAACGGTGAATACACGCCGACACCCGCCGTGTCCCGCGCGATCCTGGTCCACAACCGCGGCCGCACCTCGGGGTTGGCCGATGGCATCGTGATCACGCCGTCGCACAATCCGCCCGATAACGGCGGGTTCAAGTACAACCCGCCGCATGGCGGGCCGGCCGAAACCCCGGTGACGCGCTGGATCGAGCAACGCGCCAACGAACTGCTGCGCGAAGGCTTGCGGGATGTCCGCCGCGTGACGTTCGAAAAGGCCATGCGCGCGCCGACCACGCAAAGCTACGATTTCCTGAACACGTACGTCGACGACCTGGTCAACGTTATCGACATGGATGTCCTGCGCGATGCGGGCGTTCGCATGGGCGTCGATCCGTTGGGCGGCGCCGGCGTGAATTATTGGCCCGCGATCGCGGACCGCTACCGCCTGGACCTGACCACGATCCGGCGCGAGGTCGACACGACTTTCCGGTTCATGACGGTGGACTGGGACGGTCAGATCCGCATGGATCCGTCGTCGCCCGACGCCATGCAGAGTCTGATCGCACAGCAGGCGCGCTTCGATATCGCCTTTGCCTGCGACACCGACCACGACAGGCACGGGATCGTCACGCGCAGCGCCGGATTGCTGCCGCCGAACCATTATCTGTCGGTCGCGATCGACTACCTGTTCCGGCACCGTCCCGACTGGCGGCATGATGCGGCCATCGGCAAGACCGCCGTCAGCAGCCAGATGATCGACCGTGTGGGCGCAAGGCTTGGCCGGCGGGTGTACGAGGTACCGGTCGGTTTCAAATGGTTCGCTGCGGGACTGCTGGACGGAACGCTCGGTTTTGCCGGCGAGGAAAGCGCCGGCGCCAGCTTCCTGCGCCTCGACGGCACCGTGTGGAGCACGGACAAGGACGGTATCGTGCCGGCGCTGCTGTCGGGCGAGATCACCGCACGCGCCGGCCGGGATCCCGGCGAGATCTATCGCGATTTGACCCGGGCGTTCGGCGAACCGGTGGAAGATCGCGTGCAGGCGCCTGCCACGCCGGCGCAAAAGGCCGTCCTGTCGGCGCTCTCGCCCGATCGGATTGCATCGACCGTGTTGGCCGGGGAACCGATTCAGGCGGTGCTGACCAGCGCACCCGGCAATGACGCCGCGATCGGCGGGTTGAAGGTGGTGACCGAACACGGGTGGTTCGCCGCCCGCCCCTCCGGCACGGAAGACATCTACAAGATCTATGCCGAGAGCTTCCGGGGCAGCGGCCACCTGCGCCAGCTGGTCGACGAAGCGCAAGCCATTGTCGATCAGGCGTTGCGCACGGCGTCGTAGGCGTCCACGAGATCCTCGAGGTGCGCCAGCCGACAGGCACAACACGTTCGCGAGCCCGATATTGGCGTGAACAGGCGCTAAACCTCGACGAGCGCCAGCACCCGGCACGGGCTGCCCGATCCGCGGCGGATCTTCAGCGGCGGTGTAATGAGCAGCGCGCCCGTGGCCGGCAGCTTGTCGAGATTCACGAGACTCGCCAACCCGAACTTGTTATTGCCGTGCATATTCGCGTGGCACGGAAACGGTTGTGAAAAGGCATAGGCCTGCCCGGCGTCCGTGCCCACGCCTTCCGCGCCCCAGCCGATGACGTTGCGCTCGCGCGCGAGAAAGGCCGGCAGGTCGGGATGCCCGCCCGGGGTATGGGCGCCGTCCTCCTTAAGGTTCAGGAATGCGTCCGGATCGGTGCGTAGCGACCAGTCGGTACGCATGAGGACCCAACTCCCGGCGGGAATGCGGCCGTGTTCCGACTCCCATTGTTCGACGCGTTCGATCGTCAGCAGGTAGTCGGGATTCTCGCGGGTTTCGGCGCTGACGTCGATGACGCACGCGGGCGCGATCAGCTTCTGCACGTCGATCGTCTCGGTCGTGTTGTCCGGAAAATCCTTGCCCGTGATCCAGTGGATCGGCGCGTCGAAGTGGGTGCCGGTGTGCTCGCCGCACGAGATGTTGTTCCAATACCAGGCGGGCCCGCGATCGTCGAAGTTCGAAATTTCCTCAATACGGAACGGCGCGCTTTGCCCGTATTGCGGCGGCAACGGAATGATCGGTGTACGGCCGTGCAGGGTTTGACTCAGATCGATCACACGGACTGCGCCGCTTTGCAGCGCTTGGGCCAGGGCCTTCAGCATGGAGTTCTCCTCAACATTTTCGGGGACTGCCACAACACACTCAGGACGCAACGGCGGCCATGGGCGCACCGTGCGGAATCGGGGCACGAACCGCCGCCGGGGCAACGGCAGGCAGGCCCGTCAGTAAATCGCTCAGGCGCTTGCCCGTGTCGTCCGCCAACGCGGCTTCACGCAGTTCGCAGACGCGGGCGGCGGCGTCGGGCAGGCCGCGCAAGGCCGGCAGCGCGGCCTCGATCGCCGTGAAGCTGTGCATGCCGCGCGCGTGCGTATCGCCGTAGCCCTTCACAAGCCGCTGGCAACGCGTGACTTCGACGGCCAACGCGTAATCGCTGCCGGCGATCTCGGCCACCGTTGCCAGCCAGCGGCCGCAAGCGGCCATCTCGCGTTCGAAGCGCAGCGACGAACGGCGCACGCCACGCATCGACGCCACCACATACAGTTGCAGGAAGCCGCGCAACGAGGACGTACGCACCACACGGCCCTCGCGCGTACGGCGCTCGAGGAAACGGCGCGCCCAGCCCGGTTTCATCAACCAACGGCCCAGCCAGGCCGGCAGCGTGTCGGCGATTTCGTCGACGCGCGGATGCAGGTATTCGTTGATATGCAGCAACTGGCCGGCGTCGGCCTTGACCTCATCGGCTACGCGCGTGAAGCGTCCGCTACGGATCTTGAGATCGGCCACGCGTACCGTGTCCTCAAACGACATCCACAGCGCAAGGTGCCGCGCCGCTTCCGTCAGCAACGTCCATCGGGTACCCGGTTGGGCTGCGTCGAGGCGATGAATCACTGCCAATTTGTCGAGATAGGCCGCGCTGTACGCGACGTCCTGATAATCCGCGAGACGGCGCACGCCGGCCTGAAGCACCGGCTGAACCGGCAGCGGAAACGCCTCGCGAATGCGAACGTCCAATGCCGTCAGGCGCGCGTCGGCAGGCAGCGGCTTCAGGTTCGGGATGACCGGCCGCCCGGACATGGCCGCCGGCGCGCCCTGCTGCGCGGCGGCATGGCCGGCGTCGAACGCCTTCAGGCTCGGCTTCACGCCGACGCCGCCGCGTTCGATGGCCGCCTCGAAATCCCCGCGCGAAAACGGCAGCACGCCGGCCCCGGCCAGCGCGCCGAACAGGACGGCGCTCATGACGCTGCCCGTCTGCTCCGCAAGCGCCGAGAAGTCGGCGGCGATGAACCGTTTGGCCGCCTCGCGCCCGGCATCGACAAAGCGCTGCGAATCGACGCGCCCGTCGCCCATGGCGGTTTTCTCCGACATGGAATAGACGCGGTGCGTCGAGGTGATCAGGGTGGTGACGTCCGGCGTGACAAAGCCGCGCTGGATGGCGCGTCCGGCTTCCATCAGTTCGGAACACAGGACGATATCGACGTCGCCGGCGGCCGGCATCAATGCCAGGATCGGCGCAGGCGCCTGCGGCGGCAGCCTGACCGGATGGAATTCTACATAGTAGATCGTGGCGCCGGTACGTTGCGCGACGCCGGGGACCGACGTCGTCTGCGCGTAAAACCCTGCGTGTTCGGCCATGCCGACGATCCAGTCGGCCAACACGCCCCCGCCCTCGCCGCCCATGGCGAGAATGGCAATGCTGACCGGTTTGACGGCGTTATGCGACATATGCGACCTCCCGCGCCTTGACGCGGCGTTGCAGCGCGGCGATCACGCGATCGGCCAGACGCTTGGAAATCCGTTCCCACCAGCCCGCATTGCTGACAAGTTCAGCCCGGTAGAACGATGGACACAATACCGCCGCATGCGAGACCTCGCCGCACAGGCCGCAGCCGACGCAGCTATTCATCACGGTGGCGACCGGATCCTGCCGCAGCGGGTCCGGATTCTCCTTGATCGACAGAGACGGACAGCCTGACAGGCGAATGCACGAGTGATCGCCCGTGCACGTGTCCGGATCGACACCGAAGCGCTCACGCACGACGCGCTTGCCTTCGCCGATCATCTGCTTCATGAGCGGCTTCACGCGGCGCTGCTTGTTCAGCATGCACTCGGATTGCGCGACGATGACCTTCGGGCCCTTCTCTTTCGTCGTCAGGGCTTCGCGCAGCACGTCGCGCATCCTGGAGACACTGTACGTGTTCGTCATCGTACGCACCCATTTCACGCCGACGCCGCGCACGGCCTTCTCGATCGGGTTGCGCGTGGAACGGATCCTGTTCTCCGCCTTCGACGACAGGATGTCCTGCCCGCCGGTCGCCGCCGAATAGCCGTTATCGACGATGACGAGCACGTTATCGCTGCGGTTAAAGACAGCGTTGCCCACGCCGCTCGTCAGGCCGTTGTGCCAGAAGCCGCCGTCGCCCATGAAGCTGATGGTGCGCCGGTCGGTCTCCGCGGTGTTGAATGCTGCCGAACCCGCCCAGCCGAGGCCGTAGCCCATGGTCGTCGCGCCAATATTGAACGGCGGCAGGATGGAGAAAAGGTGGCAGCCGATGTCGCAGCTCACGTGATGCGCGCCCAATTCGCGCTCGACCAGCTTCATCGCCGTGAAAATCGGACGCTCCGGACACCCGGTACAGAACGACGGCGGACGCGGATGCACTTCCGGTGCGAGCGCCGCAGGGGCGGCAGGGGTGGCCACGGCGGCCGGCGGCACTGTCGGCGTCACCGCCGGCGTATCGCTCACCGCATGCCCCGCCTCAACAGCCACCGGATCGGCCGGCTTTTCAGTCACGACAGGCACCGGCACCGCACGCCGGCTCGCCACCGTCGCCCGCACGCCCTCGGGCAATACGGACGCGTCGGCCAGTTCCGGCAGATAGCGGCCAAGGAATTTCAGCAAACCCTTGATGATGACGTTCGGCGTGTAGTCGCCCGCCCGCGGCAGATAGTCCTTGCCATGCACGCGCGTTTGCAGATCCGCTTGCCGCAGGATCGTGTTGAGCGATTGTTCGATGAACTCCGGCTGCCCTTCCTCGACCATCAGGACGGCGCGCTTGCCCGCGCAGAATTCGCGGACTTCGGCGTCGATGGTCGGATACGCAACGTTCATCACGTAGATGGGCAGATCGGTGCGTCCGTCGACGTCGGCCAGGCCAAGCAGCGCCAATGATCGCACCATCGTATTGTACAAACCGCCCTGCACGATGATGCCGACGTCATGGCGGCTGTCCTCGCCGAAGGTTTCGTTGAGCTGGTGACGGCGAATGAATTCCACCGCAGCCGGCCAGCGCTTCTCGACCTTCTCGTGTTCGTGCACGAAACTCGCCGGCGGCAGCACGATGCGGCCGACATCGCGCACCGGATGCTCGATGGCGTCTTTCAGGGTGAAGGCAGGGCGAATGTTCGGTTTGGTCGTGAAACGTCCGTGGACATGGCATGCGCGTATCCGGAGCTGCAGCATGACGGGCGTGTTGCTTGCCTCGGACAGCGCGAAGCCCTTCTCCACCGCATCGACGATCGACGGCAAATTCGGCCTGGGGTCGAGCAGCCACATCTGCGACTTCATCGCGAAGGCGTGCGAGCGCTCCTGCATGATGCTCGATCCTTCGCCATAGTCCTCGCCGACGATCACGAGCGCGCCGCCCGTCACGCCGCCCGAGGCGAGGTTGGCCAGCGCGTCGGAGGCAACGTTCGTCCCGACGGTCGCCTTGAACGTGACCGCCCCGCGCAACGGGTAGTTGACCGACGCGGCCAACGTTGCGGCGGCCGTTGCCTCGCTCGCGCTGCTCTCGAAATGGACGCCGAGCGCCTCGAGGATCTCGTTGGCGTCGGACAAGACGTCCATCAGGTGCGAGATCGGGGCACCCTGGTAACCGGCCACGTACGACACGCCCGATTGGAGCAATGCCTTTGTCACCGCCAGGATGCCCTCGCCGCTGAAGGTCTCGCCGGCAGGCATGCGCAGTTTCTGAACTTCTTTCTTGAACGATTTCTCAGCCACGGTGGACTTGCTCCATGTCAAATTCGATACGCCACGATGCGATTGGCATCGTCCACGTGCAAACCGACCGTATCGCCGGCCGCGACGGCGCCTTGCGTGCGCGCGATGACGACCGGCCCGGCGTCGGTCAACACGGCCGCGAGCGATACCTCTGCGTTCGCAGCGCCCCCGACGCGATGGTGCACGACGGTCGTCTGCATCGCCGTGCCGCGCGCAACCGGGCGCGCCGTCCACGCGTTTGCCCCGCATGCCGGACAGAAGTAGCGCGCAGGAAATAGCGTCTGTGCACACACGGTGCAATGGAAAACCGTAAGCGTCATGACGCGTCTCCCTTGGGTTCGGCGGCCTTTTCCAGCACGCAAGCATTCGCGCACATGCCGTAGCGGTACTCGACCATGCCGTAACCGGACACGACGGCCCGCGTCGCCCCGGCCACCTGCCGCTCGCCCGCCTCGCCGCGCAAATGCGTAATCGCCTCGACCAGCCCGTGCATGCCGCCGGCCGCCCCTGCCTGACCGGCGGAGAGCTGGCCGCCGGAGGTGTTGACCGGCAATCGGCGCGACGCGATCCGTTCGATCAACGCACGTGCATCGTGACGATGTCTTTTGCCGGCAGAGGTTTCGGGGGCAACTTCGGGACTACGGTGACTTCATTTGCGCCCCAGCCGATAGCCGGAGGCCTCCAGATCCCAGGCTGTCGGGGTGACGCCGGCATCGCGCAACTTGTACTTCTGGATCTTGCCGTTTTCAGTCTTTGGCAGGTCCGTCACGAAATCGAGATAACGCGGCACCGCGAAATACGGCAGACGCGGTTCGCAATAGCGGATCAGGTCGAGCGGCGCGAGGGCATGTGTTTCGCGCAGCACGATCGCTGCCATCACCTCGTCTTCCGCAAGCGACGATTGCACCGCGAACACGGCTGCGGTCTCGATCGCCGGATGACTCAGCAGTACCTGCTCGACCTCGAATGACGAGATGTTCTCGCCACGGCGGCGAATGGCGTCCTTGAGGCGATCGACAAAACGGTAATAGCCATCCGCCTCGCGCACCACCCGGTCCCCGGTGTGGAACCACAGATTGCGCCACGCCTCCACGGTCTTTTCCGGCATGCCGAAATAGCCGCTGGCGAACGCAAAGGGCTCGTCGGCCCGCAAAATCAGCTCGCCAGGCTCGCCATCGGGCACCGGGCGGTCGCAGTCGTCGACCACACGCGCCTCGAAGCCGGGCGAGAGCTTGCCCATGAAGCCGGGGCGCTGGTCCTCGATGCCGCCGCCGATGGCGAAGTTCGTCTCCGTGGAGCCGTAGCCGTCAAGCAGCGCGATGCCGCAACGTGCCGTGAAGTCTTCCTGGAAGTGGCCCGGCACCCCCGGCGCCAGCGCGATCCGCACCCGATGTGCGCGCTCCGCTTCCGCCGCCCCACGCCCGAGCAGGATCGGCACCATGGCGCCGAGGACGTAGGTGACCGTGGCGCGCGTGGCGACGAGCGCGTCAAAGAAGCCGCTTGCCGAGAAGCGCCGATCCGCAACGAGTTGCGCGTCGAGCGTGAGTGCCTGGAAGAAACTGTTGAGCGCGTTGGTATGAAACAGCGGCAGGCAGGTATAGAGCACGTCGCCCGCCACGACGCCAAGCTTGGCGCCCGTGTAATGGGCCCACCAGAAGAACTGTGCGTGCGGGCAGATCACGCCCTTTGACAGGCCGGACGTGCCCGACGTATAGAGAATGGCGAGCGCATCGCCGTCGGCGAGCGGCGCCGCTTCGCACGCGTGGCCCAACGGCGGCAAGGCGATGGCCTCTATCGTGGCCGGCACTGCCGGCTGGCTGGCGTCGCCGCCGATCAGCCAAACCTGTTTCAGTGCGAGATCGGGGGCGTGAGCGGCATAGACAGCGTCGACCAGATGCGCTTCGGCCACCATCAGGCGCGCGCCGGAATTGCGCAGGATGTGTTCGAGCTGCAATCCCCGCGAGGCGGTGTTGATCGGCACGACGATCGCGCCGAGCCAGCCGCAGCCGAGCACGATCTCCATGAACTCGGTGCGATTCGTGCACAACAGTGCGACGCGATCGCCGCGCTTCACGCCGTGCGCTGCCAGCGAACCGGCGCGGCGCGCTGCGATGTCGGCGGCGTCGTTCCCGCTCCAATGCGTATGTCGATCCGAGAAGAGCGGCGCGGCGCCGTTACGTGCGGCGCGTGCCTTCAGCAACGCCGGCAGCGTCAACTGACCGCCGGCCATGGGCACATCCGCAGCCGGCCGTGTCGCTATTGTCTCGATGCGCCCCATGCCCTCGTCTCCATTCCGTTGTTGAATCGAGTCTAGGATCGGGTACTATATATGTCAAATTCATCAATATTATCTCAATCATAAACGTGACTGATTTTAACGCGGTGGATCTGAACCTGTTGCGTGTCTTCCAGGCGATTCTGGAAGAACGAAGCCTGACGCGGGCCGGCCAGCGGCTGAACCTGTCGCAGCCGGCCATCAGTTATGCCCTGGGAAGGCTACGGAACCTGTTCGACGACCCGTTGTTTGTCCGTACGTCCGACGGCATGCTGCCAACGCCGACGGCCGAACAATTGGCGTTGCCGCTGGGTCGGGCGATCGCATCGATTCGCGAGGCATTACGTCATGGCGAGTCGTTCGATCCGGCGCTCAGCGCGCGCGAGTTTCGTTTGTCGATGTCGGACATCGGCGAACAGGTATTTCTGCCCCCGGTGTGCGAGACACTGCAACATGCAGGACCCGGTGTGCGGCTCGAAGCGTGGCAAGTGCCAGTCGCCGACGTGGAGGGAAACCTGCGCCTGGGACAACTCGATTTCGCGATCGGCAATCTGCCGGCGCTAAAGCCCGTCACCCGCTACGCGCTGTTGTTCCACGAGGCTTACGTCTGCATGACGCGCAAACGCCCCGGCCTGCCGCGCAAGCTCTCGCGCGACGACTTCCTCGGCATGCGCCATATCGCCGTATCATCGAGTGAAAGCAGTCACCGCAGCATCGACGACTCGTTGCGCGCGGCCGGGCTGCACAGGCGCGTGGCACTGCGCGTGCCGCATTTCACCGTCGTGCCCCAAATTCTGCAGCGCACCGAGTGGATGGTGACGTTGCCGTATCGCGTCGCGAAGTTCTTCAATGAGACCCGGCAGTTCGTAGTCTATCCACTGCCGGAGGCGATTCCGGAGGTCGAAGTTACCCTCCATTGGCACGAAACGTTCGATAATGACGATGGCAACCGATGGTTCCGTCAACTCCTCATCGACACATTGCGCGATACTTGAGTGATGTCTCGGCGCGCCCCCGGCAGTCTTTGGCGGCTCGCCCGCCAAAAAAGTATCACGTTTTGTTTATGTTTCCGTGAGGACTTCGGAACCGCCGCCAGGGAACAATGGAGGCCATCGAAGGTTAATTCTTGGGAGCGCAGCAAATGTCCACCCTGCAGCGTCCGGCCGGGCCTACTGCCCCAGGCGCCAGCGCCGGCGTCATCCATCCCGCGTGGCTTCGGGTGACCCACTGGCTGAACGCCCTGGCCGTAGTGATCATGGTCACGAGCGGCTGGCGTATCTACAACGCCTCGCCACTCTTCGACTTCATGTTTCCCAAAGGCATCACGCTCGGCGGGTGGCTCGCCGGCGCACTGCAATGGCATTTCGCCGGCATGTGGCTACTGTTCTTCAACGGACTGCTCTATCTTGCGCTGAACGTGGCCAGCGGTCGCCTGCTGCACCGCTTCTTCCCGGTCTCGCCGCGTGGCGTGCTGCGCGACGTCTGGTCTGCGCTGCGGGGCCGCCTTCCCCATGACGATCTCAAGCATTACAACCAGGTGCAGCGTTTCGCCTACCTGTTCGTGATGCTCGATATCGCCGTGCTGATCCTCTCTGGCCTGGTCCTCTGGAAATCCGTGCAGTTCGGCCACTTGCGGGCCCTTCTGGGCGGATATGAAGCCGCACGCAGGATCCATTTCGTTGCCATGGCCCTTCTGGTAGGTTTCGTCGCGGTACATCTGGCGATGGTGGCGCTGGTGCCGCGCACGCTGATCGCCATGTTGCGCGGCCGGTAAAGATACGGGAATCCAGGGAGTCATCATGGGAATCATCAAACGCATCACTCCGGCCGTGGACGGTGAGTCCATTCTGAAAGAGGCCCGCAAGGTGCTGGCGCCGCGTATCGAGCAGCCTTCGCGCCGCGCCTTCCTGACGCGCAGTCTCACGCTCGGCGGCGTCGCCATGTTGTCCGGCTGCTCGATCACCGACGAAGCGCACGTCGAAAAAGCCCTGGCCTCCATATCGCGCTTCAACGATCGCGTGCAGGGCTGGCTTTTCGATCCGAACGCGCTTGCGCCGACCTATCCCGAATCCATGATCACCCGGCCATTTCCTTTCAACGCGTTCTACGAAAAGGAAAAAGCCCCGGTCGTTGAGGAAGCCGGCTTTGCGTTGGAGGTCTCAGGACTCGTTGCGGACCGGCACAGTTGGCGTCTCGAAGAACTGCGCGCCATGCCTCAAACGGATCAGATCACGCGTCACATCTGTGTCGAGGGATGGAGCGCGATCGGTCGCTGGGGCGGCGTGCGTTTCTCCGACTTTCTCAAGCGCGTGGGCGCCGATCTCAGCGCCAAGTACGTCGGCTTCAAATGTGCCGATGATTACTACACCAGCATCGACATGCCGACTGCCCTGCATCCGCAGACGCTGCTGACCCTGACTTTCGACGGCCAGGTGCTGCCGCGCGAGTATGGCTTCCCGATGAAGCTGCGCATGCCCACCAAGCTTGGCTACAAGAACCCCAAGCATATCCAGGCCATGTTCGTCACCAACCGCTATCCAGGGGGCTACTGGGAAGACCAGGGCTACAACTGGTTTGGCGGCAGTTGATGGGCAACGCCATGTTTACCCTTTCGGCACGACGGTTGTCGCGCTGTTTCCCACCGCAGGTCCAATGAGGAGTTCACGATGAAAACTTTGACTGCTGCCGCCCTTTCGATGTGTCTGGCCTTGGGCGCAACCTACGCAATGGCCCAGGAAACGGCGCCAAAAGAAGGCATGTCGAAAGACGCGATGTCCAAAGACGAAATGAAAAAGGATGGCATGGCCAAAGAAGGCATGGCCAAGGAAGGTATGAAGAAGGATTCCATGGGCAAGGACAAGATGTCCCACGGCAGCATGAAGAAGGACGGCATGAAAAAAGACGAAATGAAAAAAGACGATTCCATGGGCAAGGAGAAGAAAGAGTATTGAGTGAGCGTACCGTGAGTGCGCTTTGATGCCGGCACATCGCCCGGACTTACCTCCGGCGATGCGCCGGCATCGTTTTATGCGCTTGCACGAACGCCTCAGCCTTACCGCAATGCCTTGACCGCCGCCGGCGTGACATTGGCCGGCTGACCACCCCAGGCCACGCGCAGATAGTTGGTCAGTTGCGCCAGTTCGGCATCGTTCAGGCGCTTGTCGAAACCCGGCATATCCTGCATTCGCTCGAGCCCCGGAAAATCCTGCGCCTCGATGCCTTCGAGCATCGCCACGATGAGGTTGCGCGGATCGCCCTGGCGGACCGTCGAGTTGCCCAGCATCGCCACGGCCACATGCGGTTTGCCTGTCCCGTCCGCGCTGTGACATCCGGCGCATACCGCGAGATAAAGATTGCGCCCCGCCGTCAATGACCCCGTATCGCCGGGCGGCGGCAACGCGTGGGCCGCCGGCGGCTGGTCGCCGAGCAAGTAGATCGTCATCGCGCGAAGATCGTCGCGCGTCAGGTACTGTGTGCTCAGATGCACCACCGGATACATCTCGCCGAATGCCGAGCCCTGCGGGGCAATCCCCGTGGCAAACAACGTCTGCAAATCCTTTCCGGTCCAGCCCCGGGCCGCCAGGCCCGCAGGCGTGATATCCGGCGCTGCGACACGCCCCAACGCCGCACCGCCCAACGCTTTCGCGCCGTCGAGCTGGCCGAAGGTTCCGCGCGGCGTGTGGCACTCGGCGCAATGACCGAGCGCGTTGCTCAGATAGCGTCCGCGCTGCCAGTCGGCCGACTGTCCCTTCGAGGCATCCGGCAGCGTGTCCTTCACGAAGATCATGTTCCAGAAACGCATTCCGAAACGGAGGTTATACGGGAACGACAGTTCGGGGGTGCGATTGGCGACGGCCGCCGGCTTGATCGACATCAGGTAAGCGTAAATGGCGTCGCTGTCGGCCCGTGAGACTTGACGGTATGACGTGTACGGCATCGCGGGATACAGCGGCTTGTCGGGGCTGATGCCGTCGTGAAGCGCCTTGTAGAACTCGTCCGCGCTCCATTTGCCGATGCCGTGCGACGGATCGGGGGTGATATTCGTGCCATAGAAGGTGCCGAACGGCGATTTCAACGCCACGCCGCCGGCAAACGGCGCGCCGTCGGCGCTCGTGTGGCAAGCCGCGCAATCGGCGGCTCGGGCCAGGTAGCGGCCTCGCGCGATGACCTCGGCCGATGCGTGCGGCCGGGGCGCGGCTGCGCTGGCAGGCGTGCCGGGCACGCTCGACGCAGCCTCGGGCGACGTCGCGGCGACGGCCGCGGGCATCATCGCCGACGAGGACGAGGACCTGTCGCCGCAAGCGGCCAGCAGCACGGCCGTCAATGCCGCAGCCAGCGCGGCGCCGCACGGGGTGCGCAACGGAAAGTGGCTCATCGTCCGACATCCTTGACGAGTCCGGGCGTGCTCAATATCACGTCGCGCACCGCCTCGTAGTAACGCACATAGCCCGTGCAACGGCAGATGTGGTCGTTCAGCGCTTCGGTGATGGCGGCTTCGACCTGGTGCTTCGCCACCGGCTCACGTTTCAGACGCTCGATCAGCACCGTTGCCGCGTTGACGAAACCCGGCGTGCAGTAGCCGCACTGGAAACTGAAGTGTTCGAGAAATTTTTGCTGCACCGGCGTCAACGCCGTCACCTTGCCGTCGGCATCGCGTGTGGCGTGCCCTTCGACAGTGCGGATTTTCTTCCCGTCAAAATAATTCGCGCCCGTGATGCAGGTGCGCACGGTCTCGCTGGTGCCGTCCGGTTTGTCATGAATGACCACGCATGCATGGCAGATGCCCTGCCCGCATCCGAGCCGGGATCCGGTCAGCCCGAGGTATTCGTGCAGGAAGTCGATCATCATCAAGCCGGCCGGTACTTCCATGGGCCCCACCGCGCGGCCGTTGACCGTGACGGTGACCGGCAATGTCGTCCATGGCTTGCGTCCCGCATCCGGCGCAGGTGCCGCCGGGGCGGCAGCCGCCGACGCGGGATCCGGCGACTGCGAAGCGTCCGTCATGCCAGCACCTCCTGGATTTTCTGCGGTGTGACCGGCAAATTGGTAAATCGGTGACCGGTCGCGTGTGCGATGCCGTTCACGATGGCGCCGACCACGGGAATCATGACGACTTCGGCAATGCCCTTCGGCGGATCGGTTTCCGTCACCGGCGGCAAGACTTCGCCTGTTTGCGTCCAGACGGCGACGTCCGTGGCGCGCGGCAGCCGGTAACGGTTGAAATTCCAGGTACCGTTGCCGGGGCCATCCTCATAAAGCGGCAAATACTCATGCAGGGCATGGCCGATACCCATGGCGATGCCGCCCTGCAACTGCCCCGAGACGAGCTGCGGCGAAAGCTGCGTGCCGCATTCGACGATCGAATGGTGCGAGAGCAGTTCCACCTTGCCGCTGGCTTCGTGCACCGACAGCTCGACGAGCGTGCCGATGGCGCTGTAATACGTCACGGCTGCATTGTTGCGTTGTACCGGCGGGATAAACACGCGCTTGCGGTCGAGCGTGCGGTAGGCCGCAGCTGGCGGCGCAGCGTCCTTCTGCGGATCCGCCGCGGGCCCGGCGCCATACCGCAGCGCCATGCCGTCGATCGGCAGACGCGCCATCGTGCCGCCCAGATCGAACTCCGCCTCGGCCCACTGCCAGCGATTGAAGACATGAACGATAGCCCCGGTCACGAGCCCGAGCGCATGCGCCGTCTTGACCAACTGTTCGAACGGCAGCGCTTCAAGCCCACCGGCCGACAACTTGCCGTCGACCCATCGCGCATCCTCGATACGGACCACGAGCGGTGCGGCTTGTCCGCCGCCCAGCCCCCGGCGCCAGATGGACAGCGCGGCCGGCCAAAGGCCCTGCGAGAACACGAGCCGCGCGGCCTCGCGCGTGCTGTGCGTGAAGTAGTAAGCGGAATTGGTCGCGCTCGACGGCGAGGCATAGCCCGGCGACCAGCGTGGATTGGCCGACAGCTTGTCCTGCTCGGCCTGCGACATCAGGTAGGGATCGCCGCTCGTGACAATCGGCAATTCGGGCCAGTCGGTGACGGCCACGTGGACCTCCGTGGCCGGCCGGCCCAGCCACCTGGCGACCGCCACGGCCTGCGACGTCGATACGCCCGTGCCGATTTCAGCGGCGGTGTGATGCAGGCGAATCCTGCCGTCGGCGTCGATCTCCACCTTGGCGAACGAGGTTTCCGCCCCCGTGCCGAAATCCTTCTGGACGCAGGCAAACCCCACACCGTAGCGCTTGCCGGGGTTGGCCGCCTCGAACGCGGCCTTCTTTTTCGCGCGATCTGTCCACAACGGGTGGCCTTTCGCCTTCTGCAAGACCTCATCCACACGGATCGCACCGGCCGGGATCGCGCCCTGCGTGTTCTTCATGCCGGAGCGAAGCGCATTCTTCAAACGGAAGTCGATCGGGTCGAGGCCAAGTTTTTCGGCCAGTTCGTCGATCATCATTTCCGTGGCCGCCATGCTCTGCAGCGTGCCGTAGCCG
This sequence comes from Pandoraea terrae, assembly GCF_902459695.1. Classification (GTDB taxonomy): domain Bacteria; phylum Pseudomonadota; class Gammaproteobacteria; order Burkholderiales; family Burkholderiaceae; genus Pandoraea; species Pandoraea terrae. The sequence goes on from NZ_CABPRZ010000002.1 coordinate 196,583, forward strand.
CGCGCGGAGCCGGCATCGATGGCGCGCGAGGCGATGGCCACCGACGCGAGATCGCTGCGCGGAAAGTAATAGATCGATTGTGCGGCGGTCGCGCCGACCATCGCCACCGACGGCGAGAAGTTCATGCGGCCGCCGCCATTGGCCTCCATGTCGGCCTGAAACGTTTGCAGCAACGCGGATTTACGGTCCACGGCAATGCGGTAGCGCATTTTGAACGCATGCCGCTTGAGCGAGGTCTGGAACTGCTCGTACCGGTCGTTCGCGAGCCGGACCGGCTTTCCGTCACCGTACATGGCCGCCACGAGTCCATAGAACGGCATGTTGTAGTGGTCCTTGGAACCGTAACCGACGGTGTAGCACGGGTGCAGGATCAGATGCCTGACCGGCAATTTGCCCTTGGCCACCATGCCGGCTGCGCTCTCGGCCACTTCGTTCGGCGATTGCGTCGGCACGACCAGGTGCAGGGTCTGGGTGGCGGCGTCATACCAGCCGTTCGCATTGTCCGGCTCGAGCGCGGCGGTGTCGATCGACTGCGTCTGATACTCCCTCTCCATCACGAGCCAATCGTCGGGCGGATGGGCCAGCGCCTGCTCGATCTGTGCCGCGTGATACATGCCCTGTGCATCGAGCTTGCCGTGCTCCTGGCCGTCGGGCCACACCGGCTGATGCTTGCGCATCATGCTCGGGAAGATGGGAGCGTCCTTGAGACTGGAGAACACATCGTCGTCGTAGGGCGTTTGGCCACCGACCCGGACAAAACGGAACGTGCCCCACGGATCGCGCTCGAGCGGGCCGGTCGCGTCACCGTAGCGGATGATCTCGTCGTGGAACTTGAGCTTGTCCTTCGCGAAACGAAAGCGTGCGAAGTCGTGATAGATGAGGATGGCGACCGCGTGACCGAGATACGCCGGCGTCTTGCCGGACGGCAGCAGCATGTCGTCGCCGTAGAACGCCGGAAAAACCAGGCCGTCGCGCGCCAGATCGGTGGCGGTCACCACCCGGTCGGGTTTGAGATCGTCACCCAGCAGGGCAAGGTCGAAACCCTCGTAGGTACGGTCGGCTTGTGTCGTACGCAGCACAAACGCATGCGACTGCGTCTTCGGCCAATTCGGCATGTCGGCTGCGCGCACGTCGCGGGCGAAGATCTTCGCGCCCGTAACCTTGGCCGTGCCGTCGATTCGGAATTTCGCCTGCCCGGTCGCGGCATCCCACGGCACGGGGGTGAGATTGTTCTCTTCAAACAAGGCCGCAAAGGCGCGGCTGCCGATCGGCGCGATGTAGACCGATACCCCCGCGACGACACTGACCTTCAGGAAACTGCGACGCGACAGGCCGGGCGGCTGCATGAACGTCTCCTTCGGCTGCCGACTGCCCGGGTATCAATGCAGTGCACTACAGCCGGGGGGCGGCGCAGGCGTCCACGCGATTCGCGCGAACATCGATGCCAAGGCTACACGGCGGTTTCGGGAATTGCAAGGCGCGCGGATCCGCGCCACGGAGAAAGCGGCGGACCGCCGAACATGCGGTCCGCCGCTTGCGCGCCGGGCACGATCCCCGGGGATCAGTGCCCTGATGAGCGCGCGGCCTTCAGCGGGAACAGCAGGGCCACGGCGACCATCATCGACACCAGCGCGGCCGAGGCGCCATAGCGGCTCAGTTCGAGTCCACCGTGGGCGATCGGCTTGTCAAGGAAGTCCCCGACGACCGCGCCAAGCGGACGGGTCAGGATGAAGGCGGCCCAGAACAGCAGCGTGCGCGAAACGTTCGTCCGGTAATAGGCGATCGCGAGCAACGCCAGCAATCCGCCGAACAGCACGGCCGCACCGAGGTAGCCGAAACCCGCCGTATCCGCGGTCCAGTCGCCGAGTGCCGTGCCAAGCGTCTGGGAGAACATGATCGTCACCCAGTAGAAGACCTCGGCTTTCGGCTCGCTGATCGAGCGAACCGATACGGAACCCATTGCGCAATACCAGATGGCGAGCGAGACCAGCACGAGCGCCAGGAGTATCGTGGATCCGCCGGCGTAACCGATGCCCAACGAGCGGTCGGCAAAGTCCGCCAGCGTTGTGCCGACGGTCGTCGTGGCGACGATCGTGGTCCAGTAGATCACCGGATGAAACCGCTTCGCGGAAATCTGGGCGCCGACGGCGATCGCGAAGAGCACCGCGAAGATGGCCGTGCTCGCCAGATATCCGAGGTTCAGGGACATGGACAGCGCGTCGCCGGCGGTCTCGCCCAGCGTGGTGGCAGCCACCTTGATCGCCCAGAAGACCAGGGTCAGTTCCGGGACTTTGATCGGCGATGATTTGGATAACGAGGATAACTGGGTCATGTGTTGACTCCTTGGCGTTGCGATTCAAGTAACATCGTGTGCGCCCGCCGTAGAAATGGGGCAATGCAGTGACAAGGGAACGGGCAAGTCGCAGTGCGGATTCTGGATGTGCCGAATTAGGTCAGAATTAGCGTGTCGCACCCGAATCGCCTCGCGCGCCCCTAACTTTTCCCTAATGATTCTGGTTTACTGTTGCAAAATGCCCTGTATACACGAGGAATTTGCGTGAGAGTCCTGCTGGTGGAAGACGACGCGATGATCGGCGAGGCGCTGATGCAAGCGCTCAAGGATGCCGCGTATGCGGCGGATTGGTGCCGCGACGGCGCGGCCGCGATCACGGCGGTGACCACGCATGCCTACGATATCGTGCTGCTCGATCTCGGCCTGCCCGATCGCGACGGTCTGGATGTCCTGAAAGCCCATCGCGCGGCAGGCCGGCGCGAGCCGATCATTGTCGTGACGGCACGCGACGCGGTCGAAGACCTGATCGGCAGTCTCGATCTGGGCGCCGACGACTTTGTCGTCAAACCGTTCGAGGTCGGTGAGCTGCTGGCCCGCATGCGCGCGGTGATCCGCCGGCATGCCGGCGTGGCCGTGCCGGTGCTCTCGAACGGACGCCTGAGTCTGGACCCTGCCACACATGAGGCCAGGTACGGCGACGTGACCTGTCTGCTATCCGCCAGGGAATATGCCCTGCTGCACGCGCTCTTGCTGCGCCCTGGCGCCATCCTGTCGCGCGACGCCCTGGAACATCAGCTGTACGGCTGGGGGGAAGAAATCGAAAGCAACGCCATCGATTTCCTGATCCATTCCGTACGCAAGAAACTCGGCGCGGACGTCATCCGCAACATTCGCGGCGCGGGGTGGCTGGTGCCGAAAGCATGACGCGCTCACTCCAGTCCCGCCTGATCGTCGTGCTGTCGAGTTGCGTGGTCGTGCTCGGCATCGTCGCGGGCTACGTCTCGTACGAATTTGCGTTTCGCGACGCGTATCGATTTCAGGACGACCAATTGATCCAGGTTGCGGCCCTGGTCGACACGCACAACCTGGCAACGATCGACAGCGAAGTCCGCAGCATGCCGATCCACGATTTCGACTACCGCCTGACGGTGCAGCCGCTCGGCGGCGTTTTCCCGAAAACGCTCAGTGACGGATTCAACACGCTCGAAGCCAACGGGCACACCTGGCGTGCGTACGTGCGCACGCTCGATGACGGGCGGGTACGCATTGCCGTAGGCCAGCCGACCGAAGGCCGCAACGAAATTGCCCGGAACAGCGGGTTTCGCACCGCGCTGCCGTTCTTTGCGATAATTCCCCTGCTGATTCTTCTGATTGCGGTCACCGTTCGGCGAACATGGCACCCCGTGACAGTCCTTTCAGCCGGTATCGACGCGCGCAGCGACACCGACCTGCGGCCCATCGAAACCAAAATCGCGCCGCCCGAGATCGCGCCGTTCATCATCTCCATCAATCGCCTGCTCGCCCGGCTCGACGTTGCGTTGACCGAACAGCGGCGTTTCGTGGCGGACGCCGCGCATGAGTTGCGCTCGCCGATTACGGCGCTGGTGATCCAGGCCGAGAATCTCGACCACCGGGCGCTCGACGAGGAAACCCGCACCCGGCTGGACAAACTCAAGGCGGGCCTGAAGCGCACCCGCGAATTGCTGGAGCAATTGCTGACGCTGGCCCGGATCCAGAGCGCGCAACCGATATCGATCGGCCCGGTGGCCCTGCGGCAGGCGGTGCACGTTGCGCTGGAGGATGCCTATCCGCTGGCCGACCAGAAATCCATCATGCTGGATGTGGACGACCTTGCGCCGGCGATGCTCGTCGACGCGTCGCGGGCAGACATTGCGACCGTGTTGCGCAATCTTGTCGACAATGCCGTGCGCTATACGCCGCGCAATGGCAACGTCACGATCCGGCTGGCAAAATCTGCCGGCATGGCGGTCATCGACGTCATCGACACGGGGCCGGGGATTCCGGCCGCACAACGCGCCCATGTCTTCGACGCGTTCTACCGCGGCCACGGAAACCGCGAAGAAGGCACCGGACTGGGCCTCGCGATCGTGCGCGCCACCATCGATCGCCTGGGCGGCACCATCGAACTTGGCGATGACCGGCCTGCCGAGCCCCACGGCCTGCACGTGCATGTCACGCTCCCCCTCCATCGCGCGTCCGGCATGGCCACCTGAGGGATCTTCCCGCGATACGGCGGTATACTGGGCTGCCATTCGCCCCCTTTCCCCCGCTGTCCTCGCGGCCCCCTCTTCGTTATCCTGATTCCGATTCGGACCCCTTGAGAATGCCCCAGACCCTTGCCATTCTGACCGGCGCCTCGCGCGGTCTCGGCGCTGCATTGGCGCGCGGCCTGCTGCAGCCAGGCACCCATCTGATTACGCTCGCGCGCCATGCCGACGCGGCGTTGACCGGCCCCGCGAACGCGAACGGCGTGACGCTCGAACAGATCGAAACCGACCTGTCCGACCCGGCCGCGGCGTCAGCGGCCGCAGCACGCCTGTTCGCCGCCCTGCCCCGCGATGCCGCGCGTTTCCGGCTGATCAACAATGCCGGGACGGTGAACCCGGTCGCCAACAGCGCCGATCTTGCCGACGCCGGCGCCATCGGTAGCGCGTTCACATTGAATGTCACGGCAGTCATGCTCCTGACGGCACATTTCCTGCGCGCCACGAATGGACTGTCCGCGGATCGCCGCATCGTCAACATTTCTTCAGGCGCCGGACGCAATCCCAATGCCGGCTGGAGCGTGTATTGCGCGACCAAGGCTGCGCTCGATATGTACACACGCGTCGTCAAACTGGAACACGAAGGAAGCGGTCTGCGCGTGGTGTCGCTGGCGCCAGGCGTCATCGACACCGACATGCAGGCCACGATCCGGTCGAGCGATCCGGGCAACTTCCCATCGCTGGAACGATTCCAGGCGCTGCATGCCACCGGCAAACTCGCATCGCCGGAAAACGTCGCCGCACGCATCCTGGCCTTGATGGAACGCGACGACTTCGGTCAAACCGAAATCGACGACATCCGGAACTACACCTGAGCGGACACCCTCAAACAAGCATTTAATTGCATCTTCTGTTGCATGTTAACCCTATAAGTGCACTATATATCTTGCATCACATGGGCTTTATCGCCTACTTTATGCATCATAGTGCACTTCGCAGCCCATCCGGTTACATGCCTTCCGGAACCCCGCGCCTCGACGGGACCGGATCCACAGGAGACATCCATGCGCCCCATCGACGTACACAAGCTGGCCGACGAAGCCCGCTTCAACCGATTTCACGGACAAATTCTTTTCTGGTGCGCGCTCATCATCATTTTCGACGGCTACGACCTCGCCGTGGCGGGTATTGCGTTGCCGTCGATCATGAAGGCGATGGGCGTGAACGCCACGAGCGCGGGGTTCATGGTCAGCTCGGCGCTGTTCGGCATGATGTTCGGCGCGATCGTGATGGGCATGGTCGCCGACGCGATCGGACGGCGCGGGTCGATCGCGATCTGCATCCTGCTGTTCAGCGTTTTCACGGCGGCGGCAGGTTTCACGCATGAGCCGGTCACGTTCGGCGTGACGCGCTTCCTCGCGGGTCTCGGCATTGGCGGTGTCATGCCGAACGTCGTGGCGCAGATGACCGAATACTCGCCGCGCAAGATTCGCGGGACGATGGTCACCCTGATGTTCAGCGGCTACTCCGTCGGCGGGATGCTTGCTGCCTTGTTGGGCAAGGGTTTGATCGAAAGCTACGGATGGCAGTCGGTTTTTCTCGCCGCCGGCTTGCCCGCGCTGCTTGTGCCGTTCGTGCTGGGGTCGATGCCCGAATCGATGCCATTCCTGATCAAGTCGGGACGCACGGCCGAACTACAGCGCATTGCCGCTCAGATCGAACCCGCGTATCAGCCGGCGCCCGGCGATCATTTCGCGTTGGCGAGCGCCGGCCGTCGCAACGCGGCGCCGATCAGCCAGTTGTTCCAGGGTGGCCGCGGCTTCAGCACGGCCATGCTGTGGGTGGCGTTCTTCATGTGCCTGTTCATGGTGTATGCGTTGAGTTCATGGCTGACCAAACTGATGGCCGGCGCAGGCTACAGCCTGGGGTCGGCGTTGACGTTCGTGCTGGTGCTGAATTTCGGCGCGATGCTCGGCGCCATCGGCGGCGGCTGGCTGGCCGACCGCTTCAATATCAAATACGTGCTCGTGGGCATGTACGCCCTGGCCGCAGTATCGATCACGCTGCTCGGCTTCAAAGTGCCCACCGGCGCCCTTTTCGTGCTGGTCGGCCTGGCCGGGGCATCGACCATCGGCACGCAGATTGTCACGTATGCGTACGCGGGACAGTTCTATCCGATGGCTGCGCGCGGCACGGGTATCGGCTGGGCGTCGGGCGTGGGCCGCAGCGGGGCCATTCTCGCGCCGATCGTCATCGGCATGCTGGTCGGCATGTCGCTGCCGTTGCAACAGAACTTCATCGCCATTGCGGTGCCTGCCGTAATCGCCACCGTCGCGGTCCTGCTGATCGATCACCGCCGCTCGGCCACGGTCCAACAGGCCGTGTTGTCGGCCACCGGCACGCCGCACGCCCCCCAGGATGCGCCTGCATGAACCCCATTGAGGATGCTCCCGCCCGCGTCGCATCAACGCGTACGGGCGGAAGCGCTCCCCGGGTCCGCCGGCAGGGAAAACTGGAATGTTGCGCCTTGTCCCGGCACGTCGATCAGTGCGATCACGCGGCCGTGCAGCTGCAGAATGCGATGCACGATCCGCAAGCCCAGGCCGCCTTCGCGGCGCGCACCGCCCACCGTGAACGGCCGCTCGAACAGTCCATCGCGAGCCGACATGGGAATGCCGGGCCCGGTGTCGCCCACCGTCACGTCGACTTCTCCATCGCGCGGGGACAATGTGACCTCCACCGCGCCGCCCGCCGGCGTGTGCCGCAGCGCGTTGTCCAGCAGATTGGTCAGCACCCGTTCGATCAAACCCAGGTCGGCGCGCACTGCGGGAATCTGCGGCGCGAGATGCGCGCGCAACGCCACCTGCCGCGCCTCAGCCGTCAGCTCGAACTTCTGGAAGACGTCCTGCACGAGATCTGTCAATGAAAAACGCTCGGCTTCCGGCTGAACGAAGCCGTGCTCGAGGCGCGCCAGTTCGAACAGCGATTGCGCCAATCCGCCGACCTTGCGGCTTTGGTCCAGCGCAATGCCGAGATAACGGCGGCGTTCGGCCGGCTCCAGCGTGGCGTCCTTGAGCGACAGCGTTTCGAGATACCCGTGCAGTGACGACAGGGGTGTGCGCAGGTCGTGTGAAATGTTCGCGATCAACTCGCGCCGCTCCTGATCCTGACGCGTCAGCGCCCGCCATTGCTCGCCGATGCGTGCCGCCATCTGCCGGAACGCGGTATCGAGCACGGCAATTTCGTCGGTGCCGTCGACGGGAAGCGCCCGGTCGTCCGGCGGCGGCAGGATCGCCGGTGCGGCGTCGATATCGAAGTCACGGACCGAATCCGTCAGGCGGCGCAAGGGGCGGGTGATCAGCGCGAAGGCCGTGAGGCCGGCGATCAGACATAGCGCCGCCACGAGGCCTATCGACCACAAGGCCGCATTGAGCGCTGCGCTGGTCGCACCGAGCGCCGCGTACTTGTCATGCGCCTCACCGAGCAGCACCACGTAAATGTATCCGGATTCGCGCCCATTGACCCGCAACGGTGCCGCGCTGAAGACCTTTTGGCCGCCGGGGCTACGCGGATCGTCGCCGTAGACCGGCAATGCCTCGCCGGCCAGCAGCCTGTGAATCGGCGCCAGATCGACCCGGTCGCGACGCAGGTGCCCGGCGGGTGCGGCATGACCGGCAATATTTCCGGCCTGGTCGAGCAGATAGACCTCGACGCTCGGATTGACCACCATCAACTGTCCGAACAACTGCCGCACGGCGTCTGGCTTCAGGCCGTTGGCATCCATGAGCTGGGCATTTTCGGCGATATGCTCGGCCAACCCCTTCGACAGACCCTGCACGACCTCCGCGTCATGCATGCGATTTGCTCGGATCTGCAGCCACGCCGAGGTGCCGCAACATACCAGCAGCAGCACCGCGAACACCAGTGACAACCGCTGTGTCAGCGTCAGTTTCATGACCCGCCTCCCGCCGCAGCGAACTTGTAGCCGTGGCCCCACACGGTCAGGATGCGCGTCGGCTGCGCCGGATCGGCCTCGATCTTGGCGCGCAGACGGTTGATGTGGGTATTGACGGTATGCTCGTAACCCTCGTGCCGGTAACCCCACACGGCATTGAGCAGGTCCATGCGTGAAAACACCTTGCCGGGCTGGCGCACGAAGAAGTACAGGAGGTCGAACTCGCGCGGGGTCAGGTCGAGACGCTTGCCGTCAAGCGATGCTTCACGCGTCAGCGGGTCAATGAACAGGCCGTCGCACGAGAGACTGCCCGCATCCATGCGGGCGTTGCGCGCCAGCGCATCGACACGGCGCAGCAGCGCCTTGACGCGCGCCACCAGCTCCAGCACGGAAAACGGCTTCGCCAGGTAGTCGTCCGCACCGAGCTCCAGCCCGAGAATGCGATGGACTTCACTGGAACGGGCACTTGTGATGATAATGGGCGTGTAGCGCGTCATCGCGCGCGCCCGGCGGCAAATCTCGAGGCCGTCGACACCGGGCAGCATGAGGTCGAGAATCAGGGCATCCCAGCCACCCTCTTCCAACCGGCGCAGGCCTTCATCACCGTCGGCGCAATGCACGACATCGAGGCGCTCGTCGCGCAGATGCAGCTTGAGCAGGTCGGCGATATGCGTGTCGTCCTCCACGAGGAGAACACGTTTGGGCTGGTCCATGGCGTCGTTGGATGTGGATGCTGTGCGGGGCATGGCGCGCGATCGGCGCACAATGCTGGCGCGATGCCCTCATTGTGCAAAATTCCGCCGCCCCGAGGTATCACGAATTGTTTAATTCTACGTGAGGACTTCGCGACTGCCGCCGACGTAACCTGCCGTCATTCAGCAATCACGCCATTTTCGGAGGATGTGATGGTTTCAAGACGAATTTTCATGCTGACGGGGACGGCTGCTGCGGCCGCACTGGCCACCGGACTGGTACCTCGCCTGGCCCGACGCGCCACGGCCGCGGACGGAAAGACGCCCGCCAAAGCCGCTGCCGAGACATTCGAGGTCACGCACACGGACGCCGAGTGGCGCACCCGCCTGACGCCCGCCCAATATGACGTATTGCGCCGTGAAGGCACGGAACGCCCGTACAGCAGCCCGCTCAACGACGAGCACCGCGCCGGCACCTTCGCCTGCGCAGGCTGCGCCCTGCCGTTGTTCTCGTCGCGCACCAAATTCGACAGCCATACCGGCTGGCCCAGCTTCTGGATACCGCTCGAGCATGCGGTCGGCACGCGCTCCGACACCACCTTCGGCATGGTCCGTACCGAAGTGCATTGCCGCCGTTGCGGCGGGCATCTGGGCCACGTTTTCGACGACGGCCCGAAGCCCACCGGCCTGCGCTATTGCATGAACGGCCTGGCCATGACGTTTACGCCGCAGCCAGCATGAACCGCCACGCCCCTACGGCCCCACACCGTCCGTTGATAGCCTGCGTTTGCTCGTACCTATCCAAGTCCTGCGCCATGTCGCTACTTGCTCTCGCCAAACTCCGCTCGACGCTGCTGCTGGTGGCGTGCGCGGCCGCCACGGCCACGTCGCCGGCCTTGGCCGAACGCTTCACGGCGCCACTCCCGGGCGGCAACGCATCCGCAATCGGCGCCGCCGGCGGTGCAGTGATACTGAAGACGGGCAACGTCGCGCCGTTGCCGGTTGAAGGCCCGTTGCCGCCGCTCGATGGCGCGGTGCAGTGGCTCAATTCGCCGCCGCTGACGGCACAATCATTGCGCGGCAAAGTGGTGCTGATCGATTTCTGGACATTTTCGTGCATCAACTGCCTGCACACGCTGCCTTACGTGAAGGCGTGGTCGCAAAAGTATCGCGATCAGGGGTTGGTCGTGATCGGCATTCACGCGCCGGAGTTCGCATCCGAACGCGACATCGGGAACGTCAAAAAGGCCATGCACGATCTCGGCATCGATTATCCGGTCGCTATCGACAACAACTTCGCGATCTGGCGCGCGTTCCGGAACCGGTATTGGCCCGCGTTCTATTTCGCCGATGCGCAGGGGCGCATCCGCTACCACCATTTCGGCGAAGGCGAGTACGCTGAATCGGAACAGGTTATCCAGCAACTGCTGCGCGAAGCGGGGGCAAAACAGGGCGAAAACCGCCTTCCCGCCATTACCGCTGGCGCGCCGCGCGTGCTCGCGAATCAGGAGAAAACCGCATCATGACGATTTCGAAAACCTCGCCCTTGTGGCGCGCCCTCACGGCCGGTGTGGCCGTCGCCGCCGGCGTGCTGGTCTGGCAATGTGCCGCATACTCGTTCGGCGGTGCCGAATCGGCGGTCGTCATTCCGCCGCCCAAACAGGATGAACCCGCGAGCGCCGCCGCGCGCACGGAAACAGCCGTATTTGCCGGTGGTTGCTTCTGGGGCGTTCAGGGCGTCTTCCAACATGTGCGCGGTGTGCAGCGCGTCGTGTCGGGCTATGCCGGCGGCACGGCGAAGACCGCGCAATATGATACGGTCAGCGGCGGCGGAACCGGGCACGCCGAGTCGGTGCAGATCACATTCGATCCGGGTCAGGTGTCTTACGGCGCCCTGCTCCAGATCTTCTTTTCCGTCGCGCACAATCCGACGGAACTGAACCGTCAGGGGCCCGATTCGGGAACGCAGTACCGTTCCGCCGTTTTCCCGATGAGCGACGCGCAACGGCGCGTGGCCGAGGCCTATATCACCCAGCTCGACGCCGCGCATGCGTACTCGCGCCCGATCGCCACGCGCGTGGAACGTTACGCCGGGTTTTATCCTGCTGAAGCCTACCATCAGAACTTTCTGACGGAACACCCGACGTATCCGTACATCGTCATCAACGACTTGCCGAAAATCTCCGACCTCAAGCGGATGTTCCCGGCGCGTTACCGTGACGATCCGGTGCTGGTGAAAGCGGCTTCACAGTAAGCGCGGCGGACGCCGTTCGGCGCGCTGCGGCCCGATCGGCGTGCCCGACAATCTGAACCCGGATGACGCGCGTTGGCAAAATCGGGTTCCCTGCAGACGATCAAATTTCGTGGCCGGCCTGACTTTCGCCGGGGCCGCTCACCGGCACATGCTTCCTCTCATGCAGACGATTGTCGATCCGCACAAGACCTTCGGCGTCGGCGATAACGCTCTCGGCGACATTGCGCATCCAGGGTTCCGGCACTGACCCTTCGAGGACAGCCACGCCATTGGCGACCCTTACGGCCACGTCGGAGATGTCGACGTCGAGGGCGCACGCGAGACGTTCGCAAACTTCCACGTGCAAGCGCTCGTCGGTCACGCTACGTGAACCGGTGCCGGATGTCGCGCCGACCGTGCCCTCCGGCCACTCGATCCGGTGTGGATCGAACGGTTGGCGCGGCATGCTGGCCTGCATTTGACGTGTGCCGGCGCCCGCCGGCGGCGAGCCGCCGGCCCTTCCGCCGCGTTTGGCCGGGGTGTGCTGGCCGGCAAGCGTGTCGAGATGACCACCGGTCGTTTCAGCGTCGCCGTCTTCGTGCACAAGCAGGTAATCCATATCGCCTTCATTTCGGGCGCCCACGCCTGCGCCGCGCTTGGCCCGCGGGTTGGTTCGGCGGGTAGGCGATGTAGCGGGCGGGCGTTTGTCGGATGCTGTCGGGTGATTCGTACGCATTGCGGCACTCCATATCCGCGTCTACGCAACAAGTGTAGAAACTTGTCCGGCCAGACCCAATCGGAAACTTCCGAAAAACGCGTAGGCGGTTACTGGCAAAACCTGTCCCACGAAAAATAATTCTCTTATAGATCAATTCATTATAGAAATGATCTCACCTGCTTTCTTGAAAAATACGGCCTTTGCGAATTGCATCCGTCACGCAGTGAACTCCGCGGCCATGTCCGCGTCGGTGCGCGCTTCGAGTTCGCCCTTCTGGCATGCCTTGCGGAAGACCTCGTAATCGTGCTCGATCTGATCCGCGTAGCCCGTCGCATATTTCACCAAGGCTTCCCCCATGCGGACACCGCGCCCCAGATAACCCGACAGCTCAGGCGCGCACGCACCCGCCTTCGCGTGGGCGCGCGCCAGCACCCATCCACACAGCGTCGCGTACCCACGGAACGTCTCCGGACGAAACAGCTCCAGTTGTGCCGAGATTTTCATGTCGCGCAACTGCCGTCCGTAGATCGAACGCCCGAACGGACCGGAGGCCCATCCCAGGAACGGATCGGTGGCCGCCTGCATCAGGCGCTGGCCTTCGACCACGCGGCGCCCGTCGTGCTTCGGCACCGCGGTCCCCTTGCCTTTGAAGAAGCGCGTGACCACCGACCGGGTGGCCTCCTTGAACTGCAAGAACAGCGGCAGGTCCCGGACGTCCGTCAGCAACATGACGAGACACCGCGTCCCGACGCTGCCCACGCCCACGACCTTGAACGCCACGTCCTGCATCGCGAAGTTGCCGAGCATGCGCGCGCGGTCCGGCGGCAGGGAACTCAGATAACCACGATACAACGACTCAATCAGTGCGCGCCAATCCCCGAGTCCGAGCCAGTCATCCTCATGCGTGAACAAGGTCGTGCTGCCGTGCACATGAAACACTGCCGGCGGCGCGTCGCGAATCTGCCAATGGTCTTCCACGCGCTCGGCCAATTTCGGCAGCACCGCCTCGTGTGTGCGGCGCGAAGCACGTTCGATGCCGCGTTTGACGCGGTCGCGAACCTCGACGCTGCGCGCGTTGCCGAGCATGCGATCGAACGTGATCTGCTGGTGCCAGAGCGCCATCGTGCCCATCTCGGAGAATTCGGCCATTCGCCGGCAGTAGCTTTCGACCATGCCTTGCACCAACGCCGTCCCGAGCGAATCGCCGAAGCCGAATTGGCGCGCGGCGAGGACGAGACTCGCCGCAAGCCGCTTCATGTCCCATTCCCACGGTCCCGGGGCCGTTTCGTCGAAATCGTTCAGATCGAAAATCAGCGCGCGTTCCGGCGTCGCAAAGCCCCCGAAGTTCGACAGATGGCAATCGCCGCAGATTTGCATCGTCATGCCGGTATCCGGCGTCCCGGCCAGATCGTGCGCCTGGACGATCGCACTGCCTCGATAAAACGCGAACGGCGAGGCGAGCATGCGCCCGTAGCGCAGCGGCACCAGGGACGCCACACGCCCTTCGCTGCTCAAACGCAGTAAGTCGATAACATTACGATGGGTGTCGCCAATCTTGGCGTGGGCACTGCGCGGCACCTTGTCGCGCAAGGCACGGCCGGCGGCGAGGCGGTCAGCGTGGGACGTCGGCGTGGCCATCTGATTCTCCGTTGCCCCGTGCGGGGCGCAAAATCGATAAACCGTCGGCGCTTCCCGCTGCCGAGTTTGCCGGCGGTGGCGCCGGCGGTCGTGCTGGCGCCGGATACCAGCCGTCGGGAGAAACCACAACTGCGTCTTTCGGTTGCGTCTCGAAATGCGGCGACATGATCTGGACGCCGTATTCATTGAAAACATCCTGAATCTGGCCATGCAGTTCGCTGACGGCGCGAAAACGCGCCGCTGGATCCTTCAGGGCAGCGAATAGTTCGTACTCGACGTAAAAATCCGACAACGCCCGTTGCAGGACAAAAGGCGCAGGCTGCGCAGCGATGAGGCTCGTGCGCAAAGCGGCGTCCGTCAGCATGGCGTGCACCTGGCGCCACGGCGTGTCGTAGCCGATCGTCACGGTGGTGCTGAGCGCGGCGCCCGTGCGGCTGCCCTGGCTCGAATAATTGCGCACGATGGCGCCGACGACCACGGCGTTCGGAATCGTCACCTCCACCTGCGCGAGATTGACGATCTTGACGGAAAGCGCATCCACGCCGACGACGGTGCCTGTCGCGTCGCCGATCGTCACGAGATCGCCTTTACGCAGCGCGCGGCTGTAGATGACGACCATGCCGCTCATGAGTTGATTCACGATGCCGGACGATCCCAGCGTTACCATCAGGCCGAGTAATACGGAAAGCCCTTTGAAAACATCGCTCTGCGCGCCGGGAAGGTAGGGATATGCAAACGTCAGCGCCAATCCCCAGAGCAACACGCTCACCACCCGGCGGGTGGCACCGGCCGTCTCGGGGTGCATGCCGGGCAAGGTGAGGCGCCCGGCCTGGATGGCATCGAAGATATTATTGATGAGGCTTTGCAGCGCCCGGGTGAGCAGGAATATGACGATCACGGTGATCACGCCGGGAATCGCGGCGGCCGTGCCGAGCGCAAAATGGTCAATCAGCGCCCAAAGGAAGCCGGACAATCGCCCGCCCATCGGCGCGGTCGCCGGGAAACGGCCCAGCACGAAAATCAGATAGACATAGGCGAACATCAGTATCAGGCCCAGCGCCAGCAGTTGAACGATCTGATGGACCAGGTGAAACGCCGATCCGGCCCAGTCGAAACCGCGCACGGTACGTTGGAGTACCCGGGTCTCCAGCGCGCGCTGGAGGTTCGCATGAAGCCGTGTGCGCATTCGGCCGACGCCGAAGACAAGGAGCGCCAGGACCGCCGTCGCGAGCACCGAAAACGCCACGCCGCGAACGATCGTCGGGACATGCAGCTGCTCCCGCCGCGCAGCCATCGCGACTTGCAGCTTGCTGCGCACGTCATTGGAGATGGCGTCGAGCGAACGGTTGTCGCCCGGTTCGATGTCATCGGAGGTCAATGCAAAGAGAATGCGATCCTGCAGGCGAAATGCGATAACGCTGCGCCCGCCAAGCGTGCCTTGCAGCAAACCGATCGGCGCGTCGAGCAGCGTGTTGGGCAGGCCTTCAAGCGTGGCTTCGGCGCGGGCAGCCCGTTGCGCCGGGCTCGCGCCGGCGATGGCGCCGCGGAATGTGACGATTGGCCGATCCATGAAACGCAGTTCCGCCGCATCGGCTTGGGACGCTACACCCGCGGCAGCACCTGGCGGCGCGCCGGCATCCGGCGCGCTTGTCTGCGCGAACGCCGTGGCGGCCATCGCCAACCATCCCGCCATCCACCAAGCTGTCAGGCACTGCCTCAGGCACATGCGCATAAACCGCCTCCGTGTCCGGACGATCGGATTCCGAGAATTATTCACCAAGCGACTGGAACTGTCGAGTCGAAGGCAGGGCGGGCGCCGTCCCGGATATTTCGCATCGCGAGACAATTTATCGCTCAACTATTGAGCGGGACTGCCGATAACCAGTTAAGCGGTAATTTCAGGTCTCTTCCCTTATGCCCAGTACGTACAGTAGTTGGCTCGTCGCGTTGTCGCTCGTCGTCGCGGTGTTGGCGTCTTATACGGCGCTCGACCTGTCCGGGCGGATCTATCTTCTGACACAGCCCCGCCTGCGGCAGGGGTGGCTGGCGGTCGGCGCAACGGCCATGGGGATCGGCATCTGGTCGATGCACTTCATCGGCATGCTGGCGTTCTCGCTGCCCATTGACATTGGCTACGATCCGGTCATTACGGCAGCGTCGCTCGTGATCGCGATCGTCGTATCCTTTTTTGCGCTGCGGCTCATCGCGCGCGAGCGGATGTCGCGCTGGCGGCTGGGCGGCGCCGGCGTCACGATGGGACTGGGCATCGCAGGCATGCACTACACCGGCATGGCCGCCATGCGCATGTCACCTGCCATCCAGTATGAACCGTGGCGCTTCACGGCATCGATCCTGCTCGCCATGGGCGCGGCGACGGCGGCACTGTGGATTGCCCAGACGCTGCGCGACGCCAAGCAGCGGCACGTGCTGATGAAACGTTTCGCGGCGTCGTTCGTGATGGGCATCGCGATCACGTCGATGCATTACACGGGCATGTCCGCCGCACAATTCCCGATCGGCGCAGTTTGTGGCGCAGCGGGCGGCATGAATTCGCCCTGGCTGGTCACGACCGTCAGTGTGTTTACCTTCCTGATCCTGATGACCACGCTGCTCGTCTCGCGCCTCGATGCCCGCAGCAGCTTCCTGGCCAGTTCGGTCATCCAGCTCAACAGCCAGATCGCGCGGATGGCGACATTCGACGCCCTCACCGACCTGCCGAACCGCCATGCGCTCCAGGACGCGGCGCAAAGGGCGCTGGCCGCCGCCCGCCGCGACAATCGTCGCTTCGCGGTGTTGTTCATGGACCTTGACGGTTTCAAGACAATCAACGACTCCCTCGGACACACAGTGGGCGACGACGTACTGCGCGCGTTCGCAAAGCGTCTGCGCAAGAATGTCAACGGCGACGACGTGGTCGCCCGTCTCGGGGGCGACGAATTCGTGGTGCTGCTGGGCGCCCTGTCCTCCCCGGAAGTCGCGGGCCGTGTCAGCCAGCGCCTGCTCGACGATATGCGCAACGGACTGCGGGTCGGCCCGCATTCGCTGCATGTGATGCCAAGCATCGGGATCGCGCTGTATCCGGACGACGGGGAGGACATCGGCATCCTGCTCAAGCATGCCGACACGGCGATGTACGAAGCCAAACGGGCCGGGCGCGGCACCTATCGCTATTTCGAGCCGAGCATGAACGCGGCGGCGCAGCGCACGTGGGAGATTCAGCAAGCGTTGCATGACGCCGAGCGCGAGCAATATTTTTCGCTGCACTTTCAGCCGAAGTTTCGGGGGGACGACGAGGCGCTGGCCGGGGCGGAGGCGTTGCTGCGGCTCGATCATCCGCGATTCGGCGAATTGGTGCCGCTCGATTTCATCCCGGTGGCCGAGCGTTCCGGCCAGATCGTGTCGATCGGCTACTGGGTGGTTCGGGCGACGTGCCAACAGATCCGCCGCTGGGACGCCGTCGGTCTGCCGCGGATCAAGGTGGCGATCAACTTGTCGCCGCGTCAGTTGGGTCAGGCCGCGCTTGTCGAGAATATCGTCGGCATCGTGCGCGACGAAGGGCTGACGTGCGACCGGCTCATGTTCGAGATTACGGAATCGGTCGCGATGTACGATGCGCCAAAGTCGGTGGACGTCATCCATGCGTTCCAGGCGCACGGGTTTGAGGTCGCGATCGACGATTTTGGCACCGGCTATTCGAGCCTGGCGTATCTGCAGCGGTTCAGGGTCAAACAATTGAAGATGGACCGCTTCTTCACGAACGGACTCGACGCGCACGGTCGGGAAGGCAATGCGGTGGTCTCGGCGATCATTGCGCTGGCGCACTCGCTCGAGATGGACGTGGTGGCCGAAGGGGTCGAAACGGATTCGCAGCGGGCGGCGCTCAGGGAGCTCGATTGCGATGAGCTTCAGGGGTTCCTGCTGGGCAAGCCGCTCACGGGCGAGGATTTCGGCGATCTGCTGGCGGCACGCGGTCTACCGGTCGAGGTGTAATCCTGCCTTTAGCCTCGAACCGCCCCTTTTTGCATGAATTCCAGTGCCACCTCGAGCGCGTCCATGAACTCATCGAGCTTGATCGGCTTGGTCAGGTAGCGGAAAAATCCTGCCTTCATGCCTTTCTTGATGTCGTCCGGCATGGCGCTCGCACTGAGGGCAATGACGGGAATGTGCGCTGTTGCGGGGTCTGTGCGCAGCATTTTCAGGGCTTCGACGCCACTGATATCGGGCAGGTGGATGTCCATCAGGATCACCTGCGGCAGTGCGGCGCGCGCAAGTTCGATGCCCAGTCGCCCGGTCACTGCAGTCAGCAAGCGCATGTCGGTGCGGCGCGCGATAAGTTGCTCGACAAGCTTCAGGTTGGCCGGGTTGTCCTCGACGTAGAGCAGGGTGTGCAACGACGCGTCGTTCTGCAGCGGCACTTGGACAGGGGCGGCGGGTTTGCCAGCTTCGGCCGCAATTTCCGGGGCGGGCGCCCAGTTCAATTCGATCCAGAACACACTTCCCACGCCGACCGTACTTTCCACGCCAATGGCGCCCTCCATCAGTTCGACCAGTCGCTTGGCCACCACGAGGCCAATACCCGTGCCTTCCTCGGCGCCGGCCTCTTGCCCGAGACGATTGAATGGCTGGAAAAGTTGCGCCAGCTGTTGCGGCGACATCCCCGCTCCGGTGTCCTGAACGCTCACGCGCACGCGGTCCGGCGTGCGCATGCTGAACGTCACCTCGACCGCACCTTGCTCGCGGTTGTACTTGATCGCGTTGGACAGCAGGTTGACGAAAATCTGCTTCAAGCGGATCCGGTCGGCACTCACAAAGCAGGGGATGTCGAACTGGGGAAATCTCATGCGAATGCCGCGCTGTTGCGCCTGCGGTTCGACCATGCTGTGGCATTCACGCATGGCGTCGGCCAGCGACACCGGTTCCGGCGACAGCGACACTTGTCCAGACTCGATCTTTGCCAGATCGAGGACGTCATTGATCAGCTCGAGCAGATGCCATCCGGCGCGGAGAATCTGGTCAATGCTGGCCCGCTGGGAGGGCGTCGGCGGCGGGGAGTCGGAGGCCATCAACTGCGCGAACCCGAGGATCGCATTGAGCGGGCTGCGCAACTCATGGCTCATGCTGGAGAGGAAATCCGATTTCGCGCGGTTAGCCCGTTCAGCAGCGGCCTGCGCCTGCTTTTGGTCCTCGATGTCGGTGGCGGTGCCAAACCACTTTACGATATTTCCGCTTGCGTCTTTAAAGGGTAATGCGCGGCCAAGGTGCCACCGATAGACGCCATCTACTCTTCTCAGGCGGTATTCCATCTCGAATTCGCCGCCGCTCTTCAGTGCGCTCATCCACTGAGCGACGACACGGCGCACGTCATCCGGGTGGACGACTGACTCCCACCCCCTACCTTGGTCCTGGTCCTGAGCAATGATGCTTCCTGTTCCTGTATAGGCGACGCCCCGCCGGTTGACGTAGTCCACCCAGCCATCCGGCCTGGCTGTCCAGACGATATGGGGAATCGCATCCGCGAACGATCTGGCGCGCCGTTCGCCTTCTTCAATCCCGCCCATTGCAGGAGGCAACTCGGCCGAGGTATGCGTACGTAGTTTCCGCATAATGAGCCACCGCAGGAAGCATGAACCCTTCGATAGTAGACGCTACCCCGGACCGGCTGACAATAATTCAGAAGCCAGGACACCGGGACTTGCGACGTGGTGACGCATTTATCTTGTTCTACGCCCGGCGACCGCCGCCAGTCGCTCACGCGTGCCATCGCTGGCAGCCGGCCCGGCGGCAACCACATGTCGGCCGGGGGTCAACGGCACGCCCGTCACCTTGTCCACCACCATCGGCTCGACGGACTGGCCGGTCTGCGTATCGACCAACTCCACGGCGACGCCCTCCGGCGCAAAGTGTTTGTTGCCCCATTGGAGCAAAGCCCACATGACGGGCCGGAAATCCCGCCCGCGGTCGGTCAGCACGTATTCGTAACGCGGCGGGCGCTCGGAATACTGCCGGCGCGCCAAAAGCCCCTCCTCCACCAGCGCCCCAAGTCGGCGTGTGAGCATGTTGGGGGCGATATCGAGCTGTTTCTGGAATTCGTCGAAGCGCGTGGTGCCGTAGAATGCTTCGCGCAGGATCAGGATGCTCCACCATTCGCCCACCCGCTCAAGGCTGCGGGCGATCGGGCATTGCATGTCACGGAAGGTCTTTCGTTGCATATCGGTAGCGCGGCATCGCGCAAACGGCTATCACCATGCAATCCAGCATAACCCTATCGACGCCGGCGGGCAACCCGACTCAATGAGCATCAGCCGGCGGCGCTTTTGGCGGCACCACTTTCTTCATCAGCGGCACCATTGCCGTCGCGATCACGAAGCAACCCATGATGACGAGAAACACGTCGCCGAAGGTCAGCGTCTGCGCCTCGCGAAACGCCAGCGCCCAAAGCTGCCGGAGCGCAACCGTCTGCGCGTCCGCCATGTCGTAGCCCCATTGCGTCATCCGTTGCACCATGCCCTGGAGCGTCGCGTTCATCGCCTCGTTGCCCACGTTCAGATGCTCGGTCAGCCGCAGGAAATGCAGGTTCGTGCGGTCGTTGAGAATCGTCGCACAGACCGCGATGCCGATGGCCCCGCCGAGATTGCGCATCAGGTTGAACAGCCCCGACGCCAGCCGCAACCGCGCCGGCGGCAGGCCGCCCAGCGTCAGTGTGACCGTCGGCGCCACGGCGAACTGTTGCGCAAAGCCGCGCAAGGCCTGTGGCAACAGCAGTTGCGCCGAACCCCAGTCGTGCGTGATCGGCGAGAACTGCCACATCGACAGCGCAAAACACGCCAGGCCGAACATCATCAGCCAACGCAGGTCGACGCGATTGGCGAAGAATGCGTAGATCGGGATCGCCGTCAACTGGAACAGGCCGGTCGAGAACACCGCCAGGCCGATCTCCAGCGCAGAGAAACCACGCACCCGCCCGAGAAACAGCGGCGTCAGGTAGATCGTTGCGAATATCCCGATACCGGTGACGAACGAGAAAAAGCAGCCCAACGCAAAATTACGATCCTTCAGCGCGCGCAGATCGACGACCGGTTGCGCGTACGTGAGGCTACGCCAGAGGAACGCGATACCGGCGATCCCTGCCGTCCATGCCGTGGCGCGAATTGTGTCGTCGGCCAGCCAATCCCAGCGCGGCCCCTCCTCCAGCGTGTATTCCAGGCAGCCGAGGCTCAACGCCAACAGCACGATGCCGAGGTAGTCGGCACCGCGCAGCAGCGACAGGTCAGGCTTGTCGATCTTCACAAGCAGTGGCACCGCGATTGTCACGAACAGACCGGGCACCAGATTCACGAAGAAGAGCCAGTGCCACGAGAAGTTGTCCGTGATCCAGCCGCCGACCGTCGGGCCGAGCGTCGGGGCGAGCGAGGCGATCCCGCCGACCACCGCCGCCGCAATCACCCGTTGCGGGCCGGCGAAGAATGCGAACGCCGTGGTGAAGACGAGCGGGATCATCGATCCGCCCAGGAAACCTTGCAGCGCGCGGAACGCAATCATGCTCTGGATGTTCCACGCCATGCCGCACAGCAAACTGGTCACGGTAAAACCCGCCGCCGACGCCGCGAACAGCCAGCGCGTGGACATCACGCGCGACAGCCAGCCGGACAGCGGGATTACGATGATCTCGGCAATCAGGTAGCTGGTCTGCACCCAGACGGTTTCATCCGCACCGGCGGACAAGCCTCCGCCGATGTCGCGCAGCGAGGCCGAGACGATCTGGATGTCGAGCAGCGCGATGAACATGCCGAGACTCATCGTCGCGAACGCGAGAATCTTCGCGGGCATGCTCATCATGACCGGCCCGAACGCCTCGCTCGGCGGCGCAGATGACGGTGCCGCCCTGGCTTCGTTGCCGGGCGCGGTCCTGCCGGACGGATTCGCGGTCCGCGGTTCCTCCGCCGGGCGCGGCAACGGCAATGCCGACGTGCCGTGCGCCGAGGTCATTGCGCCCCCCCGGCCTTCGGACGCGTATCCACTTCGGCGGTCACCGACAGCCCCGGGCGCAAGGTATCGAGCTTGCCGTCGGCGTCGTCGAGCAGGACACGTACCGGCACGCGCTGCACGATCTTCGTGAAGTTGCCCGTCGCATTCTCAGGCGGCAGCACGCTGAATTGGGCGCCGGTGGCCGGCGCCAGGCTCGCGACGCGACCGTGATAGACGCGCCCCGGCAGGACGTCCGCCTCGACCGTCACGCGCATGCCGGGTCGCACGCGCGCCAACTGCCCTTCCTTGAAGTTCGCGTCGACCCACAGGCCGTGGGCCGGCACGAGCGACAACAGTTGCATGCCCGCGGACGCAAAGGCGCCGGGGCGGGCGCGCCGATTGCCGATGACGCCGTCGATCGGCGCGCGCACTTCCGTGTCGGCCAGGTTGAGCTTCGCGATGTCGCGTTCGGCCGTGGCCTGCGCCAGGGCAGCCAGCGCCTGCTGCTTTTGCGTACCGATCACGTCGAGCTGACGTTGCGCCGCCACCAGCCCGGCCTGCGCCTTCTCGCCGTTCGCGAGCGATTGGCGGTAGTCGGCGTCGGCCTTTTGTGCGCTTTGCACCGACACGGCCGATTTCGCGACGAGATCGCGATACCGGGCCTGGTCATCCTGCGTGCGGCGGGTATCGGCCGCAACGGCGTTTACGCCGGCACGCGCCTGCGCGATCACCGCGTCCTGAAGCTTCGCGGTGGCATCCAGATTGGCCAGCGCCGCTTGCTGCGCGGCCACCGCCCCTTCGGCGCGCGCCAGCGCGGCGCGATAGTCCCGATCGTCGAGCTTGAGCAGCACGTCACCCGCATGGACCGCCTGATTGTCCGCCACCATGACCTGCGCGATATAGCCGGGCACTTTCGGGCCGAGCACCGTGACGTCGCCGCCGACGTAGGCGTCGTCCGTCTTCTCGATGAAACGCCCGTCCACCCACCAGTGCGCGCCGTAACCGAGCGCCGCGATGACCGCGAGCCCGAGCACGCCGCGCACGGCAAGACGTTTGCCGGACCGCCCGACCGAGGCGTGAGACGTGCCGGACGTATTGGCCGGCGCACCGGCCGGAGCCAGCGCGACGCCGGGCATGGCGGTGGGGGATTGGGTCGTCGAGGTCATGAAAAATCCTTGCTTGCGAGAATCGCCGCACTGCGCGGGCATTCGCGTAAAGACACATCACATTGGCCGGTGGGGCGGTATCGGAATCGAAACGATGTTGCTTTCACGATGAAAGTTAGTATAGAGTTATAGATATCATCATGCAAGTAACTAGTTATATTTTTTCTCGCGGAGGGAACGGCCAGTCGGCCGGCTGCACCATGAATTCACTGCCAAGCGTCGCGCCCGGGACTTTTTCTTCATTGCGTCATCCGCATCATGACGGCCGCAGGTCGCGTCTACCGACGGCGACAGCGGCATTCGTCGCGCTTTGGCTGGCAGGTTGCGCTGTCGGCCCGGACTACAAGGCGCCTGTGGCCGATTTGCCAACGGCCTACGCGCATGCCGATGCGCTGGCCGCCCGGCACGGTGCCTTGCCCGCGCCGTCGATCGATCGCTGGTGGTCGGGTTTCGACGATCCCGCGCTCACGCGCATCGTCGAGCGCGCCCTTGCGGAAAACCTCGATCTCGCCGCCGCGATGGCGCGCGTGACACAGGCGCGCGCGGCAGCACAAGGTGCGGGGGCGCGTCTGTTGCCGGACGTCAACCTGAACGGCTCCGCCGTGCGCCAGCATCAATCGCTCGACAGCCCGTTGGGCAAGCTCGCGAGCGCACAGCCGGGCTACAACCGCAACCAGACGGTCTATGACATCGGCGCCGGGGCAAGTTGGGAGCTGGACCTGTTCGGCGGCTTGCGGCGCGGTGCGGAAGCGGCGAGCGCAGAGGCCCAGGCGGCGCAAGCGGACAGTGCGGGCGTGCGCGTCACCATTGCCGGCGAAGCGGCGGACGCCTATTTCCGTGTGCGCAGCGCACAGCGCCGCCTGGCCATCGCACAGGACCAGATCGACACCGAGACGCGACTGCTCGACATCGTCAAGGTGCGCCGTGGGGATGGACTTGCCACCGAACGCGAAGTCGCCCAGGCGGAAGCGCTCGTCGCCCAGGCGCGCGGCACGTTGCCCCCGTTGCGCATCGAGCGCGAAACGCAATTGAACCGTCTGGATGTCTTGATGGGTGCGGCGCCGGGCACCTACGCGCGAGAACTGACCGCCGATGCGGCGCGGGTGGATCGCGTTGCCGCTGTCAGCGGAAACGGAAGCGGCGGGCTGGCGGTGCCCGCGATCGAGGATGCCGGCGGGCCGGCCGCCCTGCTTCGGCGACGTCCCGATGTCATCGCCGCCGAGCGGCGCCTGGCCGCCACCAACGCACGCATCGGTGCGGCCGTGGCCGAGTATTACCCCAAGGTGTCCCTGTCCGGCGTGCTCGGCTTCGAGACGCTGGCCGGCGGCCGTGTGCCGAGCGCCGCGACATTCCAACCGTTGGCCGCGCTCGGCGTGCGTTGGCGGTTATTCGATTTCGGACGCGTCGATGCCGAGGTCGCGCAGGCCAAGGGGGCGAACGCCGAAGCGCTGGCGCGTTACCGCGCGTCGATGTTGCGGGCGACCGAGGACGTTGAAAATGCGATCGTCACCCTGACTGAGCTTGAGAACCAAAGCGCGGACCTGTCGATCGAGGTCAAGGCACAGACCCGGGCGCGCGACAGCGCGCAAGACGCCTACAAAGGCGGCGCAGTCAGCCTCTATGAAGTTCTGGATGCCAACAGACAGTTGTTGGCCGCCCGCGACAGCCAGGCGCGCGTGCATGCCGACAACGCACGCGCGGCCGTCGCCACCTTCCGCGCCTTGGGCGGCGGTTGGGAATAACGCCGGCAACAGGACAACCGGCCGCGCACGCCACCAGATACGGCTCCGCCATATGTCCTGTCGCCTGAGTCTTGCGGCACGTGGTGACCGCGCAACCTTACGCCGCCGCCTTCATCATGTCCTCGATCACCTTCTTCGCATCGCCGAACACCATCATCGTCTTGTCCATGTAGAACAGGTCGTTGTCGAGACCGGCGTAACCCGCCGCCATCGAGCGTTTGTTGACGATGACCGTGCGTGCCTTATACGCCTCGATGATCGGCATGCCCGCGATCGGCGACTTCGGATCGTTCTTCGCCGCCGGATTCACCACGTCGTTCGCACCGAGTACCAGCACGACGTCGACCTGACCGAACTCGCCGTTGATGTCGTCCATTTCGTAGACCATGTCGTACGGCACTTCGGCTTCGGCAAGCAGCACGTTCATGTGTCCCGGCATCCGTCCGGCCACCGGGTGAATCGCGTATTTCACCTCGATGCCCTTCTCGACCAGCTTGTCCGTGAGTTCCTTCAACGCATGCTGGGCACGCGCCACCGCCAGCCCATAACCCGGCACGATCACCACGGTTTGCGCATTGCCGAGCATGAACGATGCGTCGTCTGCCGAACCGGATTTCACCGGACGTTGCTCCGCCGACCCGCCTGCCGCCGCCGCGCCCGCTTCGCTCCCGAAGCCGCCAAGAATCACGTTGAAGAACGAGCGGTTCATCGCCCGGCACATGATGTACGACAGGATCGCACCCGACGCTCCCACCAGCGAGCCCGCGATGATCAGCATCGGATTGTTCAGCGAGAAGCCGATGCCCGCTGCCGCCCAGCCCGAATACGAGTTGAGCATCGACACCACCACTGGCATATCCGCGCCGCCAATCGGGATGATAATCAGCACACCGAGCACGAACGCGATCACCGTCATGATGATGAACGGCAGCCACGACTGCGTGAGGAAGAAGATCACGCCGAAGCCGAGCATCGCGATGGCCAGCATCAGGTTGACCATGTGCTGGCCCGGGAACACCACCGGTGCGCCCTGGAACAGGCGGAACTTGTTCTTGCCCGACAGCTTGCCGAACGCGATCACCGACCCGGAGAACGTAATCGCACCGACAAACGTGCCGATGAACAACTCGACGCGATTGCCGTACGGCAGGAAGCCCGGAATCGGATTCCCGGCATCGACGAGACCGAAGGCCGACGGCTCCGACACCACCGCATAGGCAATGCACACGGCGGCGAGACCGATCAGCGAGTGCATCGCCGCGACCAGTTCCGGCATCTTGGTCATCTCGACGCGTGCCGCGACGAACGCGCCGATCGCGCCGCCGACAATCAGCGCGGCAAACAGCAGGCCGAATCCGAGCGCCAGATTCGAGCCGAGCCCTGCGGCCTGCTTAGCGATCAGCGCAATGGTCGTGAGAATGGCAATTGCCATCCCGACCATGCCGAAGGTATTGCCGGTGCGCGCGGTCTTCGGATTCGACAGCCCCTTGAGCGCCTGGATGAAGCAGACCGACGCGACCAGATAAAGCAGCGTGACGAGGTTCAGGCTCATTACGCGTTCTCCTTGGCGGCTGCGGGGAGCTTGTTCGGCGCTTTCTTCCTGAACATCTCCAGCATTCGCCTTGTCACGAGAAAGCCGCCGAGCACGTTGACCGCCGCGAGCGCGACGGCCAGCGTGCCGAAGCACTTGCCGGGCGTACCCAAAGTGAGGCCCGCGGCCAGCATCGCACCGACGATCACGATCGCGGAGATCGCGTTGGTCACGGCCATCAGGGGCGTGTGCAGCGCAGGCGTGACGTTCCAGACGACGTGGTAGCCGACGTAAATCGCCAGCACGAAGATGATCAGGTTGATAACGGTGTGATTGATGACTTCCATTCCCTTCTCCTTTGTCCCATGCGACATCGTTGCTATGCCTTGCGCGTGACAGCGCCGTCGCGGGCCAGCAGCGTGGCCGAGACGATGTCGTCCGCGAGATCGATGTTCAGTGCGCCTTCCTTGGTGATGATCAGCTTGAGGAAGTCGAGCAGGTTGCGTGCGTAAAGCGACGACGCGTCAGCCGGCACCATCGAGGCCAGATTCGTATAGCCGACGATCTGCACGCCGTTATCCGTCACGACGACCTCGTCCGGCTGGGTGAGCGGACAGTTTCCGCCGCGGCGTCCGTCAATGACCGGGCCGCGTCCCGCAGCGAGGTCGACAATCACTGAGCCTGCCTTCATTGCCTGCACCGTATCCACGGAGATCAACGTCGGTGCGGGACGGCCCGGAATAAGCGCCGTCGAGATCACGATGTCCGCGTGTTTGGCCCGTTCATGCACAAGCGCCGACTGACGTGCGAGCCACGAAGGCGGCATCGGCCGCGCATAGCCGCCCACGCCTTCCGCCGCTTCACGCTCCTCATCGGTTTCGTAGGGCACATCGAGAAACCTCGCGCCGAGCGATTCGATCTGCTCTTTCACAGCGGGGCGCACGTCGGAGGCCTCGACCACCCCGCCAAGACGCTTTGCAGTCGCAATCGCCTGCAAGCCCGCGACACCTACGCCTAGCACCAGCACGCGCGCCGCCTTCACGGTGCCCGCTGCCGTCATCAGCATGGGCATAAAGCGCGGATAATAGTGCGCGGCAATCAGCACGGCCTTATAGCCGGCGATGTTGCTTTGTGACGAAAGAACGTCCAGGCTTTGCGCGCGCGTCGTGCGCGGCGCGGCTTCGAGCGCGAACGCGGTCACCCCTGCCGCTGCGAGCCGCTTGGCGTTCTCCGTGTCGAACGGGTCGAGCATGCCCGCCAGCACCGCCCCGGGTTTCATCAAAGGCAATTCGTCGGCTGTCGGCGAAGCGACCTTCAATACGATCTGTGCGCCATAGGCCGCAGCTGCATCGCCAATCTGCGCACCCGCATTCCGGTACGCGTCGTCCGTGTAGTGCGCACACTCGCCGGCACCAGCCTCGACAGTCACACCATGCCCTTGAGCGACGAGCTTTTTGACGGTCTCCGGCGTTGCCGCAACCAATGCCTGGCGGTCTCTCGACTCAGCGGGTATTCCAATCTGCATGTCCAACCTCACGTTGCGCATATCTGCGCGATACTGTTTTCACACTGATGATCCACACCACCGGCCCGCAGTCGCGGGCGCGGATGGTGGTGGCGCGCGAAACATCTGCCAAACCAACGCCCGCCGCATTCCGGTCACACCTTTGGTCAGAAGAGATGCCTGATGCCGAACTCCACGCCGAGCTGATTCGACCCGGGATGCGGCGCCGCAGGGACCGCACTTGAGGCCGACACCGAGTAAATGCCCTGCTTGCCGCTGTTCTTCATGTAGGCGAATACGCCGTAGAGCGCGGTCCGCTTGCTGAGGTTGTAGTTGGCCCGCACGGTGCCCATCATGCCGTCGGCGTCGTAGGCGCTGTCACTGATATGCGAGACCTGCGCATCGAAGGCCCATGCGCCGTAGGGCACCGATGCGCCGAGGTATTCGATGTCGATTTTGGCCGACCGTGCGTCACCCTCGACTCGCCGGTGCAGCCATCCCGCGCCCACACGCACCGAGCTGATATTCAGGTGCGCAGCCAGTTGGTAGCGTCGGTCGGTATCGCTGGACTTCGTGAAGGCGATACCTGCCGCACCCGGGACGACGGTGATGGGCGTCGCACCCGCACCGCCGCGCTGCTCGTCGTAGGTCGCAGCCACGCCCCATGCGTTGCCTTCGTACTTGAGCATCGCCGAGATCGCGCGACAGGCAAGTAAGTCATTGCCAGTCTGACCCAGACAATTTCCCGCTGCACTTGAATCGCGTCCGGTCGAATAGCTCGCGCCGACAGTGACCCCGGAAAACGTGCCCATGTAAACCACGTCGTTATCGAAGCGCGCAGCAAGCAGATACGGATCGAACGACGCCAGGCCACCGAATCCACCCGCGCCGATGATGTTCGACTCCGCCATGCCCCAGTTCGTCATGCTGTACTGTCGGCCAAACGTGAGTTGCCCCCATACGCCACTCAAGCCGACGTAAGACTGCCGACCGAATAGCCGGCCGCCCTGTTGAAGCGCACCGTTTGACACAGAAATGCCGCTTTCGAGCGCGAAGACCGCTTTTAATCCGCCACCAAGATCCTCTGCCCCTCGCAATCCCCAGCGCGACGGCACGTCTCCCCCGCCGATCACGGGCATTCGCGCAACGGAACCACCCGTGGGTGTGGCATGCGTGAAATACTCAATGCCGGTATCGACGATCCCATACAGCGTGACCGAGCTTTGCGCAATCGCCGGTGCCGAAGCAATGGCCGCCGCCACTGCAGCCAGCGACGTCGTAACCTTTTTCATCTACCCCCCCTTTGTGCTGATTTTCTCAATTTGCTTTAAAGTTAGCATGCCTAATCAACTAAAATTCGACCCATCCTGTCATTCATCTCATCCGGCCGCCTGCCGATGCGCGATCCGGCGATGCCTCAGACCGGCACTTCTCCCTCCAGCGTAATACGGTTCAACACGCGTTCCGCTTCGCCATAGTCATGCACGGCATAGTGCATGGTGCAGCGGTTGTCCCACATGACGACGTCCCCCACCTGCCACATGTGGCGGTAGACGTTGTCGGGCGTCGTGGAGTGTTCGTACAGGAAGTCGAGCAACGGCCGGCTCTCGGCAACGGTCATTCCCTCGATCTGCTGCGCCGTGTCCGGATGGCCTACATAAAGTGCCTTGCGGTGCGTCTCAGGGTGGGTGCGAACGATGGGATGCACCGCCGACGGAATCTTGTCGATACCTCTCATCCGGGCGAGCCGCAGGCCTGTGAACCGTGCACGCAAGCCCTCGAGCATGCGCTGCATGGCCGGCGACAGGCGCTCGTAGGAGACATACTGATTGCACCACATCGTATCGCCGCCATGCGGCACGACGACGGCAGAAAGAATCGAGATCTTCGGCGGAACGGGTGTATAGATCGAGTCGGAATGCCACGCTTCCGTAGATGCCGTCTCCTTGGGAATCTTCGTGACCTGGATCAGGCCGGGGAAGCCAGGCACCGACGGGTCCAATGGGTTGTTTTGCGCCGGGTTGCCCCAGAGCCTGGCGAACTCGACGTGCGCCCCAGGTTGCAGGAACTGCCCGCGGTAGACAAGCACACCGTGCTCGAGAAAAGCGCGATGCAGCACTTCGAATACATCGCGGGTGACGGGCTCGTTGAGATTGACACCTTCAACCAGCCCGCCTACCGAGCCAGTCAACGGTGTAATTTGGATGCTCATTGAAATCTCCTGTAAATCGATAGCATCAAACCAGGCGAACTCATGCGACCGTCAGCACGATCTTTCCGACATGCTGATCAAGCTGCATGTACGCGTGCGCGTCTGCGATCTCGTCGATCGCAAACGTGCGGTCGATCGGCAAGCGGATACGGCCTGCTTCGAGAAACGGCAGCAAGTCGCGCGCGCACGCCTGGATACATTCGAGCCGTTCCTGCTCCGTACGCGTGCGGAACGTCACGCCGATCAGCTTCAGGCGCTTGAGCCATAGCTTCGTCAGGTCGATCTGGGCCGTCGCTGAGCCAAGACGCGCGATATTGACGAGCCGCCCTCTGACCGCCAGGCTGTCCATGTTCGCCTCGAATACCGGGCCGCCGACGGTGTCGATGATCACGTCGACACCGCGCTTGTCGGTTGCGGCCATCACAACCTCGAGCTGCGACTCACGCGACGAATCGATGCCGACATCGACGCCGAACTGGCGAAGCTTCTCGAGCTTCGCCGCGGAGCGGGATGTCGCGATCACGGGCTTCGCGCCCAGCAACGAGGCAATCTGAATTGCCGCCATCGCCACGCCCCCCGACGCGCCATTAACCAGAATCGACTCGCCCTTGCGAAGCTCCCCGTTCGTCACGACCGCATCGTGCGCGGTGATAAAAACGTTTGGGAAAGCGGCCGCATCGACCCATGAAAGGTTTTCCGGCACCGGCATCAGCGCAAGCGGGTCGAGGACGGCGTATTCCGCCTGACAGCCCTTGCCGTGACCCATCACGCGATCACCTTCGCGCCAGCCGGTGACCCCCTCGCCAACCTGCGCGACCTCGCCAGCCAGCTCGACGCCGGCGGTAATCGCGTTGCCCGAACGGAGTTCGCGCGCCTGGTTGATCTCGCCGCGATTCAATCCCGCGGCACGGACCCTGACAAGCACCTGTCCAGCCCCGACCTGCGGCACGGGGATGTCCTGCACTTCCACTTTGCCGCCTTGCGGCGTCGGCACTACTCGCACTGCTTTCACTGTTGTCTCCTCCTTTGAATACGGGTTGTCTCCCGTGCCAGTCAACTGCCTGCCGTCGCCTTGAGACGGATAGCCGATAGCAACTCACGCGCACGGTCCGCAGCGGCCTGGGCGCCAGGCATATTGCCGCGCACGAACGCCGGACGCAGGTCCTCGATTTCGGACAGCGCGCGAACCATCTCCTCGTTTGCCACGCACAGCTTCCGATACGCGTTGACCGTGAGAAGATAGGTGTGAAAGACATCGCTTTCCGGCTGCGTCGCGCCCATACGGTGCAACGCGGCGTTCAGCCAATGAGTGCCGGCCAGCATCGCCCCTTCGATCTGCATCTCCGCGTCTTGTGCACCGCATTTCCGCAGCGAGTGCTCGATGCGCCCGGCGGCGGCGATGTGTTGTTCAATGTTCATGCAACGCTCCTTCCATCCGCTCATTCAACAGACGAAAACACACCCGCAAAGCCTTGTCGCACTCCTCCACGATCGCAGCCGTCGGTGCGACACCCGCACGTACACAGGGATCGCGATACTGCTCCACGACTTCCATCAGATGCATCATCGACGCGATGTCCTCTGGAACGGGTGCCTCGACAACAGGCCGGCCCACATGCAGCACGTCCCCTAAAGGATGAAAGGCAGCTTGCAACGTGCCATCCGGCTGAGGAACGAGGTAAACCCCTGGCTGCGCCGCGTAGACGTCGTCAGCAGTGGTGATCCCCGCATGGTGCAGTGCAGCATTGACGGCATGGGTGCCGCCGGTCATACCGCTCCAGAACCACAACTCGAAATCGTCCAGCGGATCGAAGCGCGCCCGCAGCGCTTCCAGTCTGACGATCTTCTCCAGATGCGACTTCACGTTCATCGGAAATCTCCTTGTCCGTACGCCCGCCGCATTGCAGTGCGTGCTTTGAAAGATAGATGGAGGCCACCCACAAGTCAACAACTTCTATATAGAAGTAGTTGGAAACACCTATATAGAACATTCCGCGCCAACTCTATTCTATGGCTCATTGATTAAGGAATATTCGGCTTGACTAACCCCGCGCCGGATCCTACAGTTTGATAAACATCTATATAGGAGTTAAACAATGCCTCGTGCGATCGTGCTCAACCCGTCAGACAATGTCGCCACACTGCTCGATTCAGGAAGCGTCGGCGACGCCTGCGTTCTTCAGGGTGAACGCTCAGGTGAGGTCACGCTGCGGCAAGACGTGCCATTCGGGCACAAGGTCTGCATTGCGCAGACCCCTGGTGGCGCGGAAATCCTCAAATACGGCCAGGTCATCGGCACCGCGCGCACGTCGCTGGCAGTCGGCGAACATGCGCATGTACACAACATCGACTCGACCCGCGGACGCGGCGATCTGAATACGAGGTAAGCAGATGAAAACATTTCTCGGTTATCGGCGCGCAAATGGCACCGTCGGCGTGCGCAACTGGGTCGCCATCATTTCCGTCATGGACAATTGCAACCCGGTGACACGGACGATTGCGAGCGCGGTAGACGGTACGATTCCCGTCACCACGCTGTTCGTACGGGGTCAATACGGTGCGGATCTCGACTTCGCGTACGAGTCGCTCGCCGGTCTCGGACGGAATCCCAACATTGCGGCCGTCCTCGTTGTCGGCCTCGAGGAATCGTCGACAGAGGACGTCGCCTCGCGCATACGCGATACCGGCAAGCCCGTCGACACCGTACACCTCCAACCGCACGGCACCATTCACTGTATCGCCGAAGGCACGCGCAAGGCGCTGCGGCTCTCGATCGCCGCCTCGAGCCTGCGGCGCGAGCCGTGCCCGATGTCGGAACTCATCGTGGGCGTCGAGTGCGGCGGCTCCGATACGACGTCCGGTCTCAGCTGCAATCCGACCATTGGGCGAATGGCGGACCGTTTGATTGCGGAAGGCGGCACCGTCATCATTTCCGAAACGTCGGAGTTCATCGGCGCGGAACATCTGTTCGCCGCGCGAGCGGCAGATGAAACCGTCAGAGCGGCATTCGTCGACGCGGTCCGGAAGATGGAGCACGCCGCGATTGTGCGTGGCGTGGATATGCGCGAGTCCCAACCGTCGCCGGATAACAAGCGCGGCGGGCTGACCACCGTCGAGGAAAAAGCGCTTGGCGCGATGGCCAAGGCCGGTTCGACCCCACTTGTCGGCGTGCTTCGATACGGCGAGGCGCCCCGCCGCAAAGGACTTCATTTCATGGACGCGCCTGCCGCGGCCGTCGAAAACCTGACAGCGCTCGCCGCGGGCGGATGCCAGCTCACGTTTTTCGGCACGGGCGTCGGGAACCCCATCGGCAACATGGTCGCGCCTACCGTCAAGGTGTGTGGCAACATCCATACTCTGCAGACGATGGCGGACAACATCGATTTCGACGCCAGCGGCATTCTCGAACAGGGAATGAAAATTTCGGATCTAGGTGACCGGCTGTATGACTATGCAACGGACGTGGCATCGGGCACGCGTCTCGCCAGCGAAGTGCTCGATGTACGAGAAACTGCCGTCAGCCGTTTTGAACGCAGCCTCTAAGAGAACATGACAAAACTATCCATGGTGTCGGAAGCGATCATCCGGCACATCGAATCCGGGTCATTGCGCGAAGGTGACCGTCTGCCCTCCGAGGGCGACCTTGCAGCGAGCCATGGCGTGAGCGTCGGGACGGTCCAGAAAGCGCTCGTCCAACTCGTGCACTCGGGGCTCATCACCCGCGAGCAGGGGCGGGGCACGTTCGTGTCGGGCTCGCGGGTCGCTCCCGCCGACGTGCGCTATCTACGCTTTCGCGATGCGGATGGCAACGACCTTCCCTCCTATGTTCATGCCCGCTCGGTGAAGCGGTTGAAACGCAAGGGGCCATGGTCGGAGTTCCTCGACGGCGACGGATTCGTGCGCATCGAGCGTGTCATCAGCGTGGGCGGCCGGTTCGATCTCTACAGCGAGTTCTGGCTGCGCGAGGAGGATTTCGCCGAGCTTGGCGGTGTGGACCGGGCCGCGCTGGAAAAAAATCTGCGCGAGCTCGTCGCCCAACGGCTCTCGCTGCCGACGCTGCGGGTAGACCAATGGATCCAGTTCGGCAAGTTACCAGCCGCGGCGGCGAACGAACTGAGCATCGATCCGGGCGAGCCGGGGTTCATCATGGAACTGCGCGGCTACACGCTGCGCAACCGGCCGCTCTACTACCAGTCGATCTATTCCGGGCCGTTTTCCGAGCGGCTCGTCATCGTACGAGAGAATGCGCAATGAGTGCTCGCCTGCTTCCCGATGCCCTCGAAAACTGGACGTCCAGGGTTTTCGAAACGTGTGATGTGCCGCCCGCACAGGCCGCCGAAGCGGCATCGGTGCTGGTTCGCAGCGAACTGCGCGGCTACGGCACGCACGGCATGACACGCCTGGCTTCCTACGTCGAGCGGCTTCAGTCAGACGCGTTCAACCCGCGGCCGACGATAACGCACAAGGCTTTCCCCGGCGGCATCGTGGTCGATGCGGACGGCGCAATGGGCCAGTTGGCGGGTCCGTACGCGGTTCGGCTCGGGCTCGACGCGCTGAAGACGAGCGCCTCCGTACTGATCGTCATCCAGGCATGCGGCCATCTGGGCGCGCTGGGCATCCACACGCTGCTCGCCGCCGAGGGCGGCGCCTTTAGCATGATGGGCCAACACACACCGCCCGCGCTCGCGATGCGGGGATTCCGCGGGGCAGCCATCGGACACAACCCGATCGCATTCGGCTGCCCGCGACCTGGGCACACACCGATCGTTTTTGACGTAGCCTGCAGCGTCGCTGCGCGTGGGCACATACTCCTTGCCGCGCGCGACGGCGAGCCGATTCCGGAGGGCTGGGCGCTCGATGCCGAAGGCCAACCGACAACCGACGCGAAACGCGCACTCGGCGGCTCCCTGCTCCCCATGGGCGGGCATAAGGGTATCGGCATCGCGATGATGGTCGAATGCCTGGCGGGTGCGTTGACGGCGGCCGCCCCTGCGCCCGCGCCGCAGCGCCGCGCTGCGATGCAAGGTGCGTTTCTATGGCTTGTACAGCCGGAGCAATACGCTGGGCAGCCGGCTTTTGGAGATTACATGAACGACTGGACCCAGACATACCGTGCAGCAGGCGGCGACGGCGCGCGGCTACCGGGCGAACGCGGCGACGTGCTGGAGCGGCAGGCACGCGAGGAAGGCGTGGCATTACCCGCGTCCATCTCGGAAGAACTGCGTGCCCTCGGTGATCGCTTACGCGTGAGCTTTCCCGGATAGGGAGACCTCACGCTCCGGCATTGCGGCGATTCAGGCCAATAAATTAGTCATCCTTATTATAAATACCGACGAGACACGTTCCTATGAATGCCCCTCTTACAGCAGCGAACCGTAAGGCCATGGAAGTCGTCACGCTCGACGACAAGTACACCTTGGAAACGGGGCGCGCCTTCATGAATGGCACGCACGCGCTCGTGCGCCTGCCGATCATGCAACGCCGGCGCGACGAGCAAGCCGGGCACAAAACCGCAGCGTTCATCTCCGGCTACCGCGGCTCGCCTCTCGGCGGCTACGATCAGGCACTCTGGCAGGCGAAAAAACTTCTGGCAGAGCAGCATGTCGTATTCAAGCCTGGCGTCAACGAAGAACTCGGTGTCACGGCGGTGTGGGGCTCGCAGCAACTGGAGTTCGACGCGCCCAGCAAAAAGTACGACGGGGTGTTCGGCATCTGGTATGCCAAAGGACCAGGCGTCGACCGAAGTGCCGACGCGCTCAAACATGCGAACCTTGCGGGCACCGCGCCGCGAGGCGGCGTTATCGCGCTGGCAGGCGACGATCACGTGTCGAAAAGCAGCACCCTCGCGCATCAGAGCGACCACACGTTCATCGCCTGCGGCCTGCCGGTATTCTTTCCCGCCAACGTGCAGGACATCCTGGACCTCGGCGTGCACGCGTTCGCGATGAGCCGCTACAGTGGTCTTTGGGCCGGCATGAAGACGGTGCAGGAAGTCGTCGAAGCGGCGTCTTCTGTGCTCACGGATGCCCACCGCATCCAGACAGTGATTCCGAGCGACTTCGTGATCCCGCAAGGAGGCATGCATATTCGCTGGCCGGACGATCCGCTCGAGCAGGAAGCGCGCATGATGGAGTACAAGTGGCCTGCCGCGCTCGCGTACATCCGCGCGAACCGCCTGAACCACAATGTCATCGAAGGACCCCATGACCGTTTCGGGATCGTCGCAAGCGGCAAGGCGTATGGCGATACGCGCCAGGCACTGCTCGACCTCGGTCTCGATGACGCGCAATGCCGCGCACTCGGCATCCGGTTGCACAAGATCAGCGTCGTGTGGCCGCTCGAACCCACAAGCGTCCGGGAGTTCGCGAGCGGTCTGCGCGAGATTCTCGTGGTCGAAGAAAAGCGCCCGCTCGTGGAGCAGCAGTTGAAGGACGAGCTCTACCATTACCCCGCCGACGCGCGTCCGGTCATTGTCGGCAAATACCATGCAGCCGGCGCGGACCACCCCGGCGGCGAATGGAGCCACCGCGCGCCGGGCGAGGACTGGCTGTTGCGCGCAAAGGCAGATCTTTCTCCCGCGCAGATCGCGAAGGCGATCGCGGCTCGCCTGAAGCGACTCGGCGTGCCTGCGGACGTCGCGGCGCGCATGGATTGCCGCCTCGCGGAAATCGATGCCAGAGAGTGCGCCGTCAGTCTGGTCACCGGCGAATCCGAGCGGAAACCCTGGTTCTGTCCGGGCTGCCCGCACAACACCAGCACCCGAGTGCCTGAGGGTTCGCAAGCCACGGCGGGTATCGGATGCCACGGCATGGCGACCTGGATGGACCGCTCAACCACTTCGTGGTCCCAGATGGGTGGCGAAGGCGTGGCGTGGATGGGGCAGGCACCATTCAGCCGCCGCAACCACATGTTCGCGAACATCGGCGACGGCACTTACAACCATTCCGGCCTGCTTGCCATCCGTCAATCGATCCATGCAGGCGTGAACATCACGTATAAGGTTCTGTTTAACAGCGCCGTCGCGATGACAGGCGGCCAGCCCGTCGACGGCCAGCTCGACGTGCCTGCCATGACCTGCGAGTTGGCGGCCGAAGGCGCCAAACGCATCGTCGTGGTGACCGACGAGCCGGCCAAATATGCGGCGGCGACCGGCCTGGCAACGGGTGTGACGGTACGCCATCGCGACGAACTCGACGCTGTCCAGCGCGAACTTCGGGACGTGCCAGGCGCCACGGTCATCATTTATGACCAGATGTGCGCCACGAAAATGCGCCGGGAGCGCAAGCGCGGCACGATGCCCGAACCCGACAAGCATGTGATCATTAACGAACTGGTGTGCGAAGGGTGTGGTGATTGCGGCGTGGAGAGCAACTGCGTTGCGGTCCAGCCGCTCGAAACCGAGTTTGGGCGCAAGCGGCAGATCAATCAGAACACCTGCAACAAGGACTTTTCGTGCGTGAAGGGTTTCTGTCCGAGCTTCGTCACCGTCGAGGGCGGACGGCTTCGGAAGCCTGAAGCCGCGCGCAAGGTGACGCTCGCCGACATGTTGCCGCTACCGGAACCGCAACCGCCCGGTGCCGCAATCGCACGCCGTATCGTGGTGGCAGGCGTGGGGGGAACCGGGATTGTCACGATCGGCCAGGTGCTTGGAATGGCCGCGCATCTCGAAGGCAAGCGTGTGATCACGCAAGACGCGACCGGCATGGCTCAGATGGGTGGCGCGACCTGGAGCCACATCCAGATTGCGGATCAGGACGACGCCCTGCATGCTGCGCGGGTCGATGTGGCGATGGCCGACCTGGTGCTCGCCTGCGATATGGTCGTAGGTTCGCAAAAGTCCACGCTCTCGATGATGCAGCCCGGGCGGACCTTCGTTGTGCTCAACAGCCACGTCACGTCGACGGCCGCGTTCGTGCGCAATCCTGACTGGAAAGCACCCGGCGACGAGGCAATGGCGGCGATCGCCCAAGGTGTCGCCCCCGGACAGATGGGTGTTTTCGATGCCGAACTGACCGCAACGCAATTGCTCGGCCAGTCGATCTACTCCAACCTGATGATGCTCGGGTATGCATGGCAGAAAGGCCGCGTGCCGCTGGCGCGGGAATCGCTGATGCGGGCAATCGAGCTGAACGGTGTGCAGGTTGAAAACAACAAGGCGGCCTTCGAATGGGGACGACACTGCGCGCACGACCTCGCCAGCGTGCCGGTGCGCGACGCCAGTGCGCAGGTGATCCAGATCACCAAAAAGCCGTCGCTCGACCAACTCATCAGCAAGCGTGCCGCATTTCTCACGCAATACCAGAACCCGTCATACGCCGCTCGCTATGAAGCGTTTGTTGATCAGGTGCGCGACGCGGAGTCGCGGTTCGGCAGCCACCGCCTGGCCGAAACGGTAGCGCGCTACCTGTTCAAGCTGATGGCGTACAAGGACGAGTATGAAGTTGCGCGCTTGCACACCGACACCGCGTTCACCTCAAGCGTAGGGTCGAAGTTCGAGGGCGACGTCCGCCTCGTGCATCACCTGGCACCGCCGCTCTTCGCGAAACGCAACGCAAACGGTGAACCCGTCAAGCGTCCGTTCGGGTCCTGGGTTCGCCCGGCCTTCCGTGGACTTGCGGCATTGAAAGGGCTGCGCGGCACCCCGTTCGACCCGTTCGGCCGTACCGAGGAACGCCGCACGGAGCGTCGACTCATCAGCGAGTACCGAGCGTGCATCGAGGAAGTTCTGAAGGGGCTCTCCGAGGACAATCTTACCGTTGCGCTCGAGATTGCCAGCGTCCCGGAAGGAATTCGAGGATATGGTCACGTCAAGGCGCGCAATCTCGCGGCGGCGCGCGTACGGTGGGAGCAACTCATGAAGCGATGGCGCGATCCGGCGTCGCCGGCACATGACCAGGAGCAAGATGTCCTCGATCGGATGACCCGGTAACACAGCAACGTGCCCCCGGTCGGGCAACACCGCTTCGAAGACTCGACCGGCCCGGCACGACGCAGGAAACGAGCGGTCTCGCACCACAGCACGAGCCGCACACCCGGTACCTCATTACCGTTCCAATCCGCCAAAGAGCGGGCAAACGCTGGCGCCGCCAGACAATTCAGGAGACTTCGATGTCCAACCAACGCAGCGCCTCTCATGCGCCAGTACGTCCAGGCGCTTCGAGCCGATCCGTATCGCGGCCACTCTCCAAACCGGGGACTATCGCCGCGATCACAATCGGCAGCGGTCTGGAACTGTACGACTCCGTTGTGTACAACTTTTTCGCCACGCTGATCGGCCCGATGTATTTCCCTGTCAGCGACCGGTACGTCCAGCTATTGCTATCGTTCGCCGCATTCGGCATCGGTTACGTGATGCGGCCTATCGGCGGACTGGTGATCGGTGCTTACGCGGACCGGGTTGGACGCAAGCCCGCAGTGATACTCACGCTGTGGCTGATGGCGATCAGCGCGGCGCTTCTCGTGTTGACGCCGACGTACGCGCAGATCGGCCTATTCGCGCCAATCCTGATGACGGTTGCCCGCCTCCTTCAGGGCTTCGCGATCGGCGGCGAAATGGGGCCGGCGAGCGCCATGCTGCTTGAGTACGCAGATGAGAAGTCGCGCGGCTTCTATACGAGCTGGCAACCATTCAGCCAGGGGCTCGCGGCGGTCTTTGCCGCACTCGTTGCGCTGTCGTTGACCAACGTTCTCACACCATCCGCGCTAGGCTCCTGGGGATGGCGGATGGCGTTCGTGATCGGCGTTCTCGTGATCCCCATCAGCGTGATGATCCGCAGCCGCCTCGACGAAACGCTCGTGCCGAAGAAGTGGGGAGAGAGTGATGCGGACACCCATCGTCAACTGCTGAAAGCGCATTGGCGCGAATTACTGGCAAGCGTGCTTCTGATGATCGGTCTCGCGTCCGCCGTGCACGTGGTCGTGTTCTACCTTCCCAATTACGCCGCGATCCAACTGCACATTCCACTGTCCCAATCGATCTGGGCCGGTTTCGTCGGCTCGCTCGTACTCATGCTTCTCTCCCCGCTATCGGGTTGGCTCAGCGATCGCCGCGGCCGCCGCGCTGTCGTCTGGTGGTCACGCGTGGCGCTAATGGTCATGATCTATCCGGCTTTCGCCTTTCTGAATAGCCATCCTTCATTGCCCGCCCTGCTGGCAGTGGCAACCTGTCTGGCCGTGCCCATGGCAATGACCTCGCCGTCAACCCTCGTGCTGGTGAGCGAAGTGCTGCCTCAGCGGCTCCGCGCCACGGGCTTGTCTTTCAGCTATTACGCGGCTGTGGTGGTGTTCGGCAGTTTTGCCCAGTTTTCTTCGACGCTGCTGATTCATTTGACCCACGACGCCAATGCTCCCGCGTATTACATCATCGGATGTGGCCTGTTGTCGCTGATCGGTCTGGCGATGGTGCGAGAGACGTTGGGCCGCCGACTGAAATAGCCTGCTTCATCGCAGGCGTCTGTTCTCGTCGTCTCGCCGCCTCCAGCCCTTTACCGCCGCCCGCGCCGGGCCCCGGGCGCCACGGCGATGGCCGCGGCGGCTGACGGGCGTAGCCGCCGGCCGCCGGCCGCCGTCATCGAGGAAATCGATTCGCGCGGCGCCGCGATCAGCGCACGGTACTGCGCCACCAGTAATTCCTGTGCAGAGAGTTGCTCGCGCAGACGCCCCGTGACCGCCTCCTGAACGGTGCGCGCGGCTTCCAGGCCGAGTTGCGTCTCGCGTAACGCCGCAATCGTGCCTTCCGCCGCAGTCACGTCCTTCTGCAAGGTTTTCTGAGCGGCGATCATCGCTTTGTTCGCTTCGCGCTGACCGTCGAGTTCGAGCATCAAGCGGCGCTCGCTCGCGTCGGCGCGCGCGTTGACCCGTTGACGCTCCTCATCCCAGGCCGCACGTTCTGCGTCGCGCTCGGCCTGCAATGCTTCCTTCTCCTGACGTGCAAGCGCGAGCAGCCGGCGCGATTCGACGGCATCGGCTTGTGCCGTGACCCATTGCGCCTCGGCACGACGCGCCTGCGCCTGCGCTTCGTCGCGCGCCTGACGTGCATCGGCGGCGGCCACTTCGGCCGACGCAAGCCGCTCTTGCAGCACCGCCCTTGCCTGCACCAACGCTTCGCGCTCGGCCGCCAGCGCTTGTGCCTGTGCATCCAATTCGCTCGTGCGTGCCGCCGCCATCTCTGCGACTTCTGCCTTGCCGGCCGTCAGCGCCACGTCCCAAAGATGGGCCGCTGCCTGCGCAACCGTTTCCGGCACCGTCCCGCCCGACGCCCCCGCGAACCCTTGCGGTTGCCGCAAACGCGCCCCAAGCCCGGCGAACCAGGCATCGAGATAGGGACTCACCGTATTGGGCGAGCCTCGGCCCATTTGTAGACGAATTCGCTCGATGGTCGGCCGCTGCCCGGCCAGCAACAGCGCATCGGCGGCCTCCCAGACGTCCTGCTCGGAAATTCCCCGCATTCCGCTGCGCGGATTCGGCGTTGTGCGCGGCATGACCATGGCGACCTCATTTAAGTTACGATAATGAAAGATTATCGTGATCTAACTCTGTGCTACGTATTATTTTTTACATCATACATATTATTTATTATGGATCGCAAGATTTTCGGCGAAATCGTCGCCCAGACTGCCGAAAATGGCGTCACCGCCCCGCTCAATCCAACGACGCTGGATCCCGCAGCCGAAGCGGCAGCGGCGGCGCTCGCCCGCGAAGGCGATTCAGTCAACACGCGGCAAAGCTATCGCTCCGCCCTGCGGTATTGGGCCGCCTGGTACGGTTTGCGATACCGCCAACCGTTGCTGCCGCCGCTCTCGTCTGCGGCAATCGTTCAGTTCATCGTGGATCACGCCGAACGGACGACGCCGCAAGGCCTCGCCACGGAAATGCCGGCGGCACTGGACGCCGCGCTCGTGGCGCTTGGCATGAAGGCGCGCCGGGGTGCGCCTGCACTGGCGACGCTACGTCATCGGCTGGCGGTGATCGGCAAGCTGCATACGGTTCGCGGGCTCGCCAATCCGTGCGCCGAGCCGGCGGTGCGGGAATTGATGGCGAAGACGCGCCGGGCATACGCGAAGCGCGGGGTTCGGCCCGCGAAGAAGGCGGCATTGACGCGCGATCCGTTGCGGCAGATTCTGGCCACGTGCGACGACTCGCTGCGCGGAAAACGCGATCGGGCCCTGCTGCTGTTCGCCTGGGCCAGCGGCGGCCGGCGGCGCTCGGAAGTCGTGCGGGCCTCGTTCGATACGCTGCGGCGCACCGGTGACGATGCCTACGTTTTTACCTTGACGTGGTCGAAAACCAATCAAGGCGGCGAAGCACGGGCGGAAAACGACAAACCGATCGTCGGCGAAGCGGGGGCGGCACTCACGGCGTGGCTGGCTGCCTCGAAACTCACCGAAGGGCCGCTGTTTCGGCGCATCCGTCGTGGCGGGCATGTGGGCGAACCGCTCACGGAGGCGGCAGTACGCGACATCGTGCGCAAACGTTGTGCAATGGCCGGATTGGAAGGCGATTACTCGGCGCACTCACTGCGCGCCGGATTTGTGACGGAAGCGGCCCGGCAGCAAATTCCGCTGGCGGAAACCATGGCGATGACGGGCCACACCAGCGTGGCGACTGTCGTCGGCTACTTCCGTGGCGCGGATATCTCACGCTCCCGCGCCGCGCGTCTCATTGACGACGAGCCGTCCTGAACGCTGCGAGCCGGAAGCATGAAGGTTCAGGTTTTCTTGCAGGCCAGCGCCGCGACGCTGTTGAGCAGGACGCGAACGAGTTCGGACTGACGGGCCACGCCGGTCTTGGAGAAAATCGAACGCAGATGCGCCCTGACGGTGTTTGTGCGGACGTTGAGCGCAA
This sequence comes from Pandoraea terrae, assembly GCF_902459695.1. Taxonomy (GTDB): domain Bacteria; phylum Pseudomonadota; class Gammaproteobacteria; order Burkholderiales; family Burkholderiaceae; genus Pandoraea; species Pandoraea terrae. Next base: position 239,300 of record NZ_CABPRZ010000002.1, read on the forward strand.
CGGCTGCCTCCTCCAGCGAGAGTCCTTTGGCGAGCTCCATGGCGAGCGCCGCCTCGGCAGGCGTCAAGCCGAACATTTGGCGCACAACCTCGTGCGTTGCCTGCGGCTGGCTATCCGGGTCACGCACGAATACGGCCACGGCGGGCCGGCGCTTACCCTCCGACCACTCCCCCATGGGGACGCTGCGCACCACAACGCCGAGGTTCCGCTTGCCTGACGGGCGCATGACCGACATGGCCTCGACGACCGCCCGTCCCGGTTTCGCATGTCCGCACAACGCCCCCTTGACGAGCCGCTGAAGCTCACGGTCGTCGCGCGGGTACACCGCCGCCAGCGCGTTGTCGGCAAGTCTGAGCCCGTCGCGTGCTTGCAGCAGCTCGTCCGCCGGCGCGTTGGTTTGCAGTATCTTGCCGTTTTCGTCGAGGATGAGCGTCCCGACCATCAGGCGGTCCATCGCCCCCGCGTAGAGCTTGCGCTCGGACTCGCTCCGGTCGAAGTGCGCGTGCAATATCATGGCGCGCTTCAGGTGAGGCAGCAGCAGGCGACAGAAGGCCTTGTCATTTTCCGAAAACGCCTCGGCCTCGCGCGGACGACAGACGCGTAGTCGGCATTCCTCGCCGCCGGGGGTACGAACATCCGCCCCCATGATGTGAAAAACGTTGTAGTGTGCGAGAAATTCCTGATAGAGGGGTGAGGCTATCCATTGCGCCTCGCCCAGGATCTCGTGGACCGTGACGACCTGCTCGGGGGGCAGGTCCACGAACGGATCTAGCGAGTAGTAATACGTTGCATAGGAGACAGATCCTTCCGTCGTGACGTCTCCCGCGCTGATATACAACCCCGGGTCATCCGGCGTCGATGAGCGGAGAATCAATGTGACGTAGTTCGCACGCAAGCGCTCGCGGATGAAATTGAGACTCTTCTGCCAGGGAACGGGTTCGAGTGGCCCCTCGTAGATCAGGCCGATCAACTGGCTAAGTTCATCGGCAGACAGGGAAGCAGGATCCATCTTGGTTCTCGTGGGCGGGACGATGAGTCAGGCGCTGTCAGAACACTGCGCACGCTCGTCGTCCAGTCTGGTGCGCGGCATAGCGCGTGTCAAGTATTCCGCCCGCCTGGGCGCGAGGGGTACGCCTTCCTCGCCAGAAGCTACATTTGAATGGTATGTTTCGACATGCCGGCCGCGCAGCCACGACCTGTCCTTCGCCCCCCCTACCCCGATGAGGTGCCCAACGTCATGACTTCGTCCAACCCATTGCTCGTTACCAAGCTTGGCATCAGCACGCCGATCATCCAGGCGCCCATGGCGGGCGTCACCACGCCCGCGCTCGCCGCCGCCGTTTCCAACGCCGGCGCGCTGGGCTCGCTCGGCGTTGCCGCCATGGGCGCGGATGGCGCACGCACCGCGATTCGCGAGACTCGGGCACTCACGGACAAACCGTTCAACATCAATGTGTTCTGTCATCCGCCCGCTACGCTGGATGCGGCACGCCAGTCGGCATGGATTGCTTACCTTGCCCCCGAGTTTGCGAAGTTTGGCGCCGCTGCGCCCGCCGAGTTGCGTGAGATCTACACGAGCTTTCTCGCCGACGAGGCCATGTACAAGATGCTGCTTGACGAGCGTCCGGCCGTCGTCAGCTTTCATTTCGGCTTGCCACGTACTGAGTGGATCAAGGCGCTTCACGATGCAGGCATCGTCCTGCTCGCCAGCGCAACGAATCTCGACGAGGCCAAACGGATCGAAGCTGCCGGCATCGACGCCATCGTCGCGCAAGGTATCGAAGCGGGCGGCCACCGCGGCTTTTTCGAAGATGCCGGTGATCGCGGTCCGAACGTCGACGAAGGCCTCGGCACCCTGGCGCTGGTGCGTTTGCTCGTGGAGAAAACCACGCTGCCCGTGATCGCGGCCGGTGGCATCATGGATGGCGCGGGCATCGCAGCGGCGCTTGCACTCGGTGCGCAGGCGGCGCAGCTCGGCACCGCCTTCGTCGCCTGCCCGGAATCGTCGGCGGACGCTGCCTACCGCGCGGCGCTTACCAGCGCAAAACCACCGCGCACCGCCATGATCCGCGCGATCTCCGGGCGCCCTGCGCGCGGGTTCGCCAATCGGTTGTGGGAGTTGGAGCAGGCGGCCGACCGACCGCTCGTCGCGGGCTATCCGATGGCCTACGATGCCGGCAAGGCGCTGGGCGCCGCCGCGAAGGCAAAGGGTGACAGTCACTATGCCGCACAATGGGCGGGACAGGCCGCGCCCCTCGCGCGCGCCCTGCCCGCCGCCGATCTGGTCGCGGCATTGCGCACCGAGACGCGCGCCACGCTCGACGCCTTGCGGACGCTCATCATCTGACGACGCAAAAACGCCCGGCCAACGCAATGCGTTGCCGGGCGCGCTGGCTACACCACCGTCGTCAATGTCCGCCGCCGAGATACGCAGCCTTTACGGCCGCGTCGTTGCGCAAACGCTCGGCCGGTCCATGCACCGAGATCCGTCCGTTTTCCAGCACATAGCCATAATCGGCCACGGCCAACGCCGCACTGGCGAACTGCTCCACCAGCAGCATCGTCACCCCGTCGGACTTCAGGTTGCCGATGATGCGGAAGACTTCGTCCACCAGAATCGGCGCCAAACCCATCGACGGCTCATCGAGCAACACGATGTCAGGCCGCAACATGACGGCGCGCGCCATGGCGAGCATCTGCTGCTCGCCGCCGGACAAGGTTCCGGCAAGCTGATTGCGGCGCTCTTTCAGGCGCGGGAACAGGTCCATCGCCCGCTCCAGGTCGGCGGCCACGTCGCCGCGCGGACGGCTGCCGGTCAAGCGTGCAAACGCGCCGAGCCGAAGATTGTCGGTCACCGACATCGTCGCGAACACGCGCCGCCCTTCCGGGGAATGGGCCAGGCCGCGCTTGGCGATGCGGTGCGAGTCGAGCCCGTCGATACGCTGGCCGCTCAGCGTGATCTCTCCGCCGGTCGGCTTGATCATGCCGGAGACGGCTCGCATGGTGGTGGTCTTGCCGGCCCCGTTCGAGCCGATCAGCGTGACGACTTTCCCGGCCGGCACTTCGATGTCGATGCCATGCAGCACCTGCACCTTGCCATAACCGGCTTGCAAATTGCGAATCGAAAGCATATGCGGTCCGTGTTCAGTTGCGGTTGCGGGGTGGCCTCTCAGGCGCTCACGGCGCCGGCGCCACCGAGATACGCTTCGATCACCTTCTCGTCGGACTGAATCGCGGCAGGCAGGCCTTCCGCAATCTTCTGTCCGAAATCGAGCACGGACACCGTCTCGCAAGTGCTCATCACCACGTCCATGTGGTGCTCGATCAGGATCACGGTGATGCCGTGGTCACGGATCTTGCGGATGATGGACAGCAACTCGCGAATATCGGGCGCGGTCAGCCCGGCAGCCGGTTCGTCGAGCAAGAGCAGTTTCGGATCGAGCGCCAGCGCGCGGGCAATCTCGAGCAGGCGCTGTTTGCCGTACGGCAGATTGCGCGCCTCTTCGTCCGCCAGCGGCGCCAGGCCCACGAATTCAAGCAGCGACAGGGCCCGTGCGCGCGCGGCCGCCTCGTCCCGGGTGTAGCGCGGCAGCCTGAGCGCCACGTCGGCCAGGTTCGCGTCGAAGGTGTGATGCAAGCCGACCAGGATATTTTCGAGCGCCGTCATCTCGCCGAACAGTTGCACGTTCTGGAACGTCCGCGCAATGCCCGACAGCGCGATATCGGCCGACGACTTGCCCGCGATCGACTTGCCGGAAAACTCGATGGTGCCGGCTGTGGGCACGTAGATGCCGGTCAGCACGTTCATCATGGTGCTCTTGCCCGAGCCGTTCGGGCCGATCAAGCCGTGAATCGTGCCGCGGCGCACGGTCAGATCGACCTGGTTCAGCGCCTTCAGGCCATCGAACTGCATCAGGATCTGCCGCACCTTGAGCAACTCGTCCGGCCCGCTGGCGGCAGCCGCCAGCACAGGGTCCTGCTTGGTGGCGACGGCGTCGTCGATTTGCGCGGCCGACACCGTCATCGCCCGGCGGCGATGCAGGATCCCCTGGCGCAGGAAGCCGACAATGCCGTCCGGCAGGTAATACACGACGAACAGGATCATCAGGCCGAAGATCGTCAGGCGCCAATCGGTCAACGCTTCGAGCCGCCACGCAACGGCCGCCAGCGCCACCGTGCCGATCGCCGGCACGGCCGCCCGGCGGGGCGTGGTGCGTGCGCGCGCGATCGCGACGCCGGCGGCGGCGACCGTCACGACGGCAATCAACGATGCCACGATGCGGAAGATGGCAATGTCGTCGAGCAACTGCGGCAACAGGACGATGATCGCGGCGCCGAGCAACGAGCCGCTGCGCGTCTTGCGCCCGCCCATGATGACAGCCAGCAGGAACAGGATCGTCAATTCGAAGTTGTATGTGTTCGGCGAAATGTACTGTTCCGAATACGAATACAGGCAACCCGCAAGGCCGGCGAATCCCGCGCTGATCACGAATGCGTAAACCTTGTAGCGATAGACCGAGACCCCCATGCAATCCGAGGCGACCGGGCTGTCGCGCAATGCCTCGAACGCGCGGCCCAGATGCGACTTGAGAATGCGGTGCGCCACCAGCATCGCGGCGAGCAACAGTATGGCCACGACCCAGTAGTACTCGACTTCGTCGATGGCATGGCCGCCGATCATCGGCTTGGACAATTTGATGCCGAGCGGGCCGGACGTCAGAAAGTCCATTTCATTGATCAGGATCTGGAGGATGGTGCCGAACGCAAGCGTCACCATCGCCAGATACGGTCCGATCACCCGCAACGCGGGCAGCGCCAGGAGTGCGCCGAACCCGGCCGTGACCAGCACCGAAGCAGGCACGGCGAACCAGAACGAAAGGCCGAGTTTCGTGAAGAATACGCCGGCGACATAGGCGCCGACGCCGAACAGCCCCGCATGGCCGAGCGACACCTGGCCGGTGTAGCCGACCACGATGTCGAGCCCGAACAGCAGGATCGCGTAGATCATGATCGTTTCGATCATGTGGATGTAATACGGATTGCTGACGGCGAGCGGAAAACCGAACAACGCCACCAGGCCCGCCAGCGCGCCGAGCGCGCCGAAAACCCCGAGGCCGCCAAAGGCGCGCAGGGATTGGGAAGTCGTCTGTGCGCTCATGCTCACACCTTCTTGATGGCGGTCTTGCCGAACAGGCCGGCGGGCTTCACGGCCAGCACCAGCAACAGCAGCACGAGTCCCGGCACGTCCTTGTAGCCGGTCGACAGATAAAAGCCGGTGGTCGTCTCGGCCACCCCAAGCATCACGCCGCCCACGAGCACGCCCATGCCGGACGACAGGCCGCCGATAATGGCTACGGCGAACGCCTTCAGGCCAAGCACCGCGCCCATCGTCGCGCCCGTGAGCGTCAACGGCGCAATGAGCACCCCGGCGAAAGCCGCGGTCATCGATGAGAGCGCGTACGAGAAGGTGATGACGAGGCTCGTATTGATGCCCATGAGACCAGCCGCGTCGCGATCGTTCGACGTCGCCACGACGGCCTTGCCGTAAATCGAGCGGCGGTTGAAAAGCTCGACGGCGGCCATCATCAGGAGCGCGCCGCCCACGACGAGCAGTTCCATCGGCAACACATTGGCGCCAAGCAGATGCACCGGCGCTTCCGGCAGCGGCGACGGAAACTTCAAGTCGTCCCGCCCCCACAGGTTTTCAGCAACATTGCGGAAGATGATGCCGAGCGCGATCGTCGACATGATCCAGCCGAACTCCGACTTGATGCGAAGTGCGGGTCTCACGCCGATCCGCTCGACGAACGCGCCTTGAAGCAGCCCGAACAGACAGACAATGGGGATCATCAGCCAATAATTGAGGCCGAGGGAATCGACGAGGGTCAGGCCAACCAGGGCGCCAAGCATCAACGCTTCGCCCTGTCCAAAGTTCAGCGTGCCGGACGTCGCGAACGTCAGTTGATAACCGAAGGCGATCACGGCGTAAATCATCCCCAGCGCGATACCGCTGTAGATGAGTTGAATCAGGATGGTCATGCGGTCCTCTCTCGCGTGAGGGCGAGCCTACGAGACACTGCGGCACAGGAGACGTCATGGCAGACGTATCACGTCGGGGCCCGGCCCCATGCGCCGCAGCCCCGACGAAAAGCCGGCCAACGTGTGGCCGGCGTCACTGCCTGAGGGTTTATTTGCTTGCGTGTTTGGCGCGCACATTCGCACCGTTCTTGAGGTCCGCGTCATAGGCGTAGACCACTCGGCCGCCCTTGACTTCGCCCATCACGGGAATATTGGCCGTGATGGCGTCATGGTCGTCGCGGGTGAACGGCTTGTCGTACGTCGTCACAACGCCTTCGACCTTCGCTTGAAGGCTTTCGAGGGCTTCACGCACCTTCGGGCCGTCCGTGCTGTTGGCCTGCTTGATGGCGGCGGCCAGCAGATACACCGAGTCATAGCCTTGCGCAGCCGAGACCGGCGAGTCGATCCGGTTGTTCTTCGGCTTGAACATTTTCAGGTAGCCGTCGATGAAAGCCTTGCGCTTGGGCGTGTTCGCCTCCTGGATGAAGGTCTGCGGCATGCGCGCGCCTTCGCCGTTGGCGCCCGAATTGTCGATGTAATTGGCCATCGACAGGGTCCAGCTGCCGACGATCGGCAGTTTCCAGCCGAGCTTCGCCATGCCGTTCGCGATCTGGGCCAGTTCCGGTCCGATGCCGTAGGTCAGGATCACATCCGCGCCGGCCTGCTTCGCCTTCAGCAGTTGGGCCGTCATGTCCACGTCCTTGATGTTGAACTTCTCGACGGCGACCGGCTTGATGCCCTTCGCGGCCAACGCCTTTTCCAGGTCCTCACGGCCAAGCTGGCCATAATTGGTCGAATCGGCCAGGATCGCCGGCTTCTTGAAGCCGCGCTTGGCGATGGCTTCCTCGACGATCATCGGCGCCTGGATGCTGTCCTTCGCCGAGTTGCGGAAAACGTAGTTATCCGGATATTGCGGTGGCTTGAACTGGTCGGTAATGATGGTGCCGGTCGCAACGTTGTTGAACACCGGAATCCTGGCGTCCTGATAGAAGCGCTGCGAGGCCAGCGCCACACCGGTGTTGATGTAGCCGACGGTCGCGACCACCTTCTCCTTGTTGATCAGCTCCTGCGCGACCTGCACGCCGCGCTCGTTCTTGGCTTCCTCGTCGCGTTCCACGAGGACAATCTGGCGGCCCAGCACCCCGCCCGATTTGTTGATTTCAGCCGCGGCCAGCCGCACCCCATCGCGCATGGACACGCCCATCGACGACGAACCGCCCGTGAACGGCCCGGAAACCCCGATCTTGATCGGATCGGCCGCCACGGCTGCGGTGGCCGACACAGCGAATGCAACGGCGCCAGCGATAAGCTTGAAACGGAAGTGCATATGGTCTCCTGTCGATTGCGTGCGGTACGACGCTTGAATATAGCCAAGGCATGCTGACGCGCATCGATACGTCTCCTGCTTTTGCCGCCCCATGCTTGGAATTCGTTTCAGGGCAATCGGAACGATGCGAACGACAGGCCTAGCGCGCCGATTATGTGACCGCTGAGTTTCGCACGCAAAGGCGGGAATACCCCTATATTAAGGAGATCAAAGGGTCGGAAAATCGCTTGCGACGCGCGCGATCTCGTCGCCGGGGAGTCCCGCCGAGGCCGCGTGACGAGGCCATTCGGCAACGGCGTCCTGGACTTGCGTGACGATGCTTCGGTGTGCAGGCACCAGAAAACGGTCGCCAACTTGCCGAAGATCTTCGCGTGTGATGCCGCGAAAGGCGCCGTTGACCGACATCAGGTGCTGATACGTCCATTCGCCATGCGGGTTGTACGCGTGCGTGATGTCATACGCCGGCGAAAGCCGCCAGCGTCCGGCGCGGTCCATCAGGAACGACAGATTCTTGGTGTGATCGTCGCAGTTGGCCGCAAGGACGTTGAACGTCATGCGGCGAAACGCTTCCTCGCGCGCCTCGGCGGACAATCCGAGTGCATCGATCGCCTGAAAATACTGGTTGTAGTCGTGCGTGCCGCGCTGTTTGTAGTCGAGATGCTGCATCGCGCACAGTGTTTGTGCGTGCAGTTTCTCGTCGCCCACGCGATCGAAGCGGCGCGTCATGAAGTGCGCTCGGCCATTTTCTTCGAGCAGCCGGCATTCGCTCATCTCGATGCCTGCGGCCAGTGCCATGCGGTGGTACGCGTATTCGATGCGGCCGTAGTGACCGCCCGTGCCGAGTTCGGCATCGCGCCCGACGCCATCGAGCTTGAGCAGCCAATACTCGAAGCCCGGGTCCGCCGGCAACTGTCCGGAACGGATTTCATGGGTGTCCGGATGCCAGGCAATGACGGCTTTGGCGCGTGCGCCGCCGGCGGACGTGCCCACCTGGATCAGGTGCAGGAGCGCGGCTTCCGTCTCGCGATCCCCATCGAAGCGCCCTGCGAGGGCTCGACGCGAGCCGGCCACGAGTTCGCTGATTTCAATGGCCGTCGGCTTGACCCGGCGGGGACCGCGGGCGGGGCGAAATTCGAGCGCGCCCATGCCGCGCCCGGCCATGTACGCAAGCCGGTCCAGCGGCGTAATGGCGGCTTTCGTCACGCCTTCACGGGCCAGGTAGGCGTCGATCAGGGCATTGCCGAAGTCATCCGGCAGCGCATCGGCCAGCACCGCCGGCAAGCGCTTGAACGTGGCCTCCGGCAGCAGCGGAAAGACATGTGTCGACCGGGCGACCGGCAAGTTCACCGGCGAAATCTCGATGCCTTGCGACTGCCATTGCGGTGCATATTCAAAAACGTAATAGCCGAGCGTCGGATCCAGCGTCACGGCGCCGACCGTCTGGCCCCACATGCGGACTTCGATCAGATCGACAGGGCGATATGCCATGTGGGAATGTCTCGCTCAAAGATCGCCGTGGGCGCGCTTGCGCGGACGCGAAACCCGCTGGCGCGGGGCCTTGTGACGGCTGGCCTTGAGCATCTGCATCGGGCTGACGCTGATCCGCGGTGCCAGGGCTTCGAGCCAGTCCGTGCGTTGCAGGGCACGCAGCACCTTGATCATCGTCGTCATCGACGAGCCCTTGCCCCCTTCCAGGTTCTTCACCGCCCCAACGCTCACGTCGGCACGCTGCGCCAGCGTCTCCTGGTCCCAATTGGCGCGCAATCGCATCGCCCGGCATTGATCGCCGACGTAAACCATCCAGTCGTCAGTGGAACGTGCTTCCGTCTCAACAGCCATAAATTCACCTTTTAGACGAACTTTTGATGCGTATGGCTACTATTATAGCTCAGACAGCAATTTTCACTAACAGATAAAAAAATGGCCATTAGCTTACATATTACATTCAAAAGCCATAAAGTTGGCTATTGAAGCAAATCGAATTTTCGGCGCAATGCACGGGATCAGTCCCCACCAGGTGCAAGGACGTCCCGGGTGCCGTTGCGGCCCATTGGCGAAACGAGTCCGGCGGCCTCCATTTGCTCGATCAGGCGAGCCGCACGGTTGTAGCCGATGCGCAGTTGGCGCTGGACAGCGGAAATCGACGCTCGCCGGGTATTGAGCACGAAGGCGGACGCCTCGTCGTACAACGGGTCGGCTTCCGCATCGCTCCCGCCCTCGCCGAACAGGTCGGCCGATGCGGCATCGGCCGGGTCGCCCGCGAGGATTGCCTCCTCGTAATCCGGTTCGCCGTACTGCTGCCAGTGTTCGACGACACGATGCACTTCGTCGTCGGCCACAAATGCGCCGTGCACGCGTTGCGGATAGCCGGTGCCGGGCGGCAGGAAGAGCATGTCGCCCTGCCCGAGCAATGATTCCGCCCCCATCTGATCGAGAATGGTGCGCGAATCGATCTTCGACGACACCTGAAACGCTACCCGTGTCGGAATATTGGCCTTGATAAGCCCCGTGATGACGTCGACCGAGGGCCGTTGCGTCGCGAGTATCAAATGAATGCCGGCAGCACGGGCCTTTTGCGCCAGGCGCGCGATCAATTCCTCGATCTTCTTGCCGGCCACCATCATGAGGTCGGCCAATTCGTCGATCACCACGACGATCAGCGGCAGGCGGCCCAGCGGTTCCGGCGCATCAGGCGTGAGCGAAAACGGATTGCCGACCTTCTGCCCTGCAGCGTTGGCCGCGTCGATCTTCTGGTTGTAGCCCGCGAGATTGCGCACGCCCAACGCGGACATGAGCCGGTAGCGCTTCTCCATTTCTCCAACGCACCAGTTCAACGCGTGCGCGGCTTGCTTCATGTCCGTCACGACCGGCGCCAGCAGATGGGGAATGCCGCCGTAGACGGACAACTCCAGCATCTTCGGGTCGATCATGATGAGCCGGACGTCGTCCGGCGTCGCCTTGTACAACAGCGACAGGATCATGGCGTTGACCGCCACCGACTTGCCCGAACCGGTCGTGCCGGCCACCAGCAAATGCGGGGCGCGGGCCAGATCGGTGACGACGGGCACACCGGTAATGTCCTTGCCCATCGCGAGGACCAGGCGCGAGGCGTGCGTCTCGAACGGACGTGCCGTGAGGATTTCCGACAGACGGATCATTTGCCGCTGGGCGTTAGGCAATTCGAGGCCCATGCAGGTCTTGCCCGGGATCGTTTCGACGACCCGAATCGACGTGACGCCCAGGGCGCGTGCGAGATCCTTCACCAGTCCGACGACTTGCGCACCGCGCACGCCGACGGCGGGCTCGACTTCGAAGCGCGTGATGACCGGCCCGGCGGACGCGCCGACGACGGTCACCGGCACCTTGAATTCCGCGAGGCGTTGCTCAATCAGTTGCCCAACGGCAGCCAGCGCTTCGGCGGGCACCTCGGCCGTACCGTCGGCGGCCGGCGTAAGCAGCGCCAGCGGCGGCAAATCATAGTTGACGATCGGCGCCGGCACAGAAGGTTCATCGGCCTGCGCATCGGCGGCCAAATCGGGTGCCGAGCCGAAGTCCGTGTCCGTGTCGAGTTCGACAACGCGGGCCGGCGGTGCCGACGAAGCGGCCGACGAATCAAGCGGCGGCAACGTGTTACCGACCACCGCGCGAATCACATAGCGCGGCTTCGGCTTCGGCTTCGACGCCTCGTCCGGCACAAGATGCGACACGCGTTCGACGGGCGTGACGTCGGAGGCGTCCGGCTCGACCGGCCAGTCCGGGACTTCCGGCGTCGACGGCGTATCCGGCACTTCCGGTGACGGCGGCCAACCCGGCACCTCCGGAGTCGCCGGGGCATCCGGGACTTCGGGCGTGCCCGGCGTCCCCGGCACCTCGGGTGTCCCCGGCACCGGCGGCGTGCCTGGCGTCTGCGACGACTCGGGCGCCTGAGCCGTCTCCGGAATCCCGAGCGTCGCAGGTGTCTCGATAATCGGGGACCCCGGCGTCAATTCGAGCGCGGACGATTCACCACGCGTCCATGCGGCCCATTGCTGCAGATCGCGCAACAGCACCTCGGCTGCCTCACGCAGCGCCGCCATTTCCTGCCACGCCGCCTCCCGGGCAATCCGGTCGTGCGCTTCGTCGTGCGCTTCGTCGTGCGCTTCGTCGTGCATTTCGTCGTGCGGCGGCGGCGGCGCATCACCCGTATCTACATGCGCTGCCACAGCGCTCGCCGCGTCAGCCGCCGATGGCAACACCACCGCCGCGGCGGCGGCGCCTGCCGGCGCCAACCCCATTGCCGGCGCGGTCACGCCGCCCACAGGCGCTGCCGGCGGGGGGCGCCGGAAATCCTCGAGTCCGAGTTGCGGTTTGCGAAATGGGCTGCGTACGATCGTCCCGCGCAAATGCGCTGGCGCGACACCGGGCACCCGCGCCGGGCGCGTGTTCGGCGCCAGCGTCGTTTCGGCGGCATCGGCGTTTCCATGTGGCCCCGCAATGGCGCCGTTGCGCCGTACAGTCGGCCGAGGTTGCGCCAGGGCGGGTTCGGTTCGGATCACGCCGCGCACCTGCAACGGCGGCGGCGGCGCCGAATCGAGCCGGGCGCGCTCCTTGTCGGAAAGTTTCCAGCGCGGCTGGGCGGCAAGCCCCCTGCGGCGCGGCACGATTTCCTCGGGCAAGCGGCCCACACTGTGGTGCCCCCCTGCCCCGCCGTGCCATTGCGCGATGCTCTCCGGGACGCCGCGTACGCTTCGATATGACGTGCCGCGAGGCGTCTCATGGCGCACATCGAAGCGCGCCTCGGCGTCATGCGCATCGGCGTCGTTCTGCGCGCCGGATGGCAGCAACAAGCCCCACCACGTCGTGCCGCACAGCATCGGCAGCACCAGCAGCAGTGTGCCGGCGGCCAGCGCGAGGGCAATACCGCTGCCCAGTACTCCCGCCATGCCGCGCGACAGCGCTTGGCCGACAGCGCCGCCGGCCGTGCCGGCGCCTGCGCCGGTCAGGGCCGCCAGCGTGGCACTGCTGACCATCGCGAGGGGCGTGCCGACCGCGACGCGCAGCGTACCCGGCCCCAACAGGCGCAGCTCTGCGCCAAGCAGACCCCGCACGCCAGGCCAAAGCAACGCCAGCAGCCAAAACGTCGAAAGTCCGAACCAGCCAAACGCCATAGTCGATCGAAAATCAGTAAACCTCGGGCAGAGATTGTAGCAGGTCGATCACCCGAAACCGGCCTGCCATCAACGTTTCACAACGATGAAATCGCGTCACAGCCGGCCGCCGCTAGGGTATACACGATTTGGCCGCATGGCATAATCTGTCATCTTTGAAGGGAAGTCACGGCCGCCGGACAATCGCGTCGTGCCGCGTCCACGGGCGTGGTCCTCGATGCCAGCGCACTCCACCACTCCAACAAAACCCACCCAACTGTGACACGACGCACTTGGGCCTTATTGATCGCGGTGGCCATCGTCGGTGGCCTCGTGTACGCCGTCGTCCAAATCGTGGCCGAGGAGGCTGCGACTTCACGCTGGCAGTCGCGCTATCTTTCGCGCGTCGGACGCGACGCGACTTACCAGATGGCCCCCGGCCCGAGCGACGCCATCCGATTTCCCGGCAGCGGCCCCTACGATGAGCGACTGGGTTATCACGCCCTGCCCGATTACCTCTCGCGGCTGACGCAGCACGGCTTCGCGATTACTGAACAGGCACGCATGTCTGCCGGCATGCTGTCACTTGGCGGTGACGGCCTGTTCTTGCCGTACCACGAGAAAGCCCAGGCCGGCCTCGCCCTGACCGACTGCAACGGGGACATGCTGTACCGCCAGCGCCTGCCGCGCCGCGTCTATTCCGATTTTGCATCGGTGCCGCCAGTCGTCGTCGCCAGCCTGCTCTATGTGGAAAATCGCGGGCTCCTCGATCCCGAGTACCCCACGCGCAATCCCGCCGTGGACTGGCCGCGGTTCATGCTCGCAGGCACCGATCAACTGCTCCGATTCGTCGATCCGCACCACACCAGCCCGGGCGGGAGCACATTGGCCACGCAATTGGAGAAATACCGTCATTCGCCATCCGGGCGCACCACCTCGCCGCGCGAGAAGATCCGGCAAATGGCCAGCGCGTCCGTGCGCGCCTACCTCGACGGCCCGCTCACGATGCCCTCACGCCAGCACATCGTGCTCGATTACCTCAATTCCGTGCCGCTCTCCGCCCGCGTCGGCCACGGCGAGGTCGAAGGGCTCGGCGACGGCCTCTGGGTCTGGTACGGGACCGACTTCGACGAACTCAACCGCCTGCTCTCCCAGGCGCCCGGCACCGACGAGAGCCTGCGTCATCCGACCGAAGCCCAGGCGCGCGCATACAAGCAGGTGCTCTCGTTGATCATCGCCCAGCGGCGTCCCTCGCAATATCTGCGCCAGGACATCGCCTATCTCGACACCTTGACGGACAGCTATCTGCGGCTGCTTGCCGCCGCGGGGACCATTCCCGCCGGCCTGCGCGACGCCGCGCTCGGCATACGCCTGGAACGCGCCACGCCGCCCGGGCTGCCGGCGCAACCCTCGTATATCCAACGCAAAGCGGTCACCGGATTACGCACGCGCATCTCGTCGCTGCTCGGTGAGCCGTCGCTCTACAATCTCGACCGCATCGACCTCAGTGCGGCGAGCAGCATCAATGCCGCCGCGCAGGAGGCGGTCACCGACCAGTTGGTGCGCGTGCGCGGCAAGGACGGCGCGCACGCCGCCGGACTCTACGGCTTCAATCTGCTGCGCGAGGGCGACGACCCATCCAAGTTGATGCTGTCCGTCACGCTCTATGAACAACGCGACCACGCCAATCTGCTGCGCGTGCAGGCGGATAACATCGATCAGCCATTCGATCTGAATCGGGGCGCGCGCATCAACCTCGGTTCGACGGCAAAATTGCGAACGATCGTGACGTATCTCGAAATCATCGCGGAATTGTATGACCAGTACCACCTTATGTCCCCCGCCGAATTGCGCGCGCTCAAGCTGCCGCAGGGTGACATACTGAGCCGCTGGGCCGCCGATACGCTGGCGCACACGCCCGGCATGACGCGCGAGGATCTGCTTGACGCAGCGATGGACCGGCGCTATTCCGGCAACCCGGGCGAGGCCTTCTTCACCGGCGGCGGCATGCAGGGCTTCGAGAATTTCGAGCGATGGGAGAACTCGGTGATGATGCCGGTACGCGAGGCGTTCCAGCATTCCGTGAATCTGGTGTTCATCCGGCTGATGCGCGACATCGTTCGCCACGAGACGTACCGCATTCACCCGGACCTCGACGTCTGGCTGCCCGATCCGGATTCGCCGCAGCGGCGCGAATATGTGGTCCGTTTTGCCGACAAGGAAGGCACGGATTACCTGCTGCGCTTCTACCGCAAGTACCACGGACTGAACGCCGCCGCCGCGCTCGACCGCATGCTCGATGGCCGGCGGCTGACGGCGGTGCGCCTGGCCACGGCGCTGCGCAGCGTCGCGCCCGACATGCCGCTGCCCGAGTTCACGCGGCAGATGCGGGCCCGCTTGCCGAAACCTGCGTCCGCCGCGCTGGACGACGACGATCTCGCCAAGCTCTACCGGAAATACGCACAGGACAAGTTCTCGCTCAATGACCGCGGCTACCTGTCGCGCATCCACCCGCTCGAGCTGTGGCTCGTGGAACGCCTGTCGCGCACGCCGGACGCCACGTTCGCACAGTTGCGCGACGACAGCCGCGACGTCCGTCAGACCGTCTACGCGTGGCTGTTCAAGACGCGTCACAAGCAGGCGCAGGTCGGCAAGATCCGCCGGCTGCTGGAGGTCGAAGCCTTTCAGGAAATCGCGAAGCGCTGGCGCCGCGTGGGCTACCCGTTCGACAGCCTGACGCCGTCGCTGGCCACTGCCATCGGCGCTTCCGGCGACCGGCCGGCGGCACTGGCCGAACTGGTCGGGTTGATCGTCGACGACGGCGTGGGACGTCCCATGGAATCGCTGCGCCGGTTCACGTTCGCACAAAACACGCCCTTCGAGACACGCCTTTCGCTGAGCGCTGGCGACGGCACGCGCCGCCTGCCGTCGGACATCGCGGGGGTGGTACGCGCGGCAATGCGCGATGTGGTCGAGGGCGGCACGGCGCGTTCATTGCGCGGCATCTTTCCGGTGCAGGTGGGCGGCAAGACGGGGACGGGGGATCAACGGTTCGAGACGTACGGCCCGGGCGGCCGGTTGATCGCTTCGCGCGTGGTCACGCGCTCGGCCACATTCGTGTTCTTCCTCGACGACCGGTTCTTCGGCACCGTCACCGCGTTCGTGCGTGCGCCCGACGCCGCGCATTTCAGCTTCACCAGCGCACTTGCGGTGCAGTTGTTGAAGTCGCTCGCGCCGGTGTTGTCAGACATGTCGCGCACGGGCGCCGAGGCGGGGCCGTTGGCCTGCCGCGACTAGCGCCGGCGATACGGCCGGCGTGCGTGTGCCGATACCATGGCTTCAGCAGTGTGGAGAGCATGGCTTCCTGGTTAGGACTATGAATGAATACCGCCGGCATCGTGCCGCAGACGGGAAAGCGTTATTGCATACGCGTGCGACCACCGTACGCATAGTACTCGTCGCCCAGCTCGGTCAACAGCATGGCCAAATCCGGATCGCGGATGAAGCTGACGGCCGAGTCGGCCGTGAGGATCGCCTCAGGCGACTGCGGACGCGCAATCAGGTATCCCTGAACATAATCGACGCCCAGTTCCGACAATGCCTCGAGGGTCTCGGCGTCCTCCACCCACTCGGCAACGCTGCGCATGCCGAGATTCTTGGCCAGCGCCACGATTGCCTCGACGATCGCCACATTGGCCGGATGGGTCAACATGCTCTTGACGAAGGCGCCATCGATCTTGATGGCGTCGACCGGCAGATCCTTCAGATACGAGAACGAACTGAAGCCGGCGCCGAAGTCGTCGAGGGCGATCTTGCCGCCCAGCGTGTGAATCCGGTCGACGAACCGCCGCGTATTGTCGAGATCATGCAACGCCACCGTTTCCGTGATCTCGATGCACAGAAGTCCCGCTACCCGCTCGTATTCGGCGAGCGTGGCGAAGATGTCGCGAATGAAATGCTCATCGTTCAACGATGCGCCGCTCAG
Source organism: Pandoraea terrae (assembly GCF_902459695.1). Classification (GTDB taxonomy): domain Bacteria; phylum Pseudomonadota; class Gammaproteobacteria; order Burkholderiales; family Burkholderiaceae; genus Pandoraea; species Pandoraea terrae. The sequence goes on from NZ_CABPRZ010000002.1 coordinate 255,816, forward strand.
GTTCACGCAGACAAAAAGCGTCTTGGGCAAGCGCTCGCGGTGGGCATCGAGCCAGGCCAGCGTACTCGAAAGCACCCATTTGTCGATCATGCCGATAGTGCCGTTTTCTTCCGCCGCCGTGATAACCCGGTGCGCCGGCACGACATTGCCGTCGCCATCGCGCATTCTCAGCAACACTTCGAAGTTCAACGAGCCGCCGGGGTCGGCCATCGCCATGATCGGCTGCATTTCCAGATACAGGCTGTTGGGCGTGAGGCCGGCGTCGAGGGCGTCGATGAGACGCAACTCGTCCAGCCGCTCGCGAAACGCCGATGCGCCGCGCTCGTACACGACCAATTCGCGCCGCGCCTTCTTGGCCTCACGGCACGCGCGATCGGCCGCTGAAATCGCGTCGGGCACACGCATGTCGGCCGCCAGCTCGATGACGCCGATCGACGCGCGCACCTGAAATGCCCGGTTGCCGATCGGGTACGGTTCCCCTGCAATGGCGTCGACGAGCCGCCGTGCGATCGCGCCGGCCTCGCGGATCGTCGCGTCGCGAAACACGATGATGAATTCATCGCCGCCGGTGCGGCCCACGCTCTGGTCGGCCGACAGTCGTTGGCGCACGCGGTCGCACACCTGACGCAACACTTCGTCGCCGGCATGATGGCCGAACAGGTCGTTGACGAGCTTGAAGCGGTCGAGATCGAGATACGCCAATGCGGCCGGACGGGTGTCGGACAATGTACGGATCGCTTCTTCCAGACTCTTTTCGATACCGCGCCGGTTCGGCACGCCCGTCAGCGAATCGTTTTCGGCCAGAAAGCGCAGCTGCTCCATGGTCTTGGCGCGTTCGGTGATGTCCTGCAGCGACCCTTCGATGCGGCCGTTGGCGAGAATCGCCTTGACCAGATAGCGGTTGCTGCTGCCGTCCGGCTGCGGCAGCGACAAGATTTCCAGCTCCGATTCGCCGCGTTGCTGCGCAACGTCCTGGAGCATGCGCCACGTACTCTGGCCAAAGAAATCGTCCCAACGGAACTCATGCGACCCCAAGGCGCCGATACCCAGCATCGTATGCAGCGCGGCATTGGCGCGCACGAACGCGCCCTGGTCGTCGAGCGTAAACAGCCCGACCGGCGTGACGTCGTACGCATTGCGCAGTTCCGCCTGCGCCTGAAGCTTGCCTTGATGTTCGGCGCGCATCTGTTCGGCGATGGCCAGCGCCGCCATCATGCTCGAGAAAAGCGCGGCCGTGACGCTGTTGAGCGTGCCGGCCAGCGCCCGCGCATTGAAAGCGGCGGCAACGACTTCGGAGAACGTGGCAAACAGCACGATCGCGAGCGATGCGCTGTACCACAGCGCTACGCGAGACCGCGTCATCACGAGAATCCTCACGAGCAGACACAGCACGATGACGATGCCGAGCGCGGCCACGACCCACAGCACCGGCACGAAATGCGCGTACGGCAACGCCACGGCGGCAGAAAACAGCAGCACGCCGCTCCATTGCAGCGCCATCACCATCCAGCGCAGACCGATGCGCTGCAGTTCCCGCCGGAACAACTGCGTGAACAGCGAGTAGGTCAGAACATAGTAGATCGCAAACGTCAATTTCCGGACAAATGCGTCCCAATCGGTCGGAATCGCCCGTTCGAGCCACTGCGTATCCGCGCCGATGGAGTTCGCCGCAAGCCGCAGATTGCCGACGAGCCACGCCGCGAACAGCACGTAAAGCCATTCCTGATTGATGATCGCGGTCACGAGCACGAACCCCGACAGCGTCAACAAGCCGCCCTCGAGCAAGCCCGTGCTGCGGTGGAATTCCTTCTCCGACAACGACAACTGGCTCGATGGCCATGCCGTGAGCGTCAGGTGCGCCGGCCCGGAAAACGTCCCTTGGCAAAGCAAAATGGCCGGTTCTTTCAGGCGGCCAAGATTGATCGAAAAACCCGCCTTCGACACCCGGATGCCGCCGGAAACGCCGGTTCGGTCGCCATGACCGACCGGTTGCTGCGCACCATCGCGCCAACAGACGAGCGATTGGGCGTGGCGCGAGGGAAATTCGATATAGGTGGATTCGTTGGCCGCGGCAGGCGTGACGGCCACGCGGAACCAGACCGGTGCTTCGGACAGGTGCGTATCGTACTGCCGCAGTTCCGGGGTGGCGGCGACCGCATGCTCGGCCGCCTCGAGACTGAACGACGACGGCAGGTCACCGCGCGCCTGGAACGACAACGGGAGGTTGCCGTGCACAGCGTACTGGTTTTCCTGAAAAAACAGGACAAGCAGCGACAGCAACAGGATGGCAACGGGCACCGCGTACAACGATACCGTATGAAACAGCTCGTCGAGCCGCGCCGACACGCCCCACCGCTTGCTTGTCCGTTCGCTCCCGGAGACCCCCGTCATGACCCTTGCCCTTGGTTTGATGATGCGCTCCCCGACCGGCGCGGCGCCCGACGGGTGAAGCCCGTGCGTCAACATGCCTGTGCCGCGCCCGTCCCGCCGGAATCGGCCGGCGGGCAGGCGTCTCGTGTCACGAGGCATTACATTCTTTCCATCACTGCCCACTTGCGCGTGTTACCGCTTAACGGCATTACACGGCCACACTGTAATGTGATGGTTCGAATGCTACAGGTTCGGCGGCAAAAGATAAATCCCGCAAATGCGCGTGGTCACTGGCTTGCGGTAGCGTTAGGCGGTCTGTGACATCGCCGGACGTTTCATGCAACTGCAGGTCCGGGTGGAAAGTCTGGCACATGAAACCGAAGAGAGGGTGGCCCGCCGCTTGCCAGCGCGGCCGCGCCATGCCGACTTCGAGGGCCAGCACATGATGGCCGATACCCCCGACGTGCGCCATCGGGATGACCCCTCGATCCGGGAACACCTCCTGGAACATCAGCGCCTGATACTGCCGGTGCAGCGGCGGGCGCGCCGTAATGACCATCCAATCGATGCCGTTAAGCAGGCAATATTGATAGAACGCCTTGAACAACGTCGTCTTCACAACCTTACCCATCGGCCCTGAAACCACCCCGAGCCGCGTTGCTTCGGCCAGCGCGCAGTGGGCCAGCCAGTTCGGCAGCGGCGCCGATTCCTCCAGATGCAGCGGCTGGAACTGGTTGGTCTGGATTCTCATGGTGCCCAGTGGCGCGCCGTCGAGCCGCGCCTGAGCCACCAGCACGAGGCTACCGGGCTCGCGATCGCTGTCCTCCGGCTCGCCGAGCGTCGCCGCCAGCTCCGGCAGATGACGGCCGTAAGCGGACTGGCGCATCGACACGGCTTTCCGGAGGGACGCATCGTCACGGGCGATCCGGACGGTAAACGGCAGCCGCTCTTCCCGCAGGCTGGCGAGATCGCCGATCGGCAGCCGGGCGGGCGTGAGCACGGCGTCCAAAACCGCCGGGGTCTGGGCATGGGCAAGCGCGAATTCGTGTGTAAGGTCGTACATATGTGACACTCCTGATAGTCGTTGAACGAATGTGCCGACCGCGCGGCACGGATCGCCGCGCGGTCGGCACCTCTCTTTCTTGACCTAGGATTCCTACGTGTCAAGTGCTTATTACTTCGTTGTTTTTTATCGTTTGTCCGACATCGCTCGGCGTCCTCATCGTGTTGCCCCGCCCACCGCCCGCCCACAAGGCATTCCGCCGGTCGCCCCCCTCCCCGCGCGCCCGCATCCCTCAGGAACACCCCAATCCCGACAAGCGTTTTTTATTTCTTCTCCCCCCCTTTACGCGGAATATCGGGTTCTGGCAAAATGATAAACCTGTTTATCATTTTGCCCGCTGCCTCCATGCCCCCGATTGATTGGTCGTCCCGTTTCGGCACCCTGGTTCACGATGTCGCCCGGGTGTACTCGCGCTCGTTCGACCGGCGCGCCCGTGACCATTTCGACCTGACGCGCGCGCAATGCCGGGTGCTCGTCATGCTCAATCGCTACGGCGTCATGAGCCAGGCGGAACTGGCCGAGCGCATGGAGCTCACCCCGATGGCGCTGGTGCGCCTGATCGACCGGTTGAGGGAGAAGGAATTGGTACTGCGCTTGCCCGATCCGCGCGACAAACGCGCCTTTCAGTTGCATCTGACCGAAAAATCGAATGCCAAGATCGACACCATCATTGCGTTCGCGAACGCGGTGGAGACCGAGGCGCTGCAGAATATTTCCGAAGCGGAGCGGGCCGAACTGGTCCGCGTTCTGCGCAAGGTGCTCGACAACCTGACGTCGTCCGAGCACGAAAGGTAAGACGTGTCCGCCATCCAAGCCGCCGCCCAGGCGCCGTCCGACGAAAAGCATCGCGCCATGATCACCATGTCGGTGATGCTCGCCACGGTGCTGCAAACGCTCGACAGCACCATCGCCAACGTGGCGCTGCCCCACATGCAGGGCAGCCTGTCCGCGTCCCAGGATTCCATCACCTGGGTGTTGACGTCCTATATTGTCGCGGCCGCGATCGCCACGCCCCTCACCGGTACGCTGTGCGCGCGCTTTGGGCGCAAGCGCGTATTCCTGTGGTCGGTCGCCGGCTTCACCATCGCCTCCGCCCTGTGCGGCATGGCGCAATCGCTCTCGGAAATCGTCGTCGCCCGATTGTTTCAGGGCATCTGCGGCGCCGCGCTGGTGCCGCTCTCGCAGGCCACCATGCTCGACATCAACCCGCCGCACAAGCACGGCTCGGCGATGGCGGTGTTCGGCATGGGCGTGATGGTCGGTCCGATCCTGGGCCCGTCGCTGGGCGGATGGCTGACCGACAGCTATAACTGGCGCTGGGTGTTCTACATCAACCTGCCGATCGGACTGATTGCGCTTCTCGGCATCGCCGCCTACCTGCGCGAACCGCCGCCGGTCAAGGTGGAGAAATTCGATTCCCTCGGTTTCGTCACGCTGGGGCTCGCCATCGGCCTGCTCCAGCTATTGCTTGACCGGGGAGAGCAGCAGGATTGGCTCAGTTCGCCCGAAATCTGGATGGAAATGCTCGGTGCGATCATCTGCTTCGCGTATTTCGTCGTCCATACTTGGACAACCCACGCGCATTCCTTCTTCAACCGTGCCCTGCTGCGGGACCGCAACTTCAATACCGGCGTGATCTACATCTTCGTGGTGGGGATCATTCTGTATGCGACGCGGGCGCTTCTGCCGCCGATGCTGCAGAGCCTGTTCGGCTATCCCGCCATCCTCACGGGCCTCGTGACCGCGCCGTCCGGCGCCGGGACGATGCTGGCAATGCTGTTCGTCGGCCGGCTGGTCGGCCGCGTCGACGTACGGCTGCTGCTCGGCTTCGGTTTCGCGGCCACGGCGTTTTCGCTCTACCAGATGGCCGGCTATACGACCACGCTGAGCCCGTCGGACATTGTCTGGCCGGGCGTCATCCAGGGTTTCGGCCTCGGCTTCGTGTTCGTGCCGCTCACCACGATCACGTTTTCCACCCTGGCCTCGCACCTGCGTGCGGATGGCGCCGCCATCTACAGCCTGTCGCGCAATATCGGCAGCAGTATCGGGATTTCCGTCGTGCAGACGCTGCTCACGCAGAATACGCAGATCAACCACGCCTCGCTTGCGCAGCACGTGAGCCCGTACGCCTCGCTCGGCGACGGCGCGGCAGACATGTTCACCCGGGCCTACGGCGCGTCGGGGCTGGCGGCGCTCAACGCCGAGATCACCCGGCAGGCAGCGATGATTGCCTATCTCGACGACTTCAAGCTGATGATGATCATGACGATCGTGGTCATGCCGCTGCTGCTCCTGATCCGGGTCAAGAAGCGGCACGCCGCAGAACCGGAGGAAATAATGCATATTGCGGCCGACTGACGACTCGGGGCATCGGCGGCGCCGGCGCCACCGGCATGCGCCCGGCCTCAGATCTCCTGGCGCCGCCGCACCGAGATGGCGCTCGCCGTGGAAAGGACAAGATCGGCGAACCGGCGCTCGTCGCGCTCGGCCTGCCAGCGCACCCGCGGCACCGCGATGTTGATCGCGCCGATCGCGCGGCCGTCCTGATTGGTGACCGCCGCGGCCGTCGAGATATCGCCCATGAAGTATTCGTCTTCGGTATGCGAATATCCCACCTTGCGAATCCGCGCGATCCGCTCCTTGATCTTGCGGACGTTCGTGAGGGTCGACGGCGTATACGCGACGAGATTGGTGCGGGCGAGAATGTCGTCGACTTCGTCGTCGCCAAGCGTCGCGAGCATTGCCAGCCCCGGCGCCGTGCAATAGGCCGGCAGGCGCGAGCCGACGATCACGTTCGCGTTGAACACGTTGCGGCTCACGATCCGCAGGACAAACACGATGTCCGTATCGAGCCGCACCGTCAGGTTGGTCGCCTCCTCGACTTCGGCGGCCAGTTGCTGAAGATACGGCGCGGCGCGGCTCACCAGTTCGTTTGACACAAGATAGTGATACGTAAAGTCGAGCAGTTTCGGCGAGAGCTCATACTTCTTGCTTTGCGTGTCCTTGAGCAGATAGCCAAGCGCAGCGAGTGTGTAGGTGAAGCGCTGCGCGGCGCTGATGTCGAAGCCGGTCGCTGCAGCGATCTCGGAAAGCGAGAGGTGGCGTTTTGAACCGTCGAACGCCGTGAGCACCTTCATCGCCTTCTCGACCGACTGGACGTACAGCGTCGATTCGGTCGACAACGGGGTCGCGTCATCGGACGACGCCTTCGCACGGGGTTTGCTGATTTTTTGCGTGGCCACGATGAGGAGCAGGGAAATAGGGGCGGATGGGCTGAAATTATCTCATAAAAATAAGACTCTATTTGCATTCGATAACCCGAGGCCCTTTCACGTGAATACACGCGTCACGGCGGGCCCTGCCCCGATCCGCCTTGCGCGTCTCAGGCCGGGATACCGATGCGGTCCCAGGCGGCGCCGGCGTCGCGGGCCAGCAAGTGCTTCTTGATGCGTTCGCTCGGTGTCGTCTCGAACCGGTCCGCGCGCAAATAGTAACGCGGACACTGATAGCTGGCGAGCTTCTCGGCGGCCCACGCGGACAAGGCTGGCCATTCGACGCATGCCCCTTCGCGAAATTGCACGTACAGCAGGATCTCCTGCTCGCCGATCGCGCTGGCGACGCCGACCGCCGCGCTGGCGGCAATGGCCGGATGGCGTGCGAAAACGCGTTCGATCTCCCACGCAGACACGTTTTCACCGCGCACGCGCATGCTGTCGGTGCGGCGGCCGACGAAATACAAGTCGCCATGAGCATCGCGCCGCGCGCTGTCGCCAGTATGAAGCTTGCCGTCACGCAACGCGCTGGCGGTGGCATCGGGATTGTCGAGATACCCCGGCAGAAATACGCCCTCGACATCGCTCGACAGCACCACTTCCCCGATCTCGCCATCGGTGACCGGCAGGCCGTCGTCGCCAAGCAGCTCCAGCGTGAGCCATGGTAATGGCTTGCCGATGGAACCGGGCTTGTCTGCGTCGTTCAGGGTCGCGAAGCTCGAGCACTCGGTCATGCCGTAGCATTCACGAAGCGCACATTGCAGGCGCTCGCGTGTGGCTTGCCACGCACTGACCGAGACGCCCGCCCCCCACGCCACGCGCAGGCTATGATGCTTGGGCTGCGATTGTGCGGGCAGTTGCATCAGAATGTCGAGAATGCCGCCGAGGTAATGCAGCTGCGTCGCTTGCGACGCTTCGCATTGCGCCCAAAATCGGCTCGCCGAGAAGCGCTCCACCACGTGAAGCTCCACATGGCACAGGAACGGCAGCAACAACATCTGCGCGCCGCCGATATGGCACAGCGGCTCCCACAGGAACAAACGGTCGCCATCGCGCCCGTCGGCAACGCGCAAGGCCGCTTCGCTGGCGATCCGCATCATGCGGTGCGTGAACAGCACGCCCTTGGGCGCCCCTGTCGTGCCAGACGTATAGATGATGCACAACGTATCGTCGTGACGCACGGCCGGCAATGGCAGCGCCGCGCCCGATGACGTCGCGGCGGCGTCCGTCATCACATCCGCGAGCCAAACGCGCGGTACGGCAACGCCGGGGCGTTCAACGGATTCGGCGCTCAGCGCGTCGCTGGCCGCAAGGACATCGCCAAAGCACGGTTCGCTCACGAGCAGCTTGGGCGCCGCATGCTGCAGCAGGTACTGCAGGCCGTCGCCCTTGAGGCGCGTATTGACCGGCACCCACACCAGTCCGGACAGCATCAGCGCGTAGATCAACGCAATCTGTTCGGCACTGTTGCCGAGCATGACGGCCACGCGGTCGCCGTGGCGCAACCCTTGCGCCGCCAGCCACCCCTGGAGTGCCGCAACTTGCCGGGCCATTTCCGCGCGGCCGATGGCACGACCCTCGTAGACGACGACCGGCGCGGCTGCGCGCTCGGCGTCGAGCAGCCCGGCATGCAGCAGCGGTGCGACGTCGAGCCCGTCGCCGTGGGCGCGCTGCGGGAAGTATTTCGTATAGGGATGCGAGGGGGAGTGCATGGTCTTCAATAGCTATGACGTTTGAAATACGAGGACAGCCAGACGACGAAGGCCACCAGGAACACCAGCGACGTGGCCACTGCGGCGAGCGTCGGCGTGACGGCGAGCTGGATGTCGTCCCACATCTGCTTGGGCAGCGTGGTGTTGAGGCCGCCCGATACGAAGATGGCGATCGTCAGGTCGTCGAACGAGACAATGAACGCGAACAGGAACGCCGCGCCAAGACTGGACGCGAGCAGCGGCAACAACACCGTACGCACCCGCGTGAAACCCGACGCGCCGAGCATCTTCGCGGCATCGTCGAGACGCCAGTCGAAACGCTTGAAGCTTGCCGACAGCGTCACTACCACATAGGGAATCGCCAGCACCGTGTGTCCGATGACGAGGCCGGCATCCGAGCCCGTCAGGCCCAGCCGGGCGAACAGATACAGCAGCCCGACCGCGATCACGATGCGCGGCACGATGAGCGGCGCAATGAACATCGCAAACAGCGGTTTGCTGTAGCGGCCAGACATGCGCGACAGGGCCAGCGTCGCCCCGAAGCCGAGGGCGAGCGCGAGCACGGCCGTCGAGAAGCCGACCGCGAGCGAGCGCCACAGCGCGGCTTGCCAGACAGCCGAACTCAGGAACGCCCCGAACCATTTCAGGCTGAACAGATCCGGCGGAAACGCCACGAACGGACTGCGCGTGAACGCCAGCGGCACCACGAACGCGATCGGCAGCACCAGCAGCAGCACAGCCGCCCACGTATACAGCTTCAAGCCGCGGTTGCCCGGCACACGCCCGGCGCGATGAAAATGCAACTTCCCGGCCGCGCGGCCGATCGCCAGCAGCACCGGCAACGCGCGGCCGCCCTGCCCGCCTTTAGGGCGCGGTGCATCGCCCGACAGCGACGACAGGCCGACCACCCGGTCGTAGACATAGAACACCAGGATCGAGCACAGCAGCAGCACGGTTGACAGCGCGCCGGCGAAACGCAGGTCGAACAATTCGAGCACCGACGAGATCACCAGTTGCGCAATCATCGATTCCTTCGGCGAGCCGAGCAGTGCCGGCACGATGAAGAAGCCGAGACTCGTGATGAATACCAGCAGGCCGGCGGCGGCCGCGCCCGGCTCCGACAGCGGCAGGAAAATCGTGAAGAAGCCCGTGGCGCGGTCCGCGCCGAGCGTCTCGGCGGCTTGCACCAGCTGTGTGTTGATGCCTTGCATGATCGGCAGCATCGTCATCACGGCGAGCGGCAGCATCGCGTGCACCATGCCGATCAGCACACCCATCATCGACGGCGCCAGCGTCGACGTGTCGGCAATCAGTCCGAGGTGCGACGCGATGGTCGTCAGCACGCCGGTTTTCGACAGCAACAGCATCCAGGCATACGTCTTGACGAGATAGCTGGTCCAGAACGGCAGCATGATCCAGAGCAGCCAGCGTTCGCGGGCCCGGGCCGTCAGACGCGCGAGCAGGTAAGCGATCGGATAGCCGAGCACGACCGACAGCGCGGCCGTCAGGAATGCGATCCAGAACGTCGTAAGCATCACTTTCGCGTAGACCGGCGTGTGCGTCATGCGCGCGAATTGTGCCGTGGACAGCACGCCATCGGCGTTGTACAGACCGCCCTGCAGGATCTCGACGACCGGCACGACGAAAAACACCACGAGGAACAACAGCGCCGGCACCGCGGGCAACCAGGCGCGCAGGCGGCGCGGCCAGGACGGCCGCGTTCCCGCTTGGGGCAAGCGTTGAGCAAGCAACATGGGAAGGCTTCCTTAGCGGGTAAGCAGCGTGGCGCGGGCGTGATCCCACGCGAGCCCGACCGTCTCACCGACGCGCGGCGACAGATTGCGGGGACAGCGGACCGTAAAATCGACGTCGGCGGCAGCGCCGTTGTCATTGCCTAGCGACACGATGGCGCGCGTATCGCTGCCGACGAATACCACTTCCCGGATCGTGCCCGCGAGCGCACCGTCGGCGGGGGCCGTCAGACGCGCGGCTTCCGGGCGCACCAACAGGCAAGCTTGCCCGCTGGCCGGAAGGTCGGCCGACGGCGCAACCGGTACGAGACGGTTGCCGATACGCAGCGCCGCGCGGCCGTCGGGCAAGGTTTTTACCAGCCCGTCGAGCAGATTCGAGTGGCCGAGGAAGTCGGCGGCGAAGCGCGTGGCGGGCCGGTCATACAGTTCCGCGGGCGTGCCAATCTGCTCGATGCGCGCCTGGTTCATCAGGCAGATCCGATCCGACAGCGTGAGCGCTTCGTCCTGATCGTGGGTCACGTAGATGAACGTCGCGCCGAGTTCCTGATGCAGCCGGCGGATTTCCAGCTGCATGTGTTCGCGCAGTTTTTTGTCGAGCGCACCGAGCGGTTCGTCGAGCAGGATGATCGACGGACGAAACGCGAAGCAGCGGGCCAGCGCGATACGCTGCTGCTGGCCGCCGGAGAGTTCCGTGGGGAACCGCTGCCCGAACGCCTGCATCTTGACCATGGCGAGCGCCGCATCGACCGCGCCGCCCAACTCAGCCTTCGGCAGACGCCGCATGCGCAACCCGTAGGCGACGTTGTCCCACACCGTCATGTGCGGAAACAGCGCGTAGCTCTGGAACACCATGCCGATGCCCCGTTTGCCGGGGGCCTCTTGCGTGGCTTCTCGGCCGTCGATAAAGAGTTGGCCGGCGCTGGGCTCGACCAGCCCGGCAATCATTTGCAGCAGCGTGGTCTTGCCCGAACCGGAGGGTCCCAGCAGCGTCAGGAATTCTCCGGCGGCCACCCGCAGATCGGTCGGCAGCAGCGCCGGCGTTTCACGGTAGGTCTTGGCGAGGCCGACGGTCTCGAGTTTGGCGGTCATGATGGCGTCTACGGCAAGAGAACTTACGACAGGATCCACGCGTTGAAGCGCTCGGTCGCGGCGGCGCGATGCTCGGCCCACCATTGCGGGCTCGGCAGGCGCATATTCTTCAGGTTGTCCGGGGCGGTCGGCAGGATCGGCGCGCGCTTGGGCACAATCGAATCAAACGCCTTGAGGTTCGTCGGACCGTAGGCCAGATCCGTCGTGATCAATGCCTGGCGCTTTGCATCGCCGCAAAAGCGCACGAACTGCTTCGCGAACTCGGCGCGCGGCGTGCCCTTGGGGATGCCCCAGCCTTCGATCGAATAGAGTCCTTCGTTCCAGACGATCGACACCGGCGCGCCGTTATCGATCGCGGCCTGGGCGCGGCCGTTCCACGTCGACATCATGTCCACGTCGCCGCTCTGGATCGCCTGCATCGCTTGTGCGCCGGACGTCCACCACAGATTCACGTGCGGCTTGATGCGATCGAGGCTCTTGAAGGCGCGGTCGAGATCGAGCGGATACAGCTTGTCGATCGGCACACCGTCGGCAAGCAGCGCCTGCTCCAGCGTATCGATCGGACTGCGGCGCAACGAGCGGCGGCCCGGATACTTCTTGACATCCCAGAAATCGGCCCATGATTTCGGGCCGCCTTTCGCGAACTTGTCGGTCCGGTAGGCAAGCACGGTCGAATACACATCGACGCCGAGCCAGTCGGGCGTGACCGCTTGCGGCATCACGCCGGGGAAGTCCGTGGCTTTGAGGCCGATCGGTTCGAGGAAACCTTTGGATTCCAGAAACGGAATATCGGCGGACAACGTGAGCGTGGTGACGTCCCACACGTAATTGCGCGTCTGCACCATGGCGGCGAACTGGGCGACCGGTTGCGCGTCGCGTGCGACGTTGACGACCTTGATGCCCGTGGCCTTCTCGAACGGGTCGTAGAAGGCGGCGCGGTATGCGGTCGTGTAGGGACCGCCGGGGTCGGACACCACGAGTTGCCTGGCTTGGGCATGTGCCGCGCGCGGCAGCGTGGCGGGTAGTGCAGCGGCGGCGGCAAACGCGCCGGCGGCTTGAAGCAGGCGGCGGCGGGTCGGGTTGCGCGGTTCGGACATGAGGGTCTCCGGAGCGTGGGGCGAAGATACGCGTGGAACGTGAGGCGTGGGCGGCGCGGGAATGCGCCGACCTCCGATCACTGCTTGGCGCGTTTTGCGAAGAACGCTTCCATCATGCGGGCCGGTTCGCCCGAGTCGTACGACTCGCGCTGGATCCGCATGCCGGCTTCGATCGCATCCCGGAACGTGCCTTCGGTCATTTCGCGGAAGCGTTGCTTGTCGAGGCGCATGGCCACCGGCGGCTTGGTCGCCAGTTCCGTGGCGATCTCGACGGCCTTGTCGAATACCTGGTGTTCCGGCACCAGATGATGGATCAGGCCGATTCGATAGCACTCGTCGGCGTCCATCAACCGTCCGGTCAGCGTGAGTTCAATGGTGCGCGACATGCCGAGCATGTGATTCATGATCCACGGGCCGGTAGTGCTGGCGATGCCGGCGTTGATCTCCGGCTGGCCCATGCGCACGCCCGGGTGGCCGACGCGAATGTCGCCGAGCAGCGCGACCTGGAACGCCGAGCCGGCGGCGGTACCGTTGAGCGCCATCACCAGCGGCTTCTTCAGGCCCCGCAGCACGGCATAGTAATGCTCCCAGCCCTTGATCCACGACACGGCCTTCTCGCCGTCGAAGTCATGCGCTTCGCCAAGGTCCTGCCCGGCCGAGAATGCACGGCCGGCGCCGGTCATGATGATCGCGGATACGGCGTCATCGGCGTCGAAGCGCTGCAACGTGTCGATGATCTGTTCGCGCATGGCGATGGTCCACGCATTCAGGCTCGCGGGACGGTTCAGTGTGATGACGCCCACCGGGCCGACGTGTTTGACGAGGATGTCCTGGCTCATTTGGGTAACGATTTCCTTTGCAGTTGCGTTGCTCATTAGTTATCTCACTGTAATAACTATTATTTAACTGCAATATAGACGCATCAAAAAGATGGCGCAAGACCGATCGCGTCAGGGTTTACGCGATCGGGTTGCACCTATTGAGGAGGAGAGCGCGCTTGGCGCCGAGGGGGAATGATGGACGCACGCCGAGCGTCGTACGCGGCAGCGGTAGTACCTTTTGTTGCGCAGCAGTACCTGATGCGCCTGATGCGCCTATCGCGGCGTCTGCCGGCGAATCCGGTTGATAGCCTGGAGTTGGGCGACGGCCTCGGCGAGCTCGACTTGCGCCTTGGCGTAATCGATATTGCCGGACTGATTCGCGAGCCGCTCCATGGCTGCCTCCCGCGCTGCCGCGGCGCGCGCCTCGTCGAGGTTCTCCGCGCGAATGGCGGTATCGGCGAGCACTGTCACCAGATGCGGCTGGATTTCGACGAACCCCCCGGCAATGTAGAGAAACGTCTCCGTGCCGTCTTCTGCCTCGATCCGGACCGTTCCGGGCCGCATCGACGTCAATAACGGCGTGTGCCCCGGCAAAATGCCCAGTTCGCCGGCGGCGCCCGGCACGGCGACAAAACGCGCTTCGCCCGAGTAAATCGAGGTTTCCGTGCTGACGACGTTGACGTGAATCAAAGCCATGAATCGTGTGTCCCGGGGAGAGGATACGGATACTGTACTCGATCGAAACCCGGTTGCGGCGGCCACGACGACAAATACTGCATGTGGCCCGAGCGGCAGTCACGATGCCGATCAGGCGTGATGTCAGGACATGCAGCTCACGTCGGACGGCGCAAGGACGTCCTGCGCATCACGCATGTGCGCCTGCTTCAGCCGACACCGTGGATACCGAACTATTCGTCTACGCGCCATCCATCGATGGTCAGGCGTTCGAAACGTTTTTATCTTGATTCATGAGAAAACGCCAAGACCGCCACGCAACCCTATGATTTTATTTATTTTTTACGCGCCCAATTTCCGCATGGCGTACGCGATGAGGTGGCAAAACGCTTCCGTTATCAACCACACGGCGCAATATTTCATCTATTTATTAGCAAAACGAAACATTATGTTACGAATCTTGCGTTGCCTTTACGGAGACGCCTTCTTAGGCTCAGGTAACCCCGGCGTTGCGCCGACAGGAGACGACAATGCACCAGAGCCAGCGACGTTCCCGCAGCCGATCCGCCGTGCCTTCACGTCTTTCCCCCCTCCTCGTTGCACTGGGATTCCTGCCCGCCGCCTCTGCCTTCGCGACTTGCACCACCACTGCGCCGCCGTCCAACACCACAGTCACCTGCAGCGGCACCTCGACCACGCCGGTCGTCGCGCAACCCGGCAGTACGAACGTCACCGTCCAGGCCACTGCCGGCGGAACCGTCAGCACCGTACACACTACCGATGCCGATGCGGTCGCGTTGCGCGTGGATTCCGCCAGCACCATCGTCAATGCCGGCACGATCTCGGTATCCGGCACGGTCGGCTCGGGCCTTCATCGCGGCGCCGGCATGTTGGGCTTCAACGACGGCAACCAACTCACCAACACGAGCACGGGGATCATCAACACGACCGGTGGGTTTAACGACGGCATGGCGATCAATGGAAACAATGGCACGCTGACGAACGCGGGCGCCATCACGACCAACGGTACGCAAGCTTACGGGATGGCGGCGGAATGGGGTCAGTCCGCCAGCCCGAATGCCGACAACAATACGTTCACGAATACCGGTTCGGTCACGACCCACGGCGCTGCCGCGCGCGCGATCAGCGTGGTCGGCGGGCACGGCACCGTCAACAATAGCGGGACGCTGCTGGCGACAGGCAGCGGAACTGCCTACACCGTTTATATGCAGGGCAATGCGTCTTTGCTCAACAACAGCGGTCACATCGAGGCGACCGGCACCGGCGCCGATGCGGTCGTCGTCAATTCGCTCGGCACCACCTTCACCGCCACGGTCAATAACATGACCGGCGGCGAAATCGTCAGCCGCCAACGGTTTGGCATCCGCACGACCAATGGCATTTCCACGATCACCAATGCCGGGTTGGTACAAAGCGATGCGGGTACCGCCATCGCGATGGGCACGCTGGGCCACAATACCCTGATCCTGCAAACCGGCTCCCGGATTGTCGGCAGCGCCGACGGCGGCAACATGACCAACAGCCAGCTGATCCTGCAAGGCACCGGGGTCGCCGACAGCCCGTTCAGCAACTTCGGCAAGCTGCTTGCCCAGGGCACCGACTGGACTTGGGCCGGCAGCGGCACATTCAACACCGTGCAGGTGCAGAACGGCCGGTTCAATCTTACGGGCACGATCGGCGGCACGACATCGGTTGCCGCCGGCACCGAACTTGCCGGGACCGGGACGTTGACGGGCGACCTGACCAACGCCGGCACCGTGCACCCCGGCGCGGGCAATGCCACGGGGGCGCTCACCGTCGTCGGCAACTACGTCGGGCAAAACGGCACGCTCGCCATCGATTCGGCGCTCGGCAACGACAGCGCCCCGGTCAGCCCCCTGGTGCTGAGCACCGGCGCGGCCAGCGGCAACACCACCGTCTCCGTGCGTAATCTCGGCGGCGCGGGCGACTTGACGACCGCGGACGGGATTCCTGTCGTGAGAGCCGTCAACGGTGCCACGACCGCCGCGGGCGCATTCGCGCTCGGCTCGCGTGTCAGTGCCGGCGCATATACGTACTTCCTGTATCGGGGCGGCGTCAGCGCGGGCACGGCCGACAGTTGGTATCTCCGGTCGAGCGTGGCCGCCGCACCGCTTGCGGCGTTTGCTGCGTCTGCTGCGCCCGGCGTGCCGACCATTGCGCCGCAAGCCGCACCCGGCACGCCGCCATTGCCGACGCCGGACCCCGGCGACGATCCTGTCCCGACCTATCGCGTCGAAGTGCCAATTTACTCCGCCATGCCGGTCCTCGCGCGTGCCGTCGGCATTGCGCAACTCGGCACGTTTCACGAACGCCAGGGGCAGCAAGGACTCCTTGACGAACAAGGCCGGCTGCCCGCCGCCTGGGGCCGCGTCTGGGGTCAAGCCTCACAGTTGCGCGCAACGGGAACGGTCACGCCGCAGTTCGACGGCACGCTTGGCGGCGTGCAAGTCGGTCACGATCTGTTCGCGAGCACCAACGAAAGCGGCCATCGCGATCACATCGGCGTGCTGGCCGGCTGGACCGGGGCCCACGGCGACATCACTGGCTTCGCACTCGGCTGGCACGACACGGCCGCCGGCAGCCTCGGCGTCGACGCTTACAGTGCCGGGCTGTATTGGACCCACATTCTGCCTGCCGGCGCGTACACCGACATGGTGTTGATGGGCACGTCGATGCAGTTTTCGCCGAAATCGGCCAGCGGCATCAATACGTCGACGCGCGGCAAATCGTTCACCGCCTCCCTCGAGACCGGATGGCCGCTCGCCATCGCGCCAAATCTCAGCCTCGAACCCCAGGCGCAGGTGATCTGGCAACGCCAGTCGATCAACGATTTCGACGACGGCATTTCGACGGTCGGATTTTCCAACGGCAACAGCGGCCTGGCCCGGATTGGCGCACGCCTCGAAGCCAATCTCGACGGTCCGCGCGGACTTTTGCGCCCCTATCTGCTCGTCAATCTGCTGCACAGCTTCGGCGCGGCCGGCAGCGTACTGTTCGGCGGCGTCACGCCGATCACGACCGGCACGTCGAGCACCGCTGCACAGTTCGGCGTCGGCATGGCGGGACGCGTCGGCAAATCGGCAAGCGTCTACGCAACCGTGGCTTACCTCACGCAACTGGACGCGACGCGCCAACAAACCATCTCTGGCACAATCGGACTTCGCTGGTCGTGGTAGCGTAACGTCCGTTCGAGGGCACGCGCGGCACGCCTGGCAAGACAAGGAGTCCGCGATGCCCCAATTCGATGTCGACCTGTTCGTGATCGGCGCCGGCTCGGGCGGTGTGCGCGCTGCGCGTATCGCCGCCCAATACGGCGCCAAGGTGAAAGTGGCAGAAGAGTACCGCGTCGGCGGCACCTGTGTGGTGCGCGGCTGCGTGCCGAAGAAGCTGCTGGTCTACGCAAGCCGCTATGCCGACGAATTCGAGGATGCCGCAGGCTTTGGCTGGCAGGCCGGCACGCCAACCTTCGACTGGAACACGCTGATCGCGCGCAAGGACAGCGAGATCGCGCGTCTCGAGAACGTTTATCGAACGAACCTGGCAAAAGCCGGCGCCGAACTGATTGAAGGCCGTGCTGTCGTCGAAGGCCCGCACACGGTGGTGCTGCCGACCACCGGCGAGCGCATCACGGCGCGCGTGATCCTCATCGCCACGGGCGGACGCCCCGGCGATCAGCCTCACTTCGCCGGGCGCGAGCATGCGGTCTCGTCGAACGAGATGTTCCATCTCGAGCGCCGCCCTGCCCGCGCAACGATCATCGGCGGCGGCTATATCGCCGTCGAGTTTGCCGGCATTCTTGCCGGACTGGGCACGCAGACGACACTCGTCTACCGTGGACCGCACCTGCTGCGCGGCTTCGACGACGACCTGCGCGAAGGTGTCGAAAAGGCCTATCGCGACAAAGGCATCGAGGTCATTCTCAATCGCACTGTCGAGCGCGCCGACAAACATGGCGACATCCTTCACATCACCCTGTCCGACGGCAGTGCCCACGAGACCGATCTGCTGATGTCCGCGGCCGGCCGCGTGCCCTACACCCAAGGGCTCGGACTCGCGGCATCGGGCGTGGCGTTGGGCGCAAAGGACGCCGTCATCGTCGACGAATTCTCTCGCACCAACGTGCCGTCGATCTACGCCATCGGCGACGTGACGGACCGCGTCAACCTCACGCCGATGGCGATCCGCGAAGGCCAGGCATTTGCGGATTCCGTGTTTGGGGAACGTCCGACGCGCGTCGATCACACGCTGATCCCGACCGCCGTGTTCAGCACCCCCGAACTCGGCACGGTCGGACTGACCGAAGCCGATGCCCGACGCGCGTACCCGGATCTTCAGGTCTATCGCGCCGAGTTCCGTCCGCTCAAGGCAACGCTTTCGGGCCGCGCCGAACGTGTGCTGATGAAGCTGCTGGTCGACGGTGCGACGGACAAGGTCGTCGGCGCGCACATGCTCGGCGAAAGCGCCGGCGAACAGGTGCAACTGCTCGGCGTGCTGCTCGCCATGGGCGCGACCAAGGCGGATTTCGACCGGACGCTGGCCGTGCATCCGACCGCCGCCGAGGAGTGGGTCACGATGCGCACGCCCGTGGCGTGACCTCAGAGATTCTGATACCAGATCGCGAGGACCGCGATCGGCGTGAGTACCAAACACATGCCGCGCCATGTCGGCACGAGCCAACGTGCGCGCATTCCACCAAGCACCGTGCGCGCCTGCGGCCAGATCCGCCAGCTGACAAGCGCCGCGACGAACAGGCCGCCCAGCGGCATGCCGATGTTCATCGCCGTGTAGTCCATGATGTCGAACAACGAGCGGCCGAAGACTTCGACATCCTTCCAGGCGCCGAACGATAGCGCGGCGGGAATGCCGGCGACGAAGGTGGCGATGGCCACCACCACGACCGCCCGGCGGCGCGGCCATGCGTATTCGTCGATCAGGAACGCCACCACCGGCTCGAGCAGCGACACGGATGAGGTCAGCGCCGCGAACAGCAGCAGCAGGAAAAACGCGATCGCGACCGCGTGGCCAAACGGCATCTGCGCGAAGATGGCGGGCATCGCGATGAAGGTCAGGCCAGGGCCGGCGTCGGGCGGCAGCCCAAAGGCGAACACGGCCGGCAATACCATCAACCCGGCAAGCAGACAGGCCAGCGTGGCCATCGAGCCCACCCATACGCAGGAACTCACGAGCGGCGCGTCTTTCGGCAAGTACGATCCGTAGGCAATGATGATGCCCGCGCCGAGCGACAGCGAGAAAAAGGCCAGGCCGAGCGCCTGGAGCAGCGATTCGCCGCTCAGTTGCGCGAAGTCGGGCATCAGGAAGTACGCCACGCCATCCATCGCGCCGGGCAAGGTCAGTGAACGCGCGATTACCATCAGCATCAGCACGAAGAGCGCCGGCATCAGGATCTTGCCCGCGCGTTCGATGCCCTTCTGCACACCGCCGATCACGACGACGGCGGTCGCGACGAGAAACAGGCCCGCAAACGCGAGTGCCTCCCAAGGATCGGCAATGAATGTGTTGAATTGACTGTGCAGGCGCGCGGTATCCGCCACCAGCGCTTCACCGGTAATGGAACGCAGCAGATAGGCAATCGTCCAACCGCCCACCACGCAGTAGAACGCCAGGATCAGGAACGCATTGAGCGCGGAAATGCGCCCCGCCCATGCCCATGCGCGCCCGCCAAGCATGCGGAATGCGGTCGTGGCCGAACGCCCCGTCAGCCGGCCAATGGTCATCTCGGCAAGGAGCAGCGCCAGGCCGAGCGTGAACACGCTGGCGAGATAGACGAGCAGGAACGCCCCGCCGCCGTGTTTGCCGACGACATACGGAAACTTCCAGACGGCGCCGAGACCGACGGCGGAGCCGGCGGCGGCAAGCACGAAGCCGGCACGCGAGCCCCAGCCCGCACGCGCCGGTTCAGCGGCGTTGCGCGATGCATGAGACGAAGCCAAGGAAATATCTGACACGGAAAATCCTCCGGAAAATGTGGGGTCGCAACGGTCGGTGGCGCCGTCGCTGAACACAGCCTAGCAAGATCGAGGGCCGCGTGCCGCCAACGTGGGCGCGCGCGCTGAGCGGCGTTTGATTCCGCCGCATGCCCCGGGTTCCGGGGGATGGGACGCTCGAGGGTTCACGGGCACCACTTTAAGAAATTGCCCTAAATCTTCCGAGAAAATGTAAACCGGTGTAACCATGACACACCCGTTTCATGTGCCATATCTGCACCGGCTCCCCGTGTTTGGTTCGGCGCCAGCGGCCGGACGTATCGGGCCACCTCACCCCATTACGGCAGAAGCTTGCGTGCTAACATCCCTGTTTTCGTTGCCACGACAAAGCCATGAAGCGCCCGGTGACCAATGACAAGCAGAATTCCGCAGCCGCGCCGGCATCGCCGGAAGGGCGCAGGAAATACGACGCCGAACAGACCAAGCGCAACATTCTGGATATCGCTACGCACGAATTCTCGACCATGGGCCTTTCGGGCGCGCGTGTCGACGCCATCGCCGAGCGCACGCACACCACAAAGCGCATGATCTATTACTACTTCGAGAGCAAGGAGAAGCTTTATGAAGCCGTGCTCGAGAAGGTCTACAGCGATATCCGCGTTCTCGAACAGGCATTGAACGTCGATGCCATGGCGCCGACGGAAGGCGTCCGCAAGCTTGTCGAGTTCTCCTTCGACTACCACGACAAGCATCGCGATTTCGTGCGCCTGGTGTCCATCGAGAACATTCACCAGGCAAAGTACGCAGAACAACTGGCGTCGTTCAAGGACCGCAATGCCCCGATCATCGCAACGCTTGAGTCCCTGTTGCAACGCGGCGCGCAGACCGGCGAGTTTCGAACGGGCGTAGATCCGCTCGATCTGCATCTCGTCATCAGCTCGTTCTGTTTCCACCGCATCGCAAACCGGTACACCTGGGCAGCGGCGTTCGGCCGCGACCCGTCGCACGCCCGCCTGCGCGCGCAGCACCGCGAAACGGCCGTGGAACTCGTGTTGCGCTACATTAGCGCCTGAGCCCGCGCCCACGGAAACCACCGAACGCGAAATGGCCCCGACACGCCTACGGCGTTCGGAGCCATTGTCATTGCGTCGGGTCAGTCTTCCAGCACGATGCGCTTGATGTCGCCGACCACGAAGATGTATGACAGTGCGCCCACGATGGCGATGGCACCGATGAGCGTGAGCGCCCATACGAACGACCCTGTCGCCGCGACGATAAAGCCGATCACGAGCGGCGTGACGATGCCAGCCAGGTTAGCCGCGAAGTTGAAGATGCCACCGGTCAGGCCCAGCAGGTTCTTCGGTGCGATATCGGACACCAGCGTCCAGCCCAGCGCTGCCATCCCTTGCGCGAAAAACGCCACCGACAGGATCGCGATCACGGCCGCGTTGTTGTCCACGTAGTTTGCCGCCACGATGCTCGACGCACCGAGCAGGCCCGCAATGATCGGCAGCTTGCGCGCCACGTTCGCGGAGCGCCCGCGGCGCAGCAGCCAATCGGAGAACGATCCGCCGAACATCACCCCCACCGAAGCCGCAATGAACGGCAAGATCGCAAAGAAGCCGATCTTCAGCCAGCCCATGTGGCGCTCCGTTGCCAGATACGTCGGGAACCACGTCAGGAAGAACACGAGCGTGGAATTGCCCGCGAATTGACCGATGCAGATGCCGAGCAGCTGGCGGCGGCGGATCAATTTGCCGACCGTCTTCCAGCTGAAAGGCTGACGCTCGGCGGCCGCCACCGGCGTTGCCGGCTCATCGCGTTGAATGTAGGCAAGCTCCGCAGCGTTGGCGCCCGGATGATCCTGCGGTTCACGATAGCAACGCCACCAGACCAGGCCGAACAGCACGCCGACGACGCCAACGGTGATGAACAGCGCCCGCCAGCCGAAAGCGCCTGCAATCGCGAACAACACCGGCGAGAAGAACGCCAGGCCGATGTACTCCCCTACCGTGTAGGTACCCGTGGCCATCGCGCGCTCGGTCTGCGGGAACCACGTGGCGACGACGCGACTGTTGACCGGGAAACACGGCGCCTCGGCCAGGCCCAGCCCCAATCGACACGCGATCAGTCCCCCAAGGCCGGTAACGAGACCGTGCGTGAGGGTGAACAGCGACCAGAAGGTCATCGACAGGTAGTAAGTGAGCTTGCTGCCGAAGCGGTCGAGAACGATACCGCCCGGCACCTGCGCCAATACGTAGCTCCACGAGAACATCGAGAACACGATGCCCATGACCGCGGCGCCGATGCCCAGCTCCTTGGTCAGTTGCGGCGCGGCCACACCGAGCACGGTGCGATCCAGGTAATTGATCATCGTGCCAATCGCAAGCAGCGCCAGGATCTTGTAGCGCGCGTTGGACTTGGTTCCGGAAAGGGTTGCTTCCATGGCCCGTTGGGCTGCGCCCCCCGTTCGGCCGCCCTGCTGGCCGGCACGTTGTGATGTGTACGACATGTCTCCTCCGTCTGGAATGGTATCAACTGGACAGCAAGCTTCGGAAGTGATCGAGCATGCGGTCTGGATTCGGCGTGATGCCCGTGTAGATCTGGAACGCATCGACCGCCTGGTAAACAGCCATGCCGCCACCGTTGAGCGTGCGGCATCCCGCTGCGCGCGCTGTCCGGATCAGTTCTGTTTCGATCGGAAAATACACAACGTCGGCCACCCACATCGACGACCGCAGCAGCTCGGCGGGGATGGGCATGCCCGGCAGCTTGGTCATACCGGTCGGCGTGGCGTGGATCACGCCATCCACGTTGTTCATGGCCTCGCGAATGTCGTTTGCACGAACCACGCGGGTGCCGGGAAAGCGCTCCTGCAGATCGTCGGCCAGGCGTTGCGCCCTGTCTGCGTCGACGTCGAACACGCGCAACTCGCGTGTGCCGAGCTTCATCGCCGCGTGCCCGACCGCGCATCCGGCGCCGCCCGAACCGATGAGCGCAACGCGTTCCGTCGCGACATCCGCAGGCAGTCCCTGGCGAAAGCTTCGATAAAAACCCGACCAGTCCGTGTTGTGGCCAATGCGACGACCGTTGCGGAGCACGACGGTATTCACGGCACCCAGTGCCTTCGCATCATCGGAGAGTTCGTCCAGCAGGCCAATGATTGCCTGCTTGCAAGGATAGGTCACGTTGAAGCCGTCGAAGCCGGCGTCCTCCAGCGACTTCACCAGTGCAGGGAGCGCAGTCGTGTCGCGCCCGAGCTCGGCGAGATCGATGCGGCGGTAGACATACGACACGCCCAGGCGCCTCGCCTCCTCCTCATGAATGGCCGGCGACAGCGACGCGGCGATGCCTTCGCCGATCAATCCGATCAGGAAGGACTTCGGCTCGACGCGCAAATCGTGATTCATGGTCAGCCCTCCCGGCGAGCGGCATGCTTCGCGAGATAGCGCAGCCCGTACTCATAGCCATCGGAACCGCATCCGCAGATCACGCACTTCGCCACCGGCGAAACGTATGAGCGGTGGCGGAACACCTCGCGCTGATGCACGTTCGACAAATGGACTTCGACGATCGGCAGGTCCGATGCCCTGAGCGCATCGGCAATAGCGACTGACGTATGCGTATAGGCGGCAGGGTTGATCACGATACCGTCGGCCTCGAGCCGCGCCGCATGGATCCAGTCGATCAACTGGTGTTCGGCATTGGACTGGAAGATCCGGACATCCATTTCCAGCCCCTGCGCCACGTTGCGACACTTCGCCTCGATATCGGCAAGCGTCTGTGCGCCATAGACGGCCGGCTCCCGCGTGCCCAGCAAGTTCAGATTCGGGCCGTTCAGTACCCACACCGACGGCTTCGTGCGATTCGACATCCCTTTACTCCTGTATTCGGTCCGACAGGCCCATCGTGACAGGGCGTTTGCGCGGTCAATCTCATGATCGGGTCAACGCATACACGCCGAGGGCTCCATCAGGTTTGTGACTTTAGGGACAAAATCGAGGCTCGTCATCAGGGGTTAACTCTAATTTGAACTATCTAGTTAGTTTCTTTATTATCCGAGTCATGCCATTGATTTAATGAAATAGTTTTACTCTATCAATGTTCTAACTGGTACGTGTAAAAATGATTTCGAGGGCAAATCTTCACTGTCGACGACGTCGGATTCCAGGCCGGCAAGCACCAGAACGGGTATGAAAACTTCTATCGCCACCGTTTCCCTGTCGGGCATGTTGCCCAGCAAGCTGACAGCCATCGCCGCCGCCGGATTCGACGGTTTCGAACTATTCGAAAACGATCTGCTCTACTTCGACGGCGCGCCCGGTACAGTGCGCTCGATGGCGTGCGACCTCGGTCTGGAGATCTATCTCTACCAGCCGTTTCGCGACTTCGAGGGCGTGAGTGCGGCGCAGCTCCAGCAAAACCTGGAGCGCGCCCGCCGCAAGTTCGACGTGATGCACGCGCTGGGGGTCGGCACGATGCTGGTCTGCAGCAACGTGTCGCCGCAGGTGATCAGGGACGACGCATTGGCGATCGATCAGCTTGGCGCCCTGGCCGAACTGGCGCGGCAATCGGACGTGCGTATCGCCTACGAGGCGCTGGCATGGGGCGCGTACGTTAACTCATACAAGCACGCGTGGCACCTCGTGCAGGCCGTTGGAAGCCCCTATCTGGGGCTCGGACTCGACAGCTTCCACACGCTGTCGATCGGCGACGATCTCGACATGCTGGCGCAGATTCCGGGCGACAAGCTTGCCTTCATGCAGGTGGCCGACGCTCCGGTGCGGAAGATGGATGTCCTGGAGTGGAGCCGGCACTATCGCTGCCTTCCCGGCCAGGGCGAACTCGACGTGACGGGGTTCGTCGCCACGGCGCTCGCCGCAGGCTACTGCGGACCGCTGTCTCTGGAGATTTTCAACGACGGGTTTCGCGCCGCACCCGCCGAGCTCACCGCACGAGATGGCCTCAGGTCGTTGCGCTTTCTCGAATCGCAAGCACGCGACGCCCTCGCGAGCGCCGCCAATACCGAAGCCGCCGGAACGCTCGCGCCCTTGCCGCCGGCACCTGCGTCGGCCGATCTGCAATTCCTGGAATTCGCGGTGGACGCCAATGCCAGCGCGACACTGACCACATGGCTGGAGAAGCTTGGCTTTCTGCGCATGGGGCGCCATCGATCCAAGGACGTCACGCTGTTCCAGCACGGGCGCGCATCGATCATTCTCAACGCCGAGCCCGATTCGTTCGCCAGCGCGTTCTTCATGCATCACGGCGTTTCCTTGTGCGCGTCCGCGTTTCGCATCGATTCGCCGCAGGAAGCCGCGATGCGGGCCACGAAGCTCGGCTACGCATTGTATGAAGGCAGGGTCGGACCGAACGAGCGCAATGTGCCTGCCGTGCTCGCGCCCGACAGCAGCCTGTTCTATCTCGTCGATGAGTTGCCCGATGCGCCCACGCTGTACGAATCGGATTTTCACTTGACCGATTTCGATGGACCCACCGAGGCGGGGCCGATCGTCGGCGTCGATCACGTGACCTTGTCGGTGCCCGGAGACACGCTGGACAGTTGGGTCCTGTTCTTTCGCGCGGCGTTCGGCTTCGTGGCGGAACATTCGGTGGTCCTGCACGACCCGTTCGGCCAGATCCAGAGCAAGGCGATTCGCAGCCGGGACGGCACCGTGCGCATCGTGCTGAATGCATCGGTCGACCCGCGCACGATCCATTCGGAGACGATCTCAGCCTACAAGGGCTCCGGCCTGAGCCACGTCGCGTTCCGGACGACCGACATCGCATTCGCGATCCGCCGGCTCGAGGACGATGGCGTGCCGATGCTGCGCATAGCGCAGAGCTACTACAACGACATCGCGGCGCGCTTCAATCTCGACGACGCATTCGTAAACGTCCTGCGCAAGCACAACATCTTGTATGACCGCGACGTCAACGGCGAGGAATTCCTGCACGCCTATACCGAGCAAGTCGATCACCGCTTCTTCTTTGAATTGGTCGAGCGCCGTGGCGCGTACGACGGTTACGGTGCCCCCAATGCCGCCGTCCGTCTGGCCGCCCAGGCCACTCACCGGGGATAGTCCGCGGTAAAGCGGCAAAACCCGACAGCAACACACATCAATAAACGGAAAGGAGATGTTTCATGAGCAGGACACGTCAGTGCAGGCGGCCGGCCGCCATGGCAGCAGGCATGTTGATCGCCGGCGCAGCGTCCGCGCAAACCAGCGTCTCGCTGTACGGCATGGTCGACGACGCCATCACGTATGTGAATAATCAGAACGGGGCAAAGAACATCTATCTGCGCCAGGGCAATCTTTACGCATCGAAGTGGGGCCTGCGCGGCCGTGAGGATCTTGGCGGCGGTACCGCAGCCATCTTTGACCTGCAAGCCGGCTTCGATCTGAACACTGGCGCCGCGTCGAGCGCGGGCTTGCTGTTCAACCGCCTGTCGTTTGTCGGTCTGCAACACTCATCGGCGGGCACGCTGACGTTGGGCCGGCAATACACGCCCTATTATTCGTTTGTCGGCCCGCTCACGGGCAGTAACTTCCTGACCGGCGCGACCGGCGCCCATCCGGGCGATATCGACGGTCTCGATACGACGATCCGCATCAACAATTCGGTCGTTTATACGACGCCGGCATACGCGGGCCTGCAGGCAAGCTTCATGTACGCGCTCGCCGGAATTGCCGGCAGCACGGGCAAAGGCAGTACCCTCAGCGGCGCGCTGCGCTATGACAACGGCCCGGTATCGTTAGGCGCGGCCTATCTGCGCCTGAATAATGCGGCACGAACGGCAGGCTTTGATCCCACGTCAACCGGATCGTTCGGCACCTCCGTGTTGAACCAGGGTTATGTCAGCGCCCGCGCGATCGAACAATGGGCGGCAGCAGGCACCTATACGTTCGGCAATCTGCTCGTCGGCGCGAATTACTCGAATGTCCGGTACGAACCCGGTGCGAATTCGATCTTCGCCAACACGGCGGTCTTCAACACGATTGGCGTGCTCGGTGTCTACAAGCTCACGCCGGTGTTCGACGTCGGCGCGGGGTATTCGTACACGACGGCGTCCAGGGCGAACGGCATTTCGGATAGCGCGCGTTATCACCAGTTCTCGCTGCGGGAGTATTACCACCTCTCGAAGCGTACGACCCTTTACGCGCTGCAGGCCTATCAGCACGCTAACGGACAGACCCTTGGCAAGAACGGGGCCGGCAATATTGTTGCCGCCTCACCCGCGGTTGGCGACTCGCAGAATCTGACCGGTTCCAGCACTTCCGGACAATTCGTCGGAATGGTGGGTATGGCTGTGGTTTTCTAACGGCATCGAGGGGATCAGTGAAGCGCAAACGCACCTGCCACCAAAACCTCATGCCAGTAAGCGTAATACTCATGGGCTTACCCTTCGAGCACGGCAGGCAGGGCCGGCCGTTTGAAGGTCAGTGACCGAGCTCGGCCTCTCCGGCAGAGGCCGAGCGGGTGCCCGGCGTGGGCGGATTGCTCGCGCCGCGATAGGCGAACACGACGGAGAACTTCGGTTCCGTGCCGTGGTTGGGTCCCGCCGCGTGGAACAGGCCGCTGTGAAACAGCACGACGTCGCCCGCCGCCAGTTCCACCTGGATGCCGCGTTCCACCAGCGGCTGGTTTTCGGGCACTTCCGGACGCAGGAAATCGAGCGAATCGAGCTGATGCGGCCCGATCGCCTCGCGATGCGAGCCGGGGATGAAACGCAACGCACCGTTCGCCCGCGTCTCGGGGCCAAGGGCCAGCCAGACGGACACGAGTTCGTTGCGCGGGAACGACCAATAGCGGATATCGCGATGCCAGCCGGTGGCGGTGCCGAACGCCGGGTGTTTTGTCATAACGCAGTTGTGGTGCGCGAGCGTCAGCACGACATCCTCACCGAAAATCTGGGCGAGCGATGTCACCAGATCCGGGTGCGTGGCCCAGTTGCGCAAGGCCTCGCCCCGATCGTAGGCCTTCAGGAGCCGGCGCACGGTGTGCCCGCCCTCGGCCTCGCGCGAGGTCGGCGCGCCCGCATAGCCGACATCCGCCTCGAACTCGATCGGCCCGCTGGCTTCCTTCAACTGGCGCTTCGCGTCGGCCAGGATCGCCTCGCGCCGTTGCGCCGGCACGTAGTGCGGCAGGATCAGAAACCCTTTGTCGTGGAATTCGGCGAGTTGCCCAGCGGTGAGTGCCATGCGTGTTGCCCTTATGCCGCGCGTTTTCGGCGGCGGCCGTTGCCCACGGAAGCGAGTGTCGCGGCCTGTACCGTGGCGGGCTCCGGCTCGGCGATTTGCGGCACGTCGGTCCCGGGCAGCGACGGTTGCGCCGCGCTGGCCGGACGCGGCAAATCCGGCGTATCGACAACGCTGCGCAGGCGGTCGAGCTCACGCGTGAGCTTGGCCAACTGATATTCGAGCTGGCAGTTCTTGCGGTACAGCGTTCGCATTTTCTGGCTGAGCGCCTGCGTCTGTGTCCAGTAATCCGGATACATGACGAAACGCCCATCCGGGCGCTCGACAACGCCCAGCCCGCTCTGGCCCATCACATCGATGGTTTCCAGCGCGAAGCGTCGAACTTTTTTTACCGTACCTGCCGCCATTTTTTCCTACAGTCTCAGCCTGAGAGAGTCAGGCGCGGCATTTTGCCATGAATTCGGCCCGGCCGGGCAGCAAACCCGGGCCGGGCCGATGAATATTTTTTTGCCGCCGGGGCCCTAGGCGCAAGGCGCCGCAGCCAATTACGGCTTGGAAGCGCCCGGCGCCGGCGTCTTGGCGGTGTCGATCGACACCGGGTCGCTCGCCGGGAAGGTTTCCTCAAGCGCTTCGTCGAGATCGTGTTCGCGCTGATCTTCGTCCTTCGGATTGGCCGGGTGGGTATTCTGACTCGGGCTATCGTGACTCGGGGTATCGCGCATCGAAGCCTCCGGATAAAGGCCGCCGATTCGAACGGCCGACAGGGTCATGATACTCCGCCCCGCCGGTTCATTCAGGCGTGCGGGGTCAGCCGTGCCCGATGCTGCTGCAACGCCTCGCGCACGAGTTGATGCATTTCCGCTTCGGCCGGCGTGCCTAGCATATCGAGAATCTGGGTCCGCATGCGCGGGTCCCAGAATTTGTGGAGATGGCCGGCCACTTCGCCGACCGCTTCATCATGGTCCGGCATCGAACCGAAAAAATCGCCGATGCTGTTGGCCATCCGCACCAGATTGTGTCCGTCCATCGTTCTGCGCTCCTGCTACACGATACTTGGATACTTTTAGATACTTGCATTGTCTTCAACCACGTTCGCGCCACCCGTATAGACGACGCACTGTGCCCCGCGCACGAACCCGACCAGCGTAATGCCGGCCGCCTCGGCCGTGCGCGCCGCCAACGCGGTCGCCGCCGACACGGCCGCGACCAGCGGAATCCCGACTTGCGCCGACTTCTGCACGATTTCCACGCTCGCCCGGCTCGTCATGAGCACGAATCCCCCGGTGCGCTCGGCGTCCGCCTTGGCAAGCGCGCCGATCAGTTTGTCCAGCGCGTTGTGACGGCCGACGTCCTCGCGGAACATGACGATCTCGCCCGCCGGCGTACACCACGCCGCACCATGCACGGCGCCCGTGCGCTGATTCAACGGTTGGCTCGCCGCGAGCGCGGCGTGGGCCCGGGCCAATGCCGAGCGCGTCACACGCAACCGCGGCGGCGCATCCGGCAAGGGTCGCAAGACCTGATCGAGACTTTCCGTGCCGCACAGACCGCAACCGGTACGCCCGGTCAGATTGCGCCGCCGTTCCTTGAGGCCTGCAAAGGCCCGCGACGCAATCTCCAGATGCGCGGTGATCCCGGCCGCCGAGGCCGTCACATCAATGCCGTAGCACTCGCTGCGCGTCGCGAGAATCCCTTCCGACAGCGAGAAGCCGAGCGCGAAATCCTCCACGTCGGCGGGCGTCGCCAGCATCACGACGTGAGAAATGCCATTGAATTCCAGCGCCACCGGCACTTCCTCGGCGAGATCGTCGAGCGCTTCGTGCCATGCGCCCTGCCGGTAGCGGCGCACGGCGCGGCGCTCGTGGGTCGCGAACGATTCGGGCGCCACCGGGGCCGCGCACGAGTCGTGCGCCGCGCCTGCATCATGCGCCCGACGATCCGTCATCGTGTCGTGTTGCACTCCCGCCTCCTATTTCGCCGCCAGCGTGTCGGCCGGCGCGCGCGCCGCGTCGAGCAGATCGAGTTGCGTGCGGTTGAAATCCGAATACTGGCGCTGCCATTCGGATGGCTGCGCCACCGGCAGCACCTGCACTGCCGTGACCTTGTATTCGGGGCAGTTCGTCGCCCAGTCAGAGTTGTCTGTCGTGATGACATTCGCGCCCGACTCCGGGAAGTGGAATGTCGTGTAAACCACGCCCGGCTGCATCCGTTCACTGACCACGGCCCGCAGCACCGTCTCGCCGGCGCGGCTCTTGATGCCGACCCAGTCATTGTCCCTGATCCCGCGATCTTCTGCATCGACCGGGTGAATTTCCAGACGGTCCTCGTCGTGCCATTGCACGTTTTCCGTACGCCGTGTCTGCGCGCCGACGTTGTACTGCGACAGGATCCGGCCGGTCGTCAGTAGCAACGGATAGCGCGGTGTGACCTTCTCGTCCGTCGGCACGTATTGCGTGATCATGAAACGCCCCTTGCCGCGCACAAAATGGTCGACGTGCATGATCGGCGTGCCGTCGGGCGCTTCGTCGTTGCACGGCCATTGCAGGCTGCCGGCCTCGTCGAGGCGGGCATAGCTCACCCCATGGAACGTCGGCGTCAGGCGCGCGATCTCGTCCATGATCTCGGACGGATGACGGTAGTTCATCTCATAGCCGAGCCGCTTGGCAAGTTCGATAGTGACCTCCCAATCGGCCAGGCCCGGCATGGGCGCCATCACGCGGCGCACGCGCGAAATGCGCCGCTCCGCGTTCGTGAACGTGCCGTCCTTTTCGAGGAACGTCGTGCCCGGCAGCAGGACGTGAGCGTACTTGGCCGTTTCGTTCAGGAAAATGTCCTGCACGACGATGCATTCCATCGATTCCATGGCCGCCGCCACGTGGTGCGTGTTCGGATCGGACTGGACAATGTCCTCGCCCTGGCAATACAGTCCCTTGAACGAGCCGTGGATGGCCGCATCGAACATGTTCGGGATGCGAAGGCCCGGCTCCGGCTGGAGCGTGACGCCCCACGCTGCTTCGAAAAGATCGCGCACGCTGCTGTCGCTCACGTGCCGGTAGCCCGGCAGCTCATGCGGGAACGAGCCCATGTCGCACGACCCCTGCACATTGTTCTGGCCGCGCAGCGGATTGACGCCGACGCCCTCGCGCCCCACGTTGCCGGTGGCCATCGCCAGATTGGCAATGCCCATGACCGTGGTCGAGCCTTGCGAGTGTTCGGTAACGCCCAGACCGTAGTAGATCGCGGCGTTGCCGCCGCTCGCATACAGGCGCGCGGCGCCGCGTATCTGCGCAGCCGGCACGCCGGTCACGTCCGCCATCGCTTCGGGCGAGTTTTCGGCACGCGCGACGAATTCACGCCATTGATGGAAGGCGCGATCCTCGCAGCGCTCGGCGATGAAGGCGTCGGCCAGCAGCCCTTCGGTGACGATCACGTGTGCAAGCGCATTGACCATCGCCACGTTCGTGCCCGGACGCAACGGCAGGTGGAAATCGGCCTTGATGTGCGGCCCGTCCACGATATCGATGCGGCGCGGATCGATCACGATCAGCTTGGCGCCCTCGCGCACGCGGCGCTTCAGGCGCGACGCGAACACCGGGTGACCGTCGGTCGGGTTCGCGCCCATCACGAGGATGACGTCCGTGTGCTCGATCGACTTGAAGGTTTGCGTGCCCGCCGATTCGCCGAGCGTCTGCTTGAGACCGTAGCCGGTCGGCGAATGACACACGCGGGCGCACGTATCGACATTGTTGTTGCCGAACGCCGCCCGCACGAGCTTCTGTACGAGATACGTCTCTTCGTTCGTGCAGCGCGAGGACGTAATGCCGCCGATCGAATCGCGGCCGTATTTGGCCTGGATCCGCCTGAATTCGGATGCCGCGTAATCGAGCGCTTCGTCCCACGATACTTCGCGCCAAGGGTCCGTGATCTTCGCGCGGATCATCGGGCGGCGGATGCGCTCCTTGTGCGTGGCGTAACCCCACGCGAAGCGGCCCTTGACGCAGGCGTGGCCCTCATTGGCCAAGCCATCCTTGTAGGGCGTCATGCGCACCACCTCGCCGCCCTTCATCTCCGCCTTGAACGCGCAACCGACGCCGCAGTAGGCGCAGGTCGTCACCACGGCGTGTTCGGGCTGGCCCATGTGGATGATGGACTTTTCCTGCAATGTCGCCGTCGGACATGCCGCGACGCACGCGCCGCACGACACGCATTCGGAGTCGAGGAACGATTCGTCCTGCCCTGCCGAGACGCGCGATTCGAAGCCGCGCCCGGAGATGGTCAGCGCGAAGGTGCCTTGGGTTTCCTCGCAAGCGCGCACGCAGCGATTGCACACGATGCACTTCGACGGATCGTAGGTGAAGTACGGATTCGATTCGTCTTTTTCGCTGCAGAGATGATTGTCGCCGTCAAAGCCGTAGCGCACTTCGCGCAAGCCGGTGACGCCAGCCATGTCCTGCAGCTCGCAATCGCCGTTGGCGGCGCACGTGAGGCAATCGAGCGGGTGGTCGGAGATATACAACTCCATCACATTGCGGCGCAGGTCCTGCAATTTCGGGGACTGCGTACGTACCTTCATGCCCGCTTCCACGGGCGTGGTGCACGACGCGGGGTAGCCGCGCCGGCCTTCGATCTCGACCAGGCACAGGCGGCACGAACCGAAGGGTTCGAGACTGTCGGTGGCGCACAGCTTGGGCACGTTGACGCCGTCTTCCGCGGCGGCGCGCATGATCGACGTGCCGGCCGGCACCGTGACCTGGCGGCCGTCGATTTCAAGGGTAACTTCCTGGACGGATTCGCGGCGCGGCGTGCCGAAGTCGGCGCCGTGACCTGGGGTGACCGTGTTGCGCATGGGCATCTCCGGGGATAACGTAGGGGCCATGAGTCTGCTTGGGCCTGAAATGACGGATGTGGGCCTTCTCAGGCGGCTTTGGCGGATGCGTCGGGCACGAGGCCGAAATCGGCCGGAAAATGATCGAGCGCGGACAGCACCGGGAACGGTGTCATGCCGCCCATCGCGCACAGCGAGCCGTTGACCATCGTGTCGCACAGGTCTCGCAACAGCGTGATCTGCTTGGCCGACGTGTCGCCGCCGCGGATGCGGTCAATGACCTCGACCCCGCGCGTGGAGCCGATGCGGCACGGCGTGCACTTGCCGCACGATTCGAGCGCGCAGAACTTCATCGCGTACCCGGCGAGCGCGGCCAGGTCGGCGGTGTCGTCATGCACCACCACGCCACCGTGCCCGACCACCGCACCGACGGCGGCATAGGCTTCGTAGTCGAGCGGAATATCCCACTGCGACGGCGGCAGGTACGCGCCAAGCGGGCCGCCGACCTGGATTGCCTTGGCGGGCCGGCCGCTGGCCGTACCTGCGCCGAAGTCTTCCAGCAGCGTGCGCAGCGTGACGCCGAAGGCCAGCTCAATGAGTCCGCCGCGGCGCACGTTGCCCGCCAGCTGTACCGGCAGCGTGCCCTGCGAGCGGCCGATCCCGAAATTGCGATAGTGCTCGGCCCCCTTGGCGAAGACGACCGGTACGCTCGCGAGCGTAACGACGTTGTTGATCAGCGTCGGCTGCCCGAACAAACCCGAAAGCGCCGGAATCGGCGGCTTGGCGCGCACCACGCCGCGCTTGCCTTCGATGCTTTCGAGCATCGCCGTTTCTTCGCCGCAGATATAGGCCCCCGCCGCACGCACCACACGCAGGTCGAAGGTCTTGCCCGAGCCGAGGACGTCCGCGCCCAGCCAGCCTGCACGGCGCGCCTCGGCGCATGCGGCCTCGAGCGCGGCGACGGCGTGCGGATATTCGCTGCGAACGTAGATCACGCCTTGCGTCGCGCCGACGCACACACCTGAGATGGTCATCCCTTCGATCAATACGAAGGGATCGCTCTCCATGAGCAGCCGATCGGCAAACGTGCCCGAATCGCCCTCGTCCGCGTTGCACACGACATATTTCTGCGCGGCCTGCGCCCGGCTGACCGTGCGCCACTTGATG
This sequence comes from Pandoraea terrae, assembly GCF_902459695.1. Taxonomy (GTDB): domain Bacteria; phylum Pseudomonadota; class Gammaproteobacteria; order Burkholderiales; family Burkholderiaceae; genus Pandoraea; species Pandoraea terrae. The sequence continues at coordinate 289,846 of NZ_CABPRZ010000002.1, forward strand.
CCGGCGGGGAACGCCGCGCCGCCCCGGCCGCGCAACCCCGAGTCGAGCACGGTCTGGCAGGCGGCCTCCGGGTCGAGCGCGAGCGCCGCGCGCAAGCCGGCCAGGCCGCCATGCGCTTCGTAATCGGCAGGATCGAGTGGATCGGTGATGCCGATGCGCGCGAAGGTCAGGCGTTGCTGCCCGGAAAGATACGGCATGGCGTCGACGATGCCGATGCAGGCAGGCGCGGCGGCCTCCCACGCGCCGTCGTACGCGGCCGGGTCAACCGGCAGCAACGCGTGGGACTCGGCCGTCACCGGCCAGCCGGTGTCGAACAGGGCCGCGACCTGATCCGCGCGCACATTCGCGTAGCCGACCCGGCCTGAAGGCGTCGCAACCTCGACCAGCGGTTCGAGCCACAACAGTCCGCGCGAACCGTTGCGCACGATGTCGACGGCAATGCCGCGGCGCGCGGCTTCATCGGCCACCGCGGCGGCGACACGATCTGCGCCAAGCGCAAGCGCTGCCGAGTCGCGGGGAATGTAGAGGCGCAACGTGCGCGACGCCGGGTGCCCGGCAGACACCGGTGCGGAGTGTTGAGCGGTCACGAGCGGTCTCCTTCGGCACACGCCGATTGCGCTTCGGACAGCAAAGCGTCGAAACGGGCGGGTGTGACGCGCGCATGCAACGTGTCATTGATCGTCAGCGCAGGCGACAACGCGCACTGCCCGAGGCAATAGACGGATTCAAGGCCGATATCGCCACACGGCTCGCCGTCGAACCGGCCGCCGGTGCATCCTTCGATGTGGCGCGCAAGCGCCTCCCCGCCACGGCTCTGGCACGCTTCGGCGCGGCAGAGCTGGATGATGGTGCGCGGCGGCGGCGCCGTGCGGAAGTGATGGTAGAACGTGACAACGCCATGCACTTCGGCGCGTGACAGATTCAGTGCCGCCGCAATCGCCGGCAGATGCGCCGGATCGACAAAGCCGTCGGTGTCCTGCAAGGAATGCAACAGTTCGAGCAGCTCGGCGGGCTTACCAGCGTGGCGGGCCAGTAAGGGGGCGAGCGTCTCATGGGTGGCATGCGCCATGGCCATTGTCTCCGTGGGTGGCGTCGCCTCATATGTTCATTCGTGCATATGATGACATGACAGCCTGAAAGGTTTCATTGCCACAGTAGTGCAATTCGGCCGGACTCGCAAGTCCCCGCATAAACACCAACCCTCAACCCACACGCGGATTTTCACGGAAAAACGGCCCGAAAGCCCATGCCAACGCGATTCTTCTGCGTGATGCGCCGCGCAAACAAATATGCATAATTATTCATATGCAACGACGATTAACACCGATTCATGGCCACCCGATCACTTCAGCGCCGGAAAAGCCTCCGACAAGGGGGTGACGCGCCCCGTCTCGCCGTCGCCGTAACCTGGAATGGCGTGCACCGCCTCCTTGTATTCGCGGCTTTGCAATATATCGAGCAGGCCCCGAATCAACGGATGCCCTGCCGCACTTTCGGGGAACATCAGGCAATAGCGCTCGGTCAGCACGGGCAGGAAGTCCAGTCCGAACTGCGCGGCCGCCGCTTCGATGGCGAGACCGGCATCGGCGCGGCCGCTGGCGATATAAGCCGCAACCGCCGCGTGTGTCAGTTCAATATTCTCGGTGCCATGAATATCGGCAGGATCTTCCCCTGCCTGCGCGAGCAGCAATTCGAAAATGATCCGCGTGCCCGAACCGCGCTCGCGGTTCGCGAAACGCGCCCCCACGCGGGCGAGGTCCGACACCGACCCAATACCCAGCGGGTTGCCGCGCGCGACCAGGAGCCCCAGCCGGCGCGACGCCACGTCGGCAACGCGGTAGGCCTTGCCCTTCAACAGCGGCGCATAGTGTGCGAGCACCGGCTCGGCGAGCGGGCCGACGGGCACGTGGAAACTGGCCATTTCGCATTCGCTCTTGCCCAGCGCCGCCACCGCTTCGAGGCTGCCGCGATAACTGACGTCGAGCGGCAAGCCCGCGCGTGCGGCGAACTCGGCAAGCGCCGCGACCGCCAGCCCGTGACTCGCGAAGATCCGCAGCTGGCGGGTGTCGTGAACGATCAGGTCGTCCAGTTCGTGTTGCAGCTCGGACGCCATTGTCTCGAGCAACGGCCCGAGACGCGCGGCAAGCCGCTTCTGGCCCCACAGCAAACGCTGGGCGAGCGGCGTGAGCACGGCGCCCCGGCCGCGCGCCATCGTCAGCAGCGGCGCCCCCATCACGGCCTCGGCCTCCTTCACATGGCCCCATGCACCACGATACGACAGCCCGAGCACCTGGCTCGCCGCCTGCAGATTACCGTGGATATCGACTTCGGCCAGCAAGGCGAGCAGTTTATCGAGCGGCACGTCCGACTGATCGTGGCGAAAACGCAATTGCGGCGCGATCGAGATTCGCTTCATATGCCCTTATATATGCCATTGATTACATAAACGTCGTCATGCAAGTTCCTGACCGGACTGCCGGGATGCCGGCATTTCAAGGACACAGTCTCGACTCACCTCGACGATCAGCGGCGAACAACGCCCGATGATTATGCATCACCTTACCGATATTGCGCGTCGTTGCGCGCGATTCTCGGCGCGCGGCGCACCGCGCCGGCAGCAGCCCGATGACATATTGGCGACTCGAAAACGTCATAAGCTGGCCCATTTGTTGCTGTACGCCCGTTGTCCCGGGCGATCGCCACCGGAGACCTTATGCCGCACCCCGCCGAGCCCCAGTGTGCCGACCTGATCACCGAACTTGCGCCGCTGTCGACCGGACCAACGGCGCTGGCAACGGCGCACGCGCCGGCGTCCCTGCGCCGTACGCAGCCATTGCGGCTAAACCGCTGGCTTATCGGACTCGTCGCCGCCGCCGGCCTTTGGCAATGGTTCGGCCTGCCGTTCATGCTGGACGCGTTCGGCGGCGCGGCGGCCTGGACGCTCTTGCCGGTACTGCTGCTCACGCCGATGCACTGGGGTCTGATACACGAATCGATTCACGGGCAACTGCGCCCGGCTGCCAAGGCAAACGAAGCCGCAGGGCGAGCGTTGTCGGTGCTGCTGGCGCTTCCCTACGACATCATGCGTTTCGGGCATCTGCTGCATCACCGCTTTACGCGCCAGCCGTTTGACCGGCCCGACGTCCTTCCGGCCGATCATCGCGGCAGCCATGCGGTGGCGTGGCTCAACTATCAGATGCGCCTGCTTGGGGGAATGTGGGTCACCGAGCTTGTTGCCCCCCTGCTCGCGTGGGTGCCCGTGCGCCATCTGCCGCAGCTCGCGGAACGCGCGATGGGCCGCGCGCCGGAAGACGACGCAGTGCGCCGGCGCGTCGTCACGTTCGTCGGCGATCCGGCACGCCGCAAACGCATCCGCCGCGACTTCGCGATCACACTGCTGTGCGTCGCGCTCGCTGTCTGGGCCTATGGACCGTGGTGGCCGGTCTTCGCGTGCTCGCTCGCCGCGCGCGGCATCTGGCTATCGATCGCCGATAACCTGCCGCACTACGGCGTGGCCCTCGACGAACCGGCACGTGCGCGCAACTTCCGCACGTCGTCCGTCGGACGGGCGCTGCTGCTCAATCAGAACCTGCACCGCGTGCATCATCTGTATCCGACGGCGCCATGGCATACGCTGCCGGCCATCGCTGCCGCGCATCCCACGCCGGGGCCGCAGATCCCCTATTTCCAGGCGGCCATCCGCCAATTTGGCGGCCCGGTCATGGCCCATCGTCCGCCAAGCCGATCCTGAGTCGAGGCGTCAGAACACGTCCGGCATGCGCTGCTCAAAGCGCGTGAAAATGGTCTTGGTGAACATGGCTTCGTCGACCGAGCATTCGCTGACGCGCGCCCCCGGCGGCCCGTGCCGCATCCAGTCGCACATGGCCAGCAACTGGCCCGGCTCGCCTTGTGCGAGCACCTCGACCGAGCCGTCACGGCAATTGCGCACCCAGCCGACGACACCAATCTCACGGGCTGCCGCCACACACGCCGCGCGATACCCAACGCCCTGTACCTGTCCGCGTACCACGATTTGCCACGTCGCCATCTCAGCGCTCCCGTCGTGACCGAAGGCGTGGCACGTATCTCGCCACGCATTTGACATCAGTATATGTCGCGACGGTAGCGTCCACCCTCAACCAGATCGTCCAGCGCTTCGCGGCCCAGCGTCGTGCACGCAACGGCGAGCCGCGCTGTCTGCCCGGCAACGCTCACGACTGCAGCGCGCGGCTTGCCGGCGCCTGGCGCTTCTTCTTGCGGCGGTCGAGATAAAGCATCCAGCCCGTGATCGCGAACAACGGCATCGTCAGGCTCGAGAGGCCCATGATGATGATCCCCGGCTGGCCGAAGAAGCTCCCGCGATGCAAGGCGGAGACGTTCATCATGAACTTGCCGCCGTCGGACTTCTGCGCGTACAACTCGCGCGAGACGATCGCCCCGCTTTGCGCATCGACGTTCATGCGGTCAAACGCGCGATCATGCGAGGCGCCGGCGTCCAGATAGGTGATCTGCAGCGGCGCACCGGGACGTTCGGGCATTCGCACGGAGGCCTTCTCGTAGGCGGGCACGGCTTGCGTAAAGACATCCCACGCCGCCGTGAGGTTCGGCGCGGCCAGCGGCGCGCGCTTTTCGCCGTGGCGTTCCTCGCCGGCAGGTTTGGCCGCCGGTTTGGCGCGCGCGGGCTCCGGCACGCCGGCCAGACTGAACATGGCGCTGCGATACCAGTCATACGACCAATACAGCCCGGTGAAGGAAGACATCAGATAGGGTACCAGCACGATCGTGCCGATCACCGCGTGAAGATTCCACAGGAAACTTCGGCCGGTGCGTTTGAAATCGATGTGAAACCAGGCACGCCAGTTTCCGGGGCGGCGCGGCCAGCGCAGATACAGCCCGGTCAACGCCATGCCGATCAGCAACAGCACCGATATGCCGGTGATCTGTTTGCCGATGCCTTCGACCGCCAGCCAACGGTGCACGCGCCTGATGAACAGAAAGACGTCCGCCGCCGCCGATTGCCCGAGCAGCTTGCCCGTGTACGGATCGACGAAGTACTCCTCGCCGCGCGGACTGTCGCCCATGGACAGACGCACGGATACGGCGTCGCCCGGCGCCGGCGACAGCCCCATGAACAGAATCCGGCGTCCCGGCTCGGCCGCTTGCACGCGCGCATAGATCCCGGCGGGCGGTAAAGGCGCAGCGTCCCGCACCGGCACCGTCATCACGCCCGGACTGAAGCGTTTCGTCAACGCGTCTTCGTAGGACAGCAACGCGCCGGTCAGACCGACCACCGCCAACACCAGTCCCGCCGTGATACCGACGAACCAGTGCAATCGTGACCACAGTTTTCTCATGGCAAATTCCCAAGCAACACGGCATCTTAATGCAAATGATTCTCATATTCAATATCAGCACGATAACAAAAACAGCGCAAAACAGCGCGAAACAGTGCGAAACAGTGCGAACCGCCAATTTCGGCCCTCCGCCTGCCTGCGCCGGCCCGCACGCGGCGATATTTACGCCGTTGCCCGCGACGGCATCTATATTTCTATGAGCAGGGGTTGGCCGCGCCGCCGAGGTCTGTCGGTGCTTTCCGACACGCAAATCATCGTGAGCCCGACGGTCAACGCACCGCAACGCCGCTACGATGGAGGAAACACGCATTAGTCTGGCGCCATGCGCGCCCACTCATCGGGTTTGCCGTGCCGCTCCCCGAAGGGGCGCCCCATGTTCCGGCGGGGCGATTGACACGGCAAGATCGCCGCCGGCGACGGAGCCTCATGGAAGTGAATACAAGCGCCACGCAGGGTGCCTCCACCCCTTTTGACATCGATATCCCGGTCGCCACGACGGCGTTCTTTTTCGACCTGGACGGCACGCTCGCCGATCTGGCACCGACGCCTGACGAGGTGCGCCTCCAACCGGATACCGCGTGTGCACTCGCCGCACTGGCCAAACACAGCGGGCGCGCGATGGCCGTGATCTCGGGCCGCGCGATCGTCGACGTGGACCATATCCTGGCGCCGCTTGTCGTCGCCGTCGCCGGACTGCACGGCGCGGAGATCCGCAACGCCGCCGGCGTCGTCACGCACTCGGCCTCGCGCATGGCCGACACGGCACAGGTAGCAGACATGGCCGCCGTGCTGCAGGCGTTAATCGACCAGCACCCGGGCCTGCTGATGGAGAACAAGGGCAGCGCGCTGGCATTGCACTATCGTGGCGCGCCCGAGTTGGCCAATGTGGTGCGTGACACGATGCGCGCGCTGGCCGATCAGCACGCGCACGCGTTCGCGTTGCAGCCCGGCAAGCTGGTGTTCGAGTTGCGTCCGCGCGGTGTGAGCAAGGGCGGCGCGATCGTCACCCTGATGGGCGAGGCGCCCTTCGCAGGACGCACGCCGTTGTTCGTCGGCGACGATCTCACTGACGAAACGGGTTTTGCGCGGGTCAACGAGGCCGGCGGCATCACGATCAAGATCGGCGATGGGCAGACCTGCGCCCGGCACCGGCTGCCCTCGCCCGGCGCGCTGACGACGTGGCTGTTGACGTTGCAATAGCCATGACGAACGCGGTCCCCTGCGGTCGCGCCTGGCCCGCCGGGCGTGGCATGGCCGGACAACACGGGAGAAAAGGCATGAGTCGTTTGGTTATCGTTTCGAACCGGGTCGCCCCCATTACCGAAGGCAAGCCTACCGCAGGCGGCCTGGCGGTCGGCGTGTTCGACGCGCTCAAGGACGCCGGCGGCATGTGGTTCGGCTGGAACGGCGAGATTGCCGCCGATGTGCCGAGCGAGCCGACCATCACGCATCGTCGCAAGGTGACGTTCGCCACCGTGCCGCTCACGCGCCGCGAGTACAACACCTACTACCGGGGGTTCGCCAACGCCACGCTATGGCCGACGTTCCATTACCGGGACGATCTGACCCGCTTCCAGCGCGACGAATACAATGGCTATCGCCACGTCAACGCCCGCTTCGCGTCGATGCTCGCGCCGCTGTTGGCCGCAGACGATCTGGTCTGGGTCCACGACTACCATCTTCTGCCGTTCGCCCAGGCGTGCCGCCAGATCGGCGTGAAACACCGGATCGGCTTCTTTCTGCATATCCCGTTTCCGTCGCCGCAGGTGCTGATGACCGTGCCGCCCCATGAAGCGCTGGTGCGCGCCATGTGCGAATACGATCTCGTCGGCTTCCAGACGGAGACCGACCGCACGGCGTTCACGGACTACATCGTGCGCCATGCAGACGGCACGCTGGCCGGCGACGGGAATGTCACCGCTTACGGCAGGACATTGCGCACCGGCGTCTACCCGATCGGCATCTACCCCGACGAAATCCAGGCGCAGTCGGTCGCCCGCGCCAACATGAAGCACATCCTCGACCTCAAGCAGGGGCTGCAGGAACGCAAGCTCATCATGAGCGTGGACCGTCTCGACTATTCGAAGGGGATGCTGGAGCGCTTCCGGGCGTTCGAGCGCTTGCTTGAGTTGTGGCCGAACCAGCAGGGCACCGTCAGTTTCGTTCAGGTCGCCCCGCCGAGCCGCTCGGACGTCGCCGGATATGGCGAGATTCGTCTACAGCTCGAGGCCGAGGCGGGTCACATCAACGGCCGCTTCTCCGATTTGGCCTGGACGCCCCTGCGCTACATCAACAAGCGGTACGATCACGAAGTGCTGATGTCGCTGTTCCGTTCCTCGCAAGTCGGCTACGTCACGCCGTTACGCGACGGCATGAACCTCGTGGCGAAAGAATACGTCGCCTCGCAGGATCCAGCGGACCCGGGCGTGTTGGTGCTGTCGTGCTTCGCGGGCGCGGCCCATGAACTCACCGGTGCCCTGATCGTCAATCCGTACGACCTGGACGGCATGGCTGAAGCATTGCGCAATGCGCTCAACATGTCGCTTTCCGAACGTCAGTCGCGTTACACGACGATGATGGCGCAATTGCGAGAACACAATCTGTCGGTTTGGCGGGACCGATTCATCCACGACCTGCGCGAGCCGGCCGCGTTGCCGCTGCCGGCGCTCCTGCGCAGCGCGCCGGCCGCCGCCGCGTAAGCCCTGCCCTCGGGAGGTTGCCATGCCGCACGCCCCTCTGCCATTTGTCGACGTCGAGACCGACGGACCGGTCTGCATCATCACCCTGGCCCGCCCCGCGCGCCGCAACGCGGTCGATCGCGAGGTCGCGACGTCGTTGCGCACGGCGTTCGAGCGCTTCGAGCAGGACGACACCCTGGCCGTCGCGGTGCTCTGCGGCAAAGGTTCAACCTTCTGCGCGGGCGCGGACCTGTCCGCGTTCGACGATCCCGCGCGCCGCAACGAACTGACGCCCGACGGCAGCGGCGCGGGACCGATGGGCCCCACGCGCCGGCATCTGACCAAACCGGTCATTGCCGCCATCTCCGGCCATGCGGTTGCCGGGGGACTCGAACTGGCGCTGTGGTGCGATCTGCGCGTGGCTGACGTGTCCGCCATCTTCGGGGTGTTCTGCCGGCGCTTCGGCGTGCCGCTGATCGACGGCGGCACGATACGCCTGCCCCGCCTGATCGGCATGAGCCGCGCGCTCGACCTGATTCTGACCGGCCGTGCCGTCGGTGCGCAGGAAGCGTTCGAGATCGGTCTGGTCAATCGCCTGGTGCCGGAAGGGATGGCGCGTCAAAGCGCCGAAGCGCTTGCCAGACAACTGGCTGCCCTGCCGCAGGGGGCGATGCTCGCCGACCGCCGCGCGGCGTATGCGCAATGGGACCTGCCGATCGACGAGGCACTGCGCCGCGAAGGTGCGGCGGGTCACGGCGTTGTGCTGTCGGAGGGATTGGACGGCGCCCGGGCGTTCGTGCGGGGCGCCGGGCGGCACGGCGCCCCCAAGGACTGACGCGTAGCGGCCGGCGCTTGATCCGTGCGGCGCACGCCCCGATACGAAGGCGCCCGGCGCGGCGGCATCAGTGCGGACGTGTCAGGGCGCAGATGGTCTCGGAGTCCCCCGTCTCGATTTGCAGTGTCACGTGCCCGATGCCGAAGCGTACCCCGATGGCCGCTGCCGTCTCTTGAAGGAAACCGTCCCCCGGATGTCCGTCGCGCATGAGCAGATGCGCCGTCATGGCCGTTTCAGTCGTGCTCATCGCCCAGATGTGGAGATCATGAATCCCGGTGACCCCGGGCTGCCCGGTCAGGAATGCGTGCACGGCCGCAGCATCGATGTTGTTCGGCACGGCCTGCAGCGCCATCGCGACCGAGTCGCGCAGCAATGCCCAGGTCCCCACGAAGATGACCACCGCCACGGCCACGCTGATGGCCGGGTCGAGCCAGCGCCAGCCGAGCCACAGCATGCCTGCGCCGGCGAGCGCAACGGCCACCGACACGCCGGCATCGGCCAGCATGTGCAGATAGGCGCCGCGCACATTCAGGTCATGCCGGCGGCCGCCGAAGAACAGCCAGGCGGTAACGCCGTTGATGACCACCCCGGCCAGCGCGACCCAGATCACGACGGCGCCCGGCGGCAATACCGGCGCGCGGAACCGCTGGGCGGCGCCCCAGAAGATGCCGGCAATCGCCGCGAGCAACAGCAGCGCGTTGCCGAGCGCCGCGAGGATTGTGGCGCTGCGCCATCCGTAGGTATAGCGCGGCGTGGCCCGGCGTTGCGCGAGCGCCGCCGCGCCCCACGCCAGCAGCAAGCCAAGGACGTCCCCGAAATTGTGGCTGGCGTCCGCCAGCAATGCGAGCGAATCGACCCGCCACCCGATGCCGCCTTCAATGACAACGAACGTCAGGTTCAGCCCGACACCCCACGCAAACATCCGCATCGGCGTGCCGCTGCCCGGCGCGGCATGATGATGGTGATGCCCGTCGTGGCCGTGATCGTGGCTCACTTCGCGCCCGCCTGCATCTTCTCCAGTCGCGACCGGAGGCCATCGGCGATTTCCTTCTGATTGGCCCGCGCGGCGAAGTCGATGGCTGTCATGCCCAATTGATTCTTGAGCCGCACATCCGCACCGCCGTCGAGCAGCACCTTGCACGTCGTGATGTGCCCGCCGCGCGCGGCCATCATCAGCGGCGTCGTGCCATTCGGCGATTCGGCATCGATATATGCGGAATGATCGACGAGCAACTGCACCACGTCGTCGTGCCCGTTGGTCGCGGCGTAATGCAGCGGCGCCCAGCCGTGTTTGTTGACTTCGGCGTCGTGGTCGATGAGCAAGCGCACCATCGGCGTGAGCCCTTGCAGCGCCGCGAGCATCATTGCGTTCTCGCCGGACTTGTTGGTCGCTTCCAGATCCGTCCTCGGGTCGTTGATCAGCAGCCTGGCTACGTCGACGGCCTTCTCGCGCATCGCGATCACCAGCAGCGGATCGCCCTTCGCATCGAGCGTATTGGGGTCACGCCCCGCCGTCAGCGCAGACTGCACCGCCTTGACGTCGTTGAATATGACCGCCTTGACCAGCGCATCGCGCGAGGTGGCCGCAGACGCGCATGCGGTCAGAAACAGCACACTCGCCATCAACCACGCGCGGATCGGAAGGTTTCGCATTGAAGACTCCTGTTCATCGTCCAAGCAAATCGGAAAATCGGATGCGGCGGCAACCGCACGGCAACTCAGCGCATGTTCACGCGATGCCGGGAAAAAGCCGGAAGAAGTTCTCGGTCGTGGCCTGCGCGATCGTCTCGACCGATTCGCCGCGCAGTTGCGCAATGAACTCGCCCACGTGGCGCACATAACCGGGCTGGTTCATCTTGCCGCGATACGGCACCGGCGCCAGATACGGGGAATCGGTTTCGATCAGCATGCGCTCGAGCGGCACGCGACGGGCGACGTCCTGCAGTTCGCGTGCACTCTTGAAGGTGACGATCCCCGAGAACGAGATATAGAAGTTCTCGGCCAGCGCAGCCTGCGCTACCGCCCAGCTTTCCGTGAAGCAGTGCATGACACCGCCCACGTCCGCCGCGTTTTCCTCACGCATGAGGCGCAGGGTATCGTCGGCGGAAGCGCGCGTATGGACGATCAACGGCTTGCGCGTCACGCGCGAGGCCTGGATGTGGCGTCGAAAACGTTCGCGTTGCCATTCCATGTCCTCGATCGACCGGCCTTCGAGCCGGTAATAGTCGAGGCCGGTTTCGCCGATGGCCACGACTTTCGGGGCGGCGGCGAGGCGCACGAGATCGTCGACGGACGGTTCCGGCGTGTCTTCGTAGTCGGGATGCACCCCGACGGAGGCGTAGATATTGTCGTGCGCCGCGGCAATCGCGAGCACGTCGGGCAGCGTCGGCAGGTCGACGGACACGCACAGGGCGTGGCTGACCTGGTTGTCGCGCATTTTCGCGAGCAGATCGGGCATCTGCCCGGCCAGCTCCGGAAAATTGATATGGCAGTGAGAATCGATGAACATGGCGCGATGACGGTCGGGAAAGCGCGTGCGGTTACGTACGCGGACGCTCAGGCGGGAACCCCGTCGGGCAGGCGCAGCCCGACGATGATGAGGTCACGCTCGACGCCGTCGAGTTCCGCGACGCCCGGCAGATCGCCCCAGCGCGCGAACCCGAACGCGCTGAACAGCCGCAGGCTGGCTTCATTGTGACCGAAAATGAATCCGAGCAGCGTGCGCACGCCGAACCCCGGCGCGCGCGCGATCAACTGCTGTAGCAGATAGCGCCCCAGGCCCTTGCCGCGCGCGGCTTCGCTGAGATAGATACTGACCTCGGCCGTACGATGATACGCCGGGCGTCCATAGAAATCCGACAGGCTCAACCAACCGAGCATCACGCCATTGTGCTCGACGACCCACAGCGGACGGGTCTTGGGCTGATGCGCATGGAACCATGCGACGCGGCTGTCGACCGGAATCGGGTCGAGATCAGCCGTCACCTGGCGCGAGGCCACGGTGCTGTTGTAGATGGCGACGATGCCGGGCAAATCGTCGAGGGTGGCGTCGCGCAGCGACAGCAAGGCAGGATCGAAAGTCATGGAACGGTCAAGCCGCGGGGGCGGCGGTAAAGAGTTGCTTGTATTGCAGGAACAGCGCTTCGAGCAGCACACGCGTATTGAGCGGATGATTCTGCACCTGGCGCTGCTGCGCGAGTTCGCGCAGGAACCCGAGCAGGCGGACGTCATCCGTGGCGTTGCCGCAGCGGCGCAGGGCGTCCGCGTAGCCGGGATAGAAGCGCACTGCGCCGGTCATGCGATCGGCCAGAACGTCGAAACACCAGCGCTGCAACGTGTCGAGTATGCCGGGCAAGCTGCCCTTGTGCAGTTGCTCGGCGCAGACGAACGCATCCAGCGTCCCGCCGCCGGCCAACTGGCCGATCAGCCAGTCGCGCCAGCCGCGCTCCTCGGGTTCGGCCAGCGCTCGCGCAGCAAGCGGCGCGCCCCCGGCTTCCGCGAGCGAGGCCATTGCCGTGGCCTTGTCGAGTCCGCCATCGGCCATCAACCATTTCGCCGCGGCCCCCGCGTCGGGGCGCGTGAGCACGAGGCGGCGGCATCGGCTCAGAATCGTCGGCAGAAGCCGGTCCGGCTGTGTCGTCACGAGAATGAAGACGACCCCCTCCGGCGGCTCTTCCAGCGTCTTGAGCAGCGCGTTGGCGGCGTGGATGTTGAGCGATTCGGCGGGATACAGCAACACGACGCGCCGGCCCTGCCGATGACTGCCCAGGCTTGCGAAGTCGATCAATTCGCGCACCTGCTCGATCTTGATTTCCTTGCTCGGCGTCTTGCTTTTCTTCTCGCTCTCGCTCTCCGCCTTCGCGTCGCCGGGGACGGGCTCGGCCAGGGCTTCCGGACACACCAGCCGAAAATCGGGGTGATTGCCGCTCTCGAACCATTGGCAAGCGCTGCAGCCGCCACACGGTTGGAGGTCGTCACGGGCGGTCTCGCACAGCAGGCCCTGCGCGAAACGGCGGGCAAGCGCGATCTCGCCGATGCCCGGCACCGCCTGGAGCAACAGCGCGTGCGGCATCTGCGCACGCAAATCGGTCAATTGCGACCAGTCGCGGGATTGCCACGGATACAGCATGCAGAGCTCCTGGTCCAGTGTCATGCGCGCGGGAGTTCGAGCGCGGCCAGCACGCCGGCGAGTTGCGCGGCAATCGCCTCGACAGTCTGCTCGGCGTCGATCACCACGAAACGGCCCGGCATCTCGGCGGCGCGGCGCAGGTACTCGTTGCGCACACGCGTGAAGAAATCAATCGATTCGCGCTCGAACTTGTCCGGCGCGCGCGCCCCGGCCAGTCGCCGCGCGGCGACTTCGGGGGCCAGATCGAACAGCACCGTCAGATCGGGTTGGCGCGTGCCCTGCACCCAGCGTTCGAGCGTCGTCAGCTTGTCGAGCGACAGACCGCGACCGCCGCCCTGATACGCAAACGTCGCGTCCGTAAACCGGTCAGAGACGACCCAATCGCCGCGCTGCAGGGCCGGCTCGATCACGCGCGCCAAATGCTCGCGGCGGCCGGCGAACATCAGCAGCGCTTCCGTCTCGAGGTCCATCGGCGCCTCGAGCACGAGCGCGCGAAGTTTCTCGCCGAGCGGCGTGCCGCCCGGTTCGCGCGTGCCGACAACCTGCCGGCCAAGGGGTGCGAGACGGTCGCGCAATGCCTCGACGAAAGCGTTGACGTGCGTGCTCTTGCCCGCGCCGTCAATGCCCTCGAACGTCACGAATTTGCCCGGCACGACCGCATGCGTGCTCGTGTCATGCGTCATTGCTCACCTCGCTGGTATTTGTCCACGGCGCGATTATGCTCCTGCAGATTGGCCGAAAAATGGCTGGTCCCGTCGCCGCGCGCCACGAAATACAGCGCATCGGACTGCGCCGGATTGAGCGAAGCCGCAAGCGATGCCGCACCCGGCAGCGCGATCGGCGTGGGCGGCAATCCCGGCCGGGTATAAGTGTTGTACGGCGTGTCCGTGGTGAGATCGCGGCGTCGGATGCGGCCGGTATAGAGATCGCCCATGCCGTAAATGACGGTCGGGTCCGTCTGCAGCAACATGCGCTTGCGCAGGCGGTTGACGAACACCGCCGCGACTTGCGAACGTTCATCCGCCTGGCCCGTCTCCTTTTCGACGAGCGATGCCATGATCAGCGCCTCGTACGGCGAATTGTACGGCAGCCCGGCCGCGCGCGACGCCCAGGCTTCGTTGAGCCGGCGCTGCATCAGGCGATAAGCGCGTTTGTACACCTCGACGTCGCTCGATCCCTTGGGAAACAGGTACGTATCCGGGAAAAACATGCCCTCGGCTTCGGCCCGGTCGGCGCCGATCAACTGCATCAGGTCGGCATCGGGCAATCCGGAGGTGTCATGCTTGAGCGCCGGATTGGCGTCGATTTCCGCGCGCATCTTCTTGAAGGTCCAGCCCTCGATCACGCTGACGACATACTGGTTGACGTCGCCGCGCGCGAGCTTTTGCATGAGTTCATAGGGCGAAATGCCCGTGGCGAATTCATAGTTGCCCGACTTGAGCTTGGTGCCGACGTCCATCACGCGCGCCAGCAGATTGAACAAGAGCGGGTGCACGGGCACGCCGCCGGCGCGCAACTGCACCGCCACGCTGCGCACCGAGCTGTACGGCTTGATCGTGACGTCGAGCGCGGGCTGGGCCAGCGTCATCGGGGCATTCGCCCAATGGTACATGGCGCCGCCGGCCGCAAGCGCGACGACGACGAGGAGCAGAATCAGACGTTTGATAACAGACATGCAAGAGATAAGTAGACGAGACGGCGCCTGCACGCCCGGGCCGTCCAACGGCATGCGGCAGGCAAGCGCGCTACCGGGTGGGGTGATCCGCACGTCCGTGCGCCAGAGCCCATATAATACTTGGACTCGCAGAACCCTCACAGATTGACAGGCGCATTCCTTTATGAATTCCCATTGGCGCGAACTTTTGTCTTCCCTGCCCGCCGCGACCCCTGCCACGCCCGCCGAGCAATTTGCCGCGCTGCAGACAGGCAGCTTCGCCTCGGTCCTGGCCGACGCGGGCCTGATCACGGTCAGCGGCGCCGACGCCGCGGATTTCCTGCACAACCAACTGACCAGCGACATCGAGCGCCTGCCGGCCGACATGGCGCGGCTCGCGGGCTACTGCTCCGCGAAGGGCCGCCTGCTGGCCACGTTTCTTGCATGGCGCAACCCCGTGCAGGACGACACGCAAATCTCGCTCGTGTGCGCGGCCGACGTACAGTCAGCCGTCCAGAAGCGGTTGTCCATGTTCGTATTGCGCGCCAGGGCGAAACTGACCGACGGCACGGCCGAGCGTATGCTGATCGCCGTCGGCGGACCGGCAGCCACCCACGTCCTGGCGCAGCATTTCGCGGCATTGCCCACGGTTCCGCTGGCCGTCGTGCACGATGCCGGCGGCAGCCTGGTACGTTTGCCCGATGCGGGCGACGCGCGTACCCTGCCGCGCTATCTCTGGAGCGTGCCGGCAGATGCCGCGGCGGCCGCGTGGCAAGCGCTGCTGGCCGCCCCCGGCCTGGTCGCGGTCCAACCGGAATTGGCTCACTGGCTCGACGTGCGTAGCGGCGTACCGTCGATCGTGGCGGCGACGCAAGAGCAGTTCGTGCCGCAGATGATCAACTGGGAAGTCCTTGGCGGCGTGAACTTCCGCAAGGGCTGCTATCCGGGACAGGAAGTCGTGGCGCGCAGCCAGTATCGGGGCGTCATCAAGCGCCGCCTGTTCCTCGCACATCTCGACGGCGGACAACCGGCACCCGGGCGGGAACTCTTCGAAGCGGCCGATCCCGGTCAGCCCTGCGGCCTGATCGTGAACACCGCGCCGGCGCCGCAAGGCGGCTGGGACTGCCTTGTCGAGCTCAAACTCACGGCCCACGAGGCGGATGCCGTCCATCTCGGCACCGCCGAAGGGCCCCGCCTGCAGTTTGCCGAGCTGCCCTACGTGCTGTTCGATCCGACCGAAACCACGTCCTGAGTGCCGCCGCGCATGGATTGTTACGTCTACTACCGCGTTGCGCCTGAACACACTCCCAACGCGCGCGCAGCGGTGACGCGCCTGTTTGCGGCCGTCGTGCTGGAGACGGGCGTGCGCGGCGAATTGCAGTGGCGCTGCGGCGCCGCCGACGGCGTGCCCGAACAGGCGCCGGCCACCTGGATGGAGCGATACGACGACGTACCGCCCGGCTTCGCGGCGCGTCTGGACGCCTGGGTCGCAGCCGCCGGATTCGACGGTTTGACGGCCGGCCCGCGCCATCTCGAATGTTTCGCCGCCGCACCGGCGGCCACGGATAGCCCATGTGCCTGATCGTATTTGCGTGGCGGCCGGAACACGACACGCCGCTGGTGCTGCTTGCCAATCGCGACGAATTCTTCGAGCGACCCGCGGAGCCGATGCAGTGGTGGGCCGATCGGCCGGATGTCCTCGCCGGACGCGATCTGCGCGGCGGTGGAACCTGGATGGGCATCACGCGCGCAGGACGCTTCGCAGCCCTGACGAACTTTCGCGACGGCCGTGCACCGATGGCGCCGAAGGACACCCCGTCGCGCGGCCTGCTCGTCTCCGCCATGCTCGACGCGACACCGTTCGATGCAGACCTTCGGCGTGTGGAAAACCATGCGCACGAATACGCCGGATTCAACCTGGTGGCCGGGGACTTGCCCGCCGGCGACTTGTTCTGGCTGGGCAATCGGGAAAACGGCGCGCAAGCGGTGCATCGCTTTCATCGCGTGACGCCGGGCGTGCATGGCCTGTCGAATGCGCTGCTCGATACGCCTTGGCCGAAGCTCGTGAGCCGCCGCGACGCACTGGCCGCCGCCCTGCATGACAATGCCGGCGACGACACGCTGCTCGATCTGATGCGGGACGCGACGCCGGCGGCCGACGACCGTTTGCCGGACACCGGCGTGCCGCATGCCTGGGAGCGCACGTTGTCGTCGGCGTTCATCGCTTCGCCCGCGTACGGCACGCGCTGCACGACGTTGTTGCGATTTTCGCGCGACGGTTCGGTCACGGCGATCGAAGCCACTGTCAGCCCCGGCCAGAATCCGCACACGCCAGGCATTCGTCGGCGTTATTCGTTTGCCGTGGAACGCATGGCGTCGCCCGTCAAATAGACGGTCCGGTCATTCGTGTGAACAGGCCCTAGATCAGACGAACCACCTGCTTTCCGAAATTCTCGCCGCGCAGCAGGCCGAGGAATGCCGCCGGCGCACTTTCGATCCCCTGGCTGATCGTTTCGCGATACCGCAACTCGCCCGACGCCAACGCCTGGGCGAGCGCCCCCAGGGCTTCGGGCCACACTTCGAGATGCTCGGTGACGATGAACCCCTGCACGAGCAAGCGCTGCGTCAGGAGCAACCCGGGCGCCTGCAACGGCACCGGCGCGCCTTCGTAGCCGGCGATCATGCCGCACAGGGCAATGCGCCCGTGCGCGTTCATGCGGCGAAGGACCGCGTCCAGGACCGCGCCGCCGACATTCTCGAAGTATCCATCCGCGCCGTTCGGCAGTGCTGCCTTGAGGTCCTCGTCGAGCCGGCCGGCCTTGTAGTCGACGCAAGCGTCGAAGCCGAGCGTGTCGACGACGTACGCACATTTCTCCGGACCGCCGGCGATGCCGACAACGCGGCAGCCGGCGCGCTTGGCCAATTGGCCCGCCACGCTCCCGACCGCACCGGAGGCTGCGCTGACGACAACCGTCTCGCCTGCCTTCGGCGCAATGATCTTGTTCAGGCCATACCAGGCAGTGACGCCCGGCATGCCCGCCGCCCCGAGATACACGGACAGCGGCAGCCGCGCATCGCCAATCCGGCGCAGGTCGGACCCATCGGAAATGCCGTACTCCTGCCAGCCGAACATGGCGGCGACCTTGGTGCCGACGGGCCAGTCCGGATTCAGCGATTCGACGATTTCCCCGACCGTGGCGCCGATCATGACGGTATCGACCGGCTGGGGCGGCGCATACGACTTCGTGTCGTTCATGCGCCCCCGCATATAGGGATCGAGCGACAGATAATGATTGCGCACCAGCACCTGGCCGTCGCCGAGGGCCGGCACCTCCGGTGCTGCCAGTTGAAAATTATCGAGTGTGGCGGCGCCTTTCGGGCGCGACACCAGCAGGATCTGACGGTTTACGGTCATGACAGGTTCTCTCCCGGGAAATGATGAGGGTAGGCGATCAAGCATCAATCGCCCGGCGGCGCGACGCGCGGGCGTTGCTGCCGCACTTCACGGCCGACGGCGAGCCGGCGCAGATACTTGAACGTGCCCATCGCCTTGGCGACCAGCTTGTCTTGCGCGTCGCGCACCTCGCCCTCGCAGTACACCATCGTGGTCGTGCGGTGCAGGACGCGACCGAACGCGCGCATTTCGCCCTGCCCCGGCTGCATGAACGTGGTTTTCATCTCCACGGTCACGACACCGCTGCCTTCCGGCGAGGCAGTGCGGCCCGCGAGGCTCAGCGCCACGTCGAGCAGCGACATTGTGACGCCGCCGTGCATGACCTCCCAGCTGTTCATGTGATGGGCCGCTAGCGGCAGGCGAAGTTCGGACTCGCCGGCCGCGGCACGAATCAATTCGATGCCGAGATGATCAATGAATCCCGATTGGATCGATGGATGGCTCATTCCCTGATTCCCTTCTTTCGTGCTTTCATTCGCGCGCGACACCCGCCGCCGCGAGATCCGTCCACGCACGCGCCAGAGAACCGTTCAGATCGATGGCGCGGCAGGCCTGTTCAATAACGCACACGTCGAACCCCGCCGCCTTGGCATCGAGTGCGCTCCATGCCACGCAAAAGTCGGTAGCCAGCCCCACGCAGTGGACGCGCCGCACATGTTTCTCGCGCAGGTATCCCGCGAGCCCGGTCGGCGTCTTGCGATCCGCTTCGAGAAACGCCGAATAACTGTCGACCTGCGGGTGATAGCCCTTGCGCACGATCGCCTGCGCGTGCGGAATCGACAACGCGGCGTGCAGCGCCGCGCCCTGGGTGTTCTGCACGCAGTGCGTGGGCCAGAGCACCTGTTCGCCGTAGGGCAACATGACCGTTTCGAACGGCTGCCGCCCCGCATGATGCTCGGCGAACGATACGTGTTGCGGCGGGTGCCAATCCTGCGTCAGCACCACGTGCGCAAACTGGCTGGCCAATGCGTTGATCGCCGGCACGACTTCGTCGCCATGCGGCACGGCCAACGCGCCACCCGGCATAAAATCGTTCTGCACGTCGATGACGAGCAGTACTTCATCCATCGCTTTCATCGCCCACTCCCGACACGCTGCGTCTTGTCCTTACCCGGTAAACCGCTTGCCGGCCTCGGCGAGTTCCACCAGCCGCGGCGCGGGTGTCCAGGCTTCGCCGTGACTGCCCGCGGCAAACTCGCGCACGCGCGCCAGCACCTTGTCGAGGCCGGTCATATCCGCGTACAGCATCGGGCCGCCACGCCACAGCGGAAAACCGTAGCCGTTCAGATAGACCATGTCGATGTCCGAGGCACGCGCGGCAATCCCCTCGGCCAAGACCTTCGCGCCTTCGTTCACCAGCGCGTAGACGAGGCGGTCGACAATCTCTTCGTCGGAGAATGCGCGTCGCGCGATGCCGTGCTGCTGCGCGTGGTCTTCGATCATCTGTACGACGGCCGGCGACGGCTGCGGGGCGCGATCGCCGGCGGCATAGTCATACCAGCCCGCCTGGGTCTTCTGGCCGAAGCGGCCGGCTTCGCACAGGACGTCGGCAATGCGCGGGTAATCGAGCCCCGGATGCTCGGCATGACGACGCTTGCGAATCGCCCAGCTCACGTCGTTGCCCGCAAGGTCGCTCATGCGGAACGGTCCCATCGCGAAGCCGAAGCGCTCGATGGCGGTGTCGATCTGTTCGGGGGTCGCACCCTCCTCGACCATCCATTGCGATTGCTTGAAGTACGGCTCCAGCATGCGGTTGCCGATGAAGCCGTCGCCCACGCGCGCCACCACGGCCAGCTTGCCGATGTGCTTGGCCAGCTTCATGACGGTCGCGAGCACATCCTTGCCCGTCGCTTCGCCGCGCACCACCTCGAGCAACTTCATCACGTTGGCGGGACTGAAGAAGTGCAGGCCCACGACATCCTGCGGGCGCTTCGTCACGCCGGCCAACGTGTCGAGATTCAGCGTCGACGTGTTCGACGCCAGAATCGCGCCGGCCTTCGCGGCGGCGTCGAGTTCACGGAATACGGTTTGCTTGACGCCCAGATCCTCGAATACCGCCTCGACAATCAGGTCGGCTGCCGCGACATCGGCATACGACGTCGTCACCGAAATCAGCACCATGCGGCGTTCGGCTTCCTCCGCAGCCAATTTGCCGCGCGACACGGTGCGCGCGTAATTCGCGCGAATGGCTTCCCGGCCGCGATCGAGCGCGGCTTGTGTCGTGTCGACCAGCGTGACCGGCAAACCCGCATTCGCAAATGTCATCGCGATACCGCCGCCCATGGTTCCCGCGCCGATCACGGCGACGCGGTCGATCTTGCGAACCGGCGTGTCGTCGGGGACGTCGGCAATCTTCGCCGCAGCGCGCTCGCCAAGGAACGCGTGGCGCAACGCCCTGGATTCCGGCGATTGCACCAGGCTGACAAAACACTCGCGTTCAAACTTCAACCCGTCGTCGAACGACTTCGTCAGGGCGGCCTCGATCGACGCGACGCACTTCTGCGGCGCCGGGAAATGCGCCGATTCACGCATGACGCGCTCGCGCGCCGCGTCGATCACCTGCTGCGCGTTGCCCTGCGGATCGTCGAGCGCGCGATCACGCAGACGCGGGTACGGCGCGGGCGAATTTGCCGCCTGCGCTGCAAAGGCCAGCGCGCCCGTCAGCAAATCGCCATCGATCATGCGATCAAACAGCGACGTATCGGCCAATTGCTCAGACTTCACCACCTTGCCGCTGACAACCATGTCGAGCGCGCGCACCAGTCCGACTGCGCGCGGCAAGCGCTGCGTGCCCCCGGCGCCGGGCAAAAGCCCGAGCTTGACTTCCGGCAGTGCAATCTGTGCGCCCGGCACCGCCACCCGATAGTGGCAACCGAGTGCCAGTTCGAGGCCGCCGCCCATCGCCACTGCGTGGATCGCCGCCACGACCGGCTTCGTACACGTCTCGAGCGCGGCGATGACGTCGACGAGCAGCGGGCTTTGGGTTGCCTTCGGCGTGTTGAATTCGCGAATGTCGGCACCGCCCGAGAACGCGCGGCCGCCGCCGATCAGCACGATCGCACGAACCTGGGCATCGGCCTGCGCCTGCGTCAGGCCGTCGACAATGCCGGCGCGCGTGGTGTGGCCCAACCCGTTGACGGGCGGGTTCTCGAGGGTGATGATGGCGACGCCGTCACGCACCTGATACGCGGTACTCATGTCTCTCTTTCCTTGTCGTTCAGCAGATGGGGGATGCCGTGGGGTCCGGTTGCCGCGATGCATACGGGCACATGGGGGCACATGGGGGCACGGCCTGACGATCGTTCGATTCTAGCGCAGCGGGTGCCCCGCCACCATCAGACTTCAAGCCATTCCTTGCGCACTTCCGGTGTCTTTGCGAGATCGTCGGGGGTGCCTTCAAAGCGGATGGCGCCGCGTCCCATCACGGCGACGCGTTGCGCGCATTGCATTGCGAGCGTCAGTTTCTGCTCGATCAGCAGGATCGCGACGCCATCGTCACGCAATTCACGCAGAATATGGCCAATACGCGCCACGAGCCGAGGGGCAAGGCCTTCGGTCGGCTCGTCCACGATCAGCAACCCCGGCGCCGCCATCAATGCCCGGCAAACCGCCAGCAGTTGCTGTTCGCCGCCGGAAAGCGCAGCCGCACGCGTATCGCGGCGCGTCTGCAATTCGGCGAAGCGCCCGTAGGCATCCGCGAGCGTCAACGCGCGCGGCCCCGTGCCCGGGCGCAATCCCAACAGCAGATTCTGTTCGACCGTCAGCGATCCGAAGACATCGCGCGTCTCCGGAACATAGCCCACGCCGCGACGCGCAATCTCATGCGGCGCGAGCCCGTCGATCCGCTGTCCTTGCCAGCGGATGCATCCGGTGCGCGCGATCTGCCCCATCACGGCACGCGCCAGGGTCGAGCGCCCTGCACCGTTGCGGCCCAGGACGGCCACGATCTCGCCGTGCCGCACATCGAGACTGACGCCAGACAGGATGCGGCTGCCGCCGTAACCCGCGTGCAGGTTTTCGATCTCAAGCATCGTGGTCGCCTCCATCACCCGGGGCCGCGCCGGTGGCGTCCGGCGGGCCGGCGGGCGCATTGTCGGCGTAGTCGCCGAGGTACGCCGCGCGCACATCCTGATGCGCACGCACACGCTCCGGCGTATCGCAAGCGATGACGGCGCCGCGCGCCAACACGGCGATGCGGTCCGCCAAGCGGAACACCACGCCCATGTCATGTTCGATGAGCAGCAGCGACCGGCCGACGCTGAGCGTCCGGATCAGTTCGACAACGCGCACCGATTCGGATTGGCTCATGCCCGCCGTGGGTTCATCGAGCAGCATCACGTCACCGCCGACGCCCGCGCACAGCCCGATCTCGAGCATGCGCTGTTCGGCATAACTCAAGTGCGCGGCAAGCGTGTCGCGGCGATGCGCCAGCGCAAGCTGATCGAGCAATGCATCACAAGCCTGCGTCACGTCCGCCAGGGCCCGCATCGGCCGCCAGGGGGTATACCGGTGACCGAGCCGCCACAATACGGCGCATCGCAAATGGTCCACGACACTGACCGTCGGAAACAGTTGCGCCGTCTGAAAACTGCGCGTGAGACCAAGCCGGCTGATGGCGTGCGGCGGGCGCCGGGTGATATCGCGCCCGTGTAGAAACACACTGCCGGCGTCCGCGCGAGAGCGTCCCGAGATCACGTCGAACAGGGTGCTCTTGCCCGCGCCGTTAGGGCCGATCACCGCCAGCCGCTCGCCGGCCGTCAGCGTCAGGTCGACACCTTGCAGCACGTGCGTGCGTCCGAATCGCTTGTGCACACCGTGCACGCGCAACGCGGCGACCGGACCGGCGGCACTCATGAAACCGCTGTTCATCATGCGCCGCCTCCTGCCGGGCCGGCGGGCGCCGTGGACGCCCTTAGCGCGGCGGCGAGGGCGGGCCACGACAGACGCAACGCCACGAATCCGGAGATACCGTACGCGGCGGCCAATGCCCACGCCACGGGGTGATGGGCGTCGAACCCGCCAAGCCAGAATGGCGCGTGCGCAACGGTCTCGACGTCGAGCCGAACGTGGTACGCCATCTCGATCAACGCGACGCCGCCGGCCAGAAGCAACGCCAGTGCGATCACGACCGCCAGATACGGCCGCCACACCTTCCGCCATCGCCCGACGCGGCATGCGCGCACATGTGCCGCGCCAATCCCGGCAAGGCCGCCCGGCGCAAACACGACCACGACCAGAAACGCGAGGCCGAGATACAACTGCCAGGCACGCGTCATGCCGGACAGCACAATTGTCGCGAATACGCCGCTCGCCGCGCCGATCAACGGCCCGGCAAAATAGCCCGTACCGCCGAGCACCGTGAACACGAGCACCGCGCCCGAGCGTTCAAGGCTGAAGGCATCCGCACTGACGAGTTCGAAATTGAGCGCATTGAGTCCGCCGGCGACACCGGCAAAAAACGTCGCCAGGATCTGCATCCGGTAACGCACCGTGGCGGGCGACGGCCCGAGAAACGCAACGCGCACCTCGTTGTCCCGCACGGCCCGCGCCAGATAGCCCAGCGGCGTACGCGTGAGACAGTACATGGCCAGCGCGCACACGAACAGCCAGGCGGCGACCAGGAAATACACGTTGCGCTGCGGACCGAGGGTGAGCCCGAACCACGCGGCGCCCGATGTCCGATCGGCGGCAATGCCCCGCTCGCCGCCGAACCATTCCGGCAGCATCGTGGCGCCGACCCACACGAGTTCGGCCACACCGAGCGTGATCATCGCGAAAGTCAGGCCTGTGCGCCGCGTCGTCACGAAGCCGAGCGCCGCGCCGCCGAGCGCCCCCGCGAGACCGCCGGCCAACGGCACGAGCGCCATCGGGACCGCCCAACCGCCGCCGATCCGATGCATGCACCAGACAGCGGCGAACGCACCGAAGCCTGCATATGTGGCGTGACAAAAACTGAGCATGCCGGTCTGCCCGAGCAGCAGATTGAACGACAGCGCCAGAATGCCGGCCGTGCCGATCTGGCAGAGCAGCGTCAAGGACGCGGCCGACGGAAACAGCCATGGTGCGACGATCAGCGCGAGTGCAAAAGCCATCCACAGCCCCGCTCGCTGGCGGTCACCGGACCGGTTCGCGATGGACGCGCAAAGCGCGCTGCCGTCAGGAAGGCCACGCGTACGCATGCGCATCAGGCCTCCCGTACGCCAAACAAACCGCGCGGCCGCACCAACAGCACGACGACCATCAACAGGTACGGCACGACAGGCGCCAACTGCGTCATTGTCAATTGCCAGAACGGCGCGCTCGCGTGACTCGGAGACGCCCACTCGGGGACGCCGATCAGGCTCGCAAGGTTGGCGTCGCTTGCCACCGCCCAGGTTTGCAGCACACCGATCAGGATCGACGCGGCGAATGCCCCGGCGAGCGATCCCAGTCCGCCCGCCACCACCACGACGAAGATCACGCTGCCGACGGTTGCCGCCATGCCGGGCTCCGTCACCAGCACGTTGCCGCCTGCCGCCCCGGCAAGCGCCGCCAACCCGGCGCCGCAGGCGAACACGCTGGTGTACAGGCGCGGTACGTCGTACCCCAGCGCCTGGGTCATGGCGGGCTGGGAAAGCGCCGCCTGCATGACGAGCCCGGCACGCGTGGCGCGCAATCCCAGCGCCAACGCGGCCGCAATCGCCAGCGCCAGCGCCATGATGAATACGCGATACGCCGGCAACGCCAACCCGAAAAAGGGAACGAGCACGCCTTCAAACAGGCCCGGCACGCGATAGTCGACCGGTCCGCGGCCCCAGATCAATTGCACCACTTCGACGAGGACATACGCCAGCCCGAACGTGGCAAGCAATTCCGCCAGCGCGCCGCGCGCGCGCAAATGCCGCAGCACATGACGCTCGAAGACCCCGCCGCCAAGACCGACGAGCAGGGGCGCCCCGACCAGCGCCGGCCAGAACCCCACCACCGCGGACAGCGTGTACGCGAAGTACGCGCCGAGCATGTAGAAAGTCGCGTGCGCGAAGTTCAGTACCCCGAGCATGCTGAAGATCAGCGTTAGTCCGCTCGACAGCATGAACAGCAGCAGCCCGTAGCTCACGCCATTGGCGAACATGACGCCCAGTGTGAAGTCGAGCGAAGCGCCCATCGAATCCACTCGTTCTCCCTTGACGACCGCCGCATCGCAGCCGGCACAGCGGCACGCCCACCGTGCACGGGCATGCCCTGAGCCATGATGCGGGATCCATGATCAGGGCGTCATTATAGGGGGACGATCCCCGCCGCGGCGCATGCAACCGTCGTTTTCATCCGCGCGCCCGCACGCGGCATGCGGCGGTGTCCGAAATAGCGTGCGGCACACGCAGGCCGGCGATCGTGTCAACCGGGTGTGTAGTCCTGGAAACGTTCGCGCAGCTTGAGCTTGAGCATCTTGCCCGTCGCGGTATGGGGAATTTCGTCGACAAACACGACGTCGTCCGGAATCCACCACTTGGCGACCCGCCCCTGGAAGAACGCGAGCATCGCTTCGCGCGTCAGCGTCGCGCCCGGCTTGCGGACGATCACCAGCAACGGCCGCTCTTCCCACTTCGGATGCTTGACAGCGATGCAGGCCGCCTCGTGCACCTCGGGGTGCGCCATGGCGACATTCTCGACCTCGATCGAACTGATCCACTCCCCGCCCGACTTGATCACGTCCTTGCTGCGATCGGTGATCTGCACATAGCCGTCCGGGTCGATCGTCGCCACGTCGCCGGTGGGAAACCAGCCGTCGACAAGCGGCGAACCATCGGTACGGAAATAGCGGTCGATGACCCACGGCCCGCGCGCGTAGAGGTCGCCGAACGCGCGGCCGTCCCAGGGAAGTTCGTCACCTTCGGGCCCGACAATCTTCAGGTCGACACCGAAGACTGCGCTCCCCTGCTTCTCCAGGATGTGCTGCTGCGCTTCGGGCGGCAAGCCGCGATGCTTCGCTCGCAGGTGGCACAGCGTACCCAACGGCGACATTTCGCTCATGCCCCAGGCGTGAATGACACGCACGCCGTAGTCTTTCTCGAACGACGTCAGCATGGCCGGCGGGCAGGCCGAGCCGCCGATGACCGTGCGCTCGAGCGTGGAAAAGCGCGCGCCGATCGACCGCATATGGGTCAGCAGGCCGAGCCATACCGTCGGCACGCCAGCGGAGAAAGTCACGCCTTCCGCCTCGAACAAGTCGAACAGCGATTTGCCGTCGAGGTCCTTGCCGGGGAACACGAGCTTGGCGCCCGTGAGCGCCGCCGCATACGGGATGCCCCACGCGTTGACGTGGAACATCGGCACCACCGGCAGCACCGCGTCGTGCGACGCAATGGCCATCGAATCGGGCAAGGCGGCGGCATAGGCATGCAGCACGGTCGAGCGGTGACTGTAGAGCACGCCTTTCGGGTTGCCGGTCGTGCCCGACGTATAGCAAAGCCCCGACGCCGTATTTTCGTCGAACGACGGCCACGCGAGCCGGCCGTCCTGCGCGTCGATCAGGTCCTCGTAGCACAGCAGGTCGATCGGACTGGCGGGCATATGCGCACGGTCCGTCATCGCGATCCAGCCGCGCACGCCCGGACATTGGGGCGCGAGCGACTCGACCAGCGGCAGGAAGGTGGTATCGAACGCGACGAACCGGTCTTCCGCGTGATTGATGATGTATGCGATCTGCTCGGGAAAGAGGCGCGGATTGACCGTATGCACCACGCTGCCCATGCCGGAGACGGCGTAATAGGTCTCGAAGTGACGGTAGCCGTTCCACGCCAGCGTCCCGACGCGCTCCCCCAGCCCTACGCCCAATGCGCCGAACGCTTGCGCGAGTTGGCGAGCCCGCTGTTCGGCGTCCCGGTACGTGTAACGATGGATATCGCCTTCGATCCGGCGGGACACGATCTCCGTGTCGCCATGGTGCCGGGCGGCGTGCGTCAACAGCGAGGAAATGAGGAGCGGGACGCCCATCATCTGACCAAGGATCGGAATGGCCATGCGTTGAATCTCCAAGTTGTCGTACGAAGTCCGCACCGGGTGCGGAACGACCAGCGGGATTGCCATCGCGGGCGGAGGCTGCCACCTGACAACGATTCTTGACGCCGCGGGGCGACCGGTCAATCACCATCGATTGTGCGTCGCAGCATGCTGCGCAGCGGACCGGCGGGCTCCGGCGCCGGACGATGTTCAGCGCGTCGCGTCCCCCTCAAGTAAAATGGGCCATCATCCAAAGGAAGGTCCTCATGCCGTCAACCGCAGGCGCTCCGAACGCGTCCGGCACCCAGCTGCCGCGCGCTGCGCCGCCGTTCGCCCCGCTGTCCCTGTCCAACCGTTTCGCGCAACTCGGCGAGGCGTTCTTCACGCGGCTGCCGCCGCAGCCGTTACCCGACCCTTATCTGGTCGGCTTCTCGCCCGAAGCTGCGCAGCTGGTGGGCTTGCCGCCCGAGGCGGCGCACGATCCGGCGTTCGTCGAGACATTTACCGGCAATCGTCCACTCGAGGGCGGCGACACGCTTGCGAGCGTCTATTCCGGCCACCAGTTCGGCGTCTGGGCGGGGCAACTCGGCGACGGCCGCGCGTTGCTGCTCGGCGAGGCGGACACGGCCGCCGGACATTGGGAAATCCAACTCAAGGGCAGCGGATTGACGCCCTACTCTCGCATGGGCGACGGCCGCGCTGTCCTGCGCTCGTCGATTCGCGAATTCCTGTGTTCGGAAGCGATGTTCCACCTGGGCGTGCCGACAACCCGCGCGCTGTGCGTGACCGGCGCCGATGCACCGGTACGGCGCGAAACCATCGAGACGGCAGCCGTTGTCACGCGCCTGTCGCCGAGTTTCATCCGCTTCGGGCACTTCGAGCACTTCTATGCGGCGGAGCGCATCGATGATCTGCAGCGCCTCGCCGATTTCGTCATCGACGGGCACTACCCGCAATGCCGTGACGCCGCGAATCCTTACCTTTCGTTGCTCGCCGCCGTGTGCAATGCGACGGCTGACATGGTGGCGCATTGGCAAGCCGTCGGCTTCTGCCACGGTGTGATGAATACGGACAACATGTCCATTCTCGGCCTGACGATCGATTACGGCCCGTTCGGCTTCCTGGACGGATTCAACGCCAACCACATCTGCAACCACTCCGACACGCAGGGCCGCTACGCCTATCAGGCGCAACCGAATGTCGCGTACTGGAACCTGTTCTGCCTCGCGCAGGCGCTTTTGCCCTTGTTCGGCGAAGGCCAGGCGGCGGTGGAAGCCGCGCAGGAAGTGCTGCCCGTCTACAAGACGCGTTTTGCAGGCCAAATCGATCTGCGAATGCGCGCCAAACTTGGCCTGCGCGAATCGCATGCGGGCGACGAAGCGCTGATCAACCGCCTGTTCCGCCTGATGCATGAAGGCCGCGTGGATTTCACCCGCCTGTTCCGGCAACTCGCCGAATTGCGCATGGCCGATCCGTCGCACGATGCCCCGGTGCGCGACATGTTCATCGACCGGCCCGGCTTCGATGCATGGGCCGCCGACTATCGCGCCCGCTTGCAGGCCGAGGCGGGCAGCGACGCCGAACGCCGCACCGCCATGCGGCGCGTCAACCCGAAATATGTGCTGCGCAACCATCTGGCCGAAATCGCCATTCGGCATGCGAATGAGAAGGATTTTTCCGAGGTTGAAACGCTGCGCCGCGTACTGATGCGCCCGTACGACGATCAGCCCGAGTTCGAGCGCTACGCCGACCTGCCGCCCGACTGGGCCGGCCAGCTCGAGGTGAGCTGCTCGTCATGACACAAATTCCCCGCCAGGAGACAACCATGAGCAAAGTGGAGAAAAGCGACGCCGAATGGCGCTCCCAACTCGACGACGTCGAATATCAGGTCACGCGCCATGCCGCGACCGAGCGCGCCTTCACCGGCCGCTATTGGGACCATTGGGAGAATGGCACCTACCGCTGCATCTGTTGTGGGGCGCCGCTGTTCGAGTCCACCGACAAGTTCGACGCCGGCTGCGGCTGGCCGAGCTATGCGAAGCCGATCGAAAAATCGGGCATCGAGGAAGTCATGGACTACACCCACGGCATGGTGCGCGTCGAAGTGCGTTGTCGGAACTGCGACGCTCACCTGGGGCACGTTTTCGAGGATGGCCCTGCGCCAACCGGTCTGCGCTATTGCATCAACTCGGCGTCGCTGGCCTTTGACGACAACGCGAAAATGCCGGCGAGCGAGGCGGGCAAAACGCCCGGCGACGGCGAGAAGGACTGACTAGCCCGGCAACACGATGCCGAACACCACGTTGAACACGACCAGTCCGGCGTGCAGCAGCATGCCGGCCCGGGCCGGTGCGACCGAAACCCGCGGCACGTTGCGGTAACGCGCGTATTGGGTCAATGCGCCCACAAAGAACGCCGTCGGAAAAAGCGTGCCGAGCGCGGCGAGCAAAACCGGGGGGCCGTCGTGCGGCATGTGCTGACGCCCCGGCCCGTGCACCGAGACCTCACTCCACACCAGCACCGCCAGTGCACCTACCAGCCCGATAAAAAAGGCCCATAGCGACGTAACACCCACGGCCATCGTGTCTTCTTCTTGATATGTCATGCATTCCGGGAGACGTTGCGAGTTGATGAAAAAGTTTAGTCCGCCAACCTGAGGAAATGCCCAAAAATCCATTGAAAATCAAGGATTCGCACGATTTTTCAGTGCTTTTCACGCATTTTGGCCCGCCCGCCATGCGCCCCCATTGACTTGGACCAGCCCGCCGCGATGGGCGCGCTGCGCGTCCATCCGGAAAAAAACCTTGCCGTGCCGCTTGGCAGCGGTACGCGCGAGCCGTTGGCGTGGCGCATGAAATATAATGGCCGATTGTCGCGAGACCCTTGCCGAGACACCATGAAATTTCTGTTCGACCTGTTGCCGGTCATCCTGTTTTTCATCGCCTTCAAGTTTGCGGGCATTTACGTGGCCACAGGCATCGCCATCGCCGCCACGGTAATTCAGGTCCTGTGGGTCTGGATTCGTCATCGCAAAGTGGAGCCGATGCAATGGGTGAGCCTCGCGATCATCGTCGTGTTCGGCGGCGCCACCATGTGGCTTCACAACGAAACCTTCATCAAGTGGAAACCCACGGCGCTGTACTGGCTGTTCGGCGGCACGCTGTTCATTGCGGAACTCATCTTCGACCGCAACCTGATCCGCGCCATGATGGAAAAGCAGATGGTCCTGCCCGACAGCCTGTGGCGCATGGTCAACTACAGCTGGGCGCTATTCTTCATCGCCATGGGCATTCTGAACCTCGTCATCGCGTACCACTTCTCGACCGATACGTGGGTCAATTTCAAGCTGTTCGGCGGCATGGGCCTGATGGTCGTGTTCATCGTCCTGCAGAGCCTGTGGCTTGCCAAATACATCAAGCAGGACGAATGAGATGAGTGTCATCGAACAACAGATCGAGGCGCGCCTGCGCGCCGCCCTCGCGCCGACCGAGTTCACGTTGGAGAATGACAGCGCACGGCATGCCGGGCACGCCGGTGCGGCGTCGGGCGGCCACTATAACCTGCGCATCGTGTCGAGTGCTTTTGCGGGACGCAACCGCGTGGCGCGGCATCGCTTGGTGTATGATGCGCTTGCCGATTTGATGCAGAACGGCATTCACGCCCTCGCCATCACCGCGCTCGCGCCGGATGAAGTGTGAGCGGCAAGCCATTCCCCCGTCGAATAATCCTTTTGCCTTCGTCAAACGTCAGGAAAACCAGCATGGCATTGAAACTTGCCCGCACGGTGCTCGCCCTCGCCGCGACCGTGTCCCTGCCCGCATTCGCCCAGAACGTCGCCGTCGTGAACGGCACGCCCGTACCCGTGTCGCGCGCCAATGCGATGGTGGCCGAAATGGTGCGTCAGGGCCAGCCGGATTCGCCGCAACTGCAACAGCAAGTGCGCGAAGAACTCGTCAAGCGCGAGATCCTGGCACAGGAAGCGGTTCGCCGCGGCATTCCTGCCCGCCCGGATGTCAAGTTCCAGGTGGAGATGGCCAAGCAGACCGTGCTGATTCGCGCGCTGATCGCCGATGTCGTGAAGACGCCAGTGAGCGATGCAGAGCTTCAGTCGCGTTACGACCAGATCAAGAAGCAGTTCGGCGACAAGGAGTATCACGCCCGCCACATCCTCGTGCCGAGCGAAGACCTCGCCAAGGAGATCATCGCCAAGCTCAAGGGTGGCGCGAAGTTCGCCGATCTCGCGAAGCAGTATTCGAAGGATCCGGGTTCGGCCCAGAACGGCGGCGATCTCGACTGGTCACCGGCCAACGCCTACGTGCCGGAATTCGCGGCCGCGCTGGGCAAGCTGCAGAAGGGCCAAATGACCGATGCCCCGGTCAAGACCAACTTCGGCTACCACGTGATCCAACTCGACGACGTCCGCGATGCGCAGATTCCGTCGCTTGCCGAAGTGAAGCCGCAGCTGGAACAGCAGATGCGCGAGGAAAAGCTGCAGAAGTTCGAGCAAGAGCTCGAGAAGAAAGCGAAGATCCAGTAACACGCGATCCGCGCTGCCGGGTACCGCCACCGGTACGCCGGCCAATAAAAAACCCGCCAATCGGCGGGTTTTTTATTGGGTGATGGGGTGCGGCCGTTTTAGCCCACCGCGCGGCGCGCGTTGCGGAACATGCGCATCCACGGGCTGTCCTCGCCCCACTGCGCCGGCGCCCAGCTCATTTGCGCGGTGCGGAAGACGCGTTCAGGGTGCGGCATCATGACGGTGAAGCGTCCGTCCGCCGTGGTGAACGACGTCAAACCGCGCGGTGAACCGTTCGGGTTGAACGGATAGGCTTCCGTCGCCGCGCCGCGATTGTCGACGAAACGCATCGCAGCGATGGCGCGGTCGATGTTGCCCTGCTGACCGAAGTTCGCAAAACCCTCGCCGTGCGCCACGACGATCGGCGCCTGCGTGCCAGCCATGTCCTTGAAGAACATCGACGGCGAATCGAGCACCTCGACCTGCACCAGGCGTGCTTCGTACTTCGACTGGTTGTACGTAAACTTCGGCCAGTCAGCCGCGCCCGGGATCATGTTCGACAGATTGCTCATCATCTGGCAGCCATTGCACACGCCCAGCGCAAACGTATCCGCCCGGTTGAAGAACCCGGCGAAACGGTCGGCCAGCGACGCGTTGAACAGGATTGTCTTGGCCCAGCCTTCGCCGGCGCCGAGCACGTCGCCATACGAGAAGCCGCCGCACGCAATGAAGCCCTGGAAGTCGGCCAGCTTGGCCCGCCCAGACAGCAGATCGCTCATGTGCACGTCGTACGCCGAAAATCCTGCGCGGTCGAGCACGTACGCCATCTCCACATGCGAGTTGACGCCCTGCTCACGCAGGATCGCCACCTTCGGACGCGCCCCCGTCGCGACGAACGGCGCGGCGATGTCCTCGCTCGGATCGAACGTCAATGTCGGCGACAGCCCCGGATCGGCCACGTCGTTCAATGCCTCGAATTCGGCGTCGGCGCACGCGGGGTTGTCACGCAGACGCGCGATACGCCAACTCACTTCGCTCCATACGCGTTGCAATTCGGCACGCGGCGCACCGAAAACCTTCTTCGCATCACGGTAGATCTCAATGACGTCCGAGGTATTCGGCTTGCCGATGACGTGGCTGCACGCCGACAGGCCGTGCTCGCGCAGCGCCTGCAGCACGGCGTCGCGATCGTCCGCGCGCACCTGGATCACGCCGCCGAGTTCTTCGTTGAACAGCGCACGCAGCGTCTTGTCTTCCCGGCGGCCGGCCGTCTGCTTGGCCCAATCCTTGGCATCGCCGTAGTCCGACTCGAAGCCTTCGTCGAGCGTCAACATGTCGACGTTGAGCGACACACCAACATGACCGGCAAAGGCCATTTCCGCCACGGTCGCGAACAGGCCGCCGTCCGAGCGGTCGTGATACGCCAGCACCTTGCCCGCGCGGTTCAGCGATTGGATGGCGTCGAAGAAGCGCTTGAGATCGGCCGCATCGTCGACATCCGGGGCAGCGTCGCCGATCTGCTGCGTGACTTGCGCGAGAATGCTGCCGCCGAGGCGGTTCTTGTTGCGGCCCAGATCGATCGCGATCAGCACGGTCTCGCCGACATCGGCGGTGCGGCGCAGTTGCGGCGTGACCTGGCCGCGCACGTCTTCCACCGGCGCGAATGCCGAGACGATCAGCGACACGGGCGCCACGACTTCCTTGCCACGGCCGTCGTCCTGCCATTGCGTGCGCATCGACAGCGAATCCTTCCCCACCGGGATCGACAAGCCCAGCGCCGGACACAGTTCCATGCCGACAGCCTTGACCGTGTCGAACAGCGCGGCGTCTTCGCCCTCGCTGCCGCATGCGGCCATCCAGTTGGCCGACAGCTTGATCTGATCGAGCGACGCGATTGGCGCCGCCGCGATATTCGTGATCGCCTCGCCGACCGCCATGCGGCCCGAAGCGGGCGCGTCGATGACGGCCAACGGCGTGCGCTCGCCCATCGTCATCGCTTCACCGCGATAACCGGCGTAGTCCATCATCGAAATGGCGCAATCGGCCACCGGCACCTGCCATGGGCCGACCATCTGGTCACGCGCCGTCAAGCCACCGACGGTACGGTCGCCGATGGTGATGAGGAACGACTTCGATGCGACGGTCGGGTGGCGCAGTACAGCACGGGCAATATCACCCAGCGCAAGGCCGGTCACGTCGACCGGCGGGAAATCCGGCGTGACGCGCTTGACGTCGCGGTGCATGCGAGGCGCCTTGCCGAGCAGCACTTCCATCGGCATATCGACGGGCGCAGGCGCTTCCGGGTGCAGTGGATCGACCAGTTGCAGCTGACGTTCCCCGGTCGCGATGCCGACCACCGCGACCGGGCAGCGTTCGCGTTGGCAAACCGCCTGAAACGCCGGGAAGCTGTCGGGTGCGATCGCAAGCACGTAGCGCTCCTGAGCCTCGTTGCTCCAGATTTCGGCCGGCGACATGCCGGACTCTTCCAGTTGCACCTGGCGCAAATCGAAACGCGCGCCCTTGTCGGCGCCATCGACCAGTTCGGGGAAGGCGTTGGACAGACCGCCCGCGCCGACGTCATGGATCGACAGGATCGGGTTGGCATCGCCTTGCGTCCAGCACCAGTTGATGACTTCCTGCGCACGGCGCTGGATCTCCGGGTTGCCGCGCTGCACCGAATTGAAATCGAGTTCAGCGGTGTTCGTGCCGGTGGCCATCGAGCTGGCGGCGCCGCCGCCCATGCCGATGCGCATGCCGGGGCCGCCGATCTGGATCAACAGCGTGCCGGCCGGCAGGTCGAACTTGTGCGTATGCTTGTCGGAGATGTTCCCCATGCCCCCGGCGATCATGATCGGCTTGTGGTAGCCGCGCACGCGGCCTGCGACATTCTGTTCGTAGGCACGGAAATAGCCGCCGAGGTTCGGGCGGCCGAATTCGTTGTTGAAGGCGGCGCCGCCGAGCGGGCCGTCCGTCATGATCTGCAGGGGCGAGGCAATGCGGTCGGGGCGGCCGTAAAACTGCCCGCCGTCGTTCGGATTGCGCTGTTGCGGCGGCACCGTCACGTCGCGATCGTTTTCCCACGGTTCGACCGCGCCGGGCAATGCCAGGTTCGACACCGTGAAGCCGCACAGACCGGACTTCGGCGTGGATCCGCGGCCCGTGGCGCCCTCGTCGCGAATTTCGCCGCCGGCGCCCGTGCTGGCGCCCGGGAACGGCGAGATGGCAGTCGGGTGATTATGTGTCTCGACCTTCATCAGGGTATGGGTCAGCTCGGTGCTGCGGCCATACTCGCGCGCCTCACCGCGCGGATACCAACGCTCGACCTCGGCGCCGACCATCACCGACGCGTTGTCCGAATAGGCGACGACGGTGCCCTCCGGGTGCAGCTGGTGCGTGTTCTTGATCATCTGGAACAGCGACTTGTCCTGCTTGACGCCGTCGATGGTCCAATCCGCGTTGAAGATCTTGTGGCGGCAATGTTCGCTGTTGGCTTGCGCGAACATCATCAATTCCACGTCGGTCGGGTTGCGCTTCAGCCCCACGAACGCGTCGACCAGGTAGTCGATCTCATCGTCGGCCAAGGCCATGCCCCAGTCGCGGTTCGCGGCTTCCAGCGCGGCGCGGCCGCCGGCGATCACGTCGACCGTCTGCAGCGGCTTGACCTGCAACTCGGTGAAAAGCGCCTCGGCGTCCTTGCGATTGGCCACGACGGTCTCGGTCATGCGGTCGTGCAGCACGGTGGCGACGCGGCCAAGCACTTCCGGCGACAGGGATTTCTTGCCGCCGAGCAGACCGGTCTTCACGCCGATGGTGAATTCGACGGCGCGCTCGATACGGCGCACGTTTTCGATGCCGCAATTATGGGCGATATCGGTGGCCTTGCTGGCCCACGGCGAGATTGTGCCAAGGCGCGGAATCACGAGCAGCGTGTCGCCTTCGGCATCCTCACGCGCCGGCTCGCCATAGGTCAGCAACCCCGCCACGCGGTCGGTATCTTCACGCGAGAGCGCTTCGGCGCTGGCGACGAAGTGGACGTAGCGCGCGTCGATACGAACGATCGAGGCATCAATGGCTTGCAGGGTCTGCAAAAGGCGTTGCTGGCGAAATTCGGAAAGCGCCAAGGCGCCGGCGAAGCAGGCAATCTGAGTCATGGAAGGACGGAGGCAGAGCGCACGGGCGCGTTCAATACGAGGGGGAACGACAAAGGCGGATTATACCCTCTCCGGGCCGTTTTCTGGGCGTCCGATGCGCGCCCGCGCCCCGGTGGCCGCCACTCTCTGGTAACCTATGCCCCCCCGTGCACGACAAAAAGATGCTAACAAGCGAACGAACGGGCGTTCGCGACATACCAGACGGTTGGGAATGAAGGTCATCGTTATCGGCGGCGGGGTTATCGGCACGTGTACCGCCTACTATCTGGCTTCGGCCGGCCACACGGTCACGCTCGTCGAGCGCAACACCACAGTGGCCCAGGAAAGCAGCTTCGGCAATGCCGGCGTCATTGCGCCCGGCTATGTCACGCCGTGGGCGGCGCCCGGCATGCCGCGCAAGCTGCTTGGCTATATGTTCAGCTCGGCCAGCCCGCTGATCTTCCGGCCCGGCCTGTCGGCCGGCACGTGGCGATGGGCCCTGCGCTGGCTGCGCGAGTGCAAGCTCGACCGCTACCGCGCCAACCGTGCGCGCATGCAGCGGCTCGCCTTCTACAGCCAGCAGTGTCTGCACGCCCTGCGCGAACATCATGAGTTCGACTACGAGCAAACGCAGGGGTATCTGCAGCTGTTCCGTACCGAGCGCGACATCAAGCTGAACGAGCCGGCGCGCGCCATGCTGGCCGAAAACGAGGTACCGCACCGCCTGCTGACAGCCGAGGAATGCCTGAAGCTCGAACCGGCGCTGTCGACCGACGCCAAACTGGCTGGCGGCCTGCACCTGCCCCGGGATGAGACGGGCAATTGCCCGCTGTTTACCAAGCGGCTGGCGCAAATCGCCCGGGAAATGGGCGTGACGCTCGCCACGGAAACCACGGTGCTCGCCGTGCAGCCGAATCTCGGCCGAGCGGGCGTCACCGTCACGACGGCCGCAACCGGCAGCCCGGTGCAGACGGCAACGTGGCAGGCAGATGCCGTCGTCATGGCGGCAGGCGTGGCAAGCGCGGCGCTGCTGCGCCCGTTGGGCATCGACGTGCCGCTGTGGCCCATCAAGGGCTATTCCATCACGGTACCGGTCAAGAGCGAGCTTTTCAGCCCGCGGCTGGCCGTCATGGACGAATCCTACAAGACCGCGGTCACCCCGCAGGGCAATCGTCTGCGCATCGCGGGCACGGCGGAGCTGGGCGACGCCGCGCTCGTGTTGCGCGAAAAAGCCATCGCCACCCTGTACAAGGTGGCCACGGACTGGTTTCCGGGCGCCGGTCGCTACCGCGAGGCCCGCGCATGGGTCGGCGCGCGCCCGATGCTGCCGGACGGCCCCCCGTTGCTGGGCGCGACCCATCTGCCCGGCATTTACCTGAACCTCGGCCACGGTTCGACCGGCTGGGCGATGGCCTGCGGCTCAGGCAAGGTCCTGGCAGACCTGCTGTCCGGACAAACGCCGGACATCGACATGGAAGGCCTCACCCTTTCGCGCTACGCGCACTGAACCTCCCGCAGCGTTCATAATGGACGGCAGATACCGGCGCCCTCATCCCGCGCCCGGGTCCTTGAACGCATGCCGGGAGCGTCATTTCGTGCCTGAAACCCCTCGCTCACTGTATCGAATCGCCGCATTGCGCGCCGTCGAGCAGCACAGCGCCAGTGGATTGCCGCCGCACACGCTGATGGCGCGTGCCGGCGCTGCAGCCGCCGACTGGCTTCATGCGCGCCTGTCCGCGTCCGCGACAGCGGGCCGCCGGCCAGTGCTCGTGCTCGCCGGGCCGGGCAACAACGGCGGCGACGCCTATATCGTTGCGTGTGAACTGGCGTCACGCGGCGTCGCCGTGCAGATCTGGCAGACGGCGGCGCCGACTGCGGAGGACGCCCGTTGGGCGCACGCACGGGCCGTGGCCGCACAGCTCCCGATAGCACCGCCGCCCACGGCGTGGCCCGACGGCATGGCGTTCGACTGGGTCATTGACGGCCTCTTCGGCATTGGCCTGACGCGTCCGCTCGAGGGCAAGACCGCCGCGCTCGTCGAACAGCTCAACGATCGGCGGCTGCGCGTGCTCGCGCTCGACATTCCGAGCGGATTACAGGCCGATACCGGACAGTCGGCTGGCCCCATTGTGAACGCCACGGCCACACTGGCCTTCCTTGGCGCCACGCCGGGCCTGTTCACGGGCTTGGGGCGTGACGTCGCCGGCGACGTCGACGTGGCGGATCTGGGGGTGTCTTCCGCGCTTGGGCAAGTCGACGCTGCGGCGACGTCCGTGACACCCGGCACATTTGCGCATGCGCTGCCGCAGCGCCGCCACGCCAGTCACAAGGGCAGCCATGGATCGCTCGGGGTGCTGGGCGGACACGACGGCATGGTCGGCGCCCCGCTGCTGTCGGCACGCGCAGCGCTGTTCAGCGGTGCGGGACGCGTCTACGCGGGCTTCGTCACGCAATCGTACCCTGCCTACGATGCCGGTCAGCCGGAACTCATGCTGCGTAACGCGGAAGATATCGATGTTGCCAGCATGCAGGCGCTTGCGATCGGCCCGGGACTCGGCACGGATGCCGCGGCGTCGGCCTGCCTGGCGCGCGCCCTGGCGCGCCCCGATGTCCCGCTGGTGCTCGATGCCGACGCGTTGAACCTGCTTGCCGCGGAACCCGCCTTGGCCGAACGCGTGCGCACACGCGGCGGCGCCACGGTGCTGACGCCGCATCCGCTCGAGGCTGCACGATTGGCGGGCTGCGACGTCTCGCACGTCCAGTCGGACCGGCTGGCGGCCGCACGCGGATTGGCCCGGCAATTTCGCGCCGTCGTGGTGCTCAAGGGGTCGGGTACGATCGTCGATGACGGAAAACGGGCGTGGATCAACCCGACCGGCAATCCCGCGCTGGCCACTGCAGGTACCGGCGACGTGCTGACCGGCTTGGCGGGCGCATTGCTCGCACAGGGCATGGACGCCGCGAATGCCGCGCTGGCGGCGGTTTGGCTCCACGGCCGGGCGGCGGACAATCTTGTCGCGAACGGCACGGGGCCAGCCGGTCTTACCGCCTCTGAACTTTTGCCGGCGATTCGGGACGAACTGAATCTGCAGATGCGGGCGGCGCGCCGGTAAATTCCGCGTGCGCGCCCCAACTTGCGCGGCAACGTCGCCGCATCAACCGTTATACTGCGCTTGTTGCGCCTAAACGAAATGAACTGATTTGCCTATGACGTCTTCGCAGTCCGACCGTCTCGACCGAACGCCCGCCTGGCAGGCGCTGACCGAACATCGTACCGAGATCGACACGCAACATATGCGCGACTGGTTCGCAGCCACCGGCGCGGCGGATCGTGTCGAGCGGTTTTCGCTGTCGGCGGCGGGCTTGACCCTCGACTACTCAAAGAACCGCATCAACGACAAGACGTTGACGCTGCTGACGCAGCTGGCCCGTGACTGTAACGTTGCCGGAAAACGCGACGCCATGTGGCGCGGCGAGCATGTCAACGTTACGGAAGACCGTGCGGCGCTGCACGTGGCATTGCGCGCACCGGCCGGCGTGACGTTCCGGGACATGCAGGGCGACGTGAGCGGCATGGTCCGGGCGAGCCTGGCGCGCATGCGAACGTTTGCCGACGCCGTGCGCGACGGCAAATGGCGCGGCGCTACGGGCAAGCGCATCACGAAGATCGTCAATATCGGGATCGGCGGCTCGGACCTCGGCCCGCGCATGGTATGCGACGCGCTGGCCCCGTTTGGCGCGCCGCATCTGAGCATGCATTTCATCGCCAACATCGATCCGACGGAGTTGGCGCGCGCTTTGCCGACGCTCGATGCAGAAACCACGCTCGTGGTGGTCTGCTCGAAGACCTTCACCACGCTGGAAACCATGACGAACGCGCGGACCTTGCGCACGTGGTTTTTGGCCAACGGCATACCGGAAGCCGCGCTGGGCCAGCATTTCGTTGCCGTGTCGAACGATGCCGACGCTGCGGCCGCGTTCGGCATCGACCGCGATCACGTCTTCGAATTCGGGGAGTGGGTCGGCGGCCGCTACTCGCTCTGGTCGCCGGTCGGCCTGACGATCATGCTGTACCTGGGCCCGAAGCACTTCGACGCCCTGCTCGCCGGCGCGCACGCGATGGACACCCATTTCCGCGACGCGCCGCTGCACGCCAACATGCCCGTGCTGCTTGCGTTGATCGGCATCTGGTACCGGAATTTCTTCGATGCCCAGACACTGTCCATCGCACCGTATACGGATGCCCTGCTGCGCTTGCCCCCCTATCTCCAGCAGCTCGACATGGAGAGCAACGGCAAGTCGGTGCAGACCGACGGCGAGCCTGTCGCGTGGCAGACGGCGCCCGTGATCTGGGGGCAGCCGGGCACCAACGGCCAACACGCCTACTTCCAGATGCTGCATCAGGGCACCTCGCTCGTGCCGGTCGATTTCATTGCCGTGCTGGAGCCGCAGTATCCCTTCCCGGAACACCATCGCAAGCTGCTTGCCAACTGCTTCGCGCAAAGCGAGGCGCTGCTGCAAGGCGGCTCGATGGCCACGTCGGCGCAGGCCGGCGGACCGTTGGCGGCGCAGCGCTGTTTCGAAGGCAACCGCCCCAGCAACACGCTGCTGATCGACGCCCTGACGCCGGAACGGCTTGGCGCGCTGATCGCGCTATACGAGCACAAGGTGTTCGTTCAGGCGGCCGTCTGGAACATCAATCCCTTCGATCAATGGGGCGTCGAACTCGGCAAGACGCTATGCAGGGCGATCGAGCCGGAACTGGCATCGCCCGATGCGCTGACGCCCGGCGCGCA
Source organism: Pandoraea terrae (assembly GCF_902459695.1). GTDB lineage: Bacteria > Pseudomonadota > Gammaproteobacteria > Burkholderiales > Burkholderiaceae > Pandoraea > Pandoraea terrae. The sequence continues at coordinate 330,371 of NZ_CABPRZ010000002.1, forward strand.
CGATGCGTCAACGGAATCGCTGATTCGCCGCGCGAACGCCGTGATACACAAGCGCCGCTGAACAGGTCCTAGGCCTGGGCGCCGTTCATCATGCGCCCGCCCGAGAGCGCCAGGGTGGCATCGCAACGGCTGGCGATCGCGAGATCATGCGTCACGAGGACCAGCGTGGCGCCGCTTGCCTGGTTGAGCGAGAACATCAGTTCGATGACCTTCTCGCCGGTGGCGGTGTCGAGGCTGCCGGTGGGTTCGTCCGCGAACAGGATCGCGGGTTCCGTCACGAACGCGCGCGCCAGCGCGACACGTTGCTGCTCGCCGCCGGACAGTTGCTTCGGGTAATGGCGCAGGCGCGCCGCGAGGCCCACTTTTTCGAGCAATAACGTGGCACGTTCGCGCACCTGCGCTGTCTCACCGAGCAGCTCGAGGGGCAGCATGACATTCTCGAGCGCGTTCAGGTGCGGCATCAGTTGAAAGGACTGGAATACGAAACCGACGGAACGCCGCCGCAATGCCGCGCGCCCTTCCTCATCGAGTTCGCCGAGCGACTGCCCGAGCAGGTTGACGGAGCCGGCGGTGGCGGTATCGAGCCCGGCGAGCAGGCCGAGCAGCGTCGATTTGCCCGAGCCCGATGCGCCGACGATCGCGACGCTCTGGCCACGCGCCACGGAAAAATCGATATCCTGCAAGATGACCAGCTCGCCGGTGGCATCGCGCAAGCGTTTGCTGAGGCCGCGCACTTCAATCACGTTTTCGGAAAACGACATGGCGAAAGGATTTTGGAGATTCGGGGCGGCAGCCCTCATGGGCTGGTACATGCTGACAGGGACCGCGGCGCACGCCGCAAGTTCAGGTGCGCCGACGATTCTTGTCGTCGGCGACAGCCTGTCAGCTGAGTATGGCATTGCGCGCGGCGCGGGCTGGGTCAACCTGCTGCAACAGACGGTCAGTCAAAACGGTTTCGATTATAGCGTCGTCAACGCGAGCATCAGCGGCGACACGACCAGCGGCGGCCGCGCACGCCTGGCGCCGTTGCTGACACGTTACCGCCCGGCCATCACGATCCTGGAACTCGGCGGCAACGATGCATTGCGAGGCATTCCGCTGGATCTGACGACGCGCAACCTTCGCGAGATGATCGACGCGGCGAAACGGACCGGCAGCCGGGTCGTCGTGGTCGGCATGCGCATCCCTCCCAACTATGGCCCGGACTACAGTGAGAAGTTTTATACAATGTTCGGCGCTATCGCGAAGCAGGCAAAAGCGGCGTATGTGCCCTTCCTCCTTGCCGGCGTCGCAGAGCATCCCGAGTTGTTCCAGGCCGACCAGATTCATCCGCTGGCGTCAGCGCACCCGCGGATTCTGCAGAATGTCTGGCCGGTGGTGCTGCCGATGCTGAAGTCGGAAGGCAACGCACGCGCTGCCGCGAAACCGGCAACGCCTGCGCGGCATGGGGGCTAGGAAAAAAAACGGCCCAACGGGCCGTTACTTTCTTACGTCGAAGGGGGGAGTTATCCGCCCGACTTCGTCACGTCCTGATTAATCTTTACCTTGGACCGTTCACGCAGACCGGCGACATATGCATTCCACTCGGATTGCCCCGCGATCTGGTTCAACTGCTGCGTTTGCGCGGCGAGCCGTTGCGGATCTTGTGCCGTGGGCTGCGTCACCTTGCTGATTCGATAAATCGTATAGCCTTGGTCGCCCTGGTCGACACCGACATAGGCCGGCAACGATTGGGTATCGGCACTGAAGATGGCATTCAATGCGGCCGGCGCCAGCTTGCCCGGATTGTCGCGCGACACACGCTGCGCCCCGTCGAAGCCATTGGCGCCGCCACGGCGCATGGCTTCAAGCTTCGCCTCGCCATCCTTCTTCGCGGCTTGCGCAGCCAGTTCCGCCACCACCTTGGCCTTCACCTGCGGCTCGATGGCCGTCAGCGCCGGTGTGGCAGCCGGATGGTACTCAACGATATGCGCCGATACCAGCACGCCCTGGCCGACATCCACGGCCTCGGTATTGCGCTTGTTCTTCAACGCTTCGTCACCAAAAATGGCGCGCAGCAGCTTTTCGTTGTTGAGCGGGCTCTGGCCCAGCGCCGGATTTGGAGTACGCCCCACGTCCGCTGCCTGGATCTTCAACGCCAACTTGTCGGCAACCGGCTGCAGGCTGTCGGGCTGCTCATAGACCGAGTTGGTGAACTGATCGGCCAGCTTCGCATAGTCCTTTGCCTGCTGCTGCTGACGCCATTCGGCGGCCAACTCACCCTTCACCTCTTCAAACGGCTTCGTCTGCGCCGGCTTGATGCCGGTGAGCTTCAGGATGTGATAACCGAAATCCGTCTTGATGACGTCCGACAGATCGCCATCCTTCATGGCAAACGCCGCGTCTTCGAACGGCTTGACCATCGCGCCCCGGCCGAAAAAGCCCAGGTCGCCACCCTTCGATTTCGAACCCGGGTCGTCCGAGTTTTCGCTCGCCAATTTGGCGAAGTCGTTCGGGTTCTTGTGCAATTGCGCCAGCAGTTGGTCAGCCTTGGCCTTCGCTTTCGCACGGTCGCCCGGCGTCGCATCGGCCGGCGCGGCGATCAGGATGTGGCTCACGCGACGCTGTTCGTCCGTTTTGTAACGGGCGACATTGTCCTTGTACAGTTTCTGGAGATCGTCGTCGCTCGGCGTGGCCGATGCGCTCGCCGGCATCGCCTTCGGGTCGAGCACGACGTACTGGATCTTCGCCGACTCCGGGGTCTGGAACGACGCCTTGTGCGCGTCGTAATACGCCTGGATCTGTGCAGGCGTCGGCGTGATCTTCCCAGCGAATTCGGCCGACAGAATCGCCAAGGCAGATACCTCGCGTTCCTGTGCGCGCAGTTGCGCAAATCGGTCTACGACCGCCTTCGGCAACATCGCGCTCGCCTGCACGCTCGACGGCAATTGACGCGACGCCAACTCGAAACGGATCTGCGCTTCCAGACGCTGTGGCGTCAGGTTCTGCGCCGCCAGCAACTGCATGTACGCCGCCTCGTCGATACTGCCGTCAGGCTTGCGCAACTGTTGAATCGCCGGAATGGCAAGCAGCGCTTCACGCACCTGCTCGTCGGACACCGACAGATTCTTCTTCAACGTTTCCTGCGTCAACACGCGCTGCTGAATCAGATTGTCCAGCACCGCCTGGCGCAATTCCGGCGTGTTGATCTGGCTGGCATCGACCGCACCACCAAACATCTGGCGCATGCGCTCCGTCTGGTCGCGCAACACATTGTCGAATTCCTGGCGCGTGACCGTCTGGTCACCCACGTGGGCGATCGTGCCGCGGTCCTGCGCGTATTCCTGCCAGCCGTGTACACCGAATACCACGAATGATGGCACGATCAGTACGGTCAGGAAAACGAGGACCAGTCGTTGGTGACGGCGGATGAAATCGAACATACGGGATCGGAAGATTCGTAAGGTGCGCCATTTCAGGCGCCATATAGCAAAAAAGGCGAACCTAAGTTCGCCTTTTCCCAAGCTGGCGGAGCGGACGGGGCTCGAACCCGCGACCCCCGGCGTGACAGGCCGGTATTCTAACCAACTGAACTACCGCTCCCCAAGATCTGGAACTGGTGGGTGCTGAGGGGCTCGAACCCCCGACCTACGCCTTGTAAGGGCGCCGCTCTACCAACTGAGCTAAGCACCCGTTCCCGATTTTGTTCTTATCTGCAGCTCCCTGCATTACTGCAGGAAAGTCCATTAGTTTAACGCATCTTTCAGTGCTTTGCCAGGGCGAAATTTCGGAACCTTGGCCGCCTTGATCTTGATCGCATCACCGGTGCGCGGATTGCGGCCGGTGCGCGCCGCACGCTTGCCAACATAGAACGTGCCGAAACCGACGAGGGTCACATCATCATTCTTCTTGAGCGACTTCTTTACGGCACCTACCAATGCATCGAGCGCACGCCCAGCAGCAGCTTTCGAGATGTCTGCCTCGCTGGCAATATGATCGATCAGTTCGGTTTTGTTCACTGTAACCCCCTTGCAAGGTTAATAGGCGATTTGGCCGCGGCGGTATGGTTAACGCACCATCGATAAGGCTTGCAGAATCCGCTGGCTCTGCCATTAAACAAGCCGAAAACCCTTATGTCAAGCGGTTTTGCAAGGATTTCAGTGGCTCTGCGAGGGGGTAAATTCGCTTGCGCAGACACCGCGATTTTCAACTTGGCATCATGCTGCGCCGAATGCGCGGCACAAAAAAGCCCGGGCAATGCCCGGGCTCCGCTTTCAGTGACAGGCCGCCGCAGCGGCCGCCATCCGTGTGCGCCTTAGTGCTTGATGACTTCCTGGTTTCCGGCATCGGTCGACGGCGTGACCGGCGCGGGCTTCGGCTCTTCGTCGGGCAGTGCGGTGGGCGCACGTTCGAGCGCGAGCTCGAGCACCTTGTCGATCCAGCGCACCGGCACGATCTCCAGCGCATTCTTCACCGTGTCCGGAATCTCGGCAAGATCCTTGACGTTTTCTTCCGGGATGAGCACGAGCTTGATGCCGCCACGATGCGCCGCCAGCAGCTTCTCCTTGAGACCGCCGATCGGCAGCACTTCGCCGCGCAGCGTGATCTCGCCGGTCATCGCCACATTGGCGCGCACCGGAATGCCCGAGAGAACCGACACCAGTGCCGTGGTCATCGCAATCCCTGCCGACGGACCATCCTTCGGCGTCGCGCCTTCCGGCACGTGGATGTGAATGTCCTTCTTCTCGAACATCTCGTCGGTGACGCCCAGACGGCGAGCGCGCGAGCGTACCACCGAGCGCGCCGCCTCGACCGACTCCTTCATCACGTCGCCGAGCGAACCCGTGCGGATGATGTTGCCCTTGCCCGGCATCAGCGCGGCTTCGATGGTCAGCAGATCGCCGCCCACTTCCGTCCACGCCAGACCCGTGACCTGCCCCACCTGGTTGTCTTTCATCGCCAGGCCGAAGTCGAACTTGCGCACGCCGAGGAAGCCGTCGAGATTGCTCGCATCGACCTTCACGGCACCCGCATCGGCCTTCTTGAGCAGCAACATCTTCACGACCTTGCGGCAGATCTTCGAAATCTCGCGCTCGAGCGAACGCACACCGGCTTCGCGTGTGTAGTAGCGAATGATGTCGCGGATCGCGGACTCGGCCAAGTCGATTTCGCCTTCCTTCACACCGTTGTTCTTCTTCTGCTTCGGCAACAGATAGCGTTGCGCGATGTTGACCTTTTCGTCTTCGGTATAGCCCGACAGACGGATCACTTCCATGCGGTCGAGCAACGGCGCCGGGATATTCAGCGAGTTCGAGGTGGCCACGAACATCACATCCGACAAGTCGAAGTCGACTTCGACGTAATGATCGGAGAACGTATGGTTCTGCTCCGGATCAAGCACCTCCAGCAACGCCGAGCTCGGGTCGCCACGGAAGTCCATGCCCATCTTGTCCACTTCGTCGAGCAGGAACAGCGGGTTGCGCACGCCGATCTTCGACAGGCTCTGCAGGATCTTGCCCGGCATCGAGCCAATGTAAGTACGGCGGTGACCGCGAATCTCGGCCTCGTCGCGCACGCCGCCCAGCGCCATGCGCACGAACTTGCGGTTCGTGGCGCGTGCGATCGACTGGCCCAACGAAGTCTTGCCGACGCCCGGAGGCCCGACCAGGCACAGGATCGGCGCCTTGACCTTGTCGACGCGCTGTTGCACGGCAAGATATTCAAGGATACGTTCCTTGACCTTCTCAAGACCGAAATGGTCTTCGTCGAGCACCTTCTCGGCGTTCGACAGATCGTTGTTGACCTTACTCTTCTTGCGCCACGGCAGACCGACCAGCGTGTCGATGTAGTTGCGCACGACCGTCGCTTCAGCAGACATCGGCGACATCAGCTTGAGCTTCTTGAGTTCGGCGTCAGCCTTCTTCTTGGCTTCCTTCGGCAGATGCGCGGTCTTGATGCGTTTCTCGAGCTCTTCGAGATCCGCACCTTCCTCGCCTTCGCCGAGTTCCTTCTGAATGGCCTTGACCTGCTCGTTCAGGTAGTACTCGCGCTGGCTCTTTTCCATCTGGCGCTTCACGCGGCCGCGGATGCGCTTTTCCACCTGCAGGATGTCGATCTCGCTTTCGAGTTGCGCGAGCAGATGCTCGAGGCGCTCGATGACCGGGAACATCTCGAGGATCTTCTGCTTCTGTTCGAGCTTGAGCGGCAGATGCGCGGCAATGGTGTCGGCCAGACGACCCGCCTCGTCGATGCCCGACAGCGACGTCAGGATCTCCGGCGGAATCTTCTTGTTCAGTTTGACGTATTGGTCGAACTGGGCCACGATCGCGCGGCGCAACGCTTCCGATTCCGGTGAGTTACCGTCATCGGGCTCGAGCGGCATGACTTCGGAAGTGAACTGCGTCTCCTCCTCGTCAACCCGCAAGGTGCGCGCACGCTGAATGCCCTCGACCAGCACCTTGACGGTGCCGTCGGGCAGCTTGAGCATCTGCAGGATGTTCGCGACGCAGCCGATCTCGTAGAGATCCTTCGACGTCGGCTCATCCTTGGCCGCGGCTTTCTGCGCGACCAGCATGATGTGCTTGCCGCCTTCCATGGCGGTTTCAAGCGCTTTAATCGATTTCGGACGCCCCACGAAAAGGGGAATCACCATGTGCGGAAACACGACCACGTCGCGCAAAGGCAACAGGGGCAGTTGAATCGCTTCGGGCGGGAGGATTTGGGTGCCTGACATCTCGTTCCCCATATATAACGATACCGTTGTGTTCCTGCTAATTGAGGCCGGCCTCGGGAATTGCAAGTCCCGGCTTCGACACTTTCCCGCGAATTGCGCTGCAGAACCGCTTTGAGGGCCCTGCTGATAGTATGTCGGAAAAAAAGCCGTCCATGTTCCCATGAACGGCTTCTTTAACTGTCAAGGATCCGTTCAGTTGGAGCCGGCGACTTTGGGCGACTCCTGATAGATCAGCAATGGCTTGCCGTCGCCACTGATGGCGTTTTCGTCAAGAATGACCTTCGTCACGCCCTTCAACGAGGGCAGCTCGTACATGACTTCCAGCAGCGCCTGCTCGAGAATCGAGCGCAGGCCGCGCGCCCCGGACTTGCGCTTGATGGCCTTGCGGGCCACCGCATGCAATGCCGCGGGACGAATTTCCAGTTCCACGCCTTCCATCGAGAACAAACGCTGATACTGCTTGAGCAACGCGTTCTTCGGCTCGATCAGGATCGTCACCAGCGCCGCTTCGTCGAGCTTGCCCAACGTAGCCACCACCGGCAGCCGGCCGATCAGTTCCGGAATCAACCCGAACTTGATCAGGTCTTCCGGCTCGACGTCGAGCAGCAATTCGCCTGCGTCACGCTCTTCACCCGTCTTGACCGTTGCACCAAAGCCTATACCGGTCTTCTCGGTACGGTTGATGATGATCTTCTCCAGACCGTCGAACGCGCCGCCGCAAATGAACAGGATGTTGGTCGTATCGACCTGAATGAAATCCTGGTTCGGATGCTTGCGGCCGCCCTGCGGCGGCACCGATGCCATGGTGCCTTCGACGAGCTTGAGCAGCGCCTGCTGCACGCCCTCGCCGGAGACGTCACGCGTGATCGACGGATTGTCCGACTTGCGGCTGATCTTGTCGATTTCGTCGATGTAGACGATGCCCTTTTGCGCCTGCTCGATCTCGTAGTTGCAGTTCTGCAGGAGCTTCTGGATGATGTTCTCGACGTCCTCGCCCACGTAACCGGCCTCGGTCAGCGTGGTCGCATCGGCAATGACGAACGGCACATTGAGCAGGCGCGCCAGCGTTTGCGCCAGCAGCGTCTTGCCCGAACCGGTCGGCCCGATGAGAAGGATGTTGCTCTTCGCAAGCTCGACCTCGTCGCGCTTGTCGCCGAGATGCTTGAGCCGCTTGTAATGGTTGTAGACCGCCACCGCGAGGATCTTCTTCGCGCGATCCTGCCCGATCACATACTGATCCAGGCTTTCGCGAATTTCCTGCGGCGAAGGCAGGTCGGACTTGCCACCTGTGCCTTGCTCGTCGTCGGCCGCGGCCGCTTCGTCGCGGATGATTTCATTGCAAAGGTCGATGCACTCGTCGCAGATGAACACGGACGGTCCCGCGATGAGCTTCTTGACCTCGTGTTGGCTCTTACCGCAAAAGGAGCAGTAAAGCAGCTTCTCGCCGTTGGATGTACTTTTCTTGTCCACCATAGTCTGCCTGCTAGCAATTTGCGCCCCGGTCGTCCCCCGCCGGGGCGGCAAACGCGGCAATCGTGAGTCCCATTGTAACGCCATGCCGGTCTGGCGTGTAGCTCACCTGCCACACCGGCGATTTCCCTTTTTCAACAAGAACTTAGCTTGTGAATCAGGGACGCTTGTCGAGCACGCGGTCGATCAGGCCGTATTCCACGGCATCCGCCGCCGACTTGAAGTTGTCGCGGTCGGTATCACGCGCGATGACTTCCAGCGACTGACCGGTGTTCTCGGCCAACAGTTTGTTCAGGCGCTCCTTCAGCAACAGGATTTCCTTCGCATGGATCTCGATGTCGGACGCCTGACCGCGCGCGCCGCCCAGCGGCTGGTGAATCATGATGCGGGCATTCGGCAAGGCAAAACGCTTGCCCTTCTCGCCGGCTGCCAGCAGGAAGGCGCCCATGCTTGCCGCCATGCCCATGCAAAGCGTGGAGACTGCCGGTTTCACGAACTTCATCGTGTCGTAGATCGCCAGCCCCGCCGAGACGGAACCGCCGGGCGAGTTGATGTAGAACGAGATGTCCTTGTCCGGGTTCTCGCTCTCAAGGAACAGGAGTTGGGCAACCACGAGGTTGGCGGTGACGTCATTGACTTCACCCACCAGGAAAATCACGCGCTCCTTGAGGAGACGCGAATAAATGTCGTATGCGCGCTCGCCACGGCCACTTTGTTCGACGACCATCGGCACCAGGCCGAGCGATTGCGTCTCAAGCGCGGAGTTGTAAGCCGGGGAAGCGAGTTGGGCGAGCAATTCGGAGCGGGTAATCATGTCGGTTCGGCCCTTGTGTCGATATTGGGTTGCGCGCCGCGAGGAAGGATGGCCAGGCCGAGGCCAGGGAAAACCGCCACGGCTGTCTGGCCGTGACGGTTCGCCGGTCGATTAACCTTGCGTGTTGCCTGCCAGCTCTTCAAAGCTGACCGGCTTGTCCGTGACCTTGACTTTGCCCAGGACGAACGCGACGACATTGTTCTCGACGACGTAGCCTTCCATCTCCGCCATGCGCTGCTGATCGCCATAGTACCAGCGGACGACTTCCTGCGGGTCCTCGTAGCTCTTCGCGAACTCTTCGACTTCCGCCTTGATTTGTTCCGGCTTGGCTTGCAGGTCGTTTTGCTTGACCAGTTCGGCCAGGATCAGGCCCAGCTTGACGCGGCGCTCGGCTTGTTCCTTGAACATTTCAGCCGGGATCGGCACGTTGCCGGCGTTCGGCACGCCGCGCTGCTGCAGGTCCTGACGCGCCATCGCGACCAGGCGCTCCTGGTCCTGCTCGACCAGTGCGTTCGGCGTGTCGAGTTCCGACACGGAGATCAGGGCGTTCATGACCTGATCCTTCAGCAGGGCCTGGGTGCGGCGCTTGACTTCACGCTCCAGGTTTTCCTTGATGTCGGCGCGCATCTTTTCGATGTTGCCGTCGGCGATGCCGAGCGACTTGGCGAATTCGGCGTCGACTTCCGGCAGGTGCGCCCACTCGATCTTCTTGAGCGTGACGGTGAACATCGCAGTCTTGCCGGCCACTTCCTTGCCGTGGTATTCGTCCGGGAACTTCAGTTCGAAATCCTTGGCTTCGCCGACCTTCAGGCCCAGCGTGGCCTGCTCGAACTCGGGCAGCATGCGGCCTTCGCCCAGCACGAACACGAAGTCTTCGGCGCTACCGCCGGCGAACACTTCGCCGTCGATCTTGCCCACGAAGTCGACCGTCACGCGGTCGCCGGTCTGTGCGCCTTCCACTGCGCCACCGTCACCGTGTTCGCCGGCTTCGCCGCGCACGTGGTAGTGCACACGCTGCTTGCGCAGGATGTCGAGCGTGCGGTCGATTTCACCTTCGGTGATTTCGGTCGTGGTACGCGACACTTCGGCCGACGCGAGGTCGCCGATCCTCACTTCCGGATAGATTTCGAACGTGGCGTCGAAAGCGTAGTCTTCGGCGGCGCCGTCCGTCTTCGGGGCGAAGCGCGGCTGGCCCGCGACGCGCAGGTCCTGTTCCTTGCTGACTTCGAAGAAGCGCTGGCCGACTTTGTCGCTCACGACTTCGGCTTCGACTTGCCCGCCGTATTGCTGCGTGACCATCTTCAGGGGCACCTTGCCCGGACGGAAACCAGGCATGCGGACGCTCTTCGAGAGCTTGCGAATGCGCGATTCGATTTCTTGCTGCACTTCCAGCTTCGGGAAGGCAATGGTGAAACGACGCTCCAGCTTGCCGAGATTTTCAACAACGATAGTCATGAGGATATGTGTCCATCCAGAAGGGTTGTTCTATGTCGCAGTGAGGGCATTCCGCGAGCGAACCCTGTCAAGTTAATCAACCTTGGGCCGGCACCGACAACGCTGGCCGGCTATCCCTCCGCCCCCGGCCCGGCGGCTCTTCGAGCCTGCTTGACCAGGGTGGCGCCAAAACTGTACTGCGCGAAACGGGATATTTTAGCAAATTATTCGGCCCATAAGCGCGCCGCCCCCGTAAATCGGCCCGATTCCGGCATCCTTGGGTATGTTCCCAAGCGCCCGTTTAGAGGGGACCGCCCAGAATTCGCACTTGGACGCGCCGGGCACGGCGGCTAATATTCATTCAAACGTTTGAATGAAACAAGAGATTCAACTGACGCGCGTGGCGCCACGCCATGCCATGCCGAGGAGTGTTTGATGCGCCCACGTCAACCGTCCGGCCGTCCGGCCGGCGACACCAAGATCCGGATCCTTGACGCCGCCGAGGACCTGTTCATCGAATTCGGATACGAGGCCATGTCGCTGCGCCAGATCACCTCCCGTGCGGAAGTGAACCTGGCGGCGGTCAACTATCACTTCGGCAGCAAGGAGACGCTGTTGCAAGCCATGCTCGCGCGCCGGCTTGACCGTCTCAACGAAGAGCGGCTGGCGTTGCTCACCCGCTGCGAGGCCGCGTGGCCCGCCCCGCACCTGTCGTGCGAACACGTGCTCGGCGCGATGTTTGTCCCCGCGCTAGCCATTTCGCACGAGCCCGATGCCGGCGGGCGCGCCTTCCTGCGCCTGCTCGGCCGCGTGTACGCGGATTCGTCGCCGTTTATTCGCGAGTACCTGCAGCGGCATTACGCGCCCGTGTTTGAGCGCTTCTTCGAGGCCTTCGCGCGGGCGCTGCCGCACCTGCCCCGCCAGGAACTCGGCTGGCGTCTGCATTTTGCCCTGCAGGCCTTGTCGGGGGTGCTTGCCGGCACGGATACGTCGCGGCTGCTCGACAATTTTTCGCAGGGGCAGGCAACGGGCGACCTGCAGGTCGTGGCGCGGCTTACAGCGCTGATGGTCGCCGCCCTGAAGGCGCCGATGCCCGGCGCCGAGCAGATCGAAAGCTTCGCCGCCGTGTTCGCGCTGGCCGAGCAAGAGGATGCGGCCGATGCATCGGCCCACGGCAAGGCGGGGCGTGCGCCAGCCGCCGGCGCCGAAGCCGCCGGCGCCTGAAGGGATCCCCACGGCAGCGATGGCGGGCATCCCTGCCCGCCCCGCACCGCGCACGACAATTCGAAGGCGCCGAACACGACGCCCACGCATCGCAGGCTCAGCTGGAGGCGCGCATGACACTCTGGATCGTCGTTTTCGTGGCCGGCTTCGTCGCCGCCCTGTACGCCCGCGCACCCGCGTGGTCATGGCTCGCCGGCACGGCGCTGTGGGTCGCGGCCGGCGCAGGCGCCGGCTTGACCGGGCCGGTTGCCACGGCCGTTCTGGCAGGCGTGTTCGTGCTGCCATCACTTGTCATGGCGACGGGCCCGGTGCGCCGTGCCTTGCTCACGGCGCCGCTGCTCGGCAAGTTCCGCGCGATCATGCCGGAAATGTCCGACACCGAAAGAGACGCCATCGAGGCCGGCACGGTCTGGTGGGACGCCGACCTGTTCTCCGGCAAACCCGACTGGAACAAGCTGCTGGCCATGCCACCGCCCGCACTGTCGGCCGAAGAGCGCGCATTCATGGACGACCAGGTCGAGCATCTGTGCGATCTGTCCAATGACTGGGAAAGCACCGAGGTGTGGCAGGACCTGCCGCCCAAGGCATGGCAATACGTCAAGGACGCCGGCTTTCTCGGCATGATCATCCCCAAACGCTACGGCGGGCTCGAATTCTCGGCTTACGCCCATTCGCAAGTGGTGATGAAACTCGCCTCGCGCTGCTCGGCCGCCGCCGTGTCCGTCATGGTGCCCAACTCGCTCGGTCCGGCCGAACTGCTGCTGCACTATGGCACGGAAGCGCAGAAGAACTACTATTTGCCGCGCCTGGCCAAGGGTCTGGAGATTCCGTGCTTCGCACTGACGAGTCCATACGCCGGCTCGGACGCTGCCGCCATTCCCGACGTGGGCGTCGTCTGCAAGGGCGTGCACGAGGGCCGCGAGACGCTGGGTTTGCGCGTCACGTGGAACAAGCGCTATATCACGCTCGGCCCGATCGCGACGGTGCTCGGCCTCGCCTTCCGTGCGCTCGATCCCGATCGCCTGCTGGGCGGCGACGAGGCGCCGGGCATCACCTGCGCCCTGATTCCGACCAGCCACCCGGGTGTCGTCATCGGGCGCCGCCACTGGCCGCTCAATGCCGTGTTCCAGAACGGACCGAATTCGGGCAAGGACGTCTTCATTCCGCTCGACTGGGTGATCGGCGGACGCGAGCAGGTCGGCCACGGCTGGCGCATGCTGATGGAATGTCTGGCCGCAGGCCGCGCGATTTCGTTGCCGTCGTCGAACGTCGGCTTCTCGAAGATTGCCGTGCGCGCAACCGGCGCGTACTGCGCCGTGCGCCGGCAATTCCGTACACCCATCGGCAAGTTCGAAGGCGTACAGGAAGCGCTCGGCCGCATGGGCGGCAATCTCTACGCCATGGACGCCGCGCGCCGCATGGCCGCGCTGGCCGTGGATCTGGGCGAGAAGCCGTCGGTCATCTCGGCCATCGCCAAGTATCACGTGACGGAGCGCGCCCGCAAAGTCGTCAACGACGGCATGGACGTTGTCGCCGGCAAGGGCATCTGCATGGGCCCGAACAATTTCCTCGCGCGCGCCTATCAGCAAGTCCCCGTGTCAATTACGGTCGAAGGCGCCAACATCATGACGCGCTGCCTGATGATCTTCGGCCAGGGCGCGATCCGTTGCCATCCGTATGTGCTGGCGGAAATCACCGCAGCGCAGAACGCCGACCGCGCCGCCGCCGTGCGCGCATTCGACGATGCCTTGTTCGGTCACCTGAGTTTCGTATGCAGCAATATCGTGCGCGGCGCCCTGCAAGGCATCACCAACGCGCGCTTCTCCGCAGTGCCCGCCAAGGCCGCGCCGGAACTGCACGCGTACTATCGCGCGGCGAATCGGCTGTCGACGCTGCTCGCGATTCTGGCGGACGTGTCGATGGGCACGCTCGGCGGCTCGCTCAAGCGCCGCGAAAGCATTACCGGCCGGCTCGGCGACATCCTGTCGCAACTGTTCCTGCTGTCCGCCACGCTCAAGCGGTATGAAGACGAAGGCCGCAAGACCGAAGACCTGCCGATGGTGCATTGGGCCGCACAGGACGCCCTCTGGCAAGCGCGCGAAGCGTTCGAAGGCGTGCTGGACAACTATCCGTCGCGCGCCGCCGCCTGGTGGCTGCGCTGGAAATTCACCCCGTTCGGCCTGCCCTACCGCAAGCCGGCCGACGCGTTGGGCGCCGCCATTGCCGACGTCATGCAAACCCCCGGTGAAGCACGCGAGCGCCTGATCGCCGACTCGTATTCTCCTCGCCTCGAGATTGACGGTCTGGCGTACGGCGAACTCGTCTTCCAGATGAATCCGGAGGTCACGGCGATCGAGCAACGCCTGCGTGCCGCCGTCAAGGAAGACATGCTGCCGCCGATGCCTCAGAACCTGCCGGAGTTCTCGCAGTGGGTCGCACGTGCCGCGGCGCAGGGGCTGGTGAGCGCGGACGAAGAAAAACGTCTCACGCTGTATGCCGACTATGCCGCGCATGCCGTGGCCGTCGACGACTTTCCTGCCGACTTCCACCGCATGGCCCATCTCAAGCAGCAACAGGCCGCGCAGGCAGACGACCCATCGTTGGCCGCCTGATCCTCGGACCGCTGCCCATGCAACAGACGAAACCGCCCATGGCAGACCGATCACGTCGGCCGCCATCGGCGGGTTCACCGGAGTGCAGGCGCGCCGGATACCGGGCGCCGCACGATGGGCTTTGCGAGGGCCTGCTCGGGCCTGCCTACGCCTGCGGAATCTCGATCTTGACTTCGAGCACTTCGAGGTTGTCCTGACGTTCCAGACTGACCCGGATGTCGTCGTTGTCGATCTTCACGTACTTCGAGATCACGGCGACCAGCTCGCGTTGCAACGCCGGCAAGTAGTCGGCGGGCGGCGACTTGCCTGTGCGCTCGTGCGCGAGAATGATCTGCAGACGCTCCTTGGCGACCGAAGCGGTCTTTTTCTTCTCCCCCAGGAGAAATGACAATATCGACATGCCCACTCCTTACTTGGCGCCGAAAATCCGCTGCAACAACCCCGGCTTTTGATAGTCGGTGAAGCGCATCGGTTTTTCTTCGCCCTTGAAGCGGTTGACGACGTCCTTATAGGCTTCGGAGACATCCGAGCCGTCGATATGAATGGCCGGCACGCCCTGGTTGGAGGCATGCAGAACCGATTCGGACTCCGGAATAACACCGATCAGCTTGATACGGAGAATTTCCTGGATGTCCTCGAGCGACAGCATCTGGCCGTCGTTGACGCGCTTCGGGTTGTAGCGCGTGATCAGCAGATGTTCCTTGATCGGCTCGCTGCCTTCGATGGCACGCTTCGTCTTGGAGGCGAGAATGCCGAGAATGCGGTCGGAATCGCGAACTGACGAAACCTCCGGATTCGTGACGACGAGCGCTTCGTCGGCAAAATGCATGGCGAGCAGCGCGCCGCTTTCGATCCCGGCGGGCGAATCGCAGATGATGTATTCAAAGCCCATGTCCGTGAGGTCATTGATGACCTTCTCGACGCCTTCCTGGGTCAGCGCTTCCTTGTCGCGCGTTTGCGATGCCGGAAGAATGAACAGGTTGTCGCAGGCCTTGTCCTTGATCAGCGCCTGATTGAGGTTCGCTTCGCCCTGGATCACGTTGATCAGGTCGTACACCACGCGACGCTCGCAGCCCATGATCAGATCGAGGTTGCGCAGGCCGACGTCGAAGTCGATCACTGCGGTCTTGTGGCCGTGCAGCGCAAGGCCGGCGGAAAAACTGGCACTGGTCGTGGTCTTGCCGACACCACCCTTGCCAGAGGTCACCACAATCACTTTTGCCATCTGTCGATGCCTTCCCAAACTATGGATGAATATTCAGGGCACGCGTTGCCACGCATCCGTCGAATCTTGTTTTTGATTCGCCGGTACCGACCGCATACCCCGCGGCGCCGGACGAATCCGTTACTTTACTTGAGCCCGAGGGGCTCGAAAATCAGCTTGTCGTCGACCAGCCGCACTTGCACCGAGCGGCCTTGCACTTCGGCGGGGAGCACATGCTCCCCGGTCCGGTAGATACCGGCGATGGAAATCAGTTCGGGCTCCAGGCAGGTGCAGAAAATCCGGGCGTCCAGGTTACCTCGCACCCCGGCCAGCGCGCGCCCCCGCAACGGGGCATAAATGTGAATATTCCCTTCCGCAATGACCTCTGCCCCATAACTGACGAGATCGAGCACCACCAGGTCGCCCTTCGCGTAGACCTGTTGGCCGGAACGCAACGGCTTGTCGATGATCGTCGTGGGGACGGCGGGCGGTTCCGGCGCGACCGTCGCTGCCGGCGCCGGTGCATCGACCGCGGCATCCGCCGCAGGGTCGTCCTTGCCGCCACGCGACGCGCGGCGCTCATGGCTGTCGAGCCATGGCAATCCGTCGGCATGCGCCCAATCCGCCTGATTCGGGTGCGCGACGACGCCGATCGGCGTCATCTTGAACTCGGCAAGCAGCGCGGCGAGCTCAGGCACCGGCACGGTTTCGCCGGCTCCAAGGCGGCGCACGTCGATCGCCACCACGTCGCCGGCGAAAAATTCGGGTGTCGCCTCGAAACGCTGCGCCAATTCGGTGCGCAGTGTGTCCAATTGCGGCGTCTTGACAACGAAATGCAGGGTATCCACGGCACCGCTGCGCAACTCGAAGTATGGCGTTTTCTTCTGCGGCATGTCTGGTTGTCGTTGATGGGCGGCGCCGCGCAAGTCCGAAGGATTCGCGTGCGAACGTTTGGAAATTGGGCCATTCTACCGTTGTCCGCGCCCGTGCAAACCCCGAAAAAGCAGTCAATTATGGAAAACGTGGTCTTTTGCACCGCAACAGGTGCACGTTTTCCGGGCCTCAGTGTCCCGCGATACCGTTTATCGGCGGCTCGGAATATTCCAGGATTCCGGTGCTGCGACGCAGCATCGAAAGTCGGAAAATTGTCGCGCAACTGCCATATTCGTGTCCTATTCTTAAAGTCCCTAATCAGGGACCCCCTGTTGAACCGCAAACCGGGAGACGAAGATGCTGAGTCATCATGAATTTGCCACCCTTATGCTGGTCAAGGATGCTCCGGACCAAGTGGAGCTTGACCGCCCGGACCTCGATTCGCTACTGGAGAGCAAGCTGATCGAATGGGAAAAGTTGTCGACGGGCGCGCAACGCCCTCGATTGACTGTCCAAGGCAAATATGTACTCCAAGCTGTCGCGTAAACGTTCGGTATCCTGCAAGAATACGAAAAACCCGCCCTTTGGCGGGTTTTTTGTTGGGTAAGTCTGGAACGGCACAAGGCTGACAGCCGCTTATCTCCGTTCTCCCCCTTCAATGGCCGTGACGCACGCGCTCCCAGAATGGGCGGCGCGGATCGACAAGTTCGCGGTGCTTCCGGTGCGTGCGCCAGTAATCGACGAGCACCAGCAATACGGCGACCATACCGAATCCGGCCAAGGCGAGCAGCACGAGCCATGGTGCTTCCCAAGCCGACATGGACAACCTCCCTACGTTTTTACAACCTTTCAGCCGTGACGAATGCGACCGCGCCCCTTCAGGCTGCGTAGCAGACGGCCACGGGCCTTCGGATGTTCACGGCACCAATCGCGGTCGACGAGCCAAGCCACCGCTGCCGCGACGACCAGCACGATCACCATCATGGCTATCAAGCTCCCTGAAAGCATGGCGGCCTCCTATCTTTGACATGGCGGGATGGCACGCTTCCATTCTAGGCAAACCCCGTCAACTTGGGAACGGGAACGGCATCGGGGTATACGGGGGGAATCGCTCGCGAATCGGACCTCTGGCAAGATGAGCGAACGCGCTTCAACCCTGGCAGCGGATCGGACGCCCTCCCCCTGCGGCACCCAGGCAGGAAAATCCGGCCGACGACAGGATGCCGCGGAAAAATAACAAAAATATGTCAGCGAACGCCTGATCGAACGGAAATTCGCGCAGACGCCGCGCCAGGGACTCGGACACCGGCAGCAACGTCGCACAAGCGTGGTCGAGCCGAACTTTCCGCTTGTGCGCTCCGACTGTCTTGTCGCCAAAAAGAGCACACAATGTTTCCGTGGCGACAGCCCCGTTCTGGATCCAGGAGCATGAGATGACGAAATTCGAAAGCCAGCGCGTGCTGGTCATCGGCGGCAGTTCCGGTATCGGACTTGCTGCGGCACAAGCATTCGCCGCCTCTGGCGCGGCGGTGACCATCGCATCGCGCAGTCAGGCCAAGCTCGACGCGGCGTTGTCCGCGATCGGGCCCGGCGCGCGGGCTGTCAAACTCGACACCACGGATGCCGATGCCGTGCAGCATTTTTTCGACGGGCACGATCCGTGGGACCATGTCATCGTTTCCGCCGCGCAAACCGCCAGCGGCCCGGTACGCAAGCTTCCACTGGCAGATGCCCAAGCGGCACTTGGCAGCAAATTCTGGGGGGCGTATCACGTGGCCCGCGCGGCGCGCATTCGAGATGGCGGCACCCTCACGCTGGTTTCGGGATACCTGAGCGTGCGCCCGAGCGCCGCATCGGTCCTGCAAGGCGCCATCAACGCCGCGATTGAGGCGCTGGGCCGTGGCCTTGCGCTGGAACTGGCGCCGGTACGCGTGAACACCGTGTCGCCGGGCCTGACGGTCACGCCGCTGTGGGACAAAATGAGCGAGGACGACCGGGCCACGATGTTCGCCAACGCAGCGGCACGCCTGCCTGCGCGGCGCGTCGTCGCAGCTGCCGACGTCGCCAACGCCATCATCTATCTGGCCAGCACGCCGAGCGCTACCGGCTCCACCGTCCTGCTGGATGCCGGCGGCGCGATCGCGTAGCAGCAGCGCCCTCAGGCCGCCTTGTCGAGCGCCCGTTCGCCGCCCAGCGCTTCGACGAGGTCGGCCAGCATCCTGGCGAGTTCGCCGGTCATGAGCGCGAAGTCGGCCTCGAACTTCTCGTCGTCGCCTTGCGCGGTCGGATCGGCCGCATCCTTGATCACATCGAGCGGCGCCACGCGCTTGACGACAAACGCGTCGGTCAGCACGAACGAAATCCGGTCCGCCCAGGTCATCGCCAGGCGCGTGCAGCGCTTGCCCGCTTCGATATGGCGGCGAACGTCGTCGCCGTCGAGCGGATGGCGCACGTAGCGCACGGCCGCCTTTTCGTCGGCATTCGAGCGCAACTCGACATCCTGATCGATCGAGAATCCGCCCGGCGTGTCCGCGCCGGCGAGCCAGGATGTCATCGAGGCCACTGGCGCTTCATTGAGCTGCACGGTTTCCAGGATGATATCCATCGACTTCAACAGCAGGCCGCGCACTTCGTCGGCCTTGACCGGCGAGGCAGCGTCGATCACGAGCCAATGGTTGACCGGATCGATCCACACGCGCGTATCGCGACGGATACCGAAAGCGCGCGGCAGCAGTTCATCCGTGACCTGCTCCTTAAGCTCTTTCATCTGCTTGCGGCCAGGCTTGAAGCCCTGCTGCTCTTCGAGCTCTTGCGCGCGCGCCTTGGTCACCTGATTGACGACCGTCGCGGGCAACAGCTTCTTCTCCGTACGGAAAACCAGCAGGAACTGGCGATTCACGCTATAGACCAGCGAGCCGTCATCACGCGGCGCCGCCCAGCCTTGCGTCTGCATTTCGAGGCTTCCGCCCTCGCGAAACGCATGCTTCTCGAGGGCGTCTTCCATTTGGGCGACGCTCATCGACCAGCCCGCGGGAATTCGGTGCAACTGAAGATTCTTGAACCACATGGGCATCACCGCAAAAAAGCTTCGATTCTACCTAACTGAGTCGGCTACAGGAAACGATCAAGGATCTTTCGGCTCGGTTTATCCAATTGTCCGAGGTCCCGGATCAGGAAATGGATGCCGTGGCTGTCCGTGATCAGCAAGGTCTGGGGCCCCAGGCGGCGGATGTCTTCCTCGCCCTTGAGCACGAAATCGGCCGTGCCGCGATTCGTCTCGACAGTCCACGTGCTTGGCGTCGCATACGTCGTTACGCCCGCGATGCGCGCCACTTCCGGCATGAACTCACGCGCCGCAAGCTCTTCCTTGACCAGCGCGCGCATGTCGGCGGGCAGCACGTCGAGCCGGTCAAGCCACGCGAGCTCGTGCCCTTCCGTGGACACCAGCGCAAGGCCGTCGTCGGGCGCGCCGATCGGGAACGCGCGCACCGGCACCACGCCTTCATGCGCGACGCCGGCCGCGTCCGTCAGCACCAGGCGGCCAAACGCGTTACGGGACAATGTGAAATCGATCTGCATGACTACGTCCGGTTAATTCGCGGAAAGCGGCTGCGCGGACGCTACCGCGGCGGCGGCAACCGCGGCGGCGCCTTCCGCATCGAGGGCCACTTCGCCGGCCTCGGCGTCGACGTTGCGCGCCTGCGCCTGATACAGTGTGTAATACGCACCCTCGCGGGCGAGCAGTTCGTCGTGATTGCCGACCTCGACGATCTTGCCGCGATCGAGCACCACGAGGCGATCCGCCTTGCGCAGCGTCGACAGACGGTGCGCGATCGCGATCGTTGTGCGGCCCTGCACGAGATTGTCGAGCGCCTTCTGGATTTCCTTCTCGGTGGCCGTGTCGACCGATGACGTCGCCTCATCGAGAATCAGGATGCGCGGATTGATCAGCAATGCGCGCGCAATCGAGATGCGCTGGCGCTCGCCGCCCGACAGGGCCTGTCCGCGCTCGCCCACCAGCGAGTCGTAGCCGTGCGGCAAGCGCAGGATAAACTCGTGCGCATGGGCCGCGCGTGCGGCGGCAATGATCTCGGCGCGCGTGGCCTCCGGCTTGCCGTACGCGATGTTCTCCGCGATCGTGCCGAAAAAGAGGAACGGCTCCTGCAACACCAGACCGACGTTACGCCGATACTCCGACACCGGCAGCGCACGAATGTCGACGCCGTCGATCTGGATCGAGCCTTCGGCGATATCGTAGAAACGGCAGATCAGGTTGACGAGCGTGCTCTTGCCCGACCCGCTGTGCCCTACGAGACCGATCATCTCGCCGGGTGCGATGCGCAGGTCCATGCCGCGTATCACGGCGCGATTGCCATAACGGAATCCGATGCCGCGCAAATCGATCGCGCCCTTCACTTCCTTCAGATGGACCGGATTGGCCGGCTCGGGCACGTTTGACACGTGATCGAGAATATCGAAGATCCGCTTCGCGCCGGCGGCCGCCTTTTGCGTGACGGACACAATCCGGCTCATCGAGTCCAGACGCGTGTAGAAGCGGCTGATGTAGGTCAGGAATGCGGTCAACACGCCGACCGTGATCGCGTGATTCGACACCTGCCAGATACCGAAGATCCAGACCACCAGCAGACCAATTTCGGTCAGCAACGTAACCGTCGGCGAGAACAGCGACCAGACCCGGTTGACCCGGTCGTTCACGATCAGGTTGTGGCGATTGGCCTCCTTGAAGCGCGCCACTTCGCGGTTTTCCTGCGCGAACGCCTTCACAACGCGAATGCCCGGAATCGTGTCAGCCAACACATTGGTGATCTCGGACCAGATGCGGTCGACTTTCTCGAAGCCATGGCGCAACCGGTCGCGCACCAGATGAATCAGCCATGCAATGAACGGCAGCGGCAGCAACGTCACCACGGCCAGCCATGGATTGATCGAGATGAGGATCGCCGCCGTCATCACGATCATCAGCACGTCGGTCGCAAAATCGAGCAAGTGCAGCGAGAGGAACACGCAGATCCGGTCGCTCTCCGAACCGATACGCGCCATCAGGTCGCCGGTCCGCTTGCCACCGAAGTATTCGAGCGACAGGCGCAGCAGATGCTGATACGTGGCCGTGCGCAGATCGGCGCCGATACGCTCGGACACCTTGGCCAGCAGATAGGTCCTCGCCCAGCCCAAACCCCAAGCCACCAGGCCTGCGCCGAGCAGTCCGCTCAGATAGATGCCGACCAGGTGATAGTCGATGGGCTTGCCGTTCTGGAAGGGAATCAGCACGTTGTCCATCAACGGCATCGTCATGTACGGCGGAATCAACGTAGCGCCGGTCGCACACAAGGTCAGCAGGAAGCCGGACAGCAACTGGAACTGGTATGGACGCGCAAAACGCCACAGGCGCAGCAAGGCCCATGTCGACGGCGGGGCCTCGACCTCCGGATTGCACTGCGGACATTCGTCGGTGCCCGGCGGCAACTCCGCGTTGCAGATCGGGCACGTGGCGGGCGCCTCGATCTCGGCGGCCTGGCCCGACACGGCGAGATCGCGCTGGCGCACGAACGCATCGAGCAACTGCAGCGCGGCAGGGTTGCGGCCCAGCGTATAACGCCAGCAGCCCAGTCGGACCCGGGTATCGGTCAATTCGAGCATGCCGACACCGGCGTGGTCCGTATGCGTCATCTGCATGCCGGCGCGGAACGCAAAAGTTTCCCACGTTGCGGGAATCGCACCGTCGCCGGCGCGCGACAGGACGCGGCGGTCGGTCACCAGCACGTGGCCGCGCGTAAAGTGCAGCCTCGCATCGAGATCGACCGTAAGCCAGGCCACGACGGACTCGCCCGGCGCAAGCTGCGGCGCGACCTCCGGATACCACGCTTCGGCGGCAGGGGTTCGCGCCCCAATGGGTGGGCGTTCGGCTAAAACCTGTGTGGAATTGTTGTTCATTGATGCGGCAAGACGTGTCCTCAAGCGGCGGACATTGAATCCAACGGAGTGAGATCATTGAACGCGAGCCCACCCTGACGGCCCGCGAATTGCCGCAAGTATAACCAAGCGACGGCCCCGGCGGGGTTTGGTTCCCCGCATGACACACTGCAACATGGATTTTTTTCCCGAAACGTCAACCATCCGGCACCTGTGACGTTAACGAAAAATGTTGACGGAAATTTCCGAGCATAGATTTCGAGCAACGCGAAGCAGCGGTTCGCACGCTCGATCCCCTGCCTTCAGCCTGAAATAGCCATTTGATGAAAAAGAAAGACATTGAGATTTTCGATGTCCTGTCCCTGCGCGGCCCGAATATGTGGACATACCGGCCCGTTCTCGAGGCATGGGTCGATATCGGCGAGCTTGAGGACTTTCCTTCCAACAAGATCCCCGGATTCCCCGAACGCCTGTCCGAGTGGCTGCCCACACTGATCGAGCACCGCTGCAGCGTCGGCGAACGCGGCGGCTTCCTGCAGCGTTTGCAAGAAGGCACTTGGCCTGGCCACATCCTGGAACACGTCACGCTGGAGCTGCAGAACCTCGCCGGCATGCCCGGCGGCTTCGGCAAAGCTCGCGAAACGCCGATTCGCGGCGTCTACAAGGTCATCGTGCGCGCTCGGCACGAAGACGTGAGCCGCGCCGCGCTGTTCGCCGCGCGCGACCTGGTCATGGCGGCCATCGAAAATCGGTCGTATGACGTCGGCGCTGCCGTGGAGCATCTGCGCGACCTCATCGACAAACATTGCCTTGGACCGAGCACGGCCTGCATCGTCGATGCCGCAGACGACCGGGGCATCCCCCATATCCGCTTGTCCGACGGCAATCTCGTCCAGCTCGGCTACGGCGCCCGCGCCCGCCGCATCTGGACGGCCGAGACCGACCGCACGTCCGCCATCGCCGAGAGCATCTCGCGCGACAAGGACCTGACCAAGCAACTGCTGGAGTCGTGCGGCGTGCCAGTGCCGGAAGGCCGTCTTGTGGACAGCGCCGACGACGCCTGGGAAGCCGCAGAAGACATCGGCGTGCCCGTCGTCGTCAAGCCGTACGACGGCAATCATGGCCGCGGCGTCTTCATCAACCTCACCACGCGCGACGAAATCGTCACCGCTTACGAGGTGGCCATCGAGGAAGGCAGCGGCGTGATCGTCGAGCGTTTCGTGCCCGGCCTCGAACACCGTCTGCTCGTCGTGGGCGGGCGCGTGGTGGCCGCCGCGATGGGTGAAACAGCCTCGGTCACGGGCGATGGCAAACGCACCGTCCTCGAACTCATCGAGTCGCAAATCAACAGCGACCCGCGCCGCGGCAACGCCGAAGATCAGCCGCTCAACCGCGTGCGCATCGACGCATCCGCGCGTCTGGAGCTCAAGCGCCAGGGCTTCGAGGCCGAATCCGTGCCGCCGGCCGGCAAGAATGTGCTCATCCAGCGCAACGGCAACGTCGCGTTCGACGTCACCGACCGCGTCCATCCGAGCGTGGCCGCCCATGCGGCACTGGCCGCGCGGATCGTCGGCCTCGACATCGCCGGCGTGGATCTCGTCGCGCAAGACATCGGCAAGCCGCTGGCAGCGCAACGTGGCGCCATTGTCGAAGTCAACGCCGGTCCGGGTCTGCTCATGCACCTGAAACCCGCCTCGGGCGAACCGCGTCCGGTCGGACGTGCCATTGTCGACCATCTATTTCCGGAGGATGACGGCGGGCGCATTCCGATCGTCGGTATTACCGGCACGAACGGCAAGACCGTGGTGGCGCGCCTGCTAAACCATTTGCTGCGGCTTTCGGGCAAGCGTACCGGCCTCGCCTGCAGCGACGGCCTGTTTCTGGGCAACCGTTTGGTCGAGCGCGGGGATCGCGCCAATTGGGACGCTGCGCACCGCGTGCTGATGAACCCGGCGGTCGACGCCGCCGTGTTCGAGAACGACAGCGGCGCCATCCTGTCCGAAGGGCTCGCCTACGACCGCTGCCAGGTCGGCATCGTCACCAATTTCGATACGCCGGATCACCTGGGCCAGTATTTCGTGGAAGACATCGACCGCATGTACAGCGTACTGCGCACGCAGGTCGACGTGGTGCTGCCCGAAGGCGTGGCGGTGCTCAACGCGCGCGATCCGATCGTCGTGGAAATGGCGGATCTGTGCGACGGCGACGTGATTTTCTTCGGCCTCGACGAGGCTCTGCCGGCCATCGCCGCGCATCGCGCCGCCGGCAAACGCACCGTGTTCGTGCGCGACGCTCGCGTGATACTGGCGACGGGCGACACGGAAATCGTGCTGGCCGCCACCGCCGCCCTGCCGTTGACGTACGACGGCCGCGTCGACTTCCAGATCGAGAACGTATTGGCCGCCGTGGCCGCCGCCTGGTCGATGGGCGTATCGCTCGACGTGCTGCGCGCCGGCGTGAGCACGTTCGATGTGGGCCAGGTCGACGTGCCCGGCCGCTTCACGCGCTTCGAGAAGCAAGGCGCGACGGTGATCGTCGACGACGTTCACAACGCGCCGGGTCTGAAGGCGCTGGCGGCCGCGCTGGAAAAATTCCCGGCGCGCCGCCGCATTGCCGTTTTCGGACCGGGCGCCGATCGCATGGATGACGCCCTGCAGGCACAAGGCCGCCTGCTCGGCGAGACGTTCGACCGCGTGGTGCTGTGCAACGACGCCAGCGTCAAGCAGGAGCGCCCGTCCTCCGAGTCGCGCGCACAGTTGCGCGCAGGCATCGCAGCGGCCGGCCGTGCGCCGCAGATCATTGAAGCAGGCGCCCGCCGCCAGGCCGCAGAAGATGCGCTCGCGCAACTCGTGGCCGGCGACGTGCTCGTCTTGCAAGCCGACGAAGGCGGTCCTGCCGCCGTCGTTGATCTCGTGCACCAATGGATGGGCCAGCCGAGCGCGCGCCCGCTTGCCGCCTGAGAGACGCGAAGTGGACAGACAGGGATTGCAATTTATGGAAGTCTCCCGCATCCGCGCGCTGCGCGGCCCCAACCTCTGGTGCCGTCACACCGCCATCGAGGCGATCGTGACCTGCACCGATCTCGAATACTCCATCGGCAATCTCGCCGGTTTCGAGGCACGCCTGCGGGCGCGTTTCCCCGGGCTGGCGGTGTTGACGCCCGACGCGGAAGAACGCCCCGCATCGCTGGCCGACGCCCTCGCTACCACGGCGCTGCATCTGCAAGCCGCCGCAGGTTGCCCGGTCACGTTCAGCTACACCGCGCAAACGATCGAACCGGGAACGTTTCAGGTCGTCGTGCAATACAGTGAAGAGCCGGTCGGCAAGCTGGCGTTCGAACTGGCGCAGAATCTGGTGCGCGCCGCCCTGGACGACACCCCGTTCGATCTGGCCGACGCACTCTATCGCCTGCGCGATCTCGACGAAGACGTGCGCCTCGGGCCGAGCACCGGCTCGATCGTGCACGCTGCCGTGGCGCGCGGCATTCCCTACCGCCGCCTGACCGAGGGCAGCATGGTTCAGTTCGGCTGGGGCAGCAAGCAGCGCCGCATCCAGGCCGCCGAAACCGACCGCACCAGCGCCGTTGCCGAATCGATCGCGCAGGACAAGGACCTGACGAAGTCCCTGCTCCACGCCGCCGGCGTGCCGGTGCCGCTTGGCGCGACCGTACGCAATATCGAGGACGCCTGGCGTGCCGTGCAGGCCATCGACGGCCCGGTCGTGGTCAAGCCGCGCGACGGCAACCAGGGCAAGGGCGTGGCCGTGCGCCTTCGCACGCGCGCGGAAATCGAAAAGGCGTTCGAAGTCGCGTCGGCGATCAGCCGCGACGTCATCATCGAGCGCTACATCCCCGGCCATGATTTTCGTCTTCTCGTCGTCGGCGATCAGCTGGTCGCCGCCGCGCGCCGCGATCCCCCGCAGGTGACGGGCGACGGCGTGCACACCGTGCGCCAACTCGTGGAGGCGGTCAACGCCGATCCGCGCCGCGGTGAAGGGCACGCGACGTCGCTCACGAAGATTCGCTTCGACGACATTGCGCTCACCACGCTCGCCAAACAGAATCTCAATGCCGACTCGGTGCCCGACGCGGGCGCGCGCATCCTGCTGCGCAACAACGCCAACCTGTCGACCGGCGGCACGGCCACGGACGTGACCGACGACGTCCATCCGGAAATCGCCGCGCGCGCCGTGGCGGCCGCGCAGATGGTCGGCCTCGACATCTGCGGCGTGGACGCCGTTTGCGAAACCGTCATCAAGCCGTTTGAAGAACAGGCAGGCGGCATTGTGGAAGTCAATGCTGCACCCGGCCTGCGGATGCACCTGCAACCGTCTTACGGCCTGGGCCGCGCAGTCGGCGAAGCGATCGTCTCGACGATGTTCGCCGATGGCGACGACGGCCGTATTCCCGTGGTGGCCGTCTCCGGCACGAACGGCAAGACCACCACCGTGCGCCTGATCTCGCATCTGATCGGGCGCGACGGCAAGCGTGTCGGCATGACGGGCACGGACGGCATCTATATCGAGGGGCAACGCATCGACACCGGCGATTGCAGCGGCCCGCGCAGCGCGCGCAACGTGCTGCTGCATCCGGATGTCGACGCCGCCGTGTTCGAAACGGCGCGCGGCGGCCTGCTGCGCGAAGGCCTCGCGTTCGATCGTTGTGACGTTGCCGTTGTCACCAATATCGGCATGGGCGATCACCTCGGCCTGTCATACATCAGCACGGTCGAGGATTTGGCGGTGCTCAAGAGCGTGATCGTGCGCAATGTGGCCCCGCGCGGCATGGCCGTGCTCAATGCTGCCGACCCGATGGTCGCGCGCATGGCCGATGCCTGCCCCGGCAACGTGACGTTCTTCGCCCGTGACCCGTCGCACCCGGTCATGGCGACGCATCGCGCGCAGGGCAAGCGTGTGGTGTTCGTCGACGGCAACGACATCGTCGCCGTCTGCCGCGATCAGGAAACGCGCTACGCGATGTCTGCGATTCCCCTCACGCGCGGCGGCACGATCGGCTTCCAGGTCGAGAATGCGATGGCCGCGATTGGCGCGGCGTGGGCGTTGAATCTGCCGACGGACCTGATTCGTCAGGGACTGGCGACCTTTGTGAACGACGCGGGCACCGCGCCGGGGCGCTTCAATCTGTTCGACTATCGCGGCGCGACAGTGATCGCCGATTACGGCCACAACCCGGACGCGATCCTGGCGCTCGCGCAAGCCGTGGAGGCGATGCCGGCGACGCGCCGTTCAGTGGTCATTTCCGGCGCGGGCGACCGTCGAGACGAGGATATTCGCCGCCAGACGGAAATCCTCGGGGACGCGTTCGACGCGGTGATCCTGTATCAGGACCAGTGCCAGCGCGGCCGCGAGGACGGCGAGGTGTTGGCCTTGCTGCGCGAAGGCTTGGCGCACGCGCAACGCACGAAGGACGTGCAGGAAATTCACGGGGAATTTCTCGCGATCGACACGGCGCTCGCGCAAGTCAAAGCCGGCGAACTCTGCCTGATTCTGGTCGATCAGGTCGACGAGGCGCTTGCGCATATCGCGCAACGCGTGAACGAAGCCGCCTGACGCCGGGCGGGCACGCTACCGCGGGACCGGCGTCGACATCCAGGGCGTCTGTTCGGCAACCCGTGCCCGCACATGCCGATAGAAGCCCGGCAAGGTTTCGCAGATCGCCGGTCTGGCCAGGCTGCCCGGATGCCGGCGAGATCGACTTCGCCGGCCGCTATTTTGTCTTGCCCTGCGCCGGCCGGTCGGCCGCGCGCTCCTTGTCAGGACGCGGTGCCATCAACTTCGTATGCGCCGCGAATACCTCGCCTTCGACCGGCGGGTTCGCCATCTCGGCAATCACCGAGGCGATGACTTGCGCACCGGCAGGCTCCTGTGAAGGTCCCGCACCGTAATGCACGACGATGCCGCTGAGCCCGGGCACCCCGGAGAGCGGCAGGAAATGGTTTTCGCTCGACATCGGCACGACGCGATAAATCGGCACGGCGTTGACGTCCTGCCCTAACGCCGCCTTGATCGCCGCCGATTGCTCCTTGCTGAGTTCGATTGAACCAACAGGCAGAAAAAATTCCGATGATTCCATTGCGCCCCTCCTGAGATGGATTGAAGTCAGAAATCGGTGTTGAAGAAAAATGTCTGGAAGAGCCGCCCGGTCCGCTTGCAATGGCCGAAATGGCCCTGACTGCAATGAAATCGCTTGCCGCGAAACAAGACGAGACGATTGAATCGATTGGCGACCTGATCGGTCAATATCCATCGTTCACGAACGCTCGCGTCCTTGTCGCATCGTTGCCGCTGGACATGATCGTCCGGGTAGAGTTCAATGCCGGTCTCGATATGCCGAAAGAACGCAGTCCCGGCACCGGGCGGCGCGTTCGGGCTCAGGTACAGGACGCCGGACCACAGCGTGGTGTGGTCCGCGTGTACCCACGTGCGATCGTCCTTGACGCTGAACTGGAACGCCCCGTTGTAAGTGTCGACAGGCCAGTACGTGATCGGCCGCTTGACGATCGCCTGAATGGCCGCGCCGACATCCGCCTGCAAGAACGGTCCTGTGCGGGCGCCCGGATAGTTGCCCTTCACGGAAAAATCCTGCGCCAACGCGAACTCGCGCACGCGCATTGGTTCCTGATAGAAGTCATCCGTGACAATGATGGAATCTTGCATCGGCATCACCTTGGCAGCACGTCGGAGGCATCCGGGCCGCGTGGCGTGTCGGCAGCCTCGCGTGCGTCGGCCAGCTTGTCCTCCATGCGCGACTGCACCCAGTGCAGATGTTCCGGCGCGATGCGTGGCCGTTCGACCTTTCGGAATCCGACGCGCCGATCGTAAAATCCCGCTCGGATTTCCTTGGAAACCTCGAAAATATGGGGGTTGTAGCCGTAGACATCGTACAAATGCTGTTCGACGACGCCGATCAGTTTGCAATTCGACGTGTTGCCTGCAATGGCGACGCTATGCCATCCTGCCGCCCGAATCAACGCGAGCTGCTCCGACTCGCTCATGCGCCGTGAGAGCAGCGGCGACGCGCACATGAACGCATTGTCTTCATTTCGTTTCGTGAACGCGCTGACCGGATAGGCCAGCGGCGGAAACCGATGCCCACTGAGGATCAGCCGAAGATTGCGGGCTCTGCAAGTCTTTGCCATCGCAGCGAACACGCCCCCGATACACGACGTACAGGGGATCTTGCCGTCGGTCGATTGCAGCGACTCGCGCGCCGCGCGACGAATGTCGATGGTCTCGATCACCAGATCGACGCCGAAGCGTGCGCACAGTGCGCGGCCATTCTCTTTCACGGCATCGGGTATGAACCCGTTGTCCACCAGAACCGCGACTGGCTTGAGCTTCAGTTCATTGACGGCGAGCCATAGCGCAAGCGCACTGTCCTTGCCGCCCGAGAATGCCAGCACCGAATCCGGCGTGCCCGCCCCCCGGTACGTACTGACAACTTCAAGCAGCCGCTCCGGTGCATAGAACCCTTGTGCCGATTCGACTTCGAATTCAACACAGTCACTGCACAGGCCCGTCGGACCGATCTGCACCCCCGGAAGGTCTTCCGCCAACAGGCAGCGTGTGCAATGGCGGTCAATGGCGCGGGCGACGCCGCTCGATACGTCGATGCCGAGCCGGCGCAACGGCATGCCGGTGGCGTTGAACAATGCCTCGCGTTGTTCCGGAGACAGATTCAGGATGGCGGATGACATTTCCGAAACTCCCAGGCGGGAAGGACAGCACGGATTCAAACAGCGCAGGCGCACGTGCGGCGCGGCCATGACGACGGGCACCGGATGAGAGCGGACGATGCTGCCGCATCGATCCCGGGCGATTGCGCCAGGAGCGGCCGGCCGCGTTGTGCGCCCGGCGGCTCCTGCCACGCATCACTCGTCGTCAGTGCTCGCCTTAATTACCCTGCGGTCCCTGAATACCATTGAGACCTTGAGGACCCTGTGGGCCTTGCGCGCCTTGAAACCCCTGCGAACCTTGGACGCCTTGGGGCAGCGGATGCCCTTGGACACCCTGAGCGCCCTGCATGCCCTGGTAGCCCTGGACGCCTTGCGGCCCCTGCACGCCCTGAACGCCTTGCGGGCCCTGGATGCCTTGGTGCCCCTGCATGCCGTAGGCGTTTTGCGGACCTTGGAAGCCTTGCGGACCCTGCATGCCTTGTACGCCCTGCGGGCCCTGGATGCCTTGATGCCCTTGCACGCCATAGGCGTTTTGCGGACCTTGGAAGCCTTGAGGACCCTGCACGCCCCAAACACCTTGATGACCTTGCATGCCTTGAACGCCCTGCGGACCCTGCACGCCTTGCGGGCCTTGGAAGCCCTGCACGCCTTGGAAACCCTGAGGGCCCTGGAAGCCCTGCACGCCTTGGAAACCCTGCGGGCCCTGGAAGCCCTGCACGCCTTGGACGCCCTGCGGGCCTTGGAAGCCTTGATGTCCCTGCAAGCCTTGAGCGCTTTGCGGACCTTGGAAGCCTTGCGGACCCTGCACGCCCTGGACGCCTTGCGGACCTTGGAAGCCCTGATGACCCTGCACGCCCTGAACGCCCTGAACGCCTTGCGGACCTTGGACGCCTTGCGGGCCCTGGAAGCCTTGATGCCCCTGCATACCCTGAACGCCTTGCGGACCCTGGAAGCCTTGCGGGCCCTGAACGCCCTGAACGCCCTGAACGCCCTGGAAGCCTTGCGGTCCTTGGACGCCCTGGACGCCCTGAACCCCCTGGACGCCTTGCGCGCCCTGGAGTCCTTGTGCAGCCCCCTGAGGCCCCTGTATGGCCGGCGGATGGGAGACAACCCTGATCGACGCAATATCTTGCCCGGTCATTGCGCGGATGTGCTGGATTTGCTCCGGATTCAGCGGTAGTACCAAGTCATGTTCACTCATGATGATTTGCCCCCTTGGCAGCGAAAAAGAATCAACAGCTGACGGACATGATTTTCATGAGATCCGGGGCATCGCCACAAGCTAGCCAGGTTGCCAGGAAACCCAAAGCGCGGGCCCTCTGCGAATACCCGCCGGCGAAAGCGTGGCGATACGACCGCACGGCACCGTCCGTCGAACTATGCTGTATGTGTGTGCGGCGCGCAGTCGTTGGATCGCAGGCAGGAGGCAGCATGGCCATACAGGATGGTTTCGTCGGCAGTATCGGCAATACGCCGCTGATCCGGCTTGGCAAGCTCAGTGCCCAGACCGGGTGCGAGATTCTCGGCAAAGCCGAATTCCTGAATCCTGGCGGATCGGTGAAAGACCGTGCCGCCCTCTACATCATTCAGGATGCCGAGCGGCGCGGCACTCTCAAGGCCGGCGGCACGGTGGTCGAAGGCACAGCCGGCAACACCGGCATCGGATTGGCGCATATTTGCGCCGCACGCGGATACCGATGCGTGATCGTCATTCCCGAAACCCAGTCGCAGGAAAAAATGGATCTGCTGCGCGTGCTCGGCGCCGAGGTGCGCCCGGTGCCCGCGGTGCCGTACAAAGATCCCGACAACTATCAGAAGATTGCCGGCCGATTGGCGCAGGAGACCGACAACGCGATCTGGGCCAATCAATTCGACAACCTCGTCAACCGGCAGGCTCACTTTGAGACGACCGGACCGGAAATCTGGCGCGACACCGCAGGGAAGGTGGATGCGTTCGTCTGTTCCACCGGTACCGGTGGCACGCTCGCGGGCGTTGCGCGGTATCTCAAGGAACAAAACCCGGCCGTCAAAACGATCCTGGCGGATCCGCACGGCAGCGGCCTGTACAGCTTCGTGAAGACCGGCGACATCCAGGCGGAGGGCAATTCCATCACGGAAGGCATCGGCTCCACCCGCGTGACCGCCAACCTCGAAGGCACCCCCATCGACGATGCCATCCGCGTCGATGACCAGACTTGCGTCACGATGGTGTATCGACTGTTGCGGGAAGAAGGTCTGTTCGTCGGCGGCTCGACCGGAATCAACGTGGCGGCAGCCGTCCGGCTCGCACGCGAAATGGGACCCGGTCACACCATCGTCACGCTGCTGTGCGACCGCGGCAATCTTTATTTTGCCCGGCTGTTCAATGCGGCCTGGCTTGCGGAGAAGGGGCTGGTGGCAGGCTGACAAGGCGCCGCAGCGCCTCACACCACCACTTCAGGCGTGGTATCGGCCCCTTCCCTGCGCCACCGCATATCGCTTGCGGAGGCGACGGTCGGTTTGCATTCGATCGACGTCTCGTCCAGTCCTTGCAGCAGCGGGCATCGCTCGAACAACTCGGCCACCCAATCGACAAACACCCGCACCTTCGGCGACAAATGTCGATTGTGCGGATACACGGCCGAAATCGGCATGGGAGGCGGCTTCCACTCAGGCAGCAGTTCCACCAACTGCCCGCTTTGCAAGTACGGCAGCGCCATGAAGCGCGCGATCTGGATGATGCCGAAGCCTTCGAGCCCGCACGTCAGATACGCCTCGGCGTCATTGACCGCGACCGGGCCCGCCATGCGGATCTCGACCTCCTTGCCGTCGACGAGAAACTCGTCATCGAGCACGCGGCCCGTTCGGCTGGAAAAATAGTGCACCGCAATATGTTGCTGGAGATCATCCAGTGTGCGCGGCACGCCCATGCGTTCCAGATAGCCGGGGGCGGCACACGTCAGCCCCTGGAACAGGCCGATTCGGCGCGCCACCAGGCTCGAATCCTGCAGCGTGCCCACGCGCAGCACGCAGTCCACGCCTTCCTGAATCAGATCGACCGGTTTGTCGCCCATGCCGATCATCAATTCGACTTCCGGATACTTCGTGTGGAATTCACACAACGCCGGCAGCACGATCAATTTTCCCATCGAGCCCGGCATGTCGACGCGTAACTTGCCGCGTACACGCTGGCTCCCCTCCCGAAACGATGATTCGGTCTCCTCAATGTCGGCCAGGATCCGCAGACAGCGTTCGTAGTAGGCCGCGCCGTCCGGCGTCAGGTTGAGACGGCGCGTGGTTCGCTGCAGCAAACGGGTGCCGAGATGCGCTTCGAGATTCTGGATGACGGTGGTCACGGACGTGCGCGGCATTTCGAGCATGTCAGCCGCGCGCGAGAAGCTGTTGGCCTCCACCACGCGCGTGAATACCTGCATCGCTTGTAGGCGATCCATACGATTCCCCAAATATATGAATATTCCACCAGGGCATAAACCAATGCCGGCGCGGGTAGCGCGGATTAGTCGTCATGGCCGAATAGTGTTGCCAAATTATAGGCGTTTATCCGCGCGTGCGTGGTGACTAGACTTCGGTTCATTCTCTCTGCCAAAGGGGCGCTCAGCGCCACGCAACATGTCAGCCACTGCCCAGCCGAAAATGTCGGCGCCCATCGCCGGGGTTCGCACCGACGACGTCACTATCGAAGGCCACGCCGGCCAGATCGCACTGCGCCTGTACCGGCCGCAGCCGCATCAGGCGGCGCCGTCGGGTGAAGACGGCGTTGTCGTGCCGCTCGGCGCACGCCTGCCGACCGTCATGTATTTCCATGGTGGCGGCTTCACCCGGGGTTCGCTCGACGATGGCGACGCGGCGGCCCACTATCTCGCCAGCCAGGTGCCGGCGCTGGTCGTGTCGGTCGCCTACTCGCTTGCCCCGCAGCACCCGTTTCCGGCCGCGCCGGAAGACGCCTATCGCGCCGCCCTCTGGGCATATCGCCATGCCCGCCGCTTCGGCGGCGACGCACGCCGCATGGGCGTCGCGGGTCACGACGCGGGCGGCAATCTTGCAACGGCACTCGCCATGATCGCGCGTGATCGCGGCGAGATCGAGATTGGGGCACAGGCGCTGCTCGCGCCGCTGCTCGATCCGAGCATGACTCGCCTGGGCGACGTCAAACTGCCCTCCGACGTCGAAGCCCGCGAATGCGCCGCCTGCTACCGCGCCTATCTGCCGCACGCGGCGCAACGACTGCATCCGTATGCCGCGCCGCTCGAATCTCGCCGGCTGGCGGGCCTGCCCCCGGCGCTTATTGCCTCGGCCGAACACGACCTGCTGCACGTGGAGGCCGAGAAGTACGCCGGCGAACTGATCGCCGCCGGGGTCCCGACGCAAGTCACGCGCCATCGCAGCGCCTCGCATGGCGCACTGGCCGCCCTGCCCGCCGCGCTCTCCGAAGTTGCGGCCTTTTTTACCCGTCAACTGGCGTTGCCGCCGGTCGGCCATAACAAGTAAATCCCTGTCTACGGAGATTTTCGACATGACTATCGCTCGCAAACCCCTCGCCTTCGCCATTGCCGCCACGCTGGCCGTGATCGCCATCGGCACGTTCACCGTCGTGCGCGTCGACGCCAGCACGCCGTCGGCCGTGCAATCCGTGCCGGCCGCGGAAGTCGACGTTGCCAACGTCCTCGCGCGCACCATCACCGACTGGCAAAGCTATTCGGGCCGTCTCGAAGCGATCGACCGCGTCGACATCAAGCCCCTCGTCTCCGGCACGATCGTCGCCGTCCATTTCAAGGACGGCGCCCTGGTCAAGAAAGGCGATCCGCTGTTTACCATCGACCCGCGCCCGTATGCCGCCGAAGTCGACCGCGCCCAGGCACAACTCGCCGCCGCGCAGGCCCGTGACGTTTACACCAGCACGGATCTCGCCCGCGCCCAGCGCCTGATTGCGGACAACGCGATCGCCAAGCGCGACTTCGACCAGAAGGACAATGCCGCGCGTGAAGCCGCCGCGAACCTGAAGGCCGCGAAAGCTGCAGTGGAAACGGCCCGCATCAATCTCGGCTACACCCAGATCGTCGCCCCCATCGCGGGCCGCGTATCGCGCGCGGAAATCACCGTCGGCAATACGGTCTCGGCCGGCGCCGGCTCGCAACCGTTGACGACGGTCGTGTCGGTCTCGCCGATCTACGCCTCGTTCGACGTCGATGAACAGACCTTCCTGCGTTATCTGTCGAAAGACGCGCGCAGTACCGCCCCGGTGCCCGTGTCGCTCGGCCTGGCCAACGAAGACGGCTATTCGCGCACCGGCGACGTGGCCTCCGTCGACAACCGCTTCGACACGACCTCCGGCACCATCCGGGTGCGCGCACGCTTCGACAATTCGGACGGCACGCTCGTCCCCGGCCTGTATGCCCGCATCAAGGTCGGCGGCGGTGCGCCGCATGCCGCAGTACTGGTGGACGAAGCCGCGATCGGCACCGACCAGAGCAAGAAATTCGTGATGGTGGTCGATGCACAGAACAAGGTGCAGTACCGCGAAGTCACGCTGGGCGCGCGCCACGAAGGTCTGCGCGAGATCGCGACCGGTCTCGAGGCCGGCGAGCGCATTGTCGTGAGCGGCCTGCAACGTGTGCGTCCGGGCGACGCCGTCAATCCGAAGTCCGTGCAGATGGCGGGCGCCGACACCCCGGCGCCAGGCAAGACCGTCGCCGCCAATCCGGCAGCGCCGCGTTCATAAAAACGCCGCGACCCTGATCGAGTTTCGTCATGAACATATCAAAATTCTTTATCGACCGACCCATTTTCGCGGGCGTGCTCTCGATCGTGACACTGCTGGCCGGCCTCATCGCCGTCTTCCAGCTGCCGATCTCGGAATACCCTGAAGTCGTGCCGCCGTCGGTCGTGGTGCACGCCCAATATCCGGGGGCGAACCCGAAAGTGATCGCCGAAACGGTCGCCGCGCCGCTCGAAGAGCAGATCAACGGCGTCGAAAACATGTTGTACATGCAGTCGCAGGCCAATAGCGACGGCAACCTCACGACGACCGTGACGTTCCGCCTCGGTACCGATCCGGACAAGGCCCAGCAGCTCGTACAGAACCGTGTCTCGCAAGCGCTGCCGCGCCTGCCGGAAGACGTGCAGCGCCTCGGCGTGACGACGATCAAATCGTCGCCGACGCTGACCATGGTCGTCCACCTGATCTCGCCGAACGACCGCTACGACATGACGTATCTGCGCAACTACGCGCTGATCAACGTCAAGGACCGTCTGTCGCGCATCAACGGCGTCGGCGAGGTCCAGTTGTGGGGCGCCGGCGACTATTCGATGCGCGTGTGGCTGGACCCGGCCAAAGTGGCCGAGCGTGGCATGACCGCTTCCGACGTCGTCAAGGCGATCCGCGAGCAGAACGTACAGGTCGCCGCCGGCGTCATCGGCGCCTCGCCGAGCCTGCCGGGCACGCCGTTGCAGTTGAACGTGAACGCCCGTGGCCGGCTGACGAGCGAAGATGAATTCCGCGACATCATCCTGAAGACCTCGCCCGACGGCGCCGTCACGCACCTGCGCGACGTCGCCCGCGTACAGCTCGACGCATCGCAATACGGCCTGCGTTCGCTGCTCGACAACAAGCCTGCCGTGGCGTTGGCGATCAACCAGTCCCCCGGGGCGAACTCGCTGCGGATTTCCGACCAGGTCCGTGAGGCCATGAAGGAACTGCAGGCCGACATGCCGCCGGGCGTCGAATACCGGATCGTCTACGATCCGACGCAGTTCGTGCGCTCGTCGATCAAGGCCGTCGTCCATACCTTGCTTGAAGCCATCGCGCTGGTCGTGCTGGTCGTGATCGTGTTCCTGCAAACGTGGCGTGCGTCGATCATCCCGCTGCTGGCGGTGCCCGTATCGATCATCGGCACATTCGCGCTGCTGCTCGGCTTCGGCTATTCCATCAACGCGCTCTCGCTGTTCGGCATGGTGCTGGCGATCGGGATCGTGGTCGACGATGCAATCGTCGTGGTGGAAAACGTCGAGCGCAACATCGCCTCCGGCTTGTCGCCAAAGGAAGCGACCTACCAGGCCATGCGCGAAGTCAGCGGGCCGATCATTGCCATCGCGCTCACGCTCGTGGCCGTGTTCGTGCCGCTCGCCTTCATGTCGGGCCTGACGGGACAGTTCTACAAGCAGTTCGCCATGACGATCGCCATCTCGACGGTCATCTCCGCATTCAACTCGCTGACGCTCTCGCCTGCCCTCTCCGCGCTACTGCTCAAGAGCCATCACGACAAGCCGGATTGGCTCACGCGCCAGATGAACCGCCTCTTCGGCCGCTTTTTCGCCGCGTTCAACCGTGTATTCCACCGCGGCTCGGAGCAATATGGCCGCGGGGTGACGCGCGTGATCAGCCGCAAGGCCGTGATGATGGCGATCTACCTCGTACTGCTGGGCGGTACTGTGCTGATGAGCAAGGTCGTTCCCGGCGGCTTCGTGCCTGCGCAGGACAAGGAGTACCTGGTTGCCTTCGCGCAACTGCCGACCGGCGCATCGCTCGACCGTACGGAAAAGGTCATCCGCGACATGACGGACATCGCCCTCAAGCAACCGGGCGTGCAGAGCGCCGTCGCGTTCCCGGGCTTGTCCGTCAACGGTTTCACGAACTCGTCGTCGGCCGGCATCGTGTTCGTCACGCTCAAGCCGTTCTCCGAGCGTCATGACAAGACGCTGTCGGCCGGCGCGATCGCCGGCACATTGAACGGCAAATTCTCGCAAATGAAGGATTCGTTCATCGCCGTGTTTCCGCCGCCGCCCGTGTTGGGTCTCGGCACGCTCGGCGGCTTCAAGCTGCAGGTGGAAGACCGCGGCGCCGTCGGCTACGAGGCGCTGAACGCGGCCACGCAGGCGTTCATCAAGAAAGCCTCGCAGACCAAGGAACTGGGCCCGACGTTCTCGTCCTACCAGATCGACGTGCCGCAATTGAACGTCGACCTCGACCGCGTGAAGGCCAAACAGCTTGGCGTGCCCGTCACCGACGTGTTCGACACGATGCAGATCTACCTCGGCTCGCTGTATGTCAACGATTTCAACCAGTTCGGCCGCGTGTATCAGGTGCGTGTGCAGGCGGATGCGCCCTACCGCGCCCACGCCGACGACATCGGCCTGCTCAAGACACGCAATGGCAATGGCGAGATGGTGCCGCTGTCATCGCTGGTGAAGGTGTCGCCGACCTACGGTCCGGAAATGGTCGTGCGTTACAACGGCTTCACCGCAGCCGACATCAACGGCGGCCCGGCACCCGGATATTCATCGGGCCAGGCGCAGGCTGCGGTCGAACGCATTGCGGCGCAGACCCTGCCGCATGGCGTGAAGTTCGAATGGACCGACCTGACGTTCCAGCAGATCCTGGCCGGCAACTCGGCGATGTGGGTGTTCCCGATCAGCGTGCTGCTCGTGTTCCTGGTGCTTGCGGCGCAGTACGAAAGCCTGACCCTGCCGCTGGCGGTGATCATGATCGTCCCCATGAGCATCTTGTCCGCGCTGTTCGGCGTATGGCTGACGCGCGGCGACAACAACATCTTCACGCAGATCGGCTTGATGGTACTGGTGGGACTCTCGGCGAAGAACGCCATCCTGATCGTGGAATTCGCCCGGGAACTGGAACTGCAGGGACGGACCGCGCTGCAAGCGGCGATCGAGGCGAGCCGCTTGCGTCTGCGCCCCATCCTGATGACGTCGATCGCCTTCATCATGGGTGTGGTGCCGCTCGTGACATCGACGGGCGCCGGTTCGGAAATGCGTCACGCCATGGGTGTCGCGGTGTTCTTCGGGATGCTCGGCGTGACCGGCTTCGGCCTGATGATGACCCCCGTGTTCTACGTACTGTTGCGCACGATGGCTGGCAAGCGCGCGCTGCATAGCGCCCATGCGCCGACGGTCCCGGCCAACGTCACGGCTGAAGTTTGAGGAATCGAATCATGAAGACGATGTGGATGAAACGCGGCTTCGGCGTCTCCGGGCTGCTTGGCGCCCTGCTGGTGGTTGCCGGCTGCTCGATGGCCCCGACCTATGAAACCCCGGCCGTCTCAATGCCGACGGCATTCAAGGAAGCGGCGCTCGCCTCGCACGAAGCGGGCACGTGGAAACCGGCGCAGCCGTCGGAAGCCGTCGCGCGCGGCGAATGGTGGAAGGCATTCGGCGACGCCACCCTCGACAGGCTCGAGACCGAGGCGCTTGCCGCCAACCAGAGCTTGAAGGCGGCGGCAGCGCGCGTGAAGGAAGCGCGCGGTGTACAGCAGCAAGCGCGCGCCGGCCTCTTCCCGAAGATCGATGCGGGCTTCGGTCCCACGCGCGAGAAAGCGTCGCCGGCCTCGCAAGGCTTGCCGGCCGACGGCAACGTTGCGCCGCAGACGCTGTGGCGCGCGCAAGCCACCGTCGCGTACGAGGTCGATCTGTTCGGCCGTGTTTCGGACAGTATCGCCGCCGCACGCGCTGACGCCGATCAAAGCGAAGCGCTATTCCGTTCGGTGCAATTGGCATTGCAGGCCGACGTCGCGCAGAACTACTTCAACTTGCGCGAACTCGATGCTGAACAGGATCTGTTCACGCGCACCGTGACGTTGCGGGCGGAGGCCCTGAAGCTGGTACAGCGGCGCTTTGAGGAAGGCGATATCGGCGAGCTCGACGTTGCCCGCGCCAAGGCCGAACTGGCGACCGCGCAGTCGGATGCGCTGGCGGTGGCGCGTTTGCGTGCCGCGTCCGAACATAGTCTCGCAATCTTGCTCGGCAAGACGCCGGCCGAGTTTGACATGCCGGCGCGGCCGCTCGTGCCTGTCGGCGTGCAGATTCCGGCGGGCCTGCCATCCGCATTGCTGGAGCGCCGCCCCGATATCGCTGCGGCCGAGCGTGCGATGGCCGCCGCCAACGCGCGCATT
This sequence comes from Pandoraea terrae, assembly GCF_902459695.1. Classification (GTDB taxonomy): domain Bacteria; phylum Pseudomonadota; class Gammaproteobacteria; order Burkholderiales; family Burkholderiaceae; genus Pandoraea; species Pandoraea terrae. The sequence continues at coordinate 370,241 of NZ_CABPRZ010000002.1, forward strand.
GGTGTCGCCAAGTCGGCGTTCTTCCCGTCGCTGTCGTTGACGGGGGCAGGCGGGTTCGAGGCGGGCTCGCTTGGCGACCTGTTCAAGTGGTCGAGCCGCACGTTCCTGCTCGGGCCGCTCGCGGGCACGATGCTGTCGCTGCCGATCTTTGACGGCGGCGCGCGCAGCGGCAACCTGGCGCGTGCGCGTGCGCAGTACGAGGAGGATGTGGCGAACTATCGGCAGCAGGTGCTCGTTGCGTTCCAGGAGGTCGAGGACAACCTGTCGAACCTGCGTTTGCTTTCTGATCAGACGCGCGCGCAAGGCGACGCGGTGAAGGCCTCGAACCGGGCGGCGCAACTGTCGCGCACGCAGTATCAGGAGGGTTCGATCAGCTATCTGGAAGTCATCGATGCGGAACGGTCGGTGCTTCAGTCGCAACGTAGCGCGGTGCAGTTGGCGGGCGCGCAAGCGGTGTCGACCGTCAACCTGATCCGCGCGCTCGGCGGCGGCTGGGGTGATGCGGGCGGGCCGGCAACGTCCCCGCAGCAATCGGCGCCGCAAAGTCTCACGCCGGCAACGGTCGCGGCACGCTGATCGTCATTGCGAAGGCCCTGCGGTCGTGCGAGCGGCCAGGATGGATGCAATCAGCAATCCGAATGTTAGGATGGTGGCGTCAGCCGGCCTGCCGGCTGACCGCGGGTGTACCCGAACACCATTCCCGGTCTTCCGACCGCATCGACAGGGAGCCTTCGATGACAACGCGACGTGCACTTCTGGCGCTCTTCACGGCAACGGCCACCGCCGGACTCGCCGGCATATCGACATTCGTCCAGGCGCAAGGCGGACCGCAGACACTGCCGTCTGGCCCGGGCCGTCCCGGCGGGCGCCCTCCCGGAAACGGCGGGGGCCGACCGCCCGGGCACGGCGGACGCCCTCCTGGACACGGTGGCCGGCCACCGGGCCACGGCGGGCGCCCTCCCATCCATGGTCGTCCACCGCCCCGCCCTCCGTTTCCGGCACCGCCGCCGTGGGCACACAAGCCATGGCGCCGGGGCGATAGGATTCCGTATGATTACCGCGGCCGCAATTACGTGATCGAAAACTGGCGCCCCTATGGCCTGCCGCCGCCACCGTATGGCTACCAATGGGTCGGCGTGGGCAGCGATTACCTTCTGATATCCGTTCGGAGCGGCATCATCGCCCAGATTGTCATCGGGCGCTGATACCTTCGGGGCCGGCAGTGTGTCGCTTGCGTATCGATGCTCGCACCGGCTGCAACTGCCCGTCTTGCCTATGGGTGCTCACGCCGGCCGCAGCATTGACCCGCTTTCCGCTCCCGACAGAACACACGTACGCGGAAAGCGGGTCAACGCTCCGGCGAACCGCCACCGTTCCGTCGACACACTGCCTCAAGCCACCCAATGCTTGCCCCAGTCTGACACTACCGCCGTCTTCACCAGCCGCTCCACGCGGCATGCCGATTCCCGGACTCGCTCTCGAGGGACCGGCGTCGACTCCGATAATCGTCATGCCGTGACACCCCGGCGGTCCACTCAGCCCCCGCGGCCTCGGGGCCGTAAACCGAACGTGGGTTTCGACGCACCACTGCGTATCACGCGGTGCCGTTCATCCGCGACGACGTCGGGCGCGCTTCTCGCGTATGAGATCCCCCGGTCAAAAGTACCATCACTTCACTCCCGCAACCGGTCGAGCCAGATTCACGGCGCAACGCACCGTGTGCGTCGCCGGTAGCCCCGGCCCCATCTCCCACGTATCAAGATTTCTCCCGGTAATCATGGGGTCACGGGAAAACCGGTTGAGAACCCCGCCTGACGGATAGTCGCCTTCCGCATAGCCGCGTTCGACCCGCTTCGTGCCGCTCGCCGGCCCCTTGGGATCCCGCTCGGGGCTCACCTGGTAATACGAAGCGTCATACCGGTCCTGCATCCACTCCCAACCGTTCGAACTCATGTCATAGAATCCCAGCGGATTCGGCGGAAACATGCCCACCGGATTGAGGGCCGTGCGCCAGACGGCCCCCTGACCTGTCGGATGACCTTTCACCACTGGGCTCAGCAACTTTTCCTGCTCGTAAGAAGGGGCATTGCGTCCGATATCGAGATGGCCGTTGTCCGTCGCCCAGATGAAGTTTTGCCCACCGCTGCGCGCTGCGTACTCCCATTGCGCCTCCGTCGACAAATCGAACGGCACGCCGGTGGCCAAGGCGGCATCGATTCGCTGGATGAGGAATTCGTTCATGCGTTCTTTGAGCAACTCGAAGAACTCGCGAGCACTGCGCATGAACTTTCGGCGCAAATCTTCGAGCAGCGGAACCACTTCATCGAGCGTGCGCAGCCGCTTGCCGCGTAACGCCCGCCCGCAGCGGCCGCTTTGCCCGGATGGCATCTCATCCGGGCGGTTATCGATGCGTTACCGCCCAGACCTTCGCGATAAGGCCGGAATACACCGAGGGTTTCAACGAACCGGGGCGCATCGTGCGGTGCCGGCACATCGAAACCCGCGTTCGGTTTACGGCCCCGAGGCCGCGGGGGCTGTGTGGACCGCCGAGGTGTCACGGCATGACGATTATCGGAGTCGACGCCGGTCCCTCGAGAGCGAGTCCGGGAATTGGCATGCCGCGTGGAGCGACTGGTGAAGACGGCTGTCGCGTCAGACTGGGGCAAGCATTGGGCGGCTTGAGGCGGTGTGTCGACGGAACGATGGCGGTTCGCCGGAGCGTTGACCCGCTTTCCGCGTACGTGTGTTCTGTCGGGAGCGGAAAGCGGGTCAATGCTGCGGCCGGCGTGAGCATCAATAGGCAAGACGGGCAGTTGCGGCCGGCGCGAGCATCAATGGCAAGCCCGGCGGCAGACGGCACTAGTAAAAAGGCAAGAAAGCCCCCATCCGAAAACGCATTCCCGCCATGCCTCAAGCACCCCCGCCCTTTCCATATCCCGAAAATTACATCACAATACGATATTTTTTCGCAGACACCCCCATTTCAAGAAATACGATATATCATGCACGAAATATCATCCAGGCCTCCCGCCAAGGACAGGGGCCTTCGACATTGGAGCAACATGGCATGGTGACGTTTTCGGACATCCGGCGCTGGTTGACCGGCTTCGCGCCCGCAGTGGCGCCGGTTCGATGGTCCGAGCGCCTGCGCGCAGGGTTCGGCGCACTCGTCGGTATCGCCCTCACGGGCGGGTCGATGCATTGGCTGCTCGGCCCGGCGGCGAGCATTCCATGGCTGGTCGCCCCCATGGGCGCCTCGGCCGTACTCCTGTTCGGCGTACCGGCCAGCCCCCTTGCACAACCGTGGTCAATCCTCGGCGGTAACCTGATTGCCGCCACCGTCGGTGTCGCCTGCGCAAACTATTTCGGATCGCCCGTTCCCGCCGCCGCCGCCGCAGTCGGCGTCACCATCGCGCTGATGTTCACTTTCCGGTGCGTCCACCCGCCTTCAGGGGCTGTCGCGCTGACCGCCGTCCTCGGCGGCCCGTCGGTCCACGCACTCGGTTTCGGGTTCGTGCTCGAACCGATCGCCGTGCAATCCGTCGCCCTGCTGGGTACCGCGATCCTTTACCACGCGCTGACCGGCCACCGGTATCCGCATGCCGCAGTTCGCCCCGCCACACCGACCCCGAAACCCGTCATGATGACGCCGATTCCGGTCCTGCTTGAAGACGTCGAAGCCGTGCTCGCACGCCGCGAAGACATGCTCGACATCGACCCGAACGACCTGGCCACGCTGCTGCGTGATACCCAGCGCGAAGCCTACGCACGCATGGCGCGCGCCGTCGACCATTTCGGCTTCAAGGCCGCGCACGCGTCGGCAGCAACACCGCCACAACCGCGAAATGAAACATCCGGCCACGCAAACGCCGGCAAAAACATGGAAACGACCGAATCGCTGCAGTAACACCGGCCTCACCTCAAGTTCCGGTTCTTATATGCCGATAATCCCTATACCCCCGCGTTAGTCGCATCAACGCCCGGGACGGGGCCGCGCAAGGGACATGCGCGCGACCAGGACAATCCTCTCCTGTCGAAAACATGTATAAGAACATCACGATTCGGACCAGCCTGACGCTGGTCGTTGGCTTGCTCGGCGCCCTGCTCATTGTTGTCTGCGTACTCGGCATGAGCGCCCTGGCGTCGAGCAATCAATCCCTCAGCGCCATCTCCAAGGTCGATACCCCCGCGCTCGCGGAACTCAAGATAGCCTCCGAGCAACTGCTACGCCTGCGCCTGTCGATGTCGACGTATTCGTCATACCTCGCGCTCGGCGACGACCCCGAAGGCGCCGCCAAGGTCTTCAAGCGCAGCAGCGGGTACGTCGAGCAATCGGACGCCCAGTGGAAAGCGTACATGACACGCCCGAAGGACGATGCGAAGGAAGACGAACTTGCCCGCGCCGCAGACCTCAAGCGTCAGGCTTTCCTCAAGGAAATCATCGATCCGTCCATGGCCGCGCTCAAGGCCGGCGACATGACCACGTACCACCAGATCCAGTCACGCATGGCCCCCCCCGCCTACGCCGCCTACGACTCGATCCTGCGCAATCTGGAAGAGATACTGATCGCCCGCCAGAATGCGCGCTTTCAAGCGGCGCAAACGCGTTTTCTCACCATGCAGATCTCGCTCGGCGTAGCCCTCGCCGTCGCGCTGGTCGTCGGTGTGTGGGGCCGCCTGATGCTCGCGCGCGCGGTGGTGCGCCCCATTCAGCAGATGATCGGCCACTTCGAACGTATCGCCGGCGGCGATCTCAGCGCCCGCGTGCAGCAGCGCACATCGAATGAAATGGGCCATCTGTTCGGTGCGCTGGGCCGCATGCAGCAATCGCTCGCGACCACCGTCGGTGTCGTGCGCGAAAGCACCGAGGCGATCCATGCCGGCGCCCACGAAATCGCGGAAGGCAATGCGGATCTCTCGCAACGCACCGAATCGCAAGCGTCGTCGCTCGAACAAACGGCAGCCAGCATGGAAGAGTTGACGGCGGTCGTCAAACAAAACGCCGAGAATGCGCGCCAGGCCAGTCAGCTTGCCGTGACCGCTTCCGAGACGGCCGAACGGGGCGGGAATGTGGTTCAGGAGGTCGTGACAACGATGCGCGGCATTGCGGAAAGCTCGCAGAAGGTCACGGAAATCCTGACCGTTATCGACGGCATCGCCTTCCAGACGAACATCCTCGCACTCAATGCCGCCGTCGAAGCGGCGCGTGCCGGCGAACAGGGCCGCGGCTTTGCGGTCGTGGCCGGCGAAGTCCGCACCCTCGCCCAGCGCAGCGCGGCGGCCGCGAAGGAGATCAAAGGGCTGATCGAAGCCTCCGGCGAACGGGTTCAGAACGGTACGATGCTGGTCGAGCGCGCGGGCACCACGATGGCCGACATCGTGCAGGCCGTCAAACGGGTCACGGACATCATGGGCGAGATCTCGGCCGCGTCCATCGAGCAAAGCAGCGGCATCGAGCAGGTCAACCGCGCAGTCACACAGATGGACGAGATGACGCAGCAGAACGCGGCGCTGGTCGAGGAGGCGTCGGCGGCAGCCGGGTCGCTCGAAACGCAAGCGCAGCGCCTGCGCGAGTCGGTCGCGTTGTTCCGCCTGTCTTCGCATGAGGCGCCCGTTGCCGCCGCGACAGCGCCAGGCTACTCGCGTGACACCCAAGGAGGAATGGCATTGGCCGCCTGAATACGGCCTTGATCCGGACGGCATCGCGCCGCTGGAGAATGGTGCCGCCTGACGATCAGGCGGCACTCGGCACGGCCGATCAGCCGACGAACGCGCGCTCCACGAGATAATGCCCCGGCGCGTGATTGTGGCCTTCGGTGAACCCGCGTGCTTCAAGCAGCGCACGCGTGTCCTTGAGCATATCCGGGCTGCCGCACAGCATGATGCGATCGTCCTGCGTCGAGAACGGCGGCAGGCCGATGTCGGTGAAAAGCTTGCCCGACTCGATCAGTTCCGTAATACGGCCCTGGTTCTCGAAGTCTTCGCGCGTGACCGTAGGATAGTAGATCAGCTTGTCGCGCACGTACTCGCCCAGATACTCGTGCGCCGGCAGGTGCTCGGTAATGAGGTCGCGGTAGGCAAGTTCGTCGACGAAACGGCAGGTATGCGTGAGCACGATGTGTTCATAGCGCTCGTAGACTTCCGGATCGCGGATGATGCTCATGAACGGCGCCAGACCCGTGCCGGTCGACAGCAAATACAGGTTCCTGCCCGGCAGCAGGTTGTCGACAATCAGCGTGCCCGTGGGCTTGCGGCCGACAATGACCGAATCGCCCGGCTGCAGATGCTGAAGCCGCGACGTCAACGGCCCCTCCGGCACCTTGATGCTCAGGAACTCGAGCGTTTCCTCGTAATTGGCGCTCGCCATGCTGTAGGCGCGCAATAGCGGCTTGCCCGCGACTTCGAGGCCGATCATGGTGAACTGGCCGTTGACGTATCGGAACGAAGCGTCGCGCGTGGTCTTGAAGCTGAACAGCGTGTCAGTCCAGTGATGGACCTCCAGCACCGTTTGTTGATTCTGTGAACTCATATTGAAGTAGACATGGGCGATGGCCCGCCAGGCAGCGTCGACGCGATTGCCGGCGCCGCGGGCCGGTGAACCTGTCTATTTTACCCTACATGGGAATGACTTTCATTTGTCTGAACGAAATCCGTGCGGGTTTTGTGCCTGCCAGCGCCAATGGTCCGCGCACATCCGCTCAAGGCCGAACGCCGCCTGCCAATCGAGCAGGCGCTTCGCGGCGCCCGGCTCCGCATAGCACGCCGCAATGTCGCCAGGCCGCCGGTCGACGATCTCGTAGGGCACTGGCCGCCCGCTCGCCGCTTCGAACGCCCGAATCACTTCCAGCACGCTATAACCTCGTCCGGCGCCAAGGTTGACGGTGAAGCCGCAATCGAGCGTCGACAGGCGGTCGAGCGCCGCCAAATGCCCCCGCGCCAGATCGACGACGTGAATGTAGTCGCGTACGCCGGTGCCGTCCGGCGTCGGCCAGTCGCCACCGAAAACGCGCAATCGGGGCAATTTGCCCACGGCGACCTGGGCGACGAACGGCATCAGATTGTTGGGGATGCCTGCAGGATCCTCACCGATCAGCCCGCTCTCGTGAGCGCCGACCGGATTGAAATAGCGCAGCACGGCAATGCGCCACGACGGGTCGGCCGCGGCAAGGTCGGCCAGGATCTGTTCGCCGATCAACTTCGTCTGGCCGTACGGATTGGTGGCGGACAGCGGAAACGATTCGTCGATCGGCACCGACGCCGGGTTGCCGTAGACAGTCGCCGACGAGCTGAAGACAAGCGTCTTCACGCCACGCGAGCGCATGGTTTCCGTTAGCGTGAGCAGGCTGCCGATGTTGTTGCGGTAGTACTCAAGCGGCTTTGCGACCGACTCCCCGACCGCTTTCAAGGCGGCGAAGTGAATCGCGCCGGTGATCGGATAACGGTCGAACACCCGCGCCATAGTCTCGGGCGAACACGCGTCGCCCTCCACTAACGCCAGGTCGCGCCCGGTGATGCGGCGCACGCGGGATATCGCTTCGGGGCGGCTGTTGACCAGGTTATCGAGCACGACGACGTCGTAGCCGTGTTCAAGCAGTTCGACACAGGTGTGCGATCCGATATAGCCGGCGCCGCCGGTGACGAGAATGGTGCCCTTGGTGGTCATATCAATTTCGGGGTCTGCGGGACGGCCGCCTCAGCGGCCGCGCCCATTCTACCGCAACGGATTTCGCGAAATCGCGCGGCGTGCCGGCGCTGACAGGCAAGTACCGCTCAGCGCAAAGGCTCACCTTCGAACGTCAGCGGTCCCTCGTACGTTTCGGTGTAAGCGAGGTGCGAGCGCAGGCCCGCGTCAGGGTGCCAGAGATACACGCCATAACCGGGCGGTTCCAGCATGATCGACTCAGGCGCCGCCGGCTCGAGTACAAGCGTGATCTGATGGGCCGTCGATACGCAAGTCGATGCAATCGTGCCGGCAAAGCACGCCGTGATGCTCCGATGCACATGTCCGCACAACACGCGCTCCACATGCGCGTGACGCGACAGCACCTCGGCGAGTCCGCGTTTGCCCGCCGCCGACAGGCCCAGTTCGTCCATGAACCCGATACCCGTGTCGAACGGCGGGTGATGCATCAGCACGACGGTCGGACGGCCCGAGCGGCGCCCGAGCTGTTCATCGAGCCACGCCAGCCGCTGATCGCACAAATGCCCGCCTCCATTCGGCGGGTCTTGTGTATCCAGTGCGACGATCGACAACGGCCCCAGTTCCAACGTGTACTGCACGAACGGCCCGCCGGTACGCAGATAGGCATGCTCGGGGAACGCCCTGCGCAATTTCTCGCGATCGTCGTGATTGCCAACGAGGAAAAACACGGGCACTTCGAGTGGCGTGAGCAACTCACGCAAATATTCGTACTCCAATATATCTGCGTCGTCGACCAGATCGCCGGTGGCGAAGACGGCCTGCGGTCGCGGACGCAATGCGTTGATGGCAGACACCGCGCGCCGCAGCGCTGCGGCGGTGTCGACGCGCGCACAGGCCAACTCGCCCGGACGCTTGATATGAAGATCGGTGATTTGGCAAAACAGCATGACATGCCTCTGGGGGAACGCTGACGGCCGGTGCCGGAACGACAAACACCGCCTCTTTCGAGTGTAGACCGCGCAGCATGGGCCCGATATTGGCACGAAGATGCACTAGGGAAAGCACCGAGTACCGCCCATCAAGGGGTTTCGGCTGCCGGACCGCGTAAGTGCCTCATCTGACGAGGATTTCCCCGGCCGCCATGAAGTTTTACGGGGAATTACATGTCAAAAAGCCCGCAAACCACCGCCAGAACTGGCCCACAGAGCGCCGAAGGCTCTATAATGCGGCTGCCCGGCTAGTGCCGGCGCCGTTGCGGGCCCTCCGCGGGATGGGGTGATTCACCCCTCGCGGGACGGCTCCGAGACGGTAGCAATGACGCACGCACCGCGTGGGTTATGGCGCGGATACAACACCAGCACCCGTCAAATGGCGAAAGTGTTAGAGTTGTCGCCGGTATTTACCACCTCTCAAGGGAATTACACATGAACAAACAGGAATTGATCGACGCCATCGCTGCCAAAACCGGCCAGAGCAAAGCCCAAACCGGCGAAACGCTCGACACGGCTCTGGAAGTCATCAAGAAGACCGTTAGCAAGGGTGATAACGTGCAGGTGATCGGCTTTGGTTCGTTCAGCTCGGGCAAGCGTGCCGCTCGTGTCGGCCGTAACCCGAAGACCGGCGAAGAGATCAAGATCCCGGCCGCCAAGACCGTGAAGTTCACGGCTGGCAAGGCGTTCAAGGACGCAGTCAACAAGAAGTAATTTCGGTTGCGCGCAGGCCGGCCTTCGTGCCGGCCGCTCTTTTTCGCGCACCCAACGCGGGCGGCGGCACGGACTTCGACGCCGTGCTTTCCCCGCGAATGGCTTTCCTCCATAATGGAGTAACCATGCCATTTGCTCGGCACACCGGCCCGTTCGGCCCGAGGTCCGCCGGCACTCCTTCGCGTGAACGCCACCGCTTGCCCGAAGCTTCCACCACTGCGCCCACGCGTGCTGCGCAGACGATCGGCCCACGACGCCGTCACGCGGCTCGCGGCCGAAATCCTCGCCCGATGGCCAACGCCCGACCCCGTTTCCGGCGCGCCGACCGATCCTGAGATCATCCACGACTGCCGAGTCGCAACGCGTCAGATGCGCACCCTGCTCGATGTGTTTGCGCCGTGGCTCGAACGCCGGTGGCGGCAGCGATTGCGCAGGCGTCTGCGCAAGTTCGCCGGTGCGCTTGGCGCGGCGCGCGACGCAGATGTCTTCCTCACGGCCACGCTTCCCGCCTTGCAGCTCGCGCACAGTACGATCGACTGGGAAGCCACGCGCGCGGCCGCCGAATTACGCCAGACCGAAATGTATGGCAACGCTGCGCAAGCCCTTTTCGACGCGCGCCATGCCAGGCTTGTGCGCCGGATCAAGCGCGCGTTCGGCATCGGCGCAAAGGGATCGCCGAACCTGCGCCGTGCCCGCGCGCTCAAACCCGGCCGTGGCGCGTCCGCCACCGGGCCCAAGGCATTGGCACGGCGGGCGGTGCGGCAGTTGCGCCGCCATTGCGACAGCCTGTTTCCCGAGGTCGGTCAAATGGCCACGCTCTCGCCCGAGCAACTCCATCGATTGCGGGTGCGAATCAAGGCAGCCCGCTACGCCACGGACATGTTGTCGCCGTGGCTTCGAAAATCAGTATGCACGAGATATCTCGCCACCCTGCGAACGGCGCAGGACCTGCTGGGCGAGGTGCATGACCTTGGCGTCGCCCGCCAGCATTGCGACACTTGGCCCGTTTTGCCGTCGCAACGGGAGGTTATCGGCCACTGGCTCGACTCGCGCATGGCAAATCTGACGCAAACCGCCGCGCAGGCGGTGCATCAACTGCCTTCGCCCGACGCATTGCGGCGCGCGATACGCCAGCGTTGACCGGCGGCCACGTCCGCCGTGCGCAACAGCCGCATGCCGTTGGCGATCACCAGCAGGCTTGCGCCGACGTCGGCAAACACCGCCATCCAGAGCGATGCCGCCCCCGACAGTGCAAGACCGAAAAACACCACCTTGATCCCGAGCGCCAGCACGATATTCTGCGTGAGCACCGATGACGTTCGGCGCGACAGACCGATATACGCCGGGAGTTTGCGCAAATCGTCATCCATGAGCGTGACGTCGGCCGTTTCGAGCGCCGTGTCGGTCCCCGCCAGGCCCATGGCGAAGCCGACGTCCGACGCGGCCAGTGCAGGCGCGTCGTTGATCCCGTCGCCGACCATGCCGACGGGCCCGTACGTCTTGCGAAGCTGCGTGACCGCTTGCCATTTGTCTTCCGGCAGTAGCTCGGCCCGCACATCCGTCACGCCCGCTGCGTGCCCGATGACATCTGCCGTGGCGCGGTTGTCGCCCGTCAACATCACGGTGTGAATGCCCAAGGCCGTCAAACGTGTCAGCGCTTCACGGCTCCCATCGCGCAAGGTATCGGCGACGGCGAGCACGGCAAGCGCTTGGGTTTCGTCGGCCAGCACAATCGCGGTGCGCGCCTGCGCCTCCAGCCGTTGCAACGCCGCTTCCACCTCGGGACGGCACACCCCCAGCGATTCGATCAGCCGGTGATTGCCGAGGTAGTAGAGCGTGCCTGCGATACGGCCGCGCACGCCCTGCCCGTGCAACGCTTCAAAGGCATCGACGGCCGCCAGCGGCCCCGCGTGGGCGGCCACGACCGCGCGGGCGATCGGATGGGTCGTGTGCGAGTCCAGCGCGGCCGCCAAGGCCAGCATTTCGGCGCGATCCCGGCCGTCAAGCGGCTCGACATCCGTCAGGACCGGCTCGCCACGCGTGAGCGTGCCGGTCTTGTCGAGCGCGACGACGCGCAGGCGCCGCCCCGTTTCGAGGAACGCCCCGCCCTTGATCAAAATCCCCATGTGCGCGGCGGCCGTTAGTCCGCTCACGACCGTCACCGGCGTGGAAATCACGAGCGCGCACGGACACGCGATCACAAGCATCACCAACGCGCTATAGATCCAGGGGGTCCACGCCAGTCCCAATGCCAACGGCGGCACGAACGCCACGAGCAAGGCGCACAAGACGACAGCCGGCGTGTAGACGCGGGAGAACCGGTCAACAAAACGCTGCGTCGGCGAGCGCTGCTGCTGTGCGGTTTCGATGATCCTCACGATGCGCGCAAGCGTCGTGTCGCCCGGCGCGGTGCTAACGCGGTAGGCCAGCAGGCCACTCTCGTTGATGCTGCCTGCGTAGACCACGTCGCCGGGATGTTTGTCGACGGGCACGGACTCGCCCGTGATCGGCGCCTGATTCACGGCGGACGCCCCCTGCTCGACGACACCGTCCAAGGCGATGCGTTCGCCGGGACGCGCGCGCACCACGGCGCCGACGGTGATGCGTTCGACCGCGGTGTCCTGCCAAGTTCCGTCCGCCTGGGCGACGGACGCCTGCTCGGGACTCAGCTGCATCAATGCCTCGACCGCCCGGCGCGCGCGCGTGAGCGACGCGGCTTCCAGCTTCTCGGCGAGTGCGAAGAGCACGATCACCATCGCGGCCTCCGGCCACTGGCCGATCGCAAGCGCGCCGAGCACCGCAAGCGACATCAGGAAATGGATGTTCAGCGTCACGTGACGTAGCGCGATCCAGCCCTTCTTCAGCGTAGGCAAGCCGCACAAGGCAATCGCGGCAACGACCGCCGCACCGATCCACGGGCTGTGCTCCGGCACGCCAGCCCACGCGGCCCCTTCGGCCAAGGCCGCCAGCGCACCGCCGGCGCCAAGGCGCCAAACACCCGCGCGCGCACGGCGTGCAGCATCCGGGGCAGCGTTTGCCGCATTGTCGCCGGGACCGAGCCGCACCGGCGTCATGCCGAGACTGCGCAGTGTCCGGGCCGACGCCTCCGATACGGCGGCGACATCAGCCGCGGCGGCGGCCACCACCGTCAGTTCGCGCGTGAGCAGATTGAAATACAGATCGGCGACGCCGGACTGCTTCCCGAGCTGGTCGCGAATCAGTTGCGCCTCGGTCGGGCAATCCATCTGCTCGATCCGGAATCGCACCTGCGGCAGCGCATCGGAGGGCGCCGCCGTCACGGCCGCCGTCCCAGCGTGGGCGTGATCGTGGCCGCAACACGGCGCCGGGTGCGCGCCAGTCCCGGCATGATCGTGCGACGGCCTGGACGGCAGCGAGGGGGGCATGACGGTGTCCGTATTGCTCGGCATGAATTCTCCCGGTAACGCAAAAAGTGTTACCCTAGATTGAAAACCCTGTAGCGACTACGGAGTCAAGCATGAGAATTGGAGCGCTGGCCAAAGCCGCCGACACGGATGTCGAAACCATCCGCTATTACGAACGCGCCGGCTTGCTGGCCGCCCCGCCGCGCACCGATGCGGGCTACCGGGCATACGGCGAGGAGCATGTGGAAGCCCTGCGGTTCATCCGCCATTGCCGCTCGCTCGACATGCCGCTGGCCGACGCCAAACGTCTCGCGGAACTGGCCCATGACACACACGTGACCTGCGAGGATGCGAACCGGCTGATCGAATCGCATCTGGCGCGCGTGCATGCGCGCATCCACGCCCTGCAATCGCTGGAGCAGCAATTGCTGCACCTGCAGTCGCAATGCCGCAGCCGTCACGAAACCCAGGACTGCGGCATCCTGCGTGCCCTGATGCAGGGGGCGCACGGCGAAGCGTGCGCCTGCCACACGGACGCGCAGACCGGCCAGGAGACGATCACGCCCACCTGCGACGAGGCATGTCACACGCATTGACGTGCGTTCCTGCGATCCTCCCGGTCAACCCCGTTCGCCCATGGCGCGTTTGTTGCATGAGGAAACTCGCTGGACGCTGGCGAGTTCGATACAATGCGACAAAACCCGTTCGCACTTCGATTGAGTGCGGATGAACGGCACGCAACGCGGGGCCGCGTGAATCGCGAACCGCACCGATGCCTGCAAAACATTTTCGCGCCCGACCGCGCGCCACACTCTCGGAGACCTTATGCCAAGCGACGTATTCGCCACGCCCCAGCCCACGACGACTGACAGCGCCGACATCGTCATCATGGGCGGCGGCGCCGCGGGCATTTCCGTTGCCGCGAGCCTGCGCCGCCGGCGCCCGACGCTCTCGATTACCATCGTCGAGCCTGCCGACACGCACTACTATCAGCCCGCCTGGACGCTCGTGGGCGCCGGTGAATTCGAGTCCGCCGACACCGCACGTCCAATGGCGAGCGTCATTCCGCCAGGCGTGACATGGCTCAAGGCCGCCATCACGGCGTTTGCGCCTGAGCAGAATCATGTCAGCCTGTCCGACGGCCGCCGCCTCGGCTATCGCTTCCTGATCGTTGCACCCGGTCTGCAGTTGAACTGGGAAGCGATCGACGGCCTCTCCGAAACCCTCGGCCAAAACGGCGTGACGTCGAACTACCGCTTCGACCTGGCCCCTTATACCTGGTCGCTGGTCAAGCAGTTTCGCGGTGGCAACGCCCTGTTTACGCAGCCGCCGATGCCGATCAAGTGCGCCGGGGCGCCGCAGAAGGCCATGTATCTGTCGGCGGACACCTGGCGCCGCCAGGGTGTGCTGGACAAGGCCAGGATCGAGTTTCACCTGGTTGCCCCGGTGCTGTTCGGCGTCAAGGATTTCGTGCCGGCCCTGATGGAGTACGTCAACAAGTACGGCATCTCGCTGAACTTCGGTTCGCATCTGCGTGCCGTCGACGGCGCACGCCGCGTGGCGCGCTTCGAGATCGTCAATGCGGAAGGCCAATCGACGTTTGTCGACAAACCCTTCGATATCCTGCACGCCGTGCCCCCGCAAAGCGCGCCCGATGTGGTGCGCGCCAGTCCGCTGGCCGATGCTGCGGGCTGGTGTGCCGTTGACCAGGGCACGCTCCAGCATCCGCGCCACGCCAACGTCTTCGGTATGGGCGATGCGTGCTCGGCGCCCAACGCAAAGACCGCGGCCGCAGCCCGCAAGCAAGCCGTGGTCGTGGCCGAGAATCTGCTCGCGACGCTCGACGGCCGCCCGATGCCGCTCCAGTACGACGGCTATGGCGCCTGCCCGTTGACCGTCGAGCACGGCAAGATCGTGCTGGCGGAGTTCGGCTATGGCGGCAAATTGCTGCCCACCTTCCCGATCGACGGCACGCATGCCAACCGCATCGCCTGGGTGCTGAAAAAGTACATCCTGCCGCAGGTGTATTGGAACGGCATGCTGCGCGGCCGTGAATGGCTCGCGCGTCCGGCGCGGTGACACCCGATCGGCCGGCCTGAATCCCGTCGGCCGGTCCGCCATGCCTTCCGTTGCAACCCGGCCTCAATTTTCTGGGCCGCCTGCCGTTAACAGGACGAGAACCCGATAGCACCGCAACCGGGAACGCGCATCCGTCAGGCCACGCCTTGCGCGCGGTCTGCCGGTCGGCCAAGCCGTCTGGCCGACATTTTCCCCGCGTCTTATGCAGAACATGACTGAAAGGTTATTTGGCGGCACGACCTGTTTGACACGTAGGCACGATATCGGCGGAAGCCCGGCCTGCCCCGGACGGGCGCCGTGCGCGGCGACGCATGTGCGGCCGGCGCTATGAACGACACCAACGCCCTGCGCCGCCAGGTAGCGCTGGCCGATCTGCTGCTCGATCGCCAGCGGCTGTTGCGCGCCTTGAGCCTGGAGCTTCGCACGCCGAACTCGCCGGGCGCCCACAGCGCGCTGCTCGTGCTGCATGTCGGCCGCGGTCAGAACACCGCGCGCCACAAGCGTCATCTGTCCGATGCCGACATGCTGGCCACGGTCGCCTTCCGGATCGGCTCGCGTATTCGCCGCCGCGACCTGATCGGCCGCGTGGCCGATCATCAGATCGCCATCCTGCTGCGCGACCTCGGCAACCGCGACGCAGCCGTGCAAATTGCCAAACGCTTCATCCGCGCGGGCGAATCACCGATGCCCTGCGGTGACGGACTGCTCTACCCGATTATTTCGGCCGGCATCACGCACCTCCCGCAAGTCCCCGTCTGGCCCGCCACGCTGCTCAAGCACACGGCGGACGTCGCGGATCTGGCCATTCGCGAGAGCGAAGCGCGATTCCTGGTGAGCGAGGCGCCGCAGAGCGATACCAACGCGATCGAGCCCGACGCTGATGCTGGCGACGAAACTTACTGGCGCAGCATGATCGGCCAGGCGCTGTCGGGCGCCGAGTTCCGACTGCACTATCAGCCGCAGATCGACATGCGCACCCACCGCCTGACTGGCCTGGAAGCGCTGATCCGATGGCAACGCGACGACGAACTGATCATGCCGGGCGAATTCATCCCGGCGGCCGAGCGATGCGACGTGATCGGCCCGATCGGCGACTGGACCCTGCAGGAGGCCTGCCGGCAACTCGACCAATGGCGACATGCCGGCGAGGAATACCCCCGCGTGGCCGTCAATCTTTCCGCGCAGCAAATGCGCGTGAGCACGCTCGATACGGTCCGCTACGCGCTCAAGCATCATCGCGTCGATGCCGAGAAGCTCGAGATCGAAATTACGGAATCGTCATTGATTTCCCATCTCGACGAAGCTGCCACGCTCATGAACGAACTCGTTGCGATGGGCGTGCGCCTGTCGCTCGACGACTTTGGCACCGGCTACTCCAGCTTCGTGCGACTCAAGCGGTGGCCGTTCGGTACCGTCAAGATCGACTATCAATTCGTCGCGGGCGTGCTGATGGGCGGTTATGATACCGAACTGATTCGCGCCATCATCGCCATCGCGCGCAAACTCGAAATCGAAACCGTTGCCGAGGGCGTCGAGACCAGCGCCCAGCGCGATGCGCTCGCAAGTCTCGGGTGTCATGCGTGGCAAGGGTATCATTGCACTCGTCCCCTGCCGCCCGGACACATCGAATCGTTCATTCGGGACTGGCACGGACGCATGTAGTCCCGGGCGGCGTGCGGGTTCTCGCGCCGGCGACCGCTTTTTACGCCGGAGGCGAGGAGATGCGATAATGTCGTCCATGACACCCGAGGCGCACGCGCTTCGTGACTGCCCGAGGGTTGTCCGGCTATTTTTCGCGCTCCCGCTCCACTCCCCACGGCGCTTCGCCGCGTTGCCATGTCCGAACTTCACGACCGCCCTGACAGCCCTTGCATCGGCGTCTGTTCCACGCTTTTCGACGACGTTTGCAAAGGTTGCGGCCGCACCGCCCATGAAGTCAGCAACTGGGTGTTTCTCTCGGACGAGGAGAAGCAGGCCGTGTGGACGCGCATTCAGCGCGAAGGTACGGCCATGCGATTCTGCAATTCGGCGTGAAGCATGGGTGGCGGCACCGCGTGGCGCCGCCATGACGCCCGAAGCGATGGCCTCTACTTTGGCGAGCGGAACTGCAGGGATTTATATTCCAGGAACTCTTCAAGCCCGTACACGCCGTTTTCGCGGCCGTGTCCCGACTGCTTGAATCCGCCGAACGGCGCTTGCACGTTGAACTCTCCGCCGTTGATATCAACCTGTCCGGTGCGGATACGCCGTGCCACCCGCACTGCACGTGCCTCATCGCCCGACCACACGCCTCCGCCCAAACCGTAGATCGAATCATTGGCGATGCGCACTGCATCGTCTTCGTTGTCATACGTGATGATCGACAGCACCGGGCCGAAAATCTCTTCCTGTGCCACCGTGGCATCGGGCTTGACCTTGCCGAGCACGGTCGGTTGCACGAAGAAGCCGGTTTCACGGCCGGCCGGGATATCGGGGCCGCCTGACACCAGTTCCGCTCCCTCGGCCAGACCACGCCGAATATAGCTGGTCACGCGCTCCCGCTGCGCGGCGGAAGCCAGCGGACCGAGGCGTGTCCCCTCCTCGCGCGGATCGCCGAGCGTGAAACGCTCCGCAAACTGCTTCGCCAGCGCCTTGGCTTCCTCGTAGCGCGCCGCCGGCACGAGCATGCGCGTATGCGCCGAGCAGGTTTGGCCTGAATTGAGATAGCACGCATTGAGCGTGCCTTTCACGGCGGCTGACAAATCGGCGTCGTCGAGAATCACCGAGGCTGATTTGCCGCCCAGTTCCAGCGCCACACGCTTGACGGTTGCCGATGCGACCTCCGACACGCGCTTGCCTGCGCGTGTGGAGCCCGTGAAAGACACCATGTCCACGTCCGGGTGGCGTGCCAGCACTTCACCGACGACCGGGCCGAGCCCCGTGACAAGATTGAAGACACCCGCCGGCAACCCTGCCGCGTCGATGACTTCGGCCAGCACGAACGCATTGAACGGCGCCACTTCCGACGGCTTGAGCACGACAGTACAGCCGGCGGCCAGCGCGGGTGCGACTTTCAACGTGATCTGATTGAGCGGATAGTTCCATGGCGTGATCGCGCCGACGACGCCGACCGGCTCCCGCACGACGACCGAATTGCCGACACGCTCCTCGAACGTGAAGGACTCGGCGAGCTCTGCGTACTTGCCCCAATGGTAGACGGGACCGCCCACCTGGATGGCGCGCGCGAGCTTGATCGGCATGCCGGTTTCGCCGGTGATGAGTTGCGCGAGTTCGTCGGTCCGCGCTTTCAGACCGGCGGCGACACGGCGCAGGTAGCCGGCCCGGTCGGCGGGCGGCGTGGCCGCCCAGGCGTCACGCGCCGCCGCAGCAGCGGCAATGGCTGCTTCCGTGTCGGCGGCGGTCCCGGCGGGAATCGTGCCCATCAATGTTTCGTCGGCCGAATGAAAGACTTCCAGTGTGTCGCGGCACGAGGGCGCCACCCACTGTCCATTGATGTAAAACCTGTCGTAAGCGGTCATGCTGTCGTCTCCTGCAGCGTCCATGAACGGCCCATTGTAGCGCTGCCGTTGCCTGGCTCCCAGCGCTTCGGCGCAAATCGGCGCCATCCGAGCCGGCGCTTCCATTTGTCCGATGCAGCCGCCAGCCGCAGCCGGTAAACGACGCAGGGCGCACGGTTGCGCGTGCGCCCTGCGGCTGCCGAACCGGGGGCGTCAATTCCCCGTGCCGGCGTCGGACCGGTATCCGAAGGCGATCAGACCTCGACGCCCTGGCTGGCCAGATACTCTTCGTAGGTGCCTTGATAGTCGGAGATTTTGCCGTGCTTGATTTCGATAATCCGCGTTGCGAGCCCTGACACGAACTCACGGTCATGCGAAACGAACACCAGCGTACCCGGATACTGTTCGAGCGCCATTTGCAGCGATTCGATCGATTCCATGTCCATGTGGTTGGTCGGCTCGTCCATCATCAGAACGTTATGACGGCCCAGCATGAGCTTGCCCCAGATCATGCGGCCCTTTTCGCCGCCCGAGAGCACCCGCACCGACTTGCGCACATCATCGCCGCCGAACAGCAGCCGTCCGAGCGAGCCGCGAATGACTTGATCGTCGTCGCCTTCCTTGGCCCACTGGGTCATCCAGTCGGTGAGCGTCAGGTCTTCAGGGAACGCGCTGGACGTATCCTGCGGCATATAACCGATATTGGCGTGTTCGGCCCACTTCACCGTACCGGCATCGGCTTCGAGGTCGCCGAGCAGGCTACGCAGCAACGTGGTCTTGCCTACGCCATTCTCGCCAATGATCGCGACCTTCTCGCCGGCGCGCACGGCACCGGTGAAATTATTGAAGATCGGGCGGTCATAGGCCTTGCTGACGCCTTCCGCTTCGACCGCCAGATTATGCAGTTTCTTCTCGAATTCGAAGCGGATGAACGGATTCTGACGCGATGACGGCTTGACGTCCTCGACCTTGATCTTGTCGATCTGTTTCAGGCGGCTGGTGGCTTGGCGGGCCTTCGACTTGTTGGCCGAGAAGCGGCGCACGAAGTCCTGCAGATCGGCGATACGTTCCTTGGCCTTGGCATTGGCGCTGACCTGGCGTTCGCGGGCTTGCGCCGACGCCAGCATATAGTCGTCGTAATTGCCCGGATAAACCTTGAGTGTGCCGTAGTCCATGTCGGCCATGTGCGTGCAGACCTGGTTCAGGAAATGTCGATCGTGCGAGATGATGATCATGGTGGAATTGCGCTCATTGAGCACATCTTCCAGCCAGCGGATCGTATTGATATCCAGGTTATTGGTCGGTTCGTCGAGCAGCAGCACGTCCGGATCGGAGAACAGCGCTTGCGCGAGCAGCACGCGCAGCTTCCAGCCCGGCGCGACGGCGCTCATCGGCCCCTGATGCTGATCCGTCGGAATACCGACGCCCAACAGCAGTTCACCTGCCCGCGCTTCCGCCGTATAGCCACCGTACTCGGCAAACTTCGCTTCGAGTTCCGCCGCGTGCATATAATCGTCGTCGGTCGCTTCCGGGTTGGCGTAGATGGCGTCGCGCTCGCTCATGGCGGCCCACATTTCCACGTGCCCCATCAGTACGACGTCGAGCACGCGCATCTCTTCGAACGCGAACTGATCCTGCTTCAGCTTGCCCACGCGGACATTCGGCTCCAGCATGACCACGCCGCTCGACGGCTCGAGGTCATCGCCGAGGATCTTCATGAACGTGGATTTCCCGCAACCGTTCGCTCCGATCAGGCCGTAGCGGTTGCCCCCGCCGAACTTGACGGAGATATTCTCGAAGAGCGGCTTTGCGCCGAATTGGATGGTGATATTGGCAGTGGACAGCACGGGCGGATTCCGGAAGGTGAGGCGGTATTTGAAGCGAAGAACTGCGAAACCCGGCATTTTACCATCGTTGCGCGAATAGATTACGACGGCGGGGCGTTAGCGCCTTCGACCAACGCACGCGCTTGCCTCGGCGGCCTTCACCCCTGGGGGCATGCCGACGGCTCGACTTGCCTTGCAAACCGGGGCGCGTTCATATAAGTAGGTCGGTTGGCGGCCCCGGGAGTGGGCAGGGGCGCAAGCGGCGCAAATCGCGATGTTGACGGAATCCTGGTCACGCAGGGGAGGCCTGAGTCGTCATTGGCGCAATGATAAGGGGTTCTCGCTATGGCTCGCACCCGGCTAATGCTTCATAATGGATTAGTTATGCATTCCCGGGTCCGTCATGCGCGGATCAATATATTTCTCATGAGTCAAAACCGCGAACCGATCGACACCTACCTGCTGCGCGTGCTTTACACCTTGCTGATCGAGCGTAGCGTCACGCGCGCCGCTGTCAAGCTGAATCAGTCGCAGCCGGCCATCAGCGCGGCCTTGCGCCGCCTGCGCGATATCACCGGCGATCCGCTGCTGGTGCGTGGCAAGTCGGGCATGGTGCCGACCGAATACGGCCAATCGCTGCTGGAGCCGACGCAGAACGCATTGCGGGAGATCGAACGCATCACGGTGCAACAATCGAATTTCGATCCGGCGACGACGGTCCGCACGTTCCGCATCGGGTCGCCCGACTACCTGAATGTCTTTTTCGTGCCGACGGTCGTTGAACGTTTCCGCCAGCAAGCGCCGAACGCACAACTCGAGGTGCACTCGCTCGGCCCGGCGTTCG
Organism: Pandoraea terrae; assembly: GCF_902459695.1. Lineage (GTDB taxonomy): Bacteria > Pseudomonadota > Gammaproteobacteria > Burkholderiales > Burkholderiaceae > Pandoraea > Pandoraea terrae. The sequence goes on from NZ_CABPRZ010000002.1 coordinate 391,215, forward strand.
ACTACGAACACGCGCTCGAAGACGGCAAGGTGGACATTGTCATCGGCAATTGGCCGGAACCCCCCGAACAGTTGCATTTATCGAACCTGTTCGTCGACCAGATCGTCTGCCTGATGCGCAATTCGCATCCTTATGCCAAGCGCGGCCTGACGCTGGAGCAATACCTGGCGAGCCCGCATCTGGCGCCGACGCCCTATTCCGTCGCCCAGCGCGGCGCCATCGACATGCATCTGGCGCGCGAGCGGCTCAAGCGCAACGTCGTGGTCACGATTCCGTACTTCAATCTGGCCCCCTATGTGCTGCTGAAATCGGATCTGATCTTCACGACGACGCGGCTCTTCGCCGATCATTACGCCGAATTCCTGCCCCTGACCGTGGTCGAGGCGCCCATCGATTTTCCGCCGATGCAGTACTACCAGTTGTGGCACGAACGCACGCATTATTCCGATGAAGTGCGCTGGCTGCGCGGCGTCATCTCGGACGCCACCCGCACACTGCTCGAACAGCGTCCGCAGTCGTAACGCCGTTTTACCGGCGGAGCGGCCCCCACCGCCCCGCCGAACCGCCAGCGGCATGTCCATGCGTAGACACACCGCCTTCTCGCGACGACGCCGTCGCCCGGGGCCCTGGGGCCCGGGTTAGCGCGCCGCCTCGGCCAGTTCCCGCGCCAGCTGATTGTGACGATGGATGACGTTCGGCAGGTCGACCGTCGTCAGCCGCCCCTCCCGCACCACCACCCGGCCGTTCACCACACTGTACGCGGCGTGTCCCGGATTACAGAAGACCAGCGCCGCCACGGGATCGTGCAGGCCGCCGGCCATGCCGACACCGCGCGTATCGAAAGCGACGAAGTCTGCCGCCATGCCCGGCGCCAACGCACCGATATCATCGCGGTTCAACACCCGCGCGCCGCCGAGCGTCGCGATCTCCAGCGCCTCGCGCGCGGTCATCGCGTTGGGCCCGAAGCCCACGCGCTGCAGCAAGAGCGCCTGACGCGCCTCATTGATCATGCTCGCCGCGTCGTTCGATGCGCAGCCATCGACGCCCAACCCGACCGGCACGCCGGCGTCGCGCATGCGGCGGATCGGCGCAATGCCCGACGCCAGCCGCATGTTGGAGCACGGGCAATGCGCCACCCCCGTTCCCGTCTTCGCGAACAGGGCGATGCCAGGATCGTCGAGCTGCACGCAGTGGGCGTGCCAGACATCGTGACCCACCCAGCCCAGATCCTGCGCATACTCGGCTGGCGTCATATTGAATTTTTCGCGGCTGTAGGCGATGTCGTTCACGTTCTCTGCAAGGTGCGTATGCAGCGAGACGCCGAAGTGGCGCGCCATGCCCGCCGCCTCGCGCATCAGGTCGCGCGACACCGAGAATGGCGAGCACGGCGCCACGACCACGCGCAGCATGGCATAGCGGCCGGCGTCGTGATACGTCTCGATCAGGCGCTGCGTGTCCTTGAGAATGTCCGCCTCGCGCTCCACGACGCGGTCCGGGGGCAAACCGCCCTGGCTCTGCCCGACGCTCATGCTGCCGCGGCTCGCGTGAAAACGCATGCCGATCCCGGCCGCCGCCTCGATACTGTCGTCGAGCCTGCAGCCGTTCGGATAGATATAGAGGTGATCGCTCGACGTCGTGCAGCCCGAGAGCAGCAACTCGGCCATCGCCGTCTGGGTCGAAACCCGGATCATCTCCGGCGTGAGCCCCGCCCATATCGGGTAGAGGTTCGTCAGCCAGTTGAACAGTTCACCGTCCTGCGCGGCAGGAATCGCACGCGTGAGGCTCTGGTACATGTGGTGATGGGTATTCACCAGCCCCGGGATCACCACATGACCGCGCATGTCGAGGATTTCGTCGGCCGTCTCCGGCAGCGTGTCCGTCGGACCGACCGCCTGGATGCGGTTACCCTCGATGAACAGGCCGCCGCGTTTGATCTCGCGCCGGCCGGCATCCATCGTGACCAGGACTTCCGCATTCCTGACGAGCAGCGTTTTCGCTTGCATGACCGCTTCCCTTTACAAAAATCAGTGCGCTTCGCAACCGAGGGCCGCCCCGTCCGTCTGCGCGTCCGGCTTTTTCAAGCCGTTGAAGTATGCGTTCAGCGCCACGGCCGAAATCGTGGCAAGCAGGATACCGCTGTGCAGCAGCGGTGCCAGTTGCTCCGGCATCTTGGCGAAGAACTTGTTCGAGGCCACCGGGATCATGGCCATGCCGATGCTGATCGCCACGATATACAGGTTGTAGCGATTGTTCGTGTAGTCGACCTTGGCGAGAATCTTCACGCCGGTGGCCATCACCATCCCGAACATCACGACGCCCGCGCCGCCCAGTACGAACTGCGGAATCGACGCCACGATCACCGACATCTTCGGAATCACGCCGAACAGCAGGAGGATGCCGCCTGCCGCCACGCACACCCAGCGGCTCTTGACGCCGGTAACGCCCACCAGGCCGATATTCTGCGAAAACGAGGTATGCGGGAAGCTGTTGAACAATCCGCCGATGACCGTCGCCAGGCCATCCACGCGCAGGCCGGACACCAGCGCTTTTTCGTCCACCGGCTTGCCGACGATCTCGCCCAGCGCCAGGAACATGCCCGTCGACTCGATGAACGTGATCAGCATGACGATGGTCAGCGTGCCGATGGCCCACGGATCGAACACGGGCATGCCGAAATGGAACGGCGTGACAATGTCGAACCACTTGACCTGCTCGATGCCGGCGAAACTCACCTTGTGCAGCAGCACCGCGATGATGAACCCGAAAACGATGCCGAGCAGCACCGCGATATTCGAGAAGAAGCCCTTCACGAAGCGCGTAATCAGCAGGATGAACACCAGCACGGCGAACGACACGCCCAGATAGACCGGATCGCCGTACTCGGGGTTGCCGACGCCTCCGGCCGCCCAGTTGATGCCCACGCCGACGATGGTCAGCCCGATCGACGTGATGACGATGCCCGTGACGATCGGCGGGAAGAACCGCAGCAGCTTGCCGACCAGCGGCGCAATGAGCGTGCCGATCACCCCTGCGGCAATCGTCGCCCCGAAAATACCGTTGATGCCCAGCGACGGGTTGTTGCCGATGGCCAGCATCGGGCCGACGGCGGCGAATGTCACCGCCATGATCACCGGCATGCGGATGCCGAATTTGCCGATGCCCACACTTTGCAGCAGCGTCGCGATACCGCAGCACATCAAGTCGGCGGAAATGAGAAAGGCGATCTGGTCCTTCGGCAGGCCAAGCGCCCCGCCGACGATCAAGGGCACCGCAACGGCGCCCGCATACATCACCAAAACGTGTTGCAAGCCCAGCATCAACAACTTTCCGATCGGCAGTCGTTCGTCGACCGGATGTACGGCATTGACAGTCTTACGCATTGCGTCTCCGTCCCACGGGGGGTGTTCGAATGTATTTTTTGGGTGACTCAAAGGTAACTTTTGCCCCCCAGCGCGACAAGACGGCCCGAGGCTATAGTGCTTTTTTCATGAGCCGTATGCCTCTGCCGTTATCTCGCTTTTCGGGTTTTCCCCAAGAACTCACGTAACGACTGGCGTTCCGGGGCGATTGTCCGTGCTTTGCGTACCGGTCTGATATCGCACGCCTTATGCTTGGCATAACGGAATCGCACAGTGGTCCGTTTCGACGAATTAAATTAACGCTGAATTGTGGACTCGAGGGGTTGCCTGCGGTGTGTGACGGCGTGCAAGCGCTGCGTGCAGCGATATGCGCCGCGTTTTATCTTTGGTATTGCGGGCACGGTGATGCCCGCATTCTCCCTACAATGCATCCATCCATTACAGGAGACATCATGGGACGACTGACTACCCACGTACTCGATACCGCCCACGGCAAGCCGGGCACCGATATTCGCGTGGAACTCTGGAGCGTGGCCGGCGAGCGCCGACTGCTGCGTGACGTGAAGACCAACCACGACGGCCGTTGCGACAAACCGCTGCTCGAAGGCGACGATTTCCAGGCCGGCGAATACGAACTCGTATTCCACGCAGGCGACTACTTTGCGGCACAAGGCGTCGAAGTTCCGACGCCGCGTTTCGTCGATCGCGTCGTCCTGCGTTTCGGGATTGCCGAACCGGATCAGCATTACCACGTGCCCCTGCTGGTGTCGCCGTGGAGCTACAGCACGTATCGCGGCAGTTGAGACCGCGGCGTCGACATTAGGCAGTAGAGGAGAATATAAGATGGAAGCGTTTATCACCGACTGGCTCAATCTGTTGTTGCGCTGGCTGCACGTCGTGGCAGCCATTGCCTGGATCGGCGAGTCGTTTTACTTCGTCATGCTCGACAACGGCCTGAAGCCGCCCAAGGAAGCCGAAGCGAAGCAGCGCGGCGTGTTCGGCGAAATGTGGTCCGTGCATGGCGGCGGGTTCTATCACTCGCAGAAATACCTGGTGTCCCCGCCGAAGATGCCGGAAGACCTGCACTGGTCGAAATGGAAGTCGTACACCACGTGGATGTCGGGCTTCGCCCTGTTCTGCGTGCTGTATCTGCTGCAACCCCAGACCTACCTGATTGACAAGAATGTCGCTGATCTCGCGCCCTCCACGGCCGTGGGCATCGCCGTCGCCTTCCTGATCGGTGGCTGGTTCGCCTACGACGGCCTGTGCCGCCTGCTCGGCAAGAACGAGCGCGTGCTCGGCATCGCCGTGGCGCTTTTCGTCGTCGTCTGCACATTCGCTACGACGCATATTTTCGCGGGTCGCGCGGCCTTCCTGATCGTTGGCGCGATGATGGCGACCGCCATGTCGGCCAACGTGTTCTTCTGGATCATCCCGGGCCAGCGCAAGAGCGTGGACGCCCTGGCCAAGGGCGAAGTGCCGAACCCGATCTGGGGCAAGCTCGGCAAACAGCGCTCGGTCCATAACACGTATTTCACGCTGCCGGTCGTGTTCATCATGATCAGCAACCACTACGCGTTCACGTACAGCAACAAGTACAACTGGCTGATCCTGTCGATCATCATGCTCGCAGGCGCCATGATCCGTCAGTTCTTCGTGCTGCGTCATTCGGGCAAGAACCTGTACGCCCTGCCGGTCGCGGGCGCCGCCCTGCTGGCCGGTGTTGCCGTGTTCGCCGCGCCGCGTCCCGCCCCGGCGCCTGCTGCCGCGCACAGTGAAGCGGGCGCCACTGCGCCTGCCGCGCTCAAGCTGTCGGAAATCCAGCCGATCCTGACGCAACGCTGCGCCACGTGTCACTCGGCCAAGCCGACGATGATGGGCAGCGCGCCGGCCGGCGTCATGTTCGATACGCCGGACGAGATCTCGCAAAACGCCCAGCGCATTTATCAGCAGGCCGTCGCCCTGAAGGCGATGCCGCTGGGCAACGTGACGCAGATGACCGACGACGAACGCCAGAAAATCGCCGCATGGTTCAACGGCGGCGCACAAAAGTAACACTGCATCGCACCGATTCCTTCTTGCTGTACCCCATGTTGAGGCGCTTCGGCGCCTCTTTTTTATGGTGCCGGAACTCCCGCCGTTTGCCCCGGTCTGTTACCTTCGGCGTCCGGTAAGCCGCGTCCCGAAACGACGCGGTGGCTCTCCACGAGGGGCACCATGTCTCACACGAGTACTTTGCAACGCACGAATAACGCCTTGCTCAAGCAGTATGTCGCGCTCGCGGTTCCGACCATCCTTTCCGGCTGGGTCTATACGGTCTACACGCTCATCGACGGGATCTTCATCGGCCGTTACGTCGGCCAGCAGGCGCTTGCGGCCCTGAACCTCGTCGTCCCGCTGCTTTATGTGCCGTACGCCTTCAGCGTCATGATCGGCGTCGGCGGCGCCACGCTGATCTCGCGCTTGCTCGGCCAAAACCGTGAGGCCGAGGCACGCCAGGTCTTCGCGCAAGTGCTCTGGACCATGCTGTGTGTGAGCGCCGTCATGAGCGTGGCCGTGCTGCTGTTCTCGCCGCAGATCGTGACGATGCTGGGCGCCACGGGCGAACTGGCGACGCAGGCGGAGGCCTTTGTATGCATCTATGCGTACTTCATCCTGTTCGCCAACGGTCTGTACGCCATGGAACTGTTCCTGCGCGCGGAAAGTGCGAAGGCGGCCCGCTTCGGCCTGTACGCCATGTTCATGGGCGCGCTGACGAACATCGCACTCGACTATTGGCTCATCGTGGTTCAGGGCCGCGGCATGGCGGGTGCGGCCTGGGCGACCGGTATGAGCATGTGCGTATCGAGTCTCGTCATGCTCGGGTATCACCTGTTCCTGGCCAAGCGCGTCGTGCCCGCATGGCGGCCGTTCGCCTCGGGCGAGTCGCACGTCGGCAAGATGCTCTACAACGGCGCGTCGGAGTTCCTCGGCGCGATCGCACCGGCCATCACCGTGTTCGCGTTCAACCGCGTCATCCTTGCGAATTTCAGTGAAGCGGGGCTCGCCGCGTACGCGATCCTGGAATACATGACGCTCGGCGCCACGGTCACGATGGTCGCGCTCGTACAGAGCATGCAGCCGATGATCAGCTATTACCGTGGCGCGCACGATCGTCAGGCGTTGCGGGGTTCATTCCGGCTCGGCGTCGTTGCCGTCGTGGGCTTCTCCGTGCTGGTCGCCATTGCAATGGCGACGCTGTCGCGCCCGCTCACATTCCTGTTCCTGCCGGAAGGTGGCCAAGCGTGGAGCATCCTTGAACACGCGGTGATCTGGTACGCCCTCGCGTTCTTGCCTGCGGCGGGCAACCTGATCGTCGCCGGCTTCCTCACGGCGATTGAGGCGCCAGGTCCGTCGGCAATCATCGCCATGCTGCGCAGCTGGATTTTGCTGCTCGGCATCCTGTGGCTGCTCAACGCTGCCTTCGGGGGCGCGGCGATCTGGTACACGCTGCTGATTACGGAGTTGCTGACGCTCGCCGCGAGCGCATGGCTCTACCGCACGGCCGATCGCAGCGGCCGTGCCTTCAAGGACGTTGCGCCGGTGGCCGGGCCACGCGGGCCCGATATTCGCGTGAACAGGCCCTGACGGCCGGCGCCAGCACCGGCATTGACAGATCGGCATCGAGGCTCGCTCTTGGGCGTTTTCCCAATCTCGGCCGAGTCACCCCTCCCCTGGGAACGAACGCGCCACAGCCACATCGAAGACGTTCCTGTATGACAGGACGGCGAACCACCCCGGTCATTCAACGCTGGCGGGCTCGCCGCGCATTTATTCATCGCAAGGAGTTCAAGGATGACCAAACGTCTTACCGCAGAGTTCTTCGGAACATTCTGGCTAGTCCTTGGGGGCTGTGGAAGTGCTGTGCTGGCCGCGGCATTTCCCGACCTGGGCATCGGCTTTGTCGGCGTTTCTCTGGCTTTCGGCTTGACCGTGCTCACGATGGCCTACGCTGTCGGCCATATCTCCGGTGGTCATTTCAATCCGGCGGTCACTATCGGGCTGCTGACTGGCGGCCGGATCGCGGGCAAGGATGTCGTGCCTTACGTCATCAGCCAAGTCGTCGGCGCCATCGCCGCAGGGGCTGTGCTGTATCTCATTGCCAACGGCCAGGCGGGTTTCGATGTCACGGCCGGGTTTGCCACCAACGGCTACGGCGAATACTCGCCCGGCGGCTTCTCATTGACGGCCGCAGTGGTCACTGAATTTGTGCTGACGGCGTTCTTTGTATTGATCATCCTGGGTGTGACCGGCAAAAATGCGCCTGCCGGGTTCGCCCCGCTGGCGATCGGTCTGGCCCTTACGCTGATTCACCTGATCAGCATTCCGGTCACCAATACGTCGGTCAATCCGGCGCGCAGTACCGGCATGGCCCTGTTTCAGGGCGGCTGGGCCTTGTCGCAACTCTGGGTGTTCTGGGTCGTCCCTCTGCTGGGCGGTGCCGCTGGCGGCTGGGTTCATCGCGCGCTCCTCGCCGATGACCGCTAAATGAACGCTGCCGTAACTGCGCGTCTTGAGTACTGATGCTCGCGCCGGCCGCAGCCTCGTGTCTTGCCTATTGGTGCTCGCGCCGGCCGCAACTGCCCGTCTTGCCTATTGATGCTCGCGCCGGCCGCAGCATTGACCCGCTTTCCGCTCCCGACAGAACACACGTACGCGGAAAGCGGGCCAACGCTCCGGCGAACCGCCACCGTTCCGTCGACACCCTCCCTCAAGCCACCCAATGCTTGCCCCAGTCTGACGCTACCGCCGTCTTCACCAGCCGCTCCACGCGGCATGCCGATTCCCGGACTCGCTCTCGAGGGACCGGCGTCGACTCCGATAATCGTCATGCCGTGACACCCCAGCGGTCCACACAGCCCCGCGGCCTCGGGGCCGCACACCGAACGCGGGTTTCGACGTACCGGCACCGCGCGACGCGCCCCGGTTCGTTGAAACCCACTGTGTATTCCGGCCTTATCGCGAAGGTCTGGGCGGTAACGCATCGACAATCGCCCGGATGACATGCCATCCGGACAACGAGCTGACGCTGCGGGCGGGCGTTACGCAGCAAGAGGCTGCGCACGCTCGACGAGGTGGTTCCGCTGCTCGAAGATTTGCGTCGAAAGTTCATGCGCAGTACTCGCGAGTTCTTCAAGTTGCTCTAAGAACGCGTGCACGAATTCCTCATCCAGCGAATCGATCCCGCCTTGGCCACCCACCATCGACAGCGCGACGATCTTGCCAGTCACATTGCGCAGTTCAACCGCACGTTCATCCTGCTCCCTGCGACACTGGGCAATCGCTTCGTCTTCCAGGGAAAGTTGACGCTCAACTTCAGACATATCACCTCCAACACAACAAAGTGGGTTTGCGCCCGCTCAGCGCTGTCGAGGGAGTGACGTAAGAGATGGCGTTCCGATGACGAACGGGTGGGCGGGCACCAGGCCGGGGTGAGATGCCGTGCAAGTCCAGTGGATCAAAACGGCCGACCGTGTGGTCGCCCGACCTGAGCCCGCCCATAGATGAATCAATCGGCGCGTTCAATCCGCGCACGACGGACCGCGCGCGAAGCGCGGCCGTGTGCCCACTTAACTTGCTCCGGGATCTCACTCCCGTATCGCGATTGGGTCGCGATGGAAAAAGCTTACGCGCGGCACACGGCATGTACAAGGCGAAATGCCGCCAATTCTATCGTTTTGCCCGACTTTCGGAATCGTCCGAGCAAATCATTAGGATTACGCGCTTGTTTTAAAAATCCCGTTGGGAGTGACGGCGCATTCAGATTTATCCCAATTCGAGGGTCGTCGCATTTAACGTCAATCATCGAGCGTTTATTCTTCGTGGCCGAAGCCTCAGATAGGCATTCGGCACGGCAGGGGCAACGATGGCGAGCGACCGCGGCCTCGTCGTTCAGGTTCGAGGGCCCCGACGGCATGAGTATTTCACTGCCGGCACTTCCCAAGAGCGATCCGAGCCCGCCCGACGACGGCTACCCCCTTTCCCACTGAGATAGCGATGATCATCAGCCCCCCGTTCCTGCCGGAGGTTGCGGCAAATTCGAAAGCACTCGATCCGTTGATGGATGCGGTTGACGAGTTTTCAACGTATTACGGCGTGTATCCCATCGCCGCCGATCGCCGTTGGCATTGCGGCCTGCATCTCAATCCGCGCGATCAGGCGATGCCCGTACGAGCGATTGCCGACGGCGATGTCGTCGCGTACCGGGTATGTAAGAAAGCGATCAGCGATGGAACGAAGAATCCCGACGGTACGGATCAGCTCAATAGCAACCTCGGTTTCGTACTGCTCAAGCACACGACCGAGACGGGCGAGAATCGTACGCTGACGTACTTCTCGCTGTACATGCACCTGCTCGATATGGAAGGCACGAACCAACTGCCGGGCCGTGTGCCGGCGGCGGGCAGTGCGCCGCATGTGCTGCCGGACTGGCTCAGGAACGACACGGAAGGTGTGGTGTCGGGAGAAGGCAAGAAGGTCTATCGCAAGGATGTGCTCGGATATATGGGGAAGTGTCAGGGCCACTTTGGCGTGCACTTCGAAATCTTCATGTTGCCTGACGACTACAAGGCCTATTTCGGGGCCACGCAGCTCGACGTGGCTCAGCCGAGCACGCCTGCGGGAACGGATTACTGGGGGCATACGTATTACGTGATTCCGAAGGAGCAGATTTTTAGCCCGCTACCGCCTGGCGTGGACGGAAATAACAAGCTGAAGGGCATCGAGTTTCATCCACTGCCAGGCGGTGAAAACAAACAGGCCTTGTATGTCGAAACTTATTTTCACAAGGGCGACAAGTTCACGAAAGTCTGGCAGGTGGCACCCGACGGCAAACGCGTCTATTTGACTGACGGGCCTGTGAAGGACCCGGTGGCTGAGTACGAATACAAGATGTATGACCGTGCGACCAAGCTCTACCCGGCCTGTCCGAGTGATGGCTACGAACTGCTGCGCTTTGGGCGGATTCTGTCGAGCCCCGCAACGCTGCCCCCCCGCGAAGCCCGGTCCCACTTCGCCCCATCAACCCAATCCCCGTTCGACCTGGGTGGCCGTGACCTTTGAGCCGGGCAAGCAAGGCTATATCGACCTCAGCAACGATGCGATCGTGAAGCTCTCGGACGCGGATTTCCCGTCCTTCACGCACTGGCGGACGATCAGCGAAGGCGCGGGACCGTTCAACAGCGACGGCTTGTGCGACATCGAGCAACTCAAGACGATGCTGGGTGACGCGAACGCGAGCTCCACTTCGCTGGACGAAAGTCTGGACGAATTGGCGGCGAAGAACAAGAGAGTCAGCGCGTACCTGAACGATCCCGACCGCAGGCACGTTCGGGAGCAGTTACGCGGCTTCGTGTGCGAAGCACCGACCGAATGGGATACGTCAAATGTCGAGGCGCGCTACCGGAAGCTTTTGGAGCCGGGCGAACATTTCGAAGGCAAGAAGCCTGCATACGACAAGTTCATCGACTTCGCGAAGCGGTTCTGCATCTGGGGCAAGACGGGATTGCCTGACGGGAAGCTCCGGTTCTTCCATCCGCTGCAGTTCATTCGGCATTTCAGGAGGTGCGGGTGGTTGAGCGCCAACGAGTTTGATCAATTGTTGCCGACGGAGGTCCTTCGCGAAAATGACGGCAAGCTGCTCTACGAGCCAGTGATCGCGACAGATACCGTAAGAAAAATCAGTCAGAAACATCGACCGCACCTGAATATTGCCTTGCGCAAGCACTGTATTACGACGCCGGTGCGTATGGCTGCCTTCTTCGGTAATTCGCTGCAAGAAACCACGTGGCTGAGCACATTGCATGAGAACAATCCCAATGCGTGGTACTGGCCGTGGGACGGCCGGGGCTTCCTGCAGCTCACCCACCCGGGCAACTACATCAGCTACTGGGATTATCGCGCACGCAACTCCCAAATACCGCAGAAGGTACGCGACAGTTTGTCGAATGCTCATGGCAAGGTTAATAAGCAGCGTTCAGAAGCAAAAAAGTACTTGAACGATGTCGCGAATGGCGTGACGCCTGAGATGCTCCTCTGGCGTGATCAACTGGCGGACAAGACGGTTCCGCCAACGCCGGAAGATCCGATCAGCCCGGCCGATAGTGCTGGCTTTTATTGGTCCAAGATGCAGATGGGGCGTTATGCCGACCAGGCTAAGCCTCTGGAGCGCCGCGTGGTGCACGCAATACGCCCGCCCGACAAGAAAAACCCGAACTTGCCGAATCCGCCTCGGAGCAAGATCTATTACCACAGCATGAGTTTTCGGGATGCGTCGGCCGCCGTCAATCTGCCCGCGGCGGTGGGTAATCCCGAGAGGTATTTCAACGGCTATATCGCTCGTTGCGTTGCCCACGCACAGGTACTGGCCGTGGTTGGAGAACCGTTCTTTCCTGACGCGGCTGGTGCCCACACACTGCATTTTCCCGAAGGCCGTACTCTCAGAAGAGAAAAACCCAAAAAGGCGAAATCATGAAATTGACCGGACTGGTACTTGTGGCGGCCATCATGGCTTCGGCCACCACGGCATGGGCTCAATCCAAAGCCACTGAGAATCGCAAGGAGGAAGCCCCCAAACTGTTCGTCGACATGGGCGGGGGGTGTGCCATTCGGATCACCGATCCGTTTGGCGGGCACCTGGCGAGTGCCATGCCATCGAGTTCTGGATACTGGACCGACAGGCCGCCGATCAAGACGACCATGGACCGGTTCGCGATTCGCTTTTACTGCGACGATCTAGCCAAGACGTCAAAAGAGGAGATAGCGCTCCGGCATGGCGGGATCTACGATGCGACGGCGCACCGCTGGTCTGCGGATTACCCAAGCGAGTGGGAAGCGGAGATTCTGCGTCCCGTCACCAGAATAGACAATCTGGACTCCGTCAACGGGAGCGGGTTCTACAAGACCCAAGACACCACATTTGGGGAAGAGTGGCGCCGCGAGCGCCACCTCTCCTTTTGCCTGTTTCACGGAACCAAGGCGGTGTGCGGTGGTGAAAACGTGATGAGGCTCGAAGACCCGAAGGGCAATCTGCTGCCCTACTACCTGAAGATCTTGCGCAGCATCGAGTTTATCGACACGCTGGCGACCGTACCGGCGCCGGCCAGTGGGCCGGCGAGCCAAGATGTGCCCGCGCGCTAAGCGCATCGTGAGATTCGGAAAAAACGATATGCATGGCCTTGCAGGCTTGCTTTTCGCGGGCCTCGGCACCTCCGCGTTGGCAGCAACCTGTTTTCTTGTGATCCTCTCACCACCAGAAGAGATATCGGCACAGGAATAATCGGACCCGGTGAAGCTACAGTGCATACGGTGCGTTGCGCCGTGAATCTGGCTCGTCCAGTTGCGCGAGTGAAGTGATGGTACGTTTGAACGGACGATCCGATACCCGAGAAGCGCGACCGGCGTCGTCGCCGATGAATCGCGTCGCACGATACGCAGTGGCGCGCCGGAACCCTCGTTCGGTTTACGGCCCCGAGGCCGCGGGGGCTGTGTGGACCGCCGGTGTGTCACGGCATGACGATTATCGGAGTCGACGCCGGTCCCTCGAGAGCGAGTCCGGGAATTGGCATGCCGCGTGGAGCGGCTGGTGAAGACGGCGGTCGCGTCAGACTGGGGCAAGCATTGGGCGGCTTGAGGCGGTGTGTCGACGCGACTTGAGCGGTTCGCCGCAGCGTTGACCCGCTTTCCGCGTACGTGTGTTCTGCCGGAAGCGGAAAGCGGGTCAATGCTGCGGCCGGCGTGAGCATCCATAGGCAAGACGGGCAGTTGCGGCGGGCGCGAGCATCAATAGGCAAGACGAGCAGGTGGCCGGCCCAACGCCCCTATGTTGCAGCGACGTATCGCGAACGGCACTCAGCCCGGCGCACCGCCGCCGAAATCCTGCGCAAGCGACTGGACGCTGACGGGATCGCCCGCGCCCGGCATCTCGTCGGGTGGCGACGCGAGCGGCGGCAATGATGCCGCGCTCGCGCCCGGCGCGCTGGCCGCCCACTGCGGCTCCGGCAACTCCGCAAATACCTGACGCAAGCGCGCGCCCCACGTGTCGTGGATCATCTTGTAATAGGCGTTATCGTCCGTGAGCGAAGCAAAGCGCGTGACGCGCAGGCTGTTCTCTTCGTAGACGAGCAAATCGAGCGGCAGTCCGACCGAAACGTTGGAGCGCAGCGTGGAGTCCATCGAGATCAATGCGCACTTGGCGCCGTCGTCGAGCGACGTGGACGGGGTGACGAGCCGGTCGATGATCGGCTTGCCGTACTTCGATTCACCGATCTGGAAGTAAGGATTGACCGAAGACGCTTCGATGAAGTTGCCGGCCGAGTACAACTGGAACAAACGGCTCGGCTGTCCGGCGATCTGGCCGCCAAGGATAAAGCTGCAATTGAAGTCGACGCCGAATGTCTCCAGCGCCTTGGCGTCGCGCGCGTAGACTTCGCGAATCGCGTTGCCCACCACACGAGCGACGTCGGTGAGCGTCTTCGCATTCCAGATCGTGTCCGTGTCGCGTGCTTCAACGATATGTTGGCGTACCGCCTGCGTCACCGCCAGATTGCCGGCGGACAACAACACCAGCACCCGCTCGCCGGTGCGCTCGAACACGAGCATCTTCCGGAAAGTGCTGACATGATCGACGCCCGCATTGGTTCGGGTGTCGGAAAGAAAAACCAGGCCCGTATCGAGCCGCATCGCCACGCAGTACGTCATGTTACTCCCGCATCGGGCACCGCCCCCCTTCCGGGCGATCCCGTGTGCATCGAAATCCTATTGTTGAACGACCGGCAACGCGTCGACACTTACCGTCACGTGCAAGTCTTCCGTATGGCCGCCGCTACGCATGCCGCGTACCGGCGCCGCCGATTCATAGTCGCGCCCGACCGCCAGCCGGCAATAATTACCGCTCGCGAAACAGGCGTGCGTGACATCCACGCTGACCCAGCCCAACCCATCGAGCCAGATATCGGCCCACGCATGACTCGCCGCATGCGGGACATCGCCCGGATCGAGATAGCCGCTGACATAACGCGCCGGAATGCCGCGCGCACGACAGATCGCCAGCATCAGATGAGCATGATCCTGACAGACCCCGCGCCCCAGCTCAAGCGCGTGCGACGCAGTGCTCGTCACCTCCGTGATGCCCGACTCATAATCAACCCGGCCGCAGATCGCTTGCGCCAGTGCCAGAAGGTCGTCCGGCGTGGCGAGCGCGGCTTCGCGCGCCATCGCATCGATCGCGTCGCTGCGCCGCGTCAGCGACGTCGCTGACGCGAACGATAGCACAGGCACCGTCGACTCCTCCCGGCCGAGGCATCCGTCGGTCAACGCGACCGTTTCGACCTCCCCTTCCGCGAGCAGATGGATCTCACTGTGCGGCTGGTGCAGGACCAGCGTGTGCATCAGATTGCCATAGGCATCGACCGCCGGCGTCAGCTTGCCCGGCGCCGACAGCCGCCAGTTCACGACGCGCTGTACTTGCGAGGCGGCCGGCGACAAACGCAGTTGCTGAATCGTATAGCGCACCGGGCTGGCGTAACGGTAGATCGTTTCGTGGCGGATGGTCAGGCGCATGAGTTCAGGCCGAAATCAGGAACGTTTGACTGATCTTGTTGCCGAGCAGATTCACGCGCTCGAGAAACTCGGTCAGCACCTTGTGCAGCCCCTGCTGCTGAATCTGCTGGATGTCGGTGTATTTCAGCTCGGCATGCAACTTGCCGGCATAACGCTCGCACTCGCCTGAATGGCCGTTGGAGATCGTCTCGAGATTCTCGCAGACGCCCTGCAACGACGACAGCATCGAACGCGGCATGTGGGGATTGAGCATCAGCAGCTCAACGACGCGCTCGGGCGTAATCACATCGCGATAGACCTTGCGGTAAATCTCGAAGCCCGAGACCGAGCGCAACACCGCAGCCCAGTAGTAGAAATCGGTCGGATGCGAGCTGTCGGCGTCCGGTTTCGCCGCCGCTTCATGGAAGCGCACATCCAGAATCCGGGCCGTATTGTCGGCCCGCTCGAGAAACACCCCCAGCCGCGTGAAATAGAAAGCTTCATCCTGGAACAACGTGCCGAAACTCACGCCGCGCGACAAATGCGAACGAACCTTCACCCACTCGAACAGGTGCGCCGGATCGCGCTCAAGCAAGTCGAGGATGCGCGGGAAGTCGAGCCACGTGCTATTGACCGTCTCCCACAACTCCGTGGTCAACGTTCCCCGCACCGCGCGCGCGTTTTCGCGCGCGGCGGAGAGGCAGCAATAAATGCTCGACGCATTGTCCGGATCGCGCACCATGAAATCCAGGACATGCGCCTTGGTCGCGCGCGCGTGGCGTGCGTTGAAGGCCGGCTCGAGTTCCGAGATGCGCAACGTCGCGCGCCAGCCGGCCTCGTCGGGGCCCGGCGCGGCGTCGTCCAGTTCGCTTTCCTCCGCGTCCTGCGGCAGCAGCAGGTTTTGCAGATTCACGTCGAGCAGACGCGCGGTATTTTCGGCGCGCTCCATATAACGCGCCATCCAGAAAAGATGATCGGCAGTTCGGCTCAGCATGTTCGTTCGCTCACTTTTCCAGAACCCAGGTGTCCTTGGTGCCCCCGCCTTGCGACGAATTCACCACCAGCGAACCTTCCGTCAGCGCCACGCGGGTCAAGCCGCCCGGCACCATGTTCACGCCCTTGCCCGACGACAGCACGAACGGGCGCAAGTCGATATGACGCGGCGCGATGCCGGCCTCCACGAACGTCGGACACGCCGACAGCGCCAGCGTCGGCTGCGCGATGTAACCGGCGGGCTGCGACAGCAGTCGCGCCCGGAAGGCCTCGATCTCGGCCTTCGTCGATGCCGGACCGACGAGCATGCCGTATCCGCCCGCGCCGTGCACCTCCTTCACCACGAGTTCCGGCAGATGATCGAGCACATAGGCCAGATCGTCCGGACGGCGGCATTGGTACGTCGGCACATTGTTCAGGATGGGTTTTTCTCCCAGATAGAACGAGATCATGTCCGGCACGAACGGATAGATCGACTTGTCGTCGGCCACACCGGTGCCGATCGCATTCGCGAGCGTGACGCGCCCTGCACGGTAGACCGACAGCAGCCCGGGCACGCCGAGCGTGGAGTCTGCGCGAAACGCGAGCGGGTCGAGAAAATCGTCGTCGACGCGGCGGTAGATGACGTCAACCCGTTTCGGGCCATGCGTCGTGCGCATGAAGACCAGATTGTCTTCCACGAACAGATCCTGCCCTTCCACGAGTTCGATACCCATCTGCTGCGCGAGGAATGCGTGCTCGAAGTAGGCCGAATTGTAGATCCCGGGCGTCATCACCACGACGGTTGGATCGTCGACCCCTTGCGGCGCGACGGCCCGCAGGCTATCGAGCAGCAGATCGGGGTAATGCTCGACGGGCGCCACGCGATTCCTGGCGAACAGCTCGGGGAATAGCCGCATCATCATCTTGCGGTTTTCCAACATGTACGACACGCCTGACGGCACGCGCAGATTATCCTCGAGCACATAAAACTCGCCGTTATCGGGTGTGCCTGCCCGTACGACATCCACGCCTGCGATGTGCGCGTAGATATCGCCGGGAACCTCGACCCCCTGCATTTCGGGGCGATACTGGGCGTTCATCAACACCTGTTCCGGCGGAATTACGCCGGCGCGCAGGATATCGCGACCGTGGTAGACATCATGGATAAACCGGTTCAGCGCCTCGACGCGTTGCCGCAGGCCGGACTGGAGCGTTTGCCACTCATGGGCCGGAATGATTCGGGGGATGAGGTCGAAAGGAATCAGCCGTTCCGTGCCGGCGTCGTTGCCGTATACGGCAAACGTGATGCCCACGCGCCGGAATGACAAATCGGCCTCGGTGCGCTTGTGCGTCAGCGTGTCATCGGACTGGCAACGCAGCCAGTCGTCGAACCGCCGATAATGCGGACGGGTTTCGCCCGTGCCGCTCGCCATTTCGTTGTAGCTCTCGACCATACGCTTCTCCGCAGATGCCGTATTGGAGTTGAGCAATAAGCATGCCCGGCGTGTCCGGGCATGCCGGCACCGGCGCGGTGCATGGCGCACCACCCCGGCGCTTCGAGTATAGCCGCGGCAACAAAAGCGGGAGAGAAACTTGGATTCGACCGCCCCCCCGCCACAACGAAAAAACCCGGCCGAAGCCGGGTTTCAAAAAAACTCCCGATCCATGCCGCCAGTGATCGGGGTGATTTGCGAACGCAAATTATCCCGGTCGATGGCCTCTCGCGGATGGAGAGGACGCGCGCGGTGCAAATCGCGCGCGGGGTTAGCGCGGTGTTATACAGCCGACCGGTGGTCAAGCCACCCGCGCCGCCTTCCCCGCCAGCGCGCGGTCGATACCGGCCTGCGTGAGCAGCCAGGTACCGGGCAGCACCTGCTCATCGCAGTTATGCCCGTCGCCGCCGCGATCAACGACGATGAAGTCCGACGTCTCGTGCAGCGCCAGCAGCGGGTGATGCCACACGCCGCGCGCGTAGTTCACCCCCTG
>NZ_CABPRZ010000003.1 GCF_902459695.1 Pandoraea terrae
CTGGCGGTGGCGCGCGCGCAGCATGCCCTCAAGGAGCTGACCGACAAGCTCACGGAAAAGGGTGTGCAGGTGCGCTACGCGATCCACCCGGTCGCGGGGCGCATGCCGGGTCACATGAACGTGCTGCTGGCCGAGGCCGAAGTGCCGTACGAACAGGTGTACGAGATGGAAGACATCAACAGCGAGTTCGGTCAGGTGGATGTGGTGCTGGTGCTGGGCGCGAACGACGTGGTGAATCCGGCAGCGAAGAACGATCCGCAATCGCCGATCGCCGGCATGCCGATTCTCGAAGCCTACAAGGCCAAGACGATCATCGTGAACAAGCGCTCGATGGCCGCCGGCTACGCCGGTCTCGACAACGAACTGTTCTATCTCGACAAGACGATGATGGTGTTCGGCGACGCGAAGAAGGTCGTCGAGGATATGGTCAAGGCCGCGGCTTGATGTCGGGGCGACGATATGGGTGAACGGTACACCGCGTATTCGGTGGGCATTGCCTGAATGGCAACGCACCCCATCGCTATTTTTTGCGAGCGTAGAGAGTGGAGGAGCACAGATGACCGATACTGAAAAGCACAGCGACGTTACCATTTTGGGACTGGGTGCGATGGGGAGCGCGTATACGCGCGAATTCCTTAAGGCGGGGAAGCGGGTAACCGTTTGGAATCGCACGTCAAGCAAAGCTGATAGCCTGGTACGCGAAGGTGCACTTTGGGCTCCGAATGTGAAATCGGCAATGGCTGCAAGCCCGCTCACCATCCTTGCCGTCGTCGATCATGATTCGATCCGCGAAATGTTGTCCGATGATGTTTTGGCAGCTTCCACCAACCGTACTCTCATTGACCTGACGACGGGGACGGAAGCCGAGTTCAAGGAGCTTGTCGCCCGCACCAGAGATGCCGGAATGCCGTTTCTTGCAGGTGGTGTGTTGGCCTATCCGAGGTCGGTCGGCAGTGCCGATACGGCAGTTTTTTACTCAGGAGATGCCAACGTATTTGAAGAAAATAAGCATCTTTTGCGACATATCGGCGGCGCGCAGCACTATGTCAGCTCGGATCCGGCATTGGGTGTAAAGGTTGTGTTGGCGCTCGCTCTCATGGGTTTTGTGGCAGTAGGTGGATTTTTCGAGGCGGTCGGTTGGGCGGAAACGTGCGGCGTATCCGTGGCGACAATGTCCGAATATGTCCGTACCTCCGGTCTGCCTTGGATGAATGAATGCATTGCTTACCTGGGCGAACGTATCTCCTCCGGTTCCGATGATGGAGATCAGGCGACGGTCGATGTGTATGTCGACGGCTTCAAGGCGGCGCTGTCTGATCTGCAAGGGGCGGGCGTCGGCTCACGATCCGTTGGAGCTATCGTTGATTACGTGAAAACAGCCCAGAAGATGGGCCTCGGCTCAAAAGGCCTCTCTGCGGTGTATGAGGTAGTTCGCAATAATCAGTTATAAGACCGACTTTCATCATGGGTGTTTGAGTTCATGACACTGGGTCTTGGGGAGATGATGGCGTATGTCAACGGACATTGTTATGGCAGGTGGATTGTGAACGGTACGCGGCGCTGCGAAGCGCGGCCGGGGGGCGGCGCGCTTGATCAGGAGTTGGCAGCGCGCCTGAACGAACTGATCAATCAAAGTGGTTCGGAACCGATGCTGTCGCTGTGGCCTGCGGTCCGGGAGATCGCCAGTTGGGTTGTGGGTGCCACAATAATTGCGATAGTGTCGCTGAATTGGTTTTGTAAAAGCTAGGCCAGCAAATGCCCAGTTCAAACAAAGAGCATGCCGCTTCTGTAACGGGCCGGTTGCCATCGCTCGAACGCGAAAGAAGTTTTTCTACTTATGCCAGTCTGAGCTTTACGCAGATTTCGCTAGCCGCTGCGATCTGGACTGTTCTGGTTGGCGGCATGGTGCCAAGCGCCGGAAATACGTTCGTCGCCATCATCGGCTACACCTGTGGAGCAGTTCTCGGCATGGCGCCGGTTTTGCTCGGTTCGGCATTACCGTCATTCCGTTACGGTGTCGACGTTATCGAAATCAGCAAAGCGGTTCTTGGGGTGCGTGGGTCGGTGCTGACCCTGGCGGGATTTTTGGTGATGTCTCTGGGGTGGGCCTCAGTGGCATTCGCGATGATGTGCCGGGGAATCGGCCTGATGCCGGTTCATGCGGGGCAAATTGAGGTCGGCGTGGGCGAGCGAAGCGTCGTCCTCGTTGGCTGCGTCATCCTCCTGCTAATGTTTTTCCTGCTGCGCCGCGGATTCGACACGGTTCAGCGGGTCAATAATATCGTGGGGCCGATCTTCGTGGTGTTCATCTCAGCCAGCCTGCTGTTGTTGCTGTGGAAATTCGGCTTGCGAAAGCTGTTGCTGACCAACGTCCCGGCCGAGCAGGCTCTGACGCGCGACCCCCGCCGTTCATTTATCTATGCGCTCGAGTTTGGCGCGACTTTATCGTTGGCCTGGTATCCGTATTTGGGGGGACTTTATCGGTTGGTGAAGTATCGGCGGCATACGGTGGGACCGAGCATGATTGGTGGGGTGCTAATAGGAGGGGGATTTGCTGTGATCGTGCCGGCTTTGGCTGCGGTGCAGTTCGGCTCTGCCGATCCCACTCTCTGGTTCATCCAACTTGCGGGGCCCGTTGCCGGAAGCGTCGTAGTTTGTATTATCTTGCTACTGAGCATCACTGCCATCAGCATGACGGTCTATCTTGCAGCCAATGCGGTTCAGCAAATTCACATGCTGGCACGGATACCCTGGACCTGGCTACTATTGTTGATGCTCGTGCCTTTGTCTCTAGCTGTCATGAACACCTCGTGGGTCCTTGCTCACGTCATGACCTTTGCAACATTTGGTAGTCTGATATTCATTGGCCTGAGCGGTGTCATGCTGACCGATTTCTGGATTCTGCGCCGTCAGTTCATCGCGCCAGAGCATCTATTCGTGGCAGACAGTTCGGGATGCTACTGGTTTTGGGGCGGGGTAAACTGGGTGGCAATTGCTGTCATCGCTGTCAGTGCTGCATTTTATCTCTATATATACGATCCCATCACACTGCGAGCAGGAGACGCATTCCAGTTCTTCGGGGCCGCACTTCCTGTCGTGGCTGCAAGCGGCGCGCTCTACTACGTGTTGGCAAAGTTCATCGTGATCCCATCAGGGCGAGGCGGCTACCGTGCATGTTGGAATAGTTCCGCAGTTGACGGGGTCGCACAGGTGGGTCTCTGATCGGTGAATGATGAAAGACATTCATTCTCGCCACAGTATCTCTAGCACATCACTACAAAGGACTAAATATGGCTACCCTGATCGTGAGCTACCCGGCAACAGAAGCTGCGACGTTTGATCGGGATTATTACCTTTCGACGCATGTCCCGCTTGTCCGCTCCGCATGGAGTGAGTTTGGGCTGCAATCGGCCGAGATCCTTTTTCCAGCACCAGGGCCGCAGCCCTTCGCGTGCATGGCGATACTGCGTTTCAGCGATCAGCTCGGGGTCAATGCGGCTCTCTCCTCTGCCAAAACAGCGGAGGTGATAGGTGACATGTCGAACTTCTCCAATGTTGCGCCGACGATCTTCCGCGCGGATAACTGACAACTCGCGCCGCGAGCCGACGATCGTTGGTGCGGCACGACCACCTTCTGCATGCGGCATGGTGCAGGCAGCGGCTTGGGCACGCCTGCCTGCAAAGGTGTCCTATTGCTGCAATCCGCCTCCAATAAAATCAGGTGTTTACGTGCGCACGTTGCGGTACGTTATAGGACACGTTCCGCACCTGAATTCCTTTAGAATCAGACGCATGCATAGATTGGCGGACTAGGTTAATAGCCTATCGGGGGTTCGAATCCCCCCTCTCTCCGCCAGAATTTCACGAAAGCCCTTGAATTGAAATAGATTCAAGGGCTTTTTCGTTTGAGGGCCTGACCTGACCTGCCCCCTTCGATAGGGCCGAGGGGCTTCTAGCAAATCTATGATCATGAGGCTAACCCGGGATCAGGGCACGGCGCCGCATAATTCAGTGAAGGCCAAAGTAGGCAGGGAACAAGTCGCTGGCAGTAGCGTGGGCGAGCAGCCAGGGTAATCAAGCGCAGGCCGCTTGTTCCAGGGTCTCCGCTGCCCATTGATTCAAACTTTGTCCGTGTGCTGCTGCGGCGAGTGCTGCAGCGGCGTGCGTTTTCGGGGCAAGCCTGATGACAAATTTTCCCGAGAAATTCTTGAGAGGTTCGACCCCTCGCCGCGCGCATTCCTCAAGGAAGACCTTCAATGAAAGCTCGCCTTCGCGATGCAAACCCGCAACGTCGGACGCATAAAAGTCCGCCCCTCCGTTCAGGCCGATAAACTCACCGCGAAACATCTCAATTTCAGGGTCATACATGATGACAGCTTTGTGGCCGCCGACGACCATCACATTGTTCATCGCCTTACTCCATTCTCCTCAAGCCATCCCCGAATCGACGCGACGGCCCCTTTGTCCATGTCAGGTGACGGATGCGGTCGATGCAATACCTTCACCTGACCAAACAAAAATACAGCGACGCGCGATCCTTCGCGCTCTTCCAGTTCCGCCCCTAGTTCAAGAAATAACGCCCTGGCGTCCGGCCATTTCACCCCCGCAGGTGTCGGGCGCGAGAAAATCAATTCCAGCGTCTTCCTGTGTTTGGCTTTCATAGGCGGATGATACTATTTTTCAGTATCAAAATCAATCGTTCAAAGGAGGCGGGAAGTGTAAGCAGGTTTGGTGTCTAAGCGTGAGCGTGGCGTACAGACGAGATCCAGAACTAAGCTGTCCGCACCAGGGCGATACCCTTGCCGCAGGGCTTCATAAATCAATGACTTAGCCTGTCTCGCCATTCATATCAATCGCCCGCCGAGGAGCCCGTAAGGTGCTGATTTTTCAGATAATGCTCTGGCTGCACACGGCTGGTTAATAGCCTATCGGGAGTTCGAATCCCCCTCTCTGCGTCACGTTATTTTGCAAGGCTTTGCGGGTAATTGGGGCGGTAGCACTGTCCTATTGGGCGCCTACCGCAGAGGCTGCACCACCTC
The DNA here is from genome assembly GCF_902459695.1 of Pandoraea terrae. Classification (GTDB taxonomy): domain Bacteria; phylum Pseudomonadota; class Gammaproteobacteria; order Burkholderiales; family Burkholderiaceae; genus Pandoraea; species Pandoraea terrae. The sequence goes on from NZ_CABPRZ010000003.1 coordinate 5,040, forward strand.
ACATTTCCGGCGGTAGACCCGCTTCGTCATCTTCGCATCAGCGTGGGTCATCAGCGCCTGTGCATGCTCCGGCGTCTCGGCGTCGCCTGCGCATTTCGCGCGCAGGTCGTGCTTGTTGAAGTGCTCCTCGACCTCGGTTTCATTGATCACGCGATTCATGAACCCCTGCCACATTGAATCCCAGCCGCCGGCCCGTCACGTTTCCTCGTTGAGGTAGCGCTTCCCGTCCCGGTTGCAGAACAACCAGGATTGGTAGTCGTTCAACGGCGTCATCTCAGGCACCAAGCGGCCGCTCGCGATCGGCAGCAGTCCATCCACCTTAACCGGGTGTCCATGAAACCGGCAGCAGCCCAAGCCTTCAGCGCCTTGTGCACGTTCTGGTGTAACACCACTGGGCTCCGATGCCGTCTCGATCGAAGTACGTATGCGCAGCCTCACTCTTCGTCGTCCCGGGTCGTCGCCTGGGTTGCGTCGTCGAGGCGCTTCATATTGTCAAGAAGCTTGAGCAGGTAGTGCAGCGTGTGCGTGACGTCGTCGATGGAGAAGTCTCCCAGCACCTCTTCGTAGTATCCATGGATCTTCGGCGTGGCTTGGTGAATCCACAGCTTGCGACCCGACCCGGTCATTGTGACCCGTCGTGAACGGCGATCTCGGCCATCGGCAGCCGTGGACAGATGTCCGTCGCGCTCCATTCGGCTAACGAGCCCGGACAGGTTTTGTCGGCTCACCATCAGATAACGGGCCAAGTCTCCCACACTCATGCCGTGCTCCGCTTCCGGGCGCGAGAGCGCGCCCAGAACCGCCCACTGCTGCGTCGTCAGTCCTTCCGCCTCCACTGCCCGAGTTCCCGTTTTATGCAACATGTTTGCGCATTGATACAGGCGAAAGAACAGTCGATTGGCCAGTTCAAGCTTGACTTCTGTGCCTAATTTCGACGTTGCCAAGGGATTCTCCTAATAAATTTGTTCTTGTCTTTGACAAATTGCCCTCCTAGTATACGTCAATATATTTACGTATATTGAATTGCGCGGGCAGCACGTCCGAAAAGCGCAATGGTACCCCCACAACTGACGGAGAAGACTGTGCAAAGACTCGAAGGCAAGACGGTAGTCGTGACTGGTGGCGGCGGTGGCATCGGCGGGGCGACCTGTCGGCGGTTTGCGGCGGAAGGCGCGCGTGTCGCCGTGCTGGATCTCTCGCTGGAAGCCGCCGAAAAAGTGCGCGACGAGATTCGCGCCTCGGGCGGGGTGGCCGAGGCGATCCGCTGCGATATCACAAGCCGCGCCGAGGTGGACGCGGCGGTGGCGAAGACCGAGGGAACACTGGGCCCCGTCGATGTACTGGTGAATAACGCGGGCTGGGACGTGTTCAAGCCCTTTACCAAGACCGAACCCGCTCAGTGGGACCGGCTGATTGCGATCAACCTGACCGGTGCGCTGCACATGCATCACGCGGTATTGCCTGGCATGGTGCAGCGCAAGGCCGGCCGGATCATTAACATCGCGTCCGACGCGGCGCGTGTCGGCTCGTCCGGAGAGGCTGTGTACGCAGCGTGCAAGGGGGGATTGGTATCGTTTTCCAAGACCATTGCCCGCGAGCATGCACGTCACGGCATCACGGTAAATGTCGTTTGCCCCGGCCCGACCGATACGGCGCTCTTCGCCGAATACAAGGAAGGCGCGGGCAATCCCGAGAAACTGATGGAAGCGTTCCAGCGCTCGATCCCGCTTGGCCGCATCGGCCAGCCCGACGATCTGCCGGGTGCGATCGTGTTCTTCGCCGGCGGCGACGCCGGCTTCATTACCGGTCAGGTGCTCAGCGTGTCCGGCGGCCTGACCATGGCCGGTTGAACCTACTCACACTCGCAAGGAGTACACCATGAACTATGAAGACATTCTTTACGAAGTGCGCAACGGCGCGGCCTGGATCACGATCAACCGCGCGGACAAGATGAACGCCTTTCGCGGACGGACGTGCGACGAACTGATTCATGCGATCAATCGCGCGGGCTACTCCCGGGAAGTCGGCGTGATCGTGCTGGCGGGTGCCGGAGAGCGGGCCTTCTGTACCGGGGGCGACCAATCGGCCCACGAAGGCCAGTACGACGGGCGCGGCACCATCGGATTGCCGATGGAAGAACTGCACAACGCGATTCGCGACGTACCGAAGCCCGTGATCGCGCGAGTGCAGGGTTTCGCGGTGGGTGGCGGCAACGTGCTGTGCACGATCTGCGACTTCACGATTGCATCGGAGAAGGCCGTTTTTGCACAGGCGGGCCCGAAGGTGGGATCGGTCGATCCGGGCTACGGCACGGCCTTCCTGGCACGCGTGGTCGGCGAGAAGAAGGCGCGCGAGATCTGGTATCTGTGCCGTCGCTATCCAGCGTCCGAGGCGCTGGCAATGGGGCTCGTCAACGCGGTCGTGCCGCACGACCAGCTCGACGCGGAGGTACAGAAGTGGTGTGACGAGATCATGGAGAAGAGCCCGACCGCGATCGCGATCGCCAAGCGCTCGTTCAACATGGACACCGCACACCAGGCCGGCATCGCGGGCATGGGCATGTACGCACTGAAGCTCTACTACGACACGGAAGAATCGCGTGAAGGGGTCAAAGCCTTCCAGGAGAAGCGCAAGCCTGAGTTCCGTAAGTACGCGAAGTAACTCTCCATCGCCCGTAAGAGAGTTCCCGTGGCTCGCGATTGCAGCGCGCCCGGGAACCACCATCCTCAGGAAACACCATGAACCCCTACCTTGATGAAGACCTCGTCGCGCTCGGTGAACACGCCAGGCGCTTTGCGCAGGGGCGTGTCGCGCCCGGCTTCGAGGCGCGCGACTCGACGCGCACGCTCGACCGCGATCTCATGCTCGAGATGGGGCAGATGGGATTTATCGCGCCAGAGCTCCCCGAAGCGTATGGAGGTCAGGGACTGGGTTGCCTTGCTGCGGGCGTCATCCATGAGGAGATCGCACGCGCGGACCTGAGCCTGTCCTATATCAATCTGCTGGCGTCGCTGAACGGCCAGATTCTTGCGCATCATGCCGCGCCCGACATTGCCAGACCATGGCTCGAGCGCCTGACACAGGGCCGTGCGCTGCTTGCGATCGCGCTGACCGAGCCACGCGGCGGCTCGGACGCCGCGAATCTGCGTCTGCGCATGGAGCGCGTGGGCGATCACTACGTTCTCAATGGAGAGAAGACATCGATCTCTGCGGCCGACCAGGCCGATGCGGCGGTGGTGTTCGCCCGTACGGGCACCGTGGAGTCAGGCGCGCGTGGCGTTTCGGCTGTCCTGGTGCCGATGGATGTGCCGGGCATTACGCGCAACCGCTTCGACTGCCACGGCCAGCGTGCCATCGGCCGCGGGTCGATCTTCTTTGAGAACGTGCGCGTGCCGGTCGACCATCTGCTCGGCGAAGAAGGACAAGGTTTTGTGCAGGTGATGCAGGGCTTCGACTTCTCTCGCGCGCTGATCGGCCTGCAGGTGCTGGCAGTGGCCAAGGTCAGCCTCGAGGAAACGTGGGAATACGTGGCCCAGCGCGAAGCGTTCGGCAAGCCACTGTCGGCCTTTCAGGGCGTATCGCATCCGTTGGCCGATTACGAGACTCAGGTCGAAGCCGCGCGCCTGTTGTGTCTGCAGACGCTGTGGCTCAAGGATCGTGGCCTGCCGCATACGGCAGAGGCCGCGATGTGCAAGTGGTGGGGCCCCAAACTGGCCTACGACGTGGTGCATCAATGCCTGTTGTCGTTCGGCCATGGCGGCTACGATCGCGGGCCGATGGAGCAGCGCTTGCGTGACGTGCTGGGTTTCCAGATCGGCGACGGCACGGCCCAGATCATGAAGACGATCATCGCCCGCACTCGGGCGGGACGCGGCGCCGTTCCGGCATAAAGCGGAACCCATACAAAGGCACAAAATGGAGACGGAGACATGATATGGAGTTCGACGCCGTTCTGATTCCGCCGCGGCGGGCGGCGAGTATCGCGCAAGGGCTGTGGCACGACCGCACGATCAACGATGAACTCGACGCGTGTGTGGCTGAGTGCCCTGACAAGATCGCGCTCGTCGCGCGGCAGGTCGAAGACGGGGCGACCACACGTTTCACCTATCGCGAGATGGCGACGATGACCGACCGCATCGCGGTGGGGCTCACGCGTCTGGGTGTCGGACGCAACGATGTGGTGTCCTTGCAATTGCCAAATTGGTGGCAGTTCACACTGACATATCTCGCTTGCTCGCGCATCGGTGCGGTGCTGAACCCCTTGATGCATATTTTTCGCGAGCGGGAGCTATCGTTCATGCTCAAGCATGGCGGTAGCAAGGTGCTGGTCGTGCCCGGGCGATTTCGGGGATTCGACTTCGAGCAAATGGCGGACGGTCTGAAGGCGAGCCTTCCTGAGTTGCAGCATGTCGTGGTGGTCGGCGGAGAAACCAATGGCCAGCCGAATGCCAACAGCTTCGAGGCGCTGCTGAGCGGCCCGCACTGGGAACTGGAGTCTGATGCGCAAGCCATCCTGATGGGCAATCGCCCCGGCCCGGACGACGTCACCCAACTCCTCTATACGTCGGGCACGACCGGTGAGCCCAAGGGCGTGATGCATTCGGCCAACACGTTGATGTCGAACATTCTTCCCTATGCCTCAGCCATGCGCCTCGGCCGGGACGACGTGGTGCTGATGGCCTCGCCGATGGCGCATCAGACCGGTTTCATGTATGGCTTGATGATGCCGATCGTGCTGCGCGCGAGTGCTGTGCTGCAGGATATATGGCAGCCCAATGCGGCGATCGAGCTGATACACAGCGAGCGGGTGAGTTTCACCATGGCGTCGACCGTATTCCTGACCGATCTCGCCAACGCGGTGACGGAGGCCGGGCACGCCGTGCCCACGCTGCGCACCTTCCTATGTGCCGGTGCGCCGATTCCCGGGCCACTGGTCGAACATGCGCGCAAGGCGATTGGCGCCAAGATCGTTTCGGCCTGGGGCATGACCGAGCTTGGCGCGGTCACCCTGACCCAACTCGACGACGACGACGATCGTGCGTTCACGACGGATGGCTGTCCATTGCCGGGAGTCGAGGTGCGGGTGGTCGGCGACAACGATGCGCCGTTGCCCGCGGGTTCGATCGGGCGCCTGGTGGTGCGCTCCTGCTCGAACTTCGGCGGCTATCTGAACCGCGCCCATTTGAACGCGACCGATGCCGAAGGTTGGCTCGACACCGGCGACCTCGCGCACATCGACGAGCGCGGTTACATCCGGATCGATGGCCGCAGCAAGGACGTGATCATCCGTGGGGGCGAGAACATCCCGGTGGTCGAGATCGAAGCCTTGCTCTACCGGCACCCGGCCATCGCAGCGGCGGCGATCGTCGCCTATCCGGACGAGCGCCTCGGCGAGCGCGCCTGCGCGGTCATCGTCACCAAGCCAGGCGAAGCCATTGATTTACCCGCCATCGTCGACTTCCTGAAGTCGCACAAGGTCGCCGTGCAATACATCCCGGAACGGGTGATTGTGCGCGACAGTTTGCCCACCACGCCGTCTGGCAAGGTTCAGAAGTTCAAGTTGCGCGAAAATTTGCGCGACGTGGACGACTGAAGCCGGGGCGCAGCCTGAAAGTCGCTGACGCGAGACGTGCCCATCCGCGCGGAACGAGCCTATCAAGATCGTTGTTGACGGAATCAAACAGGGAGCAGGAATCATGCAGGAGCAACCAGTCATCGTTGAAACAGTAGGTCGGGTCGGCGTCATCACGCTGAACCGACCAGCACAGATGAACGCCCTTAACGACGCGCGAGAAGGCATGACCGCATTTCTTGACAAACGCAAGCCCGTGTTCAGTCACCGCTGACCGCGGTCAAACGCCATCTGGAACAGCGATACATTGGAGTACAAATATGGCCATCGATAGCGAATCATTCGACATCCTGCTGGCTTCCGTCCAGCGCTTCATTCGTGAGCGGCTGGTCCCCGCCGAGGACATGGTCGAAGAACTGGACGACGTTCCTGCCGATATCGTCGACGACATGAAGGCGATGGGGCTATTCGGCCTGTCGATTCCCGAAGAATACGGCGGCATCGGCCTGTCGATGGCGCAGGAATGCGCGGTGGCCTACGAATTGGGGCAGACCGCACTGGCGTTCCGTTCGGTGTTTGGCACCAATGTGGGCATCGGCTCGCAGGGCATCCTGATGGACGGCACCGAAGCGCAGAAGCGCGAGGTTTTGCCACGCGTGGCGAGCGGCGATCTGATCATGTCGTTTGCCCTGACTGAGCCCGACGCGGGATCGGACGCAGCAGCGATCAGGATGCGCGGCGAACGGGTCAAGGACGCCGGCGGTGACTATTACGTCCTCAACGGTACAAAGCGCTTCATCACCAACGCGCCGCGCGCCGGCGCTTTCACGCTGATGGCGCGCACGGACGGCGAGGGGGCCAACGGCATCTCGGCGTTCATCGTGCCGTCCGATCTGCCAGGTCTGAGCCTCGGCAAGCCCGATAAGAAGATGGGGCAGCGTGGCACCAAGACCTGCGACGTCGTTCTGGATAACGTACGAGTGCCGGCAGCGAACATCATCGGCGGCCAACCCGGCAAGGGTTTCAAGACCGCGATGAAAGTGCTCGACCGAGGGCGCCTGCATGTGTCGGCGCTGGCTTGTGGCGTCGCGCAGCGCGTGCTTCAGGAATCGGTCGCGTATGCAAAGGAACGCAGGCAGTTCGGTCAACGTATTGGCGACTTCCAGCTCGTACAGGCAATGCTGGCGGATAGCCAGGCGGAGTTGTATGCAGGGTGGTCAATGGTGCAGGACTGTGCGCTGCGGTACGACGCCAAGCCCGCCGGACAGAGCGATCCGGATGTCAGCATGCGTGCGTCGTGCGCCAAGATGTTCTGCACCGAGATGGTCGGGCGCGTGGCCGATCGCGGTGTGCAGGTGCATGGTGGCGCGGGCTATATCAACGAATACAAGGTCGAACGTTTTTACCGCGACGTGCGGCTGTTGCGCCTGTATGAAGGCACTACGCAGATCCAGCAGATCATCATCGGCCGTGAGCTGATGCGACGCGACTGAGCGGGTGCCGAGCGTGGGTCACAGCATCACGTCCGCCCCAGCCTCGTTTGACTTCAGGATGGCGAGGCAGATTTCCAGCGTGCCCTTGGCCCATTCGCCGTCGTGAAGCGGCACCTGCCCGTCGACGACGGCGCCGTACAGTTCGTCGATGACTTCGGCGCGCGGCACGGCGGGGGAGGGAAGTGGCAGCGTCTCGCGTTGCTGGTCGCCGTACACGACGATCGAGTCCGGCAGCGGGCGCAGGTCCGCACGTTCACACGACACGATCACCGGCCCGAAATGCTGATGCAGACGCGGCGGTTCGTCTTCGGCGGCCGATGGCGGCTTGTATGCCGATCCGCCGTACGTGCCGGCGGACTTCAGCTTCGCCTCGCCATCCATTGATGCCAGCGTCGCCAGACGGCGGCGGGCGGCGCCATACCCATCGGGGCTCGTGCGCTCCCCCATCTCGCCGATCCAGCCGGTCCATTCGTCGCTGTTGAAGTGACCGTAGCCGTTGTACGAGAGCGAGGCATATGCCCCGCTTTCGAACCAGATCAGCGCGGAATAGGCGCCTTCGGTCGGCCGCGACGGGTCCCACCCTCCGACGCTCGCACGCAGCCGAACCGCGCGCGAACCGGCGAGCAAGCGCACGATGTCGACCTGGTGTGCCGCCTGGCTGAAAACTGCGCCGCCGCCTTCTGCCGTCATCAGCTCTTCGGGGCGGCGCGGCCGGTACAGGTAGTCGGTGTAGTTGACCGCCTGGATCATCTTCACCGCACCGAAATTGCCGCGACCGATCAGTTCGCGGGTGCGCAGGTACGGCGTATCGAAGCTGTGGCAATGGCCGACGATCAGGTGCACCTTCGCCGCGCGGCATGCGGCGATCATGCGGTCGCAGTCGGCCGCGCCGAGTGCCATCGGCTTTTCGACCAGCACGTGTTTGCCTTTCGTCGCGGCAAGCTCCGTGTGCCGCGCGTGGAACTGATGCGGACTCGCTACGTAGATGACCTCCACGTCGGGGTCGTCGGCCAGTGCCGCCACATCCGCATAGGTTCGCGCGCCGAAGTCGGCGGCGAACTGCTTGCGCGCTTCGTCGCGCGGATCGCACGCGGCGACGAGCTGAACCCTGGGGTCGCGCAGGAAAGTCGGCAGCATCAGCGAGAACGCCCGCCCCAATCCCGCGACGCCAATGCGCAAGCGGCGCTGTACCATGGCTGTGCCCCCCTGTTATTGCGATACCTGATAGTCGGTCGCGACCACGGGCGGCTGGTCGGCCGGCTGCGGATGTTTCGTGCTGACATAGCGGACCGCGTACGAGCGCCAGTCGATTTCCTTCGGCACGACCGCCTGATACGAGCAGACTTCCTGCCCAATCGCCTGCGCACCGGTGCCGATCGCATCGACGCCCTGCTGGAAGTCGGCGACCGCATCGAGCATGCGCCGGCGGAATTCGACGATCGCGAGATCGCTCGCGCCGAGACGCTCGTCCGAGCGGTTGGCGATCGGCCCCATCGTGACCCACATCGCGATGTCCTGGTTCGGGAACCCCGAGATGCCCGTGAAATTGCCCGCCGTCATCGCTGCCCGGTCCTGCCAGAAGCGGTTCTCGTGATTGCGCAGCGGACGGTAGCGTTCGTCCAGATCGACGCCGACCTGCTGACGCAGGAACTTGCGCCAGGTTTCGGTTTCCGGCGTGGTTTCGGCGTCGCCCCATGCGATGAAGTAGAACGCCGTGTTCGTGTCGTCCATCGGTACATTGATGTTCGCGACGTTGTAGAGATTGTTCGGCGGGATCAGCACGGTGGCAGGCGCGACGAACACGGTCGAGCGCACGTAGTCGTGCGTGTTGGCGTTGAGGATCGGGCGGCGCAGCGCGGCGTAGCGGAAGCCGTAGTCGGTGCGCTCGACCTGCAGGCGCGGCGCCTTGTCGGTGGAAGGGCGCAGCCAGTTTTTCGAGGTGGCTTCGGCGCCGCCCACGCGCGCCGGCACGAAGTCGGACGAATGCAGGCTCGAGCTGTGCGCGGAATCGATCGCGCCTTCGAGGATCTGCGCCCAGTTGCACGGCAGCAGTGCCTTCGCGATGCTCACGCGCGTGTCGGCCGTCGGTGCCCACGCGGGCGGAACGAATTCCGGCACGGCGTGTTGCGGACCCATGAACGCCCAAATCATGCCGCCCCATTCGTGCGTCGGGTAGGCCTTGTGCTTGACCTTGTCGGTCATGCAGCTTGAGGCGGGCTCGGACACCATCTCGATCACGTTGCCCTTCACGTCGAACTTCCAGCCGTGGTACAGGCAGCGCAGGCCGCAGTCCTCGTTGCGCCCGTACACCAACGACGCGCGGCGGTGCGGGCAGTACTCGTCCATGACGCCGACACTGCCTTCGGTGTCGCGGAACACGACCAGATCTTCGCCGAAGACGCGCGCTTTCACAGGCGCGCCATCCGGCTCGCTCACTTCCTCGATCAGGCAAACCGGCGTCCAGTGCCGGCGCATCAGCTGTCCCATCGGGGCATCGCCTTCAACGCGGCACAGCAATTCATTTTCTTCATGGGTCAACATGTCTCGTCTCCCGGCGATACATCGCCTTTACCAACAGGTTTGGAATAAACAGGGGGCGTCGAGGCGCTTAGAGATCCAGCACCAGCGCCTCTGATTTCGCGCGCGAAACGCAAAGCATGATCTGTGTTTCCTTCTCGTCATCACGCAATACAAGGTCCCGGTGATCGGCCTCGCCCGAGCACAGCCCGGTCCGGCATGATCCGCAGGTGCCGCTTTCGCACGAGCTTGGGACGCGCACATCAGCGGCGCGCAGTACGTCGAGGATCGAGCGGTCGGTCGGAATTTCGAAGGACGTGCCGCTGCGCTGCAAGCGAACCGTGAACGGCGTGTTCTCCCGAGCGTTCGCATTGTTCGCGCCGAAGCTTTCGAAGTGAACCGTGCCCGACGGCCAGTGGCCCGTCATGTCCCGCACGGTATCCATCAGCGCCTGCGGTCCGCAGCAATAGACGTGCGCCGCTTTCGGCCGCTCGAACAGGGGCCAGAAGTCGAATGATTTCGACGGGTCGCCGAAGTCGTGGTGAATCGTCACCCGCGAGCGCCATTCGTCGCTGCTGAGTTCATCGAAAAACGCGGTGCCCGCCGGATCGCGGGCCAGGTAGTACAGCTTGAACTGTCTCAGGCCTTCCGATATCAACTGCCGCGCCATCGACAGCATCGGCGTAATGCCGATGCCGCCTGCGACAAGAATGAACGCCTTGGCCCGTTCATCGAGCGGGAATTCGTTGCGCGGCAGCGACACGGCGATCGCATCTCCCTCGGACGTTTCGTCGACGAGACTCCTCGAGCCGCCGCGTCCGTTGGCGTCACGCTTGACTGCGATGACATAGCGCCCGCGCTCCTGAGAGTCGTTGCAAAGCGAATAGCTGCGCCGCGCACCGTTGGGCACCAAGACGGTCAGATTCGAGCCCGCCTCGAACGGCGGCAACGGCGCACCCAGCGGGTCCACCAGCTCGAAGCGCCAGATGTCGCGCGCAATCCTTTCCTTTTCCGCGATCTTCAGACCCAGAAAACCGTCTTCGTCGATAGCCATGCCTGTCTCCTTCTGCTCGATTCGGATTGTTGCGGTCCAATGAAGCGGAGTATATTGCTAGATATCTAGTAATACAAGGTGCGAGAACGGTGCAGGAGGCGTTTGGGCCGTCGGTATAAACCCGCACTTGCCAGCGGCATCAATGCGCCCTAATCTTATTATTAGATGTCTAATTAAAGAGGCGCAGACGAGGCGACCGTCATTCGGCGAGCAAGCTTGTCTGTGCGCGCTGACACCGTGAGAGAAACCTGGAGAGACGCAGAAATGGCAGATTCAACGTTGAGCTACGAGGAAGTATCCCGACCTCCGGTAGCGGATTCCGCGGTCGTGGAGGCGACGTATCGCAAGGTTACGCTCAGGTTGATGACCTTCCTTTTCTTTTGCTGGGTCCTGAACTATCTCGATCGCGTCAACGTCAGCTTCGCGCAGCTTCAGTTGAAGCACGATCTTGGCTTGAGCGACGCCGCGTATGGGCTCGGGGTCAGTCTGTTTTTCGTCGGCTACATCCTGCTGGAAGTGCCGAGCACGCTGATGCTCCGGCGCATCGGCGCTCGCAAGACCGTCACCCGGATCATGCTGCTGTGGGGCATCATTTCCACTGCCATGGCGTTCATGACCGCGCCGTGGCAGTTTTACCTCGCCCGTACGCTGCTCGGTGCGGCGGAGGCAGGCTTCTGGCCAGGGATCATCCTCTATCTTTCGTACTGGTATCCCGGGCAGCGCCGTGCCCGCATCACGTCGCGCTTCCTGCTGGCGATCGCCGCCGCGGGCATCATCGGCGGACCGCTCTCAGGCTTCATCCTGCAGAACTTCATGGACGTCTGGGGCTTTCGCAATTGGCAGTGGCTGTTCTTTCTCGAAGGTCTGCCCGCCGTGATTACCGGCGTCGCCGCATGGTTCTATCTGACCGACAAGCCGCAGGACGCGGCGTGGCTGAGCGATGAGCAAAGGCGTATCGTCATCGGTGCGCTGGAGGAAGAAAATCGGCAGAAGCCGCACGACGCGCCGAGCCGCCTGCTCGTTGCACTGCGCGACCCGCGTGTGTATGTGATTGCTGCCGGCTGGGCCACGGTGCCCATTTGCGGGACCATCCTCAACTACTGGACGCCCACCATCATCAAACAGGCGGGCGTGTCCAATCTATTGCATATCGGCGTGCTGTCGGCGTTGCCTTACATCGTCGGCGCCATCGCCATGCTGTTGATCGCACGCAGCTCCGACTTGCGACTCGAGCGGCGCTGGCACTTCGCCCTGTCGACGACGGCAGGCGCCGTGGGTGCCGTGGCGCTGACAATTCTCGCGCATCACTGGACGGTAGCGATCGCGTGCCTGAGTCTCGTGTCGGTGAGCTACTTCGCGGCGGCGGCCATCATCTGGACCATTCCGCCGGCATACCTGAAAGGCGAGGCGGCCGCAGGGGGCATCGGCGTGATCAGCAGTCTCGGGCAGGTGGGCGCCTTCTTTGCGCCGAACGTCCTCGGCTGGGTAAAGACCGTAACCGGCAGCTTCTCGGCGGGCATCCTGCTGGTGGCGGCGCTCGTTTTCATCGGCGGCATCGTTGTGTTCTTTGGGGTTCCGCGCGAGCGGCAAGCCCCTCAAACCGGCGCGTGATCGTGCACGCGACGGACAGGATTTTGACAGTGAGACAGGAGCAGGAATGAGCAAGCTTCAACTTTCCATTGCCGTGGGCAACTATGACCGGATGCGTCCGCTGATCGACGGCGATGTCCAGATCGACGGCGTGGATCCGGTGTTCATGTTGCAGGACCCGGAGGAGATTTTCTTCCGTGCGTTCCGGCACGCGGACTACGACATTTGCGAGCTTTCGCTCAGCAGCTATTCGGTGAAGACGGCGGCGGGCACGTCGCCGTACATCGCGGTGCCGGTTTTCCCGTCGCGCGCGTTCCGGCACAGCTCGATCTACGTGCGTGCCGATCGCGGCATCGACCGGCCCGAGGACCTGAAGGGCAAGCGCATCGGCGTGCCGGAATACCAGCTCACGGCCAACGTGTGGGCGCGGCTGTTGCTCGAGGAAGAATATGGCGTGATGGCGTCGGATATCCGCTGGGTGCGGGGCGGTTACGAAGATCCGACGCGGGTGGAGAAGATCGCGCTGAAGTTGCCCGAAGGCGTCGTGCTGGCAAATGCGCCCGAAGGCCAGACGATCTCGAATCTTCTGGCCGACGGCGAGATCGATGGCGTGATCGGACCGCGCGCGCCTTCGTGCTTCGAGCGCGGACATCCGTTGGTCAAGTATCTGTTCGAAGATCCGCAGAAGAGTGCGGCCGACTGGTACGAGCGCCGGAAGCTCTTCCCGATCATGCACACGCTCGGTATCCGTAGGACGCTGGCGGACCAGCACCCGTGGCTGCCGGGGGCGATCGTGAAGGCGTTTGAGCGCTCGAAGGAGGTGGCACTCGCCCGGTTGAGCGATACCTCGGCGACCAAGGTCACGCTGCCGTTCATCGAGGACCAGTTGCGCAACGCGCGACGACTGATGGGCCATGATTTCTGGTCATACGGCTTCGCGCAGAATGAGCACGTGATCGATCGGTTCCTGGCGCAGCACCATGCCGAAGGCTTGTCGAGCCGGCGGCTGGCGCCGGCCGAGCTGTTCCATCCGGCCAGCCTGGAAAGCTTCAAGATCTGATCACAGGGGCGGTGCGTTGCGGCCGTAGCGCATGCATGTGAATGACGCTGTGCCGCAGGCCGCTGGACCGTGGGCCAGTGGCTTGCGCACGGGTGAAAGCGATATGATGGTTACCATTTTGGTCACAACGACGGCGAGGATGGTATGGCAGCAGCACGTTCTTCGGGCAAGGCTGGGGAATCCAGCGCGAACCCGATCCTGAGGCATTGGCGTGAAGCGGTGCCGGACGATCGTCTTGCTCACCTGGTGAAGGATGCGGCCCGTGCGATGATTCGCGGGCTGCAAATGCGCCTGGCGCAGCATGAGGTCTCGTTCGGCCATTGGGCGTATCTGCGGGTGCTGTGGGAGACCGACGGGCTGACGCAGAAGGAACTCAGCGACGAGACCGGCACCACCACGCCCACCACCTTCAGCGCGGTGTCGGCGATGGAAAAGCTCGGTTACGTCGAGCGCCGTTACGCGCCCGACAACCGCAAGAACACGCATGTGTTCCTCACGCCGCGCGGCCGGGCCCTGAAAGGCAAGCTCGTTCCGCTGGCAGAAGAGGTCAACGAGATCAGTGTCCAGGGGCTGAAAGTCACCGAGATCAACGTCGCGCGCAAGGTCCTGCTGATGATCATCGAGAACATGGCGCGCGATGAAGCCGAGTCGGATGATCCGGCGCGCCGGATTCCGTCGACGCGGGAAGTGGGCAACCTGATTGCAGCGCGCGGCGAGGAATGACGGTTCGGATTTGCCCAGGTGAAGCGCCGGCACACCGTTTCAGCGCATTCTTCGGGTGGCTATTTAATTAAATATCTAATAATATTAGGGCCGTGCAAATGCGCGGAAGCGGACGACCGCATGCCGCTTTCCCGCTCAACATACGGACCCTCAAATGGATGCAACGACCCGCACGGCACTGGTGCGCAACGTCCGCGACGCGCTCGCGGAAGACGTCGGCGACGTCGACTGGACTTCGCAATTGATCGATCCCCGCGCGCCGGCCGAGGCTATCCTCACCGTGCGCGAGCCCGCAGTACTGTGCGGCAGGCCATGGTTCGACGAAACGCTCCTGCAGGTGGACCCGCACATCACGATCGCATGGTTCGTCGAGGAAGGCGCATCGATGCGCGAAGGGCAAGCGGTCTGCAGGATCGCCGGCCCCGCGCGCAGCATGCTCACTGCCGAGCGGACGGCGCTCAACTTCCTTCAGCTCCTTTCCGGGGCGGCCACCTCGACGCACGCGATGACCCGCATCGTCGCAGGCACGAAAGCGCAAATTCTCGACACGAGAAAGACGCTGCCCGGATTGCGCCTTGCCCAGAAGTACGCGGTACGGGTCGGCGGCGGCAGGAACCATCGCCGGGGGCTCTACGACGGCATCCTGATCAAGGAAAACCACATCGCGGCGGGTGGCGGCATTAGGCCAACGATCCGGGCCGCACACGCGCTCGATGCCGGAGTGCCGCTGCAGGTCGAGGTGGAGACCCTGGACGAACTGGCCGAAGCATTGGCCGCCGGTGCCAGGTCGCTGTTGCTCGACAATTTCTCGCTGGAGCAGATGCGCGAGGCGGTGCGCGTCAACAACGGGCGGGCCGAGCTGGAAGTGTCCGGCGGCGTCACGCCGGAAACGCTGCGCGCGATTGCCGAGACCGGCGTGGACCGCATTTCCGTGGGCGGGCTCACGAAGCACGTCAGGGCTGTCGATTTTTCGCTGCGATTTTCACCGCAGCTCGCCGCGCTCCCCGCATAGCGCCGCGTCGAGCTTCAAAACTCAAGCAACCTGTTGTCCCAGTGTGCGTGACAGATTGACGGCCTCGCGTTTGAGCAATTCCGCGAACTGCTCGACCCGTTCGTCGGTCACGCGCACGCTCGGGCCGAAGATGCAAAGCGAACCCGCGATCTGATTGGCCCCGTTGAAGAACGGCGCAGCCACCGCAACGGCACCTTCGATCAGCTCGTGGCGGCTCGTTCCGTAGCCTTGCGCGCGAATCGTTTCCATGTCGGCGAGTAGCGGCGAAAGATCCTGGTTTGGCTCGGCGACATACCGGCGCAGTTCGACAGGGGAAAGCTGCATTTGGGAAAGAATGGTGCGCCCGCTCGCACCGAGAACGAGTTTTTCCCGGTAGCCGACACCCCGTCGGAAACTGAGCGGCTGCGGACTTTCCATCTCGGCCACGCACACGCGATAAATCCCATCGGGCACGAACAGCGCCACCGTTTCGGACGTTGCCTCCCAAAGGCTTCGCAGCACGGGTTGCGCGAGGTCCGCAAGGCTGTGATCGGTCATCCAGACGTGCGCCAGATGCGCGACAGAACTCCCCAGCCGGAACCGCTGCGGTTCCCCCGCCGAGGCGAGAAAGCCATTTTGCTCCAGTGTGTTGAGCAGCCGATACAACGTTGGGCGGCTGAGGTCCACGCGCGTGAGCAATTCCGCGACGGTCAGTTCCTTGTCTCCCGGCCTGAAAGCAAGAAGGATTTCGAGCGCTCTTTCCACCGCACGCACATTTTCATGCGCTTTTTTTTCCTGCATTTGAAATTTCCTTTCAATGTCCGGCCGTCCCGTTTTGCACATTCTAGAGAAACTACCTAGCGCCGACTACTTGACTTCGTGTTTTATGTCCGTAGAATGAAACTGAAGTCTCACGTAGCGGACAACATCGAATTTGATCTGGAGGATGAGCATGGACAGGAACATGTCGGAAACACTGGTGCGCACGGGCCCGGGAACAGCAATGGGCAACCTGATGCGCCGCTACTGGGTGCCGATACTTTTGGCGAGCGAGGTTGCCGAACCCGACTGCCCGCCCGTGCGCGTGCAGATCCTCGGCGAAAAGCTGCTCGCGTTTCGCGATTCCGACGGCCATCCGGCGCTGATCGACGAGTTCTGCTCGCATCGCGGCGTGTCGCTCTATTTCGGGCGCAACGAGGAAAACGGCATCCGCTGCTCGTACCACGGCCTCAAGTTCGACCGCAACGGCAACTGCGTCGAAGTGCCGTCCGCGCCGCAAGCCTGCAAGCACATGAGCATCACCGCGTATCCGTGCATCGAGCGCGCCGGCATCGTCTGGGCATATCTGGGACCGAAGGACCGCCAGCCGGCGCCGCCGGACCTCGAGTGGGTCAACCTGCCGGAAAGCCACGTGTTCGTGTCGAAGCGTCTGCAGGAGTCGAACTACCTGCAGGCGATGGAAGGCGGCATCGACACGAGCCACGTGTCATACGTGCACCGCTACGAAGTCGACGACGACCCCATGCACCAGGGCACCAAGGCGCTCGACTACATCAAGGCCGACGGCAACGTGATCTTCGAGATCGAGAAGCAGAACTTCGGCCTGACGCTGTTCGGCCGCCGCAACGGCGAACCGGATTCGTATTACTGGCGCGTCACGCAGTGGCTGTTCCCTTGGTACACGCTGATTCCGCCGTTCGGCGATCACTCGCTCGCGGGTCACGTGTGGGTGCCGATCGACGATCACAATTGCTGGGCATGGAGCATCAACTTCCGCCCGGACCGCCCGCTCTCCGAGGAAGAGCTGAGCGATCTGAACGCCGGCAAGGGCATCCACTGCGAATACGAGCCTGGCACGTTCCGGCCCAGGGCGAACAAGGACAATGACTACCTGATCGACCGCCAGGCGCAGAAAGAAAAGCGCGCGTATTCGGGCGTGTTCGGCTTTGCGATGCAGGATGCGTCGCTGCAGGAAAGCATGGGGACGATCCAGGACCACAGCAAGGAAAAGCTGCTGCCGACCGACCGCGCGATCGTGATGGCCCGCCGCATGCTGTACGAAGCGGCCACCGCGCTCGTGCCGGACACTGATCCGCCCGCGATCGATGCGGACCAACAGCGCGTGCGTGCTGCCGGCGTGCTGCTGCCGCGCGACCAGAAGCCGCAGGAATGGGCTGTCGTGCACCTGAAGGACGGCAAGGGCCAGAAGATCTACTCGATCTGACGCCCGCAGCGGCCGGGCGCTTGCCCGGCATCTCCCATCGTTCGATGGGTATTTCCACGGCAAGGAGGCCGGCGTCGCGCCGGCAGCAAATGCAGCAAAGTTCCAGACTTCAAGGCAAGGTCGCGCTCATCACGGGCGGCGGCGGCGGCATCGGCGCCGCAACGGCCAGGGTGTTCTGCGGCGAAGGCGCCGCCCTGGTGCTCGTCGACGCCAATGCCGACGCGCTCGCGAGCGCGGCCGCCTATCTGAAAGAAATCCATCCGGCGGCGCGGGTCGAGACGTGCGTGGCCGATGTGTCCAGCGAAGGGGACGCGCGCCGCGCGGTCAAGCTTGCCGCCGACGCCTTTGACCGGCTCGACGTGCTCGTCAACAATGCGGCGATGCGCAACTACACCGCGCTCGCCGACGTCACCCCGGCAGAGTGGCAGTCGATGGTGGCGGTCAACCTGATCGGCACGTCGAACTATTGCAAGGCTGCGCTGCCGCTGCTGCGCGCCGCGGGCGCCTCGAGCATCGTCAACGTATCGTCATGTTATGCGGTCACCGGCCGCAAGGGCATGGGGCTTTACGACGCAACCAAGGCCGGCATGCTCGCGATGACCCGCACGCTGGCATTCGAGGAAGCGGCGCACGGCGTGCGTGCGAACGCGGTGTGTCCCGGCTCCACGCTGACCGACTTTCATGTCAACCGCGCACAGGCGGCCGGCAAGAGCATCGAGGTGCTCAAGACCCAGCGGCAGGACACATCGCTGATAGGGCGCTGGGCGTCCCCCGAGGAAATCGCCTGGCCGATTCTCTGGCTTGCGAGCGACGAGGCATCGTTCATCACCGGCACCACGCTGATGGTCGACGGCGGCCTGTCCATCATGTGACGGTGGCTGACATGAACGATTCGACGCTTACCGTGCAGGTCGCGCGCCGGTGCATCGAGGCCGAGGGCATCGTCAGCTTCGAACTGGCGAGCCCCGACGGGCGCGAGCTGCCTGCGTTCGACGCGGGCGCGCATATCGACGTACACGTTCCCGGCGGGCTCGTGCGTCAGTACTCACTGTGCAACGCGCCACACGAGCGCTCGCGCTATCGGATCGCGGTGCTGCGCGAAGCGCAGTCGCGAGGTGGCTCGGCAGGCATGCACGACGCCGTGCGCGAAGGCGACGAGATCCGCATCGGCGTGCCGCGCAATCATTTCGCACTCGCGTCCGGCGCGGGCAGGCACCTGCTGCTCGCGGGCGGTATCGGACTCACGCCGCTGCTGTGCATGGCCGAGCATCTAGCCCGCACGGGCGGAGCCTTCGAGATGCACTACTGCACGCGCTCGCGTTCGCGCGCGGCGTTCCTCGAGCGGATCGCAAACTCGGCATGGGCGGAGCACGTGCAGTATCACTTCGACGATGAAGACGATGCGCAACGCCTTCGCGCGGACGCACTGCTCGCGCAAGCGCGTCGTGACACGCATCTCTATGTGTGCGGACCGCAGGGCTTCATGAACGCCATGCTCGACACGGCCCGCGCACACGGCTGGCCCGAGGACCGGTTGCATTACGAGTTCTTCGCGGCGCCCGCTGCCGGCGCGTCGCACGATGCGGCATTCGAGGTGCGGCTCGCCCGTTCAGGCAGAACCGTGCTGATTCCCGCCGATTGCACCGTGACAAAAGCACTGGCGGATGCCGGCGTGGATGTCCCCGTGTCGTGCGAGCAAGGCATCTGCGGAACCTGCATCACGCGCGTGCTCGAGGGCGAGCCGGATCATCGTGATCTGTACCTGGCGCCGGAAGAACAGGCGCGCAACGATCAATTCCTGCCGTGCTGCTCGCGCGCGAAATCGCGGCAGCTCGTGCTGGATCTGTAATACCGCGGTACCGCAGTACACACCCGGCGCGCCTGGCGCTGCCGGATGATCGAAACGGAAGAATATAAAGGGCGGCGCAATGCCTGCCTGACATGGAGGAGTCGTGGAAAAGGATCTGACATCTTCGGGCGAAGTATCGGGTGCGAACTGGACCGCATCGGCTGCGGTGGAAACCGAAGCGAGCCCGTTCCGCTGGGTCGCGTTGTTCATCGTGTGGGCGGCATTCCTGCTGAGTTATGTGGACCGCGTGGCGTGGAGCACGGTCGCGGCGCCCGTCGGCGCGTCGCTCGGCATCAAGGTCTCGCTACTCGGCGCGTTCGTGACCGCGTTTTATGCAGGCTACGTGATAGCGAACATCATCGGGGGCATGCTGACCGACTACTTGGGCGGTCGCGCGACGATGACGCTCGCTTTGCTTCCGCTTGGCGTCTTCACATTCGGTTTCGGCCAGACGACGTCGCTGACCATGGGCATCGTGATCCAACTGGCGATGGGCTTCGCCGCCGGCGCGGATTATTCGGCGGGCATGAAGGTGATCCCGGCATGGTTCACGCGCGACCGGGGCCGCGCGATGGGTATCTACACCACCGCGACATCGCTGGCCGTAGTCCTGGCGAATGCCATCGTGCCGTCGCTCTCGGCCAAATACGGATGGTCCAGCGCATTTCACATGCTGGGCGCTGTCACGTTCGCATGGGGCATCGTCTCGCTGCTGTTCCTGAAGAACCGGCCGGGCGGCGAGCGTGCGCCGGCCAAAAACAGCGCGAAAGAGATGCTCGGCCTGCTGCGCAACCGCAATCTGATTTTCCTTTCCCTTGCGGGCTGCGGCGGGCTCTGGGCGACGGTGGGTTTCGGCGCCTGGGGCAACGCGCTGATGACGCGGCAATACGGCATCTCTCCCGTCGTCGCCGGTTCGATCATCGCGTCCTTCGGCATCGGTGCGGTCATCGCGAAGCCGACGCTCGGCTGGATATCGGACCTGCCGGGCATGTCCCGCCGGCTCATGTCCATCCTTTGCCTCCTTGCGTTCGCCGTCATGCTGGTGATCTTCGGCATGTGTTCGACGACCACGCAGTTTTATATCGTCGCACCGGTGCTGGGTGCGTTCTCTTACGGCTACCTGCCGGTGCTGATGGCGCAGATCAGCGATGCATCCGGCAAGCGTCTCGCAGGCGCGAGCGCCGGCTGGACTAACGCGATATGGCAGATGGGCAGCGCCGTTTCGCCGCTCGCCGTCGGGAATGTATACGGCGGAACGCATTCCGTCGTGCTCGCGTTGCTGACGCTCGCCGTCGGACCGGTTATCGCCGTGGTAGCGATGCTGTTCGTCAGCAAGAACATTTCCCGGGTTTAACGCGACACGTGAAGGGCGCGTTTCATGCGCCTTTCGCTTCCAAATTTTTAAAAATTAGTAGTGCTACCAATATACACGGTCAGGAGACGGGATTGAAAACGAGCCACGCTTTTCCAGCAATCAGCAAACTTCTCACCGTCGTTCTCGGTGCGGGCGCGAGCCTCGCGGCCCACGCGCAATCCTCGGTGACGTTATACGGTATTCTCGATTCCGGCATCGAATACGTCACGCATGCGGCCAAGCAGGGCTCCGGCAACGTGCTTCGTGTCAACACCGGCAACCGCATCAATTCGCGCTGGGGGTTGACGGGTAAGGAAGACCTCGGCGGCGGGCTGCACTCGATTTTCACGCTCGAGTCGGGCATCGCGATGAACAACGGCACATTGCAGCAGGGCGGACGGGAATTTGGCCGTCAGGCGTTCGTGGGCCTGGAGAGCGACAAATTCGGCACCGTGATGGCCGGCCGGCAAATGACGCCGATGTATCGCTACTTTCTCGCACTCGACCCGCTCAACTATTCCAGCTACGGCCTGTCGGCGCAGGATGCGCAATTCGTCGGCCGCGCCGACAACGCACTCGAATATCTCGGGCACGCGGGACCGTTCGAATTCAACGCGCTTTACAGCTTCGGCTACGACTCGACCATCGCAAACGGTGCGCAGGTGCCGGGGCAATTCCGCGTCGGCAAGCAGGTCGATCTCGGCGGGCGCTATCGTCAGGGGCCGGTCAACCTGACTTTGGCCTATGAGCAGCGGCAGGGAACGAGCATCGCATCATCGGGCAACAGCGAACGCCGCTTTGTCGCGGGCGGCTCCTGGGAAATCGGCAGGACGACCCTCTACGGCGGTTACGAGCTGCTGCTCAACGACGTCGCCGCCACGCTCGCAGACGCTGCGCCGCAAACCATGGTGTTCGGTGGCGTTCGCTACCAGGTGACGCCACAGCTCCAGCTTTCGGCCGGTTCGTATTATCACGCGTATCGCATGGTTTCGGCACATGCGCTGAGTTCGGGCGTCAATGCGGACTACTGGCTGTCCAAGCGCACCGCGCTCTACACGGACCTGACCTACGTGATCAACAGCGCGAAGTCCACGTTAAGCGCGACGGGATCGACCACGCCCGTTGCGACCGGTGCCAATCAGCTGGCCGTGGTGGCCGGGATCGTGCAAAAGTTCTGAAATTCAGGACTCGTCGTTCCGGCGCGTGCGTGTGACTTCCCGAAAGGCGTTGATGAGGGTCAGTTCCGGCGGCGTCGGCACGGCGTCGTTGCGCAACATCAGGCCGACGGACTCCTCCGTGCCGCGCATTACGAAAGGCAGGGCCACCAGCGCGCCGCTCGCCACATCGTGCTGCACGGCGATCTCCGGGACGATCCAGACCAGGTCGTCGCGCAGGGTCATCGTGCGCGCCAGCGACATCGACAGCATCTCGGAATAATCGGGCAGGGCACCGACGCTGTGGCTGAGCAGGAAGCCGTCGGCGGCATGACGGATGATGGTGCCGCGCGGCGGCACGATCACGTGGCACGCGATGACGTCGGCAATCGAAACGGACGCCCGCCTGGCCAGCGGATGCGCAGGACGCACCACGATCGCCAGCGGCGTTGTGCACAGATGCTCGAACGTCAGGCCGGTCATGGCCTCGGGGTCCGACAGGCGACCGACCGCCAGCGCGACTTGCGATGACTTCAGTTGCGCCACGAGGACCGGATTCGGCCCCGTATGCACCTGCACGACCACGCCCGGCCACGTCTCGCGGAACGCCGTCAGCACCGGCGGCACGAGGGCAGCCGCGAGCGTCGGCAGGACGGCGATTTCGATGACACCCCCTGCGGCGCCCGTGGTGCGCGCCAGCAGGTCGATGCCCTGGCGCAGTGCGCTCACGCTGGCGCCGGCGTGCCGCAGGAACAGATCGGCCTGCGCCGTCGGTCGCGCGCCGTTGCGCCCGCGCTCGAACAGGCGCACGCCCAGCAGCTCCTCCAGTTCCGCGATGGTCTTCGATACCGCCGGCTGCGTAATCGACAACGCCTCGGCCGCGCGCTGCAGGCTGCCGTGCTGGGCGACAGCCAGCAGGCACTGCAAGTGCCGCAATTTGATTCGTCCGTCGAGTTTGCCTCTTTCCATTCCGTAAAGTTATGAAACGTCTAAGAAAATGTCAATAAATATATCCATTGATTATGGATATAGTGACAAATACCAGAACGTTCCCCCCATCAATGGAGTGAGACATATGTCGAGCAAGACAACCGTCCTGCGCCCGCGCGACTGGGATTCCCATCCCGGGCTGATCGACGCGGGCTACCGATCGACCGCCCTGCGCGGTCCGAAGCAATCGTTGCTGCCGATCGCACGCAATCTCGCGAACCTGCAGGCCCCCGTGTATGGGCACGACGCCGTCGGCGCCCTGGACAGCGATCTCACGCTTAACGCCGTGCGCAATGGCGAGCCGCTGGGCGAGCGCATCATCGTCACGGGCCGCGTGCTCGATGAAGGCGGCAAGCCGGTGCCCGGCACGCTGGTGGAACTGTGGCAAGCGAACGCCGCCGGCCGTTATGTGCACAAAGTCGACCAGCACGATGCCCCGCTCGATCCGAACTTCCTCGGCGCCGGCCGCGCATTGACCGATGCGCAGGGCCGCTACCGCTTCGTGACCATCAAGCCGGGCGCGTACCCGTGGGGCAACCACCTGAACGCCTGGCGTCCGCAGCACATCCACTTCTCGGTGTTCGGCCAGTATTTTGCGACCCGGCTCGTGACGCAGATGTATTTCCCGGGCGATCCGCTGCTGCAGTACGACCCGATCTATCTGGGTGTGCCCGAAGCCGCGCGCGAGCGCCTGGTCGCCAGCTTCTCGCTGGACGTGACCCAACCTGACCACGCGCTCGGCTACGAATTCGACATCGTCTTGCGCGGTGCGGACCAGACACCGATGGAGGCATAAGCCATGACGCTCAAGCAAACGCCGTCGCAAACCGTCGGCCCTTACTTCGCCTACGGTCTGGCGCCGGAACAATATCGCTATGACCTGCAAAGCGTGTTCACGCCGGCTGTCGCGACCGAGCGTGCCGCGGGAGAGGCTGTCACGCTCGTCGGGCAGGTGCTCGATGGCGCCGGCAACCCCGTCAACGACGCACTGCTCGAAGTGCTGCAGGCCGACGCCGAAGGCCGCTATGTGCAAAGCGCGGAGCAAGCGCAAGCTTCCGGTTTTAGCGGCTTCGCCCGCTGCGGCACGGGGACCGATCCGCAGAATCGCTTCGTGATCGAGACGATCAAGCCGGGCGCACCCGCAGCCGGTGAAGCGCCGCGCATCGACGTGATCCTCACGATGCGCGGCCTGCTTAACCATCTGTTCACGCGCATTTATTTTGACGACGAAGCCGCCGCCAATGTCGCCGACCCGGTGCTGGAATCGGTGCCGGCCGAGCGCCGTCACACGTTGATCGCCCGGCGCGAGACGGTTGCGGGCCGGGTGGTTTACCGGTTCGACATCCGCATGCAAGGCGACGCCGAGACGGTGTTCTTCGACGTGTAACCGACTGACATTGCGCGGCGCTTGCAACCGCGACGCGAAAGGAAGGATCTGCCGATGGATTTGCTCGATGCCCTGCTGCGCGACACGGCCTGCGCGGCACGTTTCACGACGACGGCCACATTGCAGGGCATGCTCGACTTCGAGGCCGCGCTTGCAGCGGCCGAAGCGGCCGTGGGCGTGATTCCGGCGGCGGCGGCCGCACCGATCGCCGCGGCTTGTGACGCGAGCCTGATCGACCGGGAAGCGCTGCGTGACGCAGCGGGCCCCGCCGGCAATCTCGCCATTCCTCTCGTCAAGCAACTGACCGCGCAGGTCAAGCAACGCGACGAGGACGCCGCGCGGTTCGTCCACTGGGGCGCCACGAGCCAGGACGCGATCGACACCGGGCTAATGCTGCAGTTGCGCGGCGCGCTCGACGATCTCGACGCCGACCTGAGCGGCCTGATCGCTGCGCTGGTGACGGCCGTGCGCGCGCATCGCGATACCGTCATGGTCGGCCGCACCTGGATGCAGCATGCACTGCCGATCACCTTCGGGCTCAAGCTCGCGGGCACGCTCGACGCCGTCTGGCGCTTGCATGGGCAATTGGGCGTCATCCGTGCCGAGGTGCCGTGCCTGCAATTCGGCGGTGCGGCGGGCACGCTCGCCTCGCTCGGCGACAAGGGCGCGGCGGTATCGCAGCGGCTGGCCGTTCGGCTCGGGCTGAACGCGCCCGCCACGCCGTGGCATGGGCAGCGCGACCGCATCGCCCGCGTCGCGGCGTTCGCCGCCACGCTCACGGGCACGCTGGGCAAGCTCGCGCGCGACGTATCGCTGATGGCCCAGACCGAGATCAGCGAAGTCGCGGAGGCCGGCGCACCGGGCCGTGGCGGTTCGTCGACGATGCCGCACAAGCGCAATCCGGTTGGCTGTGCCGTGATCCTTGCCGCCGCGCAACGCACGCCGCATCTCGTCGCAACGATCTTCTCGGCCATGCCGCAGGAACACGAACGCGGTCTCGGCGGCTGGCATGCCGAATGGGAAACGCTGCCCGATCTTTTGATGCTCTGCGGCGGCGCGCTCGACGCGAGCGTCGCGCTGGTCGAAGGACTCGAGGTGTTCCCCGAGCGGATGCGGGCGAACCTCGGCGCCACCCGCAGCCTGATCATGGCCGAGGCAGTAACGATGGCGCTCGGCGCATCGATCGGCCGTCTCGAAGCACACCGCATCGTCGAGACGAAGTGCCGCGAGGCGGTCGCCACAGGCCGCGAATTGCTCGACGTGTTGCGGGACGATCCGATGGTGACATCGGCATTGCCCGGCGATGCCCTGACACGTCTGTTTTCCCCTGACAACTATCTTGGCGCCGCAGGGACGTTCGTCGACCGCGTGCTTGCGCAGGTCGCGACGCCGCCGGTGCCGCTCGAGGACGCATCATGAACGACGACCAACGCTACGCCAACGGCATGACCGTGCGCCGCGCCGTGCTCGGCGACGCCCACGTCGACCGCACGCTCACGCGCCGCAACGCATTCAACGAGGAATTCCAGACGTTCATCACGCGCTATGCGTGGGGCGATATCTGGGCGCGTCCGGGCCTGTCGCGCCATACGCGCAGCCTGCTGACGCTGTCGCTGCTGATCGCGCTGGGTCGCGCGGACGAATTCCGTATGCACGTGCGTGCGGCGTTCAACAACGGCGTGACGCGCGACGAGATGAAGGAGCTGTTCATGCATGCCGCGCTGTACTGCGGCCTGCCGGCGGCCAACGCGGCATTTCACGACGCCGAGGCCGTCTTTGCCGAGATGGAAAACGTGCGCAGCGCCAACGTGCAGGAATGAACGATGCAGACACAGAAAACGATTGACGTTGGCGACGCCGCCTTGCGCGTCGTCATCGACGGCTCGCAGGACGCACCCGTGCTGCTGCTGTCGAATTCGCTCGGCACCACGCTCGAGATGTGGGACCCGCAGATGCCTGCGCTCACGCGCGATTTTCGTGTGGTGCGCTATGACACGCGCGGGCATGGCAGCTCGAGTGTGACGCCTGGGCCATACACGATTGCCCGGTTGGGCCGCGACGCTGTCGCGCTGCTCGACGCGCTCGATGTTGAGCGGGCGCATTTCGCGGGCGTATCGATGGGCGGCATGACGGGAATGTGGCTCGCGATGCACGCCGGCACACGGCTGCACTCGCTGATCGTGGCGTGCTCGTCCGCGCACATCGGCGGCGAGGACGGCTGGAACGCGCGGATCAGGGCGGTGCAGGCGGGGGGCATGTCCCCGGTGGTGGATGCCGTGGTATCGCGCTGGTTCACCGAGGCGTATTTCTGCGCTGCCGGTGACGCCATCGCGCACCTGAAAACGATGCTCGGCGGCATCGACCCGCAAGGCTACGCCGCCGCGTGCGCGGCCGTGCGCGACATGAACCTGCTGCCCGAGATCGAGCGCATCGCGACGCCTACGCTCGTGATCGGGGGCACGCAAGACTTGGCCACGCCATTGGCGATGTCCGAGGCGATCGTCGCGCGGATCAAGGGGGCGCGGCTGGTGACCGTGCCGGGTGCTCATCTTTCGAACATCGAATGTGCTGAGGCTTTCAATGCAGCGGCGACGGCGTTCTTGAGTGACGTGTCGGGTGGCGCTCGCGCTGAGCGGTTTATTGGCGGCGGTTCAGTGCGACCGCCTTCGCGGCCTCATGATCCTGAAGCTGGCGCCACATGATCACGAGGGCACCCGCTGCCTTCGGGGCGACACAGTCACCCGGCGATCTACAGGTCAGGTCTTTGCACGTCCTTGTTTCGCCATGCACGGGGAGAAGCGTTAAAACGCTCCTTGAATACACGGCTAAAATGCGACATATCGTTAAAGCCCCACCTCATTGCGATGTCGGAGACTCGCAAAATGGAAGAAATGGAAGACTGGGTGTTTGCCAGTTCTTCCGCGCACCGTTCCAGGCGCATATGCCAGACGTAGCGCATAAGAGACGTATTCTCTGCTTCGAACAGTTTGTTGATGTATCGGGCTGAGATCCCCATGGCTCGCTCCACCATCTGCGGGCCTAATTCGGGATCCTGGAGATGTTCCAGGACGAAGCCCTTCACTCGCAACAGCGTCAGCACCTTCAGCCTGGATTGGGCGATATCGTTTCGCTGCAGACTACCCAGCGTCATCGCAATCAGCGTGGTCGCCACGTCCGAGAGCCTGAGCATTTCGTCCTCGGTGACGTGGCCGATCTGCGCCGACATCCCCTCCAGGAACGTCCGCATGACGCTCCCGACGCCAATAGAGGTGTTCGTCGGGCTCGCCGTGCGACTGTCCACCCCCGCGACGAGCTGATTGAGCGTCGCCCGGGGAATACTGACGACAATCTCCCGCCACGATTGGCCGAAGTGAAGGTGATGGGGACGCGTCGCGTCGTAAAGCGCGAAGTCGCCGGGGCGCAACGTCACGATCTTGCCGTCTTGTTCGACGGACTGGCTTCCCTCAAGCATCAGCACCGCGAAGTACCTGTCCTCGTACTCGCTCCGGGCATGGTGATAACGGCGATTGACCGCCTGCTCGGCGGCATGGATCTCGGAAATGCGCAGCTTGTCGCATTTGCGCTGCCGAACCTTCCCGAAGAAATCGGCCTTCGGCACCGCCGAAATCTGGACGTCCGCAAACAGTCTCAGGATCATTTCGCGCCAGAAGTCGATGCGCTGGCTGACGGATCCATCGGTCGAGACGTCGATACACGACGAATTCCATTCAACCGGCATGCCGCCTGAGGCGGCACCCCTTTCGCTTTGACCCGCGGCGAAATCGGTCGGCTGCTTCAACATGATCTTGCCCCTACGTTGACGGGCCAAAGGATGATTTACAAGCGTGCCCGTTCAAAATTCCTCTGTCCAATCAAACGGCTTGCGCGGCAGCGGCCCCTTGCGTACAGGCGTCGGCCGGGACGTCCAGCGCCAAGTTGTAGTATAGGTTGCGCCCGGGCTTGTCCAACCGCAATGCTTGCGTCCATGGATAAGCCTTACCCTTGTTGGGGCATGGCATTCGCCTCGAAGGCGGAAACACCAGGAAGGCTTTCCCAAACCTCTGGCCCCGCCTCTATTTCAGCCATGCTCAACAAGCAAGCATCGAGTTCTGTCTTGATAGCGCGCCAATCGACAGCCTGGCCGATGAAGACGATCTCCTGACGGCAATCCCCGGCCTGGTCCTCCCATTTTTCAAGAATCCCCTGCCGGCGATAATCATCCTGCGGCCATTGAGACTGGGGGATGAATCTCCACCAGCGGCCGACATACCCCCACTGGAATCGTCCTCCGCTTTGCACCAGCATGCCGATGTCGAGGTACCGGTTGGCCACCCAGATATAGCCTTTGCAGCGCAGCAAGCGGCCGTTTGTCCAGGGGCGCCTGAGAAAAGCGAGCAGACGTCCGGGATTGAAGGGCGCCCGTTCGCGATAAACCCAGGAAGCGATGCCATAGGTGTCCGACTCCGAGGGGCGCTCGTCCGTGGCCATCCGTTGCATCCAGCCCGGCGATTGAACCAGACTCGGCAGATCGAACTTGCCCGTGTTGAGAACCTTGGAAAGCGCAACCTCCCCGTTAGCCATGGCCAGGATCTCCGCCGACGGATTCAGCGTTGCCAGTATCGAGCGCAGTTCGGCGAAGCCCGTTTCACCGATCAGGTCGAGCCGGCTGACCAAAATGACATTGGCAAACTCCACCTGTTCGATCAGCAGATCGGACAGCTTGCGCTGCTCCGCGGTACTCTCGCCGGCCTTCGCGACCGACGCCGGGGATGACAGCAACGCCTGGAAGGTTTCGCCGTTGACCACCGTGACCAGGGTATCCAGCCGGGCCAGTTCACTCAGGCTGAAACCCTGCTGGTCCAGGAAGGCAAAGGTCTCCGCCACCGGCATGGGCTCGGAAATCCCGGTCGATTCGATCAGCAGGTAGTCGAACCGCTGCTGCCGGGCCAGCGTACTGACCTGTTCAAGCAGGTCGGCACGAAGGGTACAGCAGATGCAGCCGTTGCTCATTTCCACCAACTCATCATTGCCGCGATGCAGTTCAACATTGCGTCGCACATCCTCGGCGTCGATGTTGACCTCGCTCATATCGTTGACGATGATAGCCACCTTCATGCCGGCGCGATTGCGCAGGATGTGATTGAGCAGTGAGGTTTTCCCCGAACCGAGGAATCCGGAGAGCACCGTCACCGGGATTCTCCGCACCGCCCTATCCAACGACGGGGACGAGGTCGAAGTCATGCCGGCACGCCCTGTTCGACCCGTGGAGCAGCCTGCTTCCCGGCGATTTCAGACGCCGGGGAGGTTTGCCCGACTTTGTCCAAATATCCCTCAAACAGGTCGACCACGACGAAACCGTCGTCGGCGGCATCACCCCATAGGTCCTTCACCTTGAATTCGACGTGATAGGTCGGTTGATGCACTGCGCTCTTGTCGCCATGCCCGATGGTGTCGGGGAAGGGCCATTTTTCCGTGGTGCGGTGCAGGATCACGCCTTCCTTGCCTCGCACATAGCCCGGCATGCGGATGTGTCCCGTCACATGCTCGTCACGGACCACCACCCGGTCGCCGACCTCGAACGGCGGACGGCCGGAGAGGGCGGGGCGACCTTGAGCGTGGGGCGGATTCGCCAATTTGAATTTGGCGCCCAGAGACTGATCGAGTTCATCCTGCGTCAGCACCCCGGCTTCAACCAGCAGCGTGGCCGTGGCGATGACGTAGCGTTCGTAATAACGCGTGCCGACGTGTTGGCGGACATCGATGCGCTCGACTGCGTGGCGCACTTCGTCAACACTGAACTTTTTCAGGTGGTCAGCTCCGAGGAACATCAGGCAATAGGCCAGATGTTCCCAATCTTCCTTGAAGACTGGTTTGTAGCTCGAGCTGTTGATGGTATGGGGAACCTTGCCAAAGCCTTGAAAGCCACCGAGATCGTGAAAGCCGTCCATGTCAAATCTCCAGAATGAAAGTCGAGGATTGAGGGAGTACTGCCGTTCGTCAGCTCACGCGGGGAAGCGCCACACCGATCAGAACGTCCTTGGTGACCAGCTTTTGCAGTGCTTCCTCGCTCATGTGCTCGCTGCCCTCGGGCCGGACCGGCAAGACCAGATACCGGGTTTCCGCCGTGGTATCCCAGACCTTCACGACGACGTCGTCCGGCAACTCGGTGCCCAACTCGCGCAGCACCGTGCGCCCTTCGCGAACCAGGCGCGCGCGGTATTCGAAACCCTTGTACCACTCCGGTGGCAGCCCCAGGACCGGCCAATTGGTGCAGGAACACAGGCTGCAAACGATGACGTTTTTCAGCGTGGCGGTGTCTTCCAGGGCCACGATGTATTCCCCTTGCGGACCGGTGTAGCCGAACTGGGCACATGCGGCAGTGCCATCTCCCAGCAACAACGCCCGGAATTCCGGATCCGCCCAGGCACGGGCGACAACGCGGGCTCCGTTGGCCGGGTCCCAGGTGTGCGCCATCAATTGGGTCAAGCCTTCGATATAGCCGTCGGGGATCAGATCCTTTTCCTTCAGGACCCTGAACAGGGCCCATGCCCTTTCGCCAGGCGTCGAGGTCGGTGCTTGGGATTCATGCGTGCTCATGGCGGGGACTCCTTGATGGAAAGTTGAAAAGAAAGGTCAGGTAAGGCCAAGAGAATGAGATGGCACGCGGATGTTGCTCAAAGTGCTTGCTCATACGCGTACGCGCAGCGGTAGATCGTGGCCTCGTCGAAGCGTCGTCCGACCAGTTGAAGCCCGATCGGCAGGTCGTCCGCTACGCCGCACGGCAACGACATCGCGGGGTGGCCGGAGATGTCGAACGGCGCCGTGTTGGCGAGCATCTCGAACGCGCGAGTCAACGACTCCGGAATCGGGCAGCGGGCAGGCGGCAGCTTCGACGCGCGCAGCGGCACCGTCGGCAGCAGCAGCAGGTCGTACAACTTCAGGGCTGCGTCGTAGTCGTCGCGCAGCCGCCGCGCGAGGTTCTGGCTCTTCGCGTAGTAGCGGCCGTTGTAGCGGCTCGTGAAGTATTCGCCGAGCACCATCGTCAGCTTGACCGTATCGGGCAGTTCGTCTGCCCGGGCGCGCCAGCCGGCATGATGGTCGATCATGCTCGTCATGTACATGCCGCGCCAGTTGAACCCGTGGCTGTTGCCCTTCATCATCTGCTGGGTCGCGCCCTCGGCCGCGATGGGCAGCCAGATTGCGAGGCCGGCCGCGTGCAGCGGCACCGAGACTTCCTCGACGGTCGCGCCCAGCTTGCGCAGCACCTGGGCGGCAGCGCGAACCGCCTCGTCGACGGCCGGTTCGGCGTTCGGCAGCCCGAAGCCCTCGCGCAGGATCCCGATCCGCAGCCCCGCGACCCCGTCGCGAATGCCCCCCGAGTAGTGGGTACTCGCCGGCACCTGCAGCTGCCGTGGATCGAGCCCGTCGCTGCCCGCCAGCACTTCGAGCATCAGCGCGTTGTCCAGCACGTTGTTCGTCATCGGCCCGAGATGGTCGACCGTCAGCTCGATCGGCATCGCGCCGGTATACGGGACGAGGCCGTGCGTCGGCTTCATCCCGTAGATGCCGCAGTATGCGGACGGAATGCGCACCGACCCACCCTGATCGCTGCCGATCGCCATGTCGGCCTCGCCGCTGGCCACCAGCGCGCCGCTGCCGGACGATGACCCGCCCGTCGAGTAGCCGGGCTTGCGGGGGTTCTGCACGGGCCCCGTCGCGCTCGTGTGCGAGCCGCCGGAAAAACAGAAGTACTCACAGACGGACTTGCCGACGATCGTCGCTCCTGCGTCGAGCACCCGTGTTACCACGGTCGCATCGACCTCCGGCACGTAGCCTTCGAACGTGCTCGCCCCGTTCATCATCGGCACGCCGGCGACGCAGACGTTGTCCTTGATGACGACGGTCTTGCCGCGCAGCTTGCCGTCTGGTGCGCCCTGGATGACGCTCTTGCGGTGCCACGCGCCGAAGCGGTTCTCGTCCCCCTCGGGCCGATAGCCAGGCGAGCGGGGATATTTGACGACCGGGAGGTAGTCCGGTAACGCGTCGATCGCGTCGTACGCGTCGAAGTTGCCTTGCAGCGCCTCGTCATAGCTCGTGAGTTCCTGCGCGTCGAGATGGAAGCCGAGACCGCCTGCGATCTCTGCAATCTGCGAAAGCGTTGGCCGTTTGATTGCCATGGAAAATCTCCTGATTGGAATGGCGGCGCCGCGCGTTCACCGGCGCGGCGCCCGATGCGCTCAACCGTCCGCCATCGCGGCGTCGCGCATCATGCCGGTCTGCGGGTGGCAGTTCACGTATTCGTAGAACTGGTGCTGCGCGTCGAAGACCGACACCTCGTGATATAGCCGCAGCTTCGACAGCCCGCCGATCACCCGGAAAAACGTGACGAAGATGCGCAGGTGCGTCGGGTGCGACTCGGCCCAGCGCTCGAGCCGGTCGAGCGAGCGCCAGTGCCCGATGTCGTAGCTCTCGTCCAGCAGATTGCCGTCCAGGTCGATGGACTGCACGTAGCGGTTGCTGTAGCAGCCGACGTCGCGGCCGTTGTCGCGCAGGAAGTTCATGCCGGCCCGAAGGGTCGGCTCGATCTCCTCGAGATAGAGCTTGCGCTCGTCCCCTTCGGCCTCCCGCCAGTCCTGGCCGGAGCGGATCAGCGCGATGTTGTCGTGCGCGAGCACGACCACGCGGCCGCCTCGTTCCGGGTTGCCGTGAACGATCTTCAGATCCCCGTTGGGCCGCATCCAGTCGGTCTGGGAAATCGGGAAGCGGTCGCGCATCGATCCCCAGTAGCCGTGCTCTTCGATTTCGCCGCTGACGCTGTCCATGATGGCGCCGACACCAGGGAATGCGTTCGTGAACGCGTACAGCGTCTCGAACTGCTCCGCGCGCGGCGCGACGATTTCGCGGAAGTAGCCGATGCCGTCGGCCAGCCGATCGTCTGATGCCCACCAGCCTGCGACCGCCGGTGAGGTAAGCCAACGTTGGTAGGCGGACGGGTCGCGCCAGTAGCCCAGCGCGATCAGGTTGTCGTAGCCCTGATTGTCGGTATGGTGCGTCAGGTCGTAGTGATCCGGGCCGTCGGTCGCAGCGAAATCGGCCACGACGTGCCGCAGCGCGGCGAGCGCCTTTTCCTTTCTGTCACTTCCGGAATACTGGATGCCGAAATAGCCCATCACGACCTGCTTGAGATCTTCCGACGCCCGCGCCACATACATCGGGAACGGCGGCTGGTAGTCGTCGGCGACGCGACGCGACAGCGCCCGCGGGCACTTCAGATGTTTGTCGATTGCGGATTCCATGTGTTCGGCTCGCTATGAAATGGGATGAGATGAAAGGTCTACGATTCAGAAGACGTGCACGTACCGCAGACCGGCAAGAATGCTGTTTTTCGGCCCGTTCTTGACAGTCAGGTCGGTGCCGAGCTGAAGCTGCACCTGATCTCTGCTGGTGACGAACTTCGACGCGGTCAGACGCAACCGCGTCGTGCGCTGCGCGTCGTTGTTGCTGACGCCCGCGACGCTGGTCTCGCCGCCCCAGATCTGCGTCACGCCGAGCCCGATCGAGGTGCCGGGATCCGGCATGTAGCGCACCATTGCCTGCGCGCTGTAGCTCATCCGTTGATGCAGGGTCGCGCCGGTCGGGCCGAACGACGTGTTGTTGCCGTACCAGATCGCGTCGCCGACGAGGTCGACGGCCCACTTCTCCCCGAAGTGCTTGATGTACGCCGCCTGAAAGTCCAGCGACCAGCGGTTCGCGCCGAGATTCAGAGCCCTGTTCCGGTCGTAGTTGCCGGTCGGCACGAACACGAACACGGTCGCGCCCACCGTATCCTTCGCTTCGTTCAGGCGCAGCTTCAGCGGCGCGGTCAGGATCAGATCGCCCACCCCGTTCGTGCTGCCTAGCGCGCTGGCGTTCCCGAAGCTGCTGACATGGCCGAACGGCAGCAGGAACTGAGGGTCGATCGTCAACGTATCGGTCAGCGCGAACACGTGCAGCAGACGTGCGATGCCGACGTTCGACTGCAGGTCGAAGTCCGACGTCTTGTTGCCGTTCGTGTAGAACGCGTTGGTTGCCGAATAGTTGTAGTACAGGGCGCCGATGGTGGCGCCGACCGGAAACTGCTCGTAGTCGCCCGGATCGACTTCGACCGCGCACGCATAGTGCGACGCGACGAACAAAATCGACGAACAGACCACGTTCGCGATGTACTTCAACTTCAATACCTTTCTGCCTTCCATGAATACCCCTCACCGTGACGTGCAAATACGACCGAGACCTGCGTTCCAGAAAACACTGGCTGCGTTGGTCTTCGCTTGAGAATGAGGATAGAAAGAAAAAATTCGGGGTTCTGTTTCCGGGCGGAACAAGAAATGTGCTGCGACAGGCCTGGGGAACTTTGGTCAACGTGCGCCAGAGCGCGGACGATGTCGGGAACGGTCACGTGACGAGACGGTGCGCATCATTGCGAGTGCTTCGGCGCGAGCGCCCGGCACGCAATGCAGTGTTTTGGATAATTGCGCGTTACCGTCTGGCGCGTGGTGGAGCGCTTTAGCAGACGGCGTTTTTGGCGGGATCAGGAAGCAAACAAGCCCTTGATTTCTCAAGGGATTGTTTGTTGTGGTTGGGCTGATGCCGGACTTGAGACACTTGCCAGCCTCACACCGAGACGCCCTCGAAGGCGTCGGTACTCATGCCGCCCAACGGTGTCCGCAGTCGGGCGATGCCGATACGGAATTCAAAGCATGGCACGCATAAACGCCTGAGCCATATCCTCGATCAAATCATCCGGATCTTCGAGGCCGATGTGCAGCCGTACGATGGGGCCAGCGCCCGACCAATCGGTCTGCGTGCGTGTGCCGGCGACTTTCGACACCGTCGCGAGACTCTCGAATCCGCCCCACGAAGCGCCGATTCCGAACAGCGTCAGCGCATCGACAAAGCGCGTGGCCACCTCGGCCGAAGCCGAGCGGAATTCGAACGACACCAGTCCGTTTGTGCCGCGGCAATCGCGTTGCCATAACGCATGACCGGGATGCGTCGGCAGTGCAGGACAAAACACACGTGCGACAGCATCATGCGCCGACAACCAATCCACCACCTTCAGCGCGTGCCGCTCGTGTACCGCCAGACGCGCAGCGAGCGTGCGCGTGCCGCGCAACACCAGATACGCGTCGTCGGGACTCACCGCCGTGCCCTGGGCATCGCTCATTGTCGCCAGCGGCTGCCAGGCTTCGCGCGTCGTCGTCACGGTGCCCATCATCACATCGGAATGGCCGCTCAGGTACTTCGTCGCCGCCATCACGGACACATCCGCGCCCAGCGCCAACGGACGATATTGCAGACCCGAGCCCCATGTATTGTCGGCCACAAGCATCGCACCGCGCGCGTGCGCCATTTCGGCCACGCGCGGCAAATCGCAGAGTTCGTAGACAAGCGAACCCGGGCACTCCACGTAGACCATCTTCGTGGCAGGCGTGAGCTTTCCTTCGAGATCGATGCCATCCGCCTTGAAGAAGACTGGCTCGATACCGAACTGACGCATGAACGTGCTGGCGAAATGACGCACCGGCTGGTACACGCAATCGGCAATCAATACCTGATCGCCGGGCTTCAGGTACGTCATGAAAACCATCGAGATCGCGGCGAGTCCGGTCGGGAAAAGGCGCGTGCGATATCCGCCTTCCAGGGCAGCCACAACGTCTTC
This sequence comes from Pandoraea terrae, assembly GCF_902459695.1. Taxonomy (GTDB): domain Bacteria; phylum Pseudomonadota; class Gammaproteobacteria; order Burkholderiales; family Burkholderiaceae; genus Pandoraea; species Pandoraea terrae. Next base: position 40,699 of record NZ_CABPRZ010000003.1, read on the forward strand.
GAGAGCATACCCGGTCGGGTTGCCGCGCGCACCGTACGTGAACAGGCGTTCGGTACCGCGTCGGCGCCGCGCGTCATCCATCGCTCCCATCGAATCGAACAGGACGGTCGATGCGCGCACGACCGCCGGATTGACGGCACGGCCGCCCTCAAACTGCGGCGACGTGCCGCCCTTCACCAGCCGCGTGGCTTCGCGCAAACGGCGAGCGGCAGGCGCCGGAAGCGGGTCGGGGGTGTTCGCGTCGAGAGGTGCGTTGCTCATGACTGTGATTCCTTGAGGCCGACCTTGAAGGCGTCGCGCTCCTGCCTATCGAGTTGTGCCAGCAGCCCGGTTTCCCAGGCGAGGTATTGGCGCGCGGCCGCCTTGTTGCCGTCGTGGCGGTCATGCACGAAGAACAGATAATCGATGCAATCGGCGTCGGCAGGCAAGTCCGGCGTCGCCTCGACGGGCAAACCGGCGTCGCGCCATGCTTTGATACCGCCGGCCAGCACCGACACCGTGCCGCGGTTTTCCCACTCGGTGGCCGCGAGATCGGCCATGCGCGGTTCATCGGCGATGATGACGACGTGAGCGTCCCCGAACGATGCGGCGATTGCCGGGAGACGCGGACGAACGCCCCATGCCGCGCCAGGGAGATGCGCGTGCCGGTAGGCCATGCTGGAACGCACGTCGAGGACGCGCATTGCGCCTGCTTTGATACCGTCGGCCAGCTGTTGCGCAGTGACCGCTGCGAGCGCCGGCAGGGCCGCAGGGATGAGCGGCGGCACCGACGCACCGCTGGCGAGGCCGTTCTGCAGCACATGGGCGTCGTGGCCGAGCTGGCGCAGCCAGCTGGCAACGATCGGCGCGCGGATGCCGTCGCTGTCGAACAGCACGAGACGCGCATGGCGCACGCCCACATACTGGTCGGTCGCCTGGATCAGTTGACCGCCTGGCGTATGCTGCGCCCCCGGCAGGCTGCCCATGGCAAATTCCTCCGGCGTGCGAACGTCGCAGAGAAACACGCTGCGCATGCCTTCGGATGCCCAGCTGGCAAGCGTGGCCGCATCCACCGTTGGCACCGCTGCCCGAGCCGCAAGACGCGCGCTTGCGGCGCGGCGTGCGGGCAGGGTGTCGTCTGCAATCGTCGCGCCATAGCGGCGCGTGCTGCCGTGCTCCAGCGCGAAGTCTTCGAGGAACCACCCTTGGGTGCCGTTCTCCAGTGCCATCACCCGATTGGGCACGCCCAGATTGATCAGCGTTTGCGCGCCAATGATGCTGCGGGTGCGCCCCGCGCAATTGACCACGATGGTCGTGTCAGCGTCGGGCGCGAGCGTGTCGATGCGATAGCCGAGTTCGCCGTTGGGGCAGCATATCGATCCCGGAATCGTCATCTTCAGATATTCACTGAAGGGGCGTCCGTCGACCACCACGACCTTGCTGCCGTTCGCTTGCATCTCGGCCAACTGGCGCGCCGTCACGCGCGGCGTGTGGTATTGCAACTCGACAAGTTCGCCGAACGTTTTCGACGGCACGTTGACGCCGGCGAACAGCGCAAGGCCGGCTTGGGTCCAGGCTTGCGTGCCGCCTTCGAGTACGTGCACGGCGGTGTAGCCCATGCGTGTCAGCCGGTCCGCTGCCCGTACGGCGACGGTGGCGTCCGTGTCATAGACGACGAGCCGCACGGTTTTTCGCGGCGCGACGCGCGGTATGTCGATCTCGAGCCGGCTATATGGCAGCGGCACGCCATAGAAGAGGTGCGCTTCGCCGTACTGGCCGTGCTCGCGCACGTCGAACAATGCAATTTCGGCGCCGTCGTGCAGCCACGCCTTGAGGTTTTTTGCAGTGACAAACGATGTCATGACGAGTGTGATGTCGCTTCGAAGAGATGAGCGTGGCCACACCGCGTGCGCAACACGCGGCGTGATCGGGCGGGCCCGCCGCCGGACAGGGCGATGCTTGGGCCGCGCGCGGCGGCCGGTCAATCAGCGGCGCGTCTTCACGCCGATGTCCATGACTTGATAGCGGCCGGTCGCGAGATCGAACGTGATCCGCTCGGTGAGCGTCTCAAGCGCGCGGCCATACATGTGCAGATGCCGAATTGGCGCGTCGCCCTGGATCTCGACCGCGTGAATGTCGTCGGACGCGAGGGCAATGCCCTGGCCCGGACCGACGACCACGGTGTCGGTCACTTCCAGCGTGCCGAGCCCGGGCGTGGCGCCGTCGTCGGTGCGGCGGTAGACGTAGTTGTACTCGGTGCCATCGACCGCCGCGATGCAGGCCCACGTGGTGTGGTTGTGCGGCGTGATCTTCTTGCCGGGACGCATGACGTTCAGGTACAGCGCATAAGTCTTGTCGGCATCTTCCTGAATCAGGTAACGGGCTTGCAGCTCGCCGTCGGCAGGCGGCGGGAACTCGCCTTCGCTCCAGAGTTCAGGGCGCGCGGCAAGTCGCTTGAGTGCGCCCAGCACGGTGTCGAGCGCTTCGCGCGTCTCGCCTTGCGGTGCAAGGGCAGACTTCATCTGCGCGATGGCTTCGTGGACGGCGGATTGGCGTTCTTGCGGCAGTGGCATGACAGTGTCTCTCGTTGTTGAATGCAAAAAGGCGGATACGGGCGGCGCGCGTGCGGCTCAGGCGGCAACGGCGCAGTCGCGAACCCCCGGGCGTACCACATCCTGAAGAAAGCGTTGCGCGCGCGCATGCGCCGGTCGGTCGAAGAACTGCTCCGGCGGCGCATCTTCCAGCAACTGCCCCTGGTCCATGAACCAGACGCGGCTGGACACGTCGCGGGCAAAGCCCATCTCATGGGTGACGATCACCATGGTCATGCCTTCCTCGGCGAGCCCGCGCATGACCTGAAGTACTTCGGACACCATCTCGGGGTCGAGCGCGCTCGTTGGCTCGTCAAACAGCATGAGCGGCGGTTTCATCGCGAGTGCCCGCGCAATCGCTACGCGCTGCTGCTGTCCGCCAGACAGATTGGCCGGCATGGCATCGATCTTGTGGGCGAGGCCCACTTTCGCCAACAGCATTTCCGCTTGCGCGATGGCTGCGTCGCGCGACATGCCGAGTACCTTGGTGGGCCCGAGCGTCAGGTTCTGCCGCACCGAGAGGTTCTGGAACAAATTGAAGCTCTGGAACACGAAGCCGATGCGCGCACGCAACTGGTTGACGCGAACGTCGCGCGCATTGACGTCGCGGCCTTCGAACAGGATACGGCCGCTCTGGATGGCTTCGAGCCGCGTGACGGTCCGGATCAGGGTCGATTTCCCCGAGCCCGACGGCCCGCAGACGACCACGACTTCGCCGCGGCCGATGTGCGCGTCGATGCCCCCCAGCACTTCGACCTCGCCGTAGCGCTTATGGACTTTTTCGAAAGAAAGCATGAAGGTCTCCCTCCGGGCGCTTATGCGAGCCCGGCGCGTTGTCGTGCAATCCGGCGCTCCAGCACCCCGGCGAGACGCGAGATGGTGAAACACAGGACAAAATAGAAGGCGGCCAGCACCAGAAACGTTTGCAACGGCTTGGTCAGCGTGATGGTGTTGACCTGAGCGGCCGAGTAGGTCAGTTCGGGCACGCCGATGACGTAGGCGAGTGAGGTCGCCTTGATGATCGAGACGAACTGGTTGACGATGGATGGCAGCATATGGGCAAGCGCTTGCGGCAGTTGAACGTAGCGCATGCTCTGCAGCCACGACAGACCGTTGGAGCGTGCTGCTTCCATTTGCCCGCGCGGCAGCCCCTGCAGGCCGGCGCGGACGATCTGCGCGAGAAACGCGCTTTCGTACACGATGATCGCGCAGACCGCCGTGGTGAAACCGGAGACCTCCGCGCCGACCACGAGAGGCACGCAGAAATATGCCCAGAAGATGATCATCAACAACGGAATGCCACGCACCAGACGGGTCCACACGCCTGCGGCAGCGCGCATCGAGCGCCAGGGCGAGACCTGTGCCAGCGCGATCAGGATCGCGAGCGGAAATGACGCGACCAAGCCCAGCACGGACAGGATCAAGGTGATCGCCACGCCGCCGAGCGGGCCTTCGGGGTAGGCGCCAACAAGGAAGAGCGGGAGGTAATCGTGAAGAATTTCCAGCATCGCTCAGACCCCTGCGGCCGCCGCCTGGCGCTTGGCGTAATGTTCGGACAGTGCCATCAACGCCAGCGTCCCGGCCAGATACAGCACCGTGGCCACGAGGAACACATCGAAGGTACGGAACGTCGCGTTGTCGATCTGCTTGGTGCGATATAGCAGTTCGTGCACGCCGATCGCCATCGCGAGACTGCTGTTCTTGAACAACAGCAAGGTTTGGTTAAGCAGCGCCGGCATGGCGACGCGAATGCCCTGCGGCAGGATCACGTAGCGAAACCCTTGCAGGTAGGTCAGGCCGATCGACCACGCGGCTTCCTCCTGGGTGCGGGGGATCGCGCGCAAGCCCGAGCGCAGGTCTTCGGAGATGAACGCACCGGAATTCATCGCCAGGGCAATCACGGCGAAGATGAACTCGGTATTGCCGGCGTTGATCCACGTCTTCAAACCTTCGGACAGCAGTTGCGGCACGCCGAAGTACCAGACGAGGATTTGCACGAGCACCGGCACGTTGCGGTGGTATTCGACGACGAGTACGACGAAAGCCTTGCATAGGCGTACCGGCATGGCGCGCAAGGTGGCGAGGGTCACGCCGATCACCAGCGCGAGCACGCCGGAAACGACGAACAGCCGCAGTGTCGTCAGCAAACCGTCCCGAAACAGGCCGAGGTAGCCGTCTTCGAGCAGAAACGAAAGGTCGAACATCGTAGGGAAGGGCAAAGAGGATTGTTACCCGGCACGACTCCCGCGCATGGCGCGGTGGGTCATGCCGCCATGCCGCCGCTCAGTTGATGCGGATCGGTTCGACCTTGTAGTCGCGCGTGAACTTGTAGACGGACTGTGCGCCGAGCCATTTGTCGAAGCTGGTCTGCAGGCCGTTTGACTTCTCGTAGTCGGCAAGGATCTGGTTCACGGCGGCCTTCAGCGCCGGCTCGTTCCGGTTCATCGCCACGCCCCAACGCTCTTCATAAACGGGCTCGTTCAGCAGCCGGTACTGTTCGCCGCCTTTTTGCGCGGCTTCGGCGGCAAAGCGCGCCAGAATCAGTTGGCCTGCCACGAGGCCCTCCACCTTGCCCTGTTGCAGCGCGAGATACGCTGAGGAAATGTCATGGAACGTGAGCAAGTTCGAGTTCGGCAAGCGAGTGACGGCCACGGCCGAAGAACTGGAGCCCTCCGATGCCGAAATTTTCTTTCCGCTGAGGTCGGCCAGCGACTTCACCGGAGAGTCGGCACGCACCAGCACGCGAATCGGCGCCACGAAATACTGATTGCTGAAGTCCACCTGTGCGGCGCGCGCTGGCATCCAGGCGACGGCGGCAGCCAGCACATCGACGCGGCGTGTCTTCAACTCAGGGATGCGCGCTTCCGTGGAGAGGGCGCGATGCTGCAACTTGACGCCGAGGCCCTTGGCCAGCGCGTTGCACACGTCGACGTCGAAGCCGACGATCTGGCGCGTTTTGGTGTCAGGAAACGCATACGGTTCACTGGCGTTTTGCGTGCCGCAAATGAGTGTGCCGCGCGCTTTGATATCTGCGAGTTCGTCGGCGTTTGCTGCGTGTGCGCAAGTCAAAAGTGCCAACGTGAATACGCCGAAAGTCCAATGCCGCATGGTCGAATGTCTCCTGGGTAAATGGATCCGGTGGCCCGGGACACGCGCGCTGCTGCGCGTCGTACCAGGGCTACCCGTGCCGATCGCTTAAATATTGCTTGAGTGTTATGCAGGTTATCGGCCAAAATCGGGCGGCACAATTTAATTTTTATCTTAAATACTTCAATGTTGCTGAACTATCGAGTTCGACCATGCGAAATCTCGACATTGATCTGCTGCGGACTTTCGTTGCGATTGCCCAGCACGAAACGTTTGCCGCGGCAGCTGCGCGGGTAGGCCGGACCCAGTCGGCCATCACGCAGCAGATGCAGCGGCTTGAGCAGGAAATGGGGTGCGCCTTGTTTGAGAAGCGCGGGCGCCACAAGGCGATGACGTCGGACGGCGTGCGGCTGGTGGCCTACGCACACAAAATCCTCGCGCTCAACGATCAGGCCGTGCAGGTGACGCATTCCGGCGGCCCGGCGGAGAAGATTCGCGTCGGCTCGCCGCATGACGTGGCGCAGTCGATTTTGCCGAACCTGCTGCGTCGTCTCTCGAAGCTATCGCCAGACCTGCAGATGGAAATCGACGTTGGCCGCAGCCCGCACCTGATGGATGCGCTGCGCGAGAACGCGCTCGACATGGCGATTTCCACGCGTTATGACGACGCGTTTCCGGGCATCAAGCTGCGGACGTCGCCGATGGTGTGGATTTGCGCAGAGGATTTCGTGTTTAACGCGGCCTTGCCGGTGCCGCTGGTCATGGCCGACGAGATCAGCCTGTTTCGGCAGTTGTCGATCGCGCGGCTCGATGCGAATCACATCCCTTGGCGCACGAGCTACATGTCGGCAACGCTGGTCGGCATCAAGGCAGCGATCAGCGCCGGCTTGGGCGTGACGGCGCGCACTACCGAATTGCTGGATGCCAACATGCGCGTACTGAGTGAAGCGGATGGCTTGCCGCGCTTGCCCGAAGTCGCGTTTTATTTGTACGTGCAGCCGACTTGCGAAAGTCCGGTACTGCGGGAGTTGTTTGACTCGACAGAACATATCGCCACGCGGTTCGGACCGTCGTTCGCCTAGTCCTGGACGCTCCGAAAGGTACTCGGTACCGATGAAGCCGCCGCAGGTGGTCTCAATGTTTCAACCGGATGCCGAGCGATGTTCCAAAACGTTCCGCTATCTCGCTTGCCAAGGTGTCGGCGCGGCCTGTCGCCATGTGCCGGACCTGAAATCTACCGAGAATGGCATTCGCCATGACGGTGGCGGGATAAGTTCTGGGGAAATCGAGATTCAGGGTGACGATGTGGTCTCGATACTCGTCCAACCACGTCAGATCGGGCGATCGCATCAGCATGCCGGCGTCGCCGTTTTGAATCCGCATCGACGCAATGCCCCCGTGTGCTCGTGGATCGGGAACGCTGAACGGCTCCCGCAAGTAGAAGCTCAGGAGCGTTTCGAAAATATTGACGCCTGTGAGATTGGCATAAAGATCGGGCATGCTGCCGCCCATCAATCGGGGATTGACCTCCACCAGGCGCGGTCCCTGCGCTGTGATGATCAACTCCAGATGGAACACGCCGAAGTCTAATCCAAGGGCATCGAGCACCCGGCTCGCATATGAGACGCAGGCGTCCCACTCGTCGGGCGAGAGACTTGCCGGCATCGATATGCCCAGCTCTTCGGTCTCGATGGTGCGGCTTCGTCGGCGGCTCGATACCATGAACACCGAACGTTCACCATCGCGCACGCCAATTTCCACTGAAACCATCGGCCCCAGCAACTTCTCTTCGACGAGAAATCCGGCGCTCAAAACCGACTGAATGCTCTGCGGCAGCGACAAAAATTTCTCAGCAGCCTCTTGCCACGCGCGGGAGAATTCAGCAGGCGTCGAAACGATCGCAGCCAATAGGCTGCTCGCTCCCGATACCGGCTTTAGTACCACCGGGTAACCGATGGCATCGGCGGCAGCCAGCGCGCTACCTTCGTCGAAAACGTGGGCATATCGCGCGGAAGGCGCGCCGGCGGCGTCGAGACAAGCTCTGCAACGTGCCTTGTTTCGTGCGTTGGCGATGCCGGCCCGGGAGGTAAACGGAATTCCAAGGACCTCGGCGGCATAAGCGGCGGGACCTATCGCATAGTCGAGCAGGCCCAGAATTCCGTCAATCGGCGTCTCATCGTGGATTTGCCTCATCGCCAAGAGGACCAATTCCGGGTCCGTTGTGCTCTCCAATTCGACGACGCGGTGAAGCCGTGAGGCAAGCTCGCGGTACCGTTCATCTTCGGCGTACATCCGAAAGGTGCGCGACTTAAAAAATGTGACTCGATGGCCAGCCGCGAGTGCGCTGCTCATTGCCGCAGCCACCTGCCTGTTGCCGTCGACCAGCGTAATGTGCTTCATGTCGATTTCCTGTTGTCGTCTACGCCAGCGGAATACCTTGCGCTTCCTTGCACACTAAATTCGAATCCGCTGACGAAATTTTCTCGCAACCGAGAGGTAATTCCATAATAAGTTCGGGAACCGAAAGGATGTGCCGGTGATGGACTGAATAGTTCAGACGCCAGTCCTCTTCACACTGATATGCGGGCTTTGCAACATCCACAATGCCGGACAGGAGGTGCCCCATGGGTTCAGCCAGGACGCGCCGCACGAAACCATCGACGTTGATCAAGGGGGCGGACGCAAAGAGCCTCGGCGAGGCGCCGCTGAGCCGTAAACATCCGAGCAATCGCTCGATCGCGCCAAATAACGACACCGCGCTCTCCGAGCAGATCACAATGGCCTCGACGCCGGTCATCAGTGCCGGGTCGGAAAGATAGGTCGGCACCCCGGCTTCAATCAAATCTCCGCCGTGCTCGACGATGACGGCTTCCGGTCGGGGGCATTCGTTGCGCCGTAGCGCAGGCGGTATGAGGGAGGGAGGTAACGGCTCCGCCGCACGGACGCGGCGATTCAAATGCCGCAGTCTGTCTCGATAGACCTCCGCTTCAATGCCGTATGTCGTGGGTAATCCGACCGCGGTAAAGTTGAGAGCTCTGGTCGCTCCGCCGCGGATATGCAGTTCCGAGTCCTCCCACCAGCCCGTTCCGGAAGCTTTGAGCGCTGCGCATGGCATGGCGCCGGACAACGCGGAGAGCAACGCTGTCGCCAGCGTCGTCTTGCCGACATCAGTTCCGGTCCCGACCACGAGGATCGACGGCGCATCGTGCGACTCGTCTGCACAAGGGAGAAGCGGGGCGTCCAGCATATTTATCATTCGGCCGGACTCCGGATCGAACAGACCGCCGATGATGCGCACCGTGCCGATCCCCGATCCGCCATTGTGCGGAGCGTCCGCTTGCGCAACGCCGGTAGCGAAACCGATCCCCCCCGCCTCGGCCACCAGCGACAGGGGAGCCGAGCCGAACCGGAACCGTTCCGGAAGGGCCGCCGTGACAAGTTTCGACGACCTTCGCTCACATATCACGCCGAGATAGCGCTCCCCGGGCGCGAGTGGCGCGCGACCGCCCCATAACGTCTCCATGCTGCGATACGTCCCCAGCGAGACAGGTTCAAATACGACGACATCGCCAATTCTCGCGGCGTTTCCGGAGACGTCAACGACATCCAACGGCCGTAGCGCTGCGGGGGCCAGAGGGTAGCGGCCCGAGACGATCTCCTGCTCGACTGAGCCCACGTCCTCCGCGATGAGCGAGATATCGCGCAGCATCGACGATATGCCCATCAGTCGCATCGCTTTGAGCGAATCCACGTGTCTCATGATTTTTCCCCTGATTAGGTTGGATATGGATGCGCTTGGTTTGCGCGCCTGTTCCGCACACGCACACTAGGGTGTCGCGCACTGCATGGCTTCCATGAAGTGCATCTTGTTCATGCAGGGAGATATCGTGGGGCGCCCCAAATCGGCGCGATGCCCCGGACGACAGACCATCTCGACGAACGTGCTGCCGCGCCGTTCAAAAATCCCTGCCAGCACTGCGTCTAGCAATTTTGCGTCCTCAACTCGATACGTCTGCCTGTACCCGCAAGCGAGTGCAATACGGGAAAGATCGAGTGACGAGGCCGCCGTCGGCATACCGCCGACCGAGTCATGAGCGCCATTGTTAATGACCAGGTGCACGAAGTTATCGGCACGTGCGCAATGCGTCATACCGCCCATATGCATCAGCAGTGCGCCATCGCCATCGAGACACACCACGCAGCGATCGGGGCGGACGATCGCTATACCGAGGGCGATTTGTGATGCGTGCCCCATGCCGCCCACCACCAGCAAGTCCTGGTCGTGGCTGTGCCGGCGTCTGTCACGAATCTCGAACAACTCCCGCGCGGCCATCCCTGTCGTACAGATCACTGGAACGTTGGACGGAATCGCTTCGACACAATGTTCGATGACAGCCTCCCGCGATATCAATCCTGGCTCGCGGGGGGGGCTCGTTGCGCCGATAAGGGCCAAACGTACCGTTGCGAATCACCAGTGCCGCGGGCGTTCCGGTGCGCCGCGCCGTACCGACGAGTTTCCTTACAGACGCTTCGAAGTCATCGCTGTGCTCGTCCAAAACCTCATACGGAATATTGAGGAGATTCAGTTGTCCCAGCGTAATGAGACCTTGCCTGACATGCTGCGGCTCGTCGTCCCGCTGCACATCGCCGTCCCAAACCTCGGATCGCCAACCTATCATCAATATAATAGGAATGCGAAATACATTGCTGTCAGCAAGAGACGCAATCGGATTCACGACGTTGCCGAGGCCGGAGTTTTGCAGGTACACCAGTGGAACGTCGCCCGTGGCCACGTGGTGGCCGATGGCAAGGCCGACGGCGCCTCCTTCGCTGCATGCCACGATGTGCTTGTGCGCAGGGAATGAATCGATGAGGCATGAACAAAAGGAATGAAGCAAAGAATCAGGCACCCCGGCGACAAAGTGAATGCCCGCGTCGGTCAGAACCGACAAAAAACGCGCAGGGTCGATCATTATTTTGTTCCCGGGATAAGCTGCAGGATTTCGTCGATCGGAAGGCATTTCTCCTCGGACTCCAGCGTTCTTCCGTGCTTGAGGATATTCAGCGCGACTGTCTGCATTGCGGGGTAGGCGGCACGCAGCAGGTGATTCGCGTAAATGACGATGTTGAAGCCTGCCGTCTCGAGTTCACTGAAATAGGTTTGACCGTAGGTGGTTGGGACGCAGACGGTCGGAACACCGGGGTGGATCGCTTGCAAACGAGCGGCGAATTCCATCACTTCGTCGGGCTTTTTCTGGCGGCTGTGGATCATGATGCCGTCTGCACCGGCATCGATGTACGCCAACGCTCGCTCGATGGCGTCCCCCAGTCCGGACGTCAAAATCAAGCTCTCGATTCGAGCGAAAATCATGAAGTCAGCCGTTACCTGCGCAGCTTTCCCCATCCTGAGCTTGTGGCAAAACGCTGTAATACTCTCCTGCCGCTGACCGGCGCTGGTGCCAAGCAATGAGTTCTTTTTCAGCCCCGTCTTGTCTTCGACGATGACGGCGGAGACGCCGGTCCGTTCGAGCGCGGCGACGTTGAGCGCGAAATGTTCCGGCTGACCGCCGGTATCGCCGTCGATGATCAATGGCTTGGTGGTGACTTCGAATATCTCGTGGATGTTGGGGAGCCGACTCCGAATATCGAGGGCTTCGATGTCGGGCATCCCGCGGACCGTGGAGTCCGTCAGAGAACTCGACCAGAACGCATCGTATTGAACGGTTTCCCCATCGCCATCGAAACATATGCGTTCGGCAAGCAGTGCCGAAATGGGACTGTGCGCTTCAATTACGCGCAGACAACGCTTCGCTTGAAGCAGGCGGCGTAGTGCACTTCGTCGTTGTTCAGTGGTTACGCCTCTGATTGAACTGTCGAGAACCATATTCCCTCTATTCGACGGTTGCCGTCGCTGGTCGACGTCGGGGGGAAGGTTCGACAGCGACGGGGGCCAGAATATCCACTCTTTGTGGACGTTTCAAGGACTCTGCGGGGCAGATGCCCGCACGCTCCGACAAATGGGGGCAATCCCATTGGAGGCGCGCGTACTCGTTTTCGGAAACACTATTTGCAGTCCGACATGACTGTGTGGTTGTCACCTCCTGGAGATAAGACAGATGAGGAGAAATGCTGTCGTCATCGCGAGGTTCACCGACCAAACGGCCGGAGCGCCGAACGCTTCGAATATTTTTACGTTGACGGCATTGGCGGCGGATAAGGAAAGTCCGCCGACCAGCGCGGCAATGCCGAAGGCAGTGGCTGTCAGGTTGGGTGTTATCTGCATGGATATCAAGTAGTCCAGGCGATTGCCAAAGATGATCTCTCCGATCGAAAAGCATAGCATGCCGAGCACAACACTCGAAATGGAGAGAATGGCAATATCGTCGCGCGCGTCATGCCAACGACTCAGGAACCCGAACGTGGCGAAGAATCCCGCAAATCCGAGGAATCCCGTCCATGTCGGTACAAGGCTGACCTTGCGCGATGCCAGGGTTTGAACCAGCACGACCACCACGGTGTTGGTGAGGAACGCGAGCGTAACGTGCAGTTTTCCAAGCTGTCCGTCGAGGAATATCGGGATCAACAATTCGAAATGCGAGTACAGCCAAAAGAACCCGAATTGCAGCGCCAGTATTTTCCAGAAGCCGGGCGTAAAGAGGTGTTTCCACGAAGCAAGAGCACCCCAGCCGCCCGCCTTGCACGAGGCATCACGGACGATGATCAGCAAGAGCAGGTTCGCCAAGTAGATCAGGACGATGATCTGAAAGGCGATGTGAAAATTGTTTTCCACCATCCACACGCCCAGCAGCGGGCCTACGGCGGCGCCGAGATTCAACGATGCATTGCGTAGGCTGACCACTCTGGAAAGCAATGAAGACGAGGCATGGCATCGGCTGAACATCAGCTTTCGCAGGGCCGGATGATAGATGGCGGAACCGAAGCCGTTCAGCAGGGCCGAGGCGATGAGAAGCGCCTTTTCCGGGGGGAGTAACAGGACCGCGAAGGCCGTGCATCGCATCGCAACGCCGCATATCGCTGTCCTCTTTGCCCCTGATACGTCAGTCAGCACGCCCCCGATCACGGACATCGCGCGTTGGCCAACGACCTTGAGGGTGATGAGAAGTGCGGCAAATTCGATGCCATAGCCAAGCGTCTTCGCGACATAGATGCCGAAGAATGGCGTGACGATCGAACTCCCGAGACTGAAGAGCAGGACGCTGGCGAGATGTGTGGTCGACCATCGGTCGAGCAATGTCGCTTGACTGTTCGTTATCCGTACAGATGCCGCGTTTCTTGAACTCATGTGAACTACGGACGTTTCGCTGATGATCTCAACGTGGAGACTATCGCGTATTGCCATGTCTGTGGCACACGCTTTGCCCATGGGAAATAGGAAGACCTGCTGCGTACGACGTTGAAAACGTGGCGAACGGGCAGGTCTCTATGCACTTTCAAGTATAGGCTACGCTGTCGCGGAATGCGGGGGGGCGGAAGTGATTTCGGAATTTCCTCAGTGAAAGCTCCGTCGTTGAACTTCGCGTACAGGAAAGTGCGTGATCGCACCACAGGGGCGGGATTCCGAAGTCGACGGCATCTACGATGCCAGGCCGCCCGCGAGCTGGTCTTGGCCGCCATGATGAAGTCGTTCTCGTGCAGCCGTTTGATCTTCTTCGTCTGCCAGGACACCGTAGCCCATCCCCAGCCGAAGCCGATGTCGGGATGATGCCTCCCGGTCTCGGCCAGTTGTCCAACGGCGGATACAAATTCTTGATCGGGATGCCGGTCTCCGCGTCCCGCAGGAAGCCGATGATTTGCTCTTCGGTGAATCGCTTCTTTATGTCCAATCTCCTGACTACGTGATTGGACTCTAAATCGCCGCGCTACTCAAATCCGGGGAGACGTCGCAGCCTCAGAGCGCCAGCCGGGGCGCGACGTAGGCGCCGTAGTTGGGTCCGAAGCCTGTCGCGAGCACGGGAAGCTTGAAACCGCCGACGAAATGGCCCTGGATGTATTTGCTGCTGCCGCCGTAGGAGCCGTCGATGTGAAAGGCTGCGAAGGCGACGATCGGTACGTACGTCTTCAAATCGGTAATCTGGCTGACCACTGGTATGACCACCGTTACGTTGGTCGGCACCGAGCTGTAAAGCGTGTTCTTCACTCCGGGCTCGAGCCAGATGCTGTCACCAATCGACAGCGGCGCCGGATTGCCGTTGGTGATCAGGTTGCGGATCGTCGGGACATTGTTCGCGTCGACCTGGAACGAAGTCCACTGGCCGGCATCGCAGGTGCCGCCGGTCATCTGGCCGTTGGTGATGTTGATTTCGTAGGGCTTGCCCGTCGACGGGTCGATGCGTGGCTGGTCGGCGTTGCTGTCCCAGTAAAGATTGAAGACGCACTGGCCCAGCGCCACCGGAAACAAACCATCCGCGTTGACGGTGTTGGGGGCCGCCGCGACCGCCACCGCCGTGGCGCTACCGGGCGTGCTGAAAATATTCATCAGACCGCCCAGCAGCAACGCGATCGGCCCGCCGTTCTGATTCGCCGTACGCGTGACTGTCACCTGGACGGCAGGCGCGTCGTAGGTACCGGGCGTAATCGTCGTCGCCTGCAGTGTCGACGGCGTGCCGGTCAAATTCCAGTAACCGGTCTGCACAGTCCCCACCGTGAGTTGGTGTCCGTCCGACGCGTTCAGCGCGACAGCGGTGTTCGTCACGGTTTGCGCAATCGCCCAGTTCGGCCCGCTGGTGCTGGGCGGCAACAATGCGGCCGCGCCCTTCAACGCTGCCGCGTCCGCTGCGTTTTGCAGTTCGTTGCGCGCTACGCTGAGTCTGGCCAGATCCACCGCGAAGGCACCGAAGATCAGCAGCGGGATCAGGAACAACAAGAAAAAGAGGACGACAGAGCCACGCTGCCGCGTGCTGCGGGGAGGTTGGCAACGCCGGGTCTGGAAAGTGTCGCGACGCATGTCAGCCCCCTCATTCGTAGGCCATCGACGTGCTTGCGGTCAGCGTGAGCGGCCCCGTCAGCGCGCTGACGACGGAGCCCAGCACGAGGCCCTGGTACGTGTAGCTCACCGTCACCGTCAAGGGGTTGCCCGACGATGCGCCGCTCGGCGCGCTGACGGTAACGGTCGGCGTGGTCGCGGTGCCGCCGGTGACAAGGTTCTTCTGCGTGTAGCTCACCGCGACGCTGGTGATCTGCGCCGTCGTCAGCGGCGGAACACGCAACACCACGCCGGCGCGTGCCGCTTCGCGGCTGGCGTTGGTGATCACCGCCTTGTCGCACAACAGCAGGCTCACATCGATGATGCCGAACAACACCGTCATCAGGAACGGCAGCACAAGCACGAATTCGAGCGCGACGACGCCGCGCTGCTGGCGCGTGCGCGCGTGCCGCTTCATTGCGCCGCCCCCGGCCGGGCTTGCGCCGCGCCCGCGCCGGTCGGCGTGTCGCCGCCGTCCACGGTACGCGCGGCAAGCTTGGCGCGCACGCGCTCGTAGAAGCGCAGATTGTCATCGACGGACGACGCCGGCAGGTCGGCCAGCAGAATTTTCTTCGCCGCGTCCGCGTTGCCGAGCAGGCCGTAGGCCAGCGCCAGATTCTGGCGGGCCTGAAGCGGCGCACTGGACAGTCCCGTGATATCGAGCAGGACGTTCGCGCCCTCGCGCGGTTTGTTGCTCAGAATGAGCGACAGCCCGAGATCCACGCGCAGCCCCTGCACCTCCGGATGCGCCTGCAGCGCGCGGCGATAGACCGCCTGCGCTTGCGTATGGTGGCCCTGCAGGTCGAGTGCCGTGCCCAAGCCCTCTGCGGCCAGCGTGTTCTCGGGTTGACTGTCGAGCAGCACGCGATACAGACCGACGGCGTCATCGAGGCGGCGCTGCCGCAGCGCCACGCGCGCCAAGCCGAGTTGCGGACCCGGCTGCGCCGGCGCCTGCCTTGCCGCCTGCGTATAGAGCACGCGGGCGCGTTCAAGGTCTCCGGCCTGGTACAGGGTGTCGCCAAGGCCGATCTGCGCCTCGATCGACTTCGGGCTCGCCGTCAGCGCCCGCTCGAACAGGGTGCCTGCCAGTTCAGTGTTGCCGGAGGAAAGCGCACTTTCGGCGAGCCGCAGGTCGGTCGTGTTACCGGTACTTTGCTGCGAGGACAGCGGCCGCACATCGAAGCCGCCGCCACTCGCGCAGCCGCCGAGCAGACCGGCCGTCAGCGCAAGCGCCGTGGCCATCGAGCGAAGGAAAGCGGGGAGCGTTTTCATTGGCGGAAGAGTACGACAAGGCGAATTATGGCGGGGCCGGCCGCGATCAAGCCGACGGTTGGCAGAATGAACAGCATCATCGGCAGCGTCATCTTGGTGGCGAGCTTCGCCGCCTTTTCTTCCAGCGCCATCATTTGCGCCGAGCGCTCGGTGCGCGACAGCACCCGCAGCGACTGGGTGATCGGCGTGCCGTACTGTTGCGACTGGATCAGGGTCGAGACGAGCGAGCGCACCGACGTCAGGCCGATCCGGTTGGCAAGGTTGCGCAAGGCGGCTGAGGTGTCTCCGCCGACCTGCATTTCGTCGGCGGTGACCGAAAATTCGTCGGCCAGTGGCGGGCAAATCGCCCGCAATTCGCGTGCCACGCGCCCCACGCCGACCACCAGGCTATTGCCGGCATTGGTGCAGATGATCAGCAGGTCGAGCGCGTCCGGCAAGCACGAGGTGATCATTTTCTGGCGCCGCTCGATTCGATAGCCGAGCAGGTACTCGGGCACGATCATGCCGCTGATGAGGGCGCCGCCCATCATCAGCGCCCGAAATACGAAATACTCGCCCAAGCGCGGCACGTGCGGGCCGACCGCGATCGCTGCGAGTGCCAGCAGCCCGCCCGTGAACAACTTGAAGCCGATCATTACCGAGACGGCCCGGCGATCGCGGAAGCCCGCGCGCACCAATTGTTCGGCGAGCTTGATGCGTTGCATCGCGTTGATGAAGGGCACCCGCTCGCCGAGCATCGCGAAGCGGTGTGCCAGTCCCTGCTTGAGCTGTCGCGGCTGCAGGCCCGCCTCGGACCGGTGTGCCGCGGCCCCGCGTGCGGCCGCGTAACGGGCACGCTGGGCGATCCGGCGGCGCCAGCCGACGGGGCGTTTGAGCGCCAGGACCATGCCGGCGATCAACATCAGCAACAGCGCGAGGTCGCGGGCGGTATCGGTGACGAGGAAGTTCATCGCGAGGTATCCAGATTCGAGATTTTTCGAATCATCGCGAGCCCGATCACGAGCAGCACGGCGGCCAGCGTCAGCATTTTGTGGCCTGCGCGCGTATTGAACAGCAGTTCAATATACGGTCGGTTCACGAGAAACAGCAGTCCGGTGATGGCGAAGGGCACGGCCGAGATGAACTTGCTGGCAATGCGGCCCTCGGCGGTGAGCGCCCGGGTTTTGATCCGGATATCGCGTCGCGTACGGATGATGCCGGACAGGTTCTCCAGGGTTTCGCCAAGGCTGCCGCCGGTCTCGCGCTGCAGCATCAGGCAAACCGAGAAAAAAGAGAAATCGGCAATCTGGAGCTCCTCCGTGGCGCGGTCGAGCACGTCTTTCAAGTCCGCGCCGAGCAGCAGGCTGTCGCCCATGGTACGAAAGGTCGAGCGTACCGGCTCCTGCGTCTCCTGGCCGGCGATGCTGATTGCCTGCACCACCGGGATGCCGGCGCGAACCGCGCGAATAATCAGGTCGAGCGTATCCGGGAACACCGCCAGGAAGCGCGCGCGAAACTGCTCGATCAGGAAGCGATAGGACATGCGCACGACGAGCACGGGCGCGCCGATCAGGATCAGCGGCCGGCTCCAGCCAGGCGTCGGGGCGAACGCGACCACGATGGCGGCGATGGCGGCGGCGGCGAATGCGCCCAGGCCGATCAGGCGCAGCCCGCCCGTGCCGCTCACCGTTTTGACGCGTTGCACGCGCTCCGCAAACCAGGCCGTAAGCGTGCCGTAGTTCTTTGGACGGCTGAACAGTTCGACATTTTCCACGGGCGTCGCGACCCGCTGGTTGACGATGCGCAACTGCCGGATATGTTGCATGCGCTCCTGAATACGTGGCCCCGGCCGGCGCCGCGCGACATCGCGCAAAGTCGAAAGCAGCATGCCGGCCACCACGATCGAGAAGAACGCGGCGACGGCGACGATATCGGCCGGCGTCATGGCCGCATCGCCTCGACGAGCGCGTCTTCGAGCCCGTAGTAGGCCGCGCGCGTCGCGAACACCGGCCGCATCGACGACGACTCGAACGTTCCTTTGACGTCCTCCTGGAAAGCGCTGGCGTCGTAACGGAATGCGAACAGATCCTGCGTAATGATGACGTCGCCTTCCATGCCGGCAACCTCGGTGATGCGCGTCACGCGGCGCACGCCGTCGCGCATGCGCTCGACCTGCAGGATCAGGTGCACGGCGCTGGCGATCTGGCGCCGGATCGACAGCAGCGGCAGATTGCCGTTGGCCATCATGACCATGCTTTCCAGACGAGTGATAGCGTCGCGCGGAGTGTTGGCGTGGACCGTGGTCATCGAGCCGTCGTGGCCGGTATTCATGGCCTGGAGGACGTCGAACGCTTCCGGGCCGCGCGTTTCGCCGAGAATGATCCGGTCGGGCCGCATCCGCAGCGCGTTGCGCACCAGATCGCGTTGCGAGACCCCGCCCAGCCCCTCGGTGTTCTCGGGCCGGGTTTCCAGGCTGACCACGTGCGGCTGCTGCAACTGCAGCTCCGCGGCGTCTTCGATCGTGACGATCCGCTCGTGCTCGTCGATATAGTGGGACAACGCGTTGAGCAGTGTCGTCTTGCCCGAGCCGGTGCCGCCGGAGATCACGATGTTGAGCCGGCACGCGCTGGCGACCTTCAGCGCGGCGACCATGCCCGGCGAAAGGTTGCCCTGCTGCGCCATGCGCCCCAGCGTGATATTGCGCTTGGAGAACTTGCGGATCGAAATCGACGCGCCGCGGATCGCGATCGGCGGCAGGACCACGTTGACGCGGCTGCCGTCGGCCAGGCGCGCATCGACCATCGGGCTCGATTCATCGACGCGCCGGCCGACCGCGGCCGCGATACGCTGGGCGACGTTGATGACGTGCGTGTTGTCTCGGAACTTCAGCGACGTGAGTTCGAGCCGGCCGTGCCGCTCGGCGTAGACCTGGTCCGGTCCATTGACCAGGATGTCGGTGACCGATTCGTCGGCCAGCAGCGGCTCTATCGGGCCGACCCCGAACATATCGTTGAGAATCTCGTCGACGATCAGTGTCTGTTCGGCTGGGGTAACGTCGAGCCGCTCGCGCAGCGCCGTCTCGGCAGCGATTTCCTCGATGCCGGCGCGCACCTGCTCGCGGGTCTTCATCAGCGCAGCCGACATGTTCATCGACGCGAACACCGTCGCACGGATGGTTTTGAAGGTTTCCGAACGAATCAGGGCTTCGTGGCGGTCGGCCGGCGGGGCCGCCGCCGGCCTCGCAGGCACTGCGGCCACGGCCGGTTCCGGGTTGCCGCCCGCGGGCGCGGCAGGCACGGCCGCGACGCTCTTCAGGCCAAACATCATGGCTTCCTCCCGGGCAGTTTCAGGCGCGCGTACCACGGCGTGGCGGCGGTGGGCGACTCGCGCCCGGTGACGGTGTGCGCGAGCCGCTCGATGGCGCTGGCAAAGCCGCCCGGCTTGCGATCCACGACGGCTTCGCCCAGGTTTTCCGCCTTCGCCAGGGTTTTCGGGTCATACGGCAACTCGTGCAGGGCGAAGTGTCCGAGCGCGCGCTTGAAGTCCGCTGTCTGGACCCGGCCGGGCACCGGCTCCAACGGCGTGTTGAGCAGGAGCGTGACGATCGGCGCTTCGGCGAACTCCTCGGCGAAGCGGATCAGACGCGTGCATTCGCGCGCCGAGTACACCGAGTGGTCGGCAACGATGTAGAGCAGTTCCGAGACTTCGAGCGCGTCTTCGGCCATACGTCCGGCACGGCCCGGCAGATCGAGCAACACGTAGTGGAAATTGCGCTTGAGCGTGTTGATCAGGTCGCGCACAGCGCCCGGCTGCGGGGCAAAGTCGCTGCCATAGGCGAGTTCGGACGACAGCACGGAAAGCCGTTTGCTGTGGGCCACCAGCGCGCGCTCTACGGTCGGCGCATCGACCGCGCGCCCACGCTGCAGCAGCTCGGTCAGGCCATTGTTGCTCGTGAGCGCGAGCAGCGAGTTGCCGGCGCCGCCGTGGGGATTCAAGTCGACATAGGCGACCCGCCGTTGCGCGTGCTCGGCCAGGTGGCGCGCCAGCGAAACAGCAACGGTGGTGACGCCCACCCCGCCACGCGCGCCGACCACGCCGATGACTTTGCCGGTGCGCACCTGGGTGGCGGGATCGTTCGCCGACAGCGCCCGCTGCAGCAGCTCGATTGTCAAGGGCTTGACGAGGTAGTCCTGGACCCCAACCTTGAGCAGTTCCCGAAACAGCCCGACGTCGTTGCGATCGCCGACCACCACCACCGAGACCGACGGCACGCACACCTCGGCCAGGCGCGCCAGATCCGACAGCGGCATGGACGAGCCCGACACGTCGACGATCAACTGGCGCGGCGGCTGCGCGCTCCCCTGCAGTAGCCGGATGGTGTCGTCGAGCGTGCCGACTTGCACGTGCGCGTTGGCGACCGCCTGGTCGTTCACCAGGCTTTGCACCACGTCTTCGCTGCCCTTGTCGGACACCACGGCGAGGAACTCGGGGTTCTCTACGGCCGCGCTGCGTTTGGGGCGGAGGAATTCCAACGCGCTCATATCGATTGTCCCGCTCAGGGCGTGGCCCCGGCGCTCGTGGCCGCCGAGGTCGAGGTGGAATTGAGTGGCTTGATTCGATCTTCAGCGAAGCGACGCACCGCTGCCGCGGCCGTCGCCGCGTCGGCGCCGGCGTAGGGCTTGGGTGCGACCAGGTCGGCCGGGCGCGCGAGCATGGCGGCAAGGTTGCTGTAGGTCGCGCAGCCAAAGGTTACGCCGGGGTATCTGGCCCCCGCATCGACCAGGTGCGACGGCTGTACCATCTTGGCGCAGTCGGGCGGCACGGCGTGCTGGCCATCGAAACCGATGACCGAGGCGTCGGGCAGGCTGAGCGGCGGGCGCGGCGACATGCAGCCGGCGAGCGCGAGTGGCAGCAGGGCGATGGCAATCGGTCGCAAGGGCATCGCGGGCCTCCAGGAATCAGTAGACGAAGCCGGCAGCGCCCACCAGGCGCGGCGTGTCACCCGACAAGGGGTCGAGCCCCAGGCTTCGTTGCAGGACATATTCGATATCGCTGCTCGGCCGCGTGACACTGTCGATCGCCTGACCCAGCCGCCCGGGATCGGTTGGCTGGACGATGTACGGTGTGACGATGACCACGATTTCGGACTTGTTGTTCAGATAGTTCTTCGATGAAAACAGCGCGCCGAGCACCGGCAGCTTGCCCAGGCCGGGCAGTTCTTGCAGCACGTCGCTGGTCTTGCTCTGCAGCAATCCGCCGATCGCGAAGCTTTGCCCGCTGGACAGCTCGACCGTCGTCTCGACGCGGCGCACCGTGAGCGCCGGGATCTTGATGCTGCCGGTCGTGACACTGTTGGCCGCATCGATTTCGCTGACCTCGGGTCGGACCTTGAGGCTGATTCGGTTGTCGGCGAGCACCGTCGGCGTGAAATCGAGCGACACGCCGAACGGCTTGAACGCGATCGTGATCGAGCCGGACTTGTCCTGCGCGACGGGAATCGGGATCTCGCCGCCGGCGAGGAAGCTGGCGGTCTCGCCGGACATCGCCGTCAGGTTCGGTTCGGCGAGCATGGTGAGCAGCCCTTCCTGGTCGAGGGCATCGAGCACGCCGTCGATGCCCCAGTGCGAGGTGTGAAATCCACCGAGGATGGAGAAGGCTTGCGAGGTCGAGGAAGACGCGGCGGTCGTCGCGGCGTTCGCGGCGGCCGCACCCACGAGCGCACCGCTCAGGGAGTTGGTGGCGTTCAACGCCGTGCGTCCGTTGAAGAGTCCGCCGATGAAATTGCCGGAGGCCCCCAGGGAGCTCCAGTTGATGCCGAGCTGCTGCGTGATGTTGCGATCGACTTCCGTGACGCGCACGCGCAGATTGACCTGAATCGGCCGAGACAGTGTCATGCGGTTGACCAGCGCTTCCTTGTTACGCAGGTAGGGTGTGAGCGACTGGATCACGGCGTCCGCGTCGGCGGCGCTTGGCACGACGCCCGCCACCATCAGCGAACCAGGCGCGCTGCTCACCGTCAGCCGGAATTGCGGGAAGCGCGCATCCAGCAGGCGCTGCAGAGATTGCGTATCGACGCTGACCACGATCGTCTGGCGCAGGATCGTGCGGTTGTTCGCGCCCAGTGCGAACACGGTCGTGGTGCCGGCTTTCTTGCCCAGCACGAACACCGTCTGCGGCGTCGGCACGTGGACGTCGGCAACCTCGGGGTCCGCGACGAACACGGCCACGGCCGGTTCAGGCAAACGCAGCATCTCGCCTGCGCCGATGGCGACGGTTAGCATTGGACCCGCGCCTTGGGCATGTGCGCCCTGCGCGAGCACCACGCCGAGCACAACGGCCCAGAGCCACCGTGAGCGAACCATCGAAGACGCCATGCGCCACATATTCAGATCCCTGTCAGCACCCGGGACATCCCGGACATCAGCGTTGCGTTGCCGGGTTGGCGGCCACTTGCGGCTGCCCCGCGGGCGTGGGTGGCGGTGAGCCGGGCGTGGCCGCAGCGCCTGCCGGCGGCGCCGGCGTATTGGTTCCGTCGCCCACCTTCGAGCCCCGGTAGACGATGACCTTCGGCGCCGGCGCGCGAGCGGCGCCGCCAGCCGCCGCCGGCCCATGCGAGGAGGTGCGCACCGCGCGCGAGACGTCGCTTGCCCACACCGGCGGTGTTTGCGGCTCCATCTCGTCGCCGGCGGCCGGTTGTTGGCGATCGCTCGTCGCGAAGCTGCGCAACGCCAGCGACAAGGAACCGAGATGGGTCGCCACCGCGATCACCTGCGCCGTGTGTGGCGTGACCTCGAAGGTGACGGTGCGGGCCCGCTGGTGGGCATCCTTGGGTTGCTCCTTGGTTTCCGCGTCTGCCTTCGGGCGCAGGAAGGCTGAGCCGACGGCCAGCACGCGCACCCGGCTGACCACCGTTTCGGCCGCGACCGAGTGGTCGGTCGGCGCGGGCCTGCCGGGAGTGCCGTCCAACTGTTGCGTCAGCAGGAGATCGACATAATCGCCCGGTTGGATCAGGCCGGCATTGCCCGAGACGTCGTCGATCGCCACAGAGGTCGCGCGCATGCCGGGCTTCAGGGCCGCCGCAAGAAAGCCGGGCGCGTCGGGCTGGATCACGTCGGCCAGGCCGAGCGGTTTGCCCGCGCTGACCGACGTGCGCAGCACCGCGCCTTTCAGGTCGGCGCCGCCGTCCTGCGACTGCACCAGCGCGCCCGGCGGGACCTGCCCGTGCGGGAAGTCGCGCCAGGCAAGATCGCTGTCGCGCAACAGCAGCCCTTGCGGCAAGTCGGCCGCGGCCGCACGCACGTGATCCATCGCCGGCGGCGCGGATGACGCGGGGCGGGACGCGGCGACGTAGAGTGTTCTCAATACGAAGGCACCGATGGCGGCGACGATCAGAAGCCCTGCAATTCTCAATAGGCTGGACATGGTCGCGACCGTACTCGGTTAGACAATCAATAGGGGACGTAGCGCGAGCGGCCAGACAGCCGCCATCCCGCCGAGTGCGAGCGCCACGCCATACGGTACGCCGCGCGCCGGAGCAAACAGCGCCAACATGCCGGGAAGTTGCGCGGACGGATCCCGATAGCGCACGCGGATGGCCAGCATGGCAAGGCCGAGCACAAGTCCGCATGACGACACAATGAACAAAACGGGCCAGGCGAGGGGCGGCCCTGCCCAAAGGAAAACCGCGGCTGCGAGTTTTGCGTCGCCGCCGCCCAGCCAACCAAAATGGAACAGCACGGCCGCTATTGCGAACGCCATAGCGGCCGCGCCGAGATGGCTTGCCAATGACGCCACACTCGCTTGCGCGAACGGTGCGCCCACAAAATACAGCCCGGCCACGAGAAGCACCGCACGCGTCGGCAAGCGGCGGAAGCGGACGTCATGCACCGCCAGGAAGGCCAACGCAAAGCAGGTCGCCAACTTCACCGCGTAGAGCATGTGATCCTCATCCAAGCGCACTACCACCGCCGCAACAGGGTCACGTTACGGAAACGCTCCGAACCCCGTGCGGCACGTGTCGCCAAAGATCATCGATTAGATAATGCCCGAGATCTTGGTCGTCAGTTGGGTAAACAGGCCGGATAGCGCAGGGCTGAAAACGACACCGGCCGCGGCCACTGCGACAACGACAATACCTGCGAGCACCGCGTATTCGAGTGCGCTGACGCCGCGCTCGTCGCGCGACAGGGACTTGATGAATTGCAGCATGAGGACCTCCATCATTAAAGTGACCGGTTGGCCGGCCGTGGGGAACATCTCAACGGAAAGCGGCTTGTGTCACTTTCCTTGCGGCTTAACGGCATCTGCTTCTGGTTCATGAATACGACAACCACGGCATCGACGTAGGCGGGACACTTGCATGGAAGGGGAGCTCGTCGATAATGACCATCGTAGCGAGCGGCGTGCGCCGGTGATGCGTGGAACTGAGGGTAAAAAGGATGTCAATTCGTTGTTTGGAGGGCGCACTCGAAGCGTGGCGAGCGGCCGCTCATACGCGGCGGGCTATCGGGTTCCGAAATTGATTTCAAAATGGCTATGACGCTCGTGAAAACATTTGTTTTCAGGCATCCCGGGCGATTTTTGTCATGACGCCGTCATGAATATGCGGGCACGGGGACGTCGCCGGCATGCCTACCCCGGTGCACTCTCGCGCACTGCCTCATGCAAATACTCCAGGAACCGTTCTGTCGCTGGCTCCGCAGCCCCCGCACGTCGTAGCGACAACACTGGCGATGCCTTCTCATTGCGCGCCAGCGGCACAAAGCGCACGCGCGCATCGCCGGCCTGCTCAAGCGTCTTCGGCACCAGCGCCACGCCCATCCCGAACCCGACCATTGTCACCACCGTCTGCCATAGCCGGGCCTCGTGGCGGATCACAGGGCTGAAGCCGGCGTCCACGCACAATGCAGTAATCAGATCGTGATAATGCGGCGACACCGTGCGCGGGAACAGGATGAACGGTTCCTGCGCGAGTGCGCCCAAGTCGACGGACTTGTTGCGGGCAAAGGGATGTCCAACGGGCAGGCAGCACAGGAAGGGCTCGGAAAACATCGGGGCGGACACGACCTCGGCCGGGAAATTGCCCCAATAGGCACAGCCCAGGTCGATCTGCATACGCTGGACAGCCTGGACCTGCTCGCTGGTGTTCATCTCCGTCAGGATGATCTCGACAGCAGGGTGGTCGGCCTCGAAGCGCTTGGCGGCGCTTGGCAGCCCGCGATACAGCATCGAATTGACGAAACCGATGCGCAGCCGGCCCGCCAGCCCATGCGCGGAGCGTTGCGTCAACCGTTCCACCTCGCTGGCCTGCTGCAGCAACTTGTGCGCTTCGTGCAGCAACACCTGCCCGGCGTTGGTCAGCGCGACCATCTTGTTGGTGCGCGACAGCAGCTGCACGCCGAGCTGCTCCTCGAATTTGCGGATGTCGAAGCTGAGCGCCGGCTGCGAGATGAACAGCCGCTTGGCCGCCCGCCCGAAGTGCAATTCTTCCGCGACAGCAACGAAATAGCGCAATTGCTTGAGGTCCACGGCCGCTCCCGTTATCAATAATTAATTCTTATCGTACAGGACAAATCATGTATTGGACGTTAATCGTTGCCGTTTCTATGCTTCACAAACCGAGGAGACAAGCGAGACACGCCCGCATGAACGACATCGTCCACGAGCCGCCTGGCGGCCATCTGAACATCCCCGACAGCCGGGGCATCAATTTCTTCAGCGTCGACCCGGATCTCGCCCGCCTGTTGCGGCTTTATCTGGGCGAGAATGTGTACCAGGCGCTGGAACCCCAGCTCGACTTGCTAGGCCAGCGCGCCTCCGACGAACTCGATGCCTGGGCGCTCAGCGCCGACCACAACCCGCCCCGGTTGCGCCACCGCACGCGTCGCGGCGAGCCGCTGCAGAGCATCGACAAGCACCCCGACTACGTCGCGCTCGAGCGCGTGGCCTATGCCGAGCTCGGCTTGGCCTCGATGAGCCATGTCCCCGACGCGCCGCCACCGCTGGTCAAGTACGCGTTGACGTATCTGTTTGTGCAGGCGGAGTTTGGTCTGTGCTGCCCGGTCAGCATGACCGATTCGCTCACCCGCACGCTGCGCAAGTTCGGTGATGCGTCCGTGGTGGAGCGCTACCTGCCGATGCTTGCCTCGCGCGATTTTGATGCGCTATACCAGGGCGCGATGTTCATGACCGAGCAGGCCGCCGGTTCCGACGTCGCCCGGGTCGCCACGCGCGCCGCGCTCGAAACCGCGCCCGATGGCACGAAAACGTGGCGCCTCCATGGCGACAAGTGGTTCTGCTCAAACGCCGACGCCGACTTGGCGATGGTGCTGGCCCGCCCGGACGGCGCACCGTCGGGCATCAACGGCCTGGCCCTGTTCCTGCTGCCGAAGACGCTGCCGGATGGCTCGCGCAACCACTACCGCATCATCCGCCTGAAGGACAAGCTTGGCAGCCGCTCGATGGCCAGCGGCGAGATCGTGCTGGAAGGCGCAAGCGCTTACCTGATCGGCGAGGTGGGACGCGGATTTCACCAGATGGCCGACATGATCAACATGTCGCGGCTGTCGAACGGCGTGCGTGCGGCCGGCCTGATGCGTCGCGCGACGACCGAGGCGCTGCACATCGCGCGCAACCGCGAAGCCTTCGGCCGCAAACTGATCGACATGCCGCTCATGCAGCGCCAGTTGCTGAAGATGCTGTTGCCGACCGAGCAGGCACGCTCGATGTTCATGCAGATCGCGCTGCTGCTCGCGCGTGCCGATGCCGGCGATGCACAGGCTGCCAAGTGCGTACGCATCCTCACGCCGCTGATCAAGTTTCGTGCCTGCCGTGACGCCCGGCGCGTCACCGGCGATGCGATGGAAGTTCGCGGCGGCACCGGCTACATCGAGGAATGGAGCGACGCCCGCCTGGTGCGCGACGCACACCTTGGTTCGATCTGGGAGGGCACGAGCAATATCGTTGCGCTGGATATCGCGCGTGCGGTCAAGCGCGAGGATGCGCTCGAACCGCTGCGGGACTATCTGCTGAGCCTGCTCGACGCGGCGCGGCTGCCGGCGCAAAGCGATGCCGCGCTGCGTACCACGCTCGACCGCGCCTGCAGCGTCATGGCCAGGGTGGCCGCCGATGGCGACGACGAGCGGGTGCGTCAGGTCGGCTCCGCGCTATACCACATCACCACCGCCGTCTTCATGGCATCCGAAGCGATGCGGCTTGCGCCCGACTTCCGCCGGTTGGCGTTCAGCCACCTGGTGCTGCGTCACAAGCTGCTGCCGGCCGATCCGCTGGCGGTGTCGCCGGAGCAAGACGATGCCCCGCTGCTCGAGGCGCTGGTCAAGGGCCGGGAAGTCTCGCTTGCGCTGGCGCTGCAAGTGCTGCCAGCAGGGGGCTCGCAATGAGCGGGGCACTGCAAGGGCTCAAGGTCGTCGACCTGAGCCGTGTCCTTGGCGGCCCGTACTGCACCCAGGCGCTGGCCGATCATGGCGCCCAAGTCATCAAGCTGGAACCGCCCAGCGGCGACGAAACCCGCACCTGGGGCCCGCCGTTCGACGGCGATACGGCGTGGTACTTCAACGGTGTCAACCGCAACAAGCTGGGCATCTCGGTCGACCTGTCGAGCGAAGACGGTCGTGCCATTCTGTGGCAACTGCTTGAAGGCGCCGATGTGCTGGTCGAGAACTTCAAACCAGGCACGCTGGCCCGCTGGGGGATGGATTTCGAGCGGGATCTGCATCCGCGCTGTCCGCGCCTGATCCACTGCGCTGTCTCCGGCTTTGGCCCGGACGGCCCGTTGGGCGGGTTGCCCGGCTACGACGCCGCCATCCAGGCCATGGCCGGCCTGATGAGCGTCAACGGTGAGCGCGACGGCGGCCCGATGCGTATCGGCCTGCCGATCGTCGACATGGTGACCGGGCTCAACGCGTTGTCCGGCATCCTTTTGGCGCTGGCCGAGCGCGAGAAGAGCGGGCGTGGCCAGTCGATCGACATTGCGCTGTATGACTGCGGCGTATCGCTGCTGCATCCGCACCTGCCCAACTACTTCGGCTCCGGCAAGGTGCCGCAGCGTAGCGGCAACGCCCATCCGAACATTGCCCCGTACGACAGCTACCAGACCGGCACTGCGCCGATCTTCCTGGCCGTCGGCAACGACCGCCAGTTCGCCAGGCTGTGCACGCACATAGGCGCGCCGGAACTGCCCGACGATCCGCGCTTTGCCGACAACCGCAGCCGTTGCGCGCATCGGCCGGAACTCAAGCGAGCGCTGGAGGCGCAACTGGCCCGGTTCGATTGCGAGCGGCTCGCACACGACCTGATTCATGCGGGCGTGCCGTGCGGGCCGGTGCAGACGGTCGACGTGGTCGCCGCACATCCGCACACATTGCATCGGCAGATGGTCGTGCATATCGACGGCTATCGCGGTACCGGTTCGCCGATCAAGCTGTCGCGCACGCCGGCCACGTACCGGACGGCCCCGCCCGCGCTCGGCGCGGATACGGATGCGGTGCTCGCAACGCTCGGCATCGACCCGGCGACTCGTCAACGCCTGTTTGAAGCTGGCGTATTGAAAGGCTGAAACGCGCGCACCGGCGCACACCCCCCGGCGACGGCCCGCAGAGGCCGCGCCCTGCAGTCCCATTAGGAGAGCAACCATGCATCGCCAATCCGATCCGCAGCCAGCGGACCGCCAACCGCGCCGCGCCGCGGCCGCCGCCTTCATCGGCACGACCATTGAGTGGTACGACTTCTACATCTACGGCCTGGCCGCCGCGCTGGTTTTCGGCAAGGTGTTCTTTGCCAAGACGCTGGACCCGGGTATCGCCACGCTGCTGTCGTTCGTAACGTTGTGGGCCGGTTTTGCGGCGCGCCCGATCGGCGGCATCATCTTTGGCCACCTGGGTGACAAGATCGGTCGCAAGACCACGCTCATCATCACACTGATCATGATGGGTCTGGCCACCATGGGCATCGGCTTGCTGCCGAGCTATACGCAGATCGGGGTGTGGGCGCCGGCCGGGCTGGTGATCCTGCGTGTCTTGCAGGGCGTGGCGGTCGGCGGGGAGTGGGGCGGCGCGGTGCTCATCGCCAGCGAGAGCGTGCCCAAGCGCAAGAGCATCCTCTATTCCGCTTTTGCGCAGCAGGGCTCGCCCACGGGCAACCTGCTGGCCACCGTCGTGTTCTTCTTCCTGAGCGTGCTGCCGACACCGGACTTCATCCTGTGGGGTTGGCGCATTCCGTTCCTCCTGTCGGCCGTGCTCGTGATCGTGGGTCTGGTGATGCGCCTGAGATTGGAAGAATCAGACGACATGAAGCGCGTCCTGCAGCAGAAGAAGACCGTCAAGTTGCCGCTGAGGGAGGTGCTGCGCGATCATTGGGGCCTTGTCCTGCTGGGTGCCGGCACGCTGCCGCTCATTCATGTGACGTACCTGAAGAGCAACTTCGCGTTGTCGTGGGCGACCAAGGAACTGGGTTATTCGCAGGGCACCTTCCTCGGCATCATTGCCATTGCACTGGTCGTGCAGTTCCTGACGCAGCCGCTGGGCGCGCTGCTGGTGTCGCGCATGGACATGCGCCGCGCGATCTGCCTGATGGTGCTGCCCGAATTTCTGCTGATGCCGGTGATGTTCTTCGCCATCCAGAGCAAGGTGTACTGGATGGCCCTGGCGGGCATGTGCCTGGCGACGATTCCGCATTCGATGTTCTATGGGGCCATTGGCGGCATCCTGGCGCGTGTGTTTCCGACGCGGATTCGCTACACCGGTTTGTCGCTGGCGTACCAGTTGTGTTCGCTGGTGGTGGGCGGCGGCACGCCGGTCTTCGCACAGTGGGTGCTGAATGCGACCGGCAGCATCGTTGGCGTAGCAATCTCGTCGGCCCTGTACGCGGCGTTGTCGCTGGCCTGCACGCTGATGCTGCTCAATCGCACCGGCTTTCGGGCGGATGAATTGTCCTCGGCGGAACAGGCGGATGCCGCCGATCTCGGACTCGACCAGGCCGGCATGCCGGCAAGCGCGCCTCAGCCGATCGGCAAGACCGTGACTGCATAGTCGGAACGAATGGTGGTTACAAGATCCCGGGCTCGCGGCGATACACGCGTTGTGTCGCGCGGATGTCTTTCAGCGGACTAACTCTGACGTTCGCCTCGAAGCCGGCGGTAGTGCGACATGACCGTCAGTACGTACAACTTTGTTTCCGAGAACGCGGGGATTCGATTGCCTGCACGCATTACCGCGTTCTCGCCCGCGTTGTACGCCGCAACCGCCAATTCGATATCGCCCTTGAACGTATCCAGAAGGAAGCGCAAGTATTGGGCGCCGGCCAGCACGTTGGCTCGGGGATCGAACATGTCGCCGGCCGAAAAGCGCTTGGCAGTCTGCGGCATCAACTGCATGAGGCCACGCGCGCCTTTTTTTGACACCGCTTTGGGGTTGAATTTTGATTCGACCGCAATCACTGCCCTTAACAACTCCTCCGGCACCTGCGAATTGCGGCTGGCTTCGGCAATGATGCCGGAGAATTTGGACGTATCGACGACTGCCGTCGCATTGGCCGCAGAGGATTCTTCCGAACCATGCGCCCCAGGTTCGGGGCCGGCGACGATCACGTGCAGGGTCGGGTCGCTCGGATCGTTGCTCAATACGACCACACCATTGGTACCGACAGCGCCATAGATTTGCGCGTTTGCGAGACACGAAAACGCCAGTCCCACTACGATCAACGCGGTGAGAAAGGCGATTCTGGGCAACGGCGAGGATTCACATAGGTTCATCTTGAGCTTCTCCGCAATTGAATTATGCGAGTGAGCCTGGAAGCTCGACATGGGGTATCGCCCTACCGAAGCGGTGGGGTTTGCGCGCCTGTCGTCTCTTGATGATCGCGATGATTTTCCTGACCTGCACAGCCTGGTCCCGCAGCAGCGTTGCGCGGTTTCGAGGATGAAACGTTTCGGATAACCGCGGGCTTCGTCACCCGTGCCGTCGCAAGTCGCGCCGCGCTGCGTCTGGGTTTTCAGCGTCGGGTACGGTTCGTGCATGGGTAATGGGAGTCGTGCGAAGTGCCGCGACGCCAGAACAGGATATGGCTACTTCGCCATATATCGATCGACATGAAACCGAATCCATCACTTCCCGGACCCGGCGCGCGCCGGCATGCGCATGCGACCCAACAGCACGGCGAAATGACTGCCGCGTCAGCCTTGGGGCCGTTCGACTGGCTGTTCGCCCTGTTGCTCGCGATGGGCGCCGGTTTCGCGTTCTTGCGTTATCACGCGACCATGGATGTCTACGACGAAGGCGTCCTGGCGGCCGCCTCACCGGCGCTGGTCGTGTTGGGTTGGCGCTGGAAACCGGCGCGATCGCTGTTGCTTGGCATTGCAGCGTTGTCGTTGGCGGGCATCGCGCTGTATCGCGGTGACCTGGCGCGGGCCGAATCGGCGTTCTTCCTGAAGTATCTGCTGGCGAGCCAGTCGGCGATCTTATGGATGAGCACGCTGTTCGTCGTCGCCACCGTTTTCTATTGGATCGGCATGCTGGCGCGCTCTCCTGCGGGCGGTGCGATCGGCTCGAAGTTGACCTGGGCGGCCGTGCTGGCGGGCTTCGTCGGCTTGATGATGCGCTGGCATGAGTCCTATTTGATCGGCAGCGACGTCGCCCATATTCCCATTTCGAATCTGTATGAAGTGTTCGTGCTGTTTTGCCTGATCACCTCCCTGTTCTACCTGTATTACGAGGGACATTACCGGACGCGCGCGCTCGGCGCGTTTGTATTGCCGGTGATCTGCGCCGCGGTCGCCTTCATGGTGTGGTACTCGCTCACGCGGGGCGCGCACGAAATCCAGCCGCTTGTGCCGGCGCTGCAAAGCTGGTGGATGAAGATCCATGTGCCGGCGAACTTCATCGGCTACGCCAGCTTCTCGTTGTCGGCGATGGTGTCGGTAGCCTACTTGCTGAAACGGCACGGCGTGTTCGTCGATCGCCTGCCGTCGTTCGAATTGCTTGACGACGTCATGCACAAGTCGATTGCGGTCGGCTTTGCATTTTTCACCATAGCGACAATTCTGGGCGCGCTATGGGCGGCCGAAGCGTGGGGTGGCTATTGGAGTTGGGATCCGAAGGAAACCTGGGCGCTGATCGTGTGGCTGAACTACGCGGCGTGGCTTCATTTGCGCCGGATGAGAGGGCCAGGCGGCGCCGCAGCGGCCTGGTGGGCGCTGATCGGCCTGCTCGTCACAACCTTCGCATTTCTGGGCGTGAACATGTTCTTGTCGGGGCTGCACAGCTACGGCGAGCTGTAGGACGCGCGACTTCCGGCAACAACCATACAGCGCTGCGCCTCGCGAGACTTCCGGCCGGCGCCGGCCGTCGCTGAGGCGCAGATTTTTCAACGGAACGACTACTCCTTCGCGTCGTTGCTTTTTTCGTCTTCCTGCGTGTTGCTCATCGCATCTTCTTTCACCGGGTCGCTGGCCATGGTTGCTTGATTCGTCTCGTCCTGCACGGCTTCGGCGTTCGCAACGGGTTCCTGGCTGGTGACCTCTTCAACGCCCGGCGCGTTGGCTGCGGCCTGGACCGCGAATGCGGGGGCGAACGTCAGGCAACCGAGCAGAATGCCGGCAGTAAGCTTGTTCATGATGGACTCCTCGATCGATTCAGTGAGTGGGTGCAAGACTTGCGAGGCGGCCGCAGGCGCTGGGGGAATCCCGTCGCTACCGGGATCCCTGAAGCGGCCAGCGGCCAGCGGCCAGCGGGTAGGGGGCCGGTCCGCTGGCCGCCAATTCATTTTTGTGCGGATCCCCCCGGAAGAAAAGTAGGAATCCTCGCAAAGCAGGATGGGTAAGGTCCCGCCCGCCCGTCGGGGCGGCCAAGGCAATCGCAGGCGCGGACCGGGGGGACTACGCTGCGCTCATTGAGCGTCCGGGGTAGCGACTGCTTCCTTCTCAGCGTCCGGGGTAGAGACCGCTTCCTTCGTCTCGGCCGGAAATGCCTCGACGTAGGCCGCGACGGCTTGCATCTCACGCTCCGTCATGTTGGCGCAGATCTCCTTCATGATGGCCCCGCGAGGCCGGGCATCGGTGTGCCGGAAGACCATGAGCTGTTTCACGACGTAATCGGAATGTTGGCCGGCCAGCCGTGGAAACGCGCCTTCGCCCTCGCCCCGCTGGCCGTGACATGACTGGCACGCCGCCACGCCTTTGTCCGGCAGGCCGTGCGCATAGATCGCCCTTCCTTCGGAGATCAGCTGGTCATCATCGGCCTTGCCGAGCGCGGGTTGCTGACTTGAGAAATAGTCGGCGATTTCGTTGATTTGCCGCTCGCTAAGATGCGTAAAACCCCACATGAACTTGACGCCGTTCGGATCGGTCCGGCGATGGTTCTTGAAGTCCGTGAGCTGATCGACGATGTATTCGCGTTGTTGCCCCGCCAGTTTGGGAAAAAAAGGCGACACCGAAACGCCAGTCATGCCATGGCAGTTCGAACATATCTGCATGGCGATCGTCTTGCCGGCGACCGCCGGATTGTCGACCTCCCGGGAGCGCTCCAAGGTGTGACAAGCCGATCCGGCAAGCAAGGTTCCAAGAACGATGATTGACGCTGCATGTTTCATGTGACTAACCTCCTGGGCCCTGCCTTTGCTGTCGCCGAGTTAGCGGCGTCGCGCGCTGGTGCGTCCGATGCGCACCACGCAACACTTCGATCCCCGCGTTCGCTGGATATGCCACATCCGCGAAACCGCTTCCACGCGTCGCAAGGTCTTCGCATTGCGACGCGTGGAAGGCACCGAAACGTATCTCACCAGGACACAGCCCATAGATAGATGAACAACGTGTTGTTGTCTCTTGCGTTGCGGCCGTTGCCGTCGAAGTTGGTGGTGGCGCCGAAGAACTTTGTGAAATGCGTGTACTGAACGCCGATCCGCACGTATGGCCACGGCATCCAGAAGATCTCCGGCATCCAGCCTTGCGTCGCGGGAGAAAAGGTTGCACTGCCGGCGTAGGCGACGCTGTCGCTGGTGCCGGAAATATTGAAGTAGGAAAGGCTGACGCCATATTTGGCGTTATAGATATACGAAGCCTTCAGCCGCAACGAGTTGAGATTGGCGGAGGTGGTGTCACCAAAGACCAGGTTGTTCGGGTCATCGATGTTCTCGCGAACGTAGCGGGCCTGTACGCTGACCGTGTGGGGCTCGAGCAGGTATTGGTATTGCGCATCGAAGCCGAGATCGCGAAAGCGGGTCACCCCTTGGTCGAATATCGGAAAAGCGTCCGGGCCATTGGGATAGACATCGGCATTCAAGCCGAATGCCCCGACCATGACGTTGTTCGCGCCCCATTCATGGGTCAGCGCAACCCGCCAATATGGGTTGGAGCCGCGCAAATACGTCTGCGGGTGGTCCACGTTGCCGGCCGCCTTGCCTTTGCTCAGGAACGACCAGATGCCGTCGGCGGTGCTGTACAACGAGACCTCTGCGTAAAGGATCTTGTTCCAGTAGGCATAGGCGCCCATGCCGACGACCTGCTGGGCCAGTCCTCCCTCGACGAGGGTCGTGGCCGGTGGCGTCGCGACCGGACTTAGCGGCGGGGAAACGTAGGGATAGCTCCATGCCGGCGCCGTGTTGAACACGTCTTGCACGGTCGGGTTGTTGTGCAGCGTCGCGCCGATCACGAGGTCGGTGCCGTCGGTGATGATCCGGTCAGCGTAGCGAATGTCCGTGTTGTCCGAGCCCCATCGACCGACAAACCGGCTCTGATCGTCCTGGTGATCGTAGTTCACATAGGTGTATTGGGCGAAGCCGCCGATGTGGTCGGTAATCTTCCCTGCGAGGAAGACGCTGGCCGCATCGAATATCACATTACCGTCCTTGGGGACGATGGGATTGCCGGACGAATCGATGTTGTTCCGCGTCCGCGTAATGTCGACGGTGCCCATCGCGGCGATCGGAATGGTGCGTTCGCCGAAGGTATACCCGGTCATCTTGAACATTCGCCCGTAGGGTGTCAGCTCGGGAAACTGCCCGCCGGCGTGACAGGCCACGCAGCCGTGCGCCGTCTGGCGCGCGAATATCGGCAGTGCCAGCGCGCTGGATGCCTGCCACAGGCAAAGGCCCACGAGTGCGCCCATCCAGGCGCGGCGAAGCTGGCGACTTGTTTCGTTTTTGGCAGTTTGGATCGTCGTCATGGCTACTCCCCACACACAGGCGTTGTCAAGGGTAGAACGCCGCACACTTGTATTCTGGAAGCAGGGGGGATGGCGCGGTATGGGGCGCTCTCCTACGCAGTCGGTAGGCCAAACCATACAAGTTGCGATGGGTTCATATGGGGCGTGAAACTTGCCGACGGCACGCGTTTGATTCGGAGTTGCAACAGGAATCGAGCCTGGGACGCGCCTGAGGGTAGTCCCGTAGCGTTGTCCGGGCGTGCGCGGCAAAGCACCGCCTGTCTTGGCAATGGCGCGGCTGGCGGCGTCGGCCAGGACGAAATTTCAGAGGGAACGGCACCGTGTTTGATACGGTTGCGTACGTCTGCACGCAGGCCAAGGACCTCCGTGTTTCAGGAGTGAAACGTTTTTCTGCGCCCGAACAAGGGGTCGGCACCGGCGCCACGCGCCAGCGTGGCTGGTGCGAACCTTGCTTCACTTGGCGCGGGATGACGCTGCGCCGGATGGACCCGATCAATGGACTTCCGGTGGATCCCTCTTTTTTGCACGCGGGCGAGGTGCAAGATGAGAATGCAGCGGGGGAGGATAACGTGAATGCCAAGTATCGCGTGTTGTTGGCGGAAGACCACCACCTTTTGCGAGAGGGGCTGCGCCTGATGTTCTGCGCCCTGAACGAGTTCGACGTCATTGGTGAGGCGAAGGATGGCGGGGAGGCATGCCGGCTTGCCGTCTCCATGATCCCGGACCTGATCGTGACTGACCTGGCGATGCCCGGCATGGATGGCATCGATGTCATCGCAGCCATCAAGCGCAGATTGCCTCACATTCGGATCATCGCGCTCACCGTGCATCAGGATGAAGAATACGTCCGTGAGGCGCTGCGCGTAGGCGCTGATGGTTACGTGCTGAAAAGCGCATCGGTCGACGAACTTTTCGCAGCCGTGCGCGCCGTGATGCAGGGAAAGCGGCATTTGAGTCCCGACGTCTACGGCTGCCTCGTCGATTCGTTCGTCTCCGGGCGCGAAAATCATGCGCCAAGACCCGCCTGCGACCGTCTCACCGCACGTGAACGCAGCGTCCTGAAGCTTGTCGCGGAAGGTCGCACCAATCGACAGGTCGGCGTGTATTTGCACCTCAGTCCCAAGACGATTGAAAAGTATCGCGCCAGCCTGATGCGCAAACTGGAAATATGCAACTTGACAGGTCTGGTGCTCGTCGCGATCGAGATGGGCTTGATTGGGGACCCGACGCCCGCGGCGCCCGTGCACCACGCGAACGGTGAAGCAGAATCGAATGGCAAGCACCGAGACGGCGACGCGCGGCTGGATAGCCAAATCAGCGTTGCCAGAGGCGGCTGAGCGCGGCTGGCGCGAGCTTGGGCGAAGAGGGCGAAGAGGGCGGGGGCAGGGGCGAGGGCGGAGGGCGACGCAGACATCGCGCAGCCCGTGCGCATCACATCTTCCAGATCGCTGATACCAGCGTTCCGCCGCCGTCGCCGCAGCAGATGAAAAATGCGCCGCCGTTCAACTCGACGCGTTGTTGCATCCCGATCAAGCCCAAACCCGAGAAAGTCGATGGGTCGGCCGTGACGGGCAGATTGCCAAGTCCGATGCCGTTGTCCTGGATCGTCAACAGGATGCCGGCTTCGACGCGCTGCACGGTCAGCCTGATTTCCGTTGCCGCGCCGTGCTTCATGGCATTGTTCATCGCTTCCTGAGCGATTCTGAACATGTCTGCCTTGAGATTGTCCGGGATGTCATGCTCCTCCACATCACATTCAAAGACGACGGCGACGGTCTGCGAACCCTGAGCCACCCGCCGGCAGAGCGATTCCAACGCGACGGCAAGGCCCAGCCGGTCGAGCAGCACCGGGCGCAATTCGCTGCAAATGTGATGCACCTCGCCGATGGCATCGCGCATGTGCAGCACGACCGTGTCGAGCTGCCCGGTCGCTTCATCGACGTCGCCCTGGCGCATGCGCCGAAGTGAGTTTTCGACCATCAGCTTGATCAGGGTAAGGGCCTGACCGAGGCCGTCATGGAGTTCGGAGGAGATGCGTTTGCGTTCCCATTCCTGGCCAATCATCAGGTGCGCGTAACGCTGTCGGGAATCCGTTTCGGAACATGGCGCAGCTTCAAGACATTGCCGCTGCCCGACGACGGGCTCCTCGAAGATGGTCAGAAGTGCCCTGCAATGTCCGGCGTTATCCAGGATGGTTTGCTGGTGCAGCATCAGCGATGTCCGGCGGCCGTTGCGCGTGTGCAGGATCGCGTTAAACGAATGAGGCGTGCCCGATGCGCTCAGGGACAACCCGGCCACGACACCTTGCTGGTCGGCGTCCGACGCCAGGTCGACCACCGATTTGCCGATCAGATCCTCGATCTGGTAGCCGAACAGGGCAGCGGCGCTGTCGTTGGCCGAGATGAATCGTCCGTCGCGGGACAAGACTCCCAATGCAGCGCCGCGTACGTCAGCCCCGACGCCGAAGCTCTTGCCATCTGGCTGAATCAGGGTCTTCATCTTGCGAGTCGCCTCGATCACGTCGCGCAAGTTCAGACGATTGATTCCGCGGGGCGGGAAGGCATCCATCGGAACTCCCTAAGGCGGTAGTCGAGCCCGTGCTGCGAGACGCGGGAACGTAACGCTGCCGACGACCCGCACACGGACCGATGTCAGCGTGCGAAATTCAGGCGTCGGCGCGCCTTTTCATCGTTTTGTGCGCTTTATTGTAGGCAGCCCGTAATGTTGTGCGCAACGGGGCGTAGCGCCATAGATGGGGCGCGGGTTCTTACCCACAGCTATGGGCGGGTATTCCTACTACTTACGCGTCCCCATAAGGACAAGAATGGGTACAAAGACCACTCGAACCGGGGCCGGAAAGAAGGGGACGCACCATGCACATCGATACGCATTTGATCGGGAGCGAACGGCGCCCGCGTATCTCGCGGCACGGTGTTCGCGCAAACGGGCAGGTGCGTCGATCGGGCGGGTTCACTTTGCTCGAGTTGCTGGTGGTCATGGTCATTATAGGTTTGCTCGCAGGGCTCGTGGCGCCTCGATATTTCGAACAGATCGGCAAATCGAACGTCAAGGTTGCGAAGGCGCAGATCGATTCCCTTGGCAAGGCGCTCGATGAATACCGTCTCGATATCGGGGCCTATCCGACCACGGAGCAGGGGCTTCAAGCGCTGGTGACGATGCCGCAAAGCGAGTCCCGCTGGAGCGGCCCTTACTTGCAGAAGGCCGTCCCGCTCGACCCCTGGAGCCGTCCCTATATCTATCGCTCGCCCGGCGAACATGGCGATTACGATTTGTACACCCTGGGCAAGGGTGGGCAACCCGGCGGTACCGGCGAGAGCGCGACCATCGGGTCCTGGTGAAACCGTCTGCGGCGACCCGCTACTCGCCTTACGGGCCGCCGAGGAGAAATGAGGTGAAGTACTTGCTGCGCGTCTTCGATGCCGGTGGCCAGATGCAGACGATCCGCATCGAAGGAGATTCGTCGGCCAGTGCGACCGCTGATGCGCAGTCGCGCGGACTGCGCGTGATATCCGTTGCCGCCGAAAGCGCAGGAAAGCGGCGCCGGGCCGTCGGGTCGGCGTTGCCGGGTTTGAAATTCAACGTCGACTTGTTTGCCCGCGAGCTGGCCGCATTGCTCGACGCCGGTGTCGGTGTGATCGACGCGTTGCGCACCTTGGGCGGCAATGAGCGGCGCGAGGCTTCGGCGAGGATCTATCGCGAGTTGCTGCGGCGATTGGAGGAAGGGCACGCGCTGTCTACGGCAATCGAATACGCGTCTCCCGTCTTTCCCCCCGTACTGGTCGCCTGCGTCAAGGCCAGCGAACAGACCGGCGGGCTGGCGGAAAGCTTGCGGCGCTACTCGCACAATAGCGCCACGATGCAGACGTTGCGCTCGCGCGTCGTGGCCGCTGCGATCTACCCGTCGGTATTGCTGGCGGTTGGCTCGGCGGTCGTGCTGTTCCTGCTGACTTTCCTCGTGCCGCGGTTCGCAACGCTGCTCGAGCGTGGGGGCCGTGACCTGCCGCTGATGTCACGCTGGCTGATGGCCTGGGGCGGGCTCGTGCACGCGCATGGCATCGAACTTGCGGTGGGATTCGCCGTGACGGTGGTGACGGTGATCCTGGTGCTGCAGCGGCCGGCGGCGCGCCACTGGATGGTCGACCGATTGCTGGCGCTGCCCGGCATCGGTGCCCACTTCCGGGTCTACCGGCAGTCACAATTCTTCCGCACCTCGGCCATGCTGGTCGATGGCGGCATTCCGGCGCTGCAGGCCTTCGATCTTGCGCGCGGCCTCGTCAGCCGCGCCGATCGTGCCGCGCTCGCGGCTGCGATGGATGATATTCGCAATGGCGGAAAAATTTCCGAGTCGTTCCAGGAGCGCGGGCTTGCCAACCCGATTACGTATCGCTTGCTGACGGTGGCTGAGAAGACTGGCGGTCTCGGTCCCGTCCTCGACAAGATCGCCGCCTTCCAGGAAGCCCATTTGTCGCGCGCGATCGACCTGATCTCGCGCCTGATCGAGCCCGCGATGATGATCTTTATCGGCATCGTCATCGGCGGAATCGTGGTGCTGATGTATTTGCCGATTTTCGAGCTGGCCTCCAGCGTTCAGTAGGTGTGTCATGGACGAGATCAGTCTGATCCAGGAATCGCGCAGCGCCCGCTACCGGGACGCGCTGCACGCGCTTGGCGAGCGCTACGGGTCACGGCTGCGCGCGCTTGAAGCGCTGCCCGAGCATTTCGCGATCGAGGTCGACGAGGTCGTCGCGCAATTGGCGGCGGAATTCCGGATGACGCCGATCACGATCCGCGAAATGCATCAGCGCGAACCGGATTTCGAAGTCCTTCCGTTTGTCGAAGCCGCGATGCGCCTGTGCGTGGGCTTTCAGGACGGCGCGGGCCTGCTGTTCGTGATCGCCGATCCGCTCGATGCGCGCACGCGCGGCTACGTCGACCAGCGCATGCGTGCGCGGCCAACCGTGCCGTATCGATGGTCGCTCGCGAGCGTGGGCGATATGAACGCCTATCTTGCCGCGCGGGAGAAGGATGTCCGAGCCATGGACACGCTGGCCCTCGACGCGGCCATCCAGCGCAAGAGTGAAATTTCCGCGCTGGCGCTGACCTTGCAAGGGATCAGTCACGATGACAGTCCTATCGTGCGCCTGCTCAACTCGACGATTTACGACGCGCTGAAAATGCAGGCCAGCGACATTCATCTGGAGTGCCGCACCAACGGACTGACGATCAAATGCCGCATCGATGGCGTGTTGAACGTCGTGGGGAGGGCGGACGGACGCGACGTGGCCGATCAGGTCCTGTCGCGCCTGAAGGTGATTTCGGAACTCGACATCTCCGAGCGGCGCGTGCCGCAGGATGGGCGCTTCAAGGCGCATTACGCCGGCCGGGACATCGATTTTCGCGTCTCGATCATGCCGAACCTGTTCGGCGAGGATGCCGTGCTGCGTATTCTCGACCGCTACCAACTGTCCCAGGCGTCGGGCGCCCTGACGCTTGAGACACTCGGCTTCCAGGACGTCGACATGCACTTCATGCGTACCGTGGCGGCGATGCCTTACGGCATGTTGCTCGTGACCGGGCCGACCGGTAGCGGCAAGACGACGACGCTGTACGCCATTCTGACCGAGATCAATGACGGACTCGACAAGATCGTGACGATCGAAGATCCGGTCGAGTACCAGTTGGGCGATATTTTGCAGATACCCGTCAACGAGGCCAAGGGACTGACGTTCGCCCGCGGACTGCGGTCCATTCTGCGGCACGATCCCGACAAGATCATGGTCGGTGAAATCCGCGACCCTGAAACCGCGCAGATCGCCGTTCAAGCCGCGCTGACGGGGCACCAGGTCTTTACGACTGTCCATGCCAACAACGTATTCGATGTGATCGGCCGCTTCACCAACATGGGCGTCGATTCCTACAGCTTCGTGTCGGCCTTGAACGGCGTCATCGCCCAACGTCTGGTGCGTCAGTGCTGTCCGGAGTGTGCGGTCGAGGAGCCGGTCGATGATGACGCCCTGGTTCGTTCGGGCATCGATCCCGACGCGGCGCGGGCCTTCCGCTTCCGGCGAGGTATCGGATGTGCCGCCTGTCGCGGCACCGGGTATCGCGGTCGCCGCGCCATTGCGGAAGCCTTGCGCATGAATGACGAATTGCGCCAACTGCTGTCGGAGCGCGCACCGCTTGGGCACATCAAGAGCGCCGCGCTGCGTTACGGCATGACCAACTTGCGCAGCGCTGCCGTTTGCCTGCTCAGCAGAGGCGAAACCACACTCGAGGAGATCAATCGTGTCACGATCGCCGACTAGTACCCTTGCCATTGGAATTGGCGCGTGCGATCTGGCCATTGGCACGCATCATTCCCGACTGTGGCACGCGTGGCAGCGGATGCGGCGCGGGCATGCCCCGGCGTCCTCCGCAACACTTCCGCGCGAACCAGACGCGCCGCAGCGCGGAACCCCCGGCGCGGATGTCACGTTCGCCATGGACGAAGCGCTGCGTTTCACAGAACCGGGCGCACTCGAAGTCCTTGGCCGGGGCTTGGCCAGCGTAACAGGCGCGCCGGACAAACAGCGCGGATCGCCACGGCGAGCCTTCATCGTCCTCGACGATGCCTGGGCGCATCACGCGATCCTGCGCGGCGATTTTCGCAGTGTGCGCACGCGCGAACTCGGCGATATCACGTTGGCGTATTTCGCCGACACGTTTGGTCTCGACGCCGGGGCGATCCTGACCCGATGGCAACTGCAGCGTGGCGGGCGAGCGCTCTTTGCCAGTGCGATGTCACGCTCGCTTCACGACGGCATTCTCGAGGTCAGTGCTGCCGCACATGTCGATGTGAAGCACCTCACTGTCGGACTCCCTGAGTGTCTGGACCAAGTCCGGCGTGGGGTCGACGACCACAAGGCACTGCTGCTCGTGGTGACCGAAACCCTCTTGCAGGTCGTCGCGGCGGACCATGGCCGCTGGGCTGCCTACGACGCACAGCGCCTCTTTGCCGACGATGCGGCGGACGCCGCGCGGCTCGTCGGCATCGTCGACCACGTGCTCGAGCGCTCGTCGATGAGGCAGCAGGAAGACGGCAAGGTTTACCTCTGCGGGCTTGCGGTCGACCCGGCGCCGTTCCAGGAACGATTTTCCGGCGCGCTTCAACTGCCGGCATTTGCAACGGCTGATCCGCCCGCGGTCCGCCTGATGGGGTTAGCGCAATGATGCCGCACCTGACCATAGATTTCGCCCGGCGCCACGCCATCGTGCCGGCGGCCGGCGTGTTGCTGCTCATCATTGCCAGCGTATGGCTGATGGTGAGCGCCGCAATGATGTGGATTGTCGGCCAGAACAATGAGTTTGCCCGCAACGAGTTCGAGGCCGTCGACAACCATCATGCCGTGCCGAAACGCCAAGCGCCGACCGCGCCGGCGCCGGGCGCCGAGTTGGCGGCCAAGCAGAGCCAGGCGGTCATGCGCGAGTTGACCGTGCCGTGGCAGGAACTGCTGTCGATCGTCGAGAGTTACGCCGGGCGCGACGTTGCGCTGATTGGCATCGACCAGAATCCCGCGCAGGGCCAGCTTCGTATTACGGCTGAAGCCAAGGACGCCGACGCGATGATCGCCTACCTGAAGTATTTGCAGCGCAGCACCTTGCTGCGCGAGGCTGTGCTGAATACGCATGTGGTGGAGACAACCGTTCCGGGTACGCCCATCCGTTTTCAGATCACCGCGGTGTGGAGGAAGCCATGAGCACCGGACAGGACCTGCTGCTGACCCTTCGTTTCGAATTGCGGCGCCTGTTCGGCGTACCGGGTTTGCTCGGCAGCGTGTTGCTCGCGGCGGGATTGGCGATGTGGTTCGCCATTCCCGTGGTCGAGTCGAGTACGCGCGTACTGCTCGAGCGCACGCGGCTCGCGCATCTTGAACGGCTTCATGCCAGCGAACGCGTGCTGGTA
Source organism: Pandoraea terrae (assembly GCF_902459695.1). Taxonomy (GTDB): domain Bacteria; phylum Pseudomonadota; class Gammaproteobacteria; order Burkholderiales; family Burkholderiaceae; genus Pandoraea; species Pandoraea terrae. Next base: position 83,725 of record NZ_CABPRZ010000003.1, read on the forward strand.
TCAACCAACGCGTGGTCGCCGGACAAGCTGCCGGGACTTTTCCCGGTCTTCACGCAAAGCGGCAACGACATTGACGTCATTTTCGAGCAAGCCAGGCAGAGCAATCTCACGCTCGGCTCCGCGCAATACCAGATCGTGGCAGACCGAAGTGGGCAATTCACCCACTATCAGGTGCTGCTGCCGGTCAAGGACCGGTACGGCGTGATTCGACGCTTCGTCGCATTGGTTCTCAATAACGTGCCTAATGCCGCGCTGCAGGAAATTCATGTCGAAAGGCCGGCGGTGGACGGTGACGTCCTTGAGGCGTCGATCCGTTTCGATCTCATCTACCGGACGAGCGGGCCATGAAACGCACCTTCTCTACACCGACGCTCATTTCGGCCGCGATCGCGGGCATCGCAATCGCCGCGCTCGGCTATTGGATCGCGCTGCCGGGCATGCATCAGTCAAGTGCCGTTGCCGCGGTTCGATTACCCGCCGCCGCCAGACATATCGCGTCGGGTACGGCGGCGTTGGTGCCACCGGCCACGCGGCAGGCGTCGCAGCCCGCAGTACCCGACGCGGCGGGGGGCGCCGATGCAATGACGCCGCAGCAAAAGCTTGCCTCCTTGCGGACACCGCTGTCTCCCGAATCGGCCAGCGATCCTTTCACCGTTTCGTCGTGGCTGCCGCCGCCACCGCCGCCGCCCCCGGCGCCGGCGCCCGTGCCCGAGGTAAAGCCCGCGCCGACGGCGCCGCCCCTGCCATTCGCATACGTGGGTGCGCAGAACCGCGATACCGACAAGCCACGCGTCTTCCTCAGCAGCGGGGATCGTCTGCTGATTGTGTCTCCAGGCGAGATGATCGACGGGCAGTATCGAATTGAGTCGATCAGTGCCACGGGGGTGGTCTTCACCTATTTGCCGCTCAATGAGAAGCAAGTCATGTCCATTCAGGGCGAGGGAGCAAAATAAATGAAACCTTCACTCAGCCGTCATCCGCCCTGCAAACCCAGGCCCTCGGCTTTGGCGCAAGGTGTTGCGTGCGCCCTGGCCGTGCTTGTGCTCGGGGGATGCGCGACCACCAATCTGAACGAGATGCGCGAGGCCAGCAAGCGCGAACCGACCAACGCCAAGACGCAGATGGACTATCTGCGCGAGCGCGAGAAAGAGGCGAACGCCGTGCTGGATGAGGCCGACCGGTTGCGCGAAGCGAACCAGTTCGACGAAGCCGTGCTCAAGCTCATGGTGGCAAGCAAGATCGATCCGACCAGCGAGCGCGGCCGGATCATCGGCGCCGCGATCGACCGTGACCGGCGTGACCTTGTGATCCTGTTGGAAGCCGAACGGATGATCAAACGCGGCTCCTACGACAACGCCAGTGCGAGCGTCGATCGGGTGCTCGCCGGAAACCCCGCCAATGTTCAAGCGCTGCGGCTATATCGTGAAATTGGCGAGAAACGCCGTTTGCAGCGGGCCGCCAAGGAAGAGAAGGACGCAGCGGCGTCGATCATGCACAAGCCGGTCACGCTGCAGTTTCGCGATGCCAACGTCCGCATGGTGTTTGAGGCGCTCGCGCGCACGACGGGTTTGAACGTCATTTTCGACCGCGACGTGCGCCCGGACCTGAAGACGACCATCTTCGTGACGAACGCCGCGCTGGATAGCACGGTCGACATGATCCTGATGCAAAACCAGCTCGACAAGAAGGTGATGAATGCGGACACGCTGTTCATCTACCCGGCCACCCCGGCGAAGCAGCAGGAGTACCAGGACCTGAAAGTCCGCACCTTCCAATTGTCGAACGTCGACGCGAAGCAGATCCAGGCGCTCCTCAAGAGCCTGTTGAAGATCAAGGAAGTGGTGATCGACGAGCGCGCCAATTCGGTATCGATCCGGGCCACGCCCGAGACGATTCAGGTGGCCGAACGCATGATCATGGCGCATGACTTGCCAGAGCCCGAGGTGATGCTCGAAGTCGAGGTGCTCGAGGTATCGCGCGATCGGATGTCCGATCTCGGTATCGACTGGCCGAGCAGCTTCACGATGGGCACGCCGAGCAGTGTCGGTACGTGGGGCGCGCTGCACCACCTGCACGCGAATGACTTGAACGTGAGTGGCTTGTCCGCGACGGCGAATTTCAAGCTGACCGATACCGATGCGAACCTGCTGGCGAGCCCGCGTATCCGCACCCGCAACAAGGAAAAGGCCAAGATCCTGATCGGCGACAAGGTGCCTGTCATTTCGAGTTCGAGTGTGCCCAGCACCAGCGGCCCGGCCTATTCCCAGTCGATCCAGTACCTCGATGTCGGCATCAAGCTCGAGGTCGAACCGCAGGTGTACCGGGACAACGAAGTCGGCATCAAGATGAACCTCGAGGTCAGCAATATTACGCAGACGATCTCGACGAGCAACTCCCAGAGCGGGCTGAGCTCGCTCGCCTACCAGATCGGCACACGGAGCGCTTCGACCAGCCTGCGCCTGAAGGATGGCGAGACGCAGATTCTCGGCGGCCTGATCCAGGATGAAGATCGCGACGCGGCGAACAAGATTCCCGGCCTGGGCCAGCTGCCCGTGCTCGGACGGCTGTTCTCGAATCACAACGGCGACCACAAAAAGACTGAGATCGTGCTGCAGATCACGCCGCACATCGTGCGGGGGCAAATGGCGGCGGATCCCGACACGCGCGAGGTTTGGTCAGGCACTGACAGCAACGTTCGTACGGAGCAGTTGCTGCTCGAGCCGCCTGCTGCATCCACGAGCGGCGTTCCCGTCGTCGCGGTGGCACCCGTGACGCCAGGCAATGTCGGCGGCGGTGGCGGCGACGCGAATGCCGCGGCAAGCGCGAAGAGCGCGGCGCCCGAAGCGCCCGCCCAGGCGCCGGCAGGCGGCGCATTCGGCGTGGCGCCCGTGGCGCCGCGCACGACCCCGCCGCCGTCCCCCTATGGCGGCAAGTTCATCACGACGGTGCCGCCACCGGCGTCGGCAGCAGGGTCTGCGGCGGTCGCACCTGCCGCCGCGCCGGCGGCTGCACCGGCACCGGCACCGGCAGAAGCGGCTGATGCGGGTCCGGGGGCCACGGTGACACCCGTGGCACCACCGGCGGCGACGCCTGCAACGCCGGTCGCGCCGCCGGCGCCGCCACCGATCCTGCCGGCGCAACCGACCGACATGCCAAGCGAGAATCCGCTGCATGCGATTCCCGTGGAGTCGAATTGAGCCATGGCTTCGGTATTCCACTCGGCGCGGCGGTGCGGTCGCTGTCTATCGGGCGGCCGCGCCGGTGTGCGCGGCTTCACCCTGATCGAGTTGATGATCACGCTCGCGCTCGTCGGCATTCTCGCGCTCGGCATCATGCCGTTTTCCGAGTTGATCGTGCAGCGGCAGAAGGAGCAGGAGCTCAGGGTCGCATTGCGCGAAATCCGCACCGCGCTCGACGCCTTCAAGGAAGCGAGCGACTTCGGCAATATCGAAAGGCAGCCGGACGCGTCGGGCTATCCGCCGACGCTGTCCCTGCTCGTGGCCGGCGTCAAGGATGCCAAGGACCCCAACGGCGCCATGATGTACTTTTTGCGGCGCGTGCCCGCCGATCCCTTCTTCACCGGCGATCCGGCGACGCCGTCGGAGGAGCAATGGAACACGCGCGCCTATGCCAGTCCTCCAGACGATCCGCAAGGCGGCGCCGATGTGTTCGACGTGACGTCGAAATCGGAGGGTGTCGGCATGAACGGCATTCCCTACAAACAGTGGTGAGGTGCATCATGATGCCCGCTAACCGGCGTGGCCGCCGCGGCTTTACCCTGATCGAGTTGATGGTCGTCCTGGCGATCATCGGCTCGTTGCTGACCATCGCGCTGCCGCATTACTTTCATAGCATCGAACGGGGCAAGGCGCAGGTGGAGCGGCAGAATCTCGCGGTGATGCGAGACGCGATCGACAAATACTACGGAGACAACGGAGAGTACCCGCAAACGCTCAATGATCTCGTAAGCAAGCGTTACTTACGTAGTATCCCGGAGGATCCGGTCAGCGGCAACGCCGACTGGGCCATCATTGCGCCGCCGGATAACACCAAGACCGGCGTGTATGACGTGGGGCCGGCGACTGCCTCGGCGGTTCCGGCCGCCGAGGCGGCGGTGCAAAAATGACCGGCGTGCCGCGCGCGCGACGCCCGCGCCGGGTGCGAGCGCCCGGGAGAGAGCGCGGCCTCGCGCTGTTGGCGGTGCTGATCGCGCTGATGCTCGTCACCATCGCCTTGAGTGGCGCGCTGGATGTTTGGGCGCTGCAGCGGCGGCGACAGCAGGAAGAAGAGTTGTTATTCGTCGGCAACCAGTACCGGCATGCGATCGAGCAGTACTACCGGGCGGGCAGGACCTGGCCCGTATCGATCGAGGATCTGCTCAACGACAACCGCTTCCCGGTGCCGGTGCATCATCTGCGACGTGCCTATGCGGACCCGATCACAGGCAAGAACGACTGGATCATCCTGAAGCAAGGCGACGCGATTTACGGTGTTGCCAGCAGTTCGGGCGACGCGCCCCTCAAGCACGCCAATTTCCCCAGGCGCTACGTCGCTTTCGCCGACGCGAAAAGTTATGGCGAGTGGCAGTTCTACTACTTGCCGCTAGGGCGACACAGCCCCGGCGCGACCAATTTGCCAGTGACCCCCGCGCCGGTCAGCCCGTCTGGCCCGTCGAGACAGCCGGGCAGCGCGAAAGGCGTTTCGCCGTTCAGTCCTAACGGCCGTTTTTGAGCCGATGGGCAAAGCCTTGGTTCCGCGAAGTGAAAGCAGTCGAAGGGTTGCCCTACTGCAAGAGTAGGAGGATGACCCATAACGCTCTTGGCCGCGCTTTTGCACAATGTAACTGGGGAGAGAAGTTTGTAATAAACGTGTTTGCCGCGAGACCGGGGCAAGGTGCCGGATTCGATTTGCGCTGGTTGGTCGGTAAGAAGGGGGTCGTATGTTTGGTGCTCGCATCTTTCGAGGCAGTCTGTCGGCGCTGCTGTTGCTGATCGTTGCCGTACCTGCCCTCGCGCAGTCATTTCGGGTTCAGTGTCCGCCCACCACGACACTTCACCCGCTGCCGGCAACTGCCGAGCCCGCCTACACCGGACCATCGGTGACAGGCCAGAAATCCACGCCGACGGGCGTCGTCAACGGGGCGATCAAGTGCCAGCAGATCGCGGGCGGCGACGGTTACGCAACGATGGGGGACGGCACGCAAACGTACATGTTCTCCTTCGGCCCGCTGTCCGGGCTGGCGGATATCCGTAACGGCCTGCCTGGCACGGAAATGGCGAACGTGTTCAGGACGGTTGGCGATCCGATCAATGATATGAACTACAACGGCGCGGTTGGCCTGGTTCCCGATCCGAACGTGGTGGCGCCGGCCGACCCGATTACGGGTCACGTCGATCCGCGGCCGATCATGGATGTCGGCGTCATGAACGGCAACATCCCCGCGCCGATGATGGCGATCGACGAGGACGACGAATTTTTCCTCACGCTGTCGAACGTCGGCATGATCATGCGCCCCGACCTGTTCGAGAAGCACACGGTGCACTTCCACGGCTACCCGAACGCCTCGTCGTTCTATGACGGCGTGCCGGATGCCTCGGTCGCGATCAACATCGGCGGCAGCTTCACCTACTACTACCTGGCGCCGGATGCCGGCACGTACTTCTGGCACTGCCACATCACGCCGCCGGAGCACCTGCAAATGGGCATGGTCGGGCAGATCTACGTGCGGCCGCGCCAGAACCGGGTGCCGTCCACTGGCCAGCTGTACGCCGCGTTGCAGCAACAGCAGTTGGACCTGCGCACCAAGTGCGGCGGCGACATTCTGTGCTCGACGCCGCTACCGCGGGTTCCCAACACCTTGACCCACCAGCCCAACAAGAGCGGCTCGGCAACCCTGTTCGCTTATAACGACGGGGACGGCACGACCGCCTACGACGTTGAGTACCCGATACAGATCCACGGCTTCGATCCAAACTTTCACTTCGTCGGCATGACGTTCAACCCCGAGCCGTTTACCGACATGAAGGACAAGTACTTCCTGCTGAACGGCCGTAGCTACCCGGATACGGTGACCCAAGGTTCGATGCAAACGCCGGTGGCCGACGGCACCATGCACTATTCGCAACCGTTGCCGACCATCGTCAATATTCCGGCAGGCGGCAAGGCTCTGCTCCGGATCTCGGATCTGGATGTCACGGAGTATCAAACACTCGCGTCGCTCGGCATTCCGATGCATGTGGTGGGCATCAACGCCCGTTTGTTGCGCGACATGTCCGGCAACGACATGACCTATTACGCGAACTCGATCACCCTGGGCGGCGGCGAATCGATCGACGTGATCCTGGATGCGCACGACATGGTCAGTTACCCCGTCGGATCGACGTTTTATTTGTACACGCCAAATCTCGACCACCTCTCGAACGACGCGGAAAATTTCGGTGGCCTGATGACAGAAGTCCACATCTGCAATTCCGTGGACCCGGTCAGCAAGTCCTGTTCGTAGGAGAACAGCCGTGAGCCAGATTAATCACAACAAGTGGATCGCGACAGTCGCGCGGTTTGCCGCGGTCATCCTCGTCGCCTTGATCTGCGTACCGGCGCGCGCCGCCGCCCCAGGCATTACGGGGGGCGCCACGAACCCGCGTTTCGATTTGTCCGCCGAGGCGAACCGCATAACGCAGCCAGACGGCATGAGTCTCTATGCGTGGGGCTATGGTTGCCATACCGCGCCGGCGGGCTTTTCGCCGGCGGCGATCGCGGGCGCAAACTGTCCGACCATGCAGATCCCGGGGCCGACGCTGATCGTTCACCAGGGTGACACGGTGACGGTGACGCTCACGAACAACCTGCCGGCGGCCGCAGGCAACACGTCGATTCTTTTTCCCGGCTTCCAGGTCACCCCGACGGGTGGCGTGCAGGGCCTTCTCACGCAGGAAGCTGCGCACGGCGGAACGGTTACCTACACGTTTGTCGCGACAACGCCGGGCACGCACAGCTACTACAGCGGCACCCAGGGCGACCTGCAAATCGAGATGGGGTTATACGGCGCCGTCATCGTCCTGCCGACCGTCAGCGGGTCGTTGGCAGTGCCGACCGGCTGCCGTACGGTTGGCCCGACGCTGCCGGATGGACAGACCGACTTCCGCAACGCCGCGGCGGCTTACAACCTCAGCGCGGCATGCTACGACCGCGAGTATCTGTTCCAGTTCTCGGAGATGGATCCGCGCATCCATACGCAGGCAGAGCAGCAGGCTGGCATGGCATGCGCGCGCAATAGCGGCTGCATGACCGTCGAAACCGAGCCCTACCATCCGGCCTACTACATGATCAACGGCCGCTCGATGCCGGACGACATGGACCCGAATTACTCGCCGCAGTATCCGCATCAACCGTACAACGGCAATCCGCATATGCACCCCGGCGAATTGGTGCTGTTGCGCATCATCGGCACGGGCCGTTGGCAGCACCCGTTCCATGAACACGGCAATCACGTGCGCATCCTCGCACGCGACGGCAACGTCCTGGTCAGCCAAACGGACCCGACACAACCCGCCGGACCGCTGCTGTTCACGACGACCACGACGCCTGGTATCGCCATGGACGGGATTTTCTACTGGACCGGCAGGGGCCTGAACTGGGATGTCTACGGACACTACCCCGGCGCCGTGTACACCGACCCCGACCCGAAATACGCTGCCTTCCTGGGCAAGCCGGTCGTCTGCATCCCGGACGCGAACGGCTACTACACGCAGCTTGACAACGGTAGCGGACAACCAAACGGCGTGCCCAATTCGGCCTCGCTCGCGCCCAACTACTACGAGTGGTGTGCGGATCACAACAAGCCGCTCGAAGCCCACGCGTTCGGCAATGTCGGCAGCGGCGGCCCGGTGACGCTGCCGGACTCGAACATCCTGACCAACGGCGCCTGGTACGGCGGAAGTCCTTATCTCGGTCCGGACGCCACGATACGCGCTGTCGGCGCCACCGGTACGTCGCCACCCAGCAATACGATCGCGAATCCACCGGCGACCGAAGCGGGCTTCGCTTTCATGTGGCACTCGCACAATGAGCGCGAGATCACGACGAACAATATCTTCCCGGGCGGGATGATGATGATGATGCTTGTCGATCCGCAAGCCTTTGTGATCGACGAATCTAATTAGTGGCAAGGGGAACGGCGATGAGACCCATTCAGTTCAAGGCGACGCTTTGCGGCCTGGCCAAGGCGGGGATCGCGGCTTCGATGCTGGTGCTGGCGACTGGCGCAGCGTTTGCACAGACCGTCAGCCTTACGGCGAAGTCTGCCAATGCCGCGCTACCCGACGGACAGCTGGTGCCGATGTGGGGCTATAGCTGTGGCGCGGCCGCGTCGGCCACTTGCACGGCGTTGAACCCGAGTGCCGCCGCCCTCGGCAACTGGTCGCCGGTGGTGATCACCGTGGCCCCGGGCCCGCTGACGATCAGTCTCACCAACAATCTGCCTGCCGGCGTGCCAACGTCGATGGTGATCGTCGGGCAAGTTGGCGGCGGGCTTGGCGCGGCGCCGAGCCGGGCGGCGAACCCCGTACATGCGACGCAGGCTGCCACGTGGCCCATCGCAGGCAACTCGAACGGCGCGACGTTTACGCCGCCTACCCAGCTGCCCGCCGGCCGGGTCCAGTCGTTCGGCACGGAAGTGGCGACCAACGGGACCACGACCCTGAGTTGGACAAGCCTCAAACCCGGCACCTACCTGATCGAGTCGGGCACGCACCCGTCGATTCAGGGGCCGATGGGGCTCTACGGCGTACTGGTGGTCACCACGGCGCCGACGACCACCAACCCGGCGGGAACGGCCTATACGGGCGTGACCTACAACGCGGACGTCCCGCTGTTGCTGAGTGAAATCGACGCCGTGCAAAACGCTGCCGTGGCCAAGGCCGTGGCGACTGTCGGGTTCAAGGAAACGGCCAACGTCGTGTTGCGCGATACCGTCAGTGCGGTAACGGTGAACAGCGCCGGTACCGGCTATCATGTCGGCGACGCCGTGGCATTCTCCGGCGGCGTTGCCGCAGGGGACGCCTCGGTCGCAGCGGCCGCGACGGTCGCCAGCGTGGACGCCAACGGTGGCATCACGTCGATCAATGTCACCAGCGGGGGCTCGGGGTATTCCTCGGTGCCCGGCGCGACGGTGACGAGATCGTCGGGCACCGGCACCAACGCGGTGGTTACCGCGGTACTGGTCCTGGGTGGCGATATGTGCACCGGTGGTGCAGGCGCCTGCTATCCGCCAGCCGTGAACTACGATCCGCGCTATTACCTGATCAATGGCGTAGCCTTCGACCGAACCAATCTGGTCAAATCGCAATTCTCCGCCGCGGCGCCTGCCGCGACCGGCCAGGTTCTCCTTCGTTTCGTGAACGCCGGCCTGCGCATGCATGTGCCGACTGTGGTCGGTGCGCAGACAGGCACGCCGCCCGTCTCCGGATTCTCGCTCATCGCGGAGGACGGCAATCTACTGCCCGGCATTCGGAAGGTCCAGAGTGAAGTGTTCCTGGCTGCAGGCAAGACCTACGATGTCATGATGAACGCGCCCGCCACCGGGGCGCCGGCGCTGCCCGTGTTCGATCGCCAACTCAGTCTGTCGACGGACAATCAGCGCGACGGCGGCATGCAGGCCTATATCAGCGTCAACAACGGCGCGTTGCCGACCACGGCCGCCGGTCTGACCGCGGTCGCCAATAACGACACCTACAACCTGGTGCCCGGCAATCCGTTGATCGTCTCGGACCCGGCCAAAGGGGTGATCGCCAACGACATCGGCGTGTACGGCGTTACGCTCGTGCAGACGCCTGGCTCTGGGCCTAGCGCTGGCACGGTCAGCTTGAACCCTGATGGCACGTTTACTTATGTGCCGAATCCGGGCACGACGACAGACACGTTCACCTATTATGCCAACGGTAATCCGGCGATCCATGCAACTGTGACGTTGCAACCCTGCACGGTGATCTCCGGCTGCATGTCGGCCAACCCCCCGACGATCACTAACCAAAGCTACACCAGTACCGTCGCGTCACGGATGGTGTTGTCGCCGCCCGGCCTGCTGGCAAGTGCGAACGATCCTTCAGGGCTGAAGTTGACGGCGGCACTCGTAGGGAATGCCACGGGCGGCACCGTGACGGTTAATCCGGACGGCTCGTTTGCCGCCTCGCCGACCGCTGCGCCGGCCGCAGGCGGCACGGCTACCGTGTCGTTCCAATACAAGGCCGTCAATTCCCAAAACACCGCGGCCGTCAATGCGCAAAACACGTCGAGCCAAATGGCGACGGCCACGGTGACGTTCGTTGGGGGCAGCGGCCTTAACGTTGTCGTGAAGGACGCGCCGACCGGCCTGCCTATCAACGATTACCGCTGGATCATCGAGGAAGACCGCACCTTCCAGATCGACCCCGCATGTCAAGTGAATCAAACGAGCACGGCCACGCGGCCGGCCGGTTGTCCGCCGTTGCCCGTGCCGAGCGTCGGGACCAATTTCCACACCAGCTACATGCCGGTGGTTGCCTCCGGCTGCTGGGGCACGTTTGCCTGCGAAGCGGGGCAAACGGTCTTCGACCCGGCGAGCAATTCCCACCTGCCGGCCGTATGCGACATCGGCAACGGTAAGTGTCGTACGGACGCCGCGCAACAGACGCCGGTCAATCCGGGGCAGGTCGTGCTCGATCCGACCAAGCGCTACTACCTCTCGATCCTGCCCGGCGATGCCGGCAACCCGTTCGCCTCGGGCGCGGGCGCACCGGTGACGATGAATGGCACGACGAGACCGTTCAGCATCGCGACGGATTGCGGGACGTATGCAGTCGGGGCCGCGAAGTGGCTGCCGGGTACGGGCACCTGCGGCCACGGCTTGGGCGGCGCACCGCTCGCGGCCGGGCAGAAGTCGGTCAATGTGGTCCTGCAACAGACACCGCTACCGACCGCGACGGTTTCGGTGTACGTGTTCGAAGACGACTCCCCGCTCAATGGCGAAGTCGATGTCCACGGTGGGGTCGAGAATTTTGGAGACTCCCGCGAGCCGGGACTGGGCGGCTTTGAAATCAAGATGTGGGACGACTATGGCAGCACCGGTGATGCGACGGGACAGATGAGCTACGACATGTTCAACATGCCGCTGTCCAATGCCTTGCAGTCGAAGATCGATCCCGCCACCGGGCTGTACGCGTGCCCGATCTCCGTGAAAAAGGACGGGCTGGTGGGCATGATCCCGACGTGTCCGAAGTATGAATCCGACGGCAAAACCCTCTCGCCGCTCGTAGGCCAGGCCGTGATTACCAACCTGATGCCCGGCAGATACGGCATCATCGCCACGCCGGCCGCCGACAGAATCGGCCGGGGAGAGGAATGGCTGCAGACGAATACCCTCGACGGGCAGAAGGCACACGACTCTTTCATCCGGGTCGGCGGGCCGACGTACTTCCAGGAATTCGGGCCGGCGGGTTTCCACGTCGCCATCGGCTTTGCCAACCCGAAAATCATCAATGACCGCAGGACCAATGCTGCGAAGACCGGGCTGTGCGACGTGGCCGGCGCTGCGTGTGGCAATAGCATCACCGGCCGGGTCACCAACCTGCATTACAGCCGTCCGCCCAATGAGAACCTCTATGGCAGCGGCTCGCGCGACTCCCTGGCCTTTACGCAGTGCTACGTAAGCGCCGGTGATCCGGACGGCGACGATATTGCGTTCACCAAATGCAACCAGGACGGTACGTTCACGCTTTCCAACCTTCCTGACGGCACGATTCGGGTGACCGTGTTCGACCAGTGGAACGATCAGATCGTCGACGGGCTTGCCAAGGCTGTCGCCGTGAGTGGCGGCCAGACAGTCAACCTCGGGGACCTGCCGGTGCTCCAATGGCACACGAACCTTTACACGAGGACGTTCATCGACCTTCACGGGGATGGCGTCTCGCATCCTGACGACCCCGGGCTGGCGCTGGTGCCGACCAACATCCGTTTCCGGGACGGCAGCTATTCCAATTTCAACAACACGGACTTGAACGGCTACGCGCCATTCAACGAGGTATTCCCGCTGTTCAATTGGTACGTCGTCGACCCCGACCCGACCCGCTTCAAAAACACGGGCACGCATGTGGTCTATGACGCCGGCGGTCCGACGGACGGCACGGGTTTGCCCGGCGCCGGAACGTCGACGATTGCGAAGTTCTTTGCCAATACCGTGGAATCGTCGACCGCGCAGTTGCCGGCAGCCCTGCGGGTGCCGGGCGCTGTGTACTGCGGCAACGCCGACTGCACCGGCTATTCGATCAAGAACGGTCCGGGCAGCAGTGCCGCCAGCCCCTCAACCGGAAGAATCGATCCGCCTTGGGTCACCTCCATGGGATGGCAGGGTTTCTCCGGGCAGAACCAGTTCATCGAGTTCGGCAAGACGCCGTTTGTCGCCGGCGAAAACGGGGGCATCCGCGGTGAGGTCGCCTATGCCTCGACGCGGGCCTTCGATGACCCGACGCTGACGGTGCATGCGAAGTGGCTGCCCAACGTGCCGAACGTTACTGTCAACCTCTATCAAGAGGGTACGGCCGCGGACGGTACGACCAGCCTGAAACTTGTGGACACCACCAAGACCACAAGTTGGGACGATTGGGCGCAAGGTTTCCGCTCCGACGGCATGCCGAACATGAACTGCCCGGGCCAGGAAAACGGCACCAAGGACCCGTTCTTCTTCACGCTGGCTGGCAGCAAGCAGTGGCTCAACCCCAACACGGCGATGCCCAACAACTCCCAGTTCAAGTGCTACGACGGCATGCACGCCTTCAACCAGGTGCAACCGGCGCCGTTCGACGGCAGTTACCAATTCCCGAGCGTGACGGGAAGGGATCCGAATACCGGCAAGCCGACCGCCACGAACTGCAAGATTTGTACGGCGAATCCCTCGAAGGACGGCACTGTGGTTCTGCCGGCGGGCAAATACGTCGTCGAAGTGATCGTGCCGCCCGGCTATGAACTGATGAAGGAAGAGGACAAGAACATTCTCATCGGCGATAACTTCATCGCGCCGGTGACGCAGCAGTTCGGCGCCTTGACCAACATCTTCATCATTCCTGACCAGGCGGCGGTGAATGCCTCGCAGAACCCGAACAATGCGCAGAACCCGACTACGGATCTCGGTTCCTCGCCGCGGCGCGAGGGCGATACGGGCAGTGTCGAGCAGTTCTGGCCTTGCGTCGGTACGCTGCGCATCGTTCCCGATTACCTCAGCCTGTTCCCGGGCGCACTGGAAGTGGCGCCGTTCGCCGGTGCTTCCCGGCACCTGTGCGACCGCAAGGAAGTGCTGCTCAATGATCAGATGTCCGTGCAGACGAAGTTCTATATCTTCAGCTCGACACACGTCGCGGCGCACTTCACCGGCTTCATGCTGGATGACTTCTCTGCGGAGTTCGATCCGTTCTCTCCGCAATTCGGAGAAAAGTTCGCCGTGCCCAACGTGCCGGTTTCCCTGAAGGATTTCACCGGCAACGAAATGTCGCGTGTGTATTCCGACCAGTGGGGCATCTTCAATGGCTTGACGTATTCGACCTGGGAAGTCAACCCGCCGAATCCGACCGGTTACGCGCCGAACATGATGATCGCCTGCATGAACGATCCGGACAAGCCCGATCCTGCCAATCCCGGCAAGACGATCCGGGACCCGTTGTACAACCCGGCGTACAGCCAGTTCTGCTACGAAATCCCGTTCATGCCGGGGCTCACCCAGTACATGGATACCCCCGTGGTGCCGGTGCAGGCGTTCGCGAGTGGCTATAACCCGCCCGACTGCGCGTACCCGGACGCCACCCCGGCGGTCTCCACGGTACTTGGCGATTTGATCCCCAAGAATACCAAGATCGCCGCCAGCGGTAACGGCAACGGCCCGTGGGTCAGCCAACCGGGACACGTCCTGACCATCAACGCATTGGGTGACCAGACCGTGCCTAACAATGCCTACTCGGGACCGGCGGCGACGACTCCGCCGTTCAACCAGAAGTTCATCACGCGGCATTACGGCTTCGGTACGACGAAGGGAACCGTCACGGTTAACGGCTTCCCGGCAACCGTGAACGGGTGGAGCGATACGCAGATCCAGATCCAGGTGCCAGCGATCCCGCCGGCCGGGTTCCCCGTGCCTCCGGGGACGAAGGCATCGAGTTGCCCGATCCAGCAGCGCAACACGGGGTTCGGCGTCGGGCCAGCTTACTGCGGGGAGCTGGTGATAACGGCCGCCAACGGCAAGAAGTCGGTCGATGCGGTTACGGTCACCATCGGTGGCAAGACGCCGATCTATATCAGTGGGGAAAATGCCGCGAACAACGCGATCCAGAGCGTGATCGACGACACGACCAACGTCACGCCGGGCGACATGATTGTCGTCGGTCCGGGCACGTACAACGAAATGCTGCTGATGTGGCGGCCGCTGCGCCTGCAAGGGGTCGGCGCGCCGTCGGTCATCGTCAACGCCAATACCCACCCGTCCGGGAAACTGGACCCGTGGCGCAGGGAAGTCAACTGCCTGTTCGGCATCGCGCTGGACGGTGCCCCGATCACCGGCACCCATCCCTACGATCCGGCGAACCTCAACAGTTGTAAGCTGGGTTCCAGCATGGAGGGCAAGGTGGACGCGATTCCGTTCGAGCCCGTCTTCGGCTGGGACTCCAACGCCAACGGGAATCTCGCCGAACTCCTGATCGAGCCTTCGCTGATGGGTGCGTACGAAGGTGCCGGCATCACGGTGCTCGGCAAGGGCGTGACCGCCGACCCGGTCTGCGTCGCCAACGGCACCTGCCCGCCGCTGACGAACAGCAGCACGGATTGCAACAACAATCCGAGCAACTTCCTGTGCAATCCGTCGCGCATCGATGCCATGTCCTTCTCCAACAGCTCTCAAGGCGGAGGCGGTATCTTCGTGCACGGCTACAACCACAACATCGAGATTGCCAACAACCGCGTCTTCGCCAACGCCGGCACGCTTACGGGCGGCATCACGATCGGCCAGGTCGAGGTCCCGGACGGGATCATTGGCGGGGCGGATGGCAACACCCAGCAGCCGTTCAACTTCAACATGAACGTGAATGTGCATAACAACGCGGTCACGTCGAACGCTTCCTATGGCGACGAAATCAATTCGTCCACGCCAGCTTCGGCCGGCGGTGTGACGTTCTGCTCGGGGGCCGACAACTACCACTTCAACTACAACTGGGTGTGCGGCAACATGAGCAGCGGTGACGGTGGCGGCATGGCGCACTTCGGGTTCAGCTATAACGGCGACATCTCGCACAACTGGGTGTTGTTCAATCAGAGCAACAACCCGACGCTGCCCACCTACGGCGGTGGCATCATTGCCCAAGGTGTGCCGCCGGACGCAACGTTCTGCGAAAACGCGTTGGCGGATACCGACTGCGCGCCCGAGTTGTCCGACGGCATCGGCCCTAACCTGACGATCGACAGTAACCTGATCATCGGCAACACCGCGGAAAGCGGCAAGGGCGGCGGCCTGCGGCTGCAAGCTGTCAACGGCACTGATGTGCAACGCTACCCGACCACGCCGGCCGCATGGTACCAGGTCAAGGTGGTCAACAACATCATTGCCAACAACGTTGCCGGATGGGCAGGGGGAGGTGTGTCGCTGCAGGATGCGGTCGCGGTCAACTTCATCAACAACACGGTGGTTTCCAACGATTCGACCGCTTCGGCTGGCGTGCTCTTCAACACTGCGGCGGCCTCCCAGGCCAACGTTCCGCCACCGACGACCTGCGTCACGACCGGCTCGGAAACGGTCTGTACGCCGATCCCGACGCCGACGCCGAATACGTCGTATCCGTTGCCGGCCGGCCTCGAAACGGCGCCGCACACGGCATTGTTCAGCGCCGTGTTCCCGACGACGGGCGTGACGTGCCCGACGGGCGGTCCAAGCTGCGCGAAGTACTCGAACCCGGTGCTGACCAACAATATCTTTTGGCAGAACCGTTCGTTCAGCATCCAGGTCGGAGGGCAAGGTGCCGGAATCCAGCAGAACATCGTGACGCTGCAACCCGCGTTGCCGAGCCAGACGTCGACCGGCAGTTGCCCCTCGGGCGCCAACTACTGGGACATCGGCGTCTACAACGACAAGGGGCCGCGCGACCATAGCTCGGGATTGACGCTTAACCCGACCTTCTCGATCCTGACTGACACGACGGGCTACGCCGGGACCAACAAGGGTACCGCTCCGGGCGTCATCAGCCAGTATTGCAATGGCGCGCGCGTGCCGCCGGAAAATGGCGGCCTGGGTTACGCCGTGCCCCCGGGCATTGCGGATGCGGTGTTGCCGAATCCGATGTTCGCCTTGCAGCCGTCGGCAGTGCCGGACGAGGGTAACAACTGGATCAACATGTCCTATGGACCGCTCTCGTTGGTGAACGCTTCGATCGCGTCGGGCAGCCCGGGGTACAACGCGATGCTCGGCAACTACTCGATCACGTCGAGCTCGGCCGCGTACAACGTAGGCACCGGGGCGGGTGCGCCGCCGGTCGACATCTTCGGGACGCAACGGCCTCAACCCCGGTTCGGGGGAAGCGGTATCGACATCGGCGCCGTCGAGGTCCCGGGCTTGTTGTCGGGCGGTGCGGGTCCTCTGCTCGCGAGCCTTACCGGTGGACCGGTCGGCACGACCACTTCGGGTGGCCCGGCACTTGCGCCGTCGACGCAGCCGTTCGGGACTGTCACGCGCGGGACTACCGGGCCGGTTCACCTGTTCACGCTGACGAATTCCGGCAGCACGACAGTCTCCGGTATCGGGAACCCGACGACCACGCCGACCGGATCGGGTTTCGTTATCGTCCCTCAGCAGACGAACTGTGGCTCGGTCAATCCGGTGAACACGGCGAACTCCCGGGTCACGAGCCTGGCGCCCGGCGCGAGTTGTGTGATCGCCGTGCAGTTCAATCCGCCCGCGACCGCTGGTGCAGGTTCCACGCAGAACGGAACGCTCAACATTACGGATTCGCCGGGCACGCAGACGAGCAGTCTGCAAGGGACGGCGCAATGAGAGGCGGTACGTTTCGGGCTGCGGGTGGCGTGTGAAGTCACCCGTGAACCGGCGGCGAAGGTAAGGGGCGATGGGGCGGGCACGGCACGCGCCGTCGCCCGCCGAGCCCAAGCCGCTGCGCAAGCGGGTCAACGGGGGGAAGGTCGACCATGTCGAATCAGATGTCGCAGTGGATAGCATTGACGGCGTTGTTCGCGCTCGGCGGGTGTGCCAGCATGGCGTCGGTGGACTCGGCGCGGGACACTGCACCGGCGTCGGCCAGCACTTCCCCCTACTACCCGGTGCAGCTGACTAGCGTCGCGATGGCGTACTACGACCTCTATGGGGGCGTCGAACATCTACGTGTGCGCCGCACCGCATCGGGCAATCTGGTTCGCTTCAGTTTTCGCGTGACCGACCCCGTGGTGGCCAGCGCGCTGGGCGACAAGCGGGCGACACCTTACCTGTACGGACAGCGCAGCCATGCGCTGTTGCAGGTCCCGGTCATGGACAAGATCGGCCCGCTGCGGCAGGCGGGCCCATTGATAGGCGGTAGAGAATATTGGGTGGTGTTTTCCAACAAAGGTGATTTCATCAGGGCCGGGGATCGCGTCAATGTGATCATCGGTTCCTTTCATATCGACGGCTTGCTGGTCGAGTGACCAGGCGAGCGCGTTCGATAAGGCATCAACCGGGGAGGATAGCGTGATGAACCGAGTTCATTTTCTGGCATGGAGCCTCGCGGCACTGGGGGCATCGGTCACCATGGCGGCTACCGCCGCGCCGGCGGGCGGCCTGAGCGCGGCCCAGGTCATTGACAAGAATGTGGCGGCGCGCGGCGGGCTACAGGCCTGGCGGGGGGTCGACACCCTGGTCATGTCGGGCCAGCTCGATGCCGGCGGCAAGAAGGACGTGAAGCTGCCGTTCGTGATGACCATGAAGCGGCCGCACAAGAGCCGTTTCGAGCTTCGCTTCGAGGGGCAAACGGCGCTGCAGGTCTACGACGGACAGCAAGGCTGGAAGGTCAGGCCCTACCTCGGGCGCGATGAAGTCACCCCCTACACGCCTGCCGAGGCTCAATCGGCCGCCGCATCGGCGGAACTCGACGGGCCGCTCGTCGATTACGCCAGGAAGGGGACCAAGGTCGCGCTCGAAGGCACCGAATCGGTCGAGGGACACCGCGCCTACAAGCTCAAGCTGACCATGAAGGATGGTACGGAGCGACGCCTGTGGATCGACGCGACGAGCTTTCTCGAACTGAAGATAGACGGTGAAGCGCGCAAGCTGGACGGCAGACCTCACAAGGTTGCCATTTACTATCGCAACTACAAGCCCGAGCATGGCCTGAGCGTGCCGCACGTCCTGGAGACCGTCGTCGAAGGCGTCAAACCGGCCAGGCGAATGACGATCGACCGTGTGGCGGTCAATCAGCCGATCGATGATGCCGCGTTCGCGAAACCGGCGTTGGCATCGGCCAAGGCGGCCGCCCACTAGGAGGAGCCCGCCATGACGACGAGACGGATGGCGATCTGGGCGCTCGCGGCTTGCTTCTCACTGGTGGCGTGCGCGGACGAACAACGCGCACCGGCCGATCTGAGCGCGGCCCAGATCGTCGAGAAATACGTCCACGCGAGGGGAGGTGTGGACGCGTGGCGCAAAATCGAAACCATGGTGTGGTTCGGACACGTGGAGGGGTCGACCACGCCGGCGCGTTTTGTCCTTGCCCTGAAGCGCCCCAACAAGACGCACTATGAGGTCTTCGCGTCCAACCGCATGGCCCTGCGCGTCTACGACGGGGCCCGCGGCTGGAAGCTGCACCCGGCGGTGCGCGGCACGAAGCCGGAGATGCAGCCTTACACGCCTGAGGAGCTGAAGTTCGCGCATGACGAACACGTCATTGACGGCCTGCTGATCGATTACGAGGCCAAGGGCGTCGCCATCGCGCTCGATGGTCTCGACGAGGTCGAGGGGAAAAAGGCCTACCGGCTCAACGTTACCCTGCCATCGGGCACCACGCGCCACGTATGGATCGACGCGCATTCGTTTCTGGAGGTCAAGGAGGACCGCGAGGTGCACAGCGTGCTCGGGCAGACGGCTACGGTCGTGGTGTACTACCGGGACTACCGGACGGTCGAGGGCTTGAAGATACCGTTCATGATCGAAAGCGGCGTTGTGACGGCCACGGCGACGAACAAACTCGTGATCGACAAGCTGACGCTCAATCAGCCATTGGAAGATCGGCTGTTCGAGAAGCCGGTCGTGCCCAGCGGCGCGTCGACATCGGCGGGAGTCGACACCTGGCCCGGCACCGGCAGCGTCGGCCTGCCAAATCGGGATCAGCCTCCGGCCAGCCGGTAGATGGCCGATCATCATGCTGCCAAGGCGACCCATACAGAATGCTTTTGCCGATGCGCGACGGCGCGTCGTGCGCGCGCTGGCGGCAGTCTTCGTCGGGGGCGCGCTCACGTTCGTCGTGGGCCACGCCTGCGCGGGTGAACCGGTGGATGCCGGTGAAACGATTTTCCGCCGCGGCATACTCGGTTCGGGGGAACTGCTCGAGGCAGGCCGCGAAGGCGGCCTGCGCATGGAGGGCGCGGCTGCGGCCTGCATCAACTGCCACCGGCGCAGCGGGCTTGGCGCCAAGTCGGGCCAGACCTCGATTCCACCGATCGCCGGCAGGTATCTCTACCACCCTCGCGCCCAAAGCCGCGAAGACCTCGACCTGCCTTACGTCGAAAGTGTCCGTTTCGATCGCGATCCATACACCGACGCCACCATCGCCCGTGCGATTCGCGACGGCGTCGACTCGCAAGGCAGGCCGCTCAGCTATCTGATGCCGCGCTTCGCGTTGAATGATGCCGACATGGCGGCGCTGATCGCTTACCTCAAGCGCCTTGATGTGCGCAGGGCGCCAGGGGTTACCGACACCGAACTGCACTTCGCCACCATCATCACGCCGGAAGCCGACCCCGTGAAGCGGCGCGGCATGCTCGATGTGCTGGAGCACTACTTCGCCGACAAGAACGCATTTCCGCTTGGCGCCACGCCCGCGCTTCGCACCTCGCGAAAAATGATGTTCATGGTCAATCGCCGCTGGAAGTTGCACGTCTGGGAGTTGACCGGCCCGGAGGCGACCTGGCAGGACCAGCTGGCCCGGTATATGGCGGCGGAGCCGGTCTTCGCGGTGGTGTCGGGGCTCGGCGGCACGCACTGGGCGCCGGTCCACGCATTCTGCGAGCAGGCGAAAGTGCCTTGCCTGTTTCCAAATGTCGAGGTGCCCGTCGCTGACGATGGTGCGTTCTATCCCCTTTACTACTCGAAGGGCGTGGTGCTCGAGGCGCAACTGATGGCGACACGAATCCTTGGCGCGCACAGCGGCAAGGTGCCCGGGACGGTGTGGCAGGTCTACCGCGCGGGCGACAGCGGCGAGGCGGGCGCGAAGGCGTTCGCCGCCGCCCTGAAGGGGCATGGCGTCACGGTCTCCAGCCGCGCACTCGCGCCGGGCGAGCACGCCGCCCGGGCGCTGCGCGGCATCTCTCGCGCGGACACGCTCATTCTGTGGCTGCGCCCGGGCGATGTCGCGGCGCTCGGCACGGCGCCGCCCGCGCAGAACGTGTACATGTCGGGCCTGCTGGGAGGGCTCGAGCACACGCCTTTGCCGCCGGGCTGGCGCGGTGTGACGGAGATTGCGTATCCGTTCGACCTCCCCGAGCGTCGGCGCGTGCGGGTCGACTACGCGCTTGGCTGGTTCGCAATCCGACGCATTCCCGTGGTGAATGAACAGGTGCAGGCGGACACGTTCCTTGCCTGCGGACTGCTCGCCGAGACGCTGAGCCACATGACCGATACCTTTGTCCGCGACTATCTGGTCGAGCGCGCCGAGGACATGATCGAGCGTCGCATCATCACCGGCTACTATCCGCGGCTGACGCTCGCGCCAGGCGAGCGATTCGCTTCGAAGGGCGGCTACCTTGTCCGTTTCGCCGATCGCGAGGGTACACAGCTCGTGCCCGACGGCGATTGGATCGTGCCATAGTGCAAGAGGAGATTCCAATGAGAGTGCCAACATACCTATTGGGTAGCGCCCTGGCGCTTGCCACCGTGGCCACGATTGTAGTCGTTGACCCGCTTGCACAGGCCCATGAGGGGGCCGATCCGCACGCCCAGCATCATATGATGCAGGGCACGATGACATCCACCATGGACTACACGTTGCCCGCGGTGAATCTGGTGCGCGATGATGGCCGGACCGTCTCGCTGAAAGACGCACTGGACGATGGACGCCCGGTATTCCTGACTTTCATCTACACCGCATGTACGTCGATTTGTCCCGTGATCAGTCACACGCTCTCCCAACTGCAGGACGAGCTCGGTGCGAACCGGGACAAGGTGCACATTGTCTCGATCTCGATCGACCCGGAGAACGACACGCCGTCAGTGCTGCGAGCGTATGCGAAGAAATACGGTGCGGGCCCCGAATGGCAACACTACACGGGGAGTGTCGCTGCGAGCGTGGCGACGCAGAAGGCCTTCAACGTGTTTCGCGAGGACAAGATGGACCATAGTCCGGTGGTCCTGGTCCGCTCTGCGCCCGGCAAGCCTTGGCTGAGGATCGATGGGTTTGCAACCGCGGAGGACCTGTTGCACGCGTATCACGATCTTGTCGCGTCCAACTGAACGCGGCGGGCAGATGACTGATTCATCTGCCCGTTCTACTCGGGCGCCGGTCCGAATCGCTCAGAAATGCACACCAAAGTATCCGGGTGCAGTGATGAACAGCCTGGCGTCAGTACTCGGCGGATTGAACGAGCGAAGCC
This sequence comes from Pandoraea terrae, assembly GCF_902459695.1. Lineage (GTDB taxonomy): Bacteria > Pseudomonadota > Gammaproteobacteria > Burkholderiales > Burkholderiaceae > Pandoraea > Pandoraea terrae. The sequence continues at coordinate 105,574 of NZ_CABPRZ010000003.1, forward strand.
AGAGCATCTGGTAGGACACGTCCAGGCCGTTGCCCGGCTCGATCAAGGTCTGGCCATCCGCGGCATCGACGCCGAGATGACTCTGCATGGCTTGCAACATCCCGCCCTCTACCAGCGGCGGTGCCCCCGACTTGGCGCGATATGCAAAGAACACCTCGCGCCAGTCCGGCAGCGCGGGTGGCACGATGGCCAATGCGAGTGGCGGAGATCCCGGCGGCGAGTGCGACGGCGAGGAGGGCGCAGGTACTCGCTGCAGTGACCCGCTGGACCCAGTTTCGACGGTAGCCGAGGCAACCGCCGCGGTCCCGCCATCGGTGCGTGCGACGACGCAAACGTCGGATGCCCCGGGAATGCCGGGCATGCCGGGCGTCAGGGGGAGTGCAAAGCATAGACTCACCCAGGCGGGTAGCGACTTTTTCATGACATCCTCGAGGGGACAGGCGGTCGACCCACCTTTTTCCCCGAAGCATGAGCAAAGTTCACGCCATGGCGTTTAGCTGCATGATTCTCAAGGACTTTTTGCTGACGCCAAATAAAAAGTATAGCTCTGTAGTGCGACGTGTTTCAAAATTGAAACACGTCCTTAGAAAATCTAAACAACTCATGCATCAAGCCTCTGAACAATCCCGGTACCTTCCTCGGGACTGGCGCTATGGCCTGTCACCCCACGTTCATCGGCAACAACACCATTTGCCGCCCTTGCAGATGCAGACGTGACTGTATTTCGACGGGCGTCCGATTATGCAGCCATGCGGACAAGAAATTGACGCGCTTGAAGATCAGCTTGCTGGCGAAGCAAACGCTGTTGGGATATTCATCCATCGCCTTATCGGCAAGCTTCATGAATTCGACGATCGGGTTCGTGCCAAAGCCGATCTCGTAGTCGGCAGCGATGCCGTGCCGGCGGCACTGCGCCATGTAGTAATCGAGCGATGACGTGATGGTTTGCCGCAGGCGCTCCAGATGCTCCGCGCCGTCGTAGCTCTGCGCATCGACCTCGCCGACCGCAAGGAAGATGAAGTTCTTGAAATGTCCGGGAAACAGCCGATTGACCCACAGCAGCGCGTGCATGCTGGCGCCACGGTGCTTGCCGACCATCAGGATCGCGGTCGGTTGTGACGGATCCGGCTTCGCCGGCGCTTCACCGTCGGCAGCCGGCGGCATGTCGGCAAACAGCGCGTCCTCCTTGGCCAGCTGCGCACGCGTCTCAGTGTAGTGCCGCTTGATCAGCACGCACACGACGATCACCGCGCTCGTGACCAATACCGTCAACCAGCCGCCGGCCGTGAATTTCTCGATCAGCGTAATGACCAACACCGTGCTGGTCACCGAGAGTCCCAGCGCCGACAGGGCAAAGTGCTTGCCCCAGGTCTTGTCTTCATGACGCCGCCGCCACCAATAGGTGCTCAATCCCAGCAACGACAAACTAAATGTCAGGAATACGTTGATGCTGTACAGCACGACAAGCACGGACACATCGCCGTGCGTCCAGAACAGGATCATCAGGCTCGCGACACCCATCACGATGATGCCGTTCTGCCGGACGAGTCGTGCCGACAAGTCGCGGAAATGGCGCGGCACCCAGGAATCGGAAGCCATATTGGACAGCACGGCCGGGCCGTCCAGAAAGCCGGTTTGCGCCCCGACCAGCAACAGTCCCGCTTCAAAGGCCAGCACCGCCGCCAGCAGCGCATTGCGCGCAAACGACGACCCGAGTCCAAGATGATCGATGACGCTGCCGAACACCACCGCGTTGAGCGTTTGGCCCTCGACCGGCCGGGCATGCCACAGCATGTAGAGCAGGATGATCCCGCCTGCCGTGAATGCCAGCGACGTGGCCATATAGAACATCGTCACCTTGCCGTTCGGCGTACGCGGCTCCGCCAACATATTCACGTTGTTCGACACCGCTTCGAGGCCGGTGTAAGTCCCGCCGCCCAGCGAGAACGCGCGCATCAACAGCGCCGCGACCACGACGGGGCCGAACGCGCTCGACATGCTGTGTGCCTCGCCGATCGCATCCGGCACCACGGCGGGCAGATAGCTCCCGTGCACCGCAACGCCGTAGACGATCAGCCCGAGGTGCAGCACGACAAAGCCCACGAAGATCGGCAGCAGCACGAGAATCGATTCCTTCATGCCGCGGAAATTGAGACCGGTCATCAGCACGATCAAGGTCAGTTCGGTCGTGAGCTTGAACGCCTGCGCGCTGACCGGCAGCAGGCTGAAGAAGGCGTCGACGCCGCTGGCAAGGGATGTCGCGATCGTCAGCACGTAATCCACCAGCAGCGCGGCACCCGACACCAGCCCGGGACGAGGGCCCAGCAACGCTGTCGCGACGCGATAGCCGCCGCCGCCCGTCGGAAACAATTCGATGACCTGGTTATAGCCGAGCGCGATGATGAAAACCGTCGCCGCTGTCGACAACGCAAGGAACAGCGCCAGCGGTGTGTGTTGACCGAGCGCGAGAAAGGCTTCTTCAGGACCGTAGCAGGAGGAAGACAGGCCGTCCGCGCCGAGGCCGACCCACGCCAGCAGCGGCGTGACAGCAATGGCATGCCGAGTGCGCGGATCGAGGGGATCGAGCGGCTTGCCGATCAGCAGTTGCCAAACCTTGTGGACGGCGGCCATAGCGTCTCCGGGGGGCGGGTCCAGAAGCGGCGGAACGATTACCGGCGAGCGCAGCGCACTGCCCTTGCACAGGTGAAAGGACGCCGTATCGTTATCGTCTTTTGCCGCAAAAGTGTAAGTCAGTTCAATACGGTGCGCCAGTCGGCGATACCCCGGCGAGCGCCGCCGGTGCAAAATTTTTACGGATTTTTTACACGGTACGGCCACCGAATTGCGCCACCATGACGCGGCATGTGAAGTAGCGCCCGCGCGCTCACCCCGCGTGCAGCATGTCGGCGATCGCGTCGGTGATGCCCGCCTGGGCGGAGTTCACGCGTTGGATCATGCCGACGGAACGCAGGACCGGCGGCTCGGCGATCGGGATCACGCGCAGCGCCGCATCGCTCTGCCAGTCGCCGCGATGCAGCAGCGGCAGCACCGATACACCGACGTTCTGCCGAATGAGCGCGACGATGGTCTCGATGGAGTTGAGCTCCAGATACTCGTTGACCTCGAGGCCCGCCGACGTCAGCGCTTGCTGTACCACCTGTCCGGTCCGCACACGGCGGTCGAAACGCAGAAACGGATGCGTGTGCAGGATGCGTTGCGCATCGGTGTCGGTGATGTCGCGATTGACCACGAGCATCATCGGCTCCGTATAGAGCGGCACCCAGGCAAGCCCGGACGGCAGCGTATGATCCGTGCGCGCCACAACGGCCGCGATATCCACGTCGCCCTGCTCGACCATTGCCGTCAGCTCTTCGGAACGCGCCGACGTCAGGCGCACGTCCAGCAATGGATGCGCTGTTTTCAGGCCCGCCACCACCAACGACAGCGCGCCAATGACCGATACGACTGCGCCGATGCTCACCGGCCCTTGCATGACCGCCGCCGGCGGTGCTTCCAGTTCGTCCAGCATCGATAGAATCGCCTCGACTTTCGGCAGCAACTCGTGGCCTTGCCGCGTCAAGGCGATCTGTCGCCCGCGCCGGTCGAACAACTGCCGGCGCAGCGCTTCCTCCAACCCGCTCATCTGCAGACTGACCGCCGCTTGCGTCAGCGGCGCCTTCTCGGCCGCCGCGGCGAACGAGCCCGTCTTCGCCGCCAGGCGAAAGGTCTTCAACATCCGGATGGTGACCATGCTTGATTAAATTTTATTTAATTGTCGATAATTAATATTAATATTCTTTGATTGTAATGGGAATGCATAATTGGAGGTGATGTTCGAGTCACGGCATTCTTTCTCACTTCATGACGATCGCTTCGATGAAAACCTTCGACTGGCACAACCCGTATCCCACCGTGCGCATGCCGGTGTTCGCACGCAATATCGTCTCGACGTCGCATCCGTTGGCGGCGCAGAGCGGCTTGCGCATCCTGTGGCAGGGCGGTAACGCCGTCGATGCGGCGATTGCCGCCGCCGCCGTCATGACGATCGTCGAACCGGTATCGAACGGTCTCGGCAGCGATGCCTTCGCGCTCGTCTGGGACGGCAAGGAACTGCATGGCCTGAACGCGTCCGGCGTGGCGCCGGCGGCGTGGAACGTGGACTATTTCAAGCGCAAATATGGCGAGGACAACGGCCTGGCGCTCCAGCCCAAGCGCGGCTGGGATACGGTGACGGTGCCCGGCGCCATCGCCGGCTGGGAGGCGCTGCATGCGAAGTTCGGCAAGCTGCCGTTTGCCGATCTGATGGCGCCGGCCATCGAAATCGCGGAGCGCGGCCATGCGGTCGCGAATATCGTCGCGCATAAATGGGCCGCTGCCGTACCGGAATTGCGCGATCAGCCGGGGTATGCCGCGGCCTTCATGCCGCACGGCCGCGCGCCGGAAACGAGCGAAATGATGCGGTTCCCCGGGCATGCGGCCGCACTGCGCATGCTCGCCGAGCAAGGGCCGCGCGCTTTCTACGAGGGCGAGATCGCCGATCGTATCGCCGCGTATGCCCGCGAAGGCGGCGGGGCGATGACGACCCAGGATCTGCGCCAGTACAGGGCCGATTGGGTCACGCCGATCTCGAAGGACTATCACGGTTACACCGTCCACGAAATCCCGCCGAACGGGCAGGGGATCTCCGCGCTGATGGCGCTCGGCATGCTCGAGAAATTCGACGTGAAATCGCTCACGGTCGACCGGATCGAGTCGCAGCACTTGCAGATCGAAGCCATGAAGCTCGCGTTCGCCGATCTGTACCAATACGTCGCCGATCCGCGTTCGATGGCTGTCACCCCCGAGGAGATGCTCGACGACGCGTATCTGACGGAACGTGCGAAGCTCATCGACCCGAACAAGGCCCGGCACTTCGACTTCGGCATGCCGAAATCGGGCGGCACCATCTACCTCACGGCCGCCGACGAGCACGGCATGATGGTCAGCTTCATCCAGTCGAACTACATGGGCTTCGGCTCAGGGGTGGTCGTGCCGGGCTTGGGGATCTCACTGCAGAACCGCGGCTGCGGCTTCTCGATGGACCCGAGATCCGCCAATGTCGTCGAGGGGGGCAAGCGGCCGTTCCATACGATCATCCCGGCGTTCATGACGCAGGAGGTCAACGGCAGGCGCGAAGCGGTCATGAGCTTCGGTGTGATGGGGGGGGACATGCAACCGCAAGGCCATGTGCAGAAGGTCGTGCGCATGATCGACTACGGCCAGCAGCCGCAGGCGGCTTGCGATGCGCCGCGCTGGAAGGTCAACCGCGATTTCTCGGTCGATGTGGAGACGACGATGAACCGCGACACGGTCGAAGGGCTGAAGGCGCTCGGCCACACGCTCAAGTCCATCGACGATCCGTATATGGACTTCGGCTCCGGCCAATTTATCTGGCGGCTCGACGCCGACGATCCCGAGCGGGGCTACGTGGCGGCCAGCGACAGCCGCCGCGACGGGCTGGCTGCGGGCTTCTGAGTACCGTCCCCTCCCCGCGAGGGGAGGGGCGGCGTGAAGCGGGTTCAGCGGGGATCAGAAGCGGGTACGGATACCGCCCGTCAGCTCGACCTGATTGTTCTTGCCGTTGGTGCCTGCGACGGTGTAGCCGTTATGCAGCTTCATGTAGTCGCCGGCCACGTACAGTTCGGTGCGCTTGGACAGGTGATAAAACGCGGACGCGTACAAGGTTTCCTTGTAGCCGCTGCCGACACCGTTCGTCAGGCTGAAGCTGCCGGAGTTCGCGTTCGGCACGAAGCCGTCGGCGTTGTACGCGACGTTGCTCGCGTGCATCTGCTGGTAGCCGAGTTCGTAATCGAAACGGCCCTGCGGCATCAGCTTCATCGAGACGGTCCAGGCGTTGTCGCGGCGCTGGCCAAGCGCGCCCTGATCGCCCGTGTAGTGGAAGTAACCGGCGTTCACGCGCACGATGCCGATGGTGTAATTGCCGCCGGCCGAATACGATTGGTTGGTGAAGCCGGCACGATTCGCGTGGCTGTAGAAGCCCGATACGTTGAACGGACCACCGTTGTAGCCGATCGCGACCTGGTAGTTCGAGCCGACCGCGAAATTGGTCGTGTTACCAAATGCGTAGCCGGCACTGAGGAACAGTCCGTTGTTGAACAGCTTCTTCCACGCGACGCCGTTCGTGTAACGCGTGCCGGTTGCACTGGCCGCGTAGAAGATCATCTGCTTGAAGTTATTGGAATTGGTAAAGCCGCCTTCTTCGGTGCTCAGCGAGGCGCTGCCGTACGCATCGCCGTAGATCGCCGCCGCGTCGCGCGCAATGGTGTTCTGGAAGCCGACCGTGAGCTTGCCGAAGGTGTCGTCCTGAACGCCGACCCAGGCGTCGCGGTCGAAGATCTGGCCCGGATCTTCCATATCGCCGCTGGAAGTCACGAACTCGCTTTCCAACCGGAAAATGATGTGGGTGCCGTTACCGATATCCTCGGAGCCCCTCAGGCCCCAGCGCGAGCCGCTGAACCAGGGCTCACCGTCGTTGCCGATACCAATGGTCTTGGCGCCGTTCGGGCCGGCATTGCTGCGATAGGTCGGCACGCTCATGTCGATCAGGCCGTACAACGTCACGTTGGACTGGGCGTGGGCCTGCCCGGCGAAAAGTGCACCGGCGGCGGCTGCCAGTGCCAGGGTGTTGTTTTTTAAACGCATCTCCTCGTACCTCTTTGTCGTAGTTGATTACTGATTTGCTAATGTGCCGTTGTGCCAATGGTTGTTCCGGCAGGATGCTCCTCGCGAACGCACTCAATCCTGTACGGTGCCATCAGAGTCCATCGTAGCCAGCGCAACCTTTCACGACCCTGTCACGTTGTCGGGGGACAACTCAGGAGAAATGCCTATTCCCACCCCCGGCGCCGCAGGGCGTTACTGCGCGCAGGCGTCTTCCGGCTGGGGTTTGGTGCGCAATACGTAGCCAAAGCCGCGCAGCGTCATGATCTGCGCCGACGATTCGGCCAGATGCTTGCGCAGGCGATGGATGTAGGTGTCTATCGCGTCCGTGCCGGCTTCGTCGTCGAGGCAGAACACGCTTTCCATCAACTTGACCTTCGATACGGTCTTTCCCTGTCGCAGCATCAGGGTTTCGAGGATGGCGTGCTCGCGCCGGCGCAGCGTGAGCGCGGTGCCGTTGTGGCGGAACTCGCGCGCGCCGAACAGGTAGTGAAGGTCGCCGCAAACCAGGTCCTCCGCCCGCTCGCTCGAATGGCGCCGGATCAGGGCCTTGATGCGCGCAACCAGCTCGCGTGCGTCGAACGGCTTCACGACATAGTCGTCCGCGCCGCTGTTCAGGCAACTGACCTTGTCGTCGGTGGAGCCATGCGCGGTGAGCATGAGCACCGGCACGTTGTCGCGCCGGCGCCGCAAGCGCGCCAGCACGTCCTTGCCGCTGATGCCGGGCAGGCGCATGTCGAGCAGCACGGCGTCATAGTGCTGCGTGGTGAGGACCATGTCGGCCGTCTCGCCGTCGCCCACGCAATCCACGGCAAAGTTCTCATCGCGCAAGAGCGTAACGACCCAATGGGCCAGTTCGGCGTTGTCTTCAACCAGCAGTAATTTCATATGGTGTCTCCCTGCCAAGCCCGCATCCTGACGGTGGCCACAAGTCCGATGCCGCCCGCGCCCGGATCGAGCTGGACGGTGCCGCCGTGCGAGTGCGCGATTTCGCGAACGATCGCCATGCCGAGCCCGGTGCCTTCGGCATTCGTCGTGCCGCGGTAGAAACGCTGGAACACCCGCGACCGGGCCTCGGCCGCAATGCCCGGTCCGTTATCCGCAACCTGCATGAGGACCTCGTCGCCCTCGCGGCGGCAACTGGCGGTGACGTGCCCTCCGCACTGGGTGTAGCGCAAAGCGTTGTCGACGAGATTGGTCATCAGCGCCGACAGCAGGCTCGCGTTGCCTGCCACGTAACTGTCGGCACACAGGTCGGCGCCGAGATCGATGTTGCGCTGCTGGGCGATGACCAGCAGTTCAGAGAGCATGTCCGACATGACGTTGGCGACGTCGACCTTGTCCCGATAACTGTCCGAGGACGCCGATTCCGCCTGTGCCAGCAACAGCAGCTTGGCGGTCAGGTCGGCCATCCGCCGGCTGCTGCGCTGCATGCAGCGCAGCGTCTCGGCGAGTTTCGGGTCGGGATTCGCGCAGCGGCGCGCCACCTGGATCTGGGAATCGAGCACCGTGAGCGGCGTGCGCAGCTGATGGGCAGCGTCGGCAATGAATTGCCGCTGCGCCGCCGCATGCAGATGGAGGCGGGCGATGCACTGATTGATGGCGTCGACGATGGGCCGCAGTTCGGCGTGCAGGCGGTCCGCGTGGATCGGCACGAGCTGCATGGGTTCGCGGTTCGCCACGTCGTCCTTGAGTTTCATCAGCGGGCGCAGCTCGAACGTGAGGCCAAGCCACACCAGCAGCGCGGCGAGCACCAGCATGATCAACTGCCGCAGCAACTGCGGGTGCCACAGGGCCTGGATCATGGCGGTGCGCGATGCCTGCGTCTTGCCGACGACGACGGTGATATGGGTGGTGTTGCCCGCGTCGTACAACTGGCGCTCGTAGGCGATCGCATGGATCGACTGGCCGTTCAGCGTCGTCTCGAAGTAGACGGGCTGCGCCGATCGCACTGACGGCAAGGCAAGGTCGGGGGTGCCGGCGAGCAGGCGGTCGCCGTCGGCGATCACCCGGTAGAACACATGGTCCTGTTCCGGCGACTCAAAGATTTCCAGCGCAGCGGGCGGAATGGTCGCGGTAACCACGCCGTTGTCCCAGCCGACGACTTCGCCGATCGTCCGCGCGGACGCAAGCAGGGCGCCGTCCTGTACAAGGTCGGCGGTTTGCCGCGCTGCGTCGTACGACATCATGCCCGATATCGCGGTGAATACGGCCAGCGGAAGCAGCAGCCACCAGAGCAGGTGCTGACGCAGGCTCATGTCCGACCCGCGGTCGGGCAGGTGACGATCGCCACCGGGGCGCGGCAACGCAAAAGGTCAAGACGCGATCTGAGGGCACAGAATCGCATGATTGTCTCCGTCGTGTAGGGTTGCCGGCATGCGAACGTGCACGCCCGACGTTGTGTTTCCGACGGATTCTACGAAGCGCAAGCCTTCAACCAGCTTTCATGTTGCGTAAACCTGTCCAAGGGTTTTCCCGGCTGGACGGGCGCATCCAGCCAGCTTTTGTCATTGAATTGTCATATTTGTCCCTCAGAATTCCCGCCCGTCCCGGGCGTGCCGGCCTTACAATCACGCTCGACCCACGTTACTCGGAACAGGCCCTTACTCATGGATATGTTGCAGGTGTTGGTGTTGGCGATCGTGCAGGGGGTAGCGGAGTTGCTGCCGGTATCGAGCTCGGCGCACGTGATCCTTGCGGAAAAGCTGATGGGCCTCGACCCGACGGCGCCCGAGATGACGCTGCTCCTCGTGATGCTTCACACCGGCACGATGCTGGCCGTCATCGCGTACTTCTGGAAATCGTGGCGCGAGCGCTATTTTTCGTCGAAGGACGCTTTTGTGCAGTTCGCAAAGCATGTCGTGGCGGCCACGGCGCTGACCGGCGTCATCGGCGTCGCCCTGATGTTGCTCATCGAAAAAGTCGTCCTGCGTGGCTCCGAACATGCGGAAATCGAGCATCTGTTCGGCAATCTGTACATCATTTCGGCCGGTCTCGCGATGGCGGGCGTGCTGATTCTCGTGTCGTCGCGCCGCCGCCCGCCAATGGGCGATCGCCCGATGCGGGTTGCCGATTCCGCCTGGATCGGCGCGGTGCAGGGCGTGTGCCTGCCGTTTCGCGGCTTTTCGCGTTCGGGGTCGACGATCTCGACCGGCCTGATGCGCGGCCTCGACAAGGTCCGCGTCGAAGAATTCAGCTTTGCGCTCGCCGTCGTGCTGACCCCGCCGGTCATCCTGAAAGAAGGCTACCGCCTGTTCAAGTCGCATGACGGTGCGCATGCGCTGGCCGGCCACTTCCTGAGCGTCGCTGCGCCCAGCCTCGTCGGCATGGTCTTCAGCTTCATCGCAGGCCTGGTCGCGCTGCGCTGGTTGTCGCGCTGGCTCGAACACGGCCGCTGGTATCTGTTCGGCATCTATTGCCTGTTCGCCTCGGCTGTCGTCCTCGCGGCAAGTCAATTCCTCGCCTGATCCGCCTCCGGCGAGGTGGCATGGCGCACCTGAAGTCGCGATGACGCTGAACAATCTCCTCCGACGCCTGGATCTCACGACACTGCGCCTGTTTGTCTCCGTACAGGAGGAGTCGACGCTGACCCGCGCGGCAGCGCGCGAAACGATGGCCGTGTCGGCGGCCAGCAAGCGCCTCGTCGACCTGGAGCAGGCGCTCGGCATTCCCTTGTTCGTGCGCCATGCGCGCGGCATGAAATTGACGCCTGCGGGCGAGACCCTGCTCACGCATGCGAAGCGCGTGTTGCTCAGCGTGGAAACCATCGGACACGAACTGGCCGAGCATGCGCAAGGCGTGCGGGGGTATGTCCGGATGGTCGCGAACCTGTCGGCCATCGTCGAATTCCTGCCGGAAGACCTGCGCGCGTTCACGCGGCTGCATGAGGAAGTCAAGATCGATCTGGAGGAGCGCCCCAGCGGCAGTGTCGTCAAGGGCGTGCTCGACGGTTGGGCCGATCTCGGCATCTGCTCCGGCGATACCGATAGGCAAGGACTGCACGAGGTCACTTATCGCCGCGACCGGCTGGTGCTCGTCATGCGAGACGATCATCCCTTGGCATCGGCGGGGCGCGTGAAGTTCAAGGACTCGCTCGACTACGATCATGTCGGACTGCACGCGGACAGCTCCATCAACAATCGCACTCATCTCGCGGCGCGAGATGCCGGCAGGCGCCTGAAAATGCGCATCCACGTGCCGGGTTTCGATGCGGTTTGCCGCATGGCGCAAGCCGGCATGGGGGTTGGCGTGATCCCTGACGGCGTTTTCGAAGCCATCGGACGGCCGCTCGGACTCACCGCCATCGCCTTGTCCGATACTTGGGCGACGCGAGAATTGAAGATCGTGGTGCGCGACGTCGACAATCTCCCGCCGGTCTCCCGCGCCCTGTTCGATTATCTTGCGCCGGCCGAATCGCCTTCGGCGCGTCCCCGCACGTAGCCGACGCGCGAGCGTTCGTCATACGCGAACGCTCGTTGAAAATTTGCGGCTGGATGGCGATGGGTGTCTCTTTTTATCCTTGTCGCAAAGGATAGAAGGAGACAGCAATGAGTGGACCCCTCAAAGGCATTCGCGTCATCGAGATCGGCACACTGATCGCCGCGCCGTTTGCCGCGCGGATGATGGCCGAGTTCGGCGCCGACGTCATCAAGATCGAAGCGCCCGTCAACGGTGACCCCATCCGCAAGTGGCGCAAGCTGCACGAAGGCACCTCCCTGTGGTGGTACCTCCAGTCGCGCAACAAGAAGTCGCTTGCCGTCAATCTCAAGGCCCCCGAGGGCATTTCGCTCATCAAGCAACTTGCGACGGATGCCGACGTGCTCGTCGAAAACATGAAGCCCGGCGCGCTCGAGTCTCTCGGACTCGGCTGGGACATGCTTCACGGAATCAACCCCAAGCTCACGCTGGTGCGCATCTCCGGCTATGGGCAGACTGGACCGTACAAGGATCGTCCGGGCTTCGGCGCCATCGGTGAAGCCATGGGCGGCATCCGCTATACGACCGGCGTACCGGGGAGCGCGCCGGCGCGCGCAGGCATCAGCCTGGGCGATTCGCTCGCGTCATTGCACGCCGTCATCGGGGCGTTGATGTCCGTGTTGCGGGTCAAGACCGGCCAGGGCCTCGGTCAGGTGGTCGACGTCTCGCTCGTGGAGAGTGTCTTCAACCTGATGGAGAGCCTCGTGCCCGAATACGATCTTCTCGGGCATGTGCGCGAACGCAGCGGCGGCGCGTTGCCCGGCATCGCGCCGTCCAATACCTACCCGACGCGCGATGGCGGCTACGTCGTGATCGCCGGCAACAGCAATCCGATCTTCAAGCGATTGATGCATGTCATCGGCCGGCCGGACCTGGCCGACGATCCCGCGCTGGAGCACAACGACGGACGGGTTCGGCAGGTCGCCCTGCTCGACGCGGCGATCGCGGGGTGGACTTCCGCAAACGCCACCGACACGATATTGACTGCGCTCGAAGCGGCAGGTGTGCCCGCAGGGCGCATTTACTCGGTCGCGGACATCGTCGGCGATCCGCATTACCAGGCCCGCGACATGCTGCTGCCGGCACAACTGCCGGGTGGCGTCACCGTGAAAATGCCCGGCATCGTGCCGAAGCTCTCCGAAACGCCGGGCGAGGTGCGTTGGCAGGGGCCGGCGCTCGGTGCGCATACCGTCGAGGTGCTGGGGGAACTCGGATTCACGGCGCAGGATATTCACGGACTTCAGCAGTCGGGGGTGGTGCAATGAGCTCCGCAGTGTCCGAACGTCTGCTGGTGCAGGAAGTCGCCCCGCGCGACGGTCTGCAAATCGAGCCGGTCTGGGTGCCGACCGGCGACAAGGTCGCGTTGATCGACGCGCTGTCCGCCGCAGGCTTCACGCGCATCGAAGCGGGGGCCTTTGTTTCGCCCAAGGCGATTCCGGCGTTGCGTGATGGCGACGAAGTCTTTCGACGTATCCGGCGTAAAGCCGGCGTGATCTATGCCGCGCTGATTCCGAACCTGAAAGGCGCCCAACGGGCGTTGGCCGCCGGCGCCGACGAATTGAACATGGTGATGTCGGCCAGCCAGACACACAATCTCGCGAACATGCGGATGACTTGCGAGGCGTCGCTGGACGGCTTCGCCGGCGTCGTTGCGCACACAGCGCAAACGGCGCAAACGGTGCAAACGGGTGTCACGCTCAACGGCACGGTTGCCACGGCGTTCGGTTGTCCGTTCGAAGGCAAGATCGACGAAGACCGTGTGTTGTCGATCGTTGAACACTACCTGCGTCTGGACATCGGTGCGATCACGCTGGCCGACACCACCGGGATGGCCAACCCGCGGCAGGTCGCGCGCCTGGTGCGCCGGGTGCTGGCGATGCTGCCGGCCTCGGCGCTGACGCTGCACTTCCACAACACCCGGGGGCTCGGGCTCGTGAACGTCATGGCGGCGTTCGAGGCGGGGGCGCGCCGTTTCGACGCTTCGCTCGGCGGCTTGGGCGGCTGTCCATTCGCGCCTGGGGCTTCGGGAAACATCTGTACCGAAGACCTGGTGAATCTGTGCGATGAAATCGGCATTGAGACCGGCATCGATTTACCGGCATTGATGGCATTGACGCGCGGTTTGCCCGCGTTGCTTGGACACGATGTACCGGGGCAGGTGGCCAAGGCCGGACGCAATTGCGACCTGCATCCGGCGCCGCCATCGATGCCCGACGCCGGCTGACGACCACCGATTCGGCGCAGTGCCGCGCCGGCAAGACCCTGAACCATAACGACATGCGCTGCGGCATCGCCGCAAAAGCGCTTCTTCTGGAGACGACATGCAAGACGCATTCACCGCCGGGACCGCCCCGGCCGATCTGCCCGGCGACACCGCCCTGGAAAACGCGATCATTCGCAAGGTCGCGTGGCGCATCATGCCACTGATCATGATCTGCTATCTGTTCGCGTTCTTCGATCGCATCAACATCAGCTTCGCGAAATTTGCACTGCAGGGCGACCTCGGACTGAGCGACACCGCCTACGGTCTCGGCGCGAGCCTGTTCGTCGTCGGGTACGTGATCTTTGAAGTCCCGAGCAACATGTTTCTGTTCAAGGTCGGTGCGCGCAAATGGATTGCCCGCATCATGATTTCATGGGGATTGGCAACGACGGCGATGGTGTTCGTCCACACCGAGTGGCAGTTCTACGCATTGCGCTTCCTGATCGGCGCGATGGAAGCGGGATTTGCGCCCGGCGTGCTGTACTACCTCACGCTGTGGTTTCCCGCCACGTTCCGCGGACGCATCACGTCGTTGCTGTTCCTGGCGTCGGCCTTCGCCGGCCTGATCGGCGCACCGGTCTCGGGTTTGATCCTCGGGCATATGGAAGGCGCGTTGGGCATTCGCGGCTGGCACTGGCTGTTCATGCTCGGTGGCCTGCCCTGCGTGGCGCTGGGCGGGGTGGTGTTGTGGCAACTGCGGGATCGTATCGAGGATGCCAGCTGGCTGACGCGGTGCGAGAAGGACATCCTGAGCAGCCGCATTGCGCGCCATACCCCGCATGCCGGCGGTCATTCGTTGCTCGGCGCGATCAAAACGCCCGGCTTCCTGATGCTCGCGCTGGTCTATTTCCTGATTCAGGTGGGTTCGTACGGATTGAATTTCTGGGCGCCGCATCTGATTCGTGCTGCCGGTACGCAGAATCCGTCGATCATCGGCATGCTCACGGCGGTGCCCTATATCTGCGGCGCGATCGCGATGGTCGTGGTCGGCCGGATGTCGGATGCGCGCGGTGAACGGCGCCGGTTCGTGATCGGGCTGCTGATCCTGGCGACGGTCGGATTCTTCGCGGCAGGTGTCTTCTCGACGCAGACAACCTTGCTGGTCGTCGCCCTGGGGATCATGGGCGCGGGCGTGGTGGCATCCATTCCGGCATTCTGGGCGTTGCCGCCCAAGCTGGTTACCGGCGCGGGCGCTGCGGCCGGTATTGCACTGATCAATACGCTGGGCCAGCTCGGCGGCATTGTCAGCCCGGTCATGGTGGGACGGATCAAGGACGTGACCGGCAGCACCACGCCTGCGTTGTACGTCATCGGCGGCATGACGCTCCTGTGCGCGCTGCTGTTGATGTGCGCAATGCCAGAGAGTCTGAGCCGCAAGGAATAGGGGCATCGGGACGCGTTGTCCGGCGGCGGCGCATGCCGCCGGCCTTGTCCATGAGCCGGGTACGATTCCGACCTCACACGGACCGGATCTCGTCCTCGAAGAATTGCCGGTACCAATCGCGCAGTTGGAACAGCGGGCCGTCGCCGTCGCAGAGCAATGGGGCGGCGCGATAAATCTTGCGCTGCCAGATCACCACATCCTGTTCGAATGCTTCGTGCGCGAAGCGGGCGTATTCGCGCGCAATGGCGTCGGTATCGTGAAGCGCTGGGTCGCGCTGAAGCTTGATGCCGTAGCACACGTCGACATGTTCGGTGTCCACTGGCGTGTGGATATTCACCTGCTTGCTCGGGTAGGTTCCGTCCATGGTAATGTGCTGCACGGCCGGGCCGAAATAGGTGGCTTCTGTCGTCAACTTTTTACCGAGCGTCGGATGTCCGCCGATGGTGGACTGTTGCGACGCAACGTGACCGTCGAATCGGATGACGATGTCTTCGATCGGTGAGCCGTGCACATAGGTGAAGTGCGGCGTATCGACGAGGTTCTCGATGATTTCCTTGCCTTGGGTGCGAATGCGCCACCGCTTGAAGTACCAGCGTGTCCACCCCGGTGCGCCGTTCATGCATTCGTCGAGGGGGAGCTCCCACGTGGGCGGCGCGCCCGCCGGATCGAACCACATATGCACGATCTGGTTGACTTCACGCACCGGGTGAGATTGCAATGCGCCTTCCTTCGCCTTGACCGGAATGCGGGTGGCATAAGGCACATCGACGCATGCCCCGGTTTGCGAGAACTTCCATTCGTGAAAGGGGCAGACGATCGTATTGCCTTCGCATTTCCCGTCACCGAGATGTGCGCCAAGGTGCGGGCAGAACGCGTCCAGCACCGATACCTGGCCGTTTTCGCCGCGAAACGCCACGAACTCCCTGCCGAAATAGCTGAGCGATTTGATTTCGCCGGTCTTGATCTCGTCCGAGAACAATACGGCGAACCAGCCGCGGGGATACTTGCCTGCGAAATAGTCCTTGATCATGCATGTCTCCTTGTCGTCTTATAGGCCGATTGAGTGAGGACCGGGGAACCGATTCGTCCTACCATCGGGTGCACAGCGCCGTCCGATCTCAGTGATTCAGTGGGCTAGTCTAGGGAATCGGTCCTGGACGGAAAATGAGTTTGTTTGCGCGCCCCCTATGCAAAAACGCACACGTTCCGTCATCAAGTGGGATGACCTTCGCTACTTCCTCTGCGTCACCAAGGCAGGCTCCTTTCTCGGGGCCGGCAAGATGCTGGGCGTCGATCGGACCACGGTCAGCCGTCGCATCGACGTGCTCGAGCGGACGCTGGGCTGCAAATTGTTCACATTCGACGACGATGGATTTCGGCCGACGCCCGCAGGCCGGGGCGTCATGTCAGCGGCGGAACGCATGGCGTGCGCCGCCGGTGCGCTCGAAGACCTGCGAACGGACGCGAACGACGACATTGAAGGCACGGTGCGCCTCGCCGTGTCGGTCTCCCTGGGCGATGCGTTCATCGCAGACATTGTCGCGTTTCACGAGCAGCACCCGCGCGTCGCCATCGAAGTGGCTTATGTCAGCGATCCCCTGGCGACGCTCTCGGAACGCCGCGCCGATCTTGCCATCGGTGTATCGCACGAAGCCCCGGCCCGATTGGAAAACGTCCTGCTCGGCCACGCGGAGGTCGCCGTCTACGGACCGGCCGACCGCAACATTGCGGGTGTGCCGGAATTCTGGATCGGCTGGAGCGAAGATATCCCGAAGGCGTTTGCCGACTGGATGCGGGCGTACGCGCCCGCCGGCGCCCGAGTGAATACGCGCGTCAATTCCTGGGACGCGCTGAAACGGGCGGTGCTGTCCGGCGGCGGCGTCGCGCCGCTCTGGTGCATGTTGGCCGACCGCGAACCGGGGCTGGCGCGCCTCGATCCCCGTGCGGATGAGCATCGCATGCCACTTTGGCTAAGCGCTCACGCCAGTGAAAAACGGAATGCGGCAGAACAGGCGGCGTGGGCGTTTCTCTCGGTCCGCATTCCGCAGACGTTGAATGTGTGACGCGAACGGCGTTTCAGTGTGCATATAATGTACGGATATACAGTACTTTGCCGCGTTCGCCCCATGCCACCGACTTCCGAAACGCTCGTCCGCGACCCTTGGGCCGATCTGAATCCGCGCCAGCGCGAGGCCGTTGAATACGGCATCGCGGGGGCGGATGCGCCAGGCGGCCCCTTGCTCGTGATCGCCGGCGCCGGGTCGGGCAAGACCAGCACACTGGCGCACCGCGTCGCCAACCTGATCCTGCAAGGGGCGAATCCGCACCGCATGTTGTTGCTGACGTTTTCCCGCCGCGCTTCGCTGGAAATGGAGCGCCGCGTGGGGCATGTAGTGAACACCGTGCTGAACCTGCGCAATGCGTCGCCGCCGTCATTGCCGTGGGCGGGCACCTTCCATGCCATCGGCGGACGCCTCATTCGCGAGTACGCCGGCCGCATCGGCTTGTCGGAAGACTTCACGATCCATGATCGCGGCGATGCCGAGGACCTGATGGGCATCCTGCGTCACGATCTTGGCTTCTCCGGGACGAAGTCGCGGTTTCCGCTGAAGGGCACGTGCCTCTCGATCTATTCGCGCGCCGTGAACAGCCAGGCGCCGCTGGACGATATCCTGTTGCGGCACTTTCCGTGGTGCGCGCAATGGGAAGCCCAGTTGAAGTCGCTCTTCGGCGCTTATGTGCAGGCCAAGCAGGATCAGCACGTCCTCGATTACGACGACCTGCTGTTGTATTGGTCCGAAATGATGAAGGCGCCGTCCATCGCGCAGGCGCTGGGGGCGACGTTCGACCACGTCCTCGTCGACGAATACCAGGACACCAACCGCCTGCAAGCCGACATCCTGTTGGCGATGAAACCCGACGGTCATGGCTTGACGGTGGTCGGCGACGACGCGCAATCGATCTACTCGTTTCGTGCGGCCACGATCCGCAACATCCTGGACTTTCCGCAACAGTTCGCGCAGCCGGCGCACGTGATCACGCTCGAGCGCAACTATCGTTCGACGCAGCCGATTCTCGATGCCTCGAACGCCGTCATCGCCGAGTCGCCCGAGCGGTATGCGAAGCAATTGTGGACAGACCGCAACGCATCGCGCAAGCCGCAACTGGTTCATGTCAGCGACGAGTCGGGGCAGGCGCGCTGGGTTGCCGATCAGGTGCTCGAACTTCGCGAGACAGGTGTGCCGTTGAAGTCGCAGTCGGTCCTGTTTCGGACCAGCAGCCACAGCGCCACGCTTGAGCTTGAACTGACGCGCCGCAACATCCCGTTCGTCAAATTCGGCGGATTGAAGTTTCTGGAGGCGAGCCATGTCAAGGACATGCTGTCGATCTTGCGCTGGGCGCACAATCCGTTGGCGCGGTTGTCGGGGTTTCGCGTCGCGCAGTTGATTCCGGGGATCGGGCCGGCAATCGCGACGCGTCTGCTCGACGCCATGGCGCACGCGACCGATCCGCGCCGCGCCCTCGCCGAATTCTCGCCGGGCGCGGCCGCCGCGCACGATTGGGCTGCGTTCACCGACACCTATCGCGCATTGTGCGGCGAACGCGTCTCATGGCCGGCCGATATCGATCTCGCGGCGCGTTGGTACGTCCCGATATTGCAAAGCCGCTACGACGATGCGGCAGCCCGTGAAGCGGACATCGGGCAACTGGCCCGCATCGCCGGAGGCTATGGTTCGCGTGAACGTTTCCTGACGGAGCTGACGCTCGATCCGCCCGATGCGACCAGCGCGGAGTCGCGCGATCCGTCGCTCGACGAAGACTACCTGATCCTGTCGACGATTCATTCGTCGAAGGGACAGGAGTGGAATGCGGTGTACGTGCTCAACGTCGTGGACGGCTGCATTCCGTCGGACCTGGGCGTGGGCAGCGCAGATGAGCTCGAAGAGGAGCGGCGCCTGCTGTATGTCGCGATGACGCGCGCCAAGACGCATTTGCAATTGGTCGTGCCGCAGCGCTTCTATGTCCACAAGCAGGTCGGCAATGGCGACCGGCACGTCTACGGCAGCCGCAGCCGTTTCATTCCGGAGCATTTGCTGCCGATGTTCGAGCTGCAGCCGAAGCGCCAGCCCGGCGGCGTTGCCGCATCGTCCGGCGCGCCGGAAGTCGCGGCCAGCATCGATATCGCCCGGCGGCTGCGCAGTACATGGCAGTAACCGGCTGCGGACGGCGCGATGCGCAATCTGCGGGTTAGCCGTTGCGTCTGCGCCGGATCTCCTGCCGACCGATGAACACGATCGCACCGGCCGTCATCAGCGCCAACGTGTACCACGTAAACGCATAGACGAGGTGGCTGTTCGGAAACGAGATGACGGTCAGGCCGCCCACCGGGAACACGGGTTTGCCATCCTCCGGCTTGGGACCGGCATCGGCGTCGATGAAATACGGCGCGACATGCGCGAGTTCGCGCTTCTGCGCGATTGCCTGCACGTCACGCGAATACCAGTTGTCGTTGGGGGCATCGTTTTTTTGCAGGAAGCCGCCGCCCGGCTCGCTGATCCGCAGCAGTCCTGTCACGCGTGTCTCACCGTCCGGTCCGCGCACCTGCGGCGGATTTTTACGCCACTCGGGCGGCACGAAGCCACGATTGATCAGGATCAGATTGCCGTCTTCCTCGCGCAACGGGGTAAGCACCCAAAAGCCGCCACCGAGTTCGGTGACAGCCTGCACATAGGTTTCGCGGTCGTAGAGGAAGGTGCCGAGTGCGCTGACATGACGGTACTCGTCATTGGCGGCGCTGACCTGCGGCCATTGCGACGGCGCGGGCGCCAGCACGGGCGGCGCGTGCACGCGCGTCTCGACGCGCTCGATCAGGTCCAGCTTCCAGGCGCGGCGTTTCACCTGCCACGTGCCCAGCGCCACAAAGATGGCAAAGATCACCACCGCCACCACGCCCCATACCGCCAGCGATGCGGTCGAGAGGCCGGCACGCGGTTGCGTGCCTGTATTACGCGTTTTCCCGTCGGTCAAGGTAAGTTTCTCGGGTCATGCATCATGCCCGGCATCATGTTCTGGTTGAGATGGAACATTACCCACAGCGAGCCGCTGAGCGTAATGACGACAAGCACGATCGTGAAGATGAGCGCCAGCATTGTCCAACCATGCTCCGACCTGGCGTTCATGTGCAGGAAATAAACCATATGCACCACGATCTGAATCGCCGCACAGAATAGCAGGAGCATCGCCGTCGTGCTCGACTTCTCGAACGTGTGACCCATCACGAACCAGAACGGAATTGCCGTCAGGATCACCGACAGCACGAAGCCTGTCATATAGCCCTTGAAGGTACTGTGCGGCGCGCCTTCGTCATGCGCATCGTCGTGCGCGCCGTCGTGCAAGGTATGGTCATGCGCGCTCATGGCAACACCCCCATCAGATAGACAAACGTGAAGACCCCGATCCAGACCACATCGAGAAAGTGCCAGAACATGGACAGGCACATCAGGCGGCGGCGGTTCGCGGCCATCAGGCCGTGCTTGCCCACTTGGACCATGAGGGTGATCAGCCAGACGGTGCCGAACGTCACGTGCAGGCCGTGGGTGCCCACCAGCGCGAAGAAGGACGTCAGGAACGCGCTGTGCTGCGGCCCGTATCCCTCATGAATCAGGTTCCCGAACTCGTACAGTTCGACGCCGAGAAACGCGGCGCCGAACAGGCCCGTGACGGCGAGCCAGGCCAGCGTCGCACCTTGTCTGCGCCGCTGCATTTCGATCATCGCGAAACCGTACGTGATCGACGACAGCAGCAGGAACGTCGTGTTCAAGGCCACCAGCGGCAATTCGAACAAGTCCGCCCCGGTCGGGCCGCCGGCGTAGTTGCGGCCGACGACGCCGTAGGTCGCGAACAGGCACGCAAAGACGAGGCAATCGCTCATCAGGTAGAGCCAGAAGCCCAGCAGCGTGCCGTTCTGCGGATGATGGTCGCCATCGACAAGAAAGCTCAGGCGAGGCGGCGGCGGCAATTCGGCGGACGGGACAAACGTGCCCGCGCCGGCGGGGAAACGGGCGGTGGTATCAGGCATGTTGGGTCAGCAGGCGCGTGCGCTCTGCCTCCGTGCGGTCGACCTGATCGGCCGGGATATAGAACTCGCGCTGGTAGTTGAACGTGTGCCCGATGGCAACGGCCAGCAAAGCGACGAACGCCACGATCACCAGCAGCCACATGTGCCAGATCAGCGCAAAACCGCAGGCCGTGCTCAAGCCCGCCAGGATGATCCCTGCACCCGTGTTCTTCGGCATGTGGATCGGCACAAAGCCCTCCTCCGGACGTTGGAAGCCATGCTGCTTCATTTGCCACCACGCCTCGTTGTCATGGACCTGCGGCGTGAACGCGAAGTTGTAGACGGGGGGCGGCGAAGACGTCGACCATTCGAGGGTGCGGCCGTTCCACGGATCGCCGGTCACGTCGCGCAGCGCGTCGCGCCGGCGGAAGCTCACATACAACTGGATCAGGAAGCTGCCGATGCCGAGGGCGATCAGGAACGCACCGAAGGCCGCGATCTGGAACCAGATCTGCAGCGAGGGATCGTCGAAATGGTTGACGCGGCGTGTCACGCCCATCAGACCGAGCCAGTAGAGCGGCATGAACGCGAAGTAGAAACCGGTGAGCCACAACCAGAAGGAACATTTTCCCCAGAACGGATCGAGCTTGTAGCCGGTGGCTTTCGGGAACCAGTAGGCGATGCCGGCCATGGTCCCGAAGACCACGCCGCCGATGATCACATTGTGGAAGTGCGCGATCAGGAACAGGCCGTTGTGCAGCGAGAAGTCCGCCGGGGGCACCGCCAGCAGCACGCCCGTCATGCCGCCGATCACGAACGTCACCATGAAGCCGACGGTCCACAGCATCGGCACTTCGAAGCGGATGCGGCCGCGATACATGGTGAACAGCCAGTTGAAGATTTTCGCGCCGGTCGGGATCGAGATGATCATCGTCGTGATGCCGAAGAACGAATTCACGCTGGCGCCCGAGCCCATGGTGAAGAAGTGATGCAGCCACACGAGGTAGGAAAGCACGGTGATCACGACCGTCGCGTAGACCATCGACGCATATCCGAACAGGCGCTTGCCGCAGAACGTGGAAACGACTTCCGAGAACACGCCGAACACCGGCAACACCAGGATATAGACCTCGGGGTGACCCCAGATCCAGATCAGGTTGATGTACATCATCGGGTTGCCGCCGAGGTCGTTCGTGAAAAAGTTGGTACCGATGTACCGGTCGAGCGACAGCATCGCGAGCACCGCAGTCAGCACCGGGAACGCGGCGACGATCAGCACGTTCGTGCACAGTGCCGTCCATGTGAACACCGGCATGCGCATCATGTTCATGCCCGGGGCGCGCATCTTCACGATCGTCACGAGCAGGTTGATCCCCGAGAGCAATGTGCCGACCCCCGCGACCTGCAGGGCCCATATGTAGTAATCCACGCCGACGTCGGGACTCTGCGCGATGCCCGACAAGGGCGGATAGGCGAGCCAGCCCGTGCGCGCGAACTCACCGACGAACAGGGACATCATGACCAATACGGCGCCGCCGACCGTCATCCAGAAACTGAAATTGTTGAGGAACGGAAACGCCACGTCGCGCGCGCCGATCTGCAACGGGACGACAAAGTTCATGAGGCCGGTGACGAGCGGCATCGCCACGAAAAAGATCATGATCACGCCGTGCGCGGTGAAGATCTGGTCGTAGTGGTGCGGGGGCAGATAGCCCGCCGAGTCGCCGAACGCCACCGCCTGCTGGATACGCATCATGATCGCGTCGGCAAAGCCGCGCAGCAGCATGACCACGCCCAGGATGATGTACATCACGCCGATCTTCTTGTGGTCGATGCTGGTGAACCACTCGCGCCACAAGTAACCCCACACGCGGAACCAGGTGAGGGCGCCCGCGAGCGCGAGTCCACCTATCGCCACGACGGCGAAGGTCGCAAGCAGGATCGGTTCGTGGTAGGGAATGGCCTCCCATGTCAGGCGGCCGAAGATCAGACGGGCAATGTCGAGGTGATCGGACATATCGTTCAACCAGGTCTTGGGCACGTGGTGGTCGGGAAGGGCGCCGCCCGCGTCATTGCGGCAGTCCCTCGCCGGACGCGGTTTTCAGGGCGCTGAGCTGGGCGCCGACGTTGTCGGCCGTGCACAGCGCGTCGGCAAGCCATTGCGGCGACGCGGCCTGATGGCCGCCGCGCATCGGCATCATGTCCTTGATGCATGTCTGGCCGGGCGCGACGCAGCGATTCAGGATGGCGTCGTACAACCCGGCAGCGGTGTCAGCGTAATGACGTACCGGCTCGCGTTCGCTCGGCTGCGCCAGCCTGGCGTATTCGGCGCGCGTGAGGGTTTTGCCGTCGGCCTTGACCTGCCGCACCCATGTATCGAAATTCTCGGCGCTCATGCCGTGGAATTTGAAGCGCATGTCCGAGAAGCCCGCGCCGCTGTAGTTCGCCGAGAAGCCGTCATACTCGCCAGCGCGGTTGATGACCGCATGCAGCCTGGTTTCCATGCCGGGCATGGCGTAGACCTGGCCGGCGATCGCCGGCACGAAAAAGGAGTTCATCACGGTCGAGGCCGTGATCTTGAAGCGGATCGGACGGTCGACCGGCGCGGCCAGTTCGTTAACCGTAGCAATGCCCTGTTCCGGATAGAAAAACAGCCACTTCCAGTCGAGCGCGACGACCTCGACGGTCAGCGGCCTGACGTCTGGCGGCAACGGGCGCCTGGCATCGATCTGGCTCAACGGGCGATAGGGGTCGAGTTTGTGCGTGTCGACCCAGGTAAGGGCGCCCAGCGCGATGATGATGAGCAGCGGCGCGGCCCAGATCAGCAGTTCGAGCAACGTCGAGTGGTCCCATTCCGGCGTGTAGACGGCTTCCCGGTTGGATTCGCGATAGCGCCACGCGAACAGCAGGGTCAGGAAGATCACCGGGACGATGATGAGCAACATCAGGCACGTCGAGACGATGATGATGTCGCGCTGCCGTACCGCCAGATCGCCTGCGGGTGACAGCAACACCGCGTTGCAGCCACCGAGCAGGGCGAGGGCGGGAAGCAGACACACGCCGCGGCGTACGCCGATGATGCGCTTGGGAGATATCATCGCTGCGATCAGGTAACCGTAGCCGTGGACCGGACTCATCATGGACTGATCGACTCGCCCGGTGTATTACAGGTTTACCCGATGGCGCATCGCGGCAATTGCTGCGATGCTCCTGAGTGCGCGATCGTCTTCGTCCGAACCTGAAGGGGGCACGATAATGTCCAGCAGCGCTCGTCCGCATCAAGCGCCAGGGGGCACCGCCACGGCGCACGACCATGGGAGCCGTTCCCACATCGCCCCGGAAGAGATTGCCTGTGGCGTCGTCATTGGCCGCGCTTCAGAGTATTTCGACTTCTTCGTGTACGGCATCGCGTCGGTGCTGGTTTTTCCTTCGGTGTTCTTCCCGTTCGCGGACAAGCTCCACGGGCTGCTCTACGCCTTCACGATCTTTACCTTCGCATTCATCGGCCGGCCGTTCGGCACGGCGCTGTTCATGGCCGTCCAGCGCCGCTGGAGCCGCAGCGTCAAGCTGACGGCGGCGCTCTTCATTCTCGGCACGGCAACCGTCGGCATCGCGTTCTTGCCGAGTTACGAGACGCTGGGCGAAAAGTCCATCGTCCTGCTGGGCCTGCTCCGTTTCGTGCAAGGGATCGCCTTCGGCGGTTCGTGGGACGGGCTGCCCTCCCTTCTGGCGCTCAACGCACCGCCGGGCCGGCGCGGCTGGTATTCGATGCTTGGGCAACTGGGCGCGCCGATCGGCTTCGCCATTGCCGCGGGGCTGTTCCTTTTCCTCAATTCCAGTCTGGAACATGCCGATTTCATCGAGTGGGGCTGGCGGTATCCGTTCTTCGTCGCCTTCGCGATCAACGTCGTGGCATTGTTCGCGCGCCTGCGCCTGGTGGTGACGCAGGAGTACACGCAATTGCTGGAAGAGGGGCAACTGGAACCGATCAGTACACGCGAGATGGTGCACGAGCAGGGCTACAACATTTTCCTGGGCGCGTTTACGGCATTGGCCAGCTATGCGCTGTTTCACCTGGTGACGGTGTTTCCGCTCTCGTGGGTATCGCTGGGCGAAACGCAGGCAATCGACAGCGTGCTCGTGGTGCAGATCGTCGGCGCGTTTATCGCCATGGTTGGCACCATCGTGTCGGGGCTGATCGCGGATCGCGTCGGGCGCCGCACCACGCTTGGCGGGCTCGCCGTGCTCATTGGCGTGTTCAGTCTGTTCGCGCCGTTCCTGATGGGCGGAGGCGCTGTCCGCCAGGACATCTTCATTCTTGTCGGCTTCGCCTTGTTGGGACTGTCGTACGGACAGTCGGCGGGGACGGTTACGTCGAACTTCGAGCCGCGCTTCCGGTACACCGGGGCGGCGCTGACGTCGGACTTCGCGTGGCTGCTCGGCGCCGCCTTCGCGCCGCTGGTGGCGCTTGGCCTGTCGGCGGAGTTTGGCCTGGTCGCCGTGAGCGGTTACCTGCTCTCCGGCGTGTTTTGCACCATCGTCGCGCTGCGGATCAACAAGGTGATTGAAACGCGGGACTGAGCGATGGAATAATTCCCTGGGCCCAAACGTTATCCAGTCATTGAACCCCACTGGATGACGTTTCGTGAACCCTTCCCTTGCGCCTCATGCTGCTGCGGACCGTCAAACCGGATACCCAGCGAGGAAACCCGTCGATGAGCGGCCCGGATTTACCCGACATGCTTCCCGGCATGCTGCCCAGATTGTGGGCGTTCGCATTGCGCATCTGCGGCGACCGGCACGATGCCGAGGATCTGGTGCAGCGGGCCTGCGTACGTGGGCTCGAACGTGCGCACCAGCTCCGGCCCGATACGTCGGCGTTAAGCTGGATGTTCTCCATCGTTCATTCCATTTGGGTTACGGAAATTCGCGCGCGCAGCGTGCGCAACCGTTCGAGCATGGAGTGGAACGACGCGCTCGTCGAGACGGTGGCCGATCCTGCGCAATGCACGCCGGAGGAGTATGCGATCCACAATCAGATCGTCAGCGCGGTCGAGCGGTTGCCTGAGGCGCAACGGCTTGTGATCCTGCTCGTCGCGGTGGAGGGCCTGACCTACAGCGAAGCCGCCGCAGTGCTCGACGTGCCGATCGGCACTGTCATGAGCCGGCTGTCTCGCGCACGTCAGACCATTGGCGCCATGTTCGGCGACAAGGCCTCCGCGCCCCGGAAGGCCGCAGGATTGAGGAAGGATTCCCTCTCATGAAAGTGGATGACGTCTTGCTTCTCGCCTATGTGGATGGCGAATTGCCGCCCGAGGCCCGTCAGGCGCTGGAAGCGCGGGTGGCGGCTTCGCCCGAGTTGGCCGAGACCGTCGCGCGGCTGCGTGCATCGGTGCTGCCTTATGCGCAGGCGTTCGAAGCACAGGCATTGCCGCCGCTGCCGGACAGCCTGACGAAAAACATCGAAGCGATGGTGCGTGAACATGCGTTTCGCGCGACGCCGAGTGCCAACGACATGCGTGTGACGCGCGCGGGCGCCTCCGGTGAACCGGTGCGATCGCGTTTGCGGCCGTCGCTGTGGTGGACAGCCGGCGCCTTCGCGGCTGGCGTGGCGTGCTGCGCGCTGGCATTGCAACTGATGTCGGCGCTTTCGGTGGGCCCGAACGGCGGCGGGGCAACGATCGCTTCGGCGCCGGCGAAGCCGGTGACGTGGGTTCGCGCGGCCGCCGAGTACCAGCAGCTCTACACGCGCGATACGGTTGCGCGCGTGGTCGTCGATCCCGACGCAACGGCGCAGACTGTGCAGGACATTCAGCGAAACGACGGACTTGCCGTGCGTGTGCCGGATCTGCGGCAGTCAGGGCTGAGCTTCAAGCATGTGCAGCGTCTGCGGTTTCGCGATCAGCCGCTCGTGCAGATGGTCTATTTGCCCGAACGCGGCGATCCAGTTGCCTTGTGCGTGGTGAAGGACCCCCGGCCGGATCAGGATGTGACGGAGCAGCGCATCGACAACATGGGCGTGGTGATGTGGCGGCGTGGCCAACTCGGCTATGCCCTGATCGGCGCGCCCGGCAGCGCCGACCTCGTCGCCATTGCGAAACGTCTGGCCGAGGACGGGACAGCGCCGTTGTATGGCCAGGTTGCGACGCCGGGTGCGGGGGTGGGCGCCTGACCGGTTCGATCTCAGGCGGTCTTGCGGCGCTTCCCGCTGCCCATGGCCAGCAATGCTGCGTAGACCTCCGGCGCAAAGAACTCGCTTGCCGGCTTCGCTCTCGCGAAGTCTGCGGCGGTCCATTCCCGGCTGTCTGGATCGGCGGCAATGCCGGCATTGATTTGCGCATCCTCTTCCGGTGTCGGAGAGATGTGATCGGGCTTAAGCTTCGGCATACTTTCTTTCCTCGCGTGAATTGGTTTTTCTGAAGCTGATGATGCGGACCGCGGTCTCCCGCAGGCAATACACAAGCCGAAGTTTGACGGATTCAGACGATGCGGGAAATCGGACGTGTCCGAGAAACGTGGGAAACAGATTTTTCGCGCGACAGCGTATGTTCCATTGCGTCTGTAACGGGCGTCTCAGAAAAGGAAAAAATCGTACGCTAAGCGTGGGCGGACGCCGGAACCCAGCGGTACAGCGTAGGAACGGACACTCCCAGGTTCTTGGCCACGTCCTTGGGAGGGACGCCGCTGGCTAGCAGCTTCTTCGCCGACTCGATCTTGCTGTCGGTCATCTTGGGCTTGCGACCGCCCTTGCGGCCAAGCTGGCGGGCAACCTCCAGCCCGGCACGGGTGCGCTCGACGACGAGTTCGCGCTCCATTTTGGCAAGGCTGGCCATGACGTCGAAGAAGAATCGGCCTGACGGAGTGCCGGTGTCGATGGCGTCGGCAATGCTCTTGAATTGGATGCCCCGCGCGTGCAGTTTGTCGACCAGATCGACCAGTTGCTTGACGCCATGACCCAGACGATCAAGTTTCCAGACGACAAGCGTGTCGCCGTCGCGCAACATTTCCAGCGCCTTGGCCAAGCCGGGGCGGTCTGCCCTTGTGCCACTCACTTTGTCCTCAAACACCCTTGGGCACCCGGCCTTCGTCAACGCCTCGCGCTGCAATTCAAGGCGCCGATCTTGCGTAGAGGCGCGCGCATAGCCGATCAGCATGGTTGGTCTCTCACCCGGTCGATACGTTCCTGCATCGCCTGCATGCGTTCCTCGTGGCGGTACGACTTGGTGTTGGGATCATCGGATTCCAGAAGGGCGTTCTCAATCTCGCGTGTCACTTCGTCTGGGACCTGTGCCCAAGCGTTCGCCAGAACCTCAATACTGGACGTGCTCATTTGCTCGTCCACTTGCGTAGCAGCCCGCTTTCAGGGACATCCATTGTGGTCGTCGTCATCGGCGTCACGACGCACGACCTGCAGTTCTTTCAACAGCTCCGGTAATGCTGTCTGCACCGTTTCCCACACGACTTCAAGGTTGATGTCGAAATATCCGTGGGCGATACGGTTACGCATGCCTTGCATGCTGCGTCATGGCACCTCAGGGTGCGCCTGAGTGAATCCGGCATAACCGTCCATCACCTTCGTCGCTGCCTCACCGATGATGATGAGACTCATGATGACAGCTTGTTGGGTACGCTTGTCCTCAATGAAATCGTCTTTGCCCAAACCGTCAACGAAGCTGCATGCATCCGCCGCGGCTTGCTGCATGTGCTCAAGGTAGTCAGGAAGGCGATTCCCGCTCATACCGGCTGCGCCTCCGCGAGCACCTTGGCGCGGAACTTCGGCGGGAGGTCCGCAGGGGTCAACAGATCAACGTGAACGCCGAGCAGGGACTCCAGTTCAACTTGCAGGCCGCCCAGGTCGAACAGCGTTGCGCCGGGCAATGCATCAACCAACAGATCAAGGTCACTCCCGTCCAGGTCTGTACCATGAAGCACCGAGCCGAAGATACGCGGGTTCGCCGCGCGAAAGCGGCTCGTCGCTTCACGGACGGCGCTTCGTTTGAGGTCAAGCACAAGTGAGGGTCGCATGGCCATCCATCCTTATCGAAACTCATTGAAATAGTAAGTGACTGAGAATGGTGTTTCAAGAACTATTTGTGAGAATTGCAATGCCTTGATTTCCTGCGCGCATCGACAGCGCGGACGGGCGTTGTGATCGACGTATTGCCGAATGGAAGTGGCGGGATGATTGCAGGTAAGCGCCTTGACGAAGGATATGACCTTGCGCTTTCGACGCGTTTTGAGAACATCAAGCGAAGCCGCGGTCTTCGCAGGTGATGCTTCAGGTGCCCGATCATGGAATCAAGGGTCGCGACCGATTCCTGCGGGCAGATGACGCTGATCAGGCAGCTGCGCGTAAAGTCATGCCGAGATCGTTGGCCACCAAATGAACTTCCATGGCGAGATCTTCCATTTGAAGGAAGTAGGCGCCAAGAAACGGTTCATCAAGTGAATCGATGCCTCCCTGCGTCGCAGCCGATGAGAGTGCTGCAAGACGGGTCGCCAAATCGTCGATTCGGGCGACGGCATCGCGAAGATCGGTAACAGAGAAGGAAGGCGTGTTGGGTTGCTCGGACATACGGTGTACCTCATGCAGATGCGTGGTTTTCCCGTACGCCTGCTGCCGCTACGGCAGGGGCGGGCGGGCACTCAGCGAGGTTGACGAACCGAAAAGCACAACGCAAGCAAACGGCACTCCATTAGGAGTCCTCGAAGACGCCCGCCCATTGAAGATGGCACATTGCGAATAACTTGTCGCATCCGCATCGAACGACGTCGTGCATTTGCGGGTCGTCAAACCCGGTCACGTTTGTTGACGTGACGAACCCAGTGTAGCGAGGCAAAGGCGATCGAACAATGCGAAAGCGGTTGAATATACGCGGATTTATCGATTTTCGGAATGCTCCGACGTTGCGTCGGGACAAAGCTCAAAAAATCCTTAGGGAGAATCTGATGACGCCTCCGTTTGGCGTGCAGATGTCGAACGTAGCCGCCGAATCCCTCACCGACAGTAGCGATAAGTTGGCAGCCAACCGCACGCGGTTGAACGGCCTATGGCGTCCGCATCGACGACTATTGACCTAGCGAATGCCGGAGGGGGAGGGTCTGGGCGCAAGATCGCGATACGTAAGAAACAGTCGCGTGTCGAATTCGACCTGGCCGTATTCGGGCATCATCGTCTCGCACAGGCGGTAGAACGCCTTGTTGTGCTCGCGTTCGCGGAAATGCGCGAGTTCGTGCACGACGATCATCTTCAGGAATTCGGGCGCGCCCTCCTTGAAGAGCGACGCAATGCGAATTTCCTTCTTGGCCTTCAGCTTGCCGCCCTGCACGCGAGAAATGCTCGTGTGCAGGCCGAGCGCCTGATGCAGCACGTCGAGCTTGCCGTCGTACACCGCCTTGTCCAGCGACGGGCCAGTGCGCAGGAACTCGCGCTTCAATTCCGTGCAGAAATCATAGAGCGCACGGTCCGTCTGGACCGTGTGACGTTCCGGATAGCGCTTCGTGAGATACGCGCCAAGTTGATCGTCCGCAATCATGCGGCGCACCTGATCCTGCAATGCCGCAGGATAGGCGCTCAAGTATTTCAGGGAAGACATGCCGCTATTATGCCGCACGATGCAAAAACGCCGCGCCAGTCGGCGAAACGCCAGCCGGCGAGGGCGTCAGCCGCGATTGCGGCGCGCGTGCAGCATGCGCTCGCGCACATGCTCTTCGTCGATCCAGGCGTGGGCCGGCTTGACGAGATCGCTGCGCGAAATGATGCCGACAAGCCGCGCGGAGTCGGCATCGGCGACAACCGGCAGACGTTCCAGCGAGTGTGCCGCCAGGCGCGCGGAAATCACGCGACATGTTTCGTCCGGCAAGGCGACGAGCGGTCGATTAACGCCGTACAACTCGCGCAACGTCGACGTGCCTTGCGCCTGCCCAATGGCCAGCGCCGTACGGTCGACCATGCCGAGGACACGTCCGTCCGCTTCGACGACCGGAAATGCGCGATACCGCTGTTGTGCACCGAACGCACTCGTCAATGCCGCCGCGATCGTCATGCTGGCGGGAAGGCTTTCCGGCGTTCGGGTCATCAGTTCACCCACGTGCAGCCGTTCGAGGGGGTCCACGCCATATTCCCGATAAATATGGCGTCCACGCCGCGCGATCTTCTCCGTCATGATCGAACGCGGCATGACCCAGATCGTGACGCCGTACGACACGCCGCATGCGAGCAACAAGGGCAGCAGGGCGTTGACGTCGTGCGTGAGGCCGAGGGCGAAGACGATGGCCGTGAGCGGCGTGCCGAGCACGCCCGCGAGCGTGGCGGCCATGCACACCAGCGCCCACATGGACACATCGCCGCCCGGCAGCACCGGCGCGAGCAGAGTGCCCAGTCCCGCGCCGATCATCAGCAGCGGCGCCAGCACGCCGCCCGATGTGCACGAACCTAGCGCAATCGCCCAGATCACCGCCTTGACGGCGAGCAGCGCTAATGCGGCGTGCATCGTGAAATGACCGTGAAGCAGATCGCCGATGACGTCATACCCTACGCCGAGCGCGCGCGGCTGCAGATAGCCGCCGACGCCGACGGCCAGTCCGCCGATTGCCGGCCACCACATCCAATGCACCGGCAGTTTGTGGAAGGCATCCTCGATGGCATACAGCGCCCGCGACATGATGGCCGACAGACCTCCCGCGCAAACGCCGGCCGCGACGCACGACAGCAACGCGATCGGCTGCGCAGGCGCGGTCACCAGCGGAAACAGCGGCCCTGCATCGAGCAGCAAGGGCCGTGCGAACCCTGCCACCGCGCAGGCCACGATGACCGGCAGGAGGCTGCGCGGACGCCATTCAAACAGGAGCAGCTCGACCGCCAGCAACACGGCGGCCACAGGCGTGCCAAACACTGCGGTCATGCCGGCCGTTGCGCCCGCGACAAGCAGGGTCTTGCGTTCGGCCGCGCTCAGGTGAAAGTATTGCGCGATGAGCGAGCCGAGCGCGCCCCCCGTCATGATGATGGGCCCTTCGGCGCCGAACGGGCCGCCGCTGCCGATCACGATGCCCGACGACAGCGGCTTGAGTATGGCAACGCGTGGCGACATCCGGCTCTTGCCGAACAGGATGGCTTCGATCGCTTCGGGAATGCCGTGGCCGCGGATCTTGTCCGTGCCGAAGCGCGCCATCAGGCCGACGATCAGGCCGCCAAGCGCGGGCAGGGCAATCACCACCGCGCCGAGCGTGTGCGTGGCGGGCGAGTGTGCCGCAAACGAAAACGTCTGGAAGAAGAACAGATTTGTGAACCCCTGGATCAGGTTCAGCAGCGCCCAGGCGGCAGGCACGCCGCAAAGGCCGATCACCGCAGCAAGCGCCAGAATGCGCGGCAACCCCGGATCGCGCGCGAAATCGCGGGCGTGCGGCGGGGCGCGGTGATGGGCGGAGGAATGTGTGGCGCCGTGCGCTGACGCCTGCGAAGAAGCTGCGGTGGACATGAGTCGACTCAGAGATGAATGCCGGGAATACGGAAGATGTCGCCGAACGTGGTCAGTTCGTTACGATGTTGGGCGGCCAGGCGCGACAGGCACGCTTCGCCGGCGGGCAGCAGATGGATTTCGACAAGCCGCCGGTCGTCCGCATTCGGACGGCGCGCGATCAGGCCGGCCTTTTCGCAACGCGACACGAGCGCGACGACACTGTGATGCTGCGTCTGCAACCGTTCGGCAAGCTCGACAATCGATGCCCAGTGCCGGCCGGGGAAACCCTTTACGTGCAACAGCAGCAAATACTGTTGTGGCGTGATGCCGCCTTCGCGGGCGGCCGATTCGCTGAAGTGCAGGAAGCGGCGCAGACGGTAACGGAATTCGGAAAGCGATTCGAAGTCGCTTTTGGAAAGCGCCTCGGGCGCAACAAGCGGTGTTTGGGGCATGGATGAGCAGCGCGGAAAGGAAACCTTCGATGGCGCCAAATATATCACAATACGATATATTTTTCGGGGCGAAATTTTTGCTGCCTCGACAAGGGGCGCAGTCGCGTCCAGAATGGCGGAAACGTGCAATCCGGCAGTGCCTGGAAACAAACAAGCCCGCCGAGGAACGGCAGGGGCGGTCCCTTGTGCGGGATTCGTCCGTCCGAGCCCGAGCGGTGCACGCTCTCGACAGGGAGGAGACATGGGTTCATCGGCCCGGCGCCATTTGCGCGCAGGTACTCTCATGTTGTTGACGGTGGCGCTAGGCTCCACCGTCGCCGCGTATCACTACGCCACCGGCCTTACGGTCGGCGGCGGCGTGTTCGAACGGATCGGCATTCCGCGCGCCCGCGCCGACACCGGTCCGCCGTCGTCCGCCACGCGTTTGCGTGCCGGCGCTGTTCCCGGCTGCGCGAGCGCGACTTGCGCCGCGTCGCCAACCACGAGCGCGGCGGAGCCATCTCCGCGCTGATCCTTCGTCTTGCGGCGCCTCGCTCAGAACGTATGACGCACGCCGATGGCCGTCGCGAGGCCCGATCGTCATGACGCAGGCGCCATAGCCTGCGTCAATTGCATAGATTTTAATAATCAATTTTATTGCATCGATAGCATTAGGCATACTGATCTCACTTTCCACCCGTTAGAGAGATACTGAAATGCCGATCATCAACACCCAGATCAAGCCGTTCAAAGCCACCGCCTACCATAACGGCGACTTCGTCACCGTGACCGACGAGACCCTGATGGGCAAATGGTCGGTCGTGGTGTTCTACCCCGCCGACTTCACCTTCGTGTGCCCGACCGAGCTTGGCGATCTGGCGGATCATTACGCCGAATTCAAGAAACTCGGCGTGGAAATCTATAGCGTTTCGACCGATACGCACTTCACGCACAAGGCTTGGCACGACACGTCGGACACGATCGGCAAGATTGAATACCCGATGATCGGCGACCCGACCCAGGCGATCTCGCGCGGCTTCGACGTGCTGATCGAAGAAGAAGGCATGGCGTTGCGCGGCACCTTCGTGATCAATCCGGAAGGCCAAATCAAGCTGTGCGAAATCCACGACAACGGCATCGGCCGTGACGCCGGCGAACTGCTGCGCAAGGTGCAGGCCGCGCAATATGTGGCCGCGCACCCGGGCGAAGTGTGCCCTGCCAAGTGGACGCCGGGCGCCGAGACGCTGACCCCGTCGCTCGACCTCGTCGGCAAGATCTAAGCCGGACACCCCATCACCCTCGAAGCAGGCGCCGCGCAAGCGGCGTCCGACACACATTAAGGACACCAAATTGCCATGTTGGACGCCAATCTCAAAGCCCAGTTGAAAGCCTATTTGGAAAAAGTCACGCGCCCGATCGAGATCGCCGCCTGGCTCGATAGCGGCGCCAAGTCGCAGGAACTGAAGGCGCTGATAGACGACATCGCCGCACTCTCGCCGCGGATCCGCGTGGTCGAACGCGCGGATGCGGACGCGCGCAAGCCGTCGTTCTCCATCGGTGCGCCCGGCGAAGACCCGCGTATTTACTTTGCTGGCCTGCCGATGGGCCACGAGTTCACGTCGCTCGTACTGGCATTGCTGCAAGTCGGCGGCCACCCGGTCAAGCTCGACGAACCGACCATCGAGCAAATCCGCAATCTCGATGGCGACTACCGCTTCGAGACTTATATTTCGCTGTCATGCCAGAACTGCCCCGAGGTCGTGCAGGCGCTGAACGTGATGGCACTGATCAACCCGCGCATTCGCCAGGTGACGATCGATGGTGCGCTCTTCCAGAACGAAGTCGAAGCGCGTCAGGTGATGGCCGTGCCGACCGTGTTCATGAACGGCGCGTCGTTCACGCAAGGCCGCAGCAGCGTCAAGGAAATCCTGGCCAAGCTCGATAGCGGCGCGCAGGCACGTGCCGCCAAGGCACTGGCCGACAAGCCCGTGTACGACATGCTGATCGTGGGCGGCGGCCCCGCAGGCGCAGCGGCGTCGATCTATGCCGCGCGCAAGGGCATCGTGACGGGCGTCGTCGCCGAACGTTTCGGCGGCCAGGTGCTCGACACGATGGCGATCGAGAACTTCGTGTCGGTCACGCACACCGAAGGGCCGAAATTCGCTACCGCGCTCGAACAGCATGTGAAGACCTACGACGTCGACGTGATCGACGCGCAGCGCGCCGACGCGCTGGTTCCAGCCACGACGGCGGGCGCGGTTCACGAGGTGCATCTTGCGAGCGGAGCCGTGCTGAAGGCGCGCACCGTGGTGCTGGCAACCGGCGCGCGCTGGCGCGAAATCGGCGTGCCGGGCGAGCGCGATTACCGCAACCGCGGCGTCGCCTACTGCCCGCATTGCGATGGCCCGCTGTTCAAGGGCAAGCGTGTCGCGGTCGTCGGCGGCGGCAATTCGGGTGTGGAAGCGGCCATCGATCTGGCCGGCATCGTGCGCGAAGTCACGCTGATCGAGTATGGCCCGCAACTGCGTGCGGACGAGGTGCTGCAGCGCAAACTGCGAAGCCTGCCCAACGTTCGTGTCATCATGAACGCCCAGACGACCGAAATCACTGGCGACGGCCGAAAGGTCGATGGGCTGGTCTATCGCGACCGCGAAAGCGGCGAGACAGTCAACGTGCCGCTCGAAGGCGTGTTCGTGCAGATCGGTCTGGTGCCCAACACGGAGTGGTTGCGGGGTACGGTCGAATTGTCGCGTCACGGCGAGATCGTCGTCGACGCGAAGGGGGCGACGTCGGTGCCGGGGATTTTCGCTGCGGGCGATGTGACCACGGTGCCGTTCAAGCAGATTGTCATCGCAGTCGGTGAGGGGGCGAAGGCGTCGCTGGGCGCATTCGATTACCTGATCCGCAGCAGCGTCGACACTATGGTGCCCGAGCGCGCCATGCCCGTCGCCATGGCGGCATGATCCTCGCTGCCACCGCAGACTGCGCCGTCGGGGGCCGTCTGCGGCAACATGCCGTCAGTCGCGATCGTGGTCGGCCTTCAGCATCTTCAGCCGCGTCTGTCCATCGGGTGTGAAGTGTGTGCCGAACCGCACCAGCCCGGCCTGGTGCAGATGACAACTCATCGTGAAGCTCAGCAACATGCCTGGCTCGGTGTCTTCGATATCGATGCCGATCGACATCAGGCGCGGTTCGTATTTGAGCAGCGTGGTTTCAATCGCGTGCCGGAGCTTGTGCGCCGACGACGGCAGGTGGCGATAGATTTCCGACAGGTCGTCAAGGCCGTAATCGGGCAAGTGCGCCAGGCCGTTGCGGCGGCTGTTCAGGATCCGCTGGATATTGTCCTGCACCGAAAGGAAGGTCTGCGTCGCTGGGTCGAAATCGTCGACGGCAGCGCCGTTCGCGAAATGTCCCGTTACCGCTTCGAAGAGTCCCGGCCCGCCACGTGTCATGCCATCGCCCCCGTAGACGCGCCGAAGTCGACCACAATGCCTTCTTCCTCGGAAAACGTCAGGCGGATACCCTTCGGTGCCTCTGCGCCGGACGCTTTTCCGGACGGGCGCTGTTGCACGACTTGCAGCAACTCGCGCGATAGCACCGGCAAGATCTGCTGATCGAGCAGCGTGTCGATGTTGCGTGCGCCGGAATCGGGGAGTTGGCAAGCACGAACGAGTTCGGCCACCAGCGCGCCGTCGCATATGAGCGGCAAGCCGAATCGCCTGTCGATGCGCTGCGCGACCTTATCGACCTTCATTCGCACAATGGACGCCAGTGCCTCGGCCGACAGTTGGCGGTAGACGACCGTCTGGAACCGTGCGAGCAAGGCCGGCTGGAAATGCTCGACCAGTTGCGGGCGTATCGCTTCCATCAGCATGCTCGTGGTGACTTCTCCGCCGGCTTCAGTGACCGCTTCGGTCGCGGCCATGATTTGCTCGCTGCCGAGATTCGACGTCATCACGATCACGGCGTTGCGGAAGTCGATCACGCGGCCCTCGCCATCGCGCATGAATCCGCGGTCGAAGACCTGGTAGAACAGATTCAGCACGTCGCGGTGCGCCTTTTCGACCTCGTCGAGCAAAATCACGCTGTAGGGACGCTGCCGCACGGCCTCGGTGAGCACGCCGCCCTGTCCGTAGCCGACATAGCCCGGCGGCGATCCCTTCAACTGGGAAACGGTATGCGCCTCCTGATATTCGGAAAGATTGATCGTAATCAGCGCGCGTTCACCGCCGAACATCAGGTCGGCAAGCGTGCGCGCGGTCTCCGTCTTGCCAACGCCTGAGGGGCCGGCCAGCAGGAACACGCCCAGGGGGGCCTCTTCGGATGTCAGCCCGGCCTTTGCGGCGCGAAGACTTTTCCCGAGTGCCGCGAGCGCGTCGTCCTGACCGACCACGACGCGCCCGAGACGCGTCTCCAGATCGAGCAATGTGGCGAGTTCGTCCTCGAGCAGGCTGCCGACCGGCACGCCTGTCCAGTCGGCGATGACGCGGGCGATTGCCGCTTCGTCCACCTCCGCGTGAAGCAGTGCATTCGGGCCGTGTTTTTCCATCTTCGTGTGAGCGGCGCGGATCGACGCCTGCAACGCTTCGCGAATCGCTTCGTCCGTCGCCGCGCGCCATTCTTCGCGCAGTGCAACGAGCGCCGTGGCCGCCTTCTTCTGCTCGGCAAACGCCCGGTCAAGCGCTTCGCACTCGCGGGTCAACGCGGCAAGACGTACGTCAATGGCTGTCAGCCGGTCCGCGGCATCGGTGGATGTGAGGCCCTGATCCTCGGCCAGCGCCGCACGTTCCATGTCGAGTGCCGAACGCTCGGCGTGGCAGGCGGAAATGGCGATGGGCGTCGCTTCGGTGCTCATGCGCACGCGGGCCGCTGCGGTGTCGAGCAGATCCACGGCTTTATCCGGCAACTGGCGCCCGGTCAGGTAACGGCGCGACAGACGCACTGCAGCGGCGATGGCCGCATCCGTGATGTGCACGCCGTGGTGCTCGGCGTAGCGGTCCTTCAGGCCGCGCAACATGAGGCAGGCACCGTCGTCGTCGGGCTCATCCACCTTGACCATCTGGAAGCGGCGTTCGAGCGCCGCATCGCGCTCGAAGTACTGCTTGTATTCGGACCATGTGGTGGCGGCAATGGTGCGCAGCTCGCCACGCGCGAGCGCCGGTTTCAACAAGTTCGCGGCATCGGCGCCACCCGCGGTATTGCCCGCGCCGATCAGCGTATGCGCCTCGTCGATGAACAGCAGGATCGGCGTGGGCGACTGCTGGACCGCTTCGATAACGTTCTTCAGGCGTTGCTCGAATTCGCCTTTGACGCCCGCGCCCGCCTGCAGCAAGCCGAGATCGAGCGTCAAGACGCTGACGTCGCGAATCGCCGCCGGCACGTCGCCTTCGGCAATCTTCAGCGCCAGGCCTTCGACCAGCGCTGTCTTGCCGACACCCGGCTCGCCGACCAGGATGGGATTGTTCTTGCGGCGGCGCGCGAGAATGTCGACCATCTGCCGGATCTCGACGTCCCGCCCGAACACCGGATCGATTTTTCCGCTGCGTGCCTTCTGTGTGATGTCGATGGTGAAGCGCCGTAGCGCCTCGGGTTCAGGCGGGCGAACTGTCGTCGCGCCTGCCGCTCCCGCGCCGGCCTCCCGCCCGGACGCATGTTCGGACTGCCCGTTTTGAGCCCACGTCGTCGTGTCGCTGGCTGTGGCCGGGGCCTCGATCGAGATCCGGTCAAGCTGGGGCATCAGTCGCTCGATCTGTGTTCCTGAGACCGACAGCAGCGCCCACGCGTCGGGCGCGCGCAATAGCGCAGGCTTGTCGGCAAGTGCGGCCAGCAGGTGGGCAGAGCGGATCGATGGTTGTCCATCCTCGAGGGAGGCGCGCATCCATGCCGCTTCGAGCAGTTGCCCGAGCCGATCGGACAAGCCGGGCTTGCCGCGCAGTTCGTGCGGCAGGCGGTCGATGGCGTGGAGCAGGCCATGCCATATGCCGTCGACGTGAAGATCATAGTGGCGCACGATCGCAACCAGATCGCCGTTGCCCAGTTCAAGAAGCTTGATCAGCCAGTGCTCAATTTCGATGTTCCGGTGCGCACGCGTTTCGCACAGACTCGCCGCCTCGGCGAGGGCGCGCGTGCAGTGATCGTTGAGGCGGCGCAGGAACGGGGAAAGGTCGCGAGAGGTCATCGTAAAAGATCAAAAAGACGCCAGTCCGCGCGGCGGACTGGCGCAAAACAGGACTGACACGGCATCAACGGGGGAAGCCGGCGCGGCCGTTGTCAGTCCCTGGAGCACTCAACCGTGGTATTACGAGCGTTCGTTCCAGCTGTCGGCGTGGATGATGTTGCCGTCCTTGTACGACCAGGTAATCTTCTCGTAACGCAGCTCGACGTCTTCCAGATGGTTATGCTTCTCGTATGCCGGGTTCTTGATGTCGAGCATCTTCGGGTTGACCGCAACGACCTTGACGTTTTCGAGCTTCGTGTTGAAGTACTCCTTTTCCTTGCCCGCGTCGTCGATCTTGTACCACTTGAACTCGATCGACTTGAGCGTTTGGCCGCTGGTGACTGCCTTGTACAGATACGGCGTCGAGGCATCGGTCTCCTTCGTGAAGGCGATGGGCTTGTGCTCGCGCGTGCCGGTCAGCTTGCCGGTGTTCGCATCGGTCGGGATCTTCACCGAATGATCGAATGCGATCACTTCCACGCTGCCTTCGCGGTCCTTGACCGTCACCGAGCCCTTGATGTCGGCGCCGCCATCGTCCTTGATCCACATGTATGCGGGAATTGCCATTGTGATTCTCCTTCTATGAACAGGCCGGATGGCCTTGGGGGGGTAATGGACTGCCGCGGTCATCGCGGCAATCCGGGACGAGCGTGATCTCGACGCGGCGGTTCGCTGCGCGTCCAGCTGCGGTGTCGTTCGAGGCCTTGGGCCGGGTGTCGCCGTAGCCCTGGATCGCGAA
The DNA here is from genome assembly GCF_902459695.1 of Pandoraea terrae. Lineage (GTDB taxonomy): Bacteria > Pseudomonadota > Gammaproteobacteria > Burkholderiales > Burkholderiaceae > Pandoraea > Pandoraea terrae. The sequence continues at coordinate 145,321 of NZ_CABPRZ010000003.1, forward strand.
GTGCGACGATGGGATGCCCGACGCATCCGCGAGCCAGTCGCGCACGGACGCCGCGCGGGCTTCGGAGAGTTTCAAATTGCTGCCGGGATTGCCCACGGCATCGGTGTGGCCTGCGACGAGGACGCGCCTGTCGGCGTTTGCCTTGATCATCTCGAGCGCATTGACCAGCACGCGGTTCGATCCCGGCTCAAGCGCGGCGCTGCCGCTCCGGAACAGGGAGAGGCTGTCCAGTTCGATCGTCGAAGGCGGTGGCGCCGGGGGCTGATAGCCGGCAATGAGGTCGCGCACGGGCGGCAGCAGCGTTGCGCCACGGTAGAAGCCTAGCCCAAGGCGTGGCGGCACGCCGGTGCTGGCGTAGCGTTCGAGTTCATCGCGATCGCGCTTGAGCGCTGTCAATGCGTCGGCACGTGCAGCGTGCTGGGCCGGTTCTAACGCGTTGTACTGTGCCATGTGGCCCGTGACACGTTGGACCAACGCGCGATTCTGCCAGGCCGACGCGGCGGCCGCCGCGCAGAAGCCCAGCGCAAGCCAGACGAATGCATGCGCCAGCGCTAGCGATGCCAAGGACCGCACAGGTTGCCGCGGAATTCCCCGGATCAAGGCCTCCGGCAACGGATAGCGGATACGGGGGCCGCCCGTCGAGGGAAACGTCAAACCGGCGGCATCGGCAACGAACTGTCCGTACGGCGACGCCGGAGCGGGGCGTCCCTGCACCCCCGTTACGCCAAACGATGTGATACGCAATGGATGACCGGCCCGCTGCGTATCGACGAGCGCCGGCAGCACTGCGCGGCAAGCCCAACGCGTCAGCGCGTCGAGCCGCGCAGAACGATATGCGGCAGGTTCCCTGTGCTCGGCGATCGTCATGCGGGTGTACTGATCGGCACGCGACGCAACCAGCGCCGGCAACGTGTCGATTCGCAGCGGCTCGCTCCCGGAAACGCCGAACCACGGACATTCGTCAGGCGCGGGACGCGCTTCTTCCGCGTACACGGCGACGCACACGGGCAACGGATAACCGACCGCGCGGCTGGCCTCGCCGATCGCGCTGCGCCAGCGCTTCAGGCTCGCCCCGAGCACGGCATCGCTGTCGGCCTTGTCCGCGGCGATCAGGTGAGCGACGGCATCCGGTCCCTGTCCGCCGCGCCAGCGCTGCAGGGCGTCTGCAAGGTGCATGAGATCGGCAGGCGCCCCGGCGCGCACCCAGATGGCCGTGTCCGTAATGCGGATTCGATCGACGCCGAACACGTGATCGAGTGCACGGTTCGCATCACTGACGGCAAGCACCAGCGGGGTATTGCGCTTGAGGTTGCCGGGCAACGACAGGAGTGCCGTGTCGATTGCGATCAGCAGGTGCGCGGTGGCTGCACGCCGCGCGCGTACGCGCCGCGTTGCAATGACGAAGGACAACAGCGCAAGGAATCCCGTCAGCATCGCCAGCACGGCGTTCCATCCTGCTGACCAGGGCGAGCAAAATGCCAGCCAGATCAGGGTGAGCGATGCGATCCAGGTGATCAGGGTTCGGTAAGGGTAGCCGGCCAAGCGTCGCTCCCTCAACTTGCCATTCGCGCGATAGCGGCTGTGAGCCACTGATCGAGCGTGAGGTACGCGACGGCCGATGTGACGCAGGCGGCCAGCACCCAGGCAAGCGGCGACAGCTTGCCAAGCCGCCCGCGTGCGGCGCCGGACCTGACGATCACCGGCCCCGACGTATCGCGCTCGGATGCAAGGCGTTCATCGAGGGCTGCCATGAGCGCGACGCGGGCATTGCTGCCGTCCAGTGCGAATTGGCCTTCGAACCCCAAGTCCAGCACGGCGGCGAAGATCGCGAGCAGCGGCAGTACCGGCTGTGGCTGGGCGAGACGGCGTTTGATGCGCGTAATCAGTTCTTCGCCGGCATCATGACTCTTGAACTCGGTCACTTGCAGGGGCTGATGTTCCCATGCGTCGCGGTCGCTGCCCTTCAAGAAGCGCAGTGCTGCCTCGTCCAGTAGCGCACACTGGGCGTATGTAGCGTCCTCGACGATATCGGGCGGGTGGCCCGCCGATTCGAGTTCGGTCCGCAGGCGGTCGATCTGAGCCTTGCATTTCTCGCGGAACGTATCGAAGTGGGCCGGCGTGGCGTCATGGGCCAGACCCATGACCGTGAGCGCCGTGTCGCGTAATGCGACCGGCACAAGCGAAGTATCGCGGGGGGTGGAAACGGAAGGCATCATGTCGGCAACACAGCGTAGAGTTCAAGCGACACGTCCGGGATCGACGACGGAACGTAGAACTGGCATGCACGGGCGGCGATCATCCGTTTGAAAGCGGGGTGGGCGCCATCGAGTGCGAAGTACTGGTTCTCGATACGGATCGGAATCGCCGCCGGCAGGCGCGACATCGTGCGCAACGGAATGCCGGGCAGCGCCGAGTTGACGATATGCTCCACCTCGTCCGGCGCGCCGGCCTTGCACAGGCGCGGCAGCTGTTCGAGCAGCGCGTGAGCGGGCAGGCCTGACTGGACTGACAGGTAATAGTCGGCGCCGTCGGCGAGCCGTTCGTCCTTGATCGCGCCGACCCAGACGGTCCCGCGCGGACGTTCGAGCGCAATGGGCACGACGCGTGACGGAATGACGGCATCGAGCAGCACGCGGATCACGGATTCCAGTTCCGCGAACATGGGTTCGGGGGCCTGGTGGTCATACGGCGGGATCGACTGCAGCGTGTCGCTTGTCGAAAACGTCAGCAGCGCGCCGGCCAGCCGGGCGAGCACGCTGTACAGGCGCTCCGGGTGCTGGTCGGGGGCCTGGCACAGCCGCGCCAGATCCGGCCACGTGCTGTTGACGCTGTGCAGCAGCCAGAACAGCGAAACATCGGCGACGGCGTAGTCCGCGATCTGGTCGGCGCGCTCGCGCCGGCGCACGGCGAGGCTGCCGCTTTTCGCACTCAGTATCCCGGCCATTCGGTGTGTGCGTTCCATCAGGCGCTCGTTGGCCGACAGGAAGAGGCACGGCGGCACGAACGCCGGATCGAGTTCGAACCGGCCCTGCGCATTGCGCACGAAGCGGCCGACCGGGCAGGTAACATAGGCGTCGGGGGCTTCGAAGTCGAACAGCAGCACCAGTGCATGCCGTTCGACGCTGATTTCCTCCTTGCCCTCGCCATTCAGGTCCGCGACTTGAAGGTATTCACGAAAGAACCGGCGCGGCCGGGGGGGCTTCTGGTCGGCTTCGACGCAATTGCTGCCCTGTGCGTCGGCGAGCGCCAGGCCGACCCGTGCAACCACCGCGTCGATATTCGCGGGGACATCGCTCAGATCGCGCGCGGCGGGCAGGCAATCGGCCGTTTCGGTGTCGATGAACGTGCCGTCGGGCAGCCGCACGTCGAGCGTCTGCAGTTGCAAACGGTGGATCGACAGCGCCTGCGTGTCGAAGGCAACCCGGCGTACACCCCACGGGTCGGGGCCGGCCATGCGCGCAACACGCTCATCGGCGAAGCGGTCCCATAGTGCCTGCTGCTGGAAATGCTGGGGCGTCATGAAAATCCCTTGAGCCCACAGCGGTCTTGTAATCTTCATCTTGTTTTGTGGATGCGCAACGATGCACGATGCGTTGCCGCCCCCGCCTGGCAGGCGAGCCGCGCGCTGCCAAGACGGGCAGCCCGCAGCGGGGTGGCAACGGTGGATGGCGGGCGGCGAACGCTCAGTTCTTCGCCTTCGGCATCTGCGAGACGAGCGACAGATTGATATCCATGCCCTCGATCTGGAAGTGCGGGACGATGAAGAGCTTGACGCGGAAGAAGCCCGGGTTGTCTTCGATATCCTCGACGATGACCTTCGCCTCGCGCAGCGGGTGCGAAGCCTGCAGGTCGTCGCCCGGGTCCGTCATCTCCGTGACCAGCGACTTGATCCACGTGTTCAGCTCGAGCTCCAGCAGGCGCCGGTCCTTGGTCGTGCCGATGTTTTCCCGCTGGATCAGCTTCAGGTAGTGCGCGATGCGCGAGAGCAGGAAAATGTACGGCAGGCGCGCATTGACGCGGCTGTTCGCGGTCGCTTCGCGGGTGTCGTACAGCGCCGGCTTTTGCGCCGAGTGCGCGGAGAAGAAGCACGCGAAGTCGTGGTTCTTGTAATACGACAGCGGGATGAAGCCGAGGTTGGCGAACTCGAACTCTCGCGTTTCCGGAATCAGCACTTCGCTCGGGATCTTCGCCTGATTGCCGGTGCCCAGATCGTACAGATGGATCGGCAGGTCTTCGACCAGGCCGCCGGCTTGCGGGCCGCGGATCTGCACGCACCAGCCGTTCTTGACGAAGCTGTCCACCATGTTCGCCGCGAACGCGAACGACGCATTCGCCCACAGATAGCGGGAGTGGTCCGGGCCCTTCACGCCTTCCGTGTAGTTGAACGCGCGCACGGGCACCGTTTCCGGGCCGTAGGGCAGGCGTGCCAGGAAGCGCGGCAGCGTCAGGCCGATGTAGCGGGCGTCGTCCGATTCGCGGAAGCTCTTCCACTTCAGGTACTCGGCGCGATCGAAGTAGTTGCCGATATCGCGAATGCTCGCCACTTCTTCCATCGAGTCCTTGCCGAAGAACGCCGGCGATACCGAACCGATGAACGGCATGTGGGCAGACGCCGACACCTTGGAGATATTGCGCAGCAAGGCGATGTCCTGCGGACTGCGGCTGAACGCATAGTTCGAGATGATCGAACCGATCGGCTCGCCGCCCGGCGTATCGTATTCCCGGATATAGGTGTGCAGATACAGACCGCTCTGGATCAGCTCCGGGGTGTCCTCGAAATCCTGGCGCAGGGCATCCTTGGACACGTCGAGCACTTCGATCTTGACGTTCTTGCGGAAGTCGGTGCGATCGACCAGAAACTTCAGGCCCCGCCATGCCGATTCAATCTCCTGGAAGGTCTCGTGGTGCATGATCGCATCGAGCTGGCGGCTGATCTGCTGATCGAGATGTTCGATATGGAAATCGAGCAGGCTCTTGTCCAGCCGGTCGACCTGCTGCGACGAATCCTTGATCATCTTCAGGAAGACGTTCATCGCTTGCGCAACGCGCTCGTCCAGCGACGACTCCGACAGCGTGTCGGCGCTTTGGAACGATTCGAACGGACGCGCCGTCGTGACCGGCGTCAGATTGATCTTTTCGCAAAGGGATTCATAGACGCTCTTGCCCGCTGCGTCGAGAACGGCGGTGCCGGACGCGGCCGATTCAAGGTTATGCGATTCGTTTTTTGCCATGGTGCTTGACTCTCTCGTGGGCGGCGATTACTGGCCGGATTGCGGGGCGGCCGGTGCGGCCTCGCCGATTTTGTGCAAATCGGCGCGCAGACGATCCGACAGGGCCGGATCCTTGAGGATTTTTTCGAGTTCGCGGCGGAACATCGCGTTGTCGAGCAGGTTCGACTTCAGGTCGCGCAGCAGATTGCGCGCGGCCATCAGCGCGCGCAGTTCGGGGACCTTTCCGGCCACGACATCCGGCTGGAAGTCGTGCATCGACTTGAAGTCGAGTTCGACGGGCAGTTCGGTGCCATCACCGGTCAACGTGTTCTCGACGGCGATCTTCGCCTTCGGGTTGTAGTCAGCCAATACCGCGTCGAAGTTGTTCTTGTTGATGTCCACACGCGTGCGCTCGCTGAGTGCTCGTGTGTCCTGGCCATTGCTGTAATCGCCCATCACCAGCAGCTTGAGCGGCAACTCAACCTTCTTCTGGGCGCCTCCCGTGTGCAGGTCGAGCTTGATATTGATCCGACTTTTCGGCACCTCATTCTGAAAGCTTTCGCTCATCGTTATGTCCTTTGCGTTGTGGGGTAACAGTCAGGAACGCAAAGTTAATTCGGAAGTTGCCTATGGGAAACATTTTTGGTCGATAAATGGGGTAAATCCCAATTGTCGATGGGGTTTGTCGCATTCCTTAAGATTGTTTGATAAAAACGCGCTTCGCCGTAACGTGAAGCGCGTCTCCTTGGTTGGCAAGGTTCGCGCTTTGCATCGGATGGGCTTGCGCATTTGTGCAGCGGTTCGGGGCACAGACCATGGGAGAGGGAGCGATGAACGAATTGCAGGGCGGCGTCGAGAGACGCGCGCAGGACTTCGGGCGTTTGACGGGAAGGCAGTCGTACTTTCTTGACGTGCCGAGCGCGGCGACGGCGAAGGATCTGTCGGTCGTGTCGTTCGAAGCGGTCGAGCGCATGGGGCAACCGTACCGGATCACGTTGACGTTGACGCATCCGGATGCGCTCTCCCGGGACGAGTACCTGGGCCGTGACGGCACGTTTTCGATTGCGCCTGCCGATGGCACCGAGCCGCGCGTGTTTTCCGGCTGCATTACGCAGTTCTCGAAGACGAAGACGACGAAAGACTTCAGCAGCTACCGGATCGTGGTGGAAGCGCACATCGCGCGGCTGGGGATTACGCGCGCGAGTCGCATCTATCAGCAGCAGAGCGCGCCGCAGATCATCGAGGCGATCCTGCGCCGCCATGGCTTCAAGGGGCATCAGTTCGTCTTCAAGCTGCGCCGCAAGTATCCCGAGTACAAATTCCGCTTTCAATATTCGATCGCCGACTGGCCGTACATCCATGTGTTGATGGAGCGGGAGGGGATCTACAGCTACATCGTGCCGGGCAAGCATGGCGATGTCGTGATGTTTGCCGACGATATCGATCATTACCTGTACCAGCCCGAGCTGAAGGTGCCGTATCGCGAGACGGCGGGGATGGAGTCGGGCATCGAGTCGGTGTCGGCGCTGCAAACGCACGCGCAGACAGTGCCGGCGTCGTTTGTGGTGGCGGACTACAACCCGGATCAGGCCTACGAGCGGTTCAAGGCCGAGGCCAACGTTGCGCGCAAGGACACGACGACCTACGGTCAGCCGTATGTCTACGGCACGCATCACCTGGATCAGGCCGGCGCGAAGTGGGAAGCGCAACTGCGGCACGAGGCGGCGATCGCCTGGCAGGTGGTCTACGAGGGCGAGAGCAATGTGCTCGACCTGCGGCCCGGTCGCATCCTGCGCATGGACGAAGCGCTGCCGGATGCGCCGACCGGACAGGTGATGATCGAGGTGACGCACACCGGCGCGCGCGATGAGGCGTACCGGAATACGTACCGCGCGATCCCTTCGGACAGGCGCTTCCGGTTAAAGCTCGAGGACGAGACTTGGCCGAAGATCAGCGGCACGTTGAGCGGGCGCGTCACTTCGCCGGGCGGGTACAAGTATGCGTACCTGACGAAGGACGGCCACTACAAGGTCCGATTCGACTGCGATTTCGACGAATGGAATCCGGGCGGGGAGAGTGTGCCGCTGCGGCTTGCCAAGCCCTTTGCCGGGGGCTTGCAGACGGGGTTTCACTTTCCGGCGCTTGAGGGCACGGAAGCGACGCTGGCGTTTCGCGACGGCGATCCGGACAAGCCGTATATCTCGCAGTTTCATCACAACAGCCAGCAAACAGACCTGATCACGAATCAGGATCGTTGGCTCTCGCGCAATGTAATCCGCACGCAGAGCAACAACAAGCTGCGCTTCGAGGACTGGGAGGGGCAGGAACACATCAAGCTGTCGACCGAGCACTCGGGAAAGAGTCAGTTGAATCTCGGCTATCTGGTCGACAGGAAGCGGCAGAAGCGCGGTGAAGGGTTTGAGCTGCGGACTTCGGGGTGGGGGGCGGTGCGCAGCGGCAAGGGATTGTTCATCTCTGCCGATGACCAGCCCAGGGCGGAGGGGCAGCAGCTGGATATGAAGGCGGCGAAGGCACTTCTTTCCGACGCGTTGGCGCAGATGCAGCGTCTGAATGAGTGTGCCGCCACCGCTCGGGTGCAGTTGGCGGATATCGAACGACAGCGCGATCTGATGGAGCGGCGTCTCACTGACCTCCAGCAGGCGGTCATTCTGGTAAGTGCACCGGCAGGCATCGCGCTCACGTCAGCCGAGAGTATTCAGCTTGCGGCAAACGGCAATGTGATTGCCTCAGCGCGCGCGAATCTGGACTTGGGAGCCGGTCAGCACGTGACGATTGCCGCGGGGCAGAGCGCGTCGATTTTTGCGCAGGAGAACGGTATCAAGCTGGTCACGGCCAAGGGCGACTTTTCGGCGGCGGCGCATTCGGGCCAGATGCAGCTTACCTCGTCGAAGGACATGACGCTGTCGAGCGTGGATGGTCAGATCAATGTCGTATCGGCCGGCGCGATGACGATGTCCAGTCAGAGCTCCTATTTCAAGTTCGACGGCGGAAACATCGAATTCGGGTGTCCGGGAACCATTACGTTCAAGTGCGGCAACTTCACGTGGCAAGGGCCTGCGAGCCTCGAACCACCGATGCCGACGCTTCCGGTGGGTGTTTGCAAGCAGTGCCTGCTCGATGCACGCACCGGGGTCGAAGCCATGACGGAGAAGGCATGACGTTGAACACAAGGGGGACGACGATGCGATTTGAACACTACGTTTTGACCCCGGCTTATGTCATGGATTCGTGCGGACTGGCCAATTTTCGTAGCGGTTTGCAGTGTGGTGCAATGCTCAAAACGCCGGTGTTATGGCGGTGATGCCGATGACCGATATTCATGAGAATGGCGCCGAAGGCGCGGCGGCTTGTTGGCAGGGGTTCGGCGCGCACGTTCACGAAACGCAAGTGCGATTGAGTGAGGTAAACGCGGCGACACGCCTTTACGCGCTTGTCGACACTCGCGGGCTGTCGGATCTGCGCAACGCCCTTTCGCGCCTGGAGGTAATCCAGTTCGAGGCGCTCTGGGACGAAACCGATTTGTCGGCGCACAAGGACATATCGCCGTTGTTGATCGCGATTGATGTAAACGCGTCGGTGCCGGACATTCCCCTGCAATTGCTTGAACGCCTATGGCAGTTCTCGCAGGACGACTTCGTGGTGACGTGGATATGGTCGTCGTATGGGCTGCCGGAATTGACACGCCATTTTCGTGCGCACTGCGAATACAGGCTTGAGGACCGTCGGGCGTTTTACCTGCATTACTACGACAACAGGATATTGGAGTGGCTGCGCGACGTCTGGACACCGGAGGAGCAGCACCGTTTCGCCTCGGTAGCGTTCGAGATCTGGCACCGCAAACGTACGGGAGGCGAGTGTGTCTGGCGCGAGGCCGAACCGCAGCGTCCTCAATGCACTTTAACCCTGGAGATGACCAACGAACAGCACTTGGCGTTGCTCGCGTTGGGTATTCCCGACAAGCTGGCCTTGCAACTGCGCGAACTGTTGGGGGGGCGTCTCGCTCACCTGTCGGCGGAGGCGTTGTATCAGGTAGTACGCGACCAGATGGAGCGTGCGGCACGTTATCGCATTCGTGACGAAGGCGACATGCTTCAGTATGTGTCCAAGGGCCTGCTGGTCGCGCGGCGGTTTGACGAGCATCCGCTGATTCAGCACCAACTGACGTTGGCATCGTCCGGGGACATTCCATTTGCTGACGTGTTGTCCAAGGTCAACGATGAATTTGTGGAAACGCTTGCAACGCGACGACTCACACGGATATGAAAAGAAAACTTCTTTACATACTGCTGCTGCCACTGACGCTTCTCGCCGGGTGCGACGTTTTTTCATCGGAGCCGACTTACGGCGGACTGAGCATGAGCGGCTTCAACTACACGCCATACAACCTGAGCCGGTTTGTCGTGACGGACAAGTATGGCAACAAGGCAGGTGGCGGCGGGGATCTGATGCCGGGGTCCGGGGAAGGCAGCCTGAGTTGCTGCTACAAGCTTAAGGGAACGGAATTTACGGTGGACTGGTACGTCTACGACGCTGACGAGGCGAGAAAGTCCCTCCGTGCACACAAGCGGATTCAAGATATCCACAAAACCACCCAAGTCCACGTTCCCCCCACCAAAGTTTCAGGTGGCGCCGGCGAACGGGTCCTGGGTCTGCACTTCTACCCTGACGATCACGTCGAATTCGAGTTTCGCAATGATCTGAGGGGCACGCGCATCTTTTATTCGGACGTGCGGTTTTGGTTGAGCACGCATCACGGAAAGCTTCTCAACCCAAACGGGGAACATCGCAGCGTTGTGTTCCGCCGTACCGCTCGTCTGGCGGCGGAAGGCTGGATCAAATACCGCCTGACGGATACGGAGGATTTAAAGCAGTACGTCTATTTCACTTTGCTAAATCCGAAGTTCGACGAGCATCCGGCGGTCGAGAAGATCCTGGCTGAGACCAAGGGCATACCCGGTGCCTTCGGCGCGGCAATGGAAAAGCTGCCGGCATCGGTAGTTGATGCGGTGAAGCGCAACAAATTCCACAGCATCCAGAAAGGAGCCGCTCAGGCGAATCCCGCACTCGGCATCCATCACGTAGACAACCAGGTGACGTGAATATGAAGAAAAAGTTGCTCTACGTACTCCTATTGCCGTTGGCGCTGCTCGCCGGATGCGACGTGTTTTCGTCGGAGCCGACCTATGGCGGGCTGAGCATGAGCGGCTTCAACTACACGCCATACAACCTGAGCCGGTTTGTCGTGACAGACAAGTATGGCAACAAGGCAGGCGGCGGCGGGGATCTGATGCCGGGGTCCGGGGAAGGTCGCCTGAGCTGCTGCTACACGCTCAAGGGCACGGAATTCACGGTGGACTGGTATGTCTATGACCAGGATGAATTCATGAAAAATCCGTACGCACCGATCAAGAAAATCCACAAGGTATCTCACGTACGTCTGCCGCCGACGAAGCTCACAGGAGGGGCCGGCGAACGGGTTCTTGGTCTGCACTTCTACCCCGACGATCACGTCGAATTCGAGTTTCGCAATGATTTGAGAGGCACGCGCATCTTTTATTCGGACGTGCGGTTTTGGTTGAGCACGCATCACGGAAGGCTTCTCAACCCCAACGGAGAAGATGGCAGCGTTGTGTTCCGCCGGACTGCCCGTCTGGCGGCTGGCGCGTGGGTCAAGTATCGCCTTACGGATACAGAGGATTTAAAGCAGTACGTCTATTTCACTTTGCTAAATCCGAAGTTCGACGAGCATCCGGCTGTCGGGAAGATTCTGGCTGAGACCAAGGGCATACCCGGTGCGTTCGGGGCTGCGATGGAAAAGCTGCCGGCATCGGTGGTTGATGCGGTGAAGCGCAATAAATTCGAACGCGAAAAGAATGGAGCCGCACATGAATAACGCCACGCCACTCGATACTGTAGATCGGACGCCGCTGAAGGTGCTCAGTGGGATGATCACGACCCACAAGCCTTATAAACACGACGAATGTATTCCCTGCGGTGCGGTAATCAAGATGGGGTTTTTCTTCGACGCGTTTGGTCGCCATCGCGATTTCGATGACCCTTCGACATCGCGCTATTCGAACATTTGCCGTCTGTGGGAGGCTCATCGAGACAATAAGGACGACCGACGGAAGGACCTGCCCAACCAGTTCTGGTATCCCTTCTACTACTCCGGCCTCGGCACCGAACTGAACAAAGACGCAGAGAACAATGAAATTGTGTCCGCGGCAGTCAAGACCGCAAAGGCGCTCGGCACGTCAGCGGTCGGGGCAGCGCAATCCACGGGGCTGAAGGTCGTCGGCGCCGACAAGCTGCTCGATCTGAAAAAGGCGCCCGGCGAAGCCGTGAAGCGTGCGGCGTCGGAGGCGCTCGACGAAATGTCATGGCGACCCGTCTCCAGGGTATATGGCGACCTCGTTGCGCAAGCGAAAACTGTTCCTGGCAAGGTCGGCCGCGTGCTGACGTTCGCGCGGGACCATCGGTGGGGGCGCCGCCTCGAGGCGGCGGGTCGGGGGACACTTTACGACGTGAAGAAAAACCCGCTCAAAGCAGGTTGGTCCGTGGCCAAAGGTGTGTTCGTCGGCGTCGCAATGGAAGCGGTTCCGCAGGTACGTGACAATGCAGCCATCGCCGCGCTGTTCGGAACAGGTGTCGAGGATCGGCTCTACGCGGCGCTCAAGCAGTTTGAGGCGGCCTACCGCGATGCGAAGTCGCAGATGGACAAGATTCAACGCATCGAGGTTTCCGTGTTCGGTGCCGATCGTGGTGGCGTACTCGCCCGGGCTTTCGTGAACGAACTCGTGCGGAAGTACAAACGGCGTGACGACCTTGATCTCGCGATTGAGGACAATGCGATCGAGATCAAGTTTGTCGGCCTGCTCGATGCAGTGTCGTCGCTGATCGCGGCAAACAAGCTGCTCGACTTCGTGCCGTTCGTGAACATGATCAAGCAGAACTATGGCGACCAACCGCTTGGCGTTCCCGAGGCGGTGCGCCGATGCGTGCATTTCGCGGCAGCGCATGAGCTTCGCTTCTACCAGCGGCTCGACAGCCTTGAAAAGACGCGCGGTGATCAGTACCTGTATCCGGGGTCCAGCGAAGACATCACGGGCGGTGCGCGAGAAGAATCGACGGGCTTTCACGCGGAACTCCAGCGCGTCACGTTGCGCGACATGCTGAACGAGGCGTTGATGGCAGGGGCGGCGGTCGACATGATGGAGGATCTGTTCAAGTTCAAGGGCAACACCTTCGACAAATTCACCCTCGCACAGCCCATCACCGTCGGCCAGGCCAGCTACAAGATCCCCGATCTGATCGGCGCGTACCGCGCTTTTGTGCCGCGTGAGAAAGGGCTCAACTTCCACGCACACATGCAGGTGTTTCTGCGCTGGCAGGCCACGCGATATCAGACGCCGGCGTTCCGCGCATCCTTGAACGACGCGACCGAAGACGTGAAGCGCGCCCATCGTGCACTCGTGCAGCAACGTACCAATGCGGTGGAGGAGTACCGGGCCGCGCGCGCGCGCAGGCCGATCGATCGGCAAGCGCTGGGACAAGCGCTCGCGCGGATGCAGGCGGCACAGGACGCCGAGCGAGCGTCGTTGCGCAGCACGGCGTCGGCGCTGTCGAATTCAGTGGTGGGTGTGTGGGAGCGCATCGGCCGCGAAGCGGAGGTGCTGATTCAGCGCCAGTCGATGCATGACGCACGAAAAGAGTCAGCGCACCGCATTCGGGCGCTGGACCGGAACGTCGAACTCCCCTACGACGCAGATATGGAGCACAGCGCGCAATTGATTGAGTCGGTCATGCTGGCTCCTGAAACGCTTGCCCTCGTGCGGGCATGGCAGGACGGCGCGAGCGGCCGAAATCCGCTTCCCCCGGAAGTCATGGCGCTGTTCGACCTGCTGGTGCACGACACGATGCTGACAAGTTGGCACGACCACGTTCTTTCGTCGAACCTGTACTTCCGCACACGTGAGACGGACACGCTCGGAACAAGCGATTTCGACGAGGAAGCCAAGCAGCGCGCGCAAGACCAGCGTAGCGCGCAGCGCGTGGATGAATTTTCAAAAAGAATGGCAAAACCAGGCGCGCTTGGTGGGTTTTGAACGCAGTTCCGGTCGGCAATGGACGGTTGAATTCAGCATGGGAGAAAAGTCAATGGCAGGCGTAATACGAGCGGGTGATCGTTTGAGTCGCGGCGGTGAGGTGCTGCACGGCGGCAAGCGTGATTTCATGGGCCGGGCGCTGGCGCGGCGCACTGACCCGGTGCGCTGCGACGTACACGGTCTCAATCGCATTGCGCAAGGCAATCCGAACATTCGTGACGGTAACCTCGAAGTGGCTGAAGACGGTCATCTTTGTGAGTGCGGGTGCGCATTGATTTCGTCGTTGCCGAATAGCGGGTCGCGCTAGGTTTCCGTGATGGCTGTTGATTTTTCGCTGTTGCCAGCCGAGACGCCGGTGTCACACAAGGGGCCGTCGCCATTTGTCTGGTCGATCGTTTTCGTCGTGCTGACGCTCGCCGGTATTGCGTTTGCGCTCTGGACATGGCCACGCAACGCGAAGACGCAGACGTCGTGGTTCTGGTTCACCGTTGTCGTCATCCCTGTGTGCCTGTCTGGCGCGCTTGTTCTGCGGCGTTTCTCGCATTTTTACAAGTGGCGGAGCCGGGCGCAATCGGATAACCGGCTCCGCAAGGTGTACATCGACATGGTGTTCGACGTGGCGAGCGTGCCGCTGGCCGTTCTCTCGGCTCAATACCGTCTTCACGTCGACGAGAAGGAAAACACCTTCGACGCAATCGTGGCGCGAAGTGCCAGTCTGCCGACCCGGCCCGCGAAGGCGTCGCGCGAAATGATCGTCGCGAGCTGCCTTGAACCCGCTTCGGCGGCGTTGATGTTTAACGATAAGGAGCGGCAAGGTGCCGTACTCAAATGGATCTTGCGCTCATTTGCTCCCCAAATTGCGGATGTTCTGGACTCGGTCCCAATGCGGATTCCGATTCGGGTCCACCTGGATATTACCGGCTTCGATCTTTCCAGCGAAACCATCCTGGCGGTTTGGGACGGTTTGCCAGAATCGGTTCGCCCTTCGCGCCTGAGCGAAAAACCGGTGATCGAGCCGAACGGCGGCCTGTGGCTCGTCGATACGATGCTCGACCGTACCGACCCCGCGCTTCGCGACGTTGTGACATTACTTATCAGCGCAAATCTCAGTCACCTTTATACGAAGGATCCTGAGCCCGGTAGTGCTGAGGCGGCGTGCATGTTCATGCTTTGTCCGGCGGAACTCGCGCACAAGGAAAAGCTTTCCGTGGCCGGCTGGCTGCACCGCCCGCAGTCCAATACCTCCAACCCGCCGGAAGGCGCCATGCACTATGCATTGAAGTGGGGACGAACGACGGGCGGAGCCGTCGGCGGAACGATACAGACCGGGTTCGATGAAGGCAACGCAGCCCAGATGCAAATTGCGCTAACGGCAGCGGGCCGTTCGGCCGCTGGTTCCGCGTCATCGGATTTCGCGCTCGAAACACTCGTTGGCCAAACGGGGCCAACGGCGCCTTGGCTCGCATCAGCACTCGCACTCGATCGGGCCATTGCGTCCAATGCGCCGTACATCGTGGGCGTCCAGGACGAGGCGCAGGTCCTGCTGGCCGTTCTCGCGCCAGCAGAGCAACACACGCAACAAGACGTTCCGAAAAATGACTAAATTCCGTATCGACGTATTTTCGTATCTGCTTGTCGCGATTGCGGTTGGCGCGCTGGTCTGGTTCAAGGGAGACCTCTTCTGGCTCGATACTGAAACGAAGAAGACCTTGGCGATCGTCGCGCTTTGCGCCTTTCTTGTTGCGATGGCACTCTATTTCGGCTTCGAACCGAGGCGCGAGGAGGCGGATGCTTCGCGGCGTTTGACGAAATTGTTGCACTGGAATCCCGCGCGCCTCACGGGAACGACGCAAGCGCTGTTGGTCCCCGAACATGTGAAGGCACTCGAGAAGGGTACGTCAGCCGCCTTGTTGCGATTGCGTGATGAATTGCGAGTCCGTCACGGCCTGCGCTGGCGCTATCGCCAACCCTGGCTGCTGCTCACCGGCGACGATGCGGTGATCGCGCGCTTGATGTCCGACTTCGCCGACCAGGGCTGGCTGGTCACGCCAGACGCGGTGCTGCTGTGGAGTAAAAACGGCGCGGACGGCCGACCGGATGCCAACTGGCTCAAACAGCTCTACCAGCTGCGCCGTGGCCGTCCGGTCGATGCGGTGGTGCTGGCACTTGACGGCACCCAGGACCTGTCTGGCCGCCAGCGCGGCGCCGATGCGCACCACGCCAACCTCGCGGCCATCGCCGAGGCGCTGCACTGGGCCGCACCGGTCTACCTGCTCGACGTCGCGCAAACCGATGACGTCGCGCAGGGCGCCACGCCGGTGATCGGCTGCGAATTCCCTCGCCAGGCCGATGCCCCCGCGATCGAAGCCGCGTTGCTGAGCGTGCGGGCCCAACTCGCCGATCGCGGCGTCGCACAACTGGTCCGCAACGGCCTTGACCGCTATGCGGCGGAACTGTCGGAGCGCCTGGACACACGCTGCGCACCGCTGGCCAGCTGGATCGCCGGCTCGCCCGCGAGCGTGCGCCGGCAGTCCGTGCGCGGCGTGTATTTTGCGCCGTACCCGAGCGAAGCCGGCGCCGTTGCAGATTCCGCCCCCGCCGACGCCGCGTCCGACGCCGCGTCCAACGCCGGCGCCTTTGCCCCCGACAGTGCCGATCTGCCGCTTTGGCAACACATCGGCCGTGTGGCGCGCCGTGCACCGGGCCGACGCATCGGCTGGCATCCGGTCACCGTATTCTCGACCGTGGCCCTGTGCGCGCTCGGCCTGTGGAGCGCCGGCATGCTGGTCTCGGGGCTGTCGAACGCGCGCGAGCTGCACCTCAGCGAACAAGCCGTCCGGGCGCTGGCCAGCGCGCCCGATGCCGCGACACGCTTGCGCGCCCTGCTCGCGCTGCAGCAACGTATCGACCTTTACGACGAGCGCACGCGCGACCGCGCACCACTTCACACCCGCTTCGGCCTGAACCGCGACGCCGACGTACTCGCCGCCCTGTGGCGCCCGTACGCGCAGGCGAGCCAACGCGTGCTGGTCACACCGGTCAAGCAGAGCCTCGAAGCCGAACTTGCCGACCTGAGCCAGATGCAGACCACCGAGCACGACAACCCGGCCATCGACCTCGCCCTCGACGGCCACAAGGCGCTCAAGACCTACCTGATGCTGGCCGAGCCGGGCCGTGCCGACGCCGCATTCATGACCCCGTTGCTGGCCCGCTACTGGCGCGCCGACGCGGACATGCCCACGGGCGAGACGCTCGACCTGGCCGAGCGCCTGCTCGGCTTCTACGCACGGCATCTGCCGGCCCATGAAGACTGGCGCATCGCGCCGCATGCGGAACTGGTGAGCGCATCGCGCCAGACGCTGCTGGCCGCCATCGGCGTGAAGAACTCCGAAGACACCATCTATCAGGGCATTCTCGATGCGCTGGGCAACAAATACCCGGACCAGAGCCTGGCATCGCTGACCTCCGGCACCGATACGCGCGGCCTGCTGCGCGCCTCGGCCATCGTGCCGGGCGCCTTCACGCGCCAGGCCTATGCCGGGAGCGTCGAAGCCGCGATCGACGCGGCCGCCAAGCGCGGCGAAGTCGCGGGCGACTGGGTGCTGGCAGGCGTTCAGGCCGCTCGGCCGCAGGCGCCTGCGCTCTCGGTCGACGCGCGCAAGGCGGCCTTGCGCAGCCGCTACTTCGCCGACTACGCGGGCTACTGGCAGCAGTTCATGAACACCCTGCAATGGGCGCCGGCGCCGACGCTGCCTGCCGCGATCGAACAACTCAAACTGATGGCCGACGCACGCCAGTCGCCGGTGATCGCGCTGATGAAGTCGCTCGAATACCAGGGCGGGGCGGGGGCGTTGACGGCCTCGCTATCGGACACGCTGGTGACGAAGGCGCAGAACATGCTGGGCAGCAAGATCGAGGCGCCGCAGATGGCGAAACCCGATCCCGCAGGCCCGCTGGGCGCCTCGTTCGGCCCGGTGCTGCGCCTGGTGGCGCAGGGCGACGCGAACGCCCCCGCCAATGGCGAGCTGAGCCTGCAGCGCTTCATGGAGCGCGTCACGGCGCTGCGGCTGAGGCTGCAACAGATCAGCGACAGTCCCGACGCCGATGCCCAGGCAAGGCAGGCCGCGCAATCGTTGTTCCAGGGCGGCAGTTCGCCCCTGGCCGACACGCAGGCCTACGCGGCGCTGCTGGCGGCGAGCTTGGGCGAGCAATGGGCGGGCATGGGCGACGCGCTGTTCGTGCGGCCTGTCGCGCAGGCCACGCAGACGGTGTTGCGGCCTGCGCAGGCGAGCTTCAACGAGGCGTGGCGGCAGACCATCGTGGCGACGTGGGACCGCTCGTTTGCCGGCCGCTATCCGTTCGCCGACACCGACAACGACGCGTCACTGCCGGAACTTGCCCGCTTCCTGCGCCCGCAGGGGGGACTGATCGCATCGTTTCTCGGCGCGCAACTCGCGGGCGTGCTGGAGTTGCAGGGCGACCAGTGGGTGCCGGCATCCACGGGGGGCAGGACGTTGCCGTTCGATCCGGCGTTCCTCGCGGCGGTCAATACCTTGCAGCGCATCGCCGTGCACCTGCTGGCGCAGGGCGAGCCGCAGTACCGCTTCGATTTGAAGCCGGTGCCGACACCCGGCGTAACGGATACCGTGTTCACGCTCGACGGGCAGCGCCTGCACTACTACAACCAGCAGGAAAGCTGGCAGGCACTGACATGGCCGTCGGGCGACTCGCAGCACCTCGGCACGGGGCTGACATGGCAGACCGAGACGGCGGGGACGACGCAGCGCCACGCGTTTGGCGGGCGCTGGGGGCTGGTGCGAATGCTCGAGCAGGCCAGGGTCGAGCCGCTCGACAACGCAACGTATCAACTGACGTGGCAGGGCGTCCCGCAGACGAACGCGTTGACGCGCTCAGACACGGCGGCGCGGACCCAGGACGATGACGCTGCCGGGGACGCCGCCGAAGATGCCGACCGTCTGGTGGCGCAAGGTCCTCGCGCCCCGGCGCCCGAGACGCTGACGTATCCGTTGCGCTACCTGATGCGCACCGATGTCGGCCGCGGGCCGCTGGACCTGCTGGCGCTCAGGGGCTTTGTACTGCCACAGCGGGTCTTCATGGACAGGACGCCAGGGGCATGACGCACAGCATGAATCGGACCGCACAAAGAGACCATTGACCGTGATACTCACCAAACTTCTGAGCGCGCTGTTCGGCGCGCGCACACCGTCAGATCTGGCTCGTTCGGCGCAATCGCGCTGGGACGACTGGTTGCAGCCGATTGGCAGCGCCACGCCGGCCGGCGAAGACCTCGCTTACGACGACGATTTCCTTGCCGTCAAGGACGAGGTCGCAAAATTCTCCGACATTGACGATACGCTGATCGTCGACACAGCGGAACGGTTGCTCAAGCACCGGGCGAAAGACGTCCGCGTTGCCGTGTACTACGTTTATGCCCGCATGCGTCGCGACGGCGCAGAAGGTGTGGCTTCCGGCTTCGAACTGCTTTCGGCGCTGATTGACCGCTTCGGCGATACCTTGCTGCCGGCGCGTGCCAGCACCCGCAAGGCGGCGCTCGAGTGGCTCGCCGGCAGCACGTTCGCGGACCGTCTCGATCGCGTGCAGGGGCTCTCCGCCACGCGCCTCGAACGCACGCTCTCGGCGCTTGCGCTGATCGCCGAGCGCACCGCGCAATGGCCCGAGGCCGCGCGTCCAGACCTCGATTCGCTGTTTGGCCGCTTCGAAGGCCGCCTGGAAACACCGCTGCCGCCCGACAGTGCGAATCATGAAGTCCTGTCGAGCTCGGCGCCCATCGTGGCCGCGCTGCCGGTACTTGCCGAAGTCTCGTCCACGCGTGAACTGCTCGAACGTGCGCGCCAGATGGCGCAGTTCCTGCGCAACCAGCCGCAGGGTTATCTGGCAGCCTATCGCCTGATGCGCTGCGTTCGTTGGGATACGCTGACGGAAGTGCCGCCCCATGAAATTGGCGGCAAGACCCGGCTCGTCGCGCCGCGCACCGAACTACGATCGCATCTCAAGCGCCTGATGTTGCAAAAGCAGTGGTTCGAGCTGCTTGACTCAGTCGAGTCCGCCTTCGCCGAGGGCGCCAATCACTTCTGGCTGGACCTGCAGTACTACGCGTTCAGCGCACAGGAGCAGGCGGACGGGGAATACGCGCAAGTGCGTGAGCTGGCCGCCACGGACTGCGCGCTGATGCTCGAACGGCTCCCGGGCCTTGAGCACCTCGCGTTCTCCGATGGGGCGCCGTTTGCCGACGATGCCACGCTCGAATGGATCGCGCGCCACGCGACAGTGCGCGACGTCGAACGCGGCGAGGCGGTGGCGCCGATGGCGGTTTCGTCGGCCGATGCCGACTGGGCGGAAACGGAAGCCCAGGCCACCGAACTGGCGACGCAGCAAGGCCTTGGCGAGGCGCTCGCCTGGCTGCAGCGTCTGCCCGCGCAAGACGGACAGCGTGACCGCTTTGTGCGGCAACTCGTAATGGCCCGCGTCGCCGAAGGCGCCGACCGGCCGGACATGGCGCTGCACCTGCTCTCGACGCTCGACACCGTCGCCCAGCGTTTCCAGCTTGCCGCCTGGGAGCCAACGCTGGCGTTCGAAACCAAACAGCACATGTTGCGTCTGCTCAAGATTCGCATCAACCGCAAGGACGCGGACAAGCCCGCGCTCGGTCAGCGCATCGACGCCTTGGTGGCCGAGTTGACCGCCATCGATCCATCGCGTGTCGCAACGCTCGCTTAACGACGCACTAAAACTCTCCCTCAATGAGCAACCCTACAAAAGACAACGAAATCCTCCGCTATTACGAAGCGGAAATGCGCTATCTGCGCGAAGCGGGAAAAGAGTTTTCCCGCGCCTTTCCCGACCGTGCGCGCATGTTGAACGTCGACCGTATCGGCGATCGCGATCCGCACGTCGAACGACTCTTCGAGGGCTTCGCGTTCCTGATGGGCCGCCTTCGCCACAAGCTTGACGACGAACTGCCTGAACTGACCGAAGGTCTGGTGAGCATGCTGTGGCCGCACTATTTGCGGATGATCCCCTCGCTGTCGATTCTTGAACTGATCCCGGCAGACGGCGCGTTGCAAAAACACGAGACGCTCGAGCCCGGCCTCGAAGTGATGTCCGACCCCATCGGTGACGACAGCATCGAATGCATATACCGGACGACGCAGGCAGTTGACCTGTATCCATTACGCTTGAGTGAAGCGAGCACATACACACGCGAAGACGGCCGCTCGGTGATTCGCATCCGGCTCGAAGTGCAACCGCAGGCGCGCCGCGAGCAGCTGGAAGTCCCCCGCCTGCGGCTGTATCTGAACGCCGACCGGCCGGTGGCGCTGGCGTTGTATGCGGCGCTCACGGCGGAGCCAGTGGCGGTGCAGGTGCGCATTCCCGGCTACCCGGAAGACCGTCCGGGCACAGCGCAACCGATGCCGGGCCTGCACCTCGAACCCGCCGGATTCGCCGCCCACGAGCGCCTGTGGCCCAAGGCCGACAACGCGTTCGGCGGCTACCAGTTGCTGCTCGAGTACTTCACGTTTCCGGAGAAGTTCATGTTCGTGGACATCGCCGGTTTGGACATGCAGGCGATCCCGCATGCCGCGCCCTATGTCGACGTGGAAGTCGTGCTGGAGAAGCCGTATCCGGACGACATGCGTTTTTCCGCCGACAACCTGCGCCTGTTCTGCACGCCGATCATCAACTTGTTCACGCTGGAAGCCGACCCGATTACCGCGACGCAGTTCGAAACGGAATATCGCGTTCGCGCCCTTGAGCAGCGCGGGGAGCATGTCGATGTGTATTCGGTGGATACCGTGCAGGGCTTCGAAACAGGTAAAGGCGCACGCTTCGAATATGCGCCGTTTGCCGCGTTCCGCCACCGCGGCGGCATGCTGCGCCACGAAATGCCGGAACGGTATTTCCATACGCGCATGCGGCGCAGCCCATCGGGCCGGTTCGACACATGGGTGGTATTGGGCGGCCACGCGTGGGAGCGCCGGGAGACGCTGCCACAGGAAACGCTGTCGCTGTCGGTCACGGGCACCAATGGCATGCTGCCGCGCAAGCGTTTGCGTGAGGCCGGCATCACGCGCATGGGGGGCGGCTTCACGAACATTGGCGCGGTGCGCAACCTGTGCGCACCCACATTGCCGGTGTACCCGCCGACCGGCGACCGTTTCCAATGGCGCGTGCTGTCACATCTCGCGCCGAACTATCTGTCGTTGCTCGATGTGGAAATCCTGCGCGGCAGTCTTGCGCTCTACGACTGGACCGAGGGCGAACTGAACCGGCGCCGGATCGAGGCGATTACCGAGGTGCGTCATCGCTTGCTGCAGAAGCTCGTCAAGGGCGGACTGCAGCGCGGGGTTGAGATCGAGGTCACGCTCGACAGCACGGCGTTCGCCGGCGACGGCGATATCGAGCTGTTCGGTGGAATGCTGAATCGCTTCCTCGGCTTGTACGCAACGTTGAACCTGTACACGAAGCTCGTGATCGTGGCGCAGCCGACCGGGCGGCGGATTGAATGGCCCGATACGAATGGAGAAGGAGCACCGTTTTGAACGACATGCGTGGGCTGGCGCCCGAACGGGAAGGCGCGCGGGCGCTGGCGAACGATGTGGGCCCGATGCTGATGCCCGTAATCCTTGACAACGCCACGCGGATGAATTTCTTCCGCTTTTGCGAACTGATGGAACTTGCGGCGCCGGATTGTGCGCCCATCGGCACCACCGATTCACCTGCGGCCGAGCCGGTGCGCTTTCGCTCGCGCGCGCGGCTCGGGTTTCCGAACCGCGAAATCGATGCGATCGAATACGACGGCGAAAACGGGCCGACGTCTCCCGTGGTGCGCACGACGTTTCTTGGGCTGTACGGTGTCGACGCACGCATGCCGTCGTACTTCCCCGACGAGATTGCGCAGAACCGCGAAGGTGCCGAGCCGCTGTCGGCATTTCTCGACATCTTCCATCACCGGACCATCACGCAGTACTACCGCGTGTGGCGCAAGTACCGCTACCCAGCCGGCTTTCGGGCCGATGGAACCGACGAAATATCGCGCTATCTGCTGAGTTTCGCCGGGCTCGGCATCGGTCATGCGGAAATCGGGAAAACGGTCGGTACGCGCAAACTGCTGTCGATGCTCGGCCTGGCGAGCCAGAAAACCCGCACGGCCGAAGGGCTGGCGGGCGTACTGCAGCACGCGGTTCCGGATGCGAGCGTTAGCGTCGAGGCGTTCTATCCGGTGTGGATTCCCGTAGCGGACTACCCGCCGACGGCGCTGGGAGAGAACTGCCTGCTCGGTCGCGGATTCCATGACCGGGCAAATGCGGTGCGCATCGTATTTACGCCGCAAACGCGCGAATCGGTACTTGGGCTGATGCCGGGACGGGACAATCACCGCGAGGTGATGGCGCTGCTGCGCTTTTATCTCGGTTACGAAGCGCAGGCGCATCTGGATATGCACGTCAGCCCGGAACTGATGCCTGCACAGGTACTCAATTCGGATCAGCTTCGTCTCGGTTACACGACCCAGTTGCCGATACCTGGCGCACAACACACAGCGGACGTGCCCGGAACGGTCACGCGCGTGCAGATTGGCATTTGGACAGGCGGTACTACCGGGCACGTTGCCAACCCGCGCAAGGCGCACTGACACATTGAATCATGGCTATGAAACACGAAGGAGATCAGCAGGATGATGCGAAAGCTTCAAATCGGCGCGGCAGCATTCGTCATCCTTACTGCCGCAGGGTGCGGCGTAGGGCAGGCGGTGAAGGACAACACGGTGGACGCAGCGAAGTGGGCGTTCACGACGCAGGTCAAGACGATGAACGTGGATCTCGTCAGCCGGTCGTCATTAAACGCAAACGGCGCAGGGCGCTCGTTGTCGACGGTGGTGCGGATCTATCAGCTGAAAACGCCGCAGACGTTCGAGCAACTGGACTACCTGCAACTGCAGACGAATGATCTCGATGCGCTGAAGCCGGATCTGCTGGCGACGAAGGATGTGGTGCTGCGACCTGATGCGCGCGCAAGCATCCGCGAACCGATGAACAGCGAGGCGGCGTATGTCGGTGTCGTCGCGTTCTTCCGAGATGCGGGCAAGGCGTCGACGTGGAAGATCGTGGTGCCGAAGGCGCAGTGGAAGAAGGCCGATCCGGTGAGGATCGATGTGCTGGACAACACGCTGGAACTGGTGGGGGCGAAGCCTGCACCGGTCAAACGTGCCGCGCCACAGCAAAGTGTGCCGAATCTTTCGAAGCCTGACCCTGCGGCCGCGAAGGCCCTCGGCGCTTAGCGGGAATACGTGAGCGGCGTGTTTCAGTGCGACGGTGCACGCAACACCACCGGATCGGGTCTTTCGACGGTGGGGTAGGGTAACGGTGCCCGTCCGGGACGCACCACCGTTTGGTTGACGACGTTTTCCACGTCAGCCGTCTGCCCGAGCGAACGGATCAACGCCGCAGTCGGAAAGCCGGGGGCGACGCAGCCTTGCACGACGACGATGCGCCGCTGGAAGGTCAGCCAGAGCGATGTCGACGTGCGCCACGGCATCGTGCCGGACAGGCTGTCCAACCTGCGCTGGGCGCTCGCGGCAATCTCGGTGTCGTAGGCATAGCTGTTCGGCAGGCGGCACCGGCCTTCAAGCCAGCAGCTGTTGCCTTTCTCGGCACGATGGTGGGCGTCCGCAATCCACTCGGCACGCCGCATGGCCGGGCCAAGCGGCACGGGACAATCGGGCACGGCCGAGGAAATGTGGAGAAACGGATCGTGACCGTAATTCTGGATGTCCGGCTCGGCGGCGCTGGATCCACCGTTCGCGGCAAGGCCGAAACCCGCGACGCACAGGGCGGCGTAGGTCATCGACATGCGGCGTGAAGGACTGCTCAGTGGGAAAGTCGTCATTCGCATGGAGGACTCCGTGAACGGAACGCCCGGCCGGGGTAACGTCCGCGCGAACGGTTCGCGCAAATCCGCTCAATAGACTTCCGGCACGACCATCTGCGGCGGCACCGGATTGCGCGCATAGTCTTCGGAGCGGGCGCGCTCCGGCAGAACGACGGGCGCATGGTCGACGTCGTGGTACGGCACTTGCGACAGCAGATGGTGAATGCAGTTCAGTCGCGCACGTTTCTTGTCGTCGGCCTGCACCACCCACCATGGCGCCTCCTCGATGTGCGTGCGTTCGAGCATCACTTCCTTCGCACGCGTATAGCTCTCCCAGCGGCGGCGGCTCTCGAGATCCATCGGGCTCAGCTTCCATTGCTTGAGCGGGTCGTGAATGCGCGACAGGAAGCGCGCCTCCTGCTCTTCGTCGGAAATCGAGAACCAATACTTGATGATCTGGATGCCGCTGCGCGTGAGCATCTTCTCGAACTCCGGCGCCGAACGGAAGAACTCTTCGTATTCGTCGTCGGAACAGAAACCCATCACGCGTTCGACCCCGGCGCGGTTGTACCAGCTGCGGTCGAACAGTACGATCTCGCCGGCGGCGGGCAAATGTGCGACATAGCGCTGGAAATACCATTGGGTACGCTCGCGGTCGTTCGGCGCGGGCAGGGCGGCCACGCGGCACACGCGCGGATTGAGCCGCTGCGTGATGCGCTTGATCGCACCGCCCTTGCCGGCCGCGTCGCGGCCTTCGAAGATCACGACGAGACGGTGACGATTACGGATCACCCAGTCCTGCAGTTTGACGAGCTCGCCCTGCAAACGGAACAGCTCGCGGAAATAACGCACGCGCTCGCCGCGTGCGGGATCATCGAGATCGGTCAGTCCGGGCAGGTGCCGGTCGTCGATCTCCATTTCAAGTTCTTCGTCGTAGCTGTCGATCAACTCTTCCCGCAGGCGACGCTGCATGGCGTCGTCGAGCGGAGCGTCAGGCGTGCGATGGGTCATGGCATCGGTTCCGGTCGATGGAGGCGCGCCGGCGCGGACTCGCTCATGACGGTTCGCGCCGGAATCATTGAAGTATGCGACGATTTTATGACAGTTCGATGGGCGCGGCGCGCGCCCATGCCGCCCGGTGGGCCGGCGGCGACCCGGGAATGCGCTCGATGGCTGACATGACGGCCGCAGGCGTGATTGCGCGCGTGCACTCGAACGCACGCGGCGTGCCGGCGTGACGTGGACACCAGTGAAAGTCCTGGTGCTGGTAGCGCAGCGCCGGATCGTGCCAGCAGCCGGTGCATACCGTGGCGTCGATCACGCGATACGGCGTGGCGAATTCGTTATGTGGCAGCGTGAAACCCGAAATCAGCACGACCGGCGTGCCCATCGTCCACGCGAGCCATGACAGCCCGCTCGACAGGCCAATGAAGAACTCGGCATGCATCAACCAGCGGGCGCGTTCGACGAGCGGGCGCTCGCCGGTTTCGTCTTGCGCGCCGCATGGCATGTCCATCCAGAAATCATCCTTGCCGTGGCGGTGTTTCTGGTCGATGCACACGACCCGGTAGCCGCGCGTGCGAAGCTGCTGCACGATCTCCGTCCAACCGTTTTCATGATTCCAGTATTTGCAGCGCGCCGTACTCTGCACGGCGATACAGACGTAGGGTTCGGCCAACGGGCGCGAGACTTCCGGCAACGCCGCGCGTGCGGGCTGTTCGCGGGTGTCGACGCCGAGGATGTGCGCAGCCGCGAGATGCAGGCCGGTGCGCCGGAAGTCCCCGGGCTGGTGGGTGCAGCCGCCATCGTCGAAGAACAGGCCGACGTTGTAGGTCGCGTAATACTCGCGGCGCTCGATTCTGTCCTGCGGCACAAAGTCGACGTGCGGGTAGGCGTCGCGGAACAACGCAGCGATATCGGGCGGCATCACGCAAGCGAGTCGGCAACCGTGGGTTTCCTGGAAGCGGATCGCATAGGGCAGCCAGCCGAGCGTATCGCCGAGCGTGCCGACCGGAAACTGCACCAGTACCTTCTGGCCGCGCGCGTCGTACCGGTGTTCGAACACCACGACGTCATTGAGCCAGATCGTGATGCCGTACGGCACGAAATATTTGACGGGACTGCGAACGATGCCGGACGCGAGCGCTTCCTCGCGTACCACGGAACCGTCGCGCAGATCGGTCAGGCGGACGCGCCACCGCAACGGTTGGCCGAAATCGGGAATGACCACGCGGCAACCGTCGTTGAAGTCGAAGCGCAGGCCGGCCGGGCCGACCTGGGTCGGCAGCAGCGCCGGCGCGAGGAAAACCTGATGCGGCGACTGGGGGAACGGCGAAGCGGCGGAGGTTGCGGACATGGCGGTACAAGCGGCATGGAACCTCGCAACCCCGCGCTGGCGTTGCCGTGCGAGGGTGCGGTGGGTAATTCCGCTACCTTACCAGCGTCGCGGCCGCGTCATCGACCGGCAACGCCCGACAATCCGCCTTTATTCGATGAATGATCGACGGTCAGTACCGGAAACCCGGCCCCGGACCCTCGTTTCGTCCTCGATCGTCGTGGCCGCGCTCATCATGTCGGTCTCCGCGGTGTTCGTCACGGCGATCGTCACGGCGCTCGTCGCGGCGTTCCTCCCGACCGCGCGGTCCATGATCCTGATCCCAACCGCCCCGGTTGAGTTCCCAACCTCGCTCGCCATGATGCCAGGCCGGTGCGCGGTACACGTAACCCGGACGTTCCTGCTCCCAATGCCCTTCACGCCAGACGTGGCGTTCGCCCACCCAGTCCCAATAACCCGGCGCCCAGATATACCCGTAGCGCGGCGGTGGAACCGGTTCGACACGCGGCGGCGGCGGCTCGCCGATCGTGATCGAAACGCCGACCTGCGCGTGCGCGGGCGTTAGCGCGAAGCCGCCCAGCGTTGCTGCTGCGAGTGCAATGGAGATTGTCAGTTTTTTCATGATCGCCCCCTTTTGTGCGATGGCTTCAAATACAGTTTCACTCTAAGAGGGGCCCGGAAAAAATCGAAGGAAATAGTCGTAAGAAAATGTTCGAAGTGTTGTTTTTGTCGCCGGGAAAGCGAATGAGTTGCGGATGCTCACCTATAGCGCGTTGACGGGGATCTTGAGGTAGCGCGTGCCATTGGCTTCCGGCGGCGGCATGGCGCCGGCACGGATATTGACTTGTACGGCGGGCAGAATCAGCATGGGCATGTCGAGCGTGGCGTCACGCGCTTTGCGCATCGCCACAAAGGCGCTTTCGTCGATGCCGTCATGCACGTGGATGTTCGCGCGGCGCTGTTCGGCGACGGTGGTGACCCAGGCCGCCTCGCGGGAAGCGGGCGGGTAGTCGTGGCACATGAAAAGACGCGTATCGCCAGGCAGTTCGAGCAGGCGGCGAATCGACCGATACAGGGTATGCGCGTCGCCGCCGGGGAAATCGCAGCGTGCGGTGCCGACATCCGGCATGAACAACGTATCGCCCACGAATACCGCATCGCCGATGCGATACGCCATGTCTGCCGGCGTATGCCCCGGGACAAACAACGCCTGGGCTTCGAGCGCGCCGATCGTGAACGTTTCGTTGTCTTCGAACAGGTGGTCGAATTGCGACCCGTCCATCGACATCTCGGCGTCGAGGTGGAAGAGCTTCGTGAACACGCCCTGCACCTGGCGGATCTGCGCGCCAATGGCGATCTTGCCGCCGACGGCCGACTGAAGATGGTGCGCCGACGACAGATGATCGGCGTGCGCATGCGTCTCCAGAATCCAGTCGACGGTCAACGCGTGCTCGCGCACGAACGCGAGCACGCGCTCGGCGGAGCCGGTGTGTGTGCGGCCGGCCTTGGGATCGTAGTCGAGCACCGGGTCGATAATGGCGGCGCGCCCTCCGGGCCTGTCGAAGACGACGTAAGTGACGGTCGACGTCCCGGTATCGAAGAACGCCTCGATATGCGGACTCGTGCGTTGCATGGCATACTCCTTCAAAATAATTTATGGTTATATCTATATTATATATTTGTATAAGGAAGATTTTCGAGTTATGACGCTGGACACCCTTCATTTCACGCCGCTGACTGCCATCGCCGGCGGCGTTCTCATTGGCGCGGCGGCGGTCTGGCTGATGCTCGCCAACGGCCGCATCGCCGGCATTTCCGGGATTGTCGGCGGTTGGCCAACCGCGGCGGCAGGCGATCGCGCCTGGCGCGTGGCGTTCATGGCGGGGCTGCTGCTGGCGCCGTGGGCCTGGCGTCTGGCCGCTGTCGCCCCCGACATGCAGATCGATGCCGGTTGGGGCGTATTGGCGGCCGCCGGGCTGCTGGTCGGCTTCGGGACGCGGCTGGGCAGCGGCTGCACCAGTGGTCACGGCGTTTGCGGCTTGTCGCGCCTGTCGTGGCGCTCGCTTGCGGCAACGCTGTGTTTCATGGCCTCGGGCTTCGTCACGGTGTTCGTGGTGAGGCACCTCTTGGGCGTTGGTGCGGGAGGTGCGGTATGAGTATGAAGAAGCTCGTTTTTGCGTTTGCCGGCGGCCTTGTGTTCGGCGTTGGCCTGCTCGTGTCCGGCATGGCGAATCCTGCGAAGGTGTTGGGATTCCTGGATTTGACGGGTCGATGGGATCCTTCGCTGGCGTTCGTGATGGCCGGCGCGATCGCCGTGGGGTTGGCGGGCTTTGCCCTTGCCCGGCGGGGGACGCGCGCCTGGACCGGAGAGCCGCGCCATTGGCCGGTCAAGCGTGGCGTCGACAGGCGCCTCGTCGTCGGCAGCCTGATGTTCGGCGCCGGCTGGGGGCTGGCAGGCATTTGTCCCGGCCCCGCACTGGTGCTGCTCGGCGCCGGTGCGGCGAAGGGCGCCCTGTTCGTCGTGGCGATGGTCGTCGGCATGGCGATTCACACCGGGGTCACACGGGGCAATACGTAACGTTGCCAGACGTTACGTAACGTCGGGACGTGCCGGGATATGCCGGGATATGCCGGGATATGCCGCCCTATGCTGCTTGGCGGCGCCGCTGGCGCGCCTTACTGCCGCCTGGCGAGTTCCATGCCCGCGTCATGCGGCAGACGTAGCGTCACGGGGATAGAGAGTACCGAAAAGAGGCCGATGACGAGAAATGCGGGCAGGAAATCGGCCACGCTCAGTCCGCCGTGGCCGGACAGCCGGCTGCTCACCTGTAGCACCATGCCGGCCACGGTGACCCCCAGGCCGAGCGACAACTGCTGCACGACACTGGCGAGGCTCGTTGCACGGCCCGCGTCGGCCGGCCGGATGTCCGCGTAGACAATCGAGTTCAGGCAGGTAAATTGCAGCGATGGGAAAAAGCCGCCCATGGCGACCACCAGCAGCATGACCAACACTGGCGTGCTTTGCGAGAACATGCCATACGAGGCGAGCGCGATGCCCGCCAGCGCGGCGTTGACGATGAGCACACGGCGAAAGCCGAAGCGCGCTAGCACCGGGCCGGCAATCGCCTTCATGAAGATCGCGCCGAAGGTCGACGCGCACGTGATCATGCCCGACTGGAACGGCCCCATGCGCAGCCCTTCCTGCAAGGCGAGCGGCAGCAGAAACGGCACCGCGCCCAGGCCGATCCGGAACAGCGAGCCGCCCACCACGCTCGCGTGGAACGTAGGAATGCGCAGCAGACGGAAATCGAGCAGCGGCGTCTCCGTACGATTTGCGTGCCGCCAGTATCCGTAAAGGCTTAGGGCGCCGAGCGCGCACATGGCTGCAACGACCCGGTCGTCGGCCTGATGCTCGCCGATCAACGCGAGACCCAGCATCAACAGGGCGCTGCCGACGGCTGACAGTACAAAGCCCCTGACGTCAAGCGGACCGGCGTCGCCGCCGCGTTCGTTATCGATGTATTTGCTGGCCAGGTAAATGCCGAGCAGGCTGACGGGGATGTTGATGAAGAAGATCCAGCGCCAGTGCAGGTAGGTGGTGATCGCGCCGCCGAGCGGCGGACCGATGACGGGACCGAGTAGCGACGGCATCGTGAGATAGCCGATGGCCTTGACGAGGTCCGCCTTGGGCACGGCCCGAAAGATGACAATACGCCCGACCGGCACCATCATCGCGCCGCCGACACCTTGGAGAAAGCGGGCGAGGACGAAGGCCGAGAGGGTCGTGGCGCAGGCGCACAGGATCGAGCCAACCATGAAAATGCCGATCGCGGTCCGGAAAACGGAACGCGCACCCACCCGGTCGGACACCCAGCCGCAGACCGGAATGAAGATGCCTAGCCCGACGACGTAGGACGTGAGCGCAAGCTTGAGCGAAATCGGGTCTTGATGAAGATCGCGCGCCATGGCCGGCAGCGACGTGGTGATCACCGTCGCGTCCATGTTTTCCATGAACAGCGCACAGGCGACGATAAGCGGAATGATGACAGCGCGTGGCACGAGCGGGGGGCGGCAGGTGCAAAGATTCGCATTGTCCCACGCCTGGCGCGCTCACGCGTAACAAATAGCAGCTTAAAACAGCATTAGATGACGCGCGCGGCGACTGAAACAGCATGGTATGCGTCCGGATCAATCGCCATGCGCTTGCGGGATTATTCCGATGGGCCGGTAGCCGACGCGGCGAGCCGATACAGCACATGCCGGCGCAGTCGATGGCCGGGCGGCACCAGAGGATGCATGAAGTCTTCCCCGACGCAATGCTGCATGCCGATTCGTGTCATCACGGCGCGAGAGCGGGCATTGGCCGGCACGGTAAACGACACGAGGCCGGGCAATCCCAGCGCACCGAAGGCGAATTGGGTCACCGACCGCGCAGCCTCCGTGGCGTAACCGGCGCCCCAGAAGGGACGCGCCAGCCGCCAGCCGATTTCCACCGCCGGTGCAAACGGCACGTCGTACCCGACACGCATCAGCCCGACAAATCCGGCAAACGGGGTTACCCCCGGAATCTCGAGCGCCCAGGGACCGTAGCCGTGCGTGTCGAAATGGCGCTGCAGGCGCTCGGCCACCGCGTCGCTTTGGGCGCGGTCGAGTGTAGTGGGAAAATAACGCATGACTTCCGGATCGGCATTCAGCCGTGCAAATGCCGGCAGGTCGGAAGCGCGCCATAGCCGCAGGACGACACGGTCCGTCGCCGCAGGACATGGCAGTGCGCCAGGCGATGCGCCGTCCGGCGTTGGGTCGCTCGGAAATGGTGGGGCGGAGAAGACAGGGGACATGGGCGCGGCCGGGATCGTCAATCCAAAAATCATACCCTATCAGGCGAATGCCCCGCCGGTAACGGCTAACCCGAATTCAACCCGCTTTTGCCGAGATGTCTCATGCACGCGGAGATTCATCCGATTGGAATCCGCATGAATAATCGTACTAATAAAAAGTACAAATTGACGCGTGATCGGCAGTTGTGCCGCATCATGCGGGATATTCTCCCACAAGTGCCCCGGGAATGACATTGTTTTACGTATACGTCACGGATCTCGTCAATTGTCTCCATTAAGTGGATCCGGCTCGGGATTCTCCTTCACCGCCGCTATGTGGGTTGAATCCGAAAACTGGCGCCACAGGCACGGCGCCGTGGTGAATATTCGTGATCGTGTATTGGCGGGTATGACGAATGCACCGGTATTCTTTCGGACGCTTCCCTACAGTGGTTTGCCATTGGCAGAATGCGCCAAATTGGGGAATTGTGGAGTCCTGAGAAGATGAAAGCCGGAACAAGGTGGATTGGGGCCGTCAATTGTTGCGGAACCGTAGGACTTTTCTGCAAGCGACTCACGCGATGAAAATGCTGTTTTCAATTTTTTAAAAGACGTGCTATTTTAAGTGGCATTTTTTTAAACCAGAAAGGAATCGCCAGATGGCAAGCTATAAGGAACTCGTCGCTCAGCGCGAAAAGATCGAAAAGCAGATCGAGGAAGCGCGCGCCAAGGAAGTCGCTCAGGTGATCGCCGAAGTGAAGCAGAAGATTCGCGATTACGAATTGACTGCCAAGGATTTGGGACTGTCGACTGTTGATGGCCGCCGCCGTGCCGCGCGCACCCCGCTCGCTGCGAAGTACATGAATCCGGCAACGGGAGAAACGTGGTCGGGTCGCGGCCGCGCGCCGAAGTGGATTGGCAAGACCAAGGAAAAGTTCCTGATCAAGGCATGATGACCGGCGCGGCGGCCTGCCGGCAGTGCGTTTCGCGAGGAATGCGCCGTGAGCGGGCCGTGCCAATGCCGCCGCCCGACGCCGCCTGCGCAGCGTACACCGCCCCTCAGGCCTCCGAGGCCGTCAGCGGAAAGTGCAGCGTGACGCGAAGCCCGCCTTCCTGCCGGTTCACGAATGTCACGCGGCCGCCCAATTGCTGGGTGAGCTTGTCGACAATCGCCAGTCCCAGCCCGCAATGGGCGTTGCCGCCGCGTGCCGGATCCAGGCGAACGAACGGCCGGACAATCCGGTTCAGATCGGCTTCCGGAATCCCGGGGCCGTTATCCTCCACGCTCAATTGCCAGCCTTGTGCATCGTGTTTCGTGCGCACGATCAGCGGCGCGCGGCCGTACGTTACGGCATTATCGAGCAGATTATTCAGAATCCGTTCCAAAAACGTCTGCTTCAGGCGGAACGTCGGGCCTGCGTGCAGATCGAGTTCGATGGCGTGTCCCTGGTCGGTGAAGGGTTGAATCACATAAGGCAGCCGCGACTCGACCGATGTCGGCAGGCCGTCCGATTCCACGCCGCGCGCGAATAGCAGGAATTGATCGACGATACGCGCCATCGCTTCGGCATCCCGGGTGATGCCGTCGCTCATTTGTGGGTCGTCGAGCATTTCGGCGCGCAACCGCAGCCGCGCCAACGGCGTCTTGAGATCGTGCGCGATGCCGGCGAGCATGGTGTTGCGTTCGCGGTCCGTTTGCACGATGTCGTTGCTCATCCGGTTGAAGCGTTCGGTCAATTGACGCAGTTCCAGCGGCCCGCGTTCCTTGACCGGCGTGCGGGTGCGGTGCGTCGCCAGATGTTCGGCGGCCGCGGCCATGTCGCGCACCGGGCGTTGCAACTGCCATGCGGCGAACAGCGCGAACACGACCGTGATGCCGATCACGACGGCCAGTCCCGGCAGAATCGTCGCCGTTCCGGGCGGACTGCGGACCGACAGGATGGGGGTGGCGATCCAGTAATTGTGATCGGGCAGGCGCGCCCAGATGCGAGGCGGCGGCGTGCGCTCGATGCGCAGCTCCGTGCCGGGCGGCAATCGACGTGCAAGCTGGACCGTCAGGCGTTGGGCCTGATTGGCGGGCTCGAACTCGTCCCCGTGGGCAAGGTGGGCCGGGACCACCTGGACGAGATCGGGCAACGTCAAGGAGGAGCGGCCGTCATGGACTTCGGCGGCGCTCTTGATGAGGAACGCCATCTGGTCTGCGGCGTTCTGGATGCGGGTGTCATCGCGATCGCTGCGCAGAATCGTCAGATACGAGAAATGACTGATGACGAGCGCCGCGATAATCAGCAGCGCGAGCCGGCCGAACAGGGTGTCGAAACGCCGTTTCATGCTGCGGAGTCAGCGCGTTTGCCGTCCGGCACAAAGATATAGCCGCGGCCGCGCACGGTCTGGATAAAGCGGGGGTTCTGCGCGTCTTCGTCGAGCAGCCGGCGCAGACGCCAGATTTGCACGTCGATGCCGCGGTCGTTGACGTCGCTGTCCGCGCCGTACAGGAGTTCGATGATCCGTTCGCGCGAGAGCACTTGCATCGCATGATTGACCAGCAGGCGCAGCAGGCCGTACTCTCCATCGGACAACGTCAGCAGCTGATTGTCACGCGTCAGGGTGCGGCTGCGGAAGTCGAGCGAGAAGGGACCGAACGCATAATTCTCGCGTTGCTCCGGCACGGCGGCGTCGGGCGTCTTGCGGCGGCGCAGCACCGCATTGATACGCGCCAGCAGCTCGCGCGGGCTGAACGGCTTGCCCAGGTAGTCGTCGGCGCCGATCTCGAGACCCACGATGCGGTCGATTTCGTCGCTGCGGGCGGTGAGCAGAATCACGGGAACGTCGTCGTTGCGGGCGCGCAGGTCGCGCAGGGCGGTGAGGCCGTCGACCTTCGGCATCATCAGATCGAGCACGATCAATGCCGGACGTTCGCGTTCGAGCCGTGCCGCCAAGCCGTCGCCGTCATGCATCACGGCCACCGAAAAGCCGTGTCGGCTGAGGTATTCGCGCAGCAGGTCGCGCAGATCGGGATCGTCGTCAACGACTAGGATTTTCATGGGTGTGGACTCGGCACGCGTCAGTCGGGCCGAAAACAGGCCCCGGTACCGTCATGATAGAGGGTGACGGGCCAATGCGCCGCACGATATGTTTCCAGACATTACAGCCTCGCCCACCCGTAAACTGGCGTAATAATTGACGGCGGGCCGATAACATATGGGCGCGCGGCCGCCCTTATGCTTGAAATGCGAAGGGGGATGCCGCGCAGAACCCGGAAAAAGCAGGGCTGCGAACCGTTGGCACGACCAGACGGTCCTTAGCGTCGAATTCGGCGCGGCGTGACGCGCCGCCCCGTCTGTTATGCTGGCTCATCGCCCGCCCCGATTAACTTGTTTGCAAGAGGAACACATGACCGTCAACGGTCCTCACGGCGCTGATCAGCCGCCATCGTCCACATCGCCGACTCCCGCCGCCCCGCCTCCCGGCCGGCCCGAGCCGCCGCGCGGCGGCCGAGGCAAGCGCTGGATCGTCGGTGGCGTGTTGATCCTGATCGTGGCCAGCATTGCCGGGACCATCTATTATCGTCTGCATCAGCCGGCGGCGAATGCGCAGGGGCAGGGCGGCGGCCGTCGCGGTCCCCCCGGCGGCCCGGGCGGGGCAGGGGGCGGCGCGCCAGCCACGCCCGTCACGGCGGCGCCGGTCACGACCGGTGACCTGCCCGTCTACCTGAATGGTCTCGGCACGGTCACGCCGGCGGCAAGTGTGATTGTTCACTCGCGCGTCGACGGCCAACTCATGAAGGTCCATTTCACGGAAGGCCAGATGGTCAAGGCGGGCGCGCTGCTGGCCGAAATCGATCCGCGTCCGTTCCAGGTGCAGGTCACGCAGATGGAAGGGCAACTCGCGCGCGATCAGGCCTTGCTCAGGAATGCCCGGCTCGATCTCGCGCGCTACCAGACGCTGATGCAGCAAGACTCGATCGCCAAGCAGACGGTCGACACCCAGGCATCGCTGGTGCATCAGTACGAAGGCACGGTCAAGGCCGATCAGGGGCAGCTCGACAATGCGCGGCTGCAATTGACGTACGCCAACGTCACGGCCCCGGTCAGCGGCCGCGTCGGCCTGCGCCAGGTGGATCCGGGCAACATCGTGCACGCTTCGGACACGAACGGCATCGTCATCATCAATCAGGTGCAGCCGATCTCCGTGCTCTACACGATGCCCGAAGACAACCTGCAATCCGTGCTCGGCCGCATGAACGCCGGCGAGCCGCTGCCCGTCGATGCGTTCGACCGCGCCGGCAAGAACAAGCTCGCGGCCGGCAAGTTGCTGACGGTGGACAACCAGATCGATACCACGACCGGCACCGTCAAGCTCAAGGCCGAGTTCGCGAATGAGAACGGCGCGCTGTTTCCGAACCAGTTCGTCAACGTCAAGATGCTCGTCGACACCCTCAAGGGCGCCACGCTGATTCCGGCGGCCGCGGTGCAGCGCGGCACGCAGGGCAGCTTCGTGTATTCGGTGCAGCCGGACAACACCGTCAAGTTGAAAGTGGTCAAGCTCGGCGCGACCGACGGCAACCACGTTGCGGTGGAGTCGGGCGTCGCCGCCGGCGAGCAATTGGTCGTCGACGGGCTCGACAAGCTGCGCGACGGTGCGAAGGTCGAAGTCATCACGGCGGCCAGCCGCAATGCCGCGATTGCGCCGCGTCAGCCCGGCGAACGCCGCAACGGCCAAGGCGGTCAGCGCCATGGCCAGCAACCGAAATGACGGCCCGGCCATATCGGCATGACTGTCTGGTGAACCGCGCATGAACCCGTCCCGTCCGTTTATCCTGCGTCCGGTAGCGACCTCGCTGCTGATGGTGGCCATCCTGCTGGCCGGTTTCGTGGCGTACCGCCTGCTGCCACTGTCCGCACTGCCGGAAGTCGACTACCCGACGATCCAGGTCGTCACGCTCTATCCGGGCGCGAGCCCGGACGTCATGACCTCGTCGGTCACCGCCCCGCTCGAACGCCAGTTCGGCCAAATGCCGGGGTTGAACCAGATGTCGTCGACCAGTTCGGGCGGCGCGTCGGTCATCACGCTCCAGTTCTCGCTCGACCTGGGCCTCGACGTGGCCGAGCAGGAAGTGCAGGCGGCGATCAACAGCGCCAGCAACCTGCTGCCGTCCGATCTGCCGATGCCGCCGATCTACAGCAAGGTGAACCCGGCGGACACGCCGATCATCACGCTGGCGGTCATGTCGAAGACGATGCCGTTGCCCAAGCTCGAGGATCTCGTCGACACGCGTCTCGCGCAGAAGATCTCGCAGTTGCCGGGCATCGGCCTCGTCAGCATTTCCGGCGGCCAGCGTCCGGCCGTCCGGATTCAGGTCAATCCGACCGCGATCACTTCCTACGGCCTCAACATCGAAGACGTGCGCGCGTCCATCGCGGCATCGAACGTCAACCAGGCGAAGGGAAGCTTCGACGGGCCGCAGCGCGCATCGACCATCGACGCCAACGACCAATTGCGATCGGCGGACGAATATCGCAATCTCGTCATCGCATACAAGAATGGCGGCCCGATCCGCCTGGCGGACATCGCCGACGTCATCGACGGCGCGGAAAACACCAAGCTTGCCGCCTGGGCGAACACAACGCCGGCTATCGTGCTGAATGTGCAGCGCCAGCCGGGCGCGAACGTGATCGAAACGGTGAACCGGATCAAGGCGCTGCTGCCGCAACTGCAGGCGGCGCTGCCCGGCAGCGTCGACGTGCAGTTGCTGACTGACCGCACCACCACGATCCGTGCATCGGTCGCGGACGTGCAGTTCGAACTCGTGCTGGCCGTCGCCCTGGTGGTGATGGTGATCTTCATGTTCCTGCGCAACGTGTCGGCCACGATCATCCCGAGCGTCGCCGTGCCGCTGTCGCTGATCGGCACCTTCGGCGTGATGTACCTGGCGGGCTTTTCGATCAACAACCTGACACTGATGGCGTTGACGATCGCGACCGGCTTCGTGGTCGACGATGCGATCGTGATGATCGAAAACATCGCGCGATACATGGAGAAGGGCGACACGCCGTTGCAGGCGGCGTTGAAGGGGGCGGAACAGATCGGCTTCACGATCATCTCGCTGACGTTTTCGCTGATCGCGGTATTGATTCCGCTGCTGTTCATGGGCGATGTCGTCGGACGGCTGTTTCGCGAGTTCGCGGTCACACTGGCTGTCTCGATCCTGATTTCGGCCGTGGTGTCTCTGACGCTCACGCCGATGATGTGCGCGAAGCTCCTGCGACACGTGCCGGAAGAGAAGCAGGGGCGTTTCTACCGCGTGATGGGGCATTTCTTTGACCGCGTCATTGCCAAGTACGGCGAATGGCTGACGTGGGTACTGGCGCGTCAGACCGCGACGTTGTTCGTTGCCCTTGCCACGCTGGTGCTGACCGTGTTGCTGTATCTCTGGGTGCCGAAGGGTTTCTTCCCGACGCAGGATACGGGCGTGATCCAGGGGATTTCCGAGGCGCCGCAGTCGATATCGTTTTCGGCCATGGCCACGCGCCAGGAAGCGCTCGTCGCGCAGGTTCTCAACGACCCGGCGGTCGAATCCGTGTCGTCATTCATCGGTGTCGACGGCGTGAACGCCACGCTCAACAGCGGCCGTCTGCTGATCAACCTCAAGCCCAGGGGCGAGCGCGCCGACAATGCATCGGAGATCATCCGCCGGCTGCAGACCTCGGTGGCGAACGTCGGGGGCATTTCGCTGTTCATGCAGCCGGTGCAGGATCTGACCATCGAAGACCGTATCAGCCGGACGCAATACCAGTTCACGGTGCAGGACCCGAACCTCGACACGTTGGGCGAATGGGTGCCGAAGCTGGTGGAGAGGCTGCAGCACGTGCCGGAACTGGCTGACGTCACGAGCGACCTGCAGGTCAACGGCTTGCAGGCGTACGTCGACATCGACCGCGACACGGCGAGCCGTCTGGGCGTGTCGCCGGCGAACGTCGACCAGGCGCTCTACAGTGCCTTCGGCCAACGCCTGATCTCGACGATCTACACGCAATCGTCGCAATACCGCGTCGTGCTGGAAGTGGCGCCGGAATACCAGAAGGGACCGGCTGCGCTGAACGCCATTTACGTTGCCTCGACGGGTGGGCAGCAGGTGCCGCTGACGGCGTTTGCGCGCATTGTCGAGAAGCCGACGCCGCTTGTGATCAACCATCAGGGGCAGTTTCCGTCGGCGACGATTTCATTCAATTTGGCCAAGGACGCTTCACTCGGCAACGCGGTCAAGGCGATCTTGGCGGCGGAGCAGTCGATCGGTTTGCCAATCAGTACGCAAACGACGTTCCAGGGCGCGGCGCAGGCCTTCCAGGCGTCGTTGTCGAATACCCTGTGGCTGATTCTCGCGGCGGTCGTCACGATGTATATCGTGCTCGGTGTGCTGTACGAGAGCTATATCCATCCGATCACGATCCTGTCGACGCTGCCATCCGCGGGGGTGGGCGCGTTGCTCGCGTTGATGGTGTCGGGCAACGACATCAGCATCATCGCGATCATCGGCATCATCTTGCTGATCGGTATCGTGAAGAAGAACGCGATCATGATGATCGACTTCGCGCTCGAAGCGGAGCGCGAGCAGGGCATGGCGCCGCGCGAGGCGATCTATCAGGCGTGCCTGCTGCGTTTCCGTCCGATCCTGATGACGACACTGTCCGCCGTGCTCGGCGCATTGCCGCTGATGCTCGGCTCGGGCGTCGGCTCGGAGTTGCGCCAGCCGCTCGGTATCACGATGGTCGGCGGCCTGATGGTCAGTCAGGTGCTGACGCTGTTCACGACGCCAGTCATCTATTTGTGGTTCGACCGACTCGCGCGCCGCGTAAACGCGTGGCGCGAGCGCAAGTTCGGACCGTCCGAGCCGTCGCATGCGTTTGATTCGACGGACGGCGACGCGCCATGAATCTCTCGGCCGTATTCATCAGGCGCTCCGTCGCGACCGTCCTTCTGACGATCG
This sequence comes from Pandoraea terrae, assembly GCF_902459695.1. GTDB lineage: Bacteria > Pseudomonadota > Gammaproteobacteria > Burkholderiales > Burkholderiaceae > Pandoraea > Pandoraea terrae. The sequence continues at coordinate 184,704 of NZ_CABPRZ010000003.1, forward strand.
GCGTGACGCTGGCCGGCATGGTCGCGTTTGGATTGTTGCCGGTGTCGCCGTTGCCGCAGGTCGATTTTCCGACGATCTCCGTGTCCGCGTCGCTGCCGGGCGCAAGCCCGGAGACAATGGCCGCGAGCGTGGCCACGCCGCTCGAACGGGCGCTCGGGCGCATTGCCGGCGTGACGGAGATGACGTCGAACAGCTCGCTCGGCTCGACCCGCGTGACGCTGCAGTTTGATCTCGATCGCGACATCAACGGTGCAGCGCGCGACGTCCAGGCCGCCATCAATGCGGCGCGCAGCCTGCTGCCGACGGGCCTGCCGAGCAATCCGACTTACCGCAAGGTCAATCCGGCCAGCGCGCCGGTGTTGATCCTGGCGCTCACCTCGGAGAGCATGACGCGCGGCCAGATGTATGACGCCGCCTCGACCATCCTCGCGCAAAAAATCTCGCAGCTCCGGGGCGTGGGCGACGTGACGGTCGGCGGCAGCTCGCTGCCGGCGGTGCGCGTCGAGTTGAATCCGATGGCGCTGAACAAATACGCCATTCCGCTCGAGAAGGTACGCACGGCAATTCAGTCCGTCAATGCCAATCGCCCCAAGGGCGCGCTCGAAGATGGCGACCGCCGATGGCAGATTCTGGCCAACGATCAGGCGACGTCGGCGAAGGACTATCTGCCGGTCATTGTCAGCTATCAGAACGGCCATCCGGTCCGTCTGCAGGATATCGCCACGGTGGTGGATTCCGTGCAGGATCTGCGCAATGCGGGCTCGGCCAACGGCAAGCCGTCGGTGCTGTTGGTGATCACCACCCAGCCGGGCGCGAACATCATTCAGACGGTCGATAGCATCAACGCGATCCTGCCGACGCTGCGCGCGTCGATTCCGGCAGCGATCAATCTTGATGTGGTGATGGACCGCACGCCGACCATACGCGCCTCGCTGCGCGAAGTCGAGCACACGCTGCTGATTTCGATCTCGCTGGTCGTCATGGTGGTGTTCCTCTTCCTGCGAAACTGGCGCGCGACGCTGATTCCGAGCGTCGCGGTGCCCGTCTCGCTGATCGGGACGTTCGCCGTGATGTATCTGTGCGGCTTCAGTCTGGACAATCTGTCGCTGATGGCGTTGACCATCGCCACCGGCTTCGTCGTCGACGATGCGATCGTTGTGCTCGAGAATATCTCCCGGCACATCGAGGAAGGCCTGTCGCCAATGGCCGCGGCGCTGAAGGGCACGCGCGAAGTCGGGTTCACCGTGTTGTCGATGAGTATTTCGCTGGTCGCGGTGTTCATTCCGCTGTTGATGATGGGCGGCATCGTCGGCCGCCTGTTCCGTGAGTTCGCCGTGACGCTGTCGGTGGCGATCCTGGTTTCGCTCGTCGTCTCGCTGACGACGACGCCGATGATGTGCTCGCGACTGCTGAAGGCGCGCAAGCCCGCGGCTTCGGTGCTTGGGCACGATGCGCCGCCCGCGTCGGCGACACCGGTGAAGCCGTCCATCTGGACGCGCATGGGCAAATTTTCGGAGCGCGCGTTCAACGGCTTGTTGCGTCAATACGAGGAGTCGCTGGCGTGGGCATTGCGGCACGGCCCGCTGATGATGCTGATCCTGCTCGGGACGATCTGCCTGAACGTCTGGCTCTACATGGTGGTTCCGAAGGGCTTCTTTCCGCAGCAGGACACGGGGCGCATGATCGGATTCATCCAGGCCGATCAAGCCATCTCGTTCCAGGCGATGGAAAAGAAGCTCGCCAACTTCATCAGCATCGTGCAGGCCGATCCGGCGGTCGATACGGTCACCGGTTTCACGGGCGGCTCGCGGCGCAATAGCGGTGCGATGTTCGTCACACTCAAGCCGATCAAGGCACGCAAGGTTTCCGCCGATCAGGTGATCGCCCGGTTGCGCGTCAAGCTCGCGAAGGAGCCGGGGGCGAACCTGTTCCTGCAATCTGTGCAGGATATCCGCGTCGGCGGCCGCGCGAGCAACGCGCAATACCAATACACGCTGCAAGCGGACGATCTCAATGAACTGCGCGAGTGGGAGCCAAAGGTGCGCAATGCGCTGTCGCGCGTGCCGACGATCGTGGACGTGAACACCGACCAGGAAGACAAGGGCTTGCAGACCTCGCTCGTGATCGACCGCGATCAGGCCTCCCGCCTCGGCATCACGGCAAACATGATCGACAGCGTGCTCAATGACGCGTTCGGGCAGCGGCAGGTCTCCACCATCTACAACCCGCTGAACCAGTACCACGTGGTGATGGAAGTCGCGCCGCAGTGGTGGCAGAGTCCCGAGTCGCTCAAGGATATCTACGTGGTGACGGCCGGCGGGGCGCAGGTGCCGCTGTCGACCTTCTCGAAGTTTGGTCCGACCAATACGGCGTTGGGCGTGTCTCACCAGGGGCAGTTCGCCGCGAGCACAATCTCGTTCAACCTGCCGCCGGGCGTGTCGCTCGGCGATGCGCAGCGTGCAGTCGACGACGCCGTCGCTCGTCTGGGCATGCCGACGTCGGTGCACGGCAGTTTCCAGGGCACGGCTCAGGCGTTCCAGGATTCGCTCAGCAGCCAGCCGGTCCTGATCCTGACCGCACTGTTGACCGTGTATATCGTGCTGGGCATCCTGTACGAGAGCTACGTCCATCCGCTGACGATCCTCTCGACCCTGCCGTCAGCCGGCGTGGGGGCGCTCCTGGCGTTGCTCGTGTGCGGCACCGAGTTCTCCATCATCGCCCTGATCGGGGTGATCTTGCTGATCGGGATCGTCAAGAAGAACGCGATCATGATGATCGACTTCGCGCTCGACGCGCAGCGGCGGCAGAACATGGCGCCGCGCGATGCGATCTTTCAGGCGTGCATCTTGCGGTTCCGGCCGATCATGATGACGACGATGTCCGCCATGCTCGGTGCGGTGCCGCTCGCGCTGGGCACGGGCGATGGCGCGGAATTGCGCCAGCCGCTGGGCATCTCGATTGTCGGCGGTCTGCTGGTCAGTCAGTTGCTCACGCTGTATACGACGCCGGTCGTCTATCTTTATCTCGATCGTTTGCGCGCGCGCATGCAGCGCTTGCGCGTGCGCCGCCGCGCCGCAAGTCCTTCTGTGGAGATCGGCCATGGCTAACCCTGCTGCAGTGAGCGAATTGCCGCCGTCCATTCCTTTGATGCGTCTCATGATTCGACCTTTGAACCGCCTTTCGAACCGCTCAACCCTTCGCGCCGTTGCCGCGGCCGCCGCAGCGCTCTGGCTTGCCGGTTGCGCCGTCGGCCCCGACTACGTGCGTCCGGCGATGGAAACGCCGGCGGCATTCAAGGAAACGGGTGACTGGAAGCCGGCCGAGCCGCAGGATGCGCATCCGAAGGGGGACTGGTGGGCGATTTATCAGGACCCCACGCTGGGCGAGCTGATGACGCAGGTCAACATCAACAACCAGAACATCAAGCTTGCGGAAGCCAACTACCGTCAGGCACAGGCCGTCGCGTCGCAGGCACGCGCGGCGTTCTTCCCGACGGTTGGCGCCAGCGCAGGTGTCACGCGCAGCAATTCGCGCAGCGCGTCGACCGGTGTCAGCGGCGGCGGGGCAGGCATCTCCAATAACTACAGCCTCGCGGCCAACGCGAGCTGGGAGCTGGACCTGTGGGGAAGTGTGCGCCGTTCCGTCGAGGCGGGCGAGGCCGGCGCGCAGGCAAGCGAGGCGCAACTCGCCAATGCAAGACTGTCCGCGCAGGCGCTGCTCGCGGAGAATTACTTCGACCTTCGCGTAACGGATGCGCAAAAGGCGTTGCTCGACCGTACCGTTGAAGCCTACGCGCAGACGCTCAAGCTCACGCAGAACCGGTACGCGGTTGGCGTGGCGCAGCGCTCGGATGTCATTCAGGCGCAGACACAACTGCAATCCGCGCAAGCGGAGGCCATCGATATCGAAGTCACGCGCGCGCAACTCGAGCACGCGATCGCGCTGCTCGTGGGGCGCGCGCCTGCGGCGTTCTCATTGCCGCCGGCGCCGTTGCGCGTGGCATTGCCGACGCCGCCGGTGAGCCTGCCGTCACAGTTGCTGGAACGCCGCCCGGATATCGCGGCGGCCGAACGCCAGGTGGCGTCGGCGAATGCCCGTATCGGCGTCGCCCGCGCGGCGTTCTTCCCGACCTTGTCGCTATCGGCCTCGGGCGGCTTCCAGAGCAGCAGCTTCGCCAATTGGCTGACGCTTCCGAACCGCATCTGGTCGCTCGGTCCGGCGCTGGCGGCAACGTTGTTCGACGGCGGCCTGCGGCGTGCGCAGACGGACGCTGCGGTCGCTGCCTACGACGCGCAGGTGGCGGCGTACCGCCAGACGGTGCTGAGCGCGTTCCAGGGTGTCGAGGACAATCTGGCGGCGCTCAACTATCTGGGGCGCGAAGCCGCAGTGCAGAACGACGCCGTACAATCGGCGCAAGAGGCTGCACAGCTGATTCTCAATCAGTACCGCGCCGGCACGGTCAGCTTCATCAACGTGATCACGGCGCAGACCACGGCCTTCACCGCGGAACGCACCGCCTTGCAGATCCTTGGCCGGCAGTTCACGGCGAACGTCCTGCTGGTGACGGCGCTCGGCGGCGGCTGGCATGCGGGCGAGGCGCCGCCGGCCAACAGTGGCGTCCCGACCCCGCCGGCGCCTGCGTCCGGTGCAGGCGCCGCCGGGCGCGACGCCGGGTAGCGCTAATGTCGGTTTCGCGACGCACCGGAGCCTGTGCGCGTCAGCCGGCCGCAACTTGCGGAGGCTCCATTCTCACCGTCAAATTGCGTCGTTCCATTTCGGGATAATTCCGATAGTTGGCATGTCCGGTCACGAGATTTCCGTGACTCGGACAGGTCCATTCTTTGCGCGACGTCGCGTGTCCCCGCGTTGCACATCTTCCTGAAAAGCCATGTCCTGCAAGGGTTGAGGGCGATGTGCAAGTTCCGATGCGATTTTCGGAATCAGGCCGAAACTATTTTTTAAATATTACGGTATCCAAAATTATTTGCGCCGCGTCCCATAAAATCGCCCCCGGCGATTTGACAGAATGGTCGGACTTCGCGTCGCCAAGGCGGGCGTGGAGTGTCGTCAGGCGCCGCCATCGGGGCTCCCCGGGGTAGCGCATTTTTGGCCTGACCGACTTTCTGCCTGATGACGGAGAAGGAGGACATGCTATGACAATCAATGTCTTGGTAGCCGACGACCATCCCATCGTGCGTTACGGGATTCGTCGCTTGCTTGAAGAAAACGAAATCATCAACCTGGTAGGTGAGGCATCCGACTCGACTGAACTGGTCGGCATGCTGGGAGACAAACCGTGCGATATTCTGGTTACCGACTTTTCGATGCCGGGCGGACAATTCAAGGATGGCCTGTTTCTCATAGGCTATGTCCGCCGGTACTTTCCTCACGTCAAGATCATCGTCGTCACGATGCTCGAGAATCTGGCGATACTGCGCGGCATTCTGAAGCTCGGTGTCCACTCGATTCTCTCGAAACTCGACGAGCAGAGCCATATTGCGGAAATCGTCTGTGTTGTCGCCGACGGCAGCCGCTACATCCCGGCGGGGCTGGCATGCCGGCTCAACGACGCCAACGCCGAGGAGGCGTGGGGGCCCGATGTTCCCAAGTTGAGTGGCCGCGAGGTGGAGGTGGTCCGCCTGTTCGTGTCGGGCATGACGATCAGCGAGATTGCGGTGAAGTTGAACCGCAGCGTGAAGACCGTCAGTTCGCAGAAAACGAACGCGATGCGCAAGCTCGGACTAGAGCGCGATGTCGACTTGTATCACTACGCCACACGTAGCGGTATCGCCTGAGTGCCGGGCGCGGCGGCGGCCCCGATTCGGCACGCCCCGCGCCCGGCGGGATCAGGCAGGCAAACGGATGCCGCGCATGTCGCGCAGGATCAGTTCTCCCGAGCGCAGCATTTGCTTCAGTTGATGCACGATCAGCTTGAGTTCCTGAACGGCTTCGGGCGCCGGGTCCGCCAGTTGCTCCTTCGCGACCACCAGGGCGTCCAGGCGGCGGGTGTAGTCGCGCATGGTTTCGGCCACGGATTGCGAGTCGGTTTGCACGGAAGCCGCGGGGGCGGCCGCCGCCTGACTGAGCAGGTCGCTGATGGCCCCGACGACATGGCCCAGTTCGCCGGTCTTGTCGGCATCAACCTGACGCGCCAGGATCTCCGAAATGCCTGTGATGTGCGAGGCGAGTACGTGGTTCTGGACGAGCAGGTCGTTCAGTTCCGGCACCGATACCTGCTTCGACTTCGGCTCGAGCATCATGCGCTTGAAGGCGGCGCCGAAGTTGCCGAACGCGATATGCATGTCCTTGCGTGCGAGCCGGTATGCGAGATCGTCGCGGCGGCCGTTGCGGCCCACGCACGATTCGAGATAGGTGCGGGTCGACTGCACTGCGTCCCGGATGAGCGGCCCCATCAGGCGGTATTCCCAATAGGGGAACAGGTAGCTGCACACCAGCGCCACGCCCGAGCCGATGGCCGTGTCGATCGCCCGCTCGCCGATCACCGCCAGGGACCCCGGAAGCAGGAAATGGAACAGGAGCAGCACGTATGACGACATGAACACCACCGACAGCCCGTAATTGAACAGCGACAGGCTGTTGCCCATGATCATGCAGAAGAACATCAGCGCGAGCAGTACCCAGGCCTTGTGCACAAATGCGAGCAGCGCCAGCACGCCGATGCAGCCGACGAGCGTACCCGTCAGCCGCTGGAAATTCTTCTGTTTTGTCAGGCTGAAACCGGGCTTCAGGATCACGATGATGGTGAGCAGCACCCAGTAGCTGTGTGCCTGACTCTCCAGAAGCGGCCAGTTCTGGCAAATCAGCAGGCCGAGCGTGATGGCGATCGTCACGCGCAAGGCGTGGCGAAAACTCGGCGACGAAAACGTCAGGTTCTTCGAGAAAAGCTTCGGCGAGAAACTCTGTCGCGAGACGAAACGGCCCAGCGCCTGATCCATGCGCATTTCGGTGGCGGGCGTGCCGGCGTCCAGCCGGGTGTTGCGGTGCATTTTCTCGACCACGCGCGTGGCGCTCCACACGCGCCGGAACGTCGCCGCAAGCGCCTGGTAAGCCTCGGGCGAGCGTTGCGGCACCTGTTGCTTGCGCATCAGTTCGATTTCGTACTCGATCGCACGGAATTCCGCGCGCCAGCTGCGGCGTGGCTTCGACGGCTCATTCACCGCGATCGCGTAGCCGATGGCGTCGACCTCCCTGCCAATCTTGCGGATCATGTCGCGGAAGAAGATGAGCACGTCGCCACTGGCGAATTCGCGACGCAACATCGGGTAGTCGGTATGCACGGCCACCACGACCTCGTGCAGGTCGACAATATTGATGAACAGGTTGAACAGCATCACACGGCGCGGATCGAGTGTGCCGCTGCGCAGGCGGGGCAAGTTGCGCAGGATGATTTCGCGAGCGGCCTGCTGTTTTTCGACGACGGTGACCTGGGCGGCGATCAGGCGCCGATAGCATTCGTCCAGATCGGCCTCGACGTCGTAGAACGCGGCCTTGGCCTCCAGGTACTGGGCTGTGACGAAGAAGCATTCGGCGAGTGTCTGCTGTTCGATGCGGAACCACCAGAGCCGGCAGATCGCAAGGCTGAAGTACGTATACCAGAGACCTCCCGCCAATACCGCGCCTGCGTCGAGCACGGCCTGATGGCGTGTCACGTCGGCCTCCACGTTGAGCACCATCATCATCAGGCAGGCAAAACTGACGAGCGATGCACGGTAGCCGTAGACGACCAGCATCGAGAGCAAGAACGACAACGCCAGCGTCGTGATCCAGAGTTGCCAGGGCGCGGCGGCCGTCGCCACCCCGGTGATCAGCACCGTGGCCGCGCCGAGCAGCGTGCAACTGAGCAATTCGGTATGTTTATGACGCAGCGGACCGTTGATGTCGATGACGCTCGCGCACAGGGCACCGGACGCGACCTCGATGCCGAGCAGATGCATGTCAAGGCCCCAGTACAGGACGAGCGCCGGCAGTATCACGCCCACCGCCTGACGCGTGCCGCTGAAAAGGTAGTGACTGTAGAGAAACTTCTTGATGTCGGTCTGATAGTCCATGCGTCGGGAATGGGCGGGTCGGCCGTGTGAGTCTAGCGCATCGCATCGCCGGCGCGAAGACTTTCGGATGTCTCCGAGTGCGGCGCATGGCCCGCATTTGTTATGCTTGCGGGCAATGACCTTGCGAGGGCGGCGTTTGTCGTCCTTGCCATCGGGAACCGTCCAGCCGCATGCTCCATCTCTTCTTCTCGAACCGCTTTACCACGCTTGAAGCCGCGATGTTGCGCGATCTCGCCAACATGCCGGGCGATCCGCTGCAGGCGGAGACGATTGTGGTGCCGAGCGTTGCCGTCCGGCGGCGGCTCGAACTCGATTACGCGTCGGTGTTCGGGGTCTGCGCCAACGTGCGCCTCGCCTATCTGGCGCAATGGCTGTGGGACATGGTCGGCAAGTTGCTGACCGTGCCGGACAGCTCGCCGTTCGCGCCTGACCGGCTCGTTTGGCCGCTGTACCAGTGCCTTGCCCAGCCATGGGTGGCGAATTCCCCCCGGCTGGCCGGCTATCTCGGCGAGGCCGACGACGTCATGCGCTTCGAGCTGGCCGATCGTCTGGCCCACGTCTACGATCAATACCTGACCTACCGGCCCGATTGGCTCGAACGCTGGCAGTCTGGGAATACCATCGCATCGGGCGGTGCGGAAGCCTGGTCCGACAATCAGCGCGACGACGAACGCTGGCAGGCCGAACTGTGGCGGCGGGTGCTGGCGCATCTGGACATCCGCGAGCGTCACCCGACCTTGCGCGCGATTGACGCCATCGATCAGCTGACGCCCGAAACCTTGCCGCCGGGGTGGCCGTCCCGCGTCGCGATATTTGCGCTGTCCTCCATGCCGCCGCTCTCGATGACCCTGGTCAAGGCGATGTCCCGCCTGATCGACATTCATCTTTACGTCCTCAATCCCTGCGAGAGCTATTGGTTCGACATCGTGCCGCCAGCGCGGCTGTCGTATTTGAAAACGCGTGACGGCGCGGCGCACCAGGAGGTCGGGCATCCGTTGCTGGCTGAATGGGGGCGGCAGACCCAGTCGCATATCGACCTGCTGTACGCCGACCTGGCGCAGCACGCGGTGGAAGATCGCGCGTTGTTCCAGCCGAATCCCTCGCCCACACTGCTGGCGGCCCTGCAAAACGGCATCCTTGCGCTCGACGATGGCAGTCAGGGCAGCCCTGACGACGCCGCACCGGACGGCACGATCGAAGTGCATGTGTGCCACAGCCTCGCGCGGCAGATCGAGGTATTGCACGACCGATTGCTCGCCTGCTTCGACGCCATGCCGGACCTGAAGCCGGACGACGTCCTCATCACGGTACCCGATCTGGGGCACGCTGCGCCGTTGATCGACGCGGTATTCGGCACGGCCACGCCGCGCATTCCCTATTTGATCACCGGGCTGCCGCCGACGCGCACCAATCCGGTGGCGCGCGCCTTCACGTCGATACTTGCGCTGCCGCAACGGCGTGTGGCGGCATCGGATCTGGTCGAGCTGGCGCGCACGGAAGCGGTGGCGTCGCGCTACCGTCTCGGCGGCAATGCGCTCGATTCGATCCAGAACTGGCTACATGCCTCGGGCGCCCGGCGCGGGTGGCGTGGCGACGCGCTGCAGCGGCTCGAAGCCGGCGGCGCGCCGCCGCAGCGCTCTGACGCTGCGGCGGGCGATATCGGTGCCGGCACGGCGTCGCCCGCCGAAAGGCATACGTTGGGCGACGCCATGATGCGGCTGTTTCTCGGCTACGCGCTGCCCGATCGCGCGTTGCCTGTCGACGATTGGCTGCCCGTCGGCGGCATCGAAGGCGCGCGCGCGGCATTGCTGGGCGATCTTGCGCGGCTTGTCGACGATCTTGATACGGCAACCGTCACGTTGCAGTCCGAACGCACGGCCTTGGCCTGGCGCGATCTGCTGCTGGGCCTGCTCGAACAATTCTTCTCCGACGAGGTGATGCACGCCGACGACGTCGCGGAAGTCCGCATGGCGATCGAGCAGATCGGCAACGCCATCCACGACGGCGCGCCCGACGTCGCGGTGCCGGTCGCGGTGATTGCCCGCGTGCTGGCCGAGGCGCTCGACGACCCGACGCGAGGCGGCGTGCCTTCCGGGCGCGTCACGTTCGCCGCGATCCCGAGCTTGCGCATTCTGCCGTACCGGGTCGTCTGCATGCTCGGCATGGACGATGGCGTGCTTCCCGGGCGGGTGCATGCCGATGAATTCGATCTGATGCGCGCGTTGCCGCAGCGCGGCGACCGGCAGCGGCGCGACGACGAACGCAATCTGTTCCTCGATTTGCTGCTGGCGGCGCAGGACCGGGTCTGGATAGGCTACACCGGCCGCAGCGTACGCGACAATTCGGCGCTGCCGCCATCGACCGCCGTCGATGAATTGCTCGATTTCCTGGCGGCGCTGCTGGCGCCGGCGGCGCTCGGGTTCGAGGCGGACGATCGCGCCAAGGCACGTGCCCGCCTGATTGTGGAGCATCCGTTGCAGCCGTTTTCCCCGAGCTATTTCGACGGATCGCGCGAAGCGCTTTTCAGTTACGACGTTGCGAACGGCGAAGCCGCGCGCGTGCTTGTCGAGGCCGCGAGCACACCGGCGTCGCTGGCCGCAGCGCCGCGCTTCGTGACGGCGGCATTGCCGTCGGCGGCGCAAACGCCAATCGCACTGGATGATCTGATGCGTTTCTGGCGGCATCCCGGCCGCGCATGGGCGAGAGACCGTCTGGGGCTCGCACTGTTCGAAGCCGCTGCAGATGTCGACGACGACGAACCGTTTCTGCTGGACTGGTCGGGGCGGGACGCGCTCGCGGCACGCCTGCTGCCGCGCATGCTGACTGGCGATATCGCCGATCGGGCGTCCGCTGCCGCGATCGATCGCATCGCGCGGGTCAGCCATGAGTTGCCTGCGGGCGCGACGGGCGCCGTCTGGCGCCAACGCGAGCTTGCGGGCTTGCGGGCACTCGCCGCGCAGGTCCGGGAGGCCGAGACGCAAGGGGTTGACGAAGCGGTGCTGTCGATCGAGCTGACGCCCCGTTTGCCGACAGACTGGACAATCGACATGCCGGCTGCGTGGCACGGCGACGCCACGCTTGCCACACCGTGCCTGCTGCAGGGACGCCTCGCGCCGTTGACACCGCACGGTCTCGTGATGTTCCGGTACGGCGGCATGCGTCCGAGCGATCTGCTGACGGCGTGGCTGTCGCATCTGGCGTTGTGCGCGCACCTCCAGGCTGCGGATTCGCCAGACGTGGCCGTTGCACCGCGCACGCACTGGTTTGGCGACGACGACGCCTTCGCACTGAAACCCGTGACCGACGCCGCGACCGTGCTCGGTCACTACGTGGCGCTCTATCGGCTCGGCCAGGCGCGCCCGTTGCCGTTCTTTGCGCGCACCAGCTGGAAATTCGCGAGTCACGGCCGCCGTGGCGATGCGGAGTCCGAATGGAGCGGCTCGCGTTTTGCGCGCGGCGATTGCGAGGATCCGTATGCGAAGCTGGTCTGGCGCGGTGTACCCGATCCGCTCGATGCGCCGTTCGAAGCCCTGGCGCGCGCCATATACCAGCCGCTCATCGCCCACCTTGAATTGCCGGAGGGCACATGAGTCAGCTGACGGAACTCGACGTTTTCTCCTGTCCGCTCGACGGCGTCAGCCTGATCGAGGCGTCGGCCGGCACCGGCAAGACGTGGAACATCTGCGCGCTATACGTACGGCTGGTCCTCGAGAAAGGGCTTACCGTCGAGCAGATTCTCGTCGTCACGTTTACGAATGCCGCGACTGCGGAGTTGCGCGACCGGATACGAACGCGTCTGTCAGGCCTTGTTGCGGCGATGGCGCCGACCACGGGTGACGAGCACGGTGAAGACGGCGATGACGACTTCGATCCGTTCGCCTCAGACGATCCATTGCTGGGCGTGTTGATTGCCGGGCTTGTCGAGCGGGGAGAACTGACGCCGGCGCTCGCGCGCCAACGGCTACAGGCGGCATTGCGCGGATTCGACCAGGCCGCCGTCTACACCATCCACGGATTCTGCCAACGCGCGCTTGCCGAGGTGCCGTTCGCAGCGGGCCTGCCGTTTGCCTACGAACTGGTGCCGGACGACAGCGGCGTGCGCCACGATCTGGCCGTCGAGTTCTGGCGCACGGCGGTGGAGCCGGCCGCCGCTGCAGATCCCGCATTCGCGGCGTGGCTCGTCGACCGGAAGTATTCGCCGGGCACGTTGACCGAGCAACTGGCGCGTCGGCTCAAGAAGCCGTTGGCCGCGTTGCGTTGGCCCGAGGCGATCGACGCGCAACACGGCGCCGGTGGCCCGTTGGCCGAGTGGTATGACGAAGCGCGAGCCACATGGCAGACGAGCGCAGGCGATATCGAGCGGCTGATGCGCGATGCGCTCTCCCGCTTCAAGCAGAACATCTATCACGCGGGATCGCTTGCCCAGGCGCTGGCGGCCTGGCGCCGTTACTTCGGCGCGGCGGACCCCTGGGCGCCGCTGCACGACAAGGCAGCGCTCCTGGGCACGGAAAGGCTGATCAAGGGCTGCAAAAAGGGGGAAACACCGCCGGAACACCGCTTCTTCGGACTGGCGGAGGCGATCGTGTCGGCTCGCGCGTCCGCCGACGACGCTCACGCCATGCAGTGGCTGAGACTGTTGCGTGGATGGCTCGAAACGTCTCCGGAGGCATTGGCAGAGCGTAAACGCCTGTTGCGCGTGGTGTCGTTCGACGATCTGCTGGGCAATGTCGCCCGTGCGCTGCGTCAGCATCCGGCGCTTGCCCGGGTGTTGCGCGACCGTTATCCGTGCGCGCTGATCGATGAATTCCAGGATACCGACCCGCTCCAGTTCGCCATCTTCAACGGACTGTATGGCGAAGCCGCGGACGGCGGGCTGCGCGGGCCGATGTTCATGGTTGGCGACCCCAAGCAGGCAATCTACAGCTTCCGCGCGGCCGATTTGCATACTTATCTCGCCGCGCGCGAGGGGGCCGACGCGGCATATACGCTGGCCGTCAATCAACGTTCGACGCCGCCGGTCATCGAAGCGGGCAATCGCCTGTTTGGCGCCAATCCGCGTGCGTTTGTCCTCGATGGCCTCGACTATCCGCCGGTACGCCCGGGCAACCGTCGCCGTCCGCCTTTGCAGGACGCCGCCAGCGTCGCCGATTTCACCGTCTGGATGCTGCCCGAAGGGGGCCGCGAAGATGACGCGGGGAACGCTGATAAGGACAATGACGATGCCCCGGCCACGCTGACCAAAGACGAGGCGCAGCGGGCCTCGGCGCGCGCCGCTGCTGCGGAGATCGCCCGCCTGCTCAGTGGCGCGGCCCACGGGCAGGTCGCGCTGGGCGACCGTCCATTGGGCCCCGGCGATATCGCGGTGATCGTGCAGACGCACCGCCAGGGCGCGCTGATGAAGTCGGTGCTGGCGGAGTACGCGATCGGCAGCGTCGAACTGACGCAGGACTCCGTATTTGCCAGCGATGAAGCCGAAACGCTGCTGAGGGTGTTGCAGGCCGTCGAAGCCCCGGGAGATGTGCGCGCCCTTCGCGCCGCGCTATCGACAGAACTGTTCGGACTCGATGCAAGCGCACTGTACCGGCTTCAGACGAGCGAGGCGTCCGATGCGGAAGCGATTGCGTGGATCGAGCGCTTGCAGCGTTACCGGCAACTCTGGATCGACCGGGGCTTTGCTGCCATGTGGCGCGCGCTCATGCGCGAACTTGAGCTCGCGGCACGGCTGGTCGCGAGCCCGGGCGGTGAACGCCGCCTGACCAATTTCGCACATCTGGCGGAATTGTTGCAGTCGCGCTGGGCCGAGCAGCCGGGCATGCCGGCGTTGCTGCGGTGGCTGGCTTCGCAACGCACGGCCGGTGGTGGCGAAGCGGCGCAGCTTCGACTCGAATCTGACCAGAATCTCGTGCAGATTGTCACGGTGCACAAATCGAAAGGCCTCGAATACGAAATCGTATTCTGTCCGTTCCTGTGGGACGGGGCTGTGCGAGACGCGGGCGGTCTGCAGGGGCGGGAGTATCACGACGGTCCCGATGCCATCATCGATTTCGGCGAGGACGGCGGCCGAGGCGGTCTCGCGGCGGCGTCACTGCGCGAGGAGCAATCGGCGGAGCAGGCGCGGCTGCTCTATGTGGCGCTCACCCGGGCGGTACAGCGCACCTATCTCGTGGCTGGCCAGTACACGTCGCGCAAGAGCACCAAAGAGGCCTGCAGCGGCATGCTCAACTGGCTTGCCGCAGGGGCAGGTGTGTTGTTTGGCGATTGGGTCGCCGCAAAGACGCCGCCGGAGGCAATCGCTGCAGCGTGGCGCGCACTCGATGGCGGGCCGATTGCCGTGGTGCCGTTGCCGATGCCGTCAGGTGTTGCCGAGCGCGTGCGCGTGGCGGCGCATGCCGTCACGACGCTTGCCGCGCGCAGCAGCCAACGCGCGTTGCGCGAGGTGTGGCGAATCGGCAGCTTCTCCGGGCTGCTCGCCGGGGCCCATATGGGACCGCAACTGAGCGGCGGGCAACTGAGTGCGCCGGAACGCACGCGTCCCGACTATGACGCTCAGGTGAATGCCGGTCCGTCGCTGGCGCCGCCGCCCGGGGCCGACGGCATGGCGCTGCCCGCCGACGACATCCTCATGTTTCCGCGGGGGCCGGCGGCTGGGGAGTCGTTGCACCGACTGTTCGAGTTGGCCGATTTCCGGCGGCCCGAAACGTGGCCGGCAGCCGTCACGCGTGCGCTTCGCGAACGTCCGCCTGCCCGAGGCATGGAGCAGCTCGACGAATGGCGGGCGATGATGACGAACATGCTGACCGATACCGTGGGCACCACGCTGCGGCCAGGACTGCGTCTTGCCGACGTCGGACTGGGCGCGCGGCTGACCGAGCTCGAGTTCACCTATCCGGCCGGCGCTGTGCGGCTCGACATGTTGCGCGCATTGTTGCGTCAATACGGCTATCCCGACGTTCCGCTCGACGCCAGTGCGCTGCGCGGATATTTGAAGGGTTTCATCGATCTGGTTTTCGTTCACGAAGGCCGGTGGTGGATTCTCGACTGGAAGTCCAACTACCTCGGCACGTCGCCGCAGGATTACGGCCCCGAAGGTGTGCGCATCGCCATGGCGGAACACGGCTATCACCTGCAATACCTGATCTACACCGTCGCCCTGCATCGTTACTTGCGCCGCCGTTTGGCTAATTACGACTACGATCGGCACATGGCGGGCAGCCTGTACCTGTTCGTGCGCGGCGTGCGCCCCTCGTGGCAGGTCGACGGTTCGGGCGGCGGATCACCGGCGGGCGTGTTCTTCGATCAACCGCCGCGCGCAATGGTCGATGCGCTCGACCATCTTTTCGATGCTGCGAACTCGCCGGCCGGCCTTGACGATACGGGACTCGACGCACGCCCGGATCTGGAGGCGAGCGCATGAGCGAGATGATCAACGCCAGCGTGGCTGACGCTGGGGCCAACTGGCTGGCAGAAGGCTTTGCCCGCCGCATGGCGCTGTTGGCGCGCGGACGTGGCGCATCGGATACGGTATGCCGGCGCGTTTGGCGCGCGTCGCTGGCCGTCAGTCTGGCGACGTCCGAGGGGCATGTTTGCGTGCCGTTGGCCGATCTGGTCGATGCGAGATCCAGCGGCGAATTGTTCCCGGATGCCGCCCCCGCGCTCACCGAATGGCGCGATGCCTTATTCGCCAGCGGCTTGTGCGGGGTCGCCGGCCCGGACAGCGCGGCCGGTGGCGATGCCGACGGCGACGCCTGGCCGCTGCTGCTCGACAGCGACGACCGGCTCTACCTGGCGCGCTATTACAGCTACGAGGCGCGCCTGGCCGCCGCGCTCGCCCGGCGGCTCGGCAACGCAAACGCCAGCGGCGAGTCTGGCGACGGTGCGCCGGCTGACGGCGACACGCTGACCGACGATGACCGTGCCCGTCTGCGCCGTTACTTCACGGCAGGCGTGATTCTCGCCGACGACGGGTCATTGGAACCGAACTGGCAGATGGCGGCGGCCGCGCTGGCCTTGCAACGCAAGCTCGTGGTGTTGAGCGGCGGCCCGGGGACCGGGAAGACGACGACGGTCGTGGGCTTGCTCGCGTGCCTGCTGGAGCGCCAACCCGACCTGCGCGTGGCATTGGCTGCCCCCACGGGCAAGGCGGCGCAACGGATGCAGGAAGCGCTGAGCGCCCGGCAGGATTTACCGCCAAATGTGCGTGCGGCCTTGCCCGAAGCCGCGTTGACCCTGCATCGGCTGCTCGGCGTGTTGCCGGAGACGGCGGAGCACGTGGGGCGGCGTTTCCGCCACGATGTGGACAACCCGTTGCCGTACGACCTGATTGTCGTCGACGAGGCGTCGATGATCGACTTGTCGCTTGCGACGCAACTGATCGAGGCCGTGCCTGCGCAGGCACGGCTTGTGATGCTCGGCGACAAGGACCAGTTGGCGGCCGTCGAGGCGGGTGCCGTGTTTGGTGAACTGAGCGCTGTACGGGCCTTTTCGCCGTCGATGCGGGTCAAGCTTGCGCAGGCGCTGGACTGGCCGGGCGCGGCGGCGCGCAGGGTACCGGGGAGCGACGATCGCGATGGCGCCCGCCCGGTGCTGGAGGACGCGGTCGTTTGGCTCGAGAAAAACTACCGGTTCGGCGAGTCATCGGCGATCGGGCGGCTGGCCACGGCCATCAAGCTCGGACGTGTGGCCGACGCGCGGCGTGAACTGGTGCCGGACGGGGAGGGCGAAGCGCAGGGCCGGGCGCCGCAAGCCGATACCCCGGAGACCGCGCCTGCCGAAGGGCGCGCAAGGGACGAAGTGGGCGCGCCAACGGCCCCTGCCGACGACCCGCAGGCCGACCGCGTGCGCTTGTATGAGGACGGCGGCACACAACTTTCGCCACGGCATCTGCACGATCTTTCTGCCGGCTACATCCCTTACCTGACGGCACTCGCTGCGGCATTGCAAGCCGCAGCGCAGGCGGGCGAGATGCCAACGGATCCGGCGCAGGCGCAGGCGCTCGCTTCGGAAATCGCAGCGCCGGTGTTCGCCGCCTTCGGCCGTTTTCGTGTCCTTTGTGCGACGCGCACGGGGCGGCGCGGCGTCGAAGCGCTCAACGCGCAGCTCACGGCGTTGCTTGCGCGGCAGGCGGGCGTCATGATGAACGCGGGCGGCGGCGCATGGTTCGCGGGCCGGCCGGTGCTCGTCACGCAAAACGAGTATGCGCTGGGCCTGTTCAACGGCGACATCGGGATTGCCTTGCCGCTCGGCCCGGGAGGCGCACTACGCGTCGCCTTCGCGACGCCGGACGGCAAATATCGGCTTTATTCTCCCGCTAGCTTGCCGACGCACGAAACGGCGTTTGCGATGACGATCCACAAATCACAGGGGTCGGAATTCGAGCGCGTGGGCATTGTCCTGCCTGAGCAGATCAGCCGGGTGCTGACGCGCGAGTTGGTCTATACGGCGGTCACGCGCGCGCGCAGGCAGGCGGCGCTGTACGCGCCGTGGGCGGCGGTAGCGTCGGCGCTGGCGCGGCCGACCTTGCGGGACGGCGGTTTGTCGGCACGCTTGCGCGAGGCGATGATGGCGCCAGCGTAGCGCCGCTTACGGCTTACGGCTGCGCCGGTGCTGTGGTACTGGTGGCAGAAGAATTGAGCCGCGTCACGAGCAACTGATCGACCTTGTAGTTGTCGATATCGACAACTTCGAACTTGTAGCCGCTCGCCTCTGTTGCTTCGGATTTCTTGGGAATGCGCTTGAGCTGGTAGATCATGAAGCCGGCGATCGTCTCATATTCGCCGTCGCCTGGAAGTTCGTCGATGTCGAGCACCTTCTTGACGTCTTCGATGGGCGTCACGCCGTCCACGAGCCATGACGTTTCATCGCGCCGCACGATCTGGTCGTCATCGCTCGGATGCACCACATTGCCCATCAGCGCACCGACGATATCGTTGAGCGTGACCACACCGACGACCATGCCGTATTCGTTGATGATAACGGCGAAGCTGTCGCGCGCCTCCTTGAAGCGCGCCAGCGCTTCGGACAAATTCAGCGTGTCCGGAATGACCAGCAGCTTCTTGGCGTACAACCTGTCGAGGCTTCGGATGACACTGGACAGATCCTCGCTGGCGATCCGTTGGAGCAAGTCTTTCGAATCGACGTAGCCGAGGACGTTGTCAATGTCCTCGCGGCAAACCAGATACTTCGAATGCGGGCTCTCCGTAATTTTCTGACGGATGCTGCGCTCGTCCTCGGCAATCGTGAAATAGACCACCTCGTCACGATACGTCATGACCGAGGCCACCGTACGGGACTCCAGCTCGAAGACGTTCTCGATCAGATGCAGTTCCTGCTTGCGCAGCACACCTGCCTCGGCACCGGCGCCGACCATGGCGGCAATGTCTTCGGATGTGATGAGCTCGATCGAGTGCGTCGGCAGCTTGAACAGACGCAGGAACAGGTTGGCGAGGCCGTTGAACAGATACACGAGCGGGCGCAGCGCGCGCACGCACACCAGCATCGGATCGGCGATGCCGATCGCGACGCGTTCAGGGTTGACCATCGCGAGACGCTTGGGAATCAGATCGGCAAACTGGATGAAGGCGATCGTGATGATCAGAAACGATCCGACGCTGGCCAGCCGCTGCGCCAGCGTGGGGTCGGCCAACGGCCGCAGGAGATCGGCCAGGTATCCGTTCAGGAAACTCTCGCCGAGCACGCCGCCCAACACGGCGACCGCATTGACGCCGATCTGCACGACCGTGAAGAAGGTGCCGGGCTGCTCCTTGAGCGCCATCACCTTCACCGCGCGAGGCTCCCCCTTGTCGAGCAACACCTGCAATTTCGTCTTCTTCGACGCCGTCAATGCAATCTCTGCGGCTGAGAAGAATGCACTCGTCAGCAATAGCAGTACGAGGATAAACAGGAAGCTGTATCCACTCATCATTTCACCTGGTCGTGATCGTTTCGGGCGTGGGCAGCATGGGGTAGCGTGTATGCACAGGCAGGGCCGGCGCTACGCGGGGAGGCTATTTCAAAACAAGGCCGGGACCGGTGAAGGACGCGTCATTTTGAGATGGCTTCCCGATACGCCGAGCGCAAACACCACGGCGCAGGCGCCCAAAGTTGCGCCACATCTATCAAGCATGCCACAACTTCCGGATTTTGCCGATGGCACCCCCTGGGCCGCTTGCCCGGGCGCGCCGGCCGGCAGCGTCTGCACGCGTCGTATCGGGTCTGCGCAGGCCGGTGCAGCGCACAGGCCGGAACAGTTTCGATAGCAATGCCGAAGGCCCGAATGCATGGTGGCGAATGGTGCCGGCACGTCTTGCCGCCATCGTAAATGCCAACTGGATTTCGAACATGACGCATATCAGCCAAACGCACGGGGCAGGGCTTCCCGCGACCAGGACCGACGCCGCTGACTCGGTCGTCATGCGTATCGGTGGCGAGTTCGCCGATGCCCTTTCCCGGGTGGGTCAACTGGCCCGCGCCGTTGTCTCGCAATGGCTGGGGCAACTCGACGCTCCGATGGATGTCTCCGATTCGATCGATGCGTTAATCGCTCTGCACGCCTGCTACGCGCGAACGGACCGGCCGAAGAGCGGCGCGCCGGGATTTTCTGCGCATCCGATTTACCTGAGCGAACCGTCTGCCGCCGACGATCGTCTCGCCTGGCGTGCCGTACAAGGGGGTCCGCAGCAGTGCGAATTCTCGTGGACGACCACCCGGTACCGGTTGATGCGTGATGCCTTCGATGATCTCGACCTGATGTTCGCCAATCATCCCGAGTTACGTGTGCCCACTAACGTCCTCATGAATGCATGCCGGGATGGCCAAAATATCGGCCGCGTTCTTGACACATTGGCGGAAAATTTTTGCCTCGCCAGTGAGGGGGCGATGTCGCCGGAGGCTGCCAAGTGGTTCGTGCAATTGAAGTTTGCGAACTGGGGATCCCCCGTCGTGTTGACGGTCGCGCGTCTTGATACGCCTGACGACTGGATCATTGGCTCACTTGACTGGGCGCGTCTGGCCCTCGGAATTCAAGCGGTGATGGGGCGCCATTGGGACATGCCTTTCTGGGAGGTGATCCAGCATGCGCGCGTCCCAAATCCGCCAAACGCAAGGGTGCGCGCCATCGCCGCGTGCGCATATCCCGGTGCGTCGCCTGATCGCGCTGTGCGGCTGCTAAAGCGCGATCTGCGACCTTACCAAATGAATACCCCGCGGCAAGGATAAACGGCATACAGCGCCGCGCAACAGCGCCCCCGCCCAGCGCCCGGTGTCCGGCCACGACCGGGGGCGCCGTTGCCGGCGGGGAACAGGCCGCGTCAAGTGCGCTGATAAATCTCGGCGCCGCTCTTCACGAACTCGATCGCCTTGACTTCCATACCTTGCTTGAGTGCGGCTTCGTCGGTGAGCCCTTGCTTGGCTGCGTAGTCGCGCACGTCCTGGGTGATCTTCATCGAGCAGAAGTGAGGGCCGCACATCGAGCAGAAGTGAGCCACCTTCGCGGAGTCTTTCGGCAACGTTTCGTCATGGAACTCGCGTGCCTTGTCCGGATCGAGACCGAGATTGAACTGGTCTTCCCAGCGGAACTCGAAACGCGCCTTCGACAGCGCGTTGTCGCGAATCTGCGCACCCGGATGCCCCTTGGCGAGGTCGGCTGCGTGGGCGGCCAGCTTGTACGTGATGATGCCTTCCTTCACGTCGTCCTTGTTCGGCAAGCCCAGGTGTTCCTTCGGCGTGACGTAACACAGCATCGCGGTGCCGTACCAGCCGATCGTGGCCGCACCGATGCCCGACGTGATGTGGTCGTAGCCCGGCGCGATATCGGTCGTCAGCGGTCCGAGCGTGTAGAACGGGGCTTCGTCGCAGTACTCGAGCTGCAGATCCATGTTTTCCTTGATCAGCTGCATCGGCACGTGGCCCGGGCCTTCGATCATGACTTGCACGTCGTGCTTCCACGCGACTTGCGTCAGTTCGCCCAGCGTCTTCAACTCCGACAGTTGTGCTTCGTCGTTGGCATCGTAGATCGAGCCGGGACGCAGGCCGTCGCCGAGCGAGAAGGCGACATCGTAGGCCTTCATGATTTCGCAGATTTCTTCGAAGTGCGTGTACAGGAAGCTTTCCTGATGGTGTGCAAGGCACCACTTCGCCATGATCGAGCCGCCGCGGCTCACGATGCCCGTCATGCGGTTGGCGGTCATCGGCACGTAGGGCAGGCGCACGCCTGCGTGGATCGTGAAATAGTCGACGCCCTGTTCGGCCTGTTCGATCAGCGTGTCGCGGAACATGTCCCACGTCAGCTCTTCAGCCTTGCCGTTGACCTTCTCGAGCGCCTGGTAGATCGGCACCGTGCCGATCGGCACCGGGCTGTTGCGGATGATCCATTCGCGCGTTTCGTGAATGTGCTTGCCGGTCGACAGATCCATGACCGTGTCGCCGCCCCAGCGGATGGCCCACGTCATCTTGTCGACTTCTTCGCCGATCGACGACGTCACGGCCGAGTTGCCGATGTTCGCGTTGATCTTCACGAGGAAGTTGCGGCCGATGATCATCGGCTCCGATTCCGGGTGGTTGATGTTGTTCGGGATGATGGCGCGGCCGCGCGCAATCTCCGAGCGGACGAACTCCGGCGTGATCTCGGCGGGGATGCTCGCGCCGAAATGCTGCCCCGGGTGCTGGCGCGACATCAGCTTCGCCAGACGCTCGCCTTGCGGGCCGGCGTGGCGCAGGCTCTCGATGTATGCCTCGCGGCGCAGGTTTTCACGAATCGAGATGTATTCCATCTCGGGCGTGATGATGCCTTGGCGCGCATAGTGCATCTGCGTGACGTTCTTGCCGGCCTTGGCGCGGCGCGGGGTGCGGTGCAGACCCGGGAAACGCAGCTCGGCAGTCTTCGTATCGGCGGCGCGCTCACGGCCGAACGCCGACGACAGCCCCGGCAGCGCTTCGGTGTCATTGCGGTCGTCGATCCATTTGGCGCGCAGCGCCGGCAGGCCCGAACGGATATCGATCTTGGCGTTCGGATCGGTGTACGGGCCCGAAGTGTCGTAGACGAAAATCGGCGGATTCTTCTCGCCACCGAAGCTCGACGGCGTGTCGGATTGCGAGATCTCGCGCATCGGCACCTGAATGTCAGGGCTCGAACCTTCGACGTAGATCTTGCGGGAATTCGGCAGCGGTGCGATCGCGGCTTCATCCACGCGCGCGTTGGCTGAGAGGAACTTCGGATTTGCGTTCATGCGGGTGTCTCCTGGCTGGCACGTATTGACGCCGACGATTCGGCGCAAAGCGGAGCAGGGGCATGAACGGGGGGCGAGGAACATCTACGCTCCCTGCGCTGGCATTATCCAGATCAGGTTCTAAGGGTATGTCTCACCCGCAACGTTGTTGCAGGACCCCTGCGCTAGCTTTGCGGCAACGATACACCGAGAAACGGGGCCAGCACAAGCGCGGGTTGTCCCGAAAAATGCAAACCACGACGCGCGAAAACCCGGCCTCGGGATGGTGCGGAGCAGCATCCGGCAAGGTTTCAGAGCGCTTTCGGAAGCTATCGGCCGCGTCCCGACGCCTCTGCGATGGCGGCGGCAAGCCGTTGCGTGACGCCGTCGGCCGCCTCGGGGGACACATTCGTGAAGCTCATGACGAGCGCGGGCGGCATCTCGCGCGCGATGCGCCAGTGCGACAGTGGCGCCGGCGCGAGGCCTCGCCGGCGGGCGGCGGCTGCGCATGCGACGTCGTCGTCGTCCTTGCCGAGCCAGCCGAGCAGATGCATGCCCCCGGCTTGCGCGGCGACGTCGACCCGCCCGCCCAGATGGCGCGCAAGCGCCTGTGCGAGCGCGGCGCGCCGTTCGCCGTACAACTGGCGCATGCGTTTGATGTGGCGGCTGAAGTGGCCCTGTTCGATGAATTCCGCGACCGTCGCCTGTTCGAGCCAGCCCTGCGCGGGCCAGGTGACGGCGTTCGCGGCAAGAAACGAATCGCACAACGCGGGCGGCACGACCATGTAGCCGAGCCGCAGTCCGGGAAACAGGACCTTGCTGAACGAACCGATGTACAGCACGCGCTCCCCGCCATCCAGGCTCTTGAGGGCGGGCAGCGGCGCGCCCGTGTAGCGGAATTCGCTGTCGTAATCGTCCTCGACAATCCACGCCCCCTGCATCTGCGCCCAGGACAGCAGTGCGAGGCGGCGTGCCAATGGCAGCGCCACCGACATGGGCGCCTGGTGCGACGGGGTGACAACGGCCATGCGCGCACGGGGCGAGCGCATTTCGCCGGCGCTGACATCGAGGCCCTGCGCGTCGACAGGCACCGGCACCAGGTTGGCGCCGGCCAGGCGCAGGCCGTCATGTGCATGAAAATAACCGGGGTCTTCGCACCAGACGGCGTCGCCGGGCTGGAGCAGGACACGCGCGGCCAGGCTCAATGCCCCCTGGAACCCCGCCGTGACGATGATCTGCCCGGGATCGCAACGAATGCCGCGCGCGATGCCGAGGTAGTTGGCAATGCCCTCGCGCAGCGGCATCCAGCCTGCCGGGTCCTGATAGTTAAGCGCTGTGGTCGGCAAATGACGCGCATGACGCGCGGCCAGCCGCGCCCACAGCTTGCGCGGGAAGGCGTCGAAGGCCGGCATGCCGCCTTGCATCGGCAGCGGCGCGCCATCCGCACCCACCGGGATCAGAGCGGTCGATTCACGCGCCGGCACGGGGGACTGGGCCGCCGCCGTGGCCACGCCCGCAGGCGGCCGCTTGCGTGGCTCGGCGAGCTGCGGATTGACGTGGCTGCCCGCCGCGCCTCGTCCGATCAGGAAACCTTCCGAGACGAGCAACTCGTACGCGGCTTCCACCGTGCCGCGCGCCATTCCCAGCTCACTCGCCAACGCTCGCGTGGACGGCAGGCGGGAGGCCGGTGCGAGCTTGCCGGAGAGAATGCCGTTGCGGATGCGTTCATAAAGCACGCGATAAGCGGGCGCGGTCGCCCCGGCGGGCAGCGTCAGATCGGCAAGATCGAGGGAGGTGGTTTTCATGGCCTACTCATTCTATCGATTTTTGGCCCTTTTGAATGAGACAAGCGGCGCGTATCGTCGCACCATCGTCATGCGACGAACGTTGATGACTGTTCCCACTGGAGGATTTCTCGATGCAACGTCTGAATTACATCAAAGCTTCGCCCCGTCCCTTTGAGCATTTGAGCACGCTGAGCAGGTATTTTCACGATTGCGGCTTCCCAGGCGGCCTGCTTGAACTTGTGTGGCTGCGCGCGTCGCAACTGAACGGCTGTGCGTACTGCACCGACATGCATGTCGCGGACGCACTGAAGCTCGGCGAGGCACCGCGCCGTCTGCATCTGATCGCCGCGTGGCGCGAGGCGAACCTGTACTCACCTGCCGAGCGTGCGGCACTGGCCTGGACCGAGGCCGTCACGAATGTGCAGGACGGCCATGTGCCGGATCATGTCTTCGAGGGGCTGAAGCCGCATTTCGACGAGCGTCAGATCGCCGACCTCACGTATGCGATCGCGACGATCAACGCATGGAACCGGCTTGCGGTGGCGTTTCGCGTGCCGCTGCCGGACACGCCGGCGGGCGTTCGGTAGCGCTCGTCCCACTTTAGCGCGCTTGCCGCACTTCGCGCTGGAACTCGCGCGGCACAAGACGCAAGACGTCACGGAAGAAGCGCCGATCGGGCGGCGGTAACGCCGGCAGGACACGTCCGAGCCGCCGCGCCGCCTGCATCGCCTGCGGCGAGTCGCCGTCCTGATGCAGCGCGAACCATAGCATCTCGAACCAGAGATTGGCGAGTTGCAACGGTTCGAAGCGCACGCGGCCGTCCTCATGATCGGACAGCGCATTGGCAATCACGTCGGTCCAGCGCGCAAATCCCTTTGCGCGCGAGAAAGGTGCGCCAAATGGCTGCACCGCTTCCAGGAACGCTTCGACGGCCAGCGGCGTCGAGGCCCGCAAGGTCGCAAGATCGGGATCGCGCCGTACCGGCGCGGCGCCCCGTGCGATCCGCAGCAGGAACACGGTATTCCAGACGGAGTTTCCGCCCACGCCGAACCGGTCGCAAATCCATTCCGACAGCCCGATCCAACGCAGGGCCTGCCGTTGCACGTCAGCACCGGCCCATAGGCGTTGCGGGTCGATCAGGCCGCCTTGCCAGAACAACCATAGCGACAGGCCGATGTTCGCCGCGACGTGCTGCGCCGACTCGATGGAGTCGGCTTCGAAGGCAGCCTGAAGTGCATCGGAGAACGCCGCGAGCGCCGCCGCTGCGGCCGGCGCACGTTCGTGCGACGGGCCCTCGCGCGCGGCGCGCGCCTTATGCAGCAACGCCTGCAGATTGCTGCTCTCGAAACGGATACGCGGGTTGTAGACGAGGATGGGCGCGAGCGAGGCGTCTTCTCTGATGCGGCGCAAATGGCCCAGCGCGCCGGCCTCGTCGCGCACCGCGTACGCTTGCCAGGCTTGCGCTACGCGGTGCATCGCCCGCAGTGTCGGCGATGCGTTGGCGCTGTGACCGAGTGTCTTGGCGAGCACGTCGAGTGCGCGGTGCGCGCGAGGCAGGTCGCCTGCACGCCGCCAGACCATCGTTTCCGCGAGCAATGCGATGCCGCGCTGGACGTCGTCGATAGCGCACACCTGCGCTGCGTGAAATGACGGAATCGCCCCGACACGCCGGTTGCGCGCGGTTCCCGCTGCGCCGCCCGGCGCCTGCGGCGCGAAGAACACCCCATCCTGCATGTCGCGCTTGCCGAGCGTGACGTGATGCCAGAACGCGATGTCCTGCATGACGTAATCGAGCGCCGGTGTATCCGACGGCAGCGGCGCATCGGGCGGCAGTCCGAGGAACGCAGCGAGCATCGAGCGGTCGGCGCGGTGCGCATCGCTGTCGCCGCCGATCAGCACGCGCACGCGCTGCACGTCCTCCGCACCGAGCCAGAACGGTCCGCGCCCGCGGCCGCGCGTGGGAAGCAGGCGCACGTCGATGCCTGTGTCGTTTCCCCATCCTGCCGCGATGCCCCAGCGTGCGAAATCGGCGTAGGCGCGGCTGATCATCATGCGAACGTCGGCTGTGTCGGCGAAACGGGCCTTGACGGCAGACAACGGCACCGTCGCTTGTTCGAAGCGCGCAGCGTAATAGAGACGAACCAGTAGCCAGAGACTTTGATAGCGCGCCGCCGCGCCGGCCACGCTTTGTGGATTGTCGATACGAACCGGCAAAGGCATCGTCGCCGCGTCGGCGGTGTTCGTCTGGACGTCAGGCGGCAGGTCGGTCATCGGGCGCAAGGGCGTGTTGGCGGGATCGTCGTGCGAAATGATACGGCGGTTACGTCCGTTACGGTACGTCGAGCAGTCGATGACGTATATCCTGCATGGCAAGACCGGTTGGTACGACGGCAGCAAGCCGGGTGTCGGCTGGTGGGTGGCCTGGATCGAGCGTGACGGCAATCTCACGGCCATGGCGCTCAACATCGACATGTCGACGATGGCGGATGCGCCGAAACGCTTGCGGATCGCGCGCGCGGTGCTGCGCGACTTGAAGCTGCTGGGCAGTTGACAGTTGATTGTCGGGCGTCAGCGCAATCGCGAGCCGATCAGGCAGCCGAGGGCGAGCGCGGCCATGATGACGGTGACGCTCGCCGACAAGGCGCCGGCAAGCGCAAAACCGAAGGCCGCCAGACCATGCGCGAGCGATGCCGCCGGCACGAGCAGGATGGCAGTGACCGCGCTCCACCGCAGGACATAGCGCCACAGGAAGCGGCTGACTACGCGCATGCGCGCGTCAAGTTGATGACGCTGCCAGAATGTCAGATCGGCCGCGGCTTGAAAAAGCCACAGCGGATTGAAATATTTGATGACCAAATCCATGACGCCTGCCGCTGCACCAAGCCCGTGCACGACGGGCAGAAAAACAGAATGCCCGCATCATGCGGGCATGGCGTCGAGGTCAAAGACACACGCGACGCGCCCACGGATTCCGTGGGCCAGCATCGGTCGACGCGGGAAATTAATTGTAGCAAACGCTCACTGACATCGCGTCCCGAAATCAGGCTCGCAACGCGTGCGACGTGTGTTGTGTAATCTGCTGAATCAATTCCCAGACGGTCTGCGCGGCCGGCGACAGCGTGCGGTTCTTGCGGCGCACCAGCACGATGGTGCGGTCGAGTTGTGGCACCAGCGGCAGTGCGACGAGCGAGGCGCCATCGCCTTGCACACCGGGACCGGGCAGCGCCGGCAGCGCCAGCGCCGGCATGATGCTGATCCCGATGCCGGCTTCGACCATGCGAAACACGGTGATCGCATGGCCGACTTCCTGGGCGACCTGGCAATAGGCGCCATGTTCGGCGAGCGCGCGATCGATGAGCGGCCGGCTGCCCGACGCGTAGTCGAGCAGCACGAGCTTTTCTCCGTTGAGTTCGGCCCACGTGACCTGCTTTTGCTTCGCGAAACGGTGGCGGCGCGGGCAGACGACCAGGAACGGCTCGACCATGATTGCTTCGCAGACGAGATCGTCGATACCCTCGGCGGACACGACGACACCGAAGTCAACCTCGCCGTGCCGAACGCTGTCCACCGCAAGCGTCTGCACCTGATCACGCAGCATGAGCGTGATGTCCGGGTAGCGGGTGGCGCATTGCGAGATGCACTCGGGCATCAGGTTGGCGGAGATGGTCGGCGCGCTGGCCACGCGCACGCGGCCGCGCCGCTCCTCCGCCAGCCCGTGCGTGTCGCGCAGTGCGCTTTCGAGTTCGTCGAGGACGCGAGCCAGCGTGGCCGACAAGCTGGCGCCCACTTCGGTCAGGGTGACTTCGCGCGTGGTGCGGTCGACCAGCTTGAGCCCGAGTTCTTGCTCGAGCTCACGGATACAGCGGCTCACGGCCGGCTGGGTCAGGCCGATGTCCTCGCCGGCGCGGCTGAAACTGCCGTGTTCGGCGACGGCGAGGAACACCTTGAGCTGGCGCAGCGAGATATTCATGCGCGTTCCGTATGAATTAATTTTTTAAATGAATTTGTATTTTAACTGGTCTTGCGCTTTAATACGTACAAACCCGCACAAGCCCGAGCGCGTCCTGCGACCGACCGGGCTTTGTCGTTTTTGTGAACCCTCCGAGACTGTGATGGCCCGACCGCGTTTTTTGCCCGATAACTTCACGCTGATGCTTGTCGCGACCGTCGTGCTGGCGAGCTTGTTGCCCGTGCACGGCGAAGGCGCAATCGCGTTCAACCTGCTGACGAACTTCGCCATCGCGGCGTTGTTTTTCCTGCACGGGGCGAAGTTGTCGCGCGAGGCGATCCTCGCCGGGGCGACCCATTGGCGGCTGCATTTGCTCGTCTTCGCGTCGACGTTTGCCGTGTTCCCGCTCGTCGGCGTGGCGTTCAAGCCGGTCCTGTCGTGGCTGGTGACGCCGGAGCTGTATCTGGGCGTCCTGTTCCTGTGCACGTTGCCGGCCACGGTCCAGTCTGCCATCGCATTCACGTCGATCGCGCGCGGCAACGTGCCTGCCGCGGTGTGCAGCGCGTCGGCATCGAGCCTTTTCGGCATCTTCCTGACGCCGGTGCTGGTCGGCCTCGTCGTCGTCCATCACGACGGCAACACCGGTGTGTCGCCGTTCGACTCCATCGGCAACATCATGCTGCAGTTGCTGGTGCCGTTCGTCGCCGGCCAGATTGCCCGGCGCGCCATTGGTGCATGGGTCGAGCGCCATCGCGCGCTGCTCAAGATCGTCGATCAGGGCTCGATCCTGCTGGTGGTCTATACCGCCTTCAGCAAGGCGGTGAATACCGGTCTGTGGCACCAGATTCCGCTGCTTGCCCTCGGCGGCCTGCTGGTGGCGTGCGCGGTGATCCTTGGGATCATGCTGATGTTCACGACGTTCGCGTCGCGCTGGTTCGGTTTCTCGCGGGAGGACCAGATCACGATCGTGTTCTGCGGCTCAAAGAAGAGCCTGGCCTCGGGCATTCCGATGGCAAAGGTGCTTTTCGCGGGCGGCCCGCTCGGCGCGATCGTGCTGCCGCTGATGCTGTTTCATCAGATGCAGCTCATGGTGTGCGCCGTGTTGGCGCGACGCTACGCCAACCAGCAGCGCGCGGCGCTGGCCAATCTCGGCCCGGTGCAGGGCGGCAAGCCGGCGGGACACGCCACGGCGGGATCGGGCAACGACGCCAAGGCCGGTGCCGGGCGCTGACCCCGGGGCGGGTGCGCGAGGGCGTCACCTCGGCGGCACCTGTGGCCGATCGTTCGAAATCCTCCCGGATTTTGCGCGAAATTGCCCTGAAAACTTGACAATCTTGGCCCGGTGCGGCTTCGCTGTCACACGTCGGACTCGTCAAGGTGCTAGAATTCGGGTTGTTTCGCTTCTTATAGACCTCCCAGGTCACCCCGGCGCGCGACGTGGAACGTCCGGCTGCGCCAGCCCCGTGAGAGTGGCGCAGTTGCGCCCCCGAATAATCTTCGCGAGTGAGCATGGTGCGGATTGGCCGCACGCCGTTCCCCGTTTTTTTAAAGAGATGTCCGTTCATCATGGCTGATGTGAATGCTGTTCCCACCCCCGGCTTCGACAGCTTCGGGCTGCATGCGGACATCCTGCGCGCCATCACCGAACAAGGTTACACGACGCCCACGCCGATTCAGGCGCAGGCCATCCCCGTGGTGCTGGCCGGCCGCGATGTGATGGGGGCGGCGCAAACCGGTACGGGCAAGACCGCAAGTTTCTCGCTGCCGATTATTCAACGGCTGTTGCCCGACGCCAATACGAGCGCGTCTCCGGCGCGCCATCCGGTGCGTGCACTGATTCTCACCCCGACGCGCGAACTGGCCGATCAGGTGGCCGACAACGTGCGCGCGTATGCCAAGCACACGCCGCTGCGCAATACCGTCGTGTTCGGCGGCGTCGACATGAATCCCCAGACCGATGCGCTACGCCGTGGCGTCGAGATCCTGATCGCCACCCCGGGCCGCCTGCTGGACCATGTCCAGCAAAAATCGGTGAATCTGGGGCAGGTCAAGATGCTGGTGCTCGACGAAGCCGACCGCATGCTGGACATGGGCTTCCTGCCGGACCTTCAGCGCATTCTGAATTTGCTGCCGAAGGCGCGTCAGACGCTGCTGTTCTCCGCCACGTTCTCGAACGACATCAAGAAGCTGGCGTCGAGTTATCTGAACGATCCGCTCACGATCGAAGTCGCCCGCCGCAATGCCACGGCCGATAAGGTCGAGCAAGTCGTGTACGAAGTGGATGAAGACGACAAGCGCGCTGCGGTGGTACAGATTCTCAGCGAACGCGACCTGAAGCAGGTGATCGTGTTCGTCAACAGCAAGATCGGCGCCAGCCGCCTCGCGCGACAGCTCGAGCGTGACGGCGTAGTGACTGCTGCGATTCACGGCGACAAGTCGCAAAGCGAGCGCATGCAGGCGCTCGAAGCGTTCAAGCAGGGCGGCATCCAGGCGCTGGTGGCCACCGATGTGGCGGCGCGCGGCCTCGATATTTCGGATCTGCCGGGCGTGATCAACTACGATCTGCCGTATAACCCGGAAGATTACGTGCACCGCATCGGCCGTACGGGCCGCGCCGGTGCATCGGGCGAAGCCATTTCGCTTTGCGCGCCGGATGAACGCAAGCATCTCGTCGAAATCGAGAAGCTCATCAAGCGTGAATTGAAGCGGGGCGAACTCGTGCTTGAGCGCAGCGCCAGCCGCAGCCGTTCGCGTGATGACCGTGGCAGTGAGCAACGCTATGGCCGCGAGGAGCGTGGCGAGCGCCATGAGCGCAGCGAACGCGGCAGTGGCCGTCACGAAGGCTTCCGCACGCGTAGCGCGGCCTCGTCGACGCCGCGTCGTGTGCGTCCGGAGGACGAGTTCTTCTATAAGCCGTACGAACCTTCGGTGACGAGCGATGCCACTGGCAACGGCCATGGCGCGCGAGCGGGCGAAGCGTCGCCGACAGCCTTCGGCGGACTGCCGGAAAAAGCGCCCAAGCGCCAGGTCGCGGCACTGTTGATGGGCTTTCCGCGCAAGGCTGGCGGCTAGGCAGTCGCTTTCAGGCGGGCCGCTTGCTCGCCGGTGACAGCCGCGTGGCGCGCCATGCGCCGACGGCGGCCGCAAGGAAGCTTTCAACCGTCGTAAGGTCGTCGAGGCCTTGCGGCAACCCCAGGTGGCGGGCTGCCCATCGCAATTCCCCCAGGCGCGCTTCCGGCGTCGCGACCGTCAACGGTTGCGCACCGTTCTGTTTGCTCAACTTCTCGCCGTCACTTGCGACGACCAGCGGCACATGCAAATAGCGCGGCGCCGGCACATCCAGACATCGTTGCAGGTAAATCTGGCGGGCGGTGGAGTCGAGCAGATCCGCGCCGCGCACGATGTCCGTGATTCCCGATTCGGCATCGTCGACCACGACGGCCAATTGATAAGCCCATTGGCCGTCTGCACGTTTGAGCACGAAATCCCCGACTTCCTTCGCCAGATCCTGTACCTGCGCACCTTGCCAGCGATCCTCGAACCGGATGACGGCCGGCGTCCCGTCGGGCACGCGTAGCCGCCAAGCGCGCGCCGGCTTGCCATGCAGGCCGGCGCGGCATGTCCCGGGATAGGCGAGCGTGCTGTGGCGGGCGTGCACGCGCGTGAGCGAATCGGCGATCTCGCGGCGCGTGCACCCGCAGGGGTAGATGAGGCCGCTGGCGGTGAGTGCGGCGAGCGCCTTGTCGTAGGCATCATGCCGGCGGCTTTGCCAGACGACGGGTTCGTCGGACGTGAACCCGAAAGCGGCGAGCGTGGCCAAGATGTCCTCGGCGGCGCCTGGTACGCAGCGCGGGCCATCGAGATCCTCCATGCGGATGAGCCAGACGCCTTCCTGCGCGCGGGCGTCGAGCCAACTGGCCAGCGCCGTGACAAGCGAGCCGCGATGCAATGGCCCGGTCGGCGACGGAGCGAAGCGGCCGCGATAGGCGCGAGACGGCATGGCGTAGGCGGATGCGAAATCGGCGCCGGACATCCGGCGCGCTCAGACGGCGACAGCCGGCGCGTCGATGGCGTTGGGTCGGGCGTGGCCGTCAGCGCCGATACATGCCGGGCAATGCTTGCCGACCACGTACGCCGGATCCTGCTGGGCTTCGGGCGAAACCACCGCGCGGCAGGCGAAGCACTGCACGGGGCCCGCGGGTGTCAGGTCGGGCGTGAGCGCGGTGCGATAGTCGAACACGAAGCAGTCGCCCCGGTAGTGGGCGCCGCCCACGTCTTCGAAATACTTGAGAATGCCGCCGTCGAGCTGGTACGTATGTTCCATGCCGATATTGCGCATGTGGATCACGGCCTTCTCACAGCGGATGCCGCCCGTGCAGAACGAGACGATCGTCTTGTCCTCGAAATCGGCCCGATGCGCGGCGATGACGTCCGGGAACTCCGAAAACCGGGTGAGGCGGTAATCGACGGCGTTGTCGAACGTGCCGACGTCGATCTCGAAGTCGTTACGCGTATCGAGCATGACCACCGGCCGGCCAGCATCGTCGACGCCGGCGTCGAGCCAGCGCTTGAGCGTGGCCGGATCGATGCCCGGCGCACGTCCGTCTGCCGGCTTGATCACCGGCATCTTCATCGTGATGATTTCCTTCTTCTGGCGCACCAGCATACGGCGGAACGGTTGTGACTCGGACAGGCTTTCCTTGACCGGGAGATCGGAGAAGCGCGCGTCGGCGCGCAGTTCGGCCAGAAAGGCGTCGATAGCGTCGCGCGAGCCGGCGAGGAACAGGTTGATGCCCTCGGGGGCGAGCAGGATCGTGCCCTTGAGTTCAAGGGCCTGGCAGCGGGCGAGCAGCAGCGGGCGCAGCGTCGCGATGTCGTCGAGCGTGACGAACTTGTACGCAGCGATATTGACGATGGACATGGCGGCGGAAATCGGAAATGAATGCAAGAAACCGCTATTATCGCCTATCGCGCCGGCTCTGTCCGCGTCCGAGGCTGCCAACCCGGCGCGTCGGCGCCATCGGTCAACAGCTGCCGCATCGCTGGACGCCTGCCGCTTGCCAATGACGATGATGCGTCCGGTCTCTGCAACTCATGCCAGTTGATGGCTGTCTACTTCCGCTCAACGACAGTGACAGCAGGCACAGTTCATTGTTCTATTGTCGGAGACCGTATGATTCTAATTTATCGCCTCGTCCAGATGCGCCAGTCCATACGCTGGCTGCCGCTACTGTTTGCACGCATCAACGTCGGACTGTTTTTCTCTATTTCCGGCTACAACAAACTGTTCGTGCCGGCCAACCAGGCCGCCATGCTCGACACCATGCGGCATGCCGGCATTCCCTTCCCGGAATTCAATGCGATTTTCGTCGCCATGCTTGAGTTTGTATTCGGCGGCTTGCTCAGCCTGGGCTTGTTGACCAGGCCAAGCGCGCTCATTCTGGTGACGATCGTCAGCGTCGCGATTTTTTCGAACGGCATTCACAAGATCCCCGCCGGTCTTGGTCCGCCGGATTGGTACGACTGGTTTCTCTACCTGCCCGAGGTGCGTTATGGCTTGCTGCCGTTCTGGATATGGTGCGTCGGCGCCGGCCGCTTTGGCGTCGACCGGATCATGACAAAACGTTGGCCGGCTTTACAGCGATTCCTATAGACCGCTCAATAAGCGGATCACAAAGAAGCAATCGCTACCTGCGCCGCAGCCAGCTAAGAAGCGTGCAGTCGTCTTCGCATGGCGCGCTCATAGATTCCGCCATCGCCGCGACAAGATGTTCAATTCAAGAAATAAGTGATCGATTTTCGATAGGCATGATGCGAGATCCCGCTTACGCTCGTCGTGCCCCTCACGATGCGTTACGCCACGATCGTGACGACCGAGCACTTGCAATTGCCCATCAACAATGCGTGCATGTTCTGTCGCAATCCTCGCCGTGTTCCATTCGGTTCGTAGCCACACGTTGGTAGCTTAGTGCTTCCGCGCACGCGCCGTTTGATACATCGCATTTTCCTGCAGCCGTGCCCCCCGGCGGCCGTCCGTTTCCCTGCGCGGTTTGCTCTGACAGGTAGCAGCTGCGCCATGAACCGAGATCGGCATGAACGCTCGTTGTTATCGTTTGGTTTTCAATCGTGTCCGCAGCCAGTGGCTGGCGGTGGCGGAATCCGTTACTTCCGGCCAGTCGCCGGGACTGAGTCGTAGCGGCCGACGTGCGGCGCGAAGCGCCACTGCGCTGGCGACGGCAACGATGCTGGCCATTCCTCGCATCGCCGGTGCGCAGATCGTGCCGGACGCGGGCGCGGGGGGCTCGACGCCGGGCGTGCACGCGGCGCCCAACGGCGTGCCGCTGGTGGACATCACCGCGCCCACGCCCGGCGGCGTGTCGCACAACGCCTACGAACGGTTCGATGTCGGCACGCCCGGCGCGATCCTGAACAACGCGCCGACCAGCGTGCAGACACAGCTCGGCGGCATGGTGCCGGGCAATCCGAATCTGGGCGGCGGCAGCGCCGCGGTGATCGTCAGCGAGGTCACGGGCCAGTTGCCGTCGACACTGAACGGCTATCTTGAAGTGGCCGGCCCGCGCGCCGAGGTGATCGTCGCCAACCCGAATGGCCTGACCTGCAACGGTTGCGGCTTCATCAATACTTCGCGCGGGGTGCTCACCACCGGCGAGCCGGTGTTCGGCGGCACCGGCTCGCTCGAGGCGTTTCGCGTCAAGGGCGGCACGCTGCGCATCGACGGGGCGGGGCTCAATGCGAGCAATCTGGAGGGGGCCGCGCTGCTGGCGCGCGCGATTCAGTTGAACGCCTTGATCCACGCGGGCAAGCTCGATCTGGTCACGGGCCTGAACGAGGTGGATGCGCGGACGTTCCTGGTGCGCTCGAGCCTGGCCGGCGCCGACGGCAAGCCGGAATTCGGGCTCGACATCTCGCACCTGGGCGGCATGTACGCGGGCAAGATCCGCCTGATCGGCAGCGAGCGCGGCGTGGGCGTCAACGTGGGCGGACACGTCGCGGCGCAGGAGTTTCACCTGTCGGCCTCCGGCCTCCTGACGGTCACGGGCCAGGTGCACGCGACGGAAGCATTGTCGGTCAATGTGGCCGGCGGCATCAGCAACACCGGCACGATCTCCTCAAAGCGCGACCTCGTGATCGCGAGCGGCGGTGATGTCGATAATGCAG
The DNA here is from genome assembly GCF_902459695.1 of Pandoraea terrae. Classification (GTDB taxonomy): domain Bacteria; phylum Pseudomonadota; class Gammaproteobacteria; order Burkholderiales; family Burkholderiaceae; genus Pandoraea; species Pandoraea terrae. The sequence continues at coordinate 219,889 of NZ_CABPRZ010000003.1, forward strand.
GGACGCTGTACGCCGCGGGCGACGTGACCGCGCGCATTGGCGGCGTGCTCACGCACAGCGGCGCGTGGGCCGCAGGCCGGCATGTCTCGCTGTCGGCGCAGCGCATCGCCTCGCGCGGCTGGTTTGCGGCGGGCGTCGATGTGCACGGCCAACCGGTCCAACCGGCTCAACTGAACACATCGGCAGAGGCCGGCAGTCTGCGGCTCACGGCCGACGGGGCGCTCGTCGCCACCGGCCGGCACTGGGCGGCGGGCGATGTCGCGCTGCAAGGCGCCTCGCTGGATGTCGCGGGCAGCCGGACCGACGCAGGGCGCAACCTGCACTATGCGGCGATGCATGGGCCGTTGAGCATGGCGGGCGCCAGGACGCGCGCAGGGCAGCGCGTGCGGCTCGACGCAAGCGGACGCATTGAGGGCCGCATCAATGGAAGCGTCGATGGGCGCATGACCGGTCACATCGATCACGACGGCGCCGAAACCGAGGCCGCACATCTTGAGGTGGCCGGGGCGTCGCTGTCGAACCGGGGCGGGCGCCTTGCCCAGCACGGCGGCGGCGATGCGCGCGTGGATATCACCGGCGCGCTGGATAACACCGGCGGCAAGCTTGAGAGCAATGCCGCGACGTTCACGCTGGCCGCAGGCAGCCTCGACAACACGCGCGGCACGATGACGCATGCCGGCGCCGGGCGGTTCGACCTCACGAGCGGCGTGGTGACGAACACCGGCGGGCTGCTGGCGGGCAACGGCGCGCTCGGGCTGCGGGCGGCGGCGCTCGACAATCGCGGCGGCACCTTGCGCGCCGGTGGGGCGTTGCAACTCGAGGCGGGCGCCACCGACAACCGCGACGGGCGCATCGAGGCAGGTGAGATGGTGCTCGCGCTCGAGTCGCTGGCGAACGCGCGTGGCGCGATCGTGCAGACGGCCAAGCGCGACGCGGCCGTGACGATTCGCGGCCTGTTCGACAACCGCGCGGGCAAGGCGCATTTCAACGCGATCGCACTGTCCTTGTCCGCGGGTTCGCTCGACAACCGGGGTGGTGTGCTGGCGCACGCGGGCGAAGGCGTGTTTCGTTTGCAAACCGGCACGTTCCATAACACCGCAGGGGACCTCGGGAGCAACGGTCAAATCGCGCTGCAAGCCCTGTCGCTGGATAACACCGCAGGCCGGCTGAGCGCGCTCGGTGCGATGGGGCTGACGATCGAGGGCCACGTGCTCAACGGTGCGGCGGGCGCGATCGCGGCGCAGAGCCTGCTGTTTCGCGTCGCAGGCTTGCTCGATAACACCGGCGGCTTGATCGAGGCGCGGGCATCGTCATCGATCGAGGCGCAGCGCCTGGTCAATGCGTCCGGCCGGGTACTGAACAGCGGCACCGGGGTGCTGCGCATCGAGTCGCGCGGCGTGACCAACACGCTGGGCGGGGTGATCGGCGGCAACGCCGCAGTCGATATCGCGGCGCATGACTTCGACAATACGCAGGGGCGGGTGACGGCAGGCGGCACATTGACTGTCGCGTCCGAAGACACGCTCGCCAACGACGAAGGCGAGTTGACGGCAGGTGCCGACGTACATCTTGTGGCGGGTGAGGTGCTCGGCAATCGCGGCGGCAAGGTGTCGGCACAGGGCGACGTTGCGATCACGGCAGGCGGTGCGCTCGATAACCGCGCCGGCAGTATCGAGGCTGCCGGCGCGCACGGGTCGATTGCGCTGACGGCCCAGTCGGTGGACAACACCGATGGCCGCATCGTCAATACCGGCACGGGGCTCACGCGCATCGTTGCGGACTCCGTGACGAATGCCGTGACCAATGCCGAGACAAGCGCGGCAGCGAGGCGCGGGGCGCCGGCTTCCAGTACAGATGGCGGCGACGCTGCCTCGAAGGACACCGCGAAGAACGACGCTGCGGGCTTCATCGGCGGCAATGGCGCGGTGCAGATCGCTGCCAACGTGCTTGAAAACGACGCCTCGGCGCGCCTCCAGTCCGGTGGCGATCTGGTGCTGGCGATCGCCCGGCGCCTCGTCAACGGCGGCACGCTGTTCGCGGGCCACCATCTGCGCCTTGGCACGCTCAAGATGCAGTTGGCCCAAGGCGCTGCAGCAGACTCGGGTGACGCCGCAGACTCGGGTGACGCCGCGCATGACGCGCCCTTCGCCGGCACATCGCAACTGGTCCTGCACAACCGCGGCCAGATCCACGGCCTGGGTGATGCATGGATTCACGCGGCGGCGCTCACGCACGCCGGCAAGCTCGCGTTCAACGGCAGCCTGGCGCTGCGGGCCGCAGCGCTCGCCGGTGACGGCGCGCTGCAAGCGGGCGGGGACCTGCTTCTCTCGGTCACCGGCGACTACACTCACGCGGCCGGGCGCGACTACCGCGCCGACGGCGACCTGAGCTTCACGGCCGGTGGCGCCTTTGTCAACGCCGGCAGTTTGTCGGCGGTCAAGCGCCTGTCGCTCAACGCGGCCTCGATTCACAACGCAATCGGTGGCCAGCTGCGCGGCGGCACGACCACGCTTGCCGCCACCGACGAGATCCGCAACGACGGACGCATCGACGGCCAGGACGTCAGCTTGAGTGCCCGGCGCGTGCATAACGCGGCCACGGTGCTTGGTGATCGCATCACTGTTGCCGCCACCGACATCGTCAACCAGGGCAGCCGGGCGGTGATGGCGGCCACCTCGGCGCTGGATCTGTGGGCCGATGGCGACGTGCTCAACGACGACGGCGCGGTGCTGTACAGCCTCGGGGCGCTGCGCATTGGCGGTCGGGGCGATGGGAGCGGCGAGGCCGAGCGCGACGCGCAGGGGTACCTGGCGCGCCAGACGGCGAGCCTCACCAACCGCTCGGCCTCGATCGAGGCCGGCGGCGATCTCGATATCGCCACCCGCAAGCTGGTGAACGAACGCAGCTTCATCCACGTTCAGAAGGCGGTGCCGGAAGGCGAGAAGACGTTCAACCGCCGCGTCTGGGTGGCGGGCTACCACGTCGACCTCCGGCCCGGCGACGCGCAGGACCTCGACACGAACCTGCCCACCACGCACCGCAGCCACAGCCTGGCGGTCAACGGCGAGCCGGCGTTCACCCTGCAGGAGATTGAAGTCCAGGGCGAGAGCGGTGAGCCGCCCCGGCGCGTGAAGATCGCCAAGCCGAACCCCAAAAATCAGTCGTTCACCCAATGGCGGTGGCACGAGGCCAAGGCGGCGCTCTCGGAGGAGAAGCTGCAGGCAGTCGCCGCGCCCGTGCGGGTGGTGATCCCGAAGTCGGGGGTGCGTGCGCTTGACGCCAACGGCAAGACCTTCCGCCTCGCGCATCCGATCGAAGAGGTGTATCAAGCCAGCGCCGCCTGGCAAGCCGCCGGCGCCGCCGAATATCGCAAGCGCACGATTACGCACAACGCGATCCAGCATTTTGAGCGACTGGCGGAGGACGGCCAGGGCAACTACGTCATCGAGTTCTATCCGGACTACAACCCCGAAGAACACATGCGCCCGGGCGTGGCCGACGAGGCCGGCGGCTTTGTTACGGGCGAGGCGGACGAGGGCGTGCGCATCCTGCGCTACCGGCCGGGCATGCGCGATGGGCGCGACTACAACGAGGTGCGGCGCGAGTTCCGCGAGAGCGCCACGATCGACCGCCTGATCGGCGCGGCGCCGACGGCGAGCCTCGTGTCGCAAGGGGCGATGCGCATCAATGTCGACGGCGGCACCGCGCTCAATGACGCCTCGACCATCGCGGCCGGCGGTAACCTCGATGTGCGCGCTACCGGGGCGAGCGGGGACGGGGCGATCACGGTCAAGGGCCTCGAACTCGAGCGCATCGTCAACCAGACCCAGACCAGCTGGGTCTACTGGCACGAGAAGCGCGGCAACAGCGCGCGCGAGGTGCGCGCCTATGACTTCTCGGTGGCGCAGCGCCGGGAAGTCGTCGATGCCTTGCCGGCGATCGTGTCGTCGAACCGGCGCGTCACCATTGCCGGGCGCGACGTCGACGTCGCGAGCGTCAACCCGGACGGGGCGACGGTGGCCGGCACGCGCGTGCAAGGCGCAGGACAGGGGGACACGCGCATCGCGGGCGGCGCCGCGCGCGTGATCGGCACCGACGCAGCGGGCGAGGCGGGTGCGGTGGATGCGGTCGCCGTGCCGGCGCTGCCGGACCTGCAGCTGCCGAGCATCGGGCTGTTCGCAATCGTGGTCGCGCCCGCGCATCCGTACCTGGTGGTGACCGATCCGCGGTTCACCGACTACGGCAACTTCGTGTCGAGCGATTACCTGCTGGCGTTGCTGGGGCTGGACCCTGCTTTGGTGGACAAGCGCATCGGCGACGGCTTCTACGAGGCCCGCCTGCTGCACGAGCAAGTGCTGAAGGCGACGGGCCGCACCTTCCTCGCAGAACACACGCAAGCGGATGAAGAGTTCAAGGCGCTGATGGCCTCGGGCGCAAGGTATGCGCGCGAGTTCCAGTTGCGCGTGGGCGTGGCACTGACCGCAGCGCAGATGCAGGCGCTCACCAGCGACATCGTCTGGCTGGTCCGGCAGACCGTGACGCTGGCTGATGGCAGCACGCAGGAGGTGCTGGTGCCCAAGCTCTACCTCGCTCGTGGTGCCAGGGCGGGCAGTCGGGTGCGGCTCGAGGCGAGCGGCGCCGTGGTGGCTGGCAACGAGGTGCTGATCGAGGCGCAGGACACGCTGAGCAACAGCGGCCGGATCGTGAGTGATGCGGAGGTGCGCGTCACCGCGCGCGACGTGGTGAATTCGGGCGCGATCGCATCCGTGGGCTCACAAGGTTCGCAGGGCTCGGTGGGCCCCGAGAGTTCGGAGGGCGCGCAAGGCACCAGGGGCAACGTGGTGGTACGGGCCGAGCGGGACGTGGTGAACCTCGGCGGCGAGATCGCGGGCCGAGGTGTCGACATCCGCGCGGGGCGGGATGTGGTGGTCGGCTCAAAGACGCGCCGCATCGCGCAGGCATCCGGGCGCGCAGGGCAGACCAATACGGTGTCAAACACGCTCATCGACGGACAGGGGGCGATCCACGCGGATGAAGCGTTGCAGCTGGTGGCGCAGCGCGATGCGAAGCTCGAGGGCGCGGCGGTGAGCGCCGGCGGTGACGCGCGGCTGGTGGCCGGCCGCGATGTGGCGATCGGCACCACGGTGCTGGAGCGCGAGTTCGGCAGCCGTGGCAAGGACGTAGGTGGTGCCGCGGGCTGGACCGAGCGCCGCGAGCATCTGGGCACATCGATCGACGCGCTGGGCAGCGTGACGGTGGTCGCGGGCCGCGATGCCGCAGTGCTGGGCTCGACGATCTCGTCCGGTGGCGACACGACCGTCGCGGCGGCAGGCGACGTCACGGTGGGCGCAGTCAAGGACACGCACCGCTTCGAAGGCAAATCGTTCGGCGGCACGCACAAACACACCACCGATGCGTATCACGAGACCGTGCGCGGCAGCGAGGTGCAGGCCGGTGGCGACATCCGCTTCGGCGCGGGCCAGGCGCAGGCCGTCGCGCAGGTGCTCGACACCCTGGGCGTGACGGCCTACGTTGACGCCGACAGTAGCGACAGGGCCGCGTCCCGGCACGGCGACATCAAGGTACAGGGCTCGTACGTCAATGCGGGCCGGCAGGCAGGCGCCGCCGATGCGCAGCGCGGCGACGGTGCTGGTGCCGCGACGGCGGCCACGGCCGCGCGCAACCACGCGACGGGCCACGCTGCCGACAACGACGCGGGTAACCCCGCCGGCAACCCCGCGCGGCCGGGCACGGTGCGCATGATCGCCTCGGGCGATGTGCGCATCGAGGGCGTCGAGGAGCGTCACGACACGGCGAAGTGGAGCCACGACACGCGCTCGGGCGTGCTCTCGCGCAGCACCAAGGAGACGCGGCGCGACGCGCATGACGTGCTCGCGCAGGGCAGCACGGTCTCGGGCAATGCCGTCGACGTGGGCGCCGCGCGCGACGTGCGCGTGACCGGTTCGAACGTGGTGGGCGAGGGCGACGTCACGGTCAAAGCGGGGCGCAACCTCGAGATCGCGGGCGCGCAGAACCGGCACGCCTCATCGGAGTACCGGCGCGAGACGACCTCCGGGGTGTTCGGCAACGGCGGCGGGAGTGTGACGATTGGCCGGCGCGCCGAGAAAGAGACCACGCGGCGCAGCGAGACCTCGCACACCGCCAGCGTGCTTGGCTCGGTGGCGGGCGACGTGACGCTCGTCGCGGGCGAGCAGTACCGCCAGGCGGGCAGCCAGGTGGTGGCGCGCGCGGGCGACGTCGACATCGCCGGCCAACGCGTGGCGATCGTGGAGTCGACCGACACGGCGCACAGCGAGCACGAGTTTGAAGTGCGCCAGTCGGGCGTGACGGTCACGGTATCGAGCCCGGTGTTGGCTGCCGCACAGACGGCCGGCCAGATGGCCAAGGCCGCAGGCAAGACCAGCGACGGGCGTCTGCAGGCGCTGGCCGGCGCGACGGCGGGCCTGGCCGGCAAGAACGCCTACGACGCGGTGGCGAAGGATCCGGAGGCGCTCGGCGGCATCAACGTCTCGGTCACGGTGGGCGGCTCGCAGCAAACCAGTCGCGAGACGCAGACGAGCACGAGTGTGCGCGGTTCGTCGGTGGCGGCCGGCGGCGACATCAGGGTCCGGGCCACGGCGGGTGGTGACCGTGATGGTGACCACGATGGTGTCCCATCCGGCGACCAATCGACGCTGACGGTGCGCGGGGGCGACCTCGAGGCGGGCGGCGACGTGACGCTGGCGGCTGACGGCGCGATCGAGCTGGTGGCGGCCGAGAACACCTCGAGCACGCGCCGCAGGAGCAGTGGCGCCAGCGCCGGCATCGGCGTGGGCGTGAATATCGGCTCGAAAACCTCGGCGGGCGTCACGGCCAACGCGAGCGTCTCGCGCGGCAAGGCCGAGGGCGACGCGCAGACCTGGACCCCCACGCAGGTGAGCGCGGGCAAGCACCTGACGCTGGAATCCGGCGGCGACACCACGCTGCGCGGCGCGCAGGTGCGCGGCGAGTCGGTTGCGGCGAAGGTCGGCGGCGACCTGAAGCTCGAGAGCCTGCAGGACCGGGATAACTACCGCAGCCGCGACCAGTCGCTGGCCGGCAGCATCACGGTCGGGATAGGTGGCACCGTGTCCGGCAGCATCAACGCGAGCCACCAACAGATTAATAGCGACTACGCGAGCGTGCAGCAGCAGTCGGGCATCCTGGCGGGCGACGGCGGCTTCGACGTGCAGGTCGCCGGCAACACCGATCTGGTGGGTGCGGTGATCGCCTCGACGGACAGAGCGGCCGAGGCGGGCGCAAATCGCCTGAAAACCGGCACCCTGACGCAGCGCGACCTCGAGAACCGGGCCGAGTATGACGCGTTGGGCGTGAGCATCGGCGGCGGCTTCAGTTCGGGCGGCAGCGACGCCAAGCTCGGCACGGATCAGGCGGGGCACGCGACGACCGGCGCAAATGCGGTGCCGGGACACGAGGCGCCGACCTCAGTTGGCACGTCAGGGGGCGCGTCAGGCGGCGTGTCGGTGACCCCGCCGATGATCGTGGCGGCGGGCGGCAGCGCCACCAGCACGACCCGCAGCGGCATCAGCGCCGGCGAGATCGAGATCACCGACGGCGCGAAGCAGCAGGCGATCACCGGCAAGACCGTGCACGAGACCGTCGCCGGGACGAACCGTGAGGTGTCCTCGGAGCGCGACGGCAGCAACGCGCTGGGCAAGATATTTGATGAGGAGGAGATCCGCGCGGGGTTCGAGATTGTGGAGGCGCTGCAGCGCGAGGTGGGCGTGTTCGTGAACAACCGCGCGCAGGAGGCCGACGCGCTGGAGAAGGCGCGCGACGCGGAAGCCGATCCGGCAAAACGGGCGCAGCTGGACAAGCAACTAGCCGAGGCGCAAAAGTGGGGCCCGGGCGGGGACTACCGTCAAATACTGACCGCAATTTCAGCGGCTGCGGCAGGCAACGTGACCGGAGGGGCGGGCGAAATGTTGCAGTCGGCGGTAGTGCACTACATACTGGGCTTGGGTGCAAAGAAGGTAAAGGAAATTGCAAAGTCACTTGACAGTGAAACTGCGAGGGCCGCGTTGCACGGAATATTGGGGTGCGCGGGTGCTGCGGCATCGGGCGGGACTTGCGGGGCGGGGGCGCTTGGTGCTGCCGGAAGTGTTGTTCTGAATAACTTGATTGAGACCGTTGCCAAAGATAAAGGAACCGTCCAGACGATTGAGGAACGTGAGGCTCGAATGAATTTGGTTCAGAGCATTGTTGCGGGCGTCACGCAAAGCGTTGGCGGAGATGCTTCCGCTGCGTCGATCGCGTCACGTATCGAAATGGAGAACAATGAGTTTTCGCTGCCACAGGGCACTGTGACAGCCGGGGCGGGATCCGCATCATTAGCAGAATTCATGTTCCAGAACGGTGCCACAGCGGAAGACGTTGCGCGAGCACAGACCGAGTTGCTGGAAGGCTTGGGTACCGACGCCGCGCAGCCGGCTTCAGAGTTTCTTAAGTCTTGGGCGCTCCTCATGGGGGGCGCTGCTGCAGCGGGTTCAGGGCAGGCTGTCGGTACAGGATCGGTCGTGATTGGCGGGGCAATCGGAGGGGCGGTAAACGCAGTTACCCAACTGGTGGGTGATGCGCCATATAGCTACATCGATACGCTCACAGCAATCGCGACTTCCGCGGCCTCCCAAGGAAAGAGCCTTGTCAAATCAACGGCGATCAGCATCTGGGGCGCAGTGACGGTCAGTCACATAAAAGGTGAGGATGCGACCAACGCAGCAATCGGTGCGGGCGCTGGTGCAATTGTTGGCGGAAAAACTGGCAATGTAGTCACCCGAGCAATCCCTTCCTCGGTAAAAAACGCCGCCACGGTGGAGGTAGGCGGCGGAATTGCAAACGCAATTTCGTCTGAAATCGTTGGCACAGAAGTGCAACGCCAACTCAAAAGCGAGAGGGAATAATGATTCGGATAATGGCCGAGTTCAAGTTACTCCTCCTACTTGTCCTTGTTTACTCTGCAAGTTTACTGGCAGCCGCATATGCGATCAGTTTCTCCGTGGCAGTTATTTTCATGGTCAGGCGCGGGTATTTTTACTATCCATTGGAAAGTTTCACGTTTGCCTCAAAGGTCGGGGTTGTCGCGGGGTTGACGGCCGGCCTTACAGCATGGGTAGCCTGCAAACTTCGCGAACTTTGGCAACGCTAGTGTAACGACTGGCGCCCTAGCGCCGGGCAATGGGCGGTTCTCAAAAGTACTAGGCAAGATATTTGATGAGGAGGATATCCGCGCCGGCTTCGGGATCGTCGAGGCGTTGCAGCGCGAAGTGGGCGTGTTCGTGAACAACCGGGCGCAGGAGGCCGATGCGCTCGAGAAGGCTCGCGACGCGGAAGCCGATCCGGCGAAGCGGGCCGAGCTCGATGCGCAGTTGATCGAAGCGCCGATGTGGGGCCCGGGCGGTGACTATCGGAGAATCGCAAGTGCCATCACGGCCGCTGCGGGCGGCAACGTGATGGGCTCCGCCGCCGAGATGGCGAAGGTCGCCACGGTCAACTACCTGCAGGGCCTCGGTGCGACGCAGGTCAAGGCGCTGGGAGAGCACCTCGACCCAGCTTCGAAGGCGGCACTGCACGCGATCGTGGGTTGTGCGGGGGCTGCCTTGCAAGGCAGCAGCGAGCGACGGGTCTCGCAGCATTTCCCCGGTGTCAGTCCAAAAATTTTGCATTCCATATCCGACCCCGGAAAGCGAACTGGCATCCAGCTGGAGTTCGGCTCGTGTGCATGTGAAACCTCCGTTGCAATAGGCGTGTCGACGACGTTAAAGGACACCTGCGCGCATCAAATCGTGTGTGCTGACCGCACCGAGTAATCGATACTGATCGTCCACAACCGGGACTACGCTGATGCCGGTGCATTCGATGAGATCAGCGACCTCCGTTGCAAGCACATCCGGATGCGCCGTCCGCGGTGTTCGGGTCATTACCTCCCCCACTTGGACGGATGTCGGTGTGAGGCCTCGCTCCAGACACCGGCGAAGGTCGCCATCTGCAACGATTCCCAGCAACTGATAGCCTTGATCGACGACAATTGCGGCGCCCAAATTCTTCCCGCTCATACTTGCCATCGCACAAAGGACTGATGCGTCGGTGAAAACCACCGGCAACCGGTCGCCGATGCGCATTACGTCACGTACCCGGGTGACGAGACGTCGGCCGAGCCTTCCTCCGGGATGGGAGCGCGCAAAATCAGATTGGTCGAAGCCGCGTGCGTCCGCGATGGCAATCGCGATGGCGTCGCCGATGGCGAGCTGTAGTGTTGTGCTTGCGGTAGGGGCGAGGTTGAGGGGACATGCCTCACGGACCACCTTGCTTTCGAGCGTGATGTCCGCGAGTTGAGCCAGCGTGGATTCAGTGCTGCTCGTAATCGCGATCAGCGTCACGCCGATGCTTTTGATCGCCGGCAGTATTTGCACGAGTTCGTCGGTTTCGCCGGAATTGGAGACTGCCAATACGATATCGTCGCCAGTGATCATGCCAAGATCACCGTGACTCGCTTCCGTGGGATGGACAGAGAAGGCCGGCGTGCCTGTGGATGCCAACGTCGCAGCGATCTTCCTGCATACATGCCCGCTCTTGCCGACGCCGGTGGCGATGACTCGGCCGGAAGATCCCAGAATGGTTTGGACGATCTGGCCGAATGTGTGGCCGAGGTTCGATCTGGCCTCGAGAAGACTATCGGCCTCCAGTTGCAGGGTACGCCGCCCGCTTTCTATGGCGTCGTCAATCTTGAATGTGCCGCCCCCACATTCACTCGCGGCATTGGGCATGATTTCTTTCATGAATAGCAGTCCGGATTCGCCGAAGAAACGAAACTGTCGCGGGCCGTGGGGGGCTCACGTCCTTCGTGCAGGACCAATACTGACGGGAACAGCATACAGCCATAACTTCTACTGGAGAGTGGGAGATATCCGATATGTACCGGTCCGGATCATAGCGGGTGGTGCGGCACATCATGGCGGCTGCAAGGCGAAGCCTGCAAGAGTCGGGGCTGAGCGGCACGAATGCGCCGGTCCGTGCCTCACGCGTTACAATAGCGCCCATGTCAGAACCCCGCTTTGTCCATCTCCGAATCCATTCCGAATACTCGATTGCCGACGGCATCGTGCGGCTTGACGACGTCGTCAAGGCTGCCGCGACCGATGGTCAGGGCGCGATCGCGCTGACCGACCTGGCGAATCTGTTCGGGGCCATCCGTTTCTACAAAGAGGCGCGAGGCCGCGGCGTCAAGCCGATCGTCGGCTGTGACGCCTGGATCACCAATCACGCCGACCGCGACAAACCGTCGCGGCTGCTGCTGCTAGTGCGCGACCGCGCCGGTTACCTGAACCTGTGCCAGTTGCTGTCGCGCGCGTGGCTCACCAACCAGTGGCGCGGCCGGGCGGAAATCGATCCCGAATGGCTGAAGGCCGACGGCCTCGCCGGCGGCTTGTTGGCCCTTTCGGGGGCGCAAATGGGCGATGTCGGCATGGCGCTGGCGGCCGGCAACCCGGAGGCTGCCGCACAGTGCGCCGAACGCTGGTCGGCGGTATTCCCGGGGGCGTTCTATGTGGAACTGCAGCGTACCGGGCAGCCCGGCATGGAGGCGTATGTGCAGCAAGCGGTCAAGCTGGCCGCATCGCTGAAACTGCCGGTCGTGGCTACCCATCCGATCCAGTTCATGACGACCGACGATTTCACCGCGCATGAGGCGCGCGTGTGTATCTCGGAAGGGGAAATCCTCGGCAATGCGCGCCGTGTGCGCCGCTTCTCCAACGACCAGCATTTCCGCACGCAGGCGGAGATGGCTGAGGCGTTTGCCGATGTGCCGTCGGCCATCGCCAACGCGGTTGAAATCGCCAAGCGTTGCAATCTCACACTGGAACTCGGCAAGCCGAAGCTGCCGCTGTTCCCGACGCCCGACGGCATGTCGCTCGACGATTACCTCGTCAAGATGGCCAAAGACGGCCTCGAAGTGCGCATGACGCAATTGTTTCCGGACGAGGCCGTGCGCGATGCGAAGCGGCCGGAATACTATGCGCGGCTCGATTTCGAAACGGGCACCATCATCAAGATGGGCTTCCCGGGCTACTTCCTGATCGTTGCGGACTTCATCAACTGGGCCAAGAACAACGGCGTGCCGGTCGGACCGGGCCGGGGCTCGGGCGCCGGCTCGCTGGTGGCGTATGCACTCGGCATTACCGATCTCGATCCGCTGCGTTACAACCTGCTGTTCGAACGCTTCCTGAATCCGGAGCGGGTGTCGATGCCCGACTTCGATATCGACTTCTGCCAGGACGGCCGCGACCGCGTCATCCAGTACGTGAAGGACAAATACGGCGCGGACGCCGTGTCGCAGATCGCCACGTTCGGTTCGATGGCTGCCAAGGCGGCCGTGCGCGACGTGGGCCGCGTGCTCGACCTCGGCTACAACTTTGTCGATGGCGTGGCGAAGCTGATTCCGTTCAAGCCGGGCAAGCACGTCACGATCGACGACGCGATGAAGGAAGAGCCCCAGCTGATGGAGCGCTTCCAGACCGAAGACGAAGTGAAGCAATTGCTGGAGCTCGCCCAGCGCGTGGAGGGCCTGACGCGTAACGTCGGCATGCACGCCGGCGGGGTGTTGATCGCGCCGGGCAAGCTCACCGACTTCTGCCCGCTCTACACGCAGGGCTCCGGGGAAGACGCCAGCGGTGTTGTCAGCCAATACGACAAGGACGACGTCGAAGCGGTCGGGCTCGTCAAGTTCGACTTCTTGGGCCTGACCACGCTGACCATCCTGAATTGGGCGGAGCGCTACATCAAGCGTCTGCACCCGACCATGGCCGAGTGGTCGCTCGATCAGGTATCGCTGACCGACCCCGCCGCATTCAGCATCCTCAAGAAGGCCAATACGGTCGCCGTGTTCCAGCTGGAAAGCCGCGGCATGCAGGGCATGTTGAAGGACGCCCAGCCTGACCGCTTCGAGGACATCATTGCGCTGGTCGCGTTGTATCGCCCGGGCCCAATGGACCTGATTCCGAGCTTCTGTGCCCGTAAGCATGGCCGCGAGAAGGTCGAATATCCCGATCCGCGCGTCGAATCCGTGCTTCAGGAGACCTACGGCATCATGGTCTACCAGGAGCAGGTGATGCAGATGGCGCAGATCATCGGCGGCTACTCGCTGGGCGGCGCTGACTTGCTGCGCCGCGCGATGGGCAAGAAGAAGGCCGAGGAAATGGCGGAGCATCGCGCGTTGTTCCGCGAGGGCGCCGACAAAAATGGCCTGACTGCCGAGAAGGCCGACGAAATCTTCGACTTGATGGAGAAGTTCGCGGGCTACGGCTTCAACAAGTCACACGCGGCAGCGTATGCGCTGCTGGCGTACTACACGGCATGGCTCAAGGCACATCATCCGGCCGAATTCATGGCGGCCAACTTGAGCTTGGCCATGGACGACACGGACAAGGTCAAGATCCTGTACGAGGATTGCCTGACCAACGGCCTGGCCGTGCTGCCGCCCGACGTCAATGTGTCCGCTTACCGGTTCGAGCCGGCGGACAGCAAGACCGTGCGCTACGGACTGGGTGCGATCAAGGGCAGCGGCCAATCGGCCATTGAGGAAATCCTGCGGGTGCGTGAGGACAAGCCGTTCACGGACTTGTTCGATTTCTGCCAGCGCATCGACCGCCGCGTGGTGAACCGGCGCACGATTGAAGCGCTGATCCGCGCTGGGGCGTTCGACGCGCTCAACGGCAACCGCGCGCAGCTGATGGCGTCCGTGCCGATGGCCATGGAAGCCGCCGAGCAGGCGAGCGCGTCTGCGAATCAGGTCAGCCTGTTCGATCTCGGCGACGAAGATTTGCAGGCGCCGCTGGAATTGGTCGACGAACCCGCGTGGACGGACAAGAAGAAGCTGCAGGAAGAGAAGGCTGCACTCGGTTTCTACTTGTCGGGCCACATGTTCGACTCGTACGCCGAGGAAGTGCGGCGTTTCGTGCGCACCAAACTGCGTGACTTGAGCGACGGGCGGGACAAGCTGGTCGCCGGTGTGATTGCCAGCCTGCGTACGATGATGACGCAGCGCGGCAAGATGGTCATTGCCTTGCTCGACGATGGCACGGGGCAGGTCGAGGTGACTGTCTTCAACGAGCAATTCGAAGCCAACAAGCACCTGTTCAAGGAGGACGAGCTGCTGGTCGTCAAGGGCAATGCACGGCCAGACGCTTTCACGGGCGGCCTGCGATTCACGACGGAGAGCGTCATGGATCTCGGCCGGGCGCGTGCGCACTTCGCGCGGGCGCTGAAGCTCTCGTTCAACGGCAATGCCGACTGGCCGCGCCTGCGCGCCACGTTGCAGCCGCACTGCTCGATGTACCGCATGGGGGGCAGCGGCAACGGCGACAAGCCGAGCGGCTTGCCCGTGCATATCGTTTACCGCCGCACGGACGCGGAGTGCGAATCGAGGCTGGGCGACGACTGGAAAGTACAGCCCGGTGACGAGTTGCTGGGCGAATTGCGCGAGTGGCTGACGCCCGGCTCGGTGCAACTCGTGTATTAAGCTCGGGCAGGCCCTGACCGCGGGCCATGCCCCGGTAACTTCGACGCTACGCGTCATCCAGAACAGGACAGCGGATGTTTTCGATCATCATTCCGACGTGGAACAACCTTGCGTTGCTCCAGCTTTGCGTGCGCAGCATTCGCCAAAATTCATGCGCGCCGCACCAGATCATCGTGCACGTCAACGACGGCTCCGACGGTACGCTGGATTGGGTGCGGGCTGAAGGCATCGACCACACGGCATCGCCCGGCAACGTTGGTATCTGCTACGCCGTCAATCAGGCCGCGGCGCTGGCGCGTGAAACCTACATCGTCTATCTCAACGACGACATGTATTGCTGCCCGGGATGGGATCGCGCCTTGCTCGATCGTGCGGCGCAAATGACCGATACCGCATTCATGTTGTCCGGCACGATGATCGAACCGGTGGAAAGCGGCAACCAGTGTGTCGTCGTGCATGATTTCGGACGCGATGTCGACAACTTCGACGAGGCGGCCTTGCTCGAGACATGCAAGACGCTGCGCAAACCGGATTGGTATGGCTCCACGTGGCCGCCCACGCTGGTCCACCGCGACTGGTGGTTCAAGGTTGGCGGCTACAGCACCGAGCTGAGTCCGGGCATGAGCAGCGACAACGACTTCTCGATGAAAATGTGGGCGGCAGGATGCCGGGTCTTCCTCGGCATCGGCGACAGCTTTGTCTACCACTTCCAGTGCAAGAGTACCGGCAGGATCGTGAAGAATGACGGCCGAGGCCAGTTCCTGCGCAAGTGGGGAATGACCCAGCGTACGTTTGATCGCTACTATCTGCAGCGAGGCAAGCCCGTGGCCGGCGGTCCGCGCGTGTTGCAGGAGCCGGCCGCCAGCCTCGCACTGCGGTGGGACCTGTTCCGCAGCCGGATCAAGCGCGCATTGGCGTGAACAGGCACTCAATCGGCGCGATATCTTGCCGCCGGTGATCGCCGCACGGCAACGCGTGCAGTGTCTGCGGACGTTGCCCGGCGATTACCCGATGTTACCCGCCGCGCGACGCTGCTCGCGCCATATCAGCGACAGTTTGAGATAGCGGTAGTACGTATACTCCGCATTCGAGACCGCGAGCATGAAACCTTCCTGTCCGTCGAGGAAGCCAAGCCGGAATACGTAGGTTCGCAGAAAGGCCCAGAAGCCCTTGCCGATGGCCTTGCCGAGCGATGACCGTTTGCCCTGCTCGAACATCGTCTTTGCGCCTTCGGTCGAATACACATTGTTCTTGTCGAGTGCTTCGTGAAGGGTCGGGATGCTGATGTGAATCAGCGGGCCGTTGAGACTCCCGGTGGTGCCTTCCAGCTCGAGATGGGTATGCGTGCGCACGTCGGTGAATCGGCCCTTGCCCCGACAGAACAGTCGGACGATGCGGTCGGGCCACCAGCCTGAGTGATTCATGAAGCGGCCGCAGAAACTCGAGCGCCGCGGCGTCGAAAACGCGACATGCGTCGAGCCGCCGCGCAGCAGCGTCAGGATTTCTTCACGAAGCGCATCGCTGACCCGTTCGTCGGCGTCCAGGCACAGCACCCAATCGCTGGTGGCCTGCGCCAGTGCGCGATTCTTCTGCGGGCCGTCACCCGGCCAATCCGTTTCGAAGACGCGTGCCCCGAGTGCACGGCAGATGTCTTGTGTGCCGTCCGTGCTGCCGGAGTCGAACACGATCACTTCACTGGCCCAGCCGCGTACGGACTCGATGCATGCGGAAATGTCGTGGGCTTCGTTCATGGCCACGACGATGACGCTCAGCGTGTATTGATTTTCCATTTTCTTGTTGGTTTATTCGGCAAGCAGCGCAAGCAGATCCTCGCCGTAACGCTCGATTTTTGCTTCGCCGAGCCCGGTGATGTCGCCCAACGCCTCACGATGGCGCGGGCGGCGCTGCGCCAGTTCCCGTAGCGTCCGGTCGTGCAGGATGACATACGCCGGCACTTGCTGCGTCTTGGCCATGTCCTGCCGCCAGCCGCGCAGTTTTTCGAAGACCTGCTGGTCGGCGATGTCGAGTTCGATCACCGGACCGGATGCCGCATACCCCGCGAACCTGCCGCGTTTGGCCGCGGCCACCCGCTGGCGCCGGAACGACAACTGCGTCTCGCCCTTGAGCACAGGCTTGGCGGCTGCATTCAATGTCAGCGCCCCGTATTGGCTGCTGTCGGGCTCGATGATGCCGTGGGCGATCAGCTGACGGAACACCGCGCGCCAGCCGTTGTCGTCCAGTTCGGCCCCGACGCCGAATGTCGGCAGCGCTTCATGGCCGAATTGCTTCATCTTGTCGGTGCTGCGCCCGCGCAGCAAATCGATCAGATGGCCGGCGCCGAAACGCTGGTTCGTGCGCAAAATCGCCGATAAGGCCTTCTGGGCGGCGATCGTGCCGTCCCAGACTTCCGGTGGATTCAGGCAGACGTCGCAATTGCCGCAGGGCTCGCTCGTCTCGCCGAAATACGACAGCAGGACGGTGCGCCGGCAACGTGACGCCTCGCAGTAGCCGAGCAGCGCGTCGAGCTTCTGGCGTTCGATGCGCTTTTGCATGTCGGGCGCATTGGATTCGTCGATTCGGCTGCGATGCACCACGACGTCATTCAGGCCATAGGTCATCCACACTTCGGCAGGTTCGCCGTCGCGGCCGGCGCGGCCCGTTTCCTGGTAGTAAGCCTCAAGACTCTTCGGCAAATCCAGATGGGCGACGAAACGCACGTCCGGCTTGTCGATGCCCATGCCGAACGCCACGGTCGCGGACATCACCAGCCCTTCCTCGCGAAGGAAGCGTTGCTGATGTGCGCGCCTCACCTCGGCGTCGAGCCCCGCGTGATACGGCAACGCGGGGATTCCTTGGGTTTCGAGCCAGGCTGCAGTTTCCTCGACTTTCTTGCGCGACAGGCAATAGACAATGCCCGCCTCGCCGCGATGCCGGGATAGAAACGCAAGCAATTGCTTGCGCGGATTGTCTCGATCGACGATTTCGTAACGAATATTGGGCCGATCGAAGCTCGCAACGAACAGGTGCGCGTCCTGCAAGCCGAGGCGCGTCTGGATTTCATCGCGCGTGGCGGCATCGGCCGTGGCGGTCAGGGCAATGCGCGGCACGCTCGGATAGCGTTCGTGCAGGGCCGACAGCTGAATGTACTCGGGGCGGAAATCGTGACCCCATTGCGACACGCAATGCGCTTCGTCGATGGCGAACAACGCCAGTTGTCCGCGTTCGTCGAGCCGATCGAGCAGATTGAGGAAGCGCTCCGTCAGCAGCCGTTCCGGCGCGACGTAAAGCAGATCCAGTTCTCCGCGCGCCGCGCGCCGTTCGGTGTCGATGGCTTCGTCGAAGCCCAGGCTCGAATTGAGATACGCTGCGCGCACGCCCGCCTGCAGCAAGGCGTCGACCTGATCCTGCATCAGCGCGATCAACGGCGAGACGACAATGCCCACGCCCGGGCGCAACAGCGCCGGAATCTGATAGCACAGCGACTTGCCGCCGCCGGTCGGCATGAGCACGAGCGCATCGCCGCCGCCGGCCACATGGTCGACGATGGCGGCCTGATCACCGCGAAATGCGTTGTAGCCGAATACGGAATGAAGGACTTCAAGTGCGCTTGCCATGGCCGGGAGTATACCGGCTTGCCGGGCGGGCAGGGGCGAGCTGCGCCGCCACACACCGCGAAATGCGCTGAAATTGCCCGGATTCGGAATAACCGCATCCGAACCTCGGACAAAACGACGCCAAATGTTGGGGAAATATGCCCATTCAGGCGGAATGTCCCCTCGGGGCGCGCAGTGGCACACGGCGCGCACGGCCGGTAGTTTAGAATACCGGTTTTCCCGGCTGTCCCCCGAATACATGAATCCTCCTGCACAGGCCACCGGCCCGGTATTGCGACGTCTGCTCGGTTACCTGAAGCCCTATTGGGTCATGGGCGTATTCGCGATTCTCGCGATGGCCATGGTCGCTGCCAGCGAAGCCGCCATTCCGGCCGTGCTCAAGCCCATCATGGACAAGGGTTTCTCGGGCCGCGACCCGTGGACCTTGTGGTTCGTGCCGGTGTCCGTGGTGGCGCTCGCGGTCGTTCGCGGGCTGTCGCAATACCTGGCCAACTACCTGCTTTCGTGGGTGTCGAACCGCGTGCTGCTCGACTTGCGCGTGCGCATGTTCGAGCGCATGTTGCATGCACCGGCGTCGTTCTATCAACGCGAAACCACCAGCACGTTGATCAATCAGATCGTTTTCGAGGTCAATCAGGTGCTCGGCGTGCTGACCACGGTGCTGATCACGCTCGTGCGCGACTCGCTGACGGTCGTTGGCCTGCTCGGCTACCTGTTCTACCTGAATTGGCGCTTGACGCTGGTCATGGCGGTCATCCTGCCGACCATCGGCTTTCTCGTCAGCAAGATCAATCGTCGCCTGAGGCGCCTGAACCGCGAGCAGCAGACGCTGACGAACGAGCTCTCCTACGTGGTCGAAGAGGCGGTCGCCGGCTACAAGGTGGTCAAGATCCACAACGGCGAGGAATACGAAAGGCGTCGTTTCGACAGCATGACGGCGCGCCTGCGCGGATATGCCATGCGCGTCACGGTGTCCGGCGGCCTGGCGCAGCCGATCACGCAAATGCTCGCGTCGCTCGCGCTCGCCGTCGTGATCACGGTTGCCATGATTCAGTCCACGACGGGCGAACTGACGGTCGGGGGCTTTACTGCATTCGTGACCGCCATGCTATTGGTTGTGTCACCGCTCAAGCATTTGATCGACGTCAATCAGCCGCTGCAGCGGGGCATGACGGCCGCCGAACTGATTTTCCAGCTGATGGACGCCGAGGTCGAGCCAACCGGCGGCACGCGTACCCTCGAGCGCGCCCGCGGCAAGGTCACGTTCGATCACGTGGGTTTCCACTATGGTGCCTCCGCCGTGCCCACGCTCGGCGACATTTCGCTCGATGTCAGGCCCGGCGAAATGGTGGCGCTGGTGGGCCCGTCGGGCAGCGGCAAGACCACGCTGGTCAATCTGGTCCCGCGTTTCTTCGACGCGACCGGCGGGCAGATTCGCCTCGACGACATTCCGCTGGCTGAATTGCGCTTGCCCGATTTGCGGCGGCAGATCGCGTTCGTGAGCCAGGACGTCGTGTTGTTTAACGATACCGTGGCGGCCAATGTCGCCTACGGCCAGACGATTGACCTGCCTCGCGTGGAGGCTGCGCTGAAGGCGGCCAACCTGCGCGATGCGGTGGCCGTGATGCCGCAAGGCCTGGAAACCTTGATCGGTGACAACGGCATGCGGCTGTCAGGCGGCCAGCGCCAGCGCCTGGCCATCGCGCGCGCGATTTACAAGGATGCGCCGATCCTGATTCTCGACGAGGCAACCTCGGCGCTCGACTCCGAGTCCGAGCGCCATGTCCAGGCGGCCCTCGAAGTGCTGATGGAAGGCCGCACCACCCTCGTCATCGCGCATCGTCTGTCGACGATCGAACGCGCCGACCGCATCGTCGTGTTGGAACGGGGCAGTATCGTGGAGCAGGGCTCGCACCACGAATTGCTGGCGCATAATGGGCTTTACGCGCATCTGCACCGCATCCAGTACGCCCAGAACGAGGCGTGACTGCGTCCTGGCGGCAACGGCTTTCCGGCGTGCCGCCCGGCGTCCAACCAGGAGCCTTCGATGACCTATCCGATCAGCCGTTTCCCGGTCCCTGACCTGAAGTCATTGCCCGCCGACATTCGTGCGCGCATCGACGAAGTCCAGGAGAAGGCCGGTTTCATTCCGAACGTCTTCCTGACGCTGGCGCACCGGCCCGATGAATTCCGCGCCTTCTTCGCCTATCATGACGCGCTCATGCTGCGAGGCGGCAATCTGTCGAAGGGCGAGCGCGAGATGATCGTGGTGGCGACCAGTGCCGCGAACCAGTGCCTGTACTGCGTGGTCGCACACGGCGCGCTCGTGCGCATTTACGAGAAGCAGCCGTTGCTGGCCGACCAGATCGCGGTCAACTACCTCAAGGCGGATCTGAGCCCGCGCCAGCGCGCCATTCTCGCGTTTGCGATGAAGGTCTGCGAGCGCTCGGGCGAGGTGGGCGACGACGATTACGAGGCCCTGCGCGCCCACGGTCTTGACGACGAGGATATCTGGGACATCGCCGGCATTACCGCATTCTTCGGCATGTCGAACCGCATCGCCAATGCGATTTCGATGCGCCCCAACGACGAGTTCTTCCTGATGGGCCGCGTGCCGCGCGAATAATCGGGCCCACTCCGACAACGCATTCGATTCTTAGAACAGGAACCTATGATCTTCGTGACAGGTGGCGCCGGTTTCATCGGCGCGAATTTCGTGCTCGACTGGCTCAAGCAGAACGACGAGCCCGTGCTGACACTCGACAAGTTGACCTACGCAGGCAATCTGGCGAACCTGGCAAGTCTTGAGGGCGACGCGCGCCACGCGTTCGCGCAGGTCGATATCTGCGATCGGGCGGCGCTGGACGCGCTATATGCGGAACACCGTCCTCGCGCCGTGCTGCATTTCGCGGCAGAAAGCCACGTCGACCGTTCGATTCACGGTCCCGGGGCGTTCGTGCAAACGAACGTGGTGGGCACCTTTACGATGCTCGAGGCGGTCCGCGCCTACTGGTCGGGTCTGGCGGGGGAGGCGCGCGAGATGTTCCGCTTCCTGCACGTGTCGACGGACGAAGTCTACGGTTCGCTCGGCCCAGATGACGCGGCGTTCTCGGAAGTTACGCCTTACGCGCCGAACAGCCCGTACTCGGCGTCGAAGGCCGGCTCGGACCATCTCGTTCGCGCCTACCATCACACCTATGGCTTGCCGGTGCTGACGACCAACTGCTCGAACAATTACGGTCCGTACCAGTTCCCCGAGAAGCTGATTCCGCTGGTCATCGCCAATGCGCTCGACGGCCAGCCGCTGCCGATCTACGGCGACGGCAGCAATGTGCGCGACTGGCTCTATGTCGGCGACCACTGCACCGCGATCCGCGCCGTGCTGGCCAAGGGCCGGCCGGGCGAGGTGTACAACGTGGGCGGTTGGAACGAGCAGACCAACCTGACCGTCGTCAAAACACTGTGCCAGGTGCTCGATGAGATTTCACCGCGCAGCGATGGTGCGTCGTATGCGACGCAGATCACCTTTGTGAAGGATCGTCCGGGACACGACCGGCGGTACGCGATCGATGCACGCAAGATCGAGCGCGAACTGGGCTGGCGCCCGGCCGAGACGTTCGAGACTGGGCTGCGCAAGACGATCGAGTGGTATCTCGCGAATGGCGAGTGGGTGCGCCAGATTCGTTCGGGCGAGTACCAGCACTGGATCGAAACGCATTACCGGAATCGTGACGCGGCACACCCCGCCAAGGAGGGCGCATGACGGTCTCGCGCAAGGGCATCATTCTCGCCGGCGGGTCCGGCACGCGGCTGTATCCGGCGACACTGGCCGTCTCCAAGCAATTGCTGCCGGTGTACGACAAGCCGATGATCTATTACCCGCTGACGACGCTTATGTTGGCGGGTATTCGCGACATCCTGATCATCTCGACGCCGCAGGACACGCCGCGCTTCGAGCAGTTGCTCGGCGATGGCGCGCAATGGGGGCTCAATCTCCAGTACGCCGTTCAGCCTTCGCCGGATGGTCTCGCACAGGCCTTCCTTATTGGCGCGGACTTCATTGGCCGTGACCCTTGCGCGCTGGTGCTGGGGGACAATCTCTTCTACGGGCATGATTTTGCCGCGCTGCTGGCTGCGGCGAACCGGCAGACGTCGGGCGCATCGGTGTTCGCCTATCGCGTGCATGATCCCGAGCGCTACGGGGTCGTCACGTTCGATGACAACGGGCGTGCGATCGAACTGGTCGAGAAGCCGAAGGAGCCGAAGTCGCGCTACGCCGTGACGGGCTTGTATTTCTGCGACAACGAAGTGATCGACATCGCGCGCAGCATTACGCCGTCGGCGCGCGGCGAGCTTGAGATCACGGACGTGAACAACGAGTACTTGCGCCGCGGGCAACTCAATGTCCAGATCATGGGGCGGGGTTACGCATGGCTCGATACCGGTACGCACGAGTCGATGCTCGAGGCGAGCCAGTTCATTCACACGATCGAAAGCCGCCAGGGCCTGAAGGTTGCGTGTCCGGAGGAAATTGCGTTCCGTCGCGGTTGGATCGACGCGCAAACGATCGAAAGGCTGGCCCAGCCGCTTGCCAAGACCGGCTACGGCCAATACCTGCTCGCGTTGCTCCGTGAGAAGGTCTACGATTTCTAAATTCCCGATTGCAATGAAAGTCACGCCTACCCGTATCGCCGACGTGTTGATCATTGAACCGCAAGTGTTCGGTGACGCGCGCGGCCATTTCTTCGAAAGTTTCAATCAGCGCCGTTTCAACGAGGCGTTGGGCCGTGAGGCAGTGTTCGTGCAGGACAATCAGTCGCGCTCGGTGCGTGGCGTGCTGCGCGGGCTTCACTATCAGGTCCGGCAACCGCAGGGCAAGCTGGTGCGCGTGCTCGACGGTGAAATCCATGACGTGGCCGTCGATATCCGCCCTGCGTCGCCGACCTTCGGTCAGTGGGTCGCGGAAGTGTTGAGCGCGGAGAACCGCAAGCAATTGTGGATTCCCGCGGGATTCGCCCATGGCTTCGTCGTCACGTCCGAGCGGGCGGAAGTGCTGTACAAGACGACCGACTACTGGGCGCCGCAACATGAGCGCTGCATTCGCTGGGACGATCCCGATCTTGCAATCCCCTGGCCGCTCGAGGGGCCGCAAGGCGCCATTACGCCGATCGTCTCCGACAAGGACAAGCTCGGCATGGCATTCGCCGATTTCACGCCGGAAGACTGAGCGCCGGTCGTCGATTCTGCCGATATCGCCGATACCGCGGGCTCAAGCTGACGGCGTGTCGTCCAACGCCAATAGCGGCCGCACCCGGCGCAGTCCGAAGTGTGCCGCCAGCGCTGCCGCGACTTCGGTGCGCGCCGCTGCTGCCTGCGTATCGGAAAGCGCGGGCGCGTTGCCGAATGTCAGGTCGATTTCCATGCCGTTGTCGAGGTAGTGCGGCGTCAAATCCACAAGCGCGAGCCCTCGGCTGTCGCAAAGGGACTGCGCGAATGCCGTCAGCGTCGGGCGCGACGGCCAGTCCCGCTGCGCGGTGCCCTTCGTATCGCTTTCGGGATCGATATGCACCAGCACGTCGAGGACTTGCGGGTCGGTCATGACGGCATTGCGCGCTTGCTCGGCGATATAGTGACCTTCCGACACCGAGATATGCGGATCGACCAGCAGATGCACGTCGACGACGGCCTGGTCACCCATTTTCCGCGTGCGAAGACTGTCAAGCCCCCGCACGCCGGGCGTGCCGAGCAGCCGGGCACGCATGCGTTCGATGTCGGCATCGTCCACACCGCGATCGATCAGGTCCTGCAATGAATTCCAGCCGAACTTCCAGCCCATGCGGCCGATCATCAGGCCGACCAGCGCGGCGGCGGCGGGATCGAGGACGCGGTATCCGGCGAGATTGCCGAGAATCCCGAAGGCGACGACGAGCGAGGAAGCCGCATCCGAACGTGCGTGCCAGGCATTTGCGACAAGCATGGCGGAGCGCACGCGCTGCGCTTCACGCAGCATGTAGCGGAACAGTCCCTCCTTGCCGACCAGTACGATGAGCGCCACAACCAGTGCCGAGACATGCACGGCGGGAATGTCTTCGGGGTGCAGCAGCCGTTCGATGCCACGCCACAGCATGCCGGCGCCGACCGCGAGCAGGACGCCGCCGAGAAACAGCGACGCGGCGTTTTCGTACCGGCTGTGGCCGTAAGGATGATCGGCGTCGGGGCCGCGCTCGCTGCCGCGCGTGGCTGCGAGCACGACAAAGTCCGACACGATGTCGGACAGCGAATGAATACCGTCGGCAATCAGTGCCTGCGAGCGGGCCATGATGCCGATGACGATCTGGGCGGCGGTCAGGACGACGTTGACCCAGATGCTGACCCAGGTGGAGCGTCGCGCGACGGCATGCTTATGGTCGGAGGGCGACGTGCCGGCAACGGCGGCGTGAGGCGATGAAGTGTCGAGCGGAGCGTGTGCCATGGGCATTGGGGGCAGGCCGCCCGGCACAAGGCCGGGCGTGCTGTCACATCAGAATGATGTCGTACTGTTCCTGATGAAACGACGATTCGACTTGCAAGGAAACCGGCTTGCCGATGAAGTCGATCAGCATCGCGAGGTGTTGCGATTCCTCTTCGAGGAACAGATCGACGACCGTCTGCGAGGCAATCAGGCGGAACTCGCGCGGATTGAACTGGCGCGATTCGCGCAGGATCTCACGCAGGATGTCGTAACACAACGTACGCGGCGTCTTGACCTGGCCCTTGCCCGCGCAGATCGCGCACGGTTCGCACAGCACGTGCGCGAGCGATTCGCGCGTGCGCTTGCGGGTCATCTCCACCAGTCCCAATTGCGAGAAACCGTTCACCGTGATGCGTGTACGGTCGCGCGAGAGCGCCTTCTTGAGCTCGGCCAGCACGGAGTCGCGATGATCCGCGCTTTCCATGTCGATGAAGTCGATGATGATGATGCCGCCGAGGTTTCGCAGCCGCAACTGGCGCGCGATCATCAGCGCGGCTTCGAGGTTCGTCTTGAAGATGGTGTCATCGAAATTGCGCGCGCCGACATAGCCGCCCGTATTGACGTCAATGGTCGTCATCGCCTCGGTCTGGTCGATCATCAGATACCCGCCGGACTTCAGGTCGACACGGCGCGACAACGCCCGCTCGATTTCCGTTTCGACGTTATACAGGTCGAACAGCGGCCGCTCGCCGGTGTAGTGCGTGAGCTTGCCGAGCACGGCCGGCGTGTAGGCCGTCGCGAATTCGGTCAGGCGCGCGAACGTTTCGCGCGAGTCGACGAGGATCTTGCCCGTATCCTCATGCACGAAATCACGCAGCACGCGCTGCGCCAGATTCAGATCCTGATAGAGCAGCGCCGGGCCCGGCGTGCGCGTGCTTTCTTCGCCGATGGTCTGCCAGGACTTGCGCAGATAGGCGATATCGTTGGACAGTTCGGCATCGTCCGCGTCTTCGGCGATCGTGCGCACGATGAATCCGCCTTTCTCGTCGGCAGGCACCAGCGACTGGATCTTGTTGCGCAGCGCCTCGCGCTCGGCTTCGCTTTCGATCCGCTGCGAAATGCCGATATGCGCCTCCTGCGGCAGATACACCAACGTGCGTCCGGCGATACTGACCTGCGTGGACAGGCGCGCGCCCTTCGTGCCGATCGGGTCCTTGATGACCTGAACCATCAGCGTCTGACCCTCGAACACCGTTTTCTCGATCGGTGGTTGCGGGTGAGCCGTCGACGTATCGTGCCCGTTACGCGGATGCCAGATGTCGGCAACGTGAAGGAATGCCGCGCGTTCCAGCCCGATGTCGATGAAGGCGGACTGCATGCCGGGCAACACGCGCACGACCTTGCCGAGATAGATGTTGCCCACGAGCCCGCGCGATAGCGTGCGCTCGATATGCAGCTCCTGTACGGCGCCCAACTGCATCAGCGCGACCCGCGTTTCTTGCGGGGTGATGTTGACGAGAATGTCTTCGTTCATAAGTGGTGGCGAAGGCGTGCCGGACAATGCCCGGCGTGAGGCCCGTGTGGCGTGACAGCAGGCGCGGCGCCTACGCCATGTGCGTGGGGCGGTGCGCGCCGTCCCGCAACAGCGGCGCTAAACGATGTTGCTTCGCAGCAAACGGACGGGAACGATCAGAACTCGACGTCGGCTTGCCGCAGCAGTGCGGCGGTTTCGCACAGGGGCAAGCCCATGATACCGGAATAGCTTCCGTCGATGCGCATGACGAATTCGGCGGCCTTGCCCTGAATGCCGTAGGCGCCGGCCTTGCCCATCGCTTCGCCGCTGTCGACATAACGCTCGATCTCGTTTTGCCGCAGCGGTCGGAACCAGACGTGCGAGATGTTGAGGGCCTGACGGATCTGGCCCCCGGCCGCGACGGCTACCGAAGTCAGCACGCGGTGGCGCGTGCCCGACAGGCGTGCGAGGACAGCCCTTGCATCGGCGCGATCGAACGGCTTGCCGAGGATGGTCCCGTCGAGGCAGACGGTCGTGTCGGCCGCGAGGACGGGTGCGTCCGGCAGCCTGCTCTTCGTCAGGCGGGCGAGCGCCGCGTCGAGCTTGGCCCGGGTCACGCGCCGCACGTAATCATCAGGCGGCTCCGCCGGCAATACCGCCTCCAGCCCCTCCGCATCCTCGTCGGTGCCGGGCAGCAGCAACTCGAAGGGCACCCCGAGTTGGTTCAGCAGTTCCTGGCGGCGGGGGCTTTGCGAAGCGAGATAGATGTACGGCATGGGCGTCGGCTAGGCTGAAGGGCGCGTGGGATCGCCGCCGCGCAATGTGGGGCGCGGCGGCGGCAGGTGGCCATTATTATGCCGGATTTACCGGCGTACACGCTCACGAAAGCGCGCACAGGGTCATTCGAGAAAGTCCGCGCCGATCAGATCGATGCGGTCCGTGCAGATGGCGTCGACGCCCCATGCCGCGAGTTCGCGCGCCCGGTCGGGTTCGTTGACGGTGTAGGCAAGAATATTCAGGCCGCTGGCCTTGATCGCGGCGACGAGCGGGCCTTCGAGATGCGTGTGGCTGGCGTGCAGCGAGACCGTCTGCAGCGCCTGCGCATCATCGCGCCAGTGCGCCGGCACGGCTTCGTACAGCATGCCGCGCGGCAACTCGGGCGCAGCCACCGCTGCGGCTTCGAGTGCTTCATACGAGAATGACGACAGCACGGGGGCTTGTTTGCCTTGCCACAGGTCGCGCACGGCGAGCGCCACGCACCGGCCGGTTTCGGCCTCCCGGCCCGGGCACGGCTTGATCTCGATGTTGGCCGCCAAACCATGCGTCGCGCAGCGGGCGGCGACCTCGGCCAGTGTCGGCATCGCCTGGCCGGCGAAGCGGGCGTCGAACCAGCTGCCGGCGTCGAGCGCGGCGATTTCCGCATACGTCATGGCGGCTGCCGGGCCGTGGCCGTTACTGGTGCGGTCAACGTCGTCGTCGTGCAGCAGGAACACGACGTTGTCCTTCGACAGTTTGGCGTCGAACTCGACCATTTTCAGCCCGAGCGATGCGCCCATGTCGAATGCGGCGAGCGTGTTTTCGGGCGCGAGCTTGCCGCCCCCGCGATGGGCGACGATGCGTGGATACGGCCAGCCCGGCCAGAGGGGGCGCGGCGCGATGACGGGCTTGGGCGCGCTCATGCTTCGACCCGCTTGCCGGTGGCCGCATCGAACAGATGCAGCGCGCGCGCCGACATCACGAGCGGCACGATCGTGCCGGCGGCAGGCCGCAGTTCATGCGGCAACCGCGCCGTCACCGGTTGGTCGCCCCACATGCCATGCGCGAGATTGTCGGCGCCCAGACGCTCGAGCTGATCGACCTTCAGGCTTGCCTGCGCAGCAAACGCTCCCGCGCCGTTGGCTTGTTCGGCCGCCAACAGATGTTCGGGGCGCACGCCGAGCACCAGTTCGCGGTTGGCATACGCCATGCTCGTCGGCGGCAGGCGCAGGGTGGGGCCGCCGCCGTCAACGAGGAACGCCTTGCCGTCGGCGTCGACACGGCCCTTGAGCAGATTCATCGCGGGCGAGCCCATGAAGCTGGCGACGAACAGCGAAGCGGGGCGTTCGTAGACATCGGTCGGGCTGCCGATCTGTTCGGCGATGCCCTTGTTCATCACGACCACGCGATCGGCCAGCGTCATCGCTTCGACCTGATCGTGGGTCACGTACAGGCTGGTCGTCTTCAGGCGCGCATGCAGCCGCTGGATTTCCAGGCGCATCTGCACGCGCAGCTTCGCATCGAGGTTCGACAGCGGTTCGTCGAACAGGAACACCGCTGGTTCGCGCACGATCGCCCGGCCCATCGCCACACGCTGGCGTTGGCCGCCCGACAACTCGCGCGGCTTGCGTTGCAGCAGCGGTTCGAGTTCCAGGATGCGCGCGGCGGCGGCCACGCGTTCCTCGATCTTCTTCTTGTCGAGGCCGCGAATCTTGAGACCGTACGCCATGTTCTCGCGCACGTTCATGTGCGGATACAAGGCATAGTTCTGAAACACCATCGCGATGTTCCGGTCCTTCGGCTCGAGTTGGTTGACGACCTGCGAGCCGATCAGGATGCTGCCGCTGCTGATCGATTCCAGCCCGGCCACCATGCGAAGCAGGGTGGATTTTCCGCAGCCCGACGGACCGACAATCACCACGAACTCGCCGTCCTCGATGTCGATATCGACACCGTGCAGCACGTGATGCTTTTGGTCGTAGGTCTTCTTGACGCCGTGCAGTTTCAGTTTTGCCATGTTTACTTTTCCGAATCGACCAGGCCCTTGACGAACCAGCGCTGCATCAGCAGCACCACTGCGAGCGGGGGCAGCATCGCGAGCAACGTGGCGCTCATGACGAGCTGCCATTGGGTGGCGGTGTCACCGCTGCCGATCATGCTCTTGATGCCGACGACCGCCGTCGTCATCGATGGGGCGTTGGTCACGAGAATCGGCCACAGGTATTGATTCCAGCCGTAGATGAAGGTGATGACGAACAGCGCCGCGATGTTGGTCTTCGACAGTGGCAGTACCACGTCGAAGAAGAAGCGCATCGGGCCCGCGCCGTCGATGCGCGCGGCTTCGACGAGTTCGTCGGGCAAGGTCATGAAGAATTGCCGGAACAGGAACGTCGCCGTGGCCGAGGCGATCAGCGGAATCGTCAGGCCGGCGTAGCTGTTGATCAGCTGCAGGCTGGATATCACCTGCACGGTCGGGAAGATCCGTACTTCGACGGGCAACATCAGCGTGACGAAGATCAGCCAGAAAAACAGATTGCGTAGCGGAAAACGAAAGTAGACGATCGCGAACGCCGACAGAATCGAGACCGAAATCTTGCCGATCGTGATGACGAGCGCCATGAACAGACTGTTGCCGAGCATCAGGCCGAACGGCATGGCGGCGTCGCCGGTGCCCTGCGACCAGATATGGCCCATGTTCTCGAACAGGTGACTGCTCGGAATCAGCGATAACGGCACGTTGAAAATTTCCTGCTCGTTCATGGTGGCGGCCACGAATGCCACATAGAGCGGAAACACCACGATGATCACGCCGAGTATCAGCATGACGTGGCAGAAGATGTCGAGGCCTTTGCGATTCTCGATCATGCGTATTGGACCCTGCGTTCGATGAAGCGGAACTGAATCACCGTCAGGACGATGACGATCGTCATCAGGACCACCGACTGCGCTGCCGAGCTGCCGAGGTCGAGCCCCTTGAAGCCTTCCGAATAGATCTTGTAGATCAGGGTGTTGGTCGATTGGCCCGGCCCGCCGCCGGTGGCGGCATCGATCACCGGGAAGGTATCGAAGAAGGAGTAGACCAGGTTGACGACCAGCAGGAAGAAGGTCGTCGGCGAGATCAGCGGCAGCACGAGACCGAAGAAGCGGCGCACCGGTCCGGCGCCATCGATGGCGGCGGCCTCGACCAGCGAGCGCGGGATCGCCTGCAGTCCGGCGTAGAAGAACAGGAAGTTGTAGCTGATCTGCTTCCACACCGAGGCCAGCACGACCAGAAACATCGCCTGCCCGCCGTTGAGCGCATGATTCCACTGCACGCCGAACTTGGCCAGACCGTAGGTCAGCAGGCCGATGCTCGGATTGAAAAGAAAGGCCCAGAGCACGGCGGCGATCGCGGGGGCAACGGCGTACGGCCAGATCAGCAGCGTTTGATACAAGCGCTTGCCGCGCGTGACGCGATCGGCCATGGCCGCGAGCAGCAGGGAAATCACAAGGCCGCTGGCGGTGACCAGGCCGCTGAAGAGCAGCGTGGTCTGGAACGAGGCGTGGTAAAGCGCATCGCGCGTGAGGCTGGCGAAGTTCTCGAGGCCGACGAATTGGCTCGACAGGCCGAAGGCATCCTGGGTGGAGGTCGATTGCCACAGTGCTTCACCGGCCGGCCAGAGAAAAAACACGGCCGTGATGAACAACTGCGGCGCCACCAGCGCATAGGGCAGCCAACTGGTGCCGAAGCGGGGGCGTTCTCTTGAGTTTTGCGCCATGAGGGTCCTACGGTACGTCAATCCATGCCACTCGCCCGTGGCAGCCAGAAAGCGGCGCGGCCCGCATCTTCGACACGGGCCGGCCGTTTCATTGTCACAGCCGGCTCACCGAGCGGGCCATTTTGACTTGCAATGCCAAAAGTCAGCTGCCCGATTTCTCGAAGCGTTGCAGCAGGTCGTTGCCGCGCGCCACGGCTTTGTCCAGCGCTTCCTTGGCCGGGAGCTTGCCGCTCCACACGCCTTCGAGCTCCTCGTCGACCACCGTGCGGATCTGCGGCATGTTGCCCAGGCGCAAGCCGCGCGTGTACGGCAGGGGCGGCTTGTTGAGCATCTGCTTGATGGCAGTGTCGGCGCCCGGGTGCTTCTCATAGAAGCCCTGCTTCTGCGTCAGCTCATAGGCCGCTTTCGTCACCGGCAGGTAGCCCGTGTCCTGGTGCCATTTGGCGGCCACTTCAGGCGATGCCAGGTAGTTCAGGAACTTGGCGACGCCCTTGTATTCCGCAGGCGACTTGCCGGCCAGCACCCACAGGCTTGCGCCGCCGATGATGGCGTTTTGCGGCGCGCCCTTGACGTCGGCGTCGTACGGCATCATCGAAACGCCGTAGTTGAATTTGGCGTACTTGGCGATATTGGCCAGCGCACCCGACGTGGTCATGGCGATGCCGCAGTCGCCGCTATAGAACTTCGACGTGACTTCGTCCTTGCGGCCGACGTACGTGAAGGTGCCCTGCTTGGCCATATTGCCGAGGAAGGCGATGTGCTTGACCTGTTGCGGGCCGTTGAACGCAAGCTTGGCGTCGAGGCCGTCGAAGCCGTTGTTCTTCGTGGCGAACGGCAGCGCCTGCCACGCGCTGTAGTTCTCCAGCTGTGTCCAGCTCTGCCAGCCCATCGTGAAGCCACAGGCGAGGCCGGAGGACTTCAGCTTGGCGGCGTCGGCAC
Source organism: Pandoraea terrae (assembly GCF_902459695.1). Lineage (GTDB taxonomy): Bacteria > Pseudomonadota > Gammaproteobacteria > Burkholderiales > Burkholderiaceae > Pandoraea > Pandoraea terrae. The sequence goes on from NZ_CABPRZ010000003.1 coordinate 251,492, forward strand.
CGACTTCGGCCCAGGTCCGCGGCGGCTTGTTGGGATCGAGGCCCGCCTTCTTGTAGGCGTCCTTGTTGTAGTACAGCACCGGCGTCGAGCTGTTGAACGGCATCGACACGAGGTGGTTGGTCTTGCTATCGGCATAGTAGCTCGCGACCGTCGGCACGAAGGCCTTCTCGTCGAACGGCTCGCCGGCGTCCTTCATCACTTCCCAGACCGGCTTGATCGCCTTCTTGGCCTGGATCATCGTGGCGGTGCCGACTTCATACACCTGCAGGATGGCGGGCGCATTGCCGGCGCGGAACGCGGCGATGCCGGCGGCCATGCCCTGCTCGTAATTGCCCTTGTAGATGGGGACGATCTTGTAGTCGTTTTGCGACGCGTTGAACTGGTTGGCGATTTCGTTGACGCGCTCGCCGAGCGCGGATTCCATTGAGTGCCAGAACTGAATTTCGGTGGCTGCGTTTGCAGTGCCACACAATGCCATGCCGAGCGCTGCCCCGATTGTGCCGATGGCGGCCAGGCGCATGGTGGGTAGGTTCATGCCTGTCTCCGGTGGTTCACAGAAGTCGTACCCGGCTCGCGGATATGAGCGGGGTAGCGCGCGTAGACTACCACGCCGGCATGACTTTTCCACGGTGGGGCGGGCCCGGCACGTGCGTGAACGCAACAGAATCGAAGCTGCCCTCTAGCGGCCGTCTTGCGCCGGTGTCAGACCCGGTGGTAAGGGTGATTGGCGTTGATGCTCCACGCGCGGTAGAGCTGTTCGGCCAGCAGGACACGGACCATGCCGTGCGGCAAGGTCAGGCTGGACAGGCGAATCAATTGGTCGGCGCGGGCTTTCAGATCAGGATCGAGCCCGTCGGCGCCGCCAATGACGAAGGCGACGTCACGGCCGTCCTGCTGCCAGCCGGTCAGTCCTTGCGCGAGCTTCGCGGTCGTCAGGTCCTGCCCGCGTTCATCCAGGCAGACGAGACGGCACCCGCGGGGCAGCGCCGCATCGATCCGCTGGGCTTCGGCGGCCATCACCGTCTCGGCAGTGCGCGAGTTGGAGCGTTGTTCCGGCTTGATTTCCTTGAGTTCGATGCGCAACTCGGGGGGCATGCGCTTGGCGTACTCAGCGAAGGCGGTCTCGATCCAGCCGGGCATCTTGTGCCCGACTGCAACGATGTAAAGACGCATGCGGGGCCCCCGTGACGTCCTGGTGCGGCTTTATTGCACGCGGCGGCGCACGGCCGCACGACGCGCCGGCGACGCACCTTCGCCGTCTTCGTCTTCTTCCTCGTCGCCTTCGTCGGCACCTGCGCCGCGTTTGGCCGGCGTGGCGCTCTTCAGGCGCACAGGCTTTTCGCCCCAGATTTCTTCGAGGTTGTAATACTGGCGCAGGGCCGGCTGCATGACGTGGACGATCGCGTCGCCGCAATCGACCAGCACCCATTCGCCGACATCTTCGCCTTCAATGCTGATGATGTCGCCGCCGGCGGATTTGACCTTGTCGCGCACGCTGGCGGCGAGGGCCTTGGTCTGGCGGTTCGAGGTGCCGCTGGCGATCACCACGCGGTCGAACAGCGAGGTCAGGTGCTGCGTGTTGTAGACCTTGATGTCCTGGGCCTTGATGTCTTCGAGCGCGTCAACAATGAGGCGCTGCAGTTTGCGAATATCCATTTTGCGTCTTTACAATGAAACGGGGAGCCGGACAGGTGCGCGAGACGGACCTCGCGCGGACATGCCCATGCCTACGGTGTTGATTCAACTGCGATACAAATGCTGATCGCGGATGTACTGCCAAACGGCGGCGGGCAGGTTGGCTGGCGGCCGGGCGCCGGGCCCGCTGCCATGCTCCGCGCCGGCCAGCGCGGCGCGCAATTCGGTGGCGGAGATGTCGACGGCCAGTGAATCGTCGATCAGGATGCCGCCGCGAGGGCTAGATTGTACCTCGTCAGCGGTTTTCTCCCGCCGGACGATCTCATCGCGCACTTCCGGCGGCGCATTGTGACGGTCAAAACCGGGCCGCGCCGCCGCGCAAACATGCGCGAAATCGAACAATTCGCGCCACGCGTGCCACGTGTTGAGGCGCATCAGCTGATCCGAGCCGATGAGCAGCGAAAGGGACGCGCCCGGGCCGTACCGCGTGCGCAACGCGCGCATCGTATCGACGGTGTAGCTTGGCCCGGCACGATCGATCTCAAGCGTGCTGACCGTCAATTGCGCCCGTAATCCGGCGGCGCGCATGGTGTCGGCCAACCCGTCGGCGGCCAGCCGCGTCATCGCGAGCCGGTGCTCGGCGGCTGTGCTGCCGGTCTTCTGCGGCTGCTGGCCGGCGGGCATCAGAATCAGTTCGTCGAGTGCGAGGGTGCGTGCAAACAACGCACCGAGCGCCAGGTGGCCGGTATGAATCGGATCGAACGTGCCGCCCAGCACGCCGACACGCGGCGCGCGGCCGTGGGCCTGAGGCTGCCCCATGGTCAGACCCATTCGCGACGAATCAGGAAGTCGGTGTACAGCTTCGCCTCGGGTGAACCCGGCGCCGGTTTCCAGTCGTAATGCCATTTGACGACCGGCGGCATAGACATCAGGATCGATTCGGTGCGCCCGCCCGACTGCAGGCCAAAATGGGTGCCACGGTCGAACACCAGGTTGAATTCGACGTAACGGCCGCGGCGGTGCGCCTGAAAATCGCGCTCCGGCTCGCCGAACGGCATGCCCCGCCGGCGTTCGACGATCGGCACGTAGGCATCGAGGAACGCGTCCCCCACGCTCTGCATGACGCCGAAGGCATCGTCGAAGCCCTGGCCCGTGAAGTCGTCAAAGAAGATCCCGCCGATGCCGCGCGGCTCCTGGCGATGCTTCAGATAGAAATACTCGTCGCACCACGTCTTGAAACGCGGGTACAGGTCCGCGCCGAAGGGATCGAGCGCGTCCTTGCAGGCCTGATGAAAATGACGGCAGTCTTCTTCGAACGGATAGTACGGGGTGAGATCCATGCCGCCGCCGAACCAGAAGACCGGGGCAACGCCTGGCGCGGTCGCCAGCAGCATGCGGACATTGAAGTGCACCGTGGGGCAGAACGGGTTGCGCGGGTGCAGCACGAGCGACACGCCGAGCGCCTCGAATCCGCGGCCGGCCAGTTCCGGACGCGAAGCGCTGGCCGACGGCGGCAGGCGGTCACCGACCACATGCGAGAAGTTGACGCCGCCGCGCTCGAAGAAATCGCCGTCGTCGAGTACGCGGGTGCGGCCGTCGCCGCGCAGGGCGCCTTCGGCCGGGCGCTGCCAGTCATCGCTCAGAAAGCGTTTGCCGTCGAGCCGTTCAAGTGTCTCGACGATACGGTCCTGCAGCCCGAGCAAATAGGTGCGCACCGCGCCGGTATCGGGCGCGCTGGCGGCGTCTTGCACTGTCATTCTCCGGTTCCTCGTCTTCGAATCGTCTCGTGAATACCGGAATTGTACCGGGCAGACGGCCCGGCGGGGCGATCAGGACTGTTCGGGCTTGCGCGCCATCGCGCGGAATCCGATGTCGTGGCGGTATTGCATGCCGTCGAAATGGATCTGGTTGACGGTCGCGTAGGCGGCGCTCTGCGCACCGCGTACGGTGTCGTCGAGGCCGACGACGCACAGCACACGGCCGCCGGTGACCGACAGCACGCCGTCTTCGAGCTGCGTGCCGGCATGGAACGTCACCGTGTTGGCCGTTTCCGCCGGAATGTCCGAGATCCGGTCACCCTTGCGCGGCGTGTCGGGATAGCCGTGGGCGGCCAGCACGACGCCGAGCGCATAGCGGCGGTCCCAATCGAGTTCGACCTGATCGAGCGTGCCGGCGATGGCGTGCTCCACGACCTTCGAGAAGTCGCCCTTCAGGCGCGTCATGATCGGCTGCGTTTCCGGATCGCCCATGCGGCAATTGAACTCCAGCGTCTTGATGTTGCCTTGCGGGTCGATCATGAGGCCGGCGTACAGGAAGCCCGTATAGCGGATGCCGTCCGTTTCCATGCCGCGCACCGTCGGCATGATGATTTCCCGCATCACGCGCGCATGCACTTGCGGCGTCACGATCGGCGCGGGCGAATAGGCGCCCATGCCGCCGGTATTCGGGCCCTGGTCGTTGTCCTGCAGGCGCTTGTGGTCTTGCGACGACGCCAGCGGCAGCACGTTCTTGCCGTCGACCATGACAATGAAACTGGCTTCCTCGCCGTGCAGGAATTCCTCGATGACAACGCGCGCGCCGGCATCGCCGAGCTTGTTGTCGGCGAGCATCATGTCGACGGCGCCATGCGCCTCTTCCAGCGACATCGCCACGACGACGCCCTTGCCGGCAGCAAGTCCGTCGGCCTTGATCACGATCGGTGCGCCACGGGCGTCGATGTATGCGTGCGCCAGCACGGGGTCGGAAAACGTTTCATAGTCGGCCGTCGGGATCTGATGGCGCTTCATGAACGCCTTCGCGAAATCCTTCGACGATTCGAGCTGCGCCGCTTCGCGCGACGGTCCGAAGATCTTCAGGCCGCGTGCGCGGAACAGATTGACGATGCCGGCCGCGAGCGGGGCTTCCGGACCGACGACCGTGAATGCGATGCCTTCGCGCACGGCGAATTCAGCGAGGACTTTTGGATCGCTGATCGGCACATTACGCAGCCGCTCGTCAGTGGCGGTGCCGCCGTTGCCCGGCGCGACGTAGACGAGCTGGATGCGCGGCGATTGCGCAAGTTTCCAGGCCAGCGCGTGTTCGCGTCCGCCCGAGCCGACAACAAGTATCTTCATGATGTTTCCGCAAACTGGGGCCCGGCCGAATGGCCGGGCCGTATTTCATGCCGCGACGTGAGTTGGCGCGGCTTACTCGTCGATGACGGCGTTTGTATAGACTTCCTGGACGTCGTCGAGATTTTCGAGGGCGTCGAGCAGCTTCTGCATCTTCACGGCATCTTCACCCGTGAAAATAACTTCGTTCTGCGGCTTCATTGTGACTTCCGCGACTTCGGCCTTGAAACCGGCGGCTTCGAGCGCGGCCTTCACTGCCGGGAAGTCGTTGGGCGGGCACACCACTTCGAGGCTGCCGTCGTCGTTCGTCACGACATCGTCGGCGCCGGCTTCAAGCGCCGCGTCCATCAGCTTGTCTTCCGGGGTGCCCGGGGCAAACAGGAATTGGCCGCAATGCGTGAAGAGGAATGCGACCGAACCGTCCGTGCCCATGTTGCCGCCGTGCTTCGAAAAGGCGTGACGCACTTCCGCCACGGTACGCGTGCGGTTGTCGGTCATGGTGTCGACGATGACCGCGGCGCCGTTCAGGCCGTAGCCCTCGTAGCGGATTTCTTCGTAATTCGCGCCGTCGAGGCCACCCACGCCGCGCTGGATGGCGCGCGTGACGTTGTCTTTGGGCATGTTGGCGTCGGCGCCCTTGTCCATGGCCAGGCGCAGGCGCGGATTGCTGTTCGGATCGCCGCCGCCCAGGCGCGCCGCCACGGTGATTTCCTTGATGATCCGCGTCCAGGCCTTGCCGCGCTTGGCGTCAGCTGCAGCTTTCTTGTGCTTGATGTTGGCCCATTTGGAATGACCCGCCATGTATTTCTCCGTCGTGCCGCCGCGCGGCAAAGTGTACTGACGGCCGGCCGCGCGTGGCGCGGGCAGCCATTGAAGACGGCGATGTGCCGCTATAATCATTCGCAATTTTATCATGCCGCTGCACTGCCTCATCAGGAGACATTTCCCCCCGATGTCCGGTAAATCCTCAGCATCCGGTGTGCCTGCATCGGCCGGCTCGCGGCACGCCCCGGTTTGGCTGCGTCTGGCGCCCGTCGTCTTCCTGATCCTGTGGTCGGTCGGCTTCACGATCGCCAAGATCGGCCTCGCTTACGCCGATCCGCTGACGTTCCTCGCGCTGCGCTACGGACTGGTGTTGGTCGTCCTCGCGCCGTTGGTCGTCGTGCTGCGCCCGCCAATGCCCAAAACCGCCGCCGCATGGGGGCATCTGATCATCGTTGGCCTGCTGATCCAGGCGCTGTATTTCAGCATGACCTACCTGTCGCTGAGGCTGGGCGTCTCGGCCGGCAGCGTGGCGCTGATTACATCGCTGCAACCGATCCTGGTGGCGTTGCTGGTGCCGCATCTGGTCGGCGAACGCATCGGGGCGGTCAACTGGATCGGGCTGGCGCTCGGTCTGGCCGGGGCGGCGCTGGTGATCGTCGCGCGATCGTCCATCGAGGCAACATCCGCGCTCGGCCTGACATTCGCGTTCATTGCCCTGGCGTCGATGACGGCCGGCACCCTTTACGAGAAGCGCTTTGGCGCCTCGCACCATCCGGTGACGTCGAACGCCGTGCAGTACGCGGTGGGTTTCGTTGCGACCTTGCCGCTTGCGGCAATCCTCGAACCGATGCGGATCGAATGGACCTGGCAGTTGGTTGCGTCGCTGGGCTATCTGGTGATTGCCAATTCGATCGTGGCAATTTCGCTGTTGTTGGCGATGATTCGGCGAGGCGAGGCGTCGCGCGTGTCGGCGCTGTTCTTCCTTGTGCCGCCCGCGGCCGCGTTAGCCGCCTGGGCGCTGCTCGGGGAGCACATGCCGCCGGCCGCATGGGGCGGCATGGCATTGGCGGCTATCGGCGTCGCGTTGGCCACACGGCGCCGCTAGGTGGCCGGCCCCAAATCGCCGGCCATATCGCGTCAGTCTCAGTTCTTGGTGCCGAACAGGCGGTCGCCTGCGTCGCCCAGGCCCGGCACGATGTACGCATGTTCGTCGAGACGCTCGTCGAGCGACGCCACGTAGAGTTTCACGCCCGGATGCGCGTCGTGGAACACCTTGACGCCCTCGGGCGCGGCCACGAGCGCGAGGAACGCGATGTTTTCTTCCGCTACGCCGCGCTTGCGCAGCACGTCGATGGCGTGGACGGCCGAATAGCCGGTGGCGACCATCGGATCGCACAGGATAAAGATGCGGTCGGCCGTGTCCGGCAGTCGGACAAGGTATTCAACCGGACGGTGGTGTTCGTCGCGGTATACGCCGATATGGCCGACGCGGGCGGACGGCACCAGGTCGAGCAGGCCGTCGCTCATGCCCACGCCTGCGCGCAGCACCGGCACGATCGCGAGCTTCTTGCCAGCGATGACCGGCGCGTCCATTGTGACGAGCGGCGTGTCGATGCGCTCGGTGGTGAGCGGCAGGTTGCGCGTAATCTCGTAGCCCATCAGCAGCGTGATCTCGCGCAGCAACTGGCGGAACGTGCGCGTCGACGTTTCCTTGTCGCGCATGTGCGAGAGTTTGTGCTGGATCAACGGGTGATCGCAGATGAAGAGGTTGGGAAAGCGGGCGTCTTGTTTCATAACAGGCGAAATCGGTGGCGGGGCGGCCGTGCCGAAGTTGGCGGCCGCATGGCGCCGATTTTAGCCGATGCGGCTGCCGTCGGGCCGGGTTTCGCGCGGCACCTCAGCGCAGCCGCGCCGATTCCCTTAGAATCGTCGCACGGCGTCCGTCAGGGCGACGGCCGTGGAAAACAAGGTCAGCCAATGAATCTCGGTATCGAAGGAAAGACTGCGCTGGTATGCGGTGCGAGCAAGGGGCTGGGCCGCGCGTGCGCCGAGGCGCTTGCCGCGGAAGGCGTTGCTGTGACGATCGTGGCGCGCACGCCCGACACGCTGGAGGCGGCGGCCGATGCCATGCGCGCCGCCACCGGCGCCAGAATCACCGCCGTGGCGTGTGACATCACAACCCCCGAAGGCCGCGCTCAGGTGTTGGCCGCATGCGGACAGCCCGACATTCTCGTGACGAATGCCGGCGGGCCGCCGCCCGGCGATTTCCGTGATTGGACGCGCGACGACTGGATCCGTGCCCTCGATGCGAACATGCTGACGCCGATCGAATTGATCAAGGCGACGGTCGATGGCATGATCGCCCGCCGCTTCGGGCGCATCGTCAACATCACCTCCTCGGCGGTCAAGGCGCCGATCGATATCCTCGGTCTGTCCAACGGCGCGCGTTCCGGACTCACGGGGTTCGTGGCCGGCCTGGCCCGCAAGACGGTCGCGCACAACGTCACGATCAACAATCTGCTGCCGGGTCCGTTCGATACCGATCGTCTGGACAAGACGATGAAGGCGTGGGCCGACAAGGCGGGCAAATCGCTCGACGAGGTCAAGGCGCAGCGCGCGGCAGACAACCCGGCTCGCCGTTTTGGCGTTCCTGCCGAGTTCGGCGCGACGTGCGCTTTCCTGTGCAGCGTTCACGCGGGGTACATGACAGGCCAGAACGTGTTGCTGGACGGCGGCGGATATCCGGGTACGTTCTGACGGCAAACGGACATCATCGGCACGTAAAATCATCGGTTTCACCGCCGCCCATCCGGTTTCGTTCGCTTGGCGGCAATCCATCCCCCAATCGCTTTCAGGAACAGGCAGCATGACGGTACGAATTGCGTTGATCGCCCACGACAAGAAGAAAGATGAAATCCTGGCGGTCGCCAGGGAATATGTGCACGTGCTGCAGCAGTGCGCGCTCGTCGCCACCGGTACGACCGGCGGCCGGCTCGCCAGCGAGCTGGGCCTGACGGTCGAGCGCATGCTCTCCGGCCCCCACGGCGGCGACTTGCAGATCGGCGCGCAACTGGCCGAAGGCAACGTCGACATGGTGCTGTTCCTGCGCGACCCGATGACGCCGCAGCCGCACGAACCGGATATCAATGCGCTCGTGCGCGCGTGCGACGTGCACAATGTTCCCTGTGCGACGAACAGTTCCACGGCACGGCTGCTGCTGGAGCAACTGACCATCCGTCTGGCGGCGCAACCAGCTTGAAAGCGCGTGGCGTCGAATGCCGGCGGGGTTTCCACTGACGCAACAGAGTGAGGAGCAAGATGACGAAAGCTATCCGCATTACGGAAAACGGCGGCCCCGAGGTCATGCAGTATGTCGACGTGGAGGTCGGCGATCCCGGACCGGGCGAGGCGCGGGTGCGTCACCACACCGTCGGATTGAACTATATCGATGTGTATTTCCGCACCGGCCTGTATCCCCAGCCGCTGCCGGGCGGACTCGGCATGGAAGCGGCGGGCGTGGTCGAAGCCGTTGGCGCAGGCGTCACGCATGTGAAGCCGGGCGATCGCGTTGCGTACGCCAGCCGTCCGCCGGGTGCTTACGCAGAGGCGCGTGTGATGCCGGCCGATTCGCTGGTGAAGCTGCCCGATGCGATCGATTTCGATCAGGCCGCCGCCATGATGCTGCAAGGCATGACGGCGCAATATCTGCTGCGACGTACGTATCCGGTGAAAGCGAGCGACACGATCCTGATCCATGCGGCTGCCGGCGGCGTCGGCCTGATCGTCTGCCAGTGGGCCAAGGCGCTCGGCGCGACGGTGATCGGCACGGTGGGCTCCGACGAGAAGGCTGATCTTGCGCGCGCGCACGGTTGCGACCACCCGATCGTCTATTCGCGAGAGAACTTCGTCGAGCGGGTCAAGGCGATCACGGGGGGGCAGGGGGTCGCCGTCGTGTACGACTCCATCGGCAAGGATACGTTTACCGGATCGCTCGATTGTTTGCGCCGGCTCGGCATGATGGTGAATTTCGGGAACGCGTCGGGGCCTGTACCGCAGATCCAGACCGCCGACCTGGTGTCGCGCGGTTCGTTGTTCTTCACGCGTCCGACGCTGTTCAACTACACGGCAACGCGCGAGGAACTGGAGGCAACGGCGAAAGACCTGTTCGATGTCGTCGCCAATGGCACCGTCAAGATCGAAGTGCGCCAGCGATATGCGCTAAAAGATGTGGCGCAGGCCCATCGCGACCTTGAGGGTAGAAAGACGACGGGTTCGACGCTGTTGATTCCGTAACGGCGCCAATGCGAGGGCCCGGCCCGCACGGCGGGCGCTCGCATACCACGCTATGCGCGTTGTGTGAAAACGTGTGCCGGGGCGTCTGCACAAGTTGCACTTTTCCGTCGCAATGGGTTTTGCGGTTGCGACATCGCCGGTGCGGCGGGATAATTTCCCGACCCGATAGGTCTATCAATCTTTCCCCCCGATACGAGCACGTTATCGATAGCCGCCATGACCGAGCCCCAAGACCCGAAGTCGCCTGAAAAGCCAGTCAACCCTGAAGCCGAGCCGGCGCCGCCGAGTCAACCGGCGCAATCGAACCCCGATACGCTGACGAGGCCGTTGCCGCCGGAAGTGACTGGGCCGACAGCCAAGCCGGGCGAAGTGCCATCGGCCGAGCCCGCGAGTGCCACGGGTACCGCCGCGCAAAGCGCAAGTGAGCCCAAATCCGAAGCCACGGGTGAGCCGGCCGGCGTCGCCGGTGGCCCCGGGTCTGCAGGCGGTGCAGGTGGCGCAGGCGGTTCGGGGCGCGGTGGTGCCGGTGGCGGTGGTGAGCCGCCGCACGAGCCGACATTCCAGGTGCCGCCGCCGGGTGGTCGCCCGGGCGGTCCAGGGGCAATGGGCTCGCCATCCTATTTGTCTGCAGGCGATTCCCCATGGTCCGTATTGCGGCGGATCATGTCGGCCCGCTTTCGTGCGTGGTACGACCGCGCCGGACAGCGCATTACGCAGCGCACGCTGAAGATCGGCATTTCGGCGCGTATCTTCCATCCGGAGCCGGGCTCCAAGGGCCTGCGCAGCAAAACGCTGCAGTACCTCGAGGAATCCATTGCGCACTGGGTGATGTCGCGCGACGTGCTGGTGTTCATGATTCCTACGGTCGACACCCAAGGGCTCTTGCATCCGAGTCACATTCGTCTGCACGATTACGCGAAGCACCTCGACGGTCTCGTGCTGCAGGGCGGCGCCGACGTATCGCCGCATACGTATTCGGAAGCGGCGACGCGTCACGAATGGCAGGGCGACCGTATGCGCGACATGTACGAACTCGAACTGCTGCATGAGTTCATCGAAGCGGGCAAGCCGATCCTCGGCGTGTGCCGCGGGTGCCAGCTCATTAACGTCGCGTTTGGCGGAACGCTGCATCAGGATATTGCGACGGACCTGCCGGAGGCGATCGCGCATGTGACGGATACGTATGAACACAATCGTCACACGCTGCGTTTCCCGGAAGGGTCGTCGCTGTCGCAGATGCTTCAAATGCACGAGACGCCAATCGTCAACTCCATTCACCATCAGTCGGTGAAGACCTTGGGACGCGATCTGACGGTCGAGGCGGTGTGCGAGGAAGACGGCGTGGTCGAGGCGATCCGCTATCGCAAGGCGCCGTTCGTGATGGGCTTGCAGTGGCATCCGGAGTTCCACCGCGCGGGCGGTCCGGAATTCCTCGATTGCACGCCGGTGCTCGATACGTTCCTGCGCGCGGCGCGCGAAACGCGGTTCTGAAGAGGGGGGCGAAACCCGGTGACAAGAGGCAGCCAAACGGCTGCCTCTTTCGCTTCACCGTCGACCTTGGCCAACGTCGCCGGCGAAAGCATGGCGTTACCCGTGCTTAGAAGCGGTGGCGAATACCCGTGCCGACGACGGTTTGCGAGCTGGTCGTCGACATGCCGCCGGCGCCGTTGATACCGGCTTGGAAGCCCGTACCGTCGTTGCTGGAGATATGTTGGTACGAACCCGTCAGGTACACGTCGGTACGCTTGGACAGACGGTAGTCGGCTTGCAGCGACACGGTGTGGAACTTCGGCTTCTTGCCGGTCAAGTCATCCTTGGCCATCGTGTACGTGTAGGCACCGGCCAGCGAAACCGTCGGGGTCAACATGTACTTCGTGTTGACTTCGAAGTTGTCGAACTTCACGCCGTCGTTGGCGAAGTTGGTCGTGGTGCTGTTGAACGTTGCCGAGGTCAGGCCGTCCAGTTGCGTGTGGGTCCACACCAGGCCGACGGTCGCCGGGCCGAAGGCGTAGTTGCCGCCGACGCCGAACACGCGTTGACGCGAGGCGTTGAACACGGCGTCGCTCGACGGATCGATCGCGCCCGAGGTGTTGGCAACACCCGTGTTGTTGTTGCGTTGCAGGTAAGCGGCAGCAACGCTGATCGGGCCGTTGTTGTATGCCACGCCGGCGCTGTATGCGCGATTGTTCGAGAAATCGCCGGCCTTGTTCGAGAAGCCGTACAGGGCGCCGAAGGTCAGGCCGTTGTAGTTGGCGCTGGCGAACTTCACCGAGTTGTTCACACGGAACGAGTTGTTCGTGTTGTCGTTGTCATACGGGTGCGTTGCGATCGTGCCGCCGAAAGCGCTGCCGTTCAGGGTCAGCGGTGCCAGGTAGTCGACCAGGGAGTCATATTGACGGCCGAGGGTGATCGCGCCGTATTGGTCGTTCTGCAGGCCGACAAACGCTTGACGGCCGAACATGCGGCTGCCTTGCAGCGAGTTGCCGTTGGCGATCGAGAAGCCGTTTTCCAACGTGAAGATTGCCTTGGTGCCGCCGCCCAGGTTTTCCGAGCCCTTCAGGCCCCAGCGGCTGCCGTTGACCAGGCCGCTCGTGGCGCGCCAGTTGGCCTTGCCAGCCGCCGCCGACGTCGACGAGTTGCTGGTGTAAGCGAGGCCGGCGTCGATCAAGCCGTACAGCGTGACGCTGCTTTGGGCGTGAGCGGCCGTTGCCGAGAACGCGCCGACCACTGCAGCGGCAAGAAGAGTTTTTTTCATGGTTTGAGCTCCAATAATTTGACACGAATCGCAGAATTCGCGTGAAAACAGAACGCGGCGAAACAGAACATGTCGTGGTGACGGTTTGTTATTCGCGGACCCGGCATCGAGTGCGGCACTGCTCTGTTGACGGACCAGAGTGTAGGAGCGTGCGTGTCCCGCGCATATTTCAGAAACCGCAAGAATGTATTGCGGATTCGGGAACAATCCTTTGTGAGGGCGCAAAGCCTTGTACGGCAAGGATTTACGGGCGGAAGGCGATGATGCCGGAAGGAGATGCAAGCCTCTTGTGTTGCGATGAGGACACACCGCAAGGTGAGCAAACGTAACGAAGCGGCGTAGGAGATGTGTCGAGATTCTCGTGCGACGAAATCGCTTCGGGACTATTGCAAGGCGCTGAATAAATCATTGCGCCGATTGATGACAATGTTTCGCGGGGACGCTTCTATACTACGTCTCGCGAGAAGTAGACTTTTGCCTTGAGTGAAGGTCTCCAAACCTTGGCGCGGCCTCATTGGCCGCGCTTTTTTTTGTGCAGTGTTTTGCCTCTCCGGCAACACTGACGCGCAACGCGAGCGGGGCGTTTTGCTGTTGCAAAAAAGTCAGGCATCGTCCTGCATTGCCGCCGTCGGTAGGCAATTTCTGTCGATCAAATTTCGGAAAAATCACGTCTGCCGGCCAGCCGGTCAACGGGTAATATTGTTACTTCTCCGTGCGACTCTCGGGTGACCCGGAAACGGTAGCCGAAGCGGATGGTGGAAGGTACTCCAGCCGCAAATAGTTCGGCGTAAAAAGCAAACATCCGAAACCAAAAGGTGCTCAATGTTCTCACCCGTTTCGTCAGGAAAGGTCCCTAATTCAGGGGGGGAACGCTGAACTCGTTTCGTTCGGCACAACGGTGGCATCAAAGGGATTTTCCCGTCGGGAGTTGATTGAGCAAATCGACCGCTATTTGACGCATTCCCCAAACGAGCGTGAACGGCTCGCCCCCTTGATCGCTCAGTTGAACTGTGCGGCCGATCCGTGCGATCGCAAGACGCTGCCGGGCCACGTGACCGCCAGCGGAATCGCCATCCAAGGAGGGAGGATGCTAATGATTTTTCACCCCTACCTAAAGATATGGCTGCAACCAGGAGGGCACATCGACGCCGGCGAAACGCCAGGGCAAGCGGCACAAAGAGAGGTGCGGGAAGAAACCGGTGTGCATACCGAAGTCCATCCATGGCATGCGCGGCATCTCATGCCGTTGGATATCGATATCCACCCCATCGCTGAGAACCCCCACAAACAGGAACCCGCCCATTACCACTACGACTTCCGTTACCGGCTTCGCGTCAATGACATCCCTAATCCCGGTCAGGGCGAAGGCCTCAAAGTTGGCTGGAAGGCACTCGACGAGATCGATGAACCGTGGCTTCAGGATCTGATAGCCAAGCTGGAACACCAAGGACTTCTTCTTGCGTGAAGTCCGCGCAGGCAGTCATGCGGTTTGCGCAGCTGACATTGAACGGGGCTGGCAACGCGAAGCTCAGCTCGCCAGCGCCGGCGATTGCCCCATCGCAATTTCGTGGGCGCAATCGCGCATGTGCGGGATTCGCAAATGCTTGAGCCGGCGGTAGAGCGACGCACGGCATAGCCCAAGCGTGCGCGCTGCGGCGGAAATATTCCAGCGGTGACAGGCCAACGCCTGAAGAATGCGGTCGCGTTCGCACGCCTGCGGCGAGATGTCGTCGCTGTCGTCATTGGTTGCAGCTTGCGGGGCGGCGAAAGACACGCGCGTCAACTCGGGCGACGGCAATGCGGGCGGCAGGTTCATCGCCGGCATTGCATCGAGCGCTACGTCGCCGGCAAGCAGCTCCTGCGGCAGGTCGCGCAGCTCGACGAGCGGGCCGCTCGCCACCGCGCACGCGAAACGGATCGCTGCGCGCAGCTGCCGAAGATTGCCGGGCCACGAATAACGCAGCATCCGTTCGAGCGCCGCAGGCGAAACTTTTTGCAGCGCTTGCGCCGCGGACAGTTGCGGCCACTCGTCGCACAGCATGCGCGCGATCAAGCCGCGGCGATCCGTGCGCGCGCGCAGCGTCGGCAACTGCAGCACGCCGACGGCGATCCGGTAATACAAATCCTGACGGAACATGCCTTCTGCGACGAGCGCCGGCAAATTCTGATGTGTGGCGCAGATCAACTGAACATCGACCGGTACCGGATGCGTCGTCCCCAACGGCGTGACTTCGCGCTCCGAGAGCACACGCAGCAAACGCGTCTGCAAGACCAGCGGCATGTCGCCGATCTCATCCAGAAACAGGGTGCCGCCGTCCGCTTGCTGCAACTTGCCTTTCATGCCGCCGGGCAACGCGCCGGAGAACGCGCCTCGGCTATAGCCGAACAATTCGCTTTCGACCAGATGCTCGGGGATCGACGCCGTGTTGATCGCCACCAGCGCCTTTGCGCGGCGTTCGCTGTAGTCGTGCAGTGCCCGCGCCAGAAACTCCTTGCCCGTTCCCGTTTCGCCCAGGATCAGGATCGGCAGGCCACGCTCGATGAATCGCTTGCCGCGCGCGATCAGCGCCTGCATTTGCGCATCTTCGCCGCACAGGTCGTCGATCGCCAGATATTCCGGCGCGGACTGACGCGAAGCAGGGCAAGCGGAAGCGGGACGTGCGGGGGCGGGCGCTACAGCGAGGTGTGCGGGCATGCTGCTGTCTCCTTGTCGTATTTGTGCGAAAGGTCGCCATGTGCGGCTTTTGGCCTGGGCGTTTCCTAATCGTTACGGTTCACGTTGGTCGCGACCGCCAATGGAGAATACGTTCGTCCTGTAATAACTTCCAATATAATATTGATGCGCTATTAATACCCAATAGGTATCAAATGATCGAGCTGCGCCATTTCCAGTATTTCGTCGCCGTGGCCCAGACGCTGCATTTCGGGCGTGCGGCGAAGCAACTGCACATTTCGCAGCCGCCGCTGTCGCGTCAGATCGCGTTGATGGAAGAGGAACTCGGCGTGAAGCTTTTCGATCGCACGCGCCGCAGCGTGCGCCTCACGCGCGCGGGGGAGCGGCTGTATCAGGATGCCGTCGACATTCTCAACGCGGTAGCGCAGGCGCGCCGTAACGCGGTGGCGGCCAGCCGGGGCGAGGACGGCGCCATCTCGGTCGGTTTCATGATGTCGTCTGCCTACAATATCCTGCCGGCGCTCACCCGCACCTACGCGGCGGCGTACCCGCGCGTCGACATGAAACTGGCCGAGACGCTCCCGAATCTGCTGGCAGATGCCGTTCGCTCAGGGCGTACCGACGTGGGCATCATGTACCGCCCGGAAGATCTCGACGGACTCGACAGCGCGACCGTCTTCCGTGAGGAGATGGTTGCCGTGCTGCCGAAGCAGCATCCGCTGGTGAAAGCGCGCGTGCTCGATGCCGCCCTGTTGGCGAACGAATCGTTCGTCAGCATTCCTCGCGAGATCGCGCCGCTCGTCTACGACCTGGTCGTCGGCCATTGCCAACGTTCGGGTTTTACGCCGCGCATCCGGCTCGAAGCCAATCTTCAGCAGACGATTATCAGCCTGGTCGGCGAGGGGCTTGGCGTGGCGATGGTGCCGGTGTCGATGAGCGCCATTTCGTCGGGCGGCGCCGTCTTCAAGCCGTTGCGCAATGCCCCGGTGGTGGAGGTGGCGCTGCTGTGGAGCCGCGACAACCACAATCCTTGCGTGGGGACGTTCGTCGAGAACGCGCGCGCCGTGTGGCAGGACCTGCAGCACGCCCCCGGCGCGCGGGTGGTGGCGGACGCGCCTGTCTGAGTGCGAGGCGCGTCCGTTGGTGCCATTCTCAGGCTGCGTTGTCAGATTTCCAGCAAGCCCGCGCAAACGAAGCCGCCGTCGACCGGCAGGACGTGTCCGGTGATGTATGACGAATCATCGGAAGCCAGGAAGCTCACGGCGCCGGCGATCTCGGATGGCTGGCCGTAGCGGCCGATCGGCGTGAGCTCGTTATAGTGTGCGCGAGAGACGTCCGAATGCAGCGCCTGCGTGAGCGGCGTCTCGATCGGGCCCGGCGCAATACCGTTGGCGGTGATGCCGAACGGCGCCAGTTCAATCGCCATCTGACGCGTCAGGCCAATGACGGCGGCCTTGGACGTGCCGTAAGCCGTGCGCCCGGCGCTCGCCAGAATACCGGCCACCGATGCGAGGTTGATGACGCGGCCCCAGCGGTGCTCGCGCATCAGGCGCGCGGCGTGCTGTGCGCAGAGCAGCGTGCCGGTCACATTGACGGCCATCACCTGGTGCCAATGGTCGAGCGGGCAGTCGAGGAACGGAATCGTCTTGGCGATGCCGGCATTGTTGACGAGTACGTCGCAACGGCCGTGTTTCTGTGCGATCTGCGCAAAGCCGTCGGCAATCGAGTGTTCATCGCCGACGTTCATCGCCAGCGGCCACGCCCGCCCGCCATCCGCGTCAATCTTCGCCACCGTTTTCTGCGCGGCTTCGTACTTGAGATCGGCCACCACCACCGTCATGCCATCCTTGGCCAGGCGCTCGCAGATCGCGGCGCCGATGCCCATGCCGCCACCCGTGACGACCGCAATTTTCTCGCTCATTTTATGTACTCCTAAATTTTGTCGTATCTACAGCACGGGCTCCGCCGCCATGATACGGCGAAGCCCGTCCGGGGTTACTGCGAAATCACTTCAGGAAACCGGTGGAGACCCACGGGACGAACACCACCACGAGCAGTGCGATCAGCAGCGCGCTCATGTAGACCCACATACGATTGAACACCTTGTCCGGTGACGTCTTGCCGATTGCGCAAGCCGCGTAAAAGCCTACGCCAAGCGGCGGAGCGAAGAGACCCATGCCCATCGACAGGATCACGAGCATCGCGTAATGCACGTCGTGAATGCCGAGCGAGCGCGCCACCGGGAACAGCAGCGGGCCGAACAGCACGATCGCGGGAATGCCTTCCAGCACGCTGCCGAGGATGATAAACACGATCATCGAAATCAGCAGGAAGCCGGCCTGGCCGCCCGGCATGCCGTGCATGAAACTCACGAGCTTGGCCGAGAAGCCCGATTGCGTGAGCGCCCAGGCCATGGCCGTCGCCATGCCGATGATCAGCAGGATGGCGCCGGACAGGGCCGCCGTTTCCGTCAGCAGCGGATACAGGCGCTTGAAATCCAGATGCTTGCGGAACAGATGGATGATCAGGCCGATGACGATCGTATACGCGATGCCGAGCGTCGAGACTTCGGTTGCGGTCGCGGCGCCCTCGATCACCGCCGTACGGATCAGGATCGGCAGCGCCAACGCCGGCAGTGCCACCATGAAGGTCTTGCCGATCACCGGCAGCGGTGCGCGTTTGGCGGTCACCGGCGCTTCCTTGCGCGACTGAAAGAAGCACACGACGACGATCGCGAGCGTCGCAATCACGGCCGGCATCAGGCCGCCCACGAACAGCGCCGTAATCGACACACCGCAGACCGCGCCGATGGTGATCAGCACCAGACTTGGCGGAATCGTCTCGGTCATCGCACCGGTGGCCGCGAGCAGGGCGACAAGATCTTCAGGCTTGGAACCGCGGCGCTTCATCTCGGGAAACAGCGCCGGGGCGACGGCCGCCATGTCGGCGGCCTTCGAGCCGGAGATGCCCGAAACGAGGAACATCGCACCCAGCAGCACGTATTGCAGGCCGCCGCGCACGTGACCGAGCAACGAGGCCATGAATTCGATCAGGCTGCGCGCCAGCCCGCTCATCTCGATCAGCGCACCGAGCAATACGAACAACGGCACCGACAGCAGGATCAGGCCCGACATGCCTTCGTCCATGCGGCTGACGACGATCTGCAGCGGCGCGTCCGTGACGAGCGCGAGATACGAGAGCGTGGCCGTGCCGAACGCGAACGCGATGGGGATGCCGCCCGCCACGCATACGCCGACGATCAGGACGAAGAACACCAGCAGGTTGTAGTTGCCCATCGCGATCAACGCGGGACGGCCGAGCCACAGCGCCGCGCCGATCACGGCAACGACGCCGACGCCCAGCAGGAACTGCTTGACCGTCGAGCAGCGCGCCATGCGGGAGATCGCGGCAACGAGCATCAACACCGCGCCGACAGGCAATGCCGCAGCGCGCAGCCCGTCCGGGATTTCCAGCGCGGGCGTCGTGATATCCATCTGCTCGATCGCATGCGTGTAGGCCGGCATGATGATCAATGCCACGAACACGCACACGGTCAGCGCAGCCATGGTCTGGAACCAGTTGCGCCATTGCACCGGCAGTTTGTTGACGATGGCGGACAGGCGCATATGCTCGCCGCGATCGAGCGCCAGCACAGCCCCCAGCATGGACAACCAGATGAACAGGATCGACGCCAGTTCATCCGACCAGGTCAACGGGTTGTCGAACCCGTAGCGCGAGATCACCCCGGCCAGCAGGATGAGCGTTTCCGCGATCACCAGCAGCACGGCAACCGCCTCCGTGACCTTCATCACGACGCGGTTGACGCTGCCGAGGAGGCGGGCAAGCCCATGCGTGGGCTCGGCCTGCATCGTCAACGTTTCCATTTATGCAAGTTTCCCGGTGTACTTTTCCAGAAGCGACCATGCCTCGTCGCCGAACTTCTTGTGCCATTCGGCGTAGAAGCCTGCCTGGCGCAGTTTGTCGCGGAACTGCTCGTTGTTCGGCGCGTTGAACACCAGACCCTTGGCCTTGAGTTCGGCCGTCACGCCGTCGTTGAGTTTCCTGACGTCGTCGCGCTGCGCCATGGCGGCACCGTTCACGTTCGTTTTGACGATCTCCTGCAGGTCCTTCGGCAGCTTGTCGAACTTCTGCTTGTTGGCGAGGAACCAGAAGCCGTCCCACATATGGTTCGTCATCGACACATACTTCTGGACTTCATACAGTTTCGCCGTGGTCAGCAACGCCAGCGGATTTTCCTGGGCTTCGACGATGTGCGTTTGCAGGGCCGAATAGACTTCCGCGAAGTTGATCGAGGTCGGCGCCGAATCGAAGGCGCGGAACATCGAGGTCCACAGCGGGCTCGTCGGAACGCGGATCTTCAGGCCCTTCAGGTCGCCCGGGTTGTTGATCGGACGGCTGCTGGTGGTGATCTGGCGATAACCGTTCTCCCAGATCTTGTCGAAGGCGAACACCGATGTCTTGGCGATCTGGCCGCGCACGTGCGCGCCCAGTTCGCCATCCATGGCCGACCAGACCTGGCCGTAGTCCTTGAAGGCGAAGCCGATGCCGGAGATTTGCGCCGCCGGCACCAGCGTGCCGAGAATCAGCGGCGACAGCGTGAAGAAGTCGATCGCGCCGGCGCGGATCTGGCTCAGCATGTCGCTGTCGGAGCCGAGCTGGTTGTTCGGATACACCTGGAAGTCGATACGGCCCTTCGACTGTTCGTTGATCTTCTGCGCCATCTCCTTGGCGCGGATGTTCATCGGGTGGCTGATCGGCAGGTTGTTGGCGAACTTCAGCGTGAATTCGGCAGCGCGGGCCTGCGTCTGATACAGGCCGGCCGCGGCGGCAGCCGACGTGGCGGCCACGACTTTGATGAAGTGGCGGCGATCCATATTGTTCATACTGCATGTCTCCTGATAGTTGGTTTGGTGACTGCTTTCTGCCGAACAACGTGCAAAGTGGCTCGCGTATATTACGCAAATCGAATGCCAGATCGGCACCCTTCACGGGAAAACCCTTACGTTGTTAACCATCTCGCAGGCCGCACGGCGCTTGGCGGTGGGGCGCGGGGCGGGTGACAGACGTTGAACCGGTGGCATCGCGTGAGACACCTGTCGCATTGCGGTGAGACAGGTGTCGCAGGTGCGACAGTTGGACGGGGGCAGATGTGTCGCTCCCGTACCGCCTGATGATTGCAATGCGATTGCCGAGGCGGTTGCGTGCCGCATCGTACGGTGTGCATGGCGTTTCCGTCCGTCATGCCATGGTGCATCCATGGCGCTGGCATTGAATTTGCTCTTGAGGTCCTGGATCACACTTTTCGGAGACACTCATGGTTGCTGCCTGCCTGACCGGCTGGGGACATTCCCAGTTTGGCAAACTCGACAACGTGGACGCCGAAGTATTGCTGGCGGACATCGCCCAAGCCGCCCTCGACGACGCGGGCCTCGACCCCGAACAGATCGACGCGATCTTCGTCGGCACTTTCAACGGCGGTTTCCTGTATCAGGACTTCCCGTCGTCGCTTGTCTTCAACAACATTCCCGGCCTTCGTTTCAAGCCGTCCACGCGCGTGGAAAACGCCTGCGCAACGGGTTCGGCTGCCGTCTACGCGGGCCTGCAAGCCATCGAGGCCGGCCGCGCGAAACATGTGCTCGTCATCGGCTTCGAGAAGATGACCGAATTGGCGACACCGCAGGTCGGCGAAGTGCTGCTGAAATGTTCCTATGCCCGTGAAGAGGCGGGCATTCCCGGCGGCTTCGCCGGTGTCTTCGGGCAGATCGCCACGCAATACTTCGAACGCTACGGCGACCAGTCGGATGCGCTGGCCCGCATCGCCGCAAAGAATCACCGCAACGGCGCCGTCAATCCGTACGCCCACATGCGCCGCGACTTCGGCTACGACTTTTGCCGCAATGTGTCGGAGAAGAATCCGTTCGTCGCAGGACCGCTCAAGCGTACGGATTGCTCGATGGTCTCCGACGGCGCGGCGGCGTTGGTGCTGTCGGCGCGCGACGTCGCGGGCGGCCTGAAAAAAGCGGTCGGGTTCCGTGCCGCCGTGCAGGTCAACGACTACCTGCCCCTGTCGCGCCGCGATCCGCTGGCGTTCGAGGGCGGCCAGCACGCCTGGCGTCAGGCGCTTGGCGTGGCGGGCGTGAAGTTGAGGGATCTGTCGCTGGTCGAGACACACGACTGCTTCACCATCGCCGAGCTGATCGAATACGAAGCGATGGGGCTCGCCAAGCCGGGCCAGGGCGCTGCGCTCGTGGCCGAAGGCGCTACCGAGAAGAGCGGCTTGTTGCCGGTCAACGCTTCGGGCGGCTTGAAGGCGAAGGGACATCCGGTCGGCGCGACGGGCGTGTCGATGCACGTGATGGCCGCCATGCAGTTGACGAACACCGCAGGCGAGATGCAGATCCCGAACGCACGCCTGGCCGGGGTTTTCAACATGGGCGGGGCGGCTGTCGCCAACTACGTGAGCATTCTGGAAGCGCTGTAATCAATGTGGAGGAGTCGGGCATCATGCTCAAGAAGGTCATGAATCTGGGCCGTCTGCTGGCCGATGTCGCGCGTCGGCATCCGGCGGAGGCGGGCATCATCATCGGCGAGCAGGTCTGGACGTGGGGCGAGATCGATGCCCGCGTCGACGCGGCAGTGCAGGCACTGCGCGCGCTCGGCGTTACGAAGGGCGACAAGCTGCTGGTGCATTCGCGCAACAACCTGCCGATTTTCGAGAGCGCATGGATTGCCTTCAAGCTAGGCGTCGTCTGGGTGCCGACCAATTTTCGTATCACGCCGCCAGAAGCCGCCTATCTCGGCCAATCGAGCGGGGCGTCCGTCATGCTCTACGACAGCGGCTTCGAGGGGCATGTCGATGCGGTGCGCGAGGCATCGCCTGCGCTGAAGCACGTCATCGCCATCGGCGCGCCGCGCGCCGGCGAACAGCACTACGAAACCCTGCTGGCCGATCACGCCGGCGCCCAGCCCTTCGAGGAAGAGGTGGAGTATGAAGACCCGCTGTGGTTCTTCTACACCTCGGGCACGACCGGGCATCCGAAGGCCGGCGTGTTGTCGCACGGCCAGATGGCGTTCGTCGTCACCAATCATCTGGCCGACCTGATGCCCGGCATCACGTATCGGAGCCGCTCGATGGTCGTTGCTCCCTTGTCGCATGGCGCGGGCATTCACGCAATCGTCAACGCCGCGCGCGGCGCGGCCAGCGTGCTGCTGCCGACCGAGAGGATGGAGCCCGAGCAGGTCTGGCAAGCCATCGCGACGCACCGCGTGGACAATATGTTTACCGTGCCGACGATCGTCAAGATGCTGGTGGAAGACGAATCCGTCGATCGTCATGATCACAGCTCGCTCAAGTTCGTGATCTATGCGGGGGCGCCAATGTACCGCGCCGATCAGAAGTTCGCCCTCAAGAAGCTCGGCCGCGTGCTGGTGCAGTACTACGGTCTTGGGGAGGTGACGGGCAACATTACCGTGCTGCCGCCGTGGCTGCACACCGAAGACGATGACGCCGCCGACGCCCGCGTCGGCACTTGCGGCATGCCGCGCACCGGCATGGAAGTCGCGATCCTCGACGCGCAGGGCGTGCGCCAGCCGCCGTTCGCCTCGGGCGAGATCTGCGTGCGCGGCCCGGCCGTGTTCATGGGCTATCACAACAATCCGGACGCGAACGCCAAGGCCTTCAAGGACGACTGGTTCCACACCGGCGACTTGGGGCATGTCGATGCACAGGGCTTCCTGTACATCACGGGCCGTGCGTCGGACATGTATATCTCCGGTGGCTCGAACGTCTATCCGCGCGAAATCGAGGAAGCGCTGCTCACGCATCCGGCGGTGTCCGAGTGCGCGGTGCTGGGCGTGCCCGACCCGAAGTGGGGCGAGAGCGGTTTGGCCGTGGTCGTCGCGAAAGACGGCATGAGCGCTGAAGCGAAGGAATTGTTGGGCCATCTCGAAGCGCGCATCGCCAAGTACAAGTGGCCGCGCCGCTTCGTGTTCTGGAACGCCATGCCCAAATCCGGGTACGGCAAAATCGTGAAGAAGCAAATCAGGACGATGCTCGAAGAGCAAGGAGACTATCGACTATGACAACTGCGCTTTCACGGGTCTATCAGCACGCCGGCGCCCCCACATTACCCCGTGTGGTCGATTGCGTGTTGAGCGGGCAGCACGAACTGCGCGTCACGATCCGGTCCGGTGCAAACCTTGGCGCGTCGTTGCGGGAGGCGCTCGCGCGCTATCCGCACGGCGGCGGCGTCGGCCGAATCTGCGCGGGCACCGCGCGAGGTCTGCGGTACCACATGCTGGTGACCACCGCGGACGAGAAGCGTCCCTTCGGTTACGGGGCGCCGGTCGACGAAGCACGGGAAGTGGACCTGATCGGCGGCGCGATCACCATCGGCTGCACGGCCGACGGCGCACCGCTCCTGCACTGCCATGCAGGATTCTCGGATCCGGCGGGCGGGCTGCATGGCGGCCACCTGATTCTCGATCACACGTGGGCCGGCGAAGAGCCGGTCGTGGTGCGTCTGTGCCTGTTTGCGCACGGCGGCTACGTCACGCGCGAGGACGCGGAAACCCACTTCAACCTGTTGCATCCCGTCGCCGGAGAGCCATCATGAGCGTCCCAGTCGAAGATCACGTCGCGATTGAGAACGGCACCCTCGGCCGGCTCGTCGTCGCTCGTCTCAAACCCAATCAGGACCTGACGGAAAGCATCGAAGCACTGTGCGCCGAGCACGGCATTGCGCGTGCGGTCGTGCGCGGCGCGGTCGGCAGCCTCATCGACGCGCGCCTGGCGCATCGGTCGGGCGATGGCTGGCGCGAGCAGGTCGTCACGGGGCCCGGCGTGGAAATCCTCAACGTGTTCGGGGAGGTCGACGTGTCGAACGGCCCGCCGGCGGTGCCGATGCTGCATGGCATGGTCGCCGACACCGATGGACGCATGTTCGCCGGACGTTTCGTGCGCGGCGGCAATCTGTCGTTCATCACCATCGAGGTGACATTGCAGGAATGGCTGCCGGCACAACCTGCGTGATTCAGGTTTCGTGAAAGCAGCATGAAAAAACGGCGTCGGTCCTCGATGACCGGCGCCGTTCGGCTTTGTGGCGGGTGACGACGCCCGTAGCGGATGTCTTACGCGTCCGCGCCGAGAAGTCCGTCTTCGCGGAACATCGTCTTGATGCCGCGAATCGCCTGACGAATCCGCGCTTCGTTCTCGATCAGCGCGAAGCGGACGTATTCGTCCCCATAATCCCCGAAGCCGATGCCCGGCGATACCGACACCTTGGCCTGTGCGAGCAGACGTTTCGCGAACTCCAGCGAACCGCCCTTGCGATACGGCTCGGGAATGCGTGCCCAGATGTACATCGACGCCTTCGGCAGATCCACCACCCAGCCGGCTTCCGTGAGGCCTTTGTACAGGACGTCGCGGCGGCGCTGATACTGGGCGCGGATGTCCTCGACACACTGCTGATCGCCTTCGAGCGCGGCGATGGCCGCGACTTGCAGCGGCGTGAAGGTGCCGTAATCGTGATAGCTCTTGATGCGCGCGAGCGCGGCGACGAGTTCGGCGTTGCCGACCATGAAGCCGATGCGCCACCCGGCCATGTTGTAGCTCTTCGACAGCGTGAAGAACTCGACGGCAACATCCTTCGCGCCGGGCACCTGCATGATCGACGGCGCCTTGTAGCCGTCGTAGACGATGTCTGCGTAAGCGAGATCGTGCACTACGAGGATATCGTGACGCCGCGCGAGTTCGATCACCCGCTCGAAGAACTCGAGTTCGACGCACTGTGCCGTGGGGTTCGACGGAAAGCCGAGGATGATCATCTTCGGCTTCGGATGCGATTCACGGATGGCCCGTTCGAGTTCCGTGAAGAAGTCGATGCCGGGCGTCATCGGCACGGAGCGAATGTTCGCGCCGGCGATGACCGCACCGTAGATGTGGATCGGGTATGACGGATTCGGCACGAGCACCGTATCGCCTTGGTCGAGCGTGGCGAGCATCAGGTGCGCGAGGCCTTCTTTCGAGCCGATGGTGACGATCGCTTCGCGCTCGGGATCGAGGTCAACGGTGTAGCGACCCTTGTACCAGCGCGTGATGGCGCGGCGCAGGCGCGGGATACCTTTCGATGCGGAGTAGCCATGCGTGTCAGGGCGCTGGGAGACTTCGACGAGTTTGCTGACGATATGCGGCGGCGTGGCCCCGTCGGGATTGCCCATGCTCAGATCGATGATGTCCTCGCCACGGCGGCGGGCGGCCATCTTCAATTCGGCGGTAATGTTGAAAACGTACGGGGGAAGACGATTGATGCGCGCAAAGCTGCGCGAGCCCTGGGAGCCTGACATGATGATCCTGGAACGTAAGCGCCCGGAACCGTCCGAGCGACGCCGGTGTGCTGGCCACACCGTGACAGGCATTCTAGCGCGCGTTGCGGGATTTGTGCGAGCGAAATTTTGCGGCGTGCGGGCGTTTGCGGGTGGCGGGCGAGGGCGGTCAGTTCGATGGGGCGACTGCCGCCGCGGCCTCCGTTTCCGCTTCCGCGATGACGGCCTTGAAGGCCGAGACGGCGAGATCGATCTCGGCACGATCGATCACGAGCGGCGGCGCGAATCGCAGTACCGTGTCGCGTGTTTCCTTGACGAGAATATGGCGACGGAGCATGCGCAGCGCGAGATCGTGGGCGGTGATCGTGCCGGGATGCATCTCTACGCCGATCCACAGGCCACGGCCGCGGACTTCGCGAATCAACGGACTGTGGATCGCGTGAAGCCGGGCGAGGAAGTATTCCCCGAGCTCGGCGCTGCGGCCCGGCAGGTCTTCGTCGTCCATGACGTCGAGTGCGGCGAGGCCGATGGTGGCCGCGAGGGGATTGCCGCCGAACGTCGACCCGTGGCTGCCAGGCTCGAACAGATCAATGATTTCCGCGCTTGCGACGAATGCCGATACCGGAAGCAGGCCGCCGCCGAGCGCCTTGCCGAGCGCGATGCCGTCGGGCACGATGTTTTCGTGTTGGAATGCGAACCATTTGCCTGTGCGTCCGAGTCCCGATTGGACTTCGTCGAGCAGCATCAGGACGTGGGCTTCGTTGCACACCGTGCGCAGTTGACGCAGGAATCCGTCTGGCGGCAGGACAACGCCGGCTTCGCCCTGGATCGGTTCGAACAGCACGGCGCAGGTGTTCGGCGTGATGGCGCGGCGTACGGCTTCAATGTCGCCGAACGGTACGCTCACGAATCCCGGCGCAAACGGCCCGAAATCGGCGCGGTATTCGGCCTCGCTGGAGAAGCCGACGATGGTGGTGGTGCGTCCGTGGAAATTGCCGTCGGCGACGATGATTTCGGCGCGGCCTGACGGGATGCCCTTGACCCGGTAACCCCAGCGGCGGGCCGCCTTGATGGCCGTTTCGACGGCTTCCGCGCCGGTGTTCATCGGGATGGCGCCGTCGAGACCGGTCAGATCACAAAGGCGTTTCAGGAAGGGGCCGAGACGGTCGGAATAGAAGGCGCGCGAGACCACGCCGAGCCGTTGTGCCTGCGCGGCGAGGGCGGCGACCAACACGGGATGGGCGTGGCCGTGACTCACGGCAGAGTAGGCGCTCATCATGTCGAGATAGCGGGTGCCCTCGACGTCCCAGGCCCAGACGCCCTTGGCGTGGGACAGTACGACCGGCAGCGGCGCGTAGTTGTGAGCGCAGAAGCGTTCTTCGAGATCGATCTCGTCCATGGCATTCTCCGTCCATGGAGCCAGTCTAATCCGCTTGTGACGGGCTTGGGAAGGGGGAGGATTTACCGAGAACGCGCGCGCTGGGGGCGGAAGGAGTGCGTTATAATGTTTGGCTACACTCGGCATCGTTGCCGAGTTGTGTCAATGCAGATGGACGCGGGGTTCAACTTTCGCGGACATCGTCACCCATCACTGCCCATAGCTCAGTTGGATAGAGCATCGGCCTTCTAAGCCGACGGTCGGGGGTTCGAATCCCTCTGGGCAGGCCAGAAAATTGCAGAAATCAATAATTTACGGTTATCGCCGCATTGGCGATGGCAGCCATCCACGCGGCATAACGCTGCCGCCCCTTGGGTCATGAAATGCGCGTCACCTTGTGCTTTGCCGCGAACGCGAAAGCCGAGGTTTTCGAAGCGCTCTACGAGCTCACCGGGCTTTTCCGACACGAATTCGACAAACGCGAATCCGTCGGTTTTGACTTCACTGCTCATCATGGACTCCTGTCAAAAAAAGCGTGCACGATGCCACGGGCCCCGGAGATGGGGCCTGGAAGCCGCCAAAACGGCTGAGATGCGAGGTTTTCTGGTTATGCCTGGCGCGGAGCCGCGACCACCTTGATTTCAACAATCAGTTCGGGACGCGCCAGTGCTGCAACGCCGAGAATCGTCCAAGCCGGGAAGTCGGAGCGGATGTACTGCTCCTTCACCGCACGGAAGTCAGCGAGCTGATTCACCACGTCGGTGTGGTAGGAGACCAACTCGACGACGTCGGTGAAATCAAGGCCAAGATGGTTGAGCACGGCGCTGATGCGCTTGAACGCGACATCGATTTGCTCCTTCGGTGATTCCGGGATGGTGCCGTCCGCACGAAGGCCAATTTGGCCGGCAATGAACACCAGGCCATTTGCTGTCACAGCGGGCGAGTATTGAAACAGGTCGAAAATTCGGTTGCTACCGAAAGTCGCGTCGTCCTCGGGCAGGCGCAGGCGCTCGATTTTGCTCATGGCTCTTCCTTTCACTCAAGTGAATGTACAAATCCGTGGGGCACGGCATGCACGTCACTCTATCGAGGAAGCTGAGCGAAGTCTGTATATTGAGTTACCAAGTCAGCCAAGAAGTCGCGAGGGGTCGATGACCCATATACGACGCTGTTTTACCTCGATGACGCCCAGGTCGGTCAGGCGCTTCAGGGCGCGCGTGACAGTGACACGATTGGTGCCCGTCATGGCGGCAATTTGCTCGTGCGTGAGCAAGATGGATATCAGCGTGCGCCCTTCATGCTCTTCTCCGTAGCGCTCTGAGAGTCGGCCAAGCAGTTCTCCGATTCGCATTTCAGGCTTCGGCAGGGCCAAATACTGGATGCGCGAGGCCAACACCCGCTGCTTCAGTGCGACCACGCGCATCAGGGAAACCGCGAGCTCGGGGCATGACGGTATCGCCCCGATAATCACGCGAATGTCGAACTCGATGAGCTCGGAATCTTCGACGGTAATGGCCGTAGCAATTCGTCGCTCTCGTCGCTGGCCAGGCGCTTCTATGCATAAGCGCGAATACTATAGGAAGAATTGCCCCCTTCCAAGCGCTGGCCGTGACACCTCGGCCTCAGCTTAGAAGGGGGGGCAATTCCTCTTTCAGGAAGTCGACCAGGGCGCGTACTGCAGGCATCATTCCGCGGCGCGTCGGGAACAGCACTGCCAATCGCCCTTCCTTGGGACGCCACTCCGGCAATACGACGCACAAAGTGCCCATCCCGATCTCGCTTGCGCAGGCATAAAGGGGCAGGCTCGCGACGCCCATCCC
The DNA here is from genome assembly GCF_902459695.1 of Pandoraea terrae. GTDB lineage: Bacteria > Pseudomonadota > Gammaproteobacteria > Burkholderiales > Burkholderiaceae > Pandoraea > Pandoraea terrae. The sequence goes on from NZ_CABPRZ010000003.1 coordinate 280,266, forward strand.
GGCCAACGCCGCCTCCTTTAGCGCAGCGATGTTGTCGCTTTGCAGGCGAGGTTGAATCGTCCGGGCAGCCACATCGCCACTTGCGCCAATCAGGCGCAGGGCGGTCACTGGCTCGTTGATTGACGCGTAGATCAACAAGTCGCCGTGGGGGAGCGCGTCAGGCCTGTCAATTACCCCGCTCTGTGCCAGATACACCGGGCTGGCCACCAGCCCCCAACGCGCAGTGCATAGTGGGGCCTGTACCAGACTGGAAGACTCCACTTCAAAACCCATACCGCGTACCACCACATCGACGTTTTCCTCGACGAGGTCCACTTGCCGGTTACTGGCCTGGATTGCGAGCCGGACCTTGGGGTAGCGCAGCATGAAGCGCGGCAGCAATTTGGCCAAGACGATGTCCGTAACGGCTACGGGCATGCTGACCCGCACCAGTCCGGTGGGCTCCGCCGTCCGTCGGCGAACCGCTTCTTCACCGGCCTGCGCCTCGGAAATCATGGCTCGGCAATGCTCATAAAGCGCCTGGCCGGCGTCGGTCAAGCTCAGTCGGCGCGAGGTTCGTTGCAGCAATCGAACGCCAAGGTTGGCTTCCAGATCGGTGATTCGCCGGGAAATCCGGGATTTGCTCACGCCGAGCGCCTCTCCCGCTGCGGTAAAGCCGTGATGCTCGATCACCTGAGCAAAAAGATAGAGGTCATTCAAGTCGAGAGATACGGGGTTCATCCGGCATCCGGCTGGCTTTGGGTGGGAATATTTATCGTTCTATACACGCAACGATAGGTTGTCAAATAGCATCTTTATCGTTTGTCGTTGCGTGAATATGATTTAACTTAACCGGAGCAGATGTGCACCGGGCAGTCAGGCAGGGGTGCATATACGCCGATGCCTTATCCAAACGCCAACGTTATTAAAGATCATGACGCCTTCCCGGGCCGACACAGCAGGATGGCTTCGGGGTCGGGCGCAACGGTAAGACGGAGTCTCAACATGAACGAGTTCGTACGCGTTTCGAATGTCATCGCCGGACACGACATGTCCATTGGCGAAGCGTTTCGGGCCAAGCATTTTGAAGAACAGGTGTTTGGCGGATTGATGGATCCCGTTGTCATGCTTGACCATTTTCACATGACGGGGCCTACCTTCGCGCCGCATCCGCATGCAGGGATCTCGGCGGTGACCTATGTGTTCGAGGACGCCATCGGCGCGCATGTCAATTACGACTCGCTTGGCAACCACGTCCCCATCAACCCGGGGGCCTTGCATTGGTTTGCCGCCGGCCGCGGGGCAGTGCATACGGAACAGCCCGAGGGCGAGGGGCATCACGTTCACGCGCTGCAAATCTTCGTTAATCTGCCGGCCAGCAAGAAATTCGATGCGCCATACGCAGTCCATGTGGAGCCGCAGGACATTCCGGAGTTCCATACGCCCGGCGTTCGCGTGCGCGTGGTTGCAGGCAGCAGCAATGGCGTGCAAGCTGCTCACTCTGCGCAACTGCCTGAGCCGTTCACATTGTTGGACGGCTTCCTCTCGCGTTCATCGGATTTCAGCCACGACTTGCCACGCGGCTGGAACGGGATGATTTACGCACTCTCGGGAGAGTTACGGGTAGACATCGGGGGCGAGGTACGGCAACTGATCGGCGGACAGGCCATCAGTGTGGCATTGGACAAGGGCGCGCCGAAGGGCAGGGTGGAGATTCGGCTCACCTCTGACGGAGACAGCCACTTTGTCATTCTCTCCGGCCCGGCGTTGAATGAACCGATTGCCAAACAAGGGCCGATGGTAATGAATACCCGCGAGCAACTTGAGGATCGGATTCAGGCTTTCCAGAACGGCGAATTCGGACAACTCGTCATGCCGCAAGCTGCCCGTCAGTGAAGTTTCGAAAACCGTTGCGTCCGCTGCTGCGGGACGCCCGTTAAGGGCGGCCCTGCAGTACGATTCAGACCGGTCTCCGGGCGGGCGATCAGGCCAAGTCGAAGCGGTCAAGATTCATCACCTTGGCCCAGGCCGCCACGAAGTCGCGCACGAAGACCGCCTGCGCGTCGCTGCTGGCATACACCTCGGCGAGCGCGCGCAACTGCGAGTTGGCGCCGAAGACCAGGTCCACCGTGGTGCCTGTCCACTTTAGCTCGCCGGTGACGCGGTCGCGGCCCTCCAGCACGCCCTCTGCGTCAGCGGCCTTCTGCCAGCGCGTGCCCATGTCGAGCAGGTTGACGAAGAAGTCGTTGCTCAGGGTCTCGGGCCGGCCGGTGAACACGCCGTGCGGCGTCTGCCCGATGTTCAGGGCGCGCAGGCCGCCGATGAGCACGGTCATCTCCGGTGCGCTCAAGTTCAGCAACTGGGCCTTGTCGATCAACAACTCTGCGGCCACGCCGTCCAGGCCCTTGCGCACGTGGTTGCGGAAGCCGTCGGCCAAGGGCTCCAGCACAGCGAAGGATTCCACATCGGTCTGCGCCTGCGTAGCGTCGGTGCGGCCGGGAGAGAAGGGTACCTTCACGTCGTGGCCGTCCCGCTTCGCAGCGGCTTCGATAGCCGCGCCGCCGGACAGTACGATGAGGTCGGCCAGCGAGATCTTCTTGCCGCCGGACTGTGCGCCGTTGAAGGCCTTCTGGATGGCTTCGAGCTTGGCCAGTACACCCGCCAGCTCGGCCGGGCGGTTGACCGGCCAATCCTTCTGCGGCGCCAGGCGGATGCGCGCGCCGTTGGCGCCGCCGCGCTTGTCGCTGCCGCGGAAGGTCGAGGCCGAGGCCCAGGCGGTGCCCACCAATTGCGAAATGGAAAGGCCCGAACCCAGCACCTCGGCCTTCAGCGCGGCGATGTCCTGCTCGTTCACGAGCGGGTGATCGACGGCGGGCACCGGATCCTGCCAGGAGAGCGCTTCCTGGGGCACCAGCTTACCGAGATAGCGGGCGCGCGGACCCATGTCGCGGTGGGTGAGCTTGAACCAGGCGCGGGCGAAGGCATCGGCCAACTGGTCCGGGTGTGCCAGGAAACGACGCGAGATCTTCTCGTAAGCCGGGTCGAAGCGCAGTGAGAGGTCAGTGGTGAGCATGGTCGGCAGGCGGCGCTTGGTCGGGTCATGCGCATCCGGGATGGTGGCGCTTGCGCCCTTGGCCACCCACTGGTGGGCGCCGGCCGGGCTCTTGGTCAGCTCCCATTCGTGGCCGAACAGGTTCTCCAGGAAATAGTTGCTCCACGTTGTGGGCGTCTGTGTCCAGGTGACCTCCAGTCCGCTGGTGATGGCGTCGCCGGCCTTGCCGGAGCCGTGGCTGCTGAGCCAGCCCAGACCCTGAGCTTCGATGGGGGCGGCCTCCGGCTCGGGGCCCACATGCTTCGCGTCGCCGGCGCCATGGGTCTTGCCGAAGGTGTGGCCGCCAGCGATCAGGGCTACCGTCTCTTCGTCGTTCATGGCCATGCGGGCGAAGGTCTCGCGGACGTCGCGCGCCGCGGCGAGGGGATCGGGATTGCCGTTCGGGCCTTCGGGATTCACGTAGATCAGGCCCATCTGCACGGCGGCCAGCGGGTTGGAGAGCTCGCGGTCGCCGCTGTAGCGCTCATCGCCAAGCCAGGTGCTCTCCGGGCCCCAGTCGGTGTCGGCCTCGGGCTCCCAGATGTCCGGGCGGCCGCCACCGAAGCCGAACGTCTTGAAGCCCATGGACTCCAGCGCCACGTTGCCGGAGAGGATCATCAAGTCGCCCCAGGACAGCTTGCGGCCATACTTCTGCTTGATGGGCCACAGCAGGCGGCGCGCCTTGTCGAGATTGCCATTGTCGGGCCAGCTGTTGAGCGGCGCGAAGCGCTGCGCACCCGTGCCCGCGCCGCCGCGGCCGTCGGCCACGCGGTAGGTGCCGGCAGCGTGCCAGGCCATGCGAATGAACAGCGGGCCGTAGTGGCCGAAGTCGGCCGGCCACCAGTCCTGCGAGTCCGTCATCAGCGCGTGCAGGTCCTTGATCACGGCGTCGAGGTCAAGGCCCTGGAATTCCTTGGCATAGTCGAACGACTCGCCCATGGGGTTGCCCTTTGGCGAGTGCTGGTGCAGCAGTCCGACGTTCAGTTGGTTGGGCCACCAGTTCCGGTTGCCCTTGGCGCCGGCCGTGGTGTGCTTGAGGGCGTCGCCCGAGAACGGGCACTTGGATTCGTTCGGCATCAGTCACTCCAATGATTGCTGGCAATGGAAGGGTTTGCAGACCGGATATGGGGGGGAGTGTACACCTATGGCGATCGCGTCGAGCGACGCAATCGCCCAGGAGATGAGCCCGCTCAATTGCTGATTCGACGCCTGCATTTACAACGGGAATGCGTCAAACGATCGTCAGCGTGACGTCGATGTTGCCGCGCGTCATATACTGGCAATGCGGTCGGACGTGAAGCTGACGGCTCGTCTCACCCAGCGGGTGAGTCGCGCCATGACTCCGGCGGAGGTGCCCATGCGTTTCGAAGCATTTTCTTTTGGTTCCATCCGTATCGATGGGGTCAGCTACCCGCATGACGTGGTCATCGACCACGGGGAGGTTCGCAAACGCAAGAAGAAGCCCTCGAAGAAATTTCGTGATCGCTTCGGGCACACGCCGCTATCGATGGAAGAGGCGATACCGTGGAAATGCCGGCGGCTTGTGATTGGTACCGGCACCGGCGCACTGCCTGTCATGGATGAGGTGAAACACGAAGCCAGGCGCCGGGACGTCGAGTTGGTCATTCTGCCGACAGCCGAAGCGATCGCGAAGCTGAAGGAGGCGTTCGAGCAAACCAACGCGATTCTCCACGTCACCTGTTAGTGGGGGAACGCGTCAAGAAATAGCACGTGATGTAAAGTCGCGTCGCGCGCTTTCGGCTACACGCGACGCGAATTTACATCTGGTGCGGCGCCCTCCCCAACGTGTGCAGGGCGCCGTGCAATCGATTCGGATCTGCCGTTTGCGATCTTACTTCTTCTGTTGCAAGAGCATCTTCAACTCTTGAATGTTTTCCTCCACGCGCTTTGTAAGCACAGTGTACGTCTCGGCCTGCGTCTGGTATGCGGTCTGGGCCAGTTCCTGCATGTCCGCGAGCGCCTTGTGCAGGGTCTGCTGCACCAACTCGGCCGTGTTCGGCGACGGTACCCCGCCCGATGACGACATCTGCGTGACAAGCGACTGGAGCTCGCCCAGGGTCGTACGGAGCATCTCAGCCTGCTTTTGACCCAGCGACTGCATGCCCTGGAGCGCAGTCTGATTTGCTGTCACCAGCGCCTCTACGTCCTTGCGTCGCGCTTCCATGATGGCGGGCACATCGAAACCGGGTAGCTTGAACTGCTCCAGCAATTTGGTGAATTCGCCAAACGGATTGGTGGCGTCAGATTGTTTCATGCTAAATCTCTCCGGAGACTTGCGTGTACACAGCTGCGCGCCGCTGCAGAGACCCCATTGGCCCGTTGGTGCGCATCAGCTGACCATTGGTGCGCCAGACTCGATAGGCAATTCGCATGACTCGCCAAACGTGAAAGGACTTACGGATTCGAGTCGGCACCTTGGCGATCATGCGCCATCCGCCCGCATTCCGCCAGTCAATCGCATGATTTGACCTTTCCGACAAAAAATGCACCGATGGTTGGGGGCCATCATGGACCGCAATCTTTGTCTATAAAGAGAGGAAAGGCGGTGGTATGGCCGAAGACGCAGTGCTTTACCACCAAAGTTCCACTGGCCGGCGCGCATCGGTCTGGCGCCGTGCCGGTCAATGGGTCCTCGGCGCAGGTACCAGGCCGGATATGGGGGCAGAGTATGAGGCTGAGTATGAGGCTGAGTACGGGGGTTTGTCTCGTGGCTTCGCTTGCGCTGTCGCAGTTCGCGAACGCTTCGGAAAGTGACGATCTACATGCCTTGGCGGATCTGGGGTTTTCCTCGAAGCCCTGTGAGGCATACCGTGGCATCTCAATCGATCCAGGCTGCCTCGTATTGTCGGCACAGGTCAGGCTGGATACCGCCGCGCTTGCTGCTGCAATACCGCACCTTAAGGGAGTCGAGAAGCGGCACGGTCTGAGCCTCGCGAACACCCAAATCCAGGACGTCGATGTGCTGAAGGGATTGACCAGCCTGCAACAACTCGATCTTTCATACACCCGAGTCCAGAACATCGATGCGCTGAATGGGTTGGCCGGCATGCAGCGCCTCAGTCTCTGGGGCACCCAAGTGCGGAACGTCGACGCGCTGAAGGGATTGACCGGCCTGCAATGGCTTAATCTCTCGCGCACCCAAGTCCGGAACGTCGATGCCTTGAAGGGATTGACCAGCCTGCAACGGCTTGATCTCTCGGGCACGCAAGTCCGCAGCGCCGATGCGTTGAAGTCATTGCCCCATCTGCAATGGCTCAGCCTCTCGGGGACTCAACTCCAGAGCGTCGATGCCCTTGAAGGATTGACTGGGCTGCAGCAGCTGTTTCTCTCGCGCACCCAAGTCCGAAATGTCGATGCGCTGAAGGGAATGACGGGCCTGCAATGGCTCGATCTCTCGGGGACGCAGGTCCGCAGCGTCGACGTGCTGAAGGGAATGACCGGCCTGCAATGGCTCGATCTCACGGGCACGCAAGTCCGGAACATCGATGCGTTGAAGGGAATGACCGGCATGCAATGGCTCAGTCTCTGGGGCACCCAAGTCCGAAACATCGATGCCCTGAAGGCGTTGACCGGCCTGCAATGGCTCAATCTTACGGGCACACAAGTCCAGAACGTTGATGCGCTGAAGGGATTGACCGGCCTGCAACGGCTCGAACTCTCCGGCACGCAAGTTCGGAACATCGATGCATTGGCGGGATTGACCGGCTTGCAATGGCTCGATCTCTCGGGCACCCAAGTCCGGGACGTTGACGCGCTGAAGGGGTTGACTGGCCTGCAACACCTCGATCTTACGCGCACTCATATCCAGAACGTGGACGCGCTCAAGGCCAAGTTGCCGAGAACGCGGATCCTGACGCCGTGAGATCGCTGATGGTCCCCATCAAGCGTTAAAGGCCATCCCGACACCGCACGCCAAACACCGACACCTGATAGACCCCGTACATGTAGCTTTTGCGATCCATCACTTCCCCTCGGAAAGTCGGATCGCTGCGTAGTGAACGCAACCAGTGATCCCGGTGCAAGGTTATATTATGCATGTTGAATGCATCATTTTGGTAAAATCGGTCAGCGGGTAAAAGCGGAGAATGAATTTGACAGACGAGAACGGCTTTGCCGCACTGATGGAGCGCTATCAATTCAGCGCCGAAGTTGGTGGGCTGATCGGGTTACTGATTGGTGACGCGTGCGGTGTCAGTTTCGAGTTTTGCCCGGCAGATCAGATCCCGCCGCGTGATCAGATTGACATGGTTCCGCCGGTCGGTTTCCCCAGGTCGCATCCATCAGTGCCTGTTGGCACATGGTCTGACGATTCCGCCCAAGCCTTATGCCTACTTGCCAGTCTCGTCGATTGTGGCGAATTTTCCCTGCCGGACTTCGCCGAACGTCTGCTGCAATGGATGGAATGGGGCTATATGGCGGTGGACGGGGCGGTGTTCGATGTCGGTAATCAGACCCGGGAAGCACTGGACCGGTTGCGAGAAGGTGTGCCACCCGATGAATCCGGTGGTGAAACGGTCCTGGACAACGGGAACGGGAGTTTGATGAGGGTCTTGCCGCTCGCGTTGTGGCACAGCGGAACCGATGAAGCCTTGGTGCACGACGCCCATCTTCAATCCGTTCCGACACACCGGCATCCTCGTTCAATGGTGGCCTGCGCGTATTACTGTCTGGTAGCAAGGGCTTACCTGGCGAAGGTGTCTGAACCCTGGTGGTGGGCGGACCATCGTCTGGAAAGGATCTACTCGGACTGGCGAGACCAACCGTTGCGCGATTCATTCCTCTTCGAACTGGATGTCCTTCGACGGTTTCCGGTGACAAACAAGCCGCGTGGGACGGGCTATGTGCTGGACACCATCTGGTCGGCCCGACGGGCATTGGAAGAAGCATCGTTTGAGGATGTGGTCCGCACCGCCATCATGTTCGGCAATGACACCGACACAACCAGTGCCGTGTCGGCTGGTTTGGCCGGAATCCGGTTTGGTCTCGAAGGTATTCCTGCACGGTGGTTGCGGCAGTTGCGCGGGGTTGAACTGATCAAGCCCTTGGTGGATCGGTTCTCGAATCAAAGAAACTGAAACCGTCTACGCGGCAAACATTCATTGTTTCAGCGCCGCGATAAACGCTTTTGCGAGTGGCGACAGCGGCCAGTCCTTGCGCCACGCCACGCCCATCGGAACTTGCCACGGCGACAGCGTCAGCGGCAGAATGGAGACGTTTCCACTGTCTCGTTCGTCGGATGCCACGCGGCCTGGCAGGACGGTAATGGCATCGCACGTTTTCAGCATCCCGAGCGCGAGGGGAATGGAAAAAGCCTCCACGACAACGCCCGGTCCCTGCACACCTTCTGCAAGAAATTGCGCCTGTAGTGCGTAGTTGACCGGGGACTCCTTGGGGGGTAGCACCCAGGGGTAGGCAGCGACTTGCTTCCAGTCCAACACGGGCACTTTTTCGAGTGGATGCCCGCGACGGCAGATCGCAAACAGGTCCTCATCGTAAAGCGGTTCAAGGTTGACCGCCGACCGAAAGTACTCCGGCGAGAGGCGCCCCACGACCAGGTCAAACCCGCCGTTGTGCAATCCTTCCGCCAGCCCGAACGAGCCACTTTCGCGCACGGTGATGACGCAGCGCGGGTGCGACTGCACAAGCGACGCGATCGCCTGCGGCAGCAGTAGCGGCATCGCGGTGAAGAGCGCACCCACCGCGAGGCTCTCGCGATGCTCGTTCACCAGGTCACGGATCTCATCCTCGGCGGAGCGCAGGTTGCCCAGGATCATCCGCGCATGACGCGCCAGCGTTTGGCCGAACTTCGTGGGTACCATGCCGGCCGCGGTGCGTTCATAGAGCTCCACACCCAACAAGTCTTCGAGTGCTGCCAGCGTCTTGGACAAGGCTGCGCGTGTGACATGAAGACGGTCCGCAGCCTTGGTCAGACTGCGTGTTTCATCGAGTACCACCACAACCTGAAGGTACTGAATCTTGAGGCGAGACGGTGGCGCCTGACCGGTACTGACATTCATTTTTATCTCCAACGACACCGCATCTGCGGTCGACCGCCAGAAAGGTTCGAGATATTACCGCTAGCCTTGGCTTGCCATTCGCCATCCCCGGCCTGCAGCCCCGGACTTCGAGGACCGTGCGTCAACCAATGGTTGATGCGTGGTTCCTAAAAGTCACCGTATCAAAAAAAGACTCCATCTACACTGAGCTGCCATGTTTCCCGCACGGAAGAGGCCCAGGTGCCACATGCCGTGAAGACGTGGTCGCCAAGCTCACGCGGGCGCGGAAGACGGGCGATGTATTCGGTCACGTCGGGTGGCCTCCACGCAATGAAGGTATACACCCATGCGGCCATTAATTTTAAGCTTAAATTTTATAAATATAAATTATATGGAGGAGACAACGTGAATCGTCACGGCAGTTTTGTATGTTCATGTCTGGTAGCGAGCCTTCTTTGCGGGGGACTCACGCATGCCGTGTACGCGCAAAGCAACGTTGAGATCACCGGATTGCTGGGCGCGGGCGTTGGCTATTCGAGCAACATCGGCGGGCGTTCCAACGTCACGGCAAATCCCGGCATTTTGCGGCCGAGTGCGGTGATCTTCCGCGGCAACGAAGACCTTGGCGACGGAAACCGCGCGGTGTTTTACCTCGGTTCCCTGTTCAGCATTCTCAATGGAAACGTGTTCGGCGGCCCCGGCAGCTTGTTCTCCCGCGAATCCTATGTTGGATTGGGTAATCGCTATGGGACCCTGACCGTCGGCAATCAGCGCGATTTCATGTTCGACAGCCTGACATTGAATCGCTATCCAGGGAGCTTCTTCGAAGGGTCCTATGCGGCCCACCAAGGCCCCTTCCCGAAATTCGGCGTTTCCTATTCCGCGCAAGGATCGTTTGACTTCGACCGCGTGAATGGCGAGGCAATCGCCAACACGGTCAAATTCAGGAGCGCAGACTTTTCCGGTTTGACGTTCGGCGCCATGTACGGATTTGGCGGCGTGCCGGGAAGCTTCGGCAGATCTTCGTCGAGCAGTTTCGGCATCAACTACGAGTACGCCAATGCCGGCATCGGTGCGGCGTACACAATGGTCAAGTCCCCCTCAACGAATAGTGGAAACGACGGCATTCGCAATATCGGCCTTGGCGCCCGTTACGGCTTCGATAAAGCCGTGATATCCGGACTTGCGACGGTCTCCCGCAATACGGCGACGGGCGCGCAGATCACCGCGTTCGATCTCAGTGTGGGTCATGACTTCAGCGCTGTCTGGTACGCGTCGGCAACCTATACCTACATGCGCGGCAACGCCCAATTGAACAACAACCACGCCAATCAACTGACGTCCCTCCTGGGCTACCGTGTTTCAAAGCGCACGACGGTGTACGTAGACGCCGCGTGGCAGGTCGCATCAGGGGCCAACGCGATGGCTCAGGTCAACTCGTCGGCAGGCCCGGCCAGCGGCAATCGTCAGTTCGTGAGCACGTTCAGTATTCAGCACACCTTTTAAAACCGCGTAGCCACCATTGGAGGTGTGACATGAAGAACGATATTCAGCGAAACCGGCGTGATTTCCTCAAAACTTGCGGGGTCGTTGCCGGCAGCATGGCGATGCCGGCGATGTTGGCGTCTGCCCCAAGGGCGTCGCATGCGGCGAGTTCAGGTGGGCTCCCCGAGCGGGGGGAGTTCATCTTGCGCGGGGGGTATGTCCTCACCATGGATCCGGCGCTCGGCGAATTTCCTGTGGGCGACGTGCACGTGAAGCATGGTGAAATCGTGGCCGTCGGCGCCAGACTCGACGTGCCGAAGGTTCGGATAGTCGATGCGAGCAACATGATCGTCATGCCGGGATTCGTCGACACGCACCAGCACTTGTGGACCAGTCTGTTGCGAGGCTCATTGCGTGGCGATGATCCGAAATTCGGCTACTTTCCGAGCAAAGCGCGTGCAGGCGCAATCATGACGCCCGAGGACATCTACAACTCGGTTCGGTTCGGTGTTGCAGAAAGCTTGACGTCCGGTATCACCACGATTCACGATTTCTGTCACAACGTGCCTTCGCCGGCGCATGCGGATGCCGATATGCAAGCGCTGGAGGATCTTGGCGTGCGTTCGCGATTCTCGTATGGCCGCTTTGGCGAACCCTCGTCGCAGCCCATGAACTGGCAAGACGTCGAGAGGGTTCAGCAGACGCTATTGCCGAAGCGTCCGCTCCTGACGCTTGGCGTCGTCGTCGCGCCCATCACGGCAAAGGACGGCACGATGAGCGTAGGCGTATTCGACGATCTCCGTACGTCGATGGCACATGTTCACGCGTTGCAACTCCCGTACACGCTGCACTACGGAAACCTGACGCACGGAATCATCGAAGTGATGGCCAGGCACCAATGGCTGAGCGCTGATTTGCTGCTTGTGCATCCACAGGGATTCACCGCAGCGGAGCGCCAAACGCTGGTTGCATCGAATGTCAGGATCAGCATTGCGCCCGCAGTCGAGATTCAATACTCCACGGTGCGAAGCGGTTATACCCAATTCGCTGAAATGGAGGCGCTCCATGCGCAGATGGGGCTATCCGTCGACTCGTCCGCAGCGTCGGCCAACGCCAATTTCTTCAATGAGATGCGTGCTTTATTGTGGGCGCACAGAACGCGAAGCGATACGGGCGTCAAACTTACGCCGCGCCGGCTGGTCGAGCTTGCCACTATCGACGGCGCAAGAACGCTCAATCTGGCTGACCGGACAGGATCGCTCACCCCGGGCAAACGGGCCGACATCATTCTCGTGCGCACGAACGACCTCGACATCGCTCCGGTATTCGATCCGTTCAATTCGCTCGTGTATTCCGCGCAACCGGCAAACGTGGATACCGTGGTTGTGGATGGCCGCATCCTGCGCCAAGGCGGGAAATTTGTCGCGCTCGATGTCAAGCAGGTCATTCACGACGCAACGCAGTCGGCATTACGCTTGCGGCGTGAAGCGGGGTTGGCGTAACCCAAGCCGGATCAGATGCCGAAAAACGCGCAAAAAGTGAGACCGCCCGGCATCCTGTCGGGGATGCTGTCGGCGGTTTCCACCTCGGATGGAGATTCAACCGGGGGTGCGCCCGATTGATCAAATCGTTCAGTGCCCGTGTCGCTCCCCGATGGCGACATGAGACTGTTTCGCTTGCCGGCTCAACAACAACGTCACGGCGGCCGATACAGCCAATGTCGCACCGACCACATACAAGCCGGCCGAATAGCCGCCCGTCACGTTCTTGAGCCAACCGATCGCGAACGGACCGACGAAGCCGCCGAGGTTGCCGACAGAGTTGATCATGGCGATGCCTGCTGCCGCCCCGGCGCCGGACAAAAACATGCTCGGCATGGCCCACAGGGGCGCTTTGGCAGCACTGATCCCGATGTTCACGATGACAAGCGCCAGGATGATCATCAACGCGCTGCTCGCATTGCCGGCAAAGACGAATCCGAGGCAAGCCACGACACACGGTATGACCACGTGCCACGTCCGTTCTTCCGTGCGATCCGAATGCTTCGCCCACAAGATCATCGCGATCACGGCCAGGATGCTCGGTATGCCCGCAAGGAGGCCGGTTTCGAAAGAGCCGAACCCATATTGGCGAATGATCAGCGGCGCCCACAGGCCAAGGGTGTACAGACCCGCTGACGTACCGAAATAGATCAGTGCAAGCGCGAGCACGCGTGGGTCACGCAATGCGTTGAGTGCACCGGCAGTGTGTCCGGCATGCGACTGCTTCGCGTCTGCTTCCCTCTTCAGCTTGGCGATCAGCCATTCCCGTTCGTCGGGCGCGAGCCAGTGCGCTTTCGACGGCGTGTCGGTCATATATTTCAACACGACGAAGCCGAGGATGATGGCGGGCACGGCTTCAATAATGTAGAGCATTTGCCAGTCGGCCAATCCCGCGATCGGCGGAAGTTTCATGATCGCGCCCGAGAGGGGGGAGCCGATCGCGGTGGAGATCGGCGCTGCCGCCATGAACCACGCGGCAGCGACTGCCCGCTGCCTGCTCGGAAACCACAAGCTGAGGTAAAGGATGATTCCGGGAAAAAAGCCAGCCTCGGCGACACCAAGGATGAACCGTAGCGCATAGAAGCTGTTGGGGCCAACGACGAACGCAGAGGCCGCCGACACAATGCCCCATGACACCATCACGCGTGCGATCCACTTGCGTGCGCCCACCTTGTTGAGAATCAGGTTCGAGGGCACTTCGAACAGGAAGTAGCCGATAAAGAACAGTCCGCCGCCGAAGCCGAACGCTGTCGGAGACAGCCCGATGGCCTTGTTCATCGTTATCGCGGCGAAGCCCACGTTGACGCGATCGAGAAAGCTGACAAAGTACAGCAACATCACAAACGGAATGATCCGCAGCATAAGCTTGCGGGAAACCCGGGCTTCGAGATCGGAAATCATGTTGTCTCCTCCTTGGAGGTTTGCGCAGCGCCCTGTGGGGCGTTGCGCTCACGGGTACGTCGTCCGTTGGCCGTTCAGACGGCTCTATCCGGGCTTGATCAGGATCGAATTGGCGATGCGTCGCTCGATGCCTTACTGAATTTGCGCGATGCGCAAAAGATTGGTCGTGCCGGGCGTGCCGAACGGCATGCCGGCAGAGACGACGACCGTCTGGCCCGTTTCGCCGAACCCTTCCTCGCGCACGGTCTCGCATGCAAGGTCGCTGACTTCGAGCACGTCGACTACGTCCTTGCACACGACGGGATGTACGCCCCAGACCAGCGCCAGGCGACGCGCCGTGCCTTTCCGGGGTGTCATGCCGACGATGGGTGCGCACGGCCGTTCGCGGGCCATCCGCAGCGCCGAATAACCGGAGCTGGTGTAGGCAACGGTGGCCACGGCATTCAGCAGGCCCGTTACGTGCCTCATGGCGTAGCCGATTGCATCCGACGTGTTTGCACGAGGCGACGCATGGGAGGCGGCGATCACTTCCCGGTAATACGGGTCGCGTTCGGTCTGCGAGATGATGAGATCCATCATCCGTACCGCCTCGACGGGATATTTGCCACTCGCCGATTCTGCGGACAGCATCACTGCATCCGCACCGTCGTAGATGGCGGTGGCGACATCTGACGCTTCGGCCCGCGTGGGCACCGGAGCGGTCACCATCGATTCCAGCATCTGGGTGGCGACGATCACGGGCTTGCCGGCCTTGCGGCATGCGCGAACGATGCGCTTCTGGATTGCGGGCACCTGCTCGGCCGGCATTTCAACGCCAAGGTCACCACGCGCGACCATCACGGCATCTGCCTCGTCGACGATCGCATCGAGGCTGCCGATCGCGGCCGGCTTTTCGAGCTTCGCGACGATCCCGACCCGGTCGCCGACAATTTGCCGAACCTCAAGGATGTCTTCGACACGCTGCACAAATGACAGCGCGAGCCAGTCGATCCCCAGGGTCAGACCGAACGCCAGGTCGCGCCGGTCCTTTTCCGTCATTGCAGAGAGCGGGAGCACGACATCGGGAACATTGACGCCCTTGCGTTCGGAAAGCGGCCCGCCAACGACTACCGTCGTTTCCGCAAAGTCGGGACCACATCGCTCGACGCGCAGTTGTACGCGGCCATCGTCGAGCAAAAGGTTCGTGTGCGCCTTAAGCGCCGCGAAAATTTCAGGGTGAGGCAGCGCAACACGCGTCACGTCGCCGGGCGCCGTCGTGTCGAGATCGAGTCGAAACGCTGCGCCCTTCTCTAACGCAACGGGGCCGTTCGCAAAGGTGCCGATCCGCAGCTTCGGGCCCTGAAGGTCAAGGAGCACGCCGATGGGCCGGCCGGCGTCCTTCTCGATGGTGCGGATGACTTCGAGACGGCGTTGATGATCGTCGTGTGTTCCATGGCTGAAGTTCAGCCGAAAGACGTCGGCGCCTGCCTTGAACAGCGCTTCGATGGACTCATGACTTGTGCTCGCCGGACCCAGCGTAGCGACAATTTTCGCATTTCGATTGCGGCGCATCTTGATCGACTCCCTGCGGGATCGCCTCGCTTATGCTGCGTTGGCAGTGGGGACCGCGGCCGTGTCGAGCAGGGCGCATACAGCCGCCGTGACTTGAGCCGTCGTCGCCGTGCCGCCGAGGTCGCCCGTATGAAGCGATTTGTCGGCGGTCACGGCTTCGACTGCCTGCATTACACGCTTTGCCGCATCGAATTCGCCAAGGTGCTCGAGCAACATGACCACCGACCAGAAGGTGCCCACCGGATTTGCGAGGCCCTTACCCATGATGTCGAATGCGGAGCCGTGAATCGGCTCGAACATCGAGGGGTAACGACGTTCGGGATCGATGTTGCCCGTCGGCGCGATGCCAAGGCTGCCGGCCAGCGCGGCGGCGAGATCGCTGAGAATGTCGGCGTGCAGGTTCGTCGCGACGATCGTGTCAAGGCTCGCGGGGCGATTGACCATACGTGCGGTCGATGCGTCCACCAGTTCCTTGTCCCATTTGACGTCCGGGAACTCCTTCGAGATTTCGAGGGCGATTTCGTCCCACATCACCATCGCGTGGCGTTGGGCGTTGCTCTTCGTGATGACGGTGAGCAGTTTGCGCGGCCGGGACTGTGCGAGGCGGAACGCAAAACGCATGATCCGCTCGACGCCGGCGCGGGTCAGGATCGACACGTCCGTTGCAGCTTCGATCGGATGTCCCTGGTGAACCCGGCCGCCGACACCCGAGTATTCGCCTTCAGAGTTCTCGCGGACGATGACCCAGTTCAGGTCTTCCGGCTTGCAGCGCTTTAGCGGCGCGTCGATGCCGGGCAGGATGCGGGTCGGGCGGACGTTGGCGTATTGATCCAGGCCCTGGCATATCTTGAGGCGCAGGCCCCACAGTGTGATGTGATCGGGAATGTCCGGGTCGCCTGCCGAGCCGAAAAGGATCGCGTCCTTGTCGCGAATGGCGTCGATACCGTCCGCGGGCATCATGACACCATGTTTGCGGTGATAGTCGCCGCCCCAGTCGAAGTTTTCGAACTCGAATGCGAACGACTTATCGGTCTTCGCGAGGGCTTCGAGCACTTGCTGACCCGCGGGAACCACTTCCTTGCCGATGCCGTCGCCGGGAATCGTTGCGATGCGATAGGTTTTCATGTCTCCGTCCTTCAGGTGTCTTGGATGTTCATGAACTTTACCCACATCCAGGCGCTAAAACCGGTGCTAAACTCAAAGCATCATTAACTTGAATTCACAAGTGAGACTGATGCGCGATACTGTTCAGCCGGCTGATTTGAGCTTTTTCTCGATGCTCTCGGCGTCGGGAAGTCTGAGTGCGGCAGCGCGTGAATTGGGGCTGACGGCGGCCGCGGTGAGCAAGCGCCTGACGCAGATGGAAAGTCGCGCGGGCGTAGCGCTCATCAACCGGACGACCCGCCGGATGATGCTCACGCCGGAGGGGGAGCTTTATCTCGAGCACGCGCGCCGAATTCTCGACGAGATCGATGAATTGGCGGAGTTGCTTGGCAGCGCGAAGAAAAGCCCGAAAGGATTACTGCGCGTCAACGCGACGCTCGGCTTCGGGCGCAGCCATGTCGCACCCGCGATATCCCGGTTTGTCGCGAAATACCCGCAAGTGTCCGTGCAGCTTCAGTTGTCGGTCAAACCGCCACCGCTGACCGACGACACGTTCGATGTCTGCATTCGCTTCGGCGAGCCGCCCGACACACGGGTGGTCGCGCGCCGTCTTGCTGCAAATCGTCGGCTGCTGTGTGCGGCACCTTCATATATCCAGGCGCGCGGAATACCGTTGACTGCGCACGATCTGACGCGGCACAACTGTATCGGCATCCGCCAGGGCGATGAAGCTTATGGGGTCTGGCGCCTGACGTCGGGCAGAGGTGCGTCGCGCAAGACAGAGGCCGTGCGAATCAATGGCACGCTGACGACCAATGATGGTGAAATCGCCGTAAAGTGGGCGCTGGAGGGGCACGGCATCCTGATGCGAGCCGAATGGGACATCAAACAGTATCTGGCGGACGGTTCTCTTGTCCGCGTACTGCCTGATCACGAAACGCCGAACGCCGACATCTTCGCTGTCTATTCACAGCGACACCAGATGTCCAATCGGATTCGTGCGTTCGTCGACTTTATTGCGCTCGATCTGCAGAGCGAAGCGGGCGAGCATCCGTAGGCCTTCAATTTCCGCTGACATCGGCGGCGCGGGACCGGTAGCGCAGCAGATGATCGGTGCCGGATTCGGACAGCCAGACTTCTCCCGGGCGGCCCATCATCTGACGTACGTTCGCGTGCGGGCGCGGTAGCGCAAACAAGTCGAACCGCTCGGTGCTCGGGTCGAAGCGAACTAGCGCATTGGCGCTCCATTCACTGAGCCAGACGATGTCGCGGTCGTCTACGAATATCGCGTACGCACGCGGCGCGTCGCCAGGCAGTCGCCATTCGCGCCATCGATGCGTCGCCGGGTCGAATACGCCGACTTTTCCTGCAATCCACTCGCTGACCCAGACGCGCCCCTTCGAATCGGCCCATACACGGCGCGCCCCCTGATTTGGTGTCGGCGGCTCGATGACCTGCGCCGCGCCGCTCGCGGGATCGATGCGGCCGAGATAGTTTCCCGCGAGTGACGCGAAATACAGGCTGCCGTCAGGGGTCACGCAGATGCCGTAGGGTCCGGGCCCGCGTGGCGCATCGAAGACGCGCATGGTGGCACGCTGCGGATCGAGTTCGCCATAGATGCCGCGTTGCCCGGTAAACCACAGATGCCCTTGCTTGTCGAAGACAGCGGTGTTCAGATTGGCGTTCGGCCGGTCCTTCGGCAACGGAAAGCGCGTGACGGCGAGGGTCTTCGGATCGATGCGCACGATTGCGTTCAGGCCGCCGTCGGTGACCCATGCCGCGCGATCGGGACCGACGATCACGCCGTGCGGCGCCGACCCGTCGCCGAGCGGGACCCTGTCGATCCTGCCGCCACGCGGGTCCAGCCGTCCGATCGCGCCCTGCGCCTGCGCGGTGTACCACACTGTGCCGTCAGGCGACGGCGCGACGTCATGCGGCGCACTGCCGGTTGGGACGGCGAACGTCTGGAACGACGGCGCCTGCGCCTGCGCCGAACTGATCGCGAGCGCGGCGCCCATCAGGACCGACGCAAACGACCGGGCCAGCCCCGGTACGAGAATCCTGTTCACCGCTGCCACGACCCGCGCCCTCGTGATCTCAAGCATGTTCGCCTCCATGTCCCGGGATGCGTTTCAAAGGCCGCCGACGACTTTTTATTATTGCACTGATCTATAGTCAGTCGCTGCGCCGACGCCTTAACCAAAAGTTTCCACCCCCAAGAAAAATATCAATTCCGCTGGCACCATTCAAAAATTAGGTTCGTGTAGCGCCGGGGCCGTGGCGTTGATTGTGACGCGCCCAAGGCGAACGGCGTGTCGGATCGGAGGGCATGGCGCCCCCGCCACGCACGCTCGATAAAACGAATGGAGACAGAAAATGAATTCCCCTTGTACGCGTACGACCGTTGATCTGCAAATGCCGAATGGCGCCCCCGATATACGCGAGCGGATACCAGGCGGATTCGTAGAAAATGGAATCCGTACAAGGAGTTAAGGCGATGCAGGCAGTCTCGTATTCCCGCGAAACCGTAGCCGACGATAACGCCGCAAAGCGCGGCAATATCGCTGCGCGTATCGAGCGCATGTCCGCCAATCGGATGCATGCCCAGGCTCGAATCCTGATGGGCATCGCCACCTTCTTCGATGGCTTCGACGCCATTGCGATCGCAGCGGCGTTACCGTTGCTGATTGCCAAATGGTCCCTTCACCCGGCGCAGATTGGCTTGCTGATCTCTGCAGGCGCAGTCGGTTCGTTGATCGGCGCCTTCATTTTCCCCGCTGCGGCAGAGAAGTTCGGACGGGTCCGGGCGGTCGCTTGGAGTTCGGGCGTGATCGGCATCACCACTTTGGCCAGCGCGTTCGCTCCGACCTTCGAGATCTTCGTGCTGCTGCGGGTGTTGCAGGGCATTGGCCTTGGCGGCGAGGTTCCGATCGCAGCGACCTATATCAACGAGATCACGAGCGCGAGAAATCGTGGTCGCTTCGTGCTGCTATACGAAATCATCTTCCCGATAGGCCTGCTGGTGTCCGGTGGCTTGGGTGCATGGCTGGTGCCGCGATACGGCTGGCAGATCATGTACTGCGTTGGCGCTGCGCCTTTATTGCTCTACTTCTGCCTCGGGCGTCTGGTGCCCGAGTCGCCGCGATGGCTTGCGGCAAAAGGCCGGCATGAGGAAGCCGATGCCGCAGTTCGCAGGTTCGAGGAGCGCGCTACTGCTCCGCTCGAACCGGTTGATGTGCAGAGCAGTATCCCCACATCCCATCCGCCGCGACGGGTAGCGGATCTGGTCGGTCCGGAATACTGGCGGCGCACGGTTGCGGCATGGTTCCTGTGGATTACCTGCGGTTTTCTCCAGTACGGCCTTTCGACGTGGCTGCCCACCATCTATCGTCAGGTCTATCACGCGTCGTTGCAGTTGTCGTTGAACCTTGCGTTGGGCGCGTCAATCCTCGGTGTGCTTGGCTCCCTGGTCTGTGCGCTTATCGTTGACCGCGTCGGGAGAAAGCCCGTCATCTACGTGTCCTTCGCCATGTGCGCACTTTCGCTCGTGATGGCCGGCCTGTTCCACGACAGCTCCTTATATGTCGTGGCAACTTGCTGCGCGCTCGCCTTCGGCTTCATGGCGTCCGGCTTCATCACGGCGTATGTCTACACGCCGGAACTCTACCCGACCAGTATCCGTGCGGTCGGCTGTGGCGTCGCCAGCGCCTGGCTCAAGGGGGCATCGATCGTCTCCCCCATCATCCTCGCCTCGCTCCTCGGGGGAGGGCAGTTGAACATTGCCTTCTACCTGTTCGCCGCGGTGCCGTTCCTGGCGGCCGTGGTCGTGGCCAGGCTCGGCATAGAGACCAAGGGACGAGTGCTCGAGTCGCTCGAGGTTTAGCGCCCCAACACCTGCCGGCGTTTCCGCAGGCAGGTTCCTGAAGTTCATTTCAAACACATGTCTGGAAAGGCAGGGGAAGATGCGTCCTTTTGATTTGTACGTGCGCAATGTTTTTGTGTTGGCGATGGCGGTTGCCGGACTGTCGCTTCATTCCACCGCACAAGGCCAGAGCCGGGTGGAGATTTACGGCATTGTGGATTCCGGTGTGGCCTACGTAAGCAATCAAGGCGGCAGTTCCGCCATCGCCGTGGTCGGCGGCGGCGGCGACCGTCCGAACCGGATAGGGTTTCGCGGTTCAGAGGACCTCGGAGGAGGCCTGCGCGCCAACTTTGTACTCGAGAACGGCTTTAACGTCGCCACCGGCGGGCTCGGGCAAGGCGGGTTGCTGTTCGGCCGGCAGGCTTACGTCGCCTTGCAGGACAGCCAGCTGGGCGAAATCAGGGTGGGCCGCCAATACGACTTCATGATCGATCTGGTGCCCTATACCGCAGCCGCGAGCGGCAACGGCGGGTTCTACTCGTTTCACCTGGGCGATCTTGACCGGCTTGGCGGTGAACGGCTGAACAACAGTGTTCAATACCGTACGCCCAACGTTGCGGGTCTTCAGGCGGGTGTCCTGTATTCGTTCGGCGGTGTTGCGGGAGACTTCAGCCGGAACAGCGCCAGGAGTTTCGGCGCCACGTACAAATACGGGAGCTTTCAGGCCGGGGCGGCATATACGTCGGTCAACAACTTCCAGGCGGGGTTGGGCGCGGGTGTCTCGGTGCTGGGCAATAGCCTGGTCGGCCCGCCGGTCAATGCCAATTTCGACAGGATCGACGTCTACGGCGCCGGCGCATCCTACCAATTCGACAAGTTGTATACGGCGGCCCTGTTCACGTCGTCATCGCTGCGAAAGGGGGGAGGGTCCGCGATCCTCAGAGCGTACGACATCGGTGCGACGTACCAGGTTATGCCCGCCACGTTCGTGGGTGCAGCGTTGACGTACTACACCATGAGTCCGAACCGGTGGATCGTGCCTTCGGCGTCCGTCGACTACGACTTCTCCAAGCGCACGAACGTTTATCTGCAGTTTGTCAGCATGCACGTCAGCGGCCCCAACGCGGTAGCCGAGCTGTTTGTCTTGCCCGCCTCGGCGAGCCGGAGCCAGACGGCGATCACCATCGGCATGCGTCACAATTTCTGAGGAGGCTTCGTGCACAACATTATCGAGCGAATTGCGGAGCGAGCAGATTTCCTTGCCGGATTGCGACGGGATATACACGCTCACCCGGAACTGGGGTATGAAGAAATCCGGACCGCGGGTATGGTGGCCAAGCTGTTGCGTGACTGGGGGATCGAGGTGACGGAGGGTATCGCCGGCACCGGCGTCGTTGGCACGCTCAGGTCCGGCAAGGGGCGCAAGTCAATCGGCCTGACCGCGGACATGGATGCGTTGCCTATCGAGGAGAAGAACATCTTCCCGCACCGGTCGCGCATTCCCGGAAAGATGCACGGCTGCGGGCATGACGGTCATACAGCGATGCTGTTGGGGGCAGCGGAATATCTATCGCGTACGCGCTGCTTCGATGGAACCGTGCACTTCATCTTTCGGCCGGCGGAGGAGGGGGGCGCCGGCGCGTTGCGCATGATTGAGGAGGGGCTGTTCTCCCGCTTTCCGTGCGACGCCGTGTTCGGGATGCATAACGTTCCCAATCTGCCGGAGGGCGCCATCGGGACCCGCGCAGGCCCGATTACGGCGGGGACTACCGAGGTCAGCGTCGAAATCCGTGGCAAGGGCGGCCACGCGGCTCGGCCGCATCTGGCCGTCGATCCCGTCGCCATCGCAGCCCACGTCGTCACTGCGGCGCAACTGCTGGTCTCCCGCTTCTCAAACCCGCTGGCGCCGGTGGTCTTGTCCATCACGCAAATAGAAGGCGGAAGTTCGCCGACGATCATTCCGGAGTCCGTGACGATGCACGGCACGATACGCACGTTTTCGGAGGCGTCGGAGTCTGCATTGAAAGACGGACTCGTATCGGTCGTGAATCACGCCTGCGCGATGTTCGGTGCGACCGGCAAGGTGCATTTCAATCCGGGGTATCCCCCGTCCGTCTGCGCCCGGGAGGCGACGGCATTGGCGCTTGACGTTGGCCGCTCGCTGCTGGGCGACGCGGCGGTTTTCGCGGATATCGAACCGACGATGGCGGGCGACGATTTCTCGTACCTGCTGAGCGCTTGCCCGGGCGCGTTCCTGTTTATCGGCAACGGTAACGGACATCATCGCGGGACCGCCGAGGGAATGGGCCCGTGCCTGGTCCATAACCCGTGGTTTGACTTCAATGATGCGCTGTTGCCCGTGGGCGCTGCCTATTGGGCACACCTTGCGGAAACATTCCTCGCGGCGGGCAACGGTGTCACTACCACCGTTGATCCTCGATGACCTTCTGTACGACATCCCGGCATTCGCGTGCTGCGGGTGTCAGCTGAACGCCGCGGCGCGTGATGATGCTGGCCGATACCTCGGGCAGCGTCTCTTCGATCGTCAGCGTGCAGAGCCGGTCCTGCGTAACGGAATGCGCGATGTAAGGCAGCGGGAACAGTGCGAGGGCGTCAGTCTCGATGAGCAGCCCCAATGCCAACAGCGACGATTGGCAAGATACGATCTTGCCCGGCGCCTCGATGCCGTTGTTGGCGAACAGATCGGTAAACTCGCTTTTGTCGATGTTCTGTCGCGGGAACAGCCACTCATACGCCAGGAGCCCCCGCAGCGTTCGGCAATCGGCGGCGGGATGCCCGCGCCGGGCTGTCACGAACAGTCGCCCCTTTCGGAGCACGCGCTGTTCACATTCGGGATCGATCTCCTGCGGCGCGTGGGTGACGAAGAAGTCCAGCGACCCATCCAGCAGGTTGACGGCGATATATTTCGGCGGCAGTTCGATCACGTCGATCTCTACGTCCGGCATCTGCTGCCGGAAGACCTTCAAGGCGCGCGGCATGACGATCAGGGCGCTGCTTCCCGACACGCCGATCGATACCCTGCCGGTGACGCCACCCTGGAGTTGCCGGATTTCGTCATGCGCGCGGCGCATATCTTCCAGGATCTGGTGGGAACGGTGATATAGGGCCTTGCCGAATCGCGTCAGCTCGATGCCGCGCGAACTACGCACGACGAGCGGCACCTTCATTTCCTCCTCGAGCTCTTTAAGCGCCTTCGTCACTGCGGGATGCGTCAATGCCAGGCGGTCGGCGGCGGCACGCAGGCTTCCCGCTTCGGCACACGCAACAAGGACTCGGAGTTGATGGATTTTCATGGGGGGCTACCGGTTTGACTGGCATGGGAGGCGACACGCGGACGGCCTCTCTCTATGCCGGAATCCATCCTGGCAGGGCAACACCGCGGGGTCACCACGGCGATTAGTCAACCCGGCACCAACGACCAGAATCCGGGCAAACAGTGGCCTGTGCGCCGTTCAGCCGAACTTGCGTTTCATCCAGTTGCAACGCGGCCGAAGGGGCGATGTCGAAGGCAACCTCAAGTGCCTGCCGAACATGCGCATCTTCGATGGGAAGCTCCCAGGTCAGGAATATTTGAATGCAATCCTGATCCTGCGCGAAGTCGGCCACATTGAAACTGCTGCTGCCGCGCTGAATTACGCCATGAGGCTGGCCAGTATCGAATATCACTGCCGTTCCCCGGGTCAGGGGAATGCGCTGGCCCGTAGCGGGAAAATGCAAGTCCAGGCCCCTGTCCTCGCTCAGGAAGAGATTGCAAAAAGCCGCGCCACCATATTGGGCACCGTCATGGTGGTACTTGGCACCGCGGCAGGCCATGAGGGCTACGTCACTGGAGGCGAGCACCGCGGGCAATCCAAGCGCGCATGTCCAATCGGACACGGCCTGCACGCAGCGCGTGTAGTCCGGCCAACGCGCCCGCGCTCGCGCCAACGGCATTGCCTCGACGTCCCCGGGCTCCAGGACCAGGCGCGTCGATGTCTCCCTTTCCCAATCGGCAAGCAAACGTGCAGGGGGCACAGGCACGTCGACCGTGCCGGAGAGCACGATGTCGCTCACGCGCCGACTGCGGATGGCGTCGCCACTCCAGAAATAGGAAGTCAGTATGTCTCGCACTCGATGCTGTTCAGGGGGACTTATCCGGACTATTGTAACGATTCCAGGGGATCACTTCGGCGCAAAATCGGCCATTATCGGAGGTTCGCTCGCGCAGTCACGCGGCCATCCGATCGTTGGCGCTACCCGGACATCGGAGAAAAAAACCGCCGAATCATTTTGTTACACCTCTTACCGAGGCGGAACCGATGCGCCACGGAAGTCATCCGGCGGTCCGGTATACTCGGTCGCGTTCCAAAAGCAAAAGACCCCTTATATGTCGAAGAAAATCATTCAGTTTGTCGCCATTGCAGCGCTCACCGCCGTGGCTTCGTTGCCGGCGGTGGCCAGCGATATGAACAACGCCGTTGGCGGTGCGCTTGGCGGCGTAGCCGGCGCTGCCGTGGGCGGCGCCCTGGGCGGCAGCACGGGCTCGGTGATTGGCGGTGCGGTCGGCGGCGGCGCCGGCGGCGCGATCACGTCGAACCGCAGGGAACGCACGGGTGCCATCGTCGGCGGCGCGCTCGGCGGCGGTGCCGGCACCGCGGCAGGCAATGCGATGGGCGGCCGCGCCGGTGGCCTCGTCGGTGCTGCCGTTGGCGGCGGCGCAGGTGCAGCGCTTGGCGGTAATGTGTCGCGGTCCAACTCGTATGCGGACGACTATGACCGTGGCTACCACAAGAGCCGTCACCATCACAAGCATCACCACCGCGACTGATCAGTCTGCGCGCCAACCCCCGCCCTTCATTCAGCGCAGGGAAGGATGGCCCAAGGCCACTTCCTTCGGGGCGTAGCGCAGACGCCATAGGCGTCCTTTGCGGCGGTTAATGCGGCGCTTGGTGCTGTTCGATGTACCGGCGTATCACGGCGAAAGGCGCTCCGCCGCGGCTTCCGGCGAAGCAGGACGGCGACCAGAGTGCGCCACCCTACCGTTTTTTGCAGATGCCGGGGTACTGCTTCTGCCTGATCATGCGGATGGACACGCCCCTGAGACGGTTCACCGGCGATGACACGAAAACCTTCGGCGGGCAATTCACCCGCAGGTGAACGTGGTCGTCTTGTCCGTCGGACTCGACCCGTTCGGACTCGAAGCCGATCCAGACGCTGGCGACGATTGCGTGCAGATCACATTCAGAATCGGCTCGGTGCCTTGGTGAACAGGCCGAACTATAATCGAGCCATGCAGCGCCTCCAAGCCTTCAAATACGAACTCATGCCCGACGGTGGCCAGCAGCGACAGATGCGCCGCTTCGCCGGGGCGTGCCGTTTCGTGTTCAACAAGGCACTGGCGCTGCAGAAGGAGAATTACGCGGCGGGCGGCAAGTTCGTCGGCTATGTCCCGATGGCGAAGCATCTGACCGCGTGGCGCAACGGGAGCGAAACACCCTGGCTCAAGGAGGCCCCGACGCATCCGCTGCAACATGCGCTCAAGGACATGGAGCGCGCGTACCAGAATTTCTTCGCCAAACGGGCGGCGTTCCCCCGTTTCAAGAAGAAAGGCCAAGGCGATAGCTTCCGTTACCCCGACCCGAAACAGATCAAGCTCGATCAGGCCAACAGCCGGATATTCCTGCCCAAGCTTGGCTGGCTGCGCTACCGCAATAGTCGCGACGTGCTTGGCGCGGTGCGCAATGCGACCGTGAGCCTTTCGGGCGGCAAGTGGTTCGTCTCGATCCAGACGGCCCGCGAGGTCGATGCGCCCGTACCGCAGGCGACCGATGCCATCGGCATCGACATGGGCATCGCGCGCTTCGCCACGTTCAGCGACGGCACGCACCTCGCGCCGCTCAACAGCTTCAGGAAGCATGAGGCACGCCTGCGCCGCTATCAGCGCGCGATGTGCCGCAAGATCAAGTTCAGCAACAACTGGAAGAAGGCGAAAGCCCGTATCCAGCGGATTCACGCCCGCATCGGCAATGCCCGTCGCGACTACCTGCACAAGGCCACGACCACGATCAGCCAAAACCACGCGATGGTGTGTATCGAGGACTTGCAGGTGCGAAACATGAGCAAGTCCGCAGCGGGCAACACTGAGCAACCGGGCAAGAACGTTCTGGCCAAGTCTGGCCTGAACAAAGCCATCCTCGACCAGGGATGGTTCGAGTTCCGTCGTCAACTGGCGTACAAGCTGACATGGAACGGCGGATACCTGATTGCCGTGCCGCCGCACAACACGAGCCGAACATGCCCGTGCTGTGGCCACGTCTCGGTCGAAAACCGTATGAAGCAGGCGCAATTCAAGTGCGTCGCGTGCGGATATGAGAATCACGCCGACGTAGTCGGTGCGATCAATCCCCCAAGGGGACTTCCTACGGGGCGCATTTTAGAGCGCGGACAGCGCTTGTTTGCCTGTGGAGGGATGGTGCAGTCGGGCCACCCGGCGAAGCAGGAACCCGCCGAAGCGACTGCGCAACTTATCGCGTAGCGCCGTAGGAAGCCCCTTCCTGCAGGGATGGGTGGATGTCAACGGTGAGAGAAAAGGCGGTGTGGTCCAATCCCGGGTCACACGCGCTTGACTTGCCATGCCCCCGCGCGCCTGGATCAAGGCGCCTTCACGCTTCCTGCGACCGCTTTAACCGCATCGACACGACAAAACGTTGCGCCGGGTGCACGGTCACTGAAATCTCGAAGACCTGCCCGGCCGCATCGAGATATCGGCGCACGATCTCCAGTGCCGCAGATCCCGGTTCCGAGTTGAGGCGCACCGCCTGCTCCGGCGTCAACATGATGGCACGCACTTCCTGATCGACTTCATCGATGCGGCGACCGTAGCGCGCTTCAAGCAATGAACTGACGAGCGTGCCCGGCGACTGCCGCACCTGATCCGCGATTTCCGCATACGCTGGATCGATATAAACATCCGTCCAGCCGATCGGCGTGCCAGCGCCGTCCGCGTCGATGCGCAGGCTCGATATCCGCACCCAGCGTGTGCCGGGCGGGCAACCGAGCTTGTCCGCGAGCGCCTTGCCGGCGGTCACCGCTTCCGTCGATTGCACGCTGCGCAGCATTTCCGCACCGAATTGCACAAGGTCGTCGAGCGACGCGAGCGACGGCCGGAAATCGTTCGTCGGATGCGACGACGCCACACGCGTGCCGACGTTCTTCTTGCGCGACACCAGCCCCAATCGCTGCAACTCCTGCAGCGCTGCGCGTACTGTGTGCCGGCTTGTCTTGTAGTGATCGCACAACTCCAGCTCGGTCGGCAATGTCGATCCCACCGGCAACCGTCCCGAAGCGATCCCCTCGGTCAGGTCTCTGGCGATGTCGACGAAGTGCATTTTTGCGATGGCCATGGCGTGGAGCGGTATCGGAATTTTCTAGGGGATTTCACCAGTGCTCACGATTATAGCTTGCCATATATGTTCGAACATATTAGTTTACATATGTCCGGACATATTGATTCGAGTCAACCAAGCGAATCGGGGTGTCCGTGGTTCAAACTTGGGGGGCGCGTGACACCGTTCCTCCGTTTTGCCCGAGAGGTCTCCATGTCGCCCAATGCCATCCCGACGGCCAGCACCGTTGTCGATTCGATTCTTTTTCGCGATGCCTTCGGCACCGCGCAAATGCGTGCCCTGTTTTCCGACCGGGCGCTGATCCAGCGCTACATCGAGGTCGAAGTGGCGCTTGCGAAAGCACAGGCGCGCGTCGGCGTGATTCCGGCCGAAGTGGCCGAGGTGATCGCGCGCGAATCGACGATCGAGCGCGTCGACTTCGACCATATGCGTCACGAGACCGACATCGTCGGTTATCCGATCCTGCCGCTCGTGCACCAGTTGGTCGAGATGTGCGGTGACGCGGGCCGCTACGTGCACTGGGGCGCGACCACGCAGGACATCATGGACACGGCGGTTGCGCTGCAGGTACGCGACGCGCTCGACGTCATCGATGACGACATCTCGACGCTGCGCAAGATCCTGTCGGACATGGCGGTGCGCTACCGCGACACGGCAATGGCCGGCCGCACGCATCTGCAGCAGGCGCTGCCTGTGACGTTCGGCTACAAGGCGGCCATTTGGCTGGCGATGTTCGACCGCCATCAGGAACGTTTGGCGCAATTGCGTCCCCGCGTGGCGGTGGTGGCGTTCGCCGGTGCGGCTGGCACGCTCGCGTCGCTGGGCGACAAGGGATTCGACGTGCAACGCGCGCTGGCCGAAGAACTCGGTCTCGGCGTGCCGGCCACGACATGGCATGTGGCCCGCGACGGCTTCGCCGAAGCGGTCAATCTGCTGGCACTGGTGACCGGCTCGCTCGGCAAGATCGCCCTCGACATCATGATCATGGCGTCGACGGAGTTTGCCGAGGTCTATGAGCCGTTCGTCAAGGGCCGCGGCGCGAGCAGCACGATGCCGCAAAAACGCAATCCGATCTCGAGCGAACTGATGCTCGCTGCGGCGAAAGCCGTGCGTCAGCATGCCGGCCTGATGGTCGACGCCATGATCCAGGACTTCGAGCGTGCCACGGGTCCGTGGCATGCCGAGTGGGTCGCTATTCCGGAGAGTTTCATTTTGACGGCCGGGGCACTGCATCAAGCCAAGTTCGCATTGGGCGGTCTGATCGTCGACGAGGCGCGCATGAAGGCGAATCTCGGCATCAGCCGCGGCCTGATCGTCGCGGAAGCCGTGATGATGGCGATGGCGCCGTTCACAGGCCGCCAGCAAGCGCACGACATCGTCTATGACGCGTGCCGTACGGTCAACGAAAGGGGGGGCACGCTGGCCGAGGCGTTGGCCGGTTTGCCCGCGGTCGCCGAACACTTCGATCGCGCCGCGATAGACCGCATGACCGATCCGTGCAATTACCTCGGACTCGCACCGCTCATGGTCGACCGCGCGGTCGCGCTGTCGGCGGCACAACGTCAAGCCTGACCCGGTTCGCCGGAGGAGACAACGACATGCATAACGACAATCTGAATCGGGGCGGGTCCGCCGCGCCCCTGGCGCCCGTCAAGCGTCTTCCGTGGTTCCGGCGCTTGGGAATGCAGGTGCTCGTGGCACTGGTGCTGGGCATTGCGGTGGGTTTGATCTTCCCGAAATTCGCCGCGCAACTGAAGGTGCTCGGCGACATCTTCCTGTCGCTGATCAAAGCCGGCGTCGCGCCACTGGTATTCCTGACGATTGTGCATGGCATCGCCTCTGCCGGCGATGTGAAGAGCGCCGGTCGCGTCGGTTGGCGCGCCCTGGTGTATTTCGAGGTCATTTCGACGATTGCGCTTGCGGTAGGTCTGCTCGCGGGCAACCTGCTGCAGACCGGCAAGGGCATGGCACACATGACGGCGGGCAGCATACCGGCGGCCACCGCCTCGGGCAGCCCGCAATCGTTCGCCGAATTCGTCAAGCACATCGTGCCGGACAATTTCATCGGTGCGTTCACGCGCGGCGAACTGCTGCAGGTCGTGGTATTGGCCGTGATGGTCGGCATCGGCATCCTTGCCATTCCGGAAGGCAGGCGCGCGCGCATCAACGAGGGGCTCGATCTCATCTCGGAAACATTGTTCTCATTCATCAACCTGGTCATGAAGCTCGCGCCGCTGGGCACGTTCGGTGCCGTCGCCTTCTCTGTCGGCAGCAACGGCACGGCGGTACTGGTCGCGCTGGCGCAGTTGGTGATGAGCTTCTACGCGGTCGTGATACTGTTCATCGCTGTCGTCATGGGCCTCGTTGCGAAGTTGGCCGGCTTTAGCCTGTGGCGCTTCCTGCGCTACATCAAGGACGAGATATTCATCGTGCTCGGTACGGCATCGTCCGAAAGCGCATTGCCCCGCCTGCTGATCAAGCTCGAACGCCTGGGTTGCGCCAAACAGACGGTCGGCCTGGTGCTGCCTACCGGCTACGCCTTCAACCTCGACGGCACGTCGATCTTCATGTCGATGGGCGTGATGTTCATTGCGCATGCCTACGGAGTGCCGATTACGTTCGAACACCAGTTGGGCATCCTGCTGCTCATGTTGTTGACCTCCAAGGGGGCGGCAACCGTCTCGGGCGGCTCGTTCGTCGTGTTCGCGGCAACGGTGACGTCGACTGGCATCCTGCCGGTGGAAGGGCTCGCGGTGATCTTCGGCGTGTACCGCTTCATGTCGATGGCCATCGCCACATGCAATACGATCGGCAACAGCCTGGCCACGGTCGTTGTCGCGAAATGGTCGGGGACGTTCGATGCAAGCGTCGCGCAACGACACTTCTATCCGGAACGATTCCCGGCGACCGCAGCCTCGGACAGCGCATTGGGTGACGGCAACCTGTTGCCCGAAGATGTCAGCGACGCCAATCCGCACCCCACGGGAATCGCGTGGACGAAATCAGGAAGCTGATTGGCTGCTCGCGAATTGTCAGTCGAGACATTCACCGCTTCATTGATCTCCTCTCGGGCTTGACTTTCAATTAACCTGTTGGTTAAATGAAGTCATGCCTTCCTCCACTGATCCGCTTTCTTCAATCTTTGCCGCCCTGGCCGACCCGACCCGCCGCGCCATCCTGGCACGTCTGTCGGAAGGCGGGGCTTCGGTGGGCGAACTGGGGCGCCCGTTCGACATGTCGGCGCCGGCGATTTCGAAGCACCTTCGCGTGCTTGCAGACGCCGGGCTGATTGAACGGGAGGTCAGCGCGCGCTGGCGTATCTGCCACCTGCGCGCCGGTGCCCTGCGCGACGCCCATGACTGGCTGGATGCCTATCGCCGCCATTGGGAAGGCAATCTCGATCGGCTCGTTGAATTCGTCGAGCGTACCCATGCCGCTGACTCCGCCAAAGGGGCTCGCGGTGCAACCAAAGCACGAGGGAAATGATCATGACCCAAGCTGCCACGTTTCACCTGGAAATGAACCGCTTCGTTCGCGCGCCGCGCGAGAAAGTGTTCGATGCATTCACGAGCCAGACCGCGCTGGCTGCCTGGCATTGCCCCCGCGGCATGCGCGTGGTGGAAGCACGCACCGATGCGCGTGTCGGCGGCAAGTACCGCATTGTGATGGGTGGGCGCGATGGCGCGCAGCACATTGTGGGCGGCGAGTACCAGGCGATGGATCGCGCCAACTTCCTCGCCTATACGTGGTCCTGGGAATCCGGCTCCATGCCGCCCGATCTCAAGACACTGATCGAAGTCACGCTAACGGACGAGGAGGGCGGCACGCACCTGCACATGCGCCACAGCGGCTTCCCCGATGCATCGACCCGTGATTCGCACAACAGCGGCTGGCAATCCGTGTTCAACCGGCTCAGCGATTACCTGGACCCGGCCGGCAGCGCAGGTACCGTCACGGTGATCGGCGACCCGCGCAGCACCTACTGCCGCACGGTGCGCATGGCGCTCGCGGAAAAAGGCGTGGCTTACTCGTTGCAGCCGCTGCCGCCGCATTCGCCGGAGGTGCTTTCGCGCAATCCGTTCGGCCGCATTCCGGTATTTTGCGATGGCCCCATCGAGTTCTACGAAACCCGCGCGATCCTGGGATATATCGAGGAAGCCTTTGACGGGCCGAACTTGCTTCCGCAATCGGGGATCACAGCGCGCGCACGGGGCGAGCAATGGATCAGCCTGATCAACTGCCACGCCTACGATGCGATGGTGCGCCGCTATGTCTTGCAGTACGTCTTCCCCAAGGGGGAGAACGGCCAGCCCGATCGCGCAGTGATCGACGCGGCACTGCCGGAGATCGCCTCGCAACTCGCCGTGCTGGACCAGGCCTACGGCGAGCGCGATTACCTGGTCGGTACGACGGTGTCGATGGCTGACCTGTTCGTCGCACCGGTCCTTGCGTATGTCGGGATGTTCCCCGAAGGCGCGGCGCTGCTCGAGAAGTCTCCCAATGTGCAGCGTGGACAGGCGGTCATGCGCGACCGGCCCAGCTTCGCCGCCACACAGCCGCAGCTTGGCTGACACCGGGCGCCGATGTCAGCGACGGCAGGCCGGAGACGCCTGCCGTCAATCCAGTCGAATGAGGTAGCCCGACATCGCCTCATTCGAGTTTCGACGCGTCCATGACAATAGCGGTGTCAACTCAGTGCGTGCGGAGCTCGGAGAGGAACTGTTGCGCGCGCGGGTGTTTGGGCTGAGAAAAAAACTCGCCAGGCTTGGCCACTTCGAGAATCTGTCCCTTGTCCATGAACCAGATGGTATCGGCCACCTCGCGAGCAAACCCCATCTCGTGCGTGACACATACCATCGTCATTCCCTCCCTTGCCAGCGCTTTCATGACCTGAAGGACCTCGCCGACCATTTCCGGGTCGAGCGCGCTGGTGGGTTCGTCGAACAGCATCACCGGCGGATTCATGGCCAGTGCCCTGGCAATGGCGACCCGCTGCTGCTGTCCTCCGGAGAGCTGTCCAGGGTAGGCGTCCGCTTTACTTTTCAAGCCAACGCGCTCGAGAAGCCGCAGCGCCGTTTCCCGGGCATCCGCTTTGTTGACGCGGCCAACGGCGGTCGGTGCAAGAACGATGTTCTCAAGCACCGACATATGAGGAAACAGATTGAATTGCTGGAAGACGAACCCGACACCGGAACGGAGTTTGTTCACGTCGAGACCGATGGCGTGGACGTCGTGACCGTCGACGGTAATGGAACCCTCCTTGATATCTTCCAGCCGATTGACGGTGCGAATGAGGGTTGACTTGCCGGAGCCGGACGGTCCGCAGACGACCACGACTTCGCCCCGCTTCACTTGTGCCGTGACGTCAACGAGGGCGTGGTACTCCCCGTACCACTTATTCACCTTGGAGAAGTAGATCATTGGCTTGACTCCGTTGGGTCGAAGCGCCCTTGCGCTTGTTGTAGATGCGCTTCTCGAGGCGATGTGCGAACTGGGTCAGGACAAAGCACACGATGAAGTAGGTCAGGGCCAGGATGGCGAAGACGCCAAACGGCTGGGTCAGCAGGTTGTTGTTCACCTGACTTGCCGAGAAAGTCAGCTCCTGCACGCTGATGACGTATCCAAGCGACGTTTCCTTGATCGTGGACACGAACTGACTCACCATGCTCGGCAGCATGTTGTAGAGCGCTTGAGGAAGCACCACGCGGAAGGTCGTCGTGAAATACGACAAGCCCAGTGCTCGAGCAGCTTCCACCTGGCCGCGCGGTAGTGCTTCGATACCCGCGCGAATGACTTCGCCGAGGTAAGCCGACTCATAAACAACCAGTGTGCACAGCAGCGTCGTGAAGCCGGTCACCGGCCGGCCGATGATCAAAGGCACGAAGAAATACACCCAGAAAATCAGCATGATGAGCGGCACGCCGCGCACCACGTACACGATAACCGTGGTCGGGATTCTGAACAGCGCGATAGGGCTGGTACGTCCCACGGCGATCAGGACGCTGAACGGGAACGAGAGGGCCAGGCCTGCCACCGACAAAATCAACGTGAGCGCCAGCCCGCCGAGTGGGCCATTGGGGTACTGCCCGAGCAGCAGTAGTTCCCAATTGTTCTTCAGGATATCGAGCATGATTCAGCGCCCCTTGATGCGATGTTTGCTCGACGTGGCTGCGCCGGCCGCCATTATCAGAAGCGAAATCAGCAGATACACGACTGTGGCAACGAGATAGCTCTCGAAGGTCCTGAATGTGTGGTTCTCAATTTCGCGAGTGGCGTATGAGAGTTCCGCGCATCCGATGGCCATGGCGAGACTGGTGTTCTTGAAAAGCAATACCGAATGGTTTATCAAAGGCGGCATCGCAACCCGAACGGCTTGGGGAAGTACGACGTAGCGCATCGTTTTCACGTACGACAGCCCTAATGAGCGGGATGCTTCTTGTTGGCCATGAGGCACGGCGCGAAGTCCGCTGCGCAGATCTTCGGAGATGTACGCCGCCATGCAAAGTCCAATGGCGATAACGGAGAAGAGAAATTCGCCGTTGTGCGTGTTGAACCAGGTTTGAATGGCGTCAGGAAGGATTGCCGATATGCCGAAGTACCAGAGCAGTATCTGCACCAGCATCGGCACATTCTGATGATAGGCAACGTACGCCTTGACAAACTTCTGAAGTATCCGGCCGCCGCCGAGCCGCAATACGGCGAGAATCGTTCCGACGAGAATCGCCAAAATCCAGGCTTCGACCGTGAGAAGCAGCGTGAGCTTCAGCCCTTTGAACAGCAGGGCGCCATACTCACCATGAAATACGGCGTTGAAATCCAGCTGGTAATTCATATGCACCCCATCGTTGCTACGAGGCGCGGGAGACCCCGCGCCCGTTATGCGTCATTGTGTCTTGATGGGTTGAATCGTAAATTCACGATTCATCTTGAAGATGGAGCCTTGGCCTAGCCATTTGTCGAAGATCTGTTTCGCTTCGCCGGACTTTTCCATGGCCTGAAGTGCGGCGTTCACGGCTTTCTGGAACGCCGGTTGGTCCTTTCGGACGCCCAGGCCCCATGTTTCTTCGCCGAGCGGCGGGGTCAGCACTGTGATTTTCCCGTTTGCGCCCAGCTTCGCGATGAATCGGCGAAGCAGCGTTTCGGATAGCGCGTAGCCGTCAACTTTGCCTTGGGCCAGCGCCATGAACGCCGACGGGCCGTCTTCGTAGCTGACGAGTTGGGCGGTCGGAAGGACTTTGGCCAGGAAGTTCTGTGTACTCGAACCCTTGATGATGCTGATGCGTTTGCCGGCCAGGTCGTCACGCATCTTGTAGGGGCCGTCCGCTCGCACGGCCAACCGGTGTTGGCTCACGAAGTAGCCGTCGCTGAAGCCGATTTGCTTTGCTCGTTCAGGCGTATATCCGAGCACCGCTGCGAGCAAATCAACGTGGCCGCCGAGCAGTTCGGGGATACGGCCCTCGAGCGACACAATCTTCAGTTCGGGCTTGACCCCGAGATGTTTGGCGACACCCTTGCAAAAATCGATGTCATAGCCCTGCAGCTCGCGAGTCGCCTGGTCCTGGAAACCGAATGGCTCAAGGTTGCTTTGTACGCCGCACACGAGGGTTCCGCGCGCTTTGATGTCACTGAGTTCATCCGCATGCACGCTGCTCGCAAAAGCGGCAGTCAGGGCGCATACGGCAACGGCGAGTTGCGCAATCGTCTTCATTGAATGCTCCATCTACGTAGCGGTGGTCCAAATATTGCGGTGACCACGCCCATGGACGTCGCATCTAGCCGATTGTAGACTCGCGGGTCACCGATGAACCGATTGTTTCAGGGCAAAAATAACGAAAATAGCGATATTTTTTTATGATTTTCCATGAGAAAAAGCGATGTATTGCGCGGCCCCCCGGGTTCAAGGGCTTCTTGATGAGATCGGGTTTCAGCGTTTGATGTGGCCGACGCTACTTCGAGGGAATTCCCCTACGTTGGCCGGGTGCTGGTTTGGGGGCCTGTGGCGTCAAAAGCAGCGCACTGAAGTCGCAGCTCTCTTCAGCCAGCTTGGCGATTTCCGCATTAAGGGAATAGGCGTGATCGGCACGATACAGGGCCACGTATTCGATCGGGGGAAGCGGTGGGCGCGTCCGTATTTCCTGCAGCACGCCGCCGGCGATCAGGTAGTTGAGGCATGCTTTGGGCAGATAGCTCACGCCCATGCCGGACAACGTCAATCCAATCTGCGCCAACAGGTTGTTACTGGCGAATACTTTGGGGATACTCACGCCGTGCTCGAGAAGGAACCGGCCGTAGGTCATGCCCGTGCCTGAAAGGTTTCCTTGGGTCAGCAGGGGAAACTGGGCGATTTCGGAAAGCGGAATCGAGCCTTTGTTCTGCGCCATCCCGGGCACACAGAGCCATGCATTCTCGACGGAGGCGATGTGCGTCGAAACAAAGCGTTCGCTGACGGGCGCACTCGGGACGATGATGAAGTCCACCGTGTCGGCCTCAAGCCGCTCACGCAGCGTGGCGCTCAGTTCGACTTCGGCCTCCACGACGACCTTTGGATACGCCCGCTTGATGGCGGCGATGAGGTGCGGCAACCAAGTAAGTGCAGTCAGTTCGGTCACGCCCAGGCGCAACCGCCGTACCAGCACCTCTTTCGCACTCACGCGTTCGACGATTTCGTCGCGCCGTTCCAGCAGCTCTTTGGCGTAATGAAAGAGCTCCTCCCCCTTCTCCGTCAGCCTGGCGCTGCGCTTCGAGCGGTCGAACACATCAAACTCGAAGGTGCTCTCGAGCTCCTGGACGCGCTTCGAGATCGCTGACTGACTCGCATTGAGCTTGCTCGCGGCAGCTTCGAAAGAGCCGAGTTGCACAATCCAGTACAGCGCCTCGACTTGCTTGAAGGTAAGCATCGTCGTCTCCAAACATGAAATTTATCGATATTTTACGATAGAAAAAAATCGCTTTTTTACAACAATTTGGCGCCGTATTGTTATCTCCGTTGCGCCGCTTGGCGTCTTACAAGACGGAGATTTTTCATGAGCCTCCCGGGCTTTCGCGTCAATCCGGCGCCTGTCGTAGCACCGGCATCCATCGTTGCCGCACTCGAGAAGGTTGTCGTACCCCATTTGAGCGACAACCTTGCACGTAGCATCGGCATTGTCGGACTCACGCGCTATAACCGAACGCGCAAGCTCATCGGTACCGCCTTTACCGTCAAGTGCCGTCCAGGCGACAACCTGATGGTTTACAAGGCACTCACGATGCTTCAGCCGGGCCATGTCCTGGTGATAGACGGCGGTGGCAATTCCCGCAATGCGCTTGTCGGTGAACTTATCAAGCTGCACGCACAGGCGCAGGGTTGCGTCGGCTTTGTGATTGACGGCGCAATTCGAGACGTGGCCTGTTTCGAAGATTTTCCGTGTTATGCCCGAAGCGTCATCCACCGCGGTCCGTACAAAGACGGTCCCGGCGAACTGAATGTGCCGGTCAGCGTGGGCGACCAGATTGTGAACCCGGGCGACATCATCGTGGGCGATGAGGACGGCGTGGTTTGCTTCCCGCAATCCGACGCCGACGAGCTCCTGGCACTCGCGGCCAAACACAATGAGAAGGAGCAGGCCATTCAGGCGGAGATCGCGACGGGGCACCGCGAACAGGCGTGGATCAAAACGATTCTTGAAGCCAAGGGTCTGGCCGCATAACTCATCCGGAATTCTCGAGCTCAACATGTCGAATACCCCATTTCTCTCCGAACGCATCCATCGAATCAAGCCGTCGCCAAGCATGGCTGCAAAGGCACTCGTCGATAAGCTGCGAGCGGAAGGCCGCGATATCATCGATTTCACGATTGGCGAGCCGGACCTGCCAACCCCTGACCACGTGATCGAAGCGGCAATCGCCGCGATGCGTGCCGGACGGACCAAATACACCGGCTCCAGCGGTACGCCGGAATTGCGCAAGGCAATTGCGACAAAGCTTCTGCGGGACAATCAAGTTGAATTCGGCCCTCAGAACATCGTCGTGGGTGCCGGCGGGAAACACATCATCTTTCATGCGCTTTCGGTGACGTTGAACCCGGGCGACGAAGTCATCATTCATGCGCCGTATTGGGTTTCCTATCCGGACATGGTTGTCGTGAACGACGGCGTTCCTGTCGTCGTTGTCGGCAGCGAACCCGAAGGGTTCAAGTTGACGCCGGCCGCACTGGAGTCGGCGATCACGCCGGCGACGAAATGGCTCATCCTCAACAGCCCCAATAATCCGACGGGTGCTGTCTACTCCGAAGAAGAGATCCGGGCGTTGGGAGAGGTGTTGACGCGCCATCCGCACGTTTGGCTGATGTCAGATGAAATTTACGAGCATTTCATCTTCGACGGAAGTAAACACGTATCCCCGTTGGCGGTCGTGCCGGAACTTCGGGAGCGCAGTTTGATTGTCAATGGTGCGTCGAAGGGTTATTCGATGACCGGGTGGCGACTGGGTTATGGTGCGGGTCCGGCGACTCTGGTCAACGCTATTTCGAAATTGATTTCGCAGACAACGACTTGCCCGAGCTCCATTAGCCAAGCGGCAGCGATTGCCGCATTCGCTGGCAGTCAAGCGTCCCCGCAGCACGCTGCCAAGGTCTTCGCAGCACGAGGAAAGCTCATGGCGCAACTGCTCAAAGATGCGCCAGGCATGCGAGTGACGCCTCCCTCTGGCGCGTTCTATCTCTACCCGTCCGTTGCCGGCATGCTCGGAAAGAGGACGCCGAAGGGCAAGACGCTCAACTCCGACATGGACGTGGTCAGCTATTTCACGGAGGAAGCCGGCGTGGCCACGCTGGATGGCACCGCTTATGGTGTTCCTCCGCACATTCGACTCTCGTTCGCCGCGTCGGAAGACGCGATTCGTGAAGGATGCAAGCGCATTGTCGCCGCTTGCGTGGCACTGGGCTGACTGAGTCAACATGCACCGCCGGCGCTTCCATGTCGGCGGTGCGCGTCGTTTGCGTCACTGGAGTACGGCGCAAGCAGGAGAGAGAAACATGCGCGCTGTCGTAAATCAACACCTGGATGCTGCTCCGAAGCGGCCCGCTGTCCGCATTGGCTTGGCCTTTCAGATTGCACTTGGCTTGGCGACAGGAATTCTGATTGGCTTTCTGCTCAACCATTTTCCCGCAGCGCGGGCAGATATTGTCGCCAATTATTTGCAGCCCGCCGGTGACCTGTTCATCAAGCTTATCAAGATGATTGTGGTCCCCATTGTGTTTACCAGCATGGTGGTTGGCATTGCGGGCGTGGGAGATGGAAAAACGCTGGGTAGAATCGGATTCAAGACACTGATCTATTTCGAGGTCGTTACCACGATCGCCATCATGATCGGTCTCGCTTTCGGAAACTTGCTGCAACCTGGCGCCGGCACCGATATTTCCCAACTCGGGAGGGTCGATATCTCGACGTTTCAGAATGCAAGCCAGAGCGTGTCAACCCATCACGGGTTTATGCAGCTGGTGCTTGGCATCGTGCCGGATAACATTTTTGCATCCATGGCCCGCGGTGATCTGCTTCCGGTGATCGTTTTCTCGGTGCTTTTCGGACTGGGGCTTCAGACGGTATCTCCGGAGCTTCGACAACCGGTGTTGGCTACACTTCGCGGCGTATCTGACGCGATGTTCAAAGTCACGAATATGGTGATGCGATATGCGCCTGTCGGGGTCGCGGCGCTTATCGCCGTGACTGTGGCGAACTTCGGCTTTAGCTCACTGCTGCCGCTTCTGAAACTTGTGGCTGTCACCTACAGTGCGATTCTCATATTTGCGGTCGGCGTGCTCGGAATTACCGCGAAGCTTTTCGGGTTCAACATCTTTACGCTTTCGCGCATCATCAAAGATGAACTCGTGATCGCGTTTTCGACGTGCAGCTCTGCGACCGTACTTCCGCAACTGATGAGGAAGATGGAGGACTATGGCGCGCCAAAGGCAATCACAACCTTTGTTGTACCCACCGGATACACCTTCAATTTGGACGGTGCGTCCATTTACCTGGGCGTTGGAACGCTGTTCGTGGCTCAGCTCTACGGGATTCAGCTTGGGCTGCAAGAACAAGTCGTGCTCACACTGACGATGGTCGTGACCTCCAAGGGGGCGGCGGGTGTTCCTGGCTTCATGTTCGTTATCCTTCTGGCGACCTTGGCGAGCGCGGGGCTACCTCTTGAAGGTCTGGCCTTCATCGCAGGCATCGACCGAATCATGGACATGGGCCGTACTGCATTGAATGTCATTGGTAATGCCTTGGCACCGTTGGTGATCGCCAAGTGGGAAGGGCAATACGACGCGGCGAAGGGGCGAGCGTATCTGGCGAGCCTGAACGCCAAGGAAGACCCGCTGAATACGCGAGAGGAAATGGCCCTGGTGCATACCGAATAAGAAAACTCATCCATGCAGTACGCTTGAGCAGAGATGTGGGGGCATCTCTGCTTTTTTTATTGTGCGGATATCCGGGAAGATCGCGCTGCGCGAGCGCTATATGCGCTTCATGGCTGCATGATTTGAGCGGTAATCGTCAGAAACCTGTCGATATCTTCCACCGAATGGCAATGAAGCGGGGATACCCGAATGGCGCCATCGATGCCGAACGAATCAAGCATGCGCTTTGAGTACAAGCTTGTCGCAACCCGCTCATATACGATAACGCCACGCTTCTCGTACTCCTTGACCGCTTCGGCGGGAGAGAACGCTTGCAATTCAAGGGCAACAATCAGGTCGCGTTTGGTCAGGTCCTCGTGGTCAAGAAGAACCTTCGCCCCCGTGATGTGCCGCAAACCGAGGACGTCAGGCGTGCCGTCAAGCATGCGTGCGAGCAGTGCACGCTCGTGCAGTTCGATTTTCTTCATTCCTGACACAAACAACTCGCGACGGTCAGAAGTCTCGGTGTAGTGGCCGCCAAGCCAGCATACGTAGTCGACGATGGAGGTGATCGCGGCGAACTGTGCCGGCGCGGAACTGCCAAGGTCCCAAAAGTCGACAGGCTTGCCATTCAGTTTGTGATGAGGCAGTCGCGCGGCACGGTCTGACAGCCACGACAGTCCCGAGCCTCGGCAGCCGAAGAATTTGTAAGGGGCGATGTTGATGGCGTCGACCGGCGTTTCATTCAGGTCAATCACCCCGTGCGGTGCGTGTTGAACTGCGTCGACAATGATGTACAAGTCGGGCTTGATTTCACGCGCGCGCTTGACGATCGTCCTGATGTCGATTTTCGCGCCGGAAATGTTTGACGCGTACATCACGCTCAGGAACGAGGTGTTTTCGTCAATCAGCCCAACAATTTCGCCAACATCGATGCCTCCCGTTCCGGGGTTGCTCCTGGCCACCCGAAGTTCTTTATTGAGGCGCTGTGCATAGCAGGTGACCGCGTCAAACGAGGACGGGTGTTCCAGGCAGGATGTCACGAAATTGGTGCCCGGGATGTTCTCGGCAATGGCTCGAACCATATCGAACATCGCGCCGGATGCCGTCAGTGAGGCGAACACAGCACCGCCCACTGCATTCAACATGAGACGAAAGTCGTCGGTACCTCTCGATTGAATCGCCTGAAGGTGCCGAGAAGTGCGATGTGTGCGCTCGGTGCAATCGGGGATCGCGTCGACTGTCGCATATTGTTCGTCCGCCGCCTTGAGCCTGAATGAGCCGCCGGCATTGTCGAAGAACAACCTGATTTTTCCGTCAAAGTCGCGATCTACGTAGTGAAACCGCGATTTGATTTCTCGAGTGAGTGCTTCCGGGAACAGTGAGCCGATAGATTCGTTCATGGCTGAGACGCGTCGTTTCCACTTCGTTATGGGGCGGCTGACAGGAGTCCGGCATCTCTCGAGAAAGGCTTGCGGCCGAGTCTGAATCGTCCGCATCGTGAAGAAAAAAATCTTCACCTTTGGCGTCACTTGGGAATCGAGGATTCCGAACGCCGGTTCCTGGCCGTGCGGACACGATATGACGCCGTAATCAGGAGAAAAAGCGATTTTTTGTGATGAAAATATATCGATTTTTCTCACTGATTGCGCGCGCAGAGGGAACGACCTTCGAGAGATGGCACGCGGTGCATGACGTATTCTGGATACGGGACAACCGCGTCGTGGAGGGCCCTTTCGGCGTTGCCGATGTTGGCCCGGAGGATCTTCGACGCTGTCGCCAAGGCGTACGCGGCAGCGCTGGACTAAAGCGTGTCCTTGTCGATGGAAATTCCCAGTTCGCCGGCCATGTGTTCGAGTAGCGCCTGAAGCTGGCTCACCTTGTGAGCAAGCGCCTTTTGCTCGGCCTTGAGCGCCTCGAACTCGGCGGGCGAAATGGCGTCCTCGACGGTGCCGCGTTCCGGCACGACATTCAGATTGACTTCGCCACACAGCAAATGCATCCAGCGACTCTCGCGCTCGCCCGGGGTCCGCGGCAGCTTTACCACGCGGGGTGGATTGTGGGCGGCGAGCTCTTCCAGAAACACTTCGACCGACGAGGTGTCGGCAAAGGAATGCAGCCGCGCGGCGTTCAAGCGCAATTCGGCAGCCGTCTGCGGACCGCGCAGAAGCAGCGTCCCGAGCAACGCGGCGGATTGGCTTGGAATGCTGAACACGCGATTCATGTTGTGTTCGAAGCGCGGCACACGGCTTCCGCTGCTTTCCATCACCAGGCTCAGGTGTTTCAAGCCATCGATGGCCATGAGTATCTCGGCCTCGGTGGCATTCATGACGGGGGATCGCGCGGTTTTCTGATTGCAGCCCGAGGTCAGTGCATTAAGCGACAGCGGATACGTGTCCGGTACCGTGAACTGCTTCTCGAGCAACACGGCCAGCACGCGCCCCTCAAGGGGTGTCAGAGAACGAATTTCTCGGCGCGGAACAGCATCGGAATTGGCGTTTGTCATTGAAATAAAGTGAACCTCTGATTTAGCGCGGGTAGCGCAGCGCGTTGACCAGCAAGGCGAACGCCGGCGACGTCTGCCGGCGGCTTGGATAGTAGAGATGGTAGCCGGGAAACGTGGGACACCAGTCGTCGAGCACTTGCCTGAGGCGCCCTGCAGCGGCATGCTCAAGCACGAGGTCCTCCGGCACGTACGCCAGGCCAAACCCGGCCAAGGCTGCCGTGAGCATCTGCGGGGTGGTATTGAATATGCATTGACCTTGAACGTGCACCTGCAAACCTTGACCATCCTTCACGAATTCCCAGGCGTAATGGCCGCCGTGGGTGGGTAGCCGCAGATTGATGCAGTCGTGCGCAGCCAAGTCTCGAGGCGTCTCCGGCTTTGGGCGACTGGAGAAGTAAGTTGGAGACCCGACGACCGCCATGCGGTAATCCGGGCCAATACGCGCCGCGATCATGTCTTTCGCCACCTGATCGCCGCTGCGCACGCCGGCGTCATAGCGCTCCGCGACGATGTCGATCAGCCCGTAGTTGACGTTGATCTCGACACTGATGTCCGGATAGTTTGGCAGGAACTTGGCCAACTTGGGCCAGAGAATGGTATCGACCGCGTGGTCGTGCGCGGTAATGCGGATGTTGCCTGCCGGCTTTTCCCGCAGCTCACTCAGGGCGACCAGCTCGGCTTCGATGCCCTCGTAGTATGGCCCGACGGTCAATAGCAACCGTTCACCCGCCTCGGTCGGCGAGACGCCGCGCGTCGTGCGTGTGAGCAGCCGGATGCCGAGTTTTGCTTCCAATCCACGAATGGTATGGCTGAGCGCCGACTGGGACACGCCCATTTGCGCGGCTGCCCGCGTAAAGCTGCGTTCGCGCGCCACGACGATGAAGGCGCGAAGGTTGTTGAAGTCTATGCGCTGCATTTATGAATTTGGCTCATATCGCTTTGCGCAGTTTAGCACCTACCCGTGGATCGCTCCGCGCACTACATTCACGTCATCGGCAGTCGGAAACCGACGCTTGCACTCATCGAACAGAGAAGGAGTTTTGAAATGGAAATCAAACGTTGCGGCTCGCAGCCCTCCGGCAATGGTCCGGCCGAATGGTTCACCGGCACGGTACGCGTTGACCCGTTGTTCCAGGTCAACGATCCGGCGCGTGCGTCGGCCGCCAGCGTTACGTTCGAGCCCGGCGCCCGGACGGCATGGCATACCCACCCGCTGGGCCAGAGGCTGATCGTCACGGCAGGCTGCGGCTTGGTACAGCGCTGGGGCGGCCCGATCGAGGAAATCAAGCCGGGTGACGTGGTCTTGATCGCGCCGCACGAGAAACATTGGCATGGCGCCGCGCCGTACACGGCCATGGCCCACATCGCCGTTCAGGAACAATTGGAGGGCACGGTCGTTGCTTGGATGGAAAAGGTGAGCAACGAACAATACTCGGCCGGTTCCGCGGCTCAATAGGCGGGCGGCGCCCGCGGCATCGCTCCGGATGCGCTGTACGTGGCCCTGGTCTGGCAGGGAAGCCGACTGCCGGGGCGGCGTTCGCTTGATGCGCCGCCGCGTGGGTGCCTACAATGGGACTTCGTTCCTCATTTCCCTCGGGAGGCAGCCATGAGCGACGACGTCGTTGTTACCGTTCAGGACAACGGTCCGTACCGTGTCAAGGGCAATCTCAAGATCGTGACGCCGGCGGGCCGCGAATTCGCCTTCGAAGGCGAACAGGTCTGGCTGTGCCGCTGTGGACATTCCGAAAACAAGCCCTTCTGTGACGGCACGCACAAGAAAGTCGGCTTCCAGAGCGTCCCGGAGCCCAAGCCCTGACCATAGGCTCCCGCGCAGCGCCTGACAAGCCCTGACAATTTGCGCTGGCGCAGTGCCTATAATGATTTGAGTGGCACTGGCCCCGCCCGCATCGATGTGGCCAGGTCCGCGTGGGGGCGGCCCATCGAGTGTGCCGCGCCATCAATTCTTTGCGCGAGGCGGATCATGCAAAGCAGTGATACGGTCTTGAAGCAGGTACTGGCGGCATTCGAGCATGAATCGCACTTGAATCCGCAAAGCTTTCCCATCCATATGAGCCTGTCCGACGGCATCTTGACGGTCACAGGCGAGGTGCCGGATATCGCGTCCAAGAAGCGCCTGATGCATCTGACGCACAAGTTCAGCGAGGGGGCGGCGCTGGTCGACCGCCTGCGCTTGCGTGCCGGCCCGCCGGTCGCCGACGGCGCGCTGCGGGACAGTGTT
The DNA here is from genome assembly GCF_902459695.1 of Pandoraea terrae. Classification (GTDB taxonomy): domain Bacteria; phylum Pseudomonadota; class Gammaproteobacteria; order Burkholderiales; family Burkholderiaceae; genus Pandoraea; species Pandoraea terrae. Next base: position 324,821 of record NZ_CABPRZ010000003.1, read on the forward strand.
TGCGAGCGGCTCTTGCAGGCGGTGGATTTCCGCAACTGCGTCATCTGCGCGCGCGTCAAGGGGCAGGTGGAAATACTGCGCAGCGCGATGGACGAGGCTGGCAGTGAGGATGGCAGCGGCGCCATCGAAGTCACGGTGCAGGACGGCGTCGTGACGTTGACGGGGCAGGTGATCAGCCTGTCCCACAAGCGCCTGGCCGGGGTCCTCGCCTGGTGGGCCGGCGGTTGCCGCGACGTGATGAACCTGCTGGATGTGTTCCCTGACGAAGATGACAACGACGACGAAATCACCGACGCGGTTCAGCTGGTGCTCGAATCCGACCCGTATGTGCATGCCGACCAGATCACAGTCCATTCGCAGGATCACATGGTGACGCTTGCGGGCTGGGTGTCGAGCGAGGCGGAGAGCAAGCAGGCGGAACGGGACGTCTGGTACGTGGACGCGATTGACAAGGTTGTCAATCGCATCGAAGTCAGGGCCTGACAGAGCGGCGGCGGCATAGTCCACTGAATCACTGAAATCGGACGGCGCTGGTCACGTGAGGCGCCCATCCCACTGATTCAGTGGACCAAGGCCTGTTCACGCTAATTTCGGGCTCGCGTTGCCCGGCCCCAGGAGATGCGCCGTGGCAGAACCTCTTGCGCCGACCGCCGCCATCCGCAACATTGGCGTCATCGCCCACATCGATGCCGGCAAGACCACCATCACCGACCGGATTCTCTTCCACACGGGCCGCACGCATCGCCTGGGCTCGGTCGACAACGGTACGACAGTGACCGACTGGATGGCCCAGGAGCGCGAGCGCGGCATCACGATCGTGGCCGCGGCCATCAGCGCGCGTTGGCGCGACTGCATGATCAACCTGATCGATACCCCGGGTCATATCGATTTCACCGCCGAAGTCCAGCGTTCGTTGCGGGTGCTGGATGGTGCGGTGGTGCTCTTCGATGCCGTGCACGGCGTGCAGCCGCAAAGCGAGACAGTGTGGAGGCAGGCCGACCGCTACCGGGTGCCGCGGCTGTGCTTCATCAACAAAATGGATCGTATCGGGGCAGACTTCGAGCGCGCGGTGGCGAGCGTGCGTGAGCGCCTCGGCGCGCCGGTGGCGTGCCTGCAAGTCCCCCTCGGCCAGGAGGCGGGGTTCGACGGCGTGATCGATTTGCTGTCGATGCAGGCGCTGCGCTGGGGGCTCGTCCCGGACGGCAGGCCGGAGCGAGGTGCCGTGCCGGCCGAGTATCGTGCCGAGGCCGATGCGGCGCGGCAGCGCTTGATCGAGGCCGTTGCCGAGGCGGACGATGACCTGCTCTCGCTTTACCTGGCGGGCGGCGACATCGGCGCGCAATCGTTGCGCGAGGCGCTGCGTCGCGCCACCCTTGCCAATCGCCTGTTCCCCGTGTGCTGCGGCGCCGCATTGCGGGACGTTGGCGTACAGCCATTGCTGGACTGTGTGGTCGATTTTCTGCCTTCGCCGCTCGACGTCGGCGAAATCCAGGGGATCGATCCCGCGAGCGGCCTCACGATTTGTCTTGAGCCGGACGACGAGGAACCCCTCGCAGCGCTCGTCTTCAAGATCGTCAACGATCCTTATGTCGGGCATTTGGCCTACGCGCGCGTCTATTCGGGCACGGTCGGTTCCGGCATGTTGCTGCACAACGCCACGCGCAACCGCAAGGAACGGGCCGGGCGCCTGTTACGCATGTACGCTAATCACCGCGAAAGCGTCGAAATGCTGCATGCCGGGGACATCGGCGCATTCCTGGGCTTGAACCAGACGTTTACGGGCGATACCCTGTGCCAGGCGGAGCATCCGGTGACGCTGGAGTCGATCACGTTTCCGGAGCCGGTCCTGCGCGCCACGGTGGAACCGAAAACACTTGCCGACCATGACCGAATGGCCGATGCATTGCGGCAGCTGACCGACGAAGACCCGACCCTGCAACTGAGCGTTGACGACGAAAGTGGCCAACTGGTGATTGCCGCCATGGGAGAGCTCCACCTCGAAATATTGATGGACCGGCTGGCGCGCGAATATGGCATTGCGGCAAAAATGGGGCGTCCGCATGTGGCCTACAAAGAAACGCTTACGCGCGCGGTGGCGCACGAAGAGGGGCGCTTCATCCATCAGACCGGCGGGCATGGTCAATATGGCCATGTGATTCTGTCGTTGCGCCCCGGCGCGCGCGGTTCGGGCGTGCGCTTCGAAAACGCCGTCAGCGGCGGGGCGGTGCCGCGCCAATTCATTCCGGCCGTGGAACAGGGGGTACGAGACGCCACCGACGCCGGCGCGCTGGCGGGCTATCCTGTGACCGACATCGAAGTTCGCCTCGAAGGCGGGTCTAGCCATTCCGTCGATTCGAGCGAATTTGCCTACCGTACGGCGGCCGCCCATGCCTGCCAGGCGGCTTTCGGCAAGGGGCGGATGGTGCTGCTCGAACCGATGTTCCGCATCGAGGTATTGGTCCCGACCGAATTCACCGGGGCCGCGCTGAGGCAACTGGGGGCCCGTCGCGCCGAAATCGAGTCGGTGGCGCCACGCCCGGGCGGCGTGGAAGCCATCGTCGGCCAGGTGCCGCTCGCCGAAATGTTCGGTTATGTCACCGACTTGCGCTCAGCCACCCAGGGTCGCGGGCTGCATTCGATGGAGTTCGACCACTACGCCGAGGTCGAGCCCGAGGTGGCGGGTGTGCTGTCACGGAAATAGACGGCTGCGCGATACCATGGCGCACGCCGGGACAGGGCATTGCGGTGCCATCGGTGTTACTGCCGAGCATTTCGCTGAATGTGCGCCACGATCGAGTCGATCCGTTCGGTATCCACGCTGAGCGCGCCGCTGTCCTCCGGCCCGGCGTGGGCGAGCCGGGTCAGCACGCCGCCGCCCGGCATCTCCACCGAGAGCCGTGCGCCGCGCTCGTAGGCATGGCGTACGGCGTCGTGCCAATGCACTTGGCGCGCCATGTTCCAGGCGAGGTCGTGACCGATCGTGTCGGCCCTGAAGAGGACTCTGGCGTGGCTGCCGCTAACGTAGGTCACACGCGGCAGGCGCAGCGAGACGGATTTGACCGCGTCGGCCAACACGGCTGCCTGACGATCAAGCAAGGGGCAATGCGATGGAACGCTCATCGCAAGCCGGCACGCGCGCGACGCGCCGCTTGCAAGGGCTTGCACACGTACTTGTTCGAGTGCGGCATCAGCCCCTGCGACCACCGTCTGGGTCTCTGCATTCAGGTTCGCGACGTATGCGGGCGCATCGGGGGAATGGGCGCGCGACACAATGGCCGCCACTTCCGCTTCGCGCAGTCCGACGATCGCGACCATCCCGAACCCGGAGGGGTAGGCGGCTTCCATGAGTTGCCCGCGCAACTCGACCAATCTGACGGCATCGGCAAAATCCAGCACGTTCGCGACCACCGCTGCAGGCCACGCACCGATCGACAAGCCGGCCACCATATCGGGACGGGCGTTGCGGGCGATCAACACGCGGGCCATCGCAACGCCTGCGATCAGCAGACACAGTTGTACCGATACCGTCGAGCGCAGTGCGGCCTCGCTATCGAGCGTCAGCGGATCGCGGCCCAGCGCGGCATGCGCTTCCGAGAGCGTGCGCGCGACCTCGGGTGCGTCGGGCAACGCATGCAACATGCCGGTGCGCTGGCCGCCCTGTCCGGGGAATGTGAACAGGACGCTCACTGCACGATCTCCGCCGTGCCGGCCGCCCACGGATCCGTGACCAGACGGGGGCCTCGATCCGTCTTGAGCAGCACTTGTTGCGGCGTCGCAAGCCACTCGCGCAGCGCGAATCCACCGAATCCGGTATCGATCTGCAGATCGACACGGCAAATGGCTTGTGCGGCGACCGCCGTCAACACACGGCGCGTTTCGGCCGAAGGCGGCTGGTCCAGGTGAACCACCAGGTCCAGATCGCTCTGCGCGCGCAGCACCGGCAGGCCGCTCGCGAGCGCGAAGCCGACGCCGCCGGTGGGCCCCCATTGCAGGCCCGCCGCATTCAATGCCGGCGCCACCATCCCGAGCACGACAAGCGCCGGCAGATCCGGGCGCCGCACCGCCCATGGCAGCGGGTCCATGCCGGCGCAGCAAGCCGCCAACTGCTCGGGAGTCACCACGCGCACGATGGCCGACTCGGCAACGTGGGCAGCGCAACGTTGGTGACGTTCGCTCCCGCGAAGGCCGACCGGCACGCCGCCGGCCGACCGTGCCGCACGCCGCACCACCACGGGCGCCACCTGTTGCCAAGCGGCGTCGGCCCATGACGGCAGGGCTTGATCGCCGTGCACGACGGGTGCGGCATCGACCCACAGCAGATCATGTGGGCGCACGGCCCAGGCATCAGCGCGGCGATTGTGCATGACCCTAGCGGCCCGACACCAATGCCTGCGTGGCGAGGAAAAGCACCGACGGTCCGAGCAGGCAGCCGAGTCCCGTGTGGAATGTGGCGACGAGCGCGCCGTAGGGGACGAGCCGGCGATCGGTGGCCGCCAGCCCGGCCGAGACGCCGCTGACGGTGCCTGCAAGTCCGCCGAACACCATGGCGGCGCGCGGATTGTTCAGACCCAGCAGACGCGCCGCGAACGGCGTGCCGACCATCACCAGAATCGCCTTGATGAGCCCCGTGGCAATGCTCAGGGCCATGACGTCGGAACTCGCGCCAAGGGCGGCGCCGGTGACCGGGCCGACGATGTAGGTCACCGCACCCGCGCCGATCGTGGTCATGCTCACGGCATCGGAATACCCGAAGGCCCGCGCCAGCGCCGCACCCACGATGAATGGGAGCACGGTGCCCAGCAACAGCGAGACTGCGCCGATGAGGCCGGCTTTACGCGCTTCGGTGACCTGCACTTCAAACGCCGTGGCAACGATCGCGAAATCGCGCAACATGGCGCCGCCCATCAGGCCGATGCCGCCGAACAGCGATACATCCGCGAGACCTTTCTCGCCGCCGGTCAACACGCCGCCGTAATACGCAAGCAGCAGACCGATCATGATGGCGATCGCGGAACCGTGCACGCGGCCGAGCGTCAGGCGGCGCGAAAGCCACGCAGACAGCCCCATCACAATGCCGACCATGGCGAATGCGGCAACAAGCCCGTTGTGCTGCAGAATTTTTTCGAACATCGATAGCATGACGGACCTCGCTTCAGGCGGTGGCTTGACCGGATTCGGTCAGCGGCGGCAACGGTTCGGCGTGACCGGTACGATTGATCAGGGCGATGCACACGCCGCAAACGAGCACGGCGCCAATCGCGGCGAGCAGCGCCACCGGGCCGCCGCGCAATGCCGTCACCACGTTCTGCTGCGCGGCCATGGCGACCACGACCGGGATATACATCGCGCCCCAGAACGACACGCCGGATTCGGTGGCGGCCGGCATCAGTCCCCGGCGGTGCAGATAAATGCGCGCGCCGATCAGGAGCAGCATGGCGATGCCGACGCCGCCCACGTTCGCCTTGACGCCAATGGCCTGGCCGAGCAGGTCGCCCAGGAAGAGTCCCGCGAGGTGGCAAATCGCGAGCAGGGTCGTACCGTAGATAATCACTTGCTGTCTCCTGACGAATGCGACGATGGATCGTCTTGTAAAGGGTGCATCGATTCACAACAGGTGCTGCATGACGCCGGACGGCGCGTTCGCCGATCCCGCGGGTTGGGTCCGCACCGGCCGTTCTCCAGGCGGCGGGTACGGTTCAAGCCAGTGCGCGGCGGACATTCTCCTTCATGCCTCGGGTGCCGCGTGCCATTGCGCCCGCAGATGTGTACGGACCTGCATGGAGGCTTGCCGCAGGGGCGCGCCCAGCCGCGTTTCCAGTCCGCGCGACGGATCGGCCTCGATATCGGCCAGCGCCCGGGCCAGCGCGGTCTGCACGGCATCGATATCGGCGGGATTCGGGGTCTGTGCGGAGGTCACCGGCAGCAAACGCCAGAGCAGCCCCAACGAGTGGAAACTTGCGATGTCGTAGGCCATCGGCGGGATCGTTTGCGCCAGTTGTTCCAGGTCGGCGACCGAGCGTTGCGTCACCCGCGCGGCGGCAGCCTTGCCCATTGCGTGCACCATGACGCCGGCATCGTCCAGCGCAATCAGGCGGTTGGCCTGATAGCCGTGGGCAAGCAGCCCGCCAGACATCGCGCGGCCCACGATCAGGCCGATGACCGGGTGCCCGGCAAGCCTTGCAGCGGCATAGGCGTCGGCTGCGGCGGCCAGCGCGAGATGGATGCCGAACGCTTCCTCGCGGCGGCCGTAGGCTTGACTTGCCACGGCGACCACGGCGACGATCGCGCGCTTGCACGCCCGGTTGGCGTCGGCCGCGATGGCGTCGCGCACGGCACGCGCGAGCTGCCAGCCTTCGACAAGGCCGACTTCCCCCTGGCGCACACGCGGGAAGCGGTTGTCCGGGTCGGGGACGACGGCGATGTAGCGTGCGTCGCGGTTCGCGATCTGTGCGTCGACGACCCGCAAAGTGTCGCCGTAACCGGCAATCTCGGTGGCGCCGTCGAGGCCGGCGTTCAGCGCGGCGATCCACACCGCGCCACGGCTGGAATGTTCGGCTGGGTTCATGCGTTGTCTCCGTGGACGTAAAGGGCGCGCACATCCGCAGGGCTCGGCTGATGCGTGGTGTCCACGGCGCTCAGCAGCGCGAGATAGTGCGCGATCCGTTCGCTGCGTTGATGCTCGGGCGCACCCGCGCTCAGCCAGGCGACGACCTGGGCGCGAATGGCGTCGGTGTCGTCGGCAAGGCAGGCGTCGGCCAGGCCCGTGGCCACCCGTTGTTCGCCGCCTGTGAGGCTCCAGATGAAGGGGCGATCGCGCGAGTCGTACTCCTCGACACCGGCCTCCTGTTCGATCACGGCGGGCCCGTTCAGCCCCAGCCGCGCCTCGCGCGTGACCAGTAGATAGCTGCACATGCCCGCAGCGATGCTCATGCCGCCGAAGCAGCCGACCACGCCGGCGGTGATGCCGATGACCGGCCCGAACGCGCGCAACGCGTGAATGGCCGCGTGGATTTCGGCAATGGCGGCCAGGCCGAGGTTGGCCTCCTGCAAACGTACGCCGCCCGTCTCGAAGACGATCACGGCGCGGGTCGGAATGCCTTGCTCGTTGTCGGCCACGGCCAGTTCCAGTGCGCCGGCGATCTTTGCGCCCGAGACCTCGCCCATGCTGCCGCCCTGGAACGCCCCTTCGATGGCGAGCACCACGGCGGGTTGGCCGTCGATCGTGCCCTTCGCCACGACGACACCGTCATCGGCTTGCGTAACAATGCCTTGACGCGGCAGCCACGGAGAAGTGACACGCGCGAACGAGTCAAGCAATTCCCGGAAGCTGCCGGGGTCGAGCAGCGCAGCGGCGCGCGCGCGTGCGTCGCGTTCGATGAAGCTGTCGCGGTGAATCAGATCGGGGGACATTGTCTTCCTCTCACGGTTGGGCGCAGACGGCTTCAAGCACTTGCTCTAGCCGAAGTCGAACCACAGCGGGCGTCGCGCCGAAGTCGTTGATCTCGATGGCGGCCGACGGCCACGCTTGCGCGGTGAATATGCGGCTTAACTGGGCTTGCCAGATCGCGGCCATGCCGCCCACGGACGTCGTGACCGAAACGTCGATGCGGCCGGCGGACTGCGGCTGCAGCAGCACTTCGAGATCGCCGGAGCCGACAACGCCGGCGCGCGCGCGATGTCGGGCAGGGGCGCCGGCGGGAAAATTGAAAACAAGGCTTTCCATGACAAATTCCAGAACTCAGTGAAGCGGGGCGTCGTCGGACAACGCGTGCAGCCTCGCACGCGGCAGACGATCGAGAAACAGGGCGGCGGCAAGCATGTCGGCCGCGCCGCCTGGCGATACGTGGCGCGCCAGCAGATCGGCTTCCAGCCGGGCCAGCGCGCGGCGGCCTTTCGGCGTGACGACCCCGCCCTCGGCGCGCACGGCTGCGGCACCGGTCTGTACGGCGCGCAGTGCATCGGGGCCGCCACGCGCGAGCACGCAGGTGTCATCGAGACTGGCCATGACGGCGAGCAACGCGTCGATGCGCGCGGCGTCCTCCCGAATGCCTGCCGCACGGGCTTGCCGTAACGCGGGCAGGGCCACCTTGACGACATGCGGAAAGCCCGCGCACGCCTGTCCGCGCGCACCGCCCACGCCGTAGTCAAGACACGCGCGCTCGCCCTTGTGGCCGGTCATGCCGGGCGCAAAACGGTCGGGCAAGTTGGCGAGCACGGCCGCGCGCCGGGCGACGTGAGTGGCGGCGAGCGCCCTCGGGGCTTGCGCGGCAGCCGTCACCAGCAGTCCCAGGGCCCAGATTGCGCCGCGGTGCGTATTGATGCCGCCCGTCGCCGTCAGCATGGCCTGCTCGCCGAGGCGTCCCAGCCTTCCGATCTGTTCGCGCAGACGCATTGGCTCGGCGATCAGCGCGCCGGCCTTGGCCATCGCCTCGAAGCTCGGCCGCAGGGTTTGGGCCGAACGCACCATCAGCGCCCAGCCAAGGTCATGATGCGCGCCGCGGCCACGCACATCCACCAGTCCGGGCTTCGGCGAGAGCGTGACTTCGTCGATGAGCGAACCCTGCACCAGATCCGCCAGCGCAGTGGCCAGCGCGTGCGGCTGCGCGCGCGACTCGATGCGCTTGAGCAACGTCTTGTCCATTACCAGCTCCGGAAACGCGCAGGGGGGGCGTACAGCCCGCCGGACCATTCGACCAGTTCGGCAATGCTTTTGGCGGCCAGCAACTCGCGGCTCGCATCGGCGCGGCGCACGCCGAGATCCTCGGGCAGAACGATCAGGCCGTCGCGCCGCATCTGCGCCGTTTTCGCGGGGTCGTGCCGCAGACCGATGGGGGTCACGCCCGCGACGGCGGCGATCATCGCGCGACGCTCTTCGAGTGAGCGTGCCTTGTAGAGATAAGCGATGCCGTCTTCGGTCAACAGATGGGTGACATCGTCGCCGTAGATCATGACCGGTGCGAGCGGCATGCCGCTTTGCTTCGCGACAGACACGGCGTCGAGCGTGTCGACGAAGGTCGGCTTGCCGCCTTCCTGGAACGTTTCCACCATCTGCACGACGAGTTTCCTGCCGCGCTCGAGCATCGTCACGGGTTCCGTCATGTCGAGCCATGCGGGCGTGGCATGGCGGCGTCCGCGCGGATCGTGCCCCATGTTCGGCGCACCGCCGAAGCCGGCGAGACGACCGCGTGTTACCGTCGACGAATGCCCGTCGCCGTCGATCTGCAGTGTTGCGCCGATAAACAGGTCGACCGCGTATTGTCCCGCCAACTGGCAGAGCATACGGTTCGAACGCAGCGAACCGTCCGGACCGGTGAAGAAAATATCCGGACGCGCTGCGACATAACGCTCCATGCCCAATTCGGTGCCGAAACAATGCACGCTCTCGACCCAGCCCGATTCGATCGCGGGGATCAGCGTGGGATGCGGATTGAGGGTCCAGTTGCGGCAGATCTTGCCCTTGAGCCCGAGCCGTTCGCCGTACGTCGGCAGAATCAGTTCGATGGCCGCCGTGTTGAAGCCGATGCCGTGATTGAGCGACTGCACGTTGTGCCGCTCATAGATGCCCCGGATTGCCATCATCGCCATCAGCACGTGGACTGGCTTGATCAGGCGCGGATCGCGGGTAAACAGCGGTTCGATATAGAACGGCTGGTCCGCGACCACGACGAAATCAACCCAGGAAGCGGGAATGTCCACCCGTGGCAGATCCGTGACATCGTCAACGAGTTCATTGACCTGCACGATCACGATGCCATCGGAAAACGCGGCCGGCTCGATCAGGGCCGGCGTGTCTTCGGTGCTGGGTCCGGTATAGATGTTGCCGTGACGGTCCGCCATGAAACCGGCGGCGAGCACGACGTTCGGGATCAGGTCGACCACGAGCCGCGCGTAGAGCTCGATATAGGTGTGGATCGCGCCGATCTCGAGTTGACCATCGGCCAGCAATTGGCTGATGCGCAGGCTTTGGGGGCCTGCGAACGAGAAGTCCAGCTTGCGGGCGATACCGGCCTCGAACAGGTCGAGGTGTTCGGCGCGGCCCACACTCGGCATGATCATGTGCAGATCGTGCAGGCGCTCGGGATTGACCTGCGCGAGCGAGCGCGACAGGAAATCGGCCTGCTTCTGGTTATTGCCTTCAAGCACGACGCGATCGCCGGGCGCAATCAGCGCTTCAAGCGCGGCGACGATATCCTGCGTGGGAATCACGACGCCGTCGGTGATCTTGCGTGCTTTGTCGAGACGGCGTTGTTTCTCGTCGCGTCGCCGGCGCCATTGGGCGGGGATGGGGGACGTGGCTTGCATTCGGGGGCTCCGGCTGTCGTTCATCGTTAGCATCAAACGTAAGCCCTTGCGCAGCGCGTTTCAATCAACCTAAACGTCGTTTCGTTAACCCGGCGTTAATGACATAATCGTCGGCATGGGAAAATTCCCGCCTATCGAGCTCGCCAGACGAGCGGGCGGCCGGCAAGGAGGCACAAGGGGAGGCGCACGAGAGATGGCGATCGACGAAGACATCACGCTCAGGAAACTGGAAGTGTTCCAGGCGTTCATGAAGCTGGGCAATATGGCGCGGGTGTCGGAAGCGCTCGGTCAGAGCACGGTCAGCGTGCACCGGGCGCTGCACTCGCTGGAGGGGGGCCTTCGCTGTCCGCTGTTCAAGCGCGACGGCCGCAAGCTGATTCCCTTGTCGACGGCGTACGTGTTTCTGGAGCACGCCGAACGCATCTTGCGCGACTGCGAGGACGGCATCCGCCGCACGCGCGAGACGGCCGGCTTCACCGCCACGCGCCTGAAGATCGGCGGGCTCTACTCGATGACGGTGCGCACCATTCCGCAATTGCTCGTCGGGCTGAAGACGCGCCGGTCGTCGCTCGATATCGACCTGACGCTCGGCTCGAACCGGGAACTGCTGCATAAACTGCAGGAGGGCCAGCTGGACGCCATTGTCATCGCATTGAGCGAGCCGCTGCGCAATCCCGACTTGCTCGAGGTGCCGATGTTCGACGATGACATCATGTTCGCGGCGCCGCTCGGCTCACCCTATGCGCAGCATACGAACATCGACTTGCTGGCGTTGCGTGCCGAGCGCTTCGTGTCCCTGAGCGACGAGTTCGCCACCTACCACGACTTCACGAGCGCGTTTGCGCGGGCGGGTTTTGCGCCGGAAATCGCGATGCGGGTGGGGGACATTTTTTCGTTGATGAACCTGGTGAGCAATGGCATCGGGTACGCCTTGCTGCCGCGCCGCGTTGCCGATTTCAGTCCGAAAGTGCAGTTGATCCCGTTGGCTGAGCGCTACGCCATCAGCCAGCACATCGTGCTCGTGATCCAGCGCAAGCGTGAGCGTGATCCGAACCTCCTCGCGCTCTCGGCCGAGTGCCGAATGATCGCCGAACGTTGATCGCTGATCGAGCGCGGCACCCGCTCGCGCTGCGGCGCTTTGCGGATCTCCGCCCCCGGCCGGACGAATACGCTAACATTACTGTCGCAGTAATGAACTGCCGTGCAGGTTGATTGAAGCAGGGTTCGGTTGGCCCTAACGTTGTCTCCAGGATAGTGACGCTCGATCACATACCGACAAAGGAGACGACATGAAAGAGGAGACGCGTTCAGGCAATGGCTTGCAAACCAATGAATGTTCCGAAGGGCGGCGCCAGTTTCTCGTCAAAGGCGGAGCGATCTCAGGCACGATGCTGGGCGCTGCCGCATTCGCAGGAGTGCCTGGTTTGGTAGCGTCATCCAATGCCGGTGCGGCAACGGCAACGCCGACGGGCGCCGCGTCGTCCGATATTGTCTCGATGGATGCCGTGACGCTTTCGCGCGCCATCAAGGCACGCAAGGTTTCCTGCCGTGAAACGATGGCGGCCTATCTCGCGCACATCGAACGAATCAATCCCAAGGTCAATGCGATCGTTGCGCTGCAGGATGGCGATGCATTGCTCAAGCAGGCCGACGCGCGCGACCGCGAGCTTGCGCGCGGCGAATATATGGGCTGGATGCACGGTATGCCGCATGCCGTGAAGGACCTCGCGGCGACGGCAGGCATCAGAACCACCTACGGCTCGCCGCTGTTCAAGGATAACGTCCCCAAGCATGACGATATTTTCGTCGAGCGTATCAAACGCCAGGGGGCGATCCTCATCGGCAAGACGAATACCCCCGAGTTCGGCCTGGGATCGAATTCGTACAACCCGGTCTACGGCACCACGCTCAATGCCTACGATCAAACCCGTATCGCCGGGGGGAGCAGTGGCGGCGCTGCCGTGTCGCTGGCCCTGCACCTCGTGCCGGTGGCCGACGGCAGCGACATGATGGGTTCGTTGCGCAATCCCGCTGCCTATAACAATGTTTACGGTTTTCGCCCTTCCGCGGGTTGCGTGCCGTCGGGTCCCAGCGACGAACTGTTTCTCGGTGACTTGTCCACCAACGGCGCGATGGGCCGTACCGTGACCGACCTCGCGACGCTGCTGTCCACGCAGGCCGGCTACGATCCTCGGGCGCCGCTGTCGATTCAACAGGACCCGGCGCGTTTTGCGGAACCGCTCAAACGCGACTTTCGCGGCACCCGGGTGGGCTGGCTTGGCGACCTCCACGGTTACCTGACGATGGAAGCCGGGGTGCTGGACCTGTGCCGCAGTTCGCTGAAAAATTTCGAGGCGATCGGCTGCAAGGTCGAGGACGCCGATCTGAATTTTTCGCCGCAACGCCTGTGGCAAACCTGGTTGACGCTGCGCCACGCCTCCGTCGCCGGCAGCAAAGGCGATGCCTACAAGGACCCTGCCAAACGCGCGCTGATGAAGCCGGAGCTGATTTGGGAGATCGAAGGCGGCCTGAAGCTCAGCGTGCAGGACTATTTCAAGGCGTCGGCCGACCGCAGCGCCTGGTACAACGCCGTCAACGACCTGTTCAAGCGCTACGATTATCTGCTGCTGCCGACCGCCCAGGTCTTTCCGTTCGATGCCAAGACCCATTGGCCGGCGAGCATTGCCGGAAAGACAATGGACACGTACCACCGCTGGATGGAGGTGGTCACGCCGGTGTCGTTGGCCGGCTGTCCTGCGATGAGCGTTCCGGTCGGCTTTGGCGCGCAAGGCTTGCCGATGGGCGTGCAGATTATCGGCAAGCGCCAGGCGGATCTTGCCGTGCTGCAGCTCTCGTATGCCTATGAGCAAGCGACCCAATGGGTACAGCGCCGTCCACCGGCGTTACTCCGGGCGTAATCGGTACCTGTTGGCCTGAAGCGGAGCATCCTGCCGGGGGAGGGGGGGCGTTGCCGGTCAATGCTGATGCGGGCGCAAGGCGCCGGGTATGCCGCGTTGCGCGGCGCCGCCCGCGGCGAGCCAGGCACGCGTGGCTTCGGCCGCGCGGTCGATCAGGGTGCCGCACTGCCGGTAGTCGTACGGCGATACGTCGAGCGGACACAGCGGCGGCACGACCGCGATATGCACCTGATCCGCCCACCGTTCGAGATCGATGACAAGCTGGCGCGCAACCAACAGGCTCAGCGCATGCATGGCGTGTTCGATCGGCCCGCGCGGCGCGCGGCGCGCAGCACAGGCGAAGCCGGCCGGCAGCACGATGACGCGCTTGGCGCCCAGGCGGACTGCCGTCGAGACGGGGGTGTTGTTGGCGACGCCGCCGTCGATCAGGGCTCTGCCGGCCACCATGACCGGCGGGAACACCCCCGGAATCGCGGTGCTCGCCATGACCGCGTCGACGGCCAGACCGTCCGACATCACGACTTCGTTGCCGGAGTCCATGTCGGTCGCGACGATATGTATCGGCACGCCGGCATCCTCGAGGCGCCTGTCTTCGAAATGCGTACGTAGCAGCTTTCGCAGCGCAACACCGTCGACGAAATGATCTCGCCGGCCGCGTAGGGCCGACAACATTGACAGCCATGACCACGGCATCACATGCTCACGCCGGATACCGCGCCACACCGCTGCCAGTGCCGCTGCGCCGTCGGAATGGGGGGAGAACGCAAAATAGGCGCCGTTGATTGCGCCGGCCGACGCGCCGACGATCAGATCGGGTTTGATGCCAGCAGCCACGAGTTCGCCCAGCATGCCGACCTCGATCGCGCCCAAACTGCCGCCGCCGGCAAACACGAACGCAGTGATATCGTTGGTTCCCATCGCGCCTCCTTGACCTTCAAGGGCAGCCACCGCACACGACATCCGCCGGTGTCATCACAGTCTACGCGTTTTTCTGCTTTAGCCGTTTGGCTGGCAGGTCTCCTCAGACCAGTAGCCGCAGTGCGAGCCCTGCCATACCGCAAAGTTCAAATGCGAGATGGCAATGTGAAATAGCGATCGAATATCGGTATTGTGCCGCTCGCGCAAACTCGCGTTATCACCCCGGAGTCGGGTATTATCCGCGCGGATGCGTCGCACTGAGGTTCGATCCTGGCGGCAATCGAATCTCAACGCATCCGCAGACCTTGCTGCCGGCTTCGATTGACGATTGGGAAGAGAATGTCAGAAGAATTTCACGTACACGGTGCCCACGACCATGTGCTTGAGCACGCGGCCGAAGTTGGACATGCCGACAGCTTTGCGGGCCGCATCGCGGTGATGACGGCCATCCTGTCCACCGCCGGCGCAGTCTTCGGCTACCAGGGCGGCGCGACCCAAAACGAGGCGCTGCTCCTCAAGAACGAAGCGGCCATCCACAAGACCGAAGCGGCCAACCAATGGGCTTACTACCAGGCGAAGGGGCAGAAGCAGGCCATCGCGGAACTGACGGCACAGTTGCCTGGCGTTGATCAGGCAGCCGCCAAGCGGGAGGCGTCGCGCTACGCGGCGGAGAAGGAGGCCATCCGTCAGAAAGCTGAGGCGCAAGAGCAGGAGGCGCGGGCGGCGGATAACGCCAGTGAGCTGGCCGTTCACCGTCATCATCGTTGGGCGCAAGCGATGGTCGCGGTCCAGGTTTCCATCGCGCTTGCGGCAATCACATTGCTTACGCGGCGCAGATGGTTGTACATCGCCTCGTGTGGCGTCGGCGCGCTCGGCGGTGTCCTCGCAGTGCTTTCGGCAATTCACGTCTAAACTGGGAGTGAGACGGCGATCGTGCCGTTGACAAAAACCTCCGATCTGGAAGGGGCGCGACGCGCCCCTTCTTCGTGGTGGACGTGGCACCCTGCCGCGATCGATATGGATGGAGGATGGCATGGACGATCCTTATGACCTTCAACGTTTCATCGACGCGCAGGACCCGGTGTACGCGCAGGTATGCGATGAACTGCGCGACGGGCATAAGCGGAGCCACTGGATGTGGTTCGTGTTTCCGCAGATTCAGGGACTCGGGGGAAGCGCAATGGCGCAGCGATTCGCGATTGCTTCGCTGGAAGAGGCCGAGGCCTATCTGCGCCATCCCATACTCGGCGAGCGGCTGCGGGAGTGCACGCGGCTGGTCAACCTCGTCGAAGGGCGATCGATCGAAGCGATTTTCGGATATCCGGATTTTCTGAAGTTTCGTTCGTCGATGAGCTTGTTCTCGCGTGCCGCCCGCGACAACGACGTATTCACGCAGGCTTTGCAAAAGTACTTCGATGGCGTACCGGATCCGCTGACGTTGCAGCGGGTCTGAGTTACCTTTGGCGCGCCGCCGAGCCTTGCGAGCCGGAGGCGGCGCGTAGCCGAGCGCCTGCTATCTCCATTTCTTTCCAAGATCCTCGAGCCCGGCTTTTTGGATGTCTTCCGGGAGCATCACGACGCGAAATTCGCAGTCGGCATTGAATTTCAGAAACCAGGGTTCTGCCAGCGCGGGAACTCCCGACGGATCGTCGAGATTCACGATGAGTACTGCGCCGCGTGTGCCGTTCTGTTCGGTAAAGTAGGCGGCCTCGGGCTTTATCTCGTCGAGTATCTTCGCCATCACGTCTCCGATCGTGCCTTCGCGCACAAAAGTGTTGAATGGCTCGTGGGGAATCCGTATGTTGAGAAGCATGCGCATGATCATCCTCCTGGTGGGCGCCGAAACGGCCTCTTAAGGATAGATGCTTTGCGCAGGTTCCCAAGGTATTCTGCACGCATTGAACCGGACGGTCACATGCCCGGCGACTGACGGGTTCGCAAGCAGCCCGGCAGGTCTTCCATTTGCCGTTCGTTGCTGATTCCCTGAAAACGCATCTTCGCGCCTATTCGGGGTAGGATTGCGGCAGACAGCATGCCACGTCCGAGCATGCGCGTTCTTCCAGGAGACGAACTTGCCAAGTCTAATACCTGACGTCGATCCCGATGGGCTTCTCGAATACTCCGTTGTCTACACCGACCGCGCGATAAACCATATGTCGCAGGCCTTCCAGGGTGTGATGCGAGATATTTCAGGCATATTGAAGCAAGTCTATAACGCTCGCTCGGCCGTGATCGTTCCCGGCAGCGGCACCTTCGGCATGGAAGCGGTGGCGCGGCAGTTTGCGACGGGCAAGCAATGTCTTGTCATCCGCAACGGATGGTTCAGTTTCCGCTGGAGCCAGATTTTCGAGATGGGTGGCATTCCTTCCGGTGCGCAAGTGCTCAAGGCGCGCCCGGTGACGGACGGCAGGCAAGCGGCCTTCGCCCCGCCGCCGATTGAGGAGGTGGTTGCCGCGATAAAGGCAAGCAAACCGGATGTGGTATTCGCGCCTCACGTCGAAACCGCGTCCGGCATCATCCTCCCCGATGCGTATATACGCGCGGCCGCCGACGCGGTGCACGCCGTGGGTGGACTCTTTGTATTGGATTGCATCGCGTCCGGCACGCTCTGGGTCGACATGCAGGCGACTGGCGTGGATATCCTGATCAGCGCACCGCAAAAGGGCTGGAGCGCGTCGCCGTGTTGCGCCATGGTAATGCTGAGCCCCTTGGCGCGGGAAAGGATCGATGCCACCATCAGCACCAGCTTCGCCTGCGATTTGCGCAAGTGGCTGCAGATCATGGAGACCTACGAGCAAGGCGGCTTTGCCTATCATGCCACCATGCCCACCGATGCCTTGGCGGTCCTGCGTAACGTGATGCAGGAGACAGCGGCGTACGGCTTCGACAAAGTCCGTGCGGAGCAACTGGCGCTAGGAGAGAAGGTGCGCGCACTGCTGGCCGCAAAAGGTTTCAGGAGCGTGGCGGCGAAAGGCTTCGAGGCGCCGGGCGTGATCGTCAGCTATACCGACGACGACGCCATCCAGTCGGGCAAGAAATTTGCGGCGGCGGGACTGCAAGTCGCGGCGGGCGTTCCGCTGAAGTGCGACGAGCCGGACGATTTCAAGACCTTTCGCATCGGGCTGTTCGGCCTGGACAAGTTGCATAACATCGATCGTACGGTGGGAAGCCTGGAAAAGGTGCTCAACGGGATCGCGTAAGGGGCTCGGCCGCGAAGCGGAAGTGTTGCAACACGGAAATTCTCGGCCGGGCGTCAAATGAAGCCGGAAATCCGGCGATAACTTGACTACAATTCGAAGGATCAGGCGCCATCGTGCCGTCCGCGGCGGCGTACCCTGATGCACCCACCCCATGGAGGCTGAAGATGTCGATTCGTATTGGCGAAGATGCGCCCGATTTCACTGCTGAGACCACCGAAGGGACAATCCGTTTTCACGAGTGGATCGGCGATCAATGGGCGATCCTGTTCTCGCATCCGAAAGATTTCACGCCCGTTTGCACGACTGAACTCGGGTACCTGGCCAAGCTCAAACCGGAGTTCGACAAGCGCAATACCAAGATCATCGGCCTTAGCGTAGATCCCGTCAGCGACCACCAGAAATGGGTAAAGGATATTGAAGAAACGCAGGGAAAGGCCGTCAACTACCCGCTGATTGGCGATGACGACCTGAAGGTCGCGAAGCTTTATGACATGATCCACCCGAACGCAAGCGGCGGGCCGCGCACTGCAGTGGACAACGCGACGGTGCGCTCGGTATTCCTTGTCGGGCCCGACAAGAAGGTCAAGGCGATGCTCGTGTATCCGATGAGCGCGGGCCGCAATTTCGACGAGGTGCTGCGCCTGCTCGATGCGCTGCAACTGAACGCGAAACACACGGTGGCTACGCCGGTGAACTGGAAGCCCGGCGAAGATGTCATCATTCCGACATCGGTTTCTGACGATGCCGCGAAAGAGAAATATCCGCAAGGGTTCAAGACGTTGAAGCCGTACCTGCGGTACGTGCAACAGCCAAAGTAACGCAGCCCGCAGATGCGCGACGGAGCACGCGTGTGTTGATCTTCCGGCAATTATTCGACCAGCAGTCGTCCACCTACACGTATCTTCTCGCCGATAGTGCAACGGGGGATGCGGTGCTGGTCGATCCGGTTTTCGAACAGGTGCGCCGGGATATGGCACTGATCGAAGAACTTCGATTGCGCTTGCTATATACCATCGATACCCACGTCCACGCCGATCACGTGACCGGCGCGTGGCTGCTCAAGCGGCGCATGGGCAGCCAGATCGCGATATCGGCGGCAAGCGGTGCGCAAGGCGCGGACCGCTACCTGCAGCACGGCGACCGGTGTGTGTTTGGCTCGCGGCATCTTGAGGTTCGTGCGACACCGGGTCATACGAATGGGTGTATCACCCTCGTGCTCGACGATGAGCGCATGGCGTTGACCGGTGATTGCCTGTTGATCCGTGGTACGGGCAGGACGGACTTCCAGCGGGGCGACGCGCACGCCATGTTCCAGGCGATTCACCTCCAGATTTTCACGCTGCCCGAAACGTGCCTGCTTTACCCGGCGCACGATTATCGTGGCCTGACCGTCACGAGTGTGGGCGAGGAGCGGCGTTTCAACCCGCGCCTCGGCGGTCAACTCAGCGAGGGCGATTTCACCGGATACATGACGAACCTGCGCTTGCCGCATCCGCGGCAGATTGACGTGGCGGTGCCGGCGAACCTGAAATGCGGCGCCGCCACAGAAGATCCCGCGCAGCTTGCCGATCCCGGCTGGGCGCCCCTGACGTATACGTTCGCGGGCATCTGGGAAATCCATCCGCAGTGGCTCGAGGAAAATTACCATTCGGTGCAGATCGTCGACGTGCGTGAGCCCGACGAATTCGAGGGGCCGTTGGGACGCATCCCCGAAGCCAGGCTGATCTCCCTGGGCGACCTGGCTGGCCGCGTTTCCGAGCTCGCGCAAGATCGCCCCATCGTGACAGTCTGCCGGGCCGGCGGACGTTCAGCCCAAGCCACGGTCATTTTGCGGCAGGCAGGCTTTGAGGCTGTCGCCAACCTCGCCGGTGGCATGCTCCGATGGCGTGCGGAAGGCCGTGTCGTGGAAAACGGTAGCTCCTAGTCCTCGGCTTGCCTTGATCGAGTGCGCGGCACAACCGCTATTCCTTCGTTGTGCCGCGCTTTCTTTTGGCGTAGGCCGCTACGCTCACGCGCATCACTTGCGCGCAATCGGCGGCGTTTGTCCCTGCGGTCCCTGCTGTCCTTGCGGCGCCTGCGTCGTCTTCGTCCACCCGCCGCCTAGCGCCTTGTACAGCGAGACCTGGTTCGTCTCTCTGGCCAGCCGCAGGGTGACGAGCGCCTGCTGCGCAGTGAACAGCGACCGCTGCGCATCCTGCTCGGCGAAGTAGTCGTCGATCCCTGCGCGAAAGCGCATCTGCGACAGGTGGTAGGTTTCCTGCGTGTGCTCGACCAGCTTTTCCTGCGCCTTGACCTGCCGGTCGAGCGTGCCGCGCGAGGCCAGTCCGTCCGCCACCTCGCGGAACGCGGTCTGGATCGTCTTTTCATAGTTGGCGATATTGATGTCCTTGCGCACGTTCGCCAGATCGAGATTGGCCCGGTTGCTGCCCGCGTTGAAGATCGGCAGCGAGATTTGCGGCGAAAATAGCCACGCGGCCGTGCCGGCGCTGAACAATCCCGCCAGCGTCGCGCTGGCCAGTCCGAGTTGCCCGGTGAGGCTGATGGTCGGGAAAAATGCCGCCCGCGCAGCCCCGATGTTCGCGTTGGCCGCCTTGAGCTGATGCTCGGCCGCGATGATGTCCGGGCGATGCAACAGCAAGTCCGACGGCAAGCCGCCGGGCAAATCCGCCAGCATGCGCTGGCCGTCCGGCGCATTGGCCGCAATGGCCGAGGGCGGCACCGGCCCGCCGATCAGCAGCGCCAGCGCATTCTCGTCCTTCGCCACCTGCCGCGTATATTGCTCGACGGCCACTTGCGCAGTATCCACCTGCGTACTGGCGCGATTCAGGTCGAGCTGCGCGAGCGCCCCGGCGCGCATGCTGCGCTGGACCACCTCGACGCTCTGTTGCTGCCCGTTCAGCGTGTCCTGCGACAACTTCAGCAGCGCCTGGTCCGCCTGAAATGTCAGGTACGCATTGGCCACCTCGGCGACCAGGCTGATCTGCGCGCTGCGGTGTGCCTCCTCCGTCGCCAGATACTGCTCCAGCGCGTCGTGCTTGAGGCTGCGCACGCGGCCGAAGAAGTCGAGCTCGAACGCATTGAAGCCGATACCGGCGTCGAACTGGCTGACGACGGACGCCTGGCCGGGCAGCCGCACGTCGGACGGCAGATGCTGAGTTGTCTCGCCGGCTGTCGCATTGATC
Source organism: Pandoraea terrae (assembly GCF_902459695.1). Lineage (GTDB taxonomy): Bacteria > Pseudomonadota > Gammaproteobacteria > Burkholderiales > Burkholderiaceae > Pandoraea > Pandoraea terrae. The sequence continues at coordinate 345,341 of NZ_CABPRZ010000003.1, forward strand.
GCCGGGAACTGGGCCGCGCGCCGGATACGATAGGCGGCGCGAGCCGCATCGATTGACAGCGCCGTCATGCGCAAGTCGCGGTTGTTGGCCAGCGCCAGTTCGATCAACTGCTTGAGCCGGGCGTCGACGAAGAAATCCTGCCAGCCGATATCGGCTGCCGACTGACCTGGCGCACCGCTGACGTTGGCGCCATTGCCCTTGCCGTTCGCGCCCGCTGGCGTCGTCTGGTAGGCCGGGCCGGTCGGAAATGCCGGTGGCACGGGCGCGGCGGGCCGCTGATAGGCCGGCTCGAGTGAACAGGCGGCCAGCAGGCCGGCGAGGAGAAGCGGAAGACGGGTACGATCCATGGCAAAGTCCGTGGCAGTCATTGAGCAAGTTGGGCGGGGCGCCGGACGCGTTACCCGGAGAAAGCCCGCGTGAGCAGGCGCGACAGGGCCATGCGCGGGCGGGCCCGGCTTGCGACGTTGGCCGGCGGCGCGCAGAACAGCGCGCGGATGATCCGATGGCGCATGGCCATGTCGAGCTGCAATTCAAGGCCGATCAACTCGCCGTCACGGCGCGCGATGCGGCATGGCATCCAGCCGAGCGAGGCAATCCATACCTCGCCGTCATGGTGTGCGTCGACGACGTGCGCATGCCGGCTGAGTACGGCGACGCCGTTGCAGGAAAGATCGTGTGTCATGCCGCCGACCTCGCGCCCGCCGATGCGCACCTTCGCTTCCTCGCGAAACGGGAAGCGCTCTTCCCGGCGCGGGCGGGGCAGTTCCACGCAGATCAGCAGCGACGCCAGATACAGCACCAGCGAGAGCGCGGTCCACACGGTATTGAAGGCCAGTCCCGGCGCCGACATGTCGCTGGCGAACGTCCGTATCAGCCCGAGGGCGGACAGCACGATCAGGCTCATGTAGAACATTGCGAGCTTGCCGTGCACGACGAGCCTGGAGCGGTCGAGCCCCTTGTTGGTGACCTTGAACGGCCGGCCGAACGGTTTGAAGATCGCGCTGACAAGCGTCGCGGACACCGTCAGCGCCGAGGCAATCTGCGTCACCTCGGAGAACACCGGCATGACACGCGCGCCAGTCACCCAGATGCTGTAGCCCCAGAACGCGACCAGCGCCGGCAACCCGTACGCGACGAAATGCAGCGGCTCGCTGTAGAGCGTCGGGATATCGAAATACCAGTACAGCAGCGGCGCGACCAGAAGCATCACCGTGAACGGCCGGCTGAGCCAAAGCAGCAGGCCGTGGATGTAATGCAGCCTTTGGGTGAAGGAGTAGCCGCGCCCGCGCAATGGACCGTCGGCCGTCAAAGCCACCTGGATCGTGCCAAGGCCCCAGCGGCTGCGCTGGCTGATGAACTCCGGCAAGCCCTCGGCGGACAGGCCCACGCTCAGGCGTTCGTTGAGCCAGCGCGTGATGTAGCCGCGCGGCATCAGGCGGTAGCTCAGGTGAATATCTTCGGTGACCGTGCCGGTCGGGAAGCCGCCGATCTCATTGACGGCGTCGCGCCGCACCACGAACGACGTGCCGATGCAGAACGCCGTGCCCCAGGCGTCCTTGGCCGGCTGCACCACATCGAAGAACGCGCGCTGGTCGTCGACCCAGCACTCGGTCGAGCGCAGGTTGTACTGAATCGGGTCGGCATTGTAGTAGAACTGCGGGGTCTGCACGACGCCGACTTTCGGATCGTCGAAGAACCCCATGATGCGCATCAGAATATTGCGCCGCGGTGCGAAGTCGGCATCGAGGACCATGATGAACGGGGCGTTGCTCAGGCGCGCCGTATGCTGCAGACCGTTGTTGAGGTTGCCCGCCTTGGCGTGCGTGTTGTTTTCCCGGGTCACGTAGCCGGCGCCGACCTGCTCGCAAAATTCCTTGAGCCAGACACGGCGGGTGTCGTCGAGGACCCAGACGTGGAAGTTCGGATAGTCGATGGCCAGTGCCGAGACGATCGTCTTTTCGAGAATGTCGAGGCCTTCGTTATAGGTCGCAATGAAGATGTCGACGGCCGGCAAGTCGTCGCGGCGCCGCAGCCTGGCTTCGGCGCGGTCGGCCGTCGCCGTGTAGTCGGTCGAGCGCGTCAGCACGACGATCGACAGCAGCGTGTACGTGATCGCCACGGTCTCGAAGGCGAAGAAGACATAGGCCCAGAGGCTCGCGGCGCCGAACTCGAATGCCGGCAGCGTCCAGTTGACACGCCAGCCGAGGTAGATCACCAGGATCGCCGCGGTGACGCCGCCAAACAGCATGCGGTCGAGCGCGCGCTTCCGGTCACCGAGCATGCCGAGCAACAGGACGATGGACAAGGTGGCGAGATTGATCGCAATGAGCGTCTGGTCATCGAAATACAGTGTGTACATGGGTCATTCCCTCGATGGCGCGGCCTCGCGAGGCGCCGCTGTGCGGTTGGGCTGAAACGGATTCCAGTTGGCCGCGGCGAGCACTGCCCAGGCCGTCGCACCGAGGTGCGGCAAGTGGAAGTAGAAGAAGTCGGGTGTCTTTGACTTCGGGCCGATGGAAAGCCCGGTGCGGATGCGCGGCTCCGGCGTTGCGTACAGCAGCCCCGACGGCGCCCGTTGGCTTTGCAGCAGTGGCCATAGCGGGTTCGCGTCGTCGGCATGGCCGGTCGCCTGCAACACGAAGGCCGCCTGCGCGGTGCCCTCGGTCCACACGCCGTCGGGATTCGCATTGAAGCCGTAACCGCCGCCCGTGCGGTGCCGCGTGTTCGCCCAGTCGATCGCCGCGCGCCATTGCTGCGGTGGATGGTCCACGGCAATGAGCGGCCATAGCACGGCATCGATGGCCGACGGCCCGCTGTTCGGCGTGTGTCCGTCTTCGCCGGTGCCGATGATGAAACGGCCTTCGCCCGGCTGCCACATGGCCGTCACGAATGTCCGCGCGCGCGCCGCGGGCTCGCGCCAGCGGGCGTCGCCGGTTGCCCGCGCGAGCCATTGAAACGCGGCATAGGTGTCGACGTTGTGCTCGGTCGACTTCCATGTCTGGCGAATCGGATTGGGCTCCTCACCGAAGAAGCCGCCGATGTATCCCGCCGGCGGCGTGGCATCGTAGACGTTGCCCGCCACCCAGCCCATCGCCTTGGCGGCGGTGTCCAGATAGCGGCGCTCGCCCGTGGCGTCGTAGACCGTCAACAGCATGAGTGCGGCCCACGCGACGTTGCCGGTCGCGGTGCCGGTCTGGTATTCGTCCTCGAACCAGCGTTGGCTCGGCGCGTCCCACCAACCCGGCAACGCAAGCGGGCCGGGGCCCACGACGCCGCCGCGATAAGCGTTGCGCAGGCGGCCGTCATGATAGTGCCGATCGCGGTCAACCGCGGCGACGGCGGCATCAGCAATGCGGCGCGCGTCATCCACGCGATGGCAGGCGACCAGCGCAATGCCGGCGAGCGCGTTGTCATAGAGGAACGCCGCGTTGCGCAATGCCGGCGGCAACTCGCCCTGAGACGACGCATAGCTTGTCAGCCACAGCGGTCCCTTGCCGGGGACGGCGGCGACCTGTCCCGCGAGCGCAGCACAGCCGCCGTTCAGGACATCCTGCTGTTGGGGCGACGTCGCGGCGCCCACGGCACTGCTCACGCAAACCATGAGGCAGGCGAATGTCCGGCGGGCGAGCCTGCGGCAGGTGCCGGACGCCGGGGCGCGGCGCAACGCGTCATCGCGAGGTCGGCAAAGCATCACAACACCGTGCGCAGTCGGTTCCACCACGGCTTGTCGATCGTGACCGTGGGCAGACGGTTCCACCAGGTCTTGTCGATCGAGATCTTGGCCCAGTGTCCCATCGCGCAGCTGCTCTGCGGCGCCGTATTCGCGCGGCTGGCGGCGTTCGGCACATCGACGAGCGGCTTGTCGAGGCGCGCAATCAGGTAGATCTCATTTTTTTCGATTGGCGGGAACGGCACGAGATAGCGGGCCTGGTCGCCGTCAGTCGCGCGCGGCAGGACTTCGGCGACCGACGCGCCGAGCGTCTGGCTCACGCCATCGACCTGCACCTTGAGCTTCGATCCGGGCAGCAGGACATCGCTGAGACTGCGCGGGAACACCGCGACGACGTCGGCCTTGGCGCAGTCGGTGGCGCGTATCAGCGTCGAACCGGCGGTCACGCGAGTGCCGGGCGGTGCAACGACATCCTGCACGGTACCGGGGCCATACGCCTTGATCTCGAGATTCGACATGCGGTCCATGCGCGATTGTTCGTTCGCGAGCATGTCGTCGATCTCCTTGCCGGACGACGCCAACTGTTCCATCTGGGACCGCAATTGCGTGATGTCACTGGCGATATCGTCGCGCCGCTGTGACATCGAGGCGACGGAGGTGTCGCCGCTCGACGTGAACACCTTGCGTTGCGAGGCCCGGCTTTCACTCATCGCGCTCTCGAGCTCCGCACTGGCGGCTTCCTTCGCATTACGCAGCATCGACAGTTGATAGCGGGACGCGTTGGTAAAGGCCTCACTCACGGCCCCCGCCCACTGCAGCGCCTGATTACGGTTGACGAGATCTTCCTGCTGCTCGACTTGTGTCTTGGCCGTGGCCACGCGCGCCTGCAGGGCGCGAACGTTGTCGGCGTGAGAGCGTTGCGCGGCGGCCTGGTATTCGGTTAGTTGCTTGCCGGTCATCGCCAGCCGGGCCTGGTCGCCGTCGATCTGCGACTTGACCAGATCGTAGCGTTGCTGGTTCTCGATCTTCTTGCTGGTCAACTCGGAGAGCACCGACCTGTCGATGTTCGGGTTCTGCACCTGCATCAGCGAATCGCCGGCCTTGAACGGTGCGCCGACCTGCACGTGTTGCGTGGTGACGATGCCGTCGACCGGCGTGGTGACGAGGCTCACCGGACCATCGACAACGGCGCGCTCGGATGAATGGGTGAACACGGGCGGCAGCAGCATCGTGAGCAACACCCACGCGATGAGCAATGCGATACCGTAGCCGGCAAGCCGGGGCATCGTTTGCCAGCGCCAGAAGCGGGGGCCTTCGCGCGCCGGCGGAGGCCGTGACGGCAAAGCGTCCTTCGGTGTCGGTAAGCCCGTGGGTTCGAGCTTGCGTAGTTCCCTGGTGTCGTTCATATGCCCCTCATTTCAATCCAATCCATACCGTTATCGCCCTGCGATCAACAAAACGGCATCCTGCGTGACCGGATGTTGACTGCGCGTAACAGAGCGCCTTCGACGAAGGCTTGTTGGAGAGATGCGGAAATCGCAAGAGGCGACTCGCGCATCTGCTGCACGAACGGCAAGTGCCGGCGAGGCCTTGCCAATGGACATGACCGACGAAAGTCGTCGATGCATCATGGGTGGTCGAAAGACCGTAGATGGATGCCAACCGTCGCTTCGCGTCCAGCGAACTTCACAGCTAGCGATTCAAGACTAACGAAGATGACCAGGACGGTCTGTAAGAAGATGTAAATGTGATATGTAGTGCTAAATATTGTTTTGAAATAACGTGAGGCTATTTGTATTTTTAAGTGATTTCGCCCCCGCAATGCAGGGTCCATGCATCGTCATGGTGCGCTCGCCCGGGTTTCGGGGGCGTTTCACACGATGTTCATGGATCGATTTCGGAGACCGATTGACGTGACCTATTGCCGGATCACGGTTCATCGGTACAAACCCGTGATATCAACGGCCACGTCCTTACGATTCGTTACAAAGCGTTGCGTGAGAAACAATACGGTGTGCAATGCGCCGGACAGGCGGACGTTACGACGATGTATCCGACGCCGTGGCGCGCTGGGTCAGGATGCTCGATGCCATGGGGCAAAAGGCGTGGGAAATCGCTGACACCGTCCACTCGGAAAACTCGGGGTCGAACCATCGGTCCACGCGGCCCCAATGGAAGGGGTGTGTCAGATACTCGCCGTGCAGATCGCCGATGGCGGCGAACTCCTGCTGCCACACGTGGGTCCACGCGCTTGGCGACGTGACGCGGCTCAGTTGCCAGTTGCGAATGGTCGGCATGTACGCGGGCATTCGCAGCAGATCGCGCTCCAGCGATTCGACATGTTCGCTGCCCGCTTCAGGCCTGACACGAAACAGCAAAGTGCGCCAGACGCCGTTTTGCAAGCCGGCGGCCCGCTCGCCACCGCCGATCGGACGGTAGGCGAGATGATCCGTGCGCGACACGCCCGGCAACTGCGACAGCCAGGCGGAAACTTCCGCCGCGTCTTGCGAATCCGCCGCGAAATGCAGATCGACGGTGCAGTCGCCCGCACCCCAGCACCCTTCCATGTTTCGTCCAAAGGCGACCCGGCGCAAGCCGGGCAGCGACTGCGCGCGGGCGGACAGCTCGCGCTCGAGCGTGGTTGTGCAGGCGCCATCTTCGAGAAAGAGCTGGGCGGTTTCAAGTCGCATCGGAACACTCCATCGGCACGGGCAGGGGTTGATCGGCATCGGTCAGGACATGGCGGCAGCGGCGGTGACAAAGGCCGTCCACAGCGGACCAGAACGCGATCACTTCCGGTCCGGCGGCGCCACGCATGCCGTAGTAGGCCATGACGCCGGGCAATTGCCACAACAGCCACAGCGTGTTGGGCGCATCCGGGACGCCCACGGGGGGCGATACCCAGCGATTGAGCAAGGTAAGACCCCGCGCGGCGCTGGTGCCGAGATAGTGCTCCTGCAAAAGCGAGAGCACGGCGGAAATGTGCTTTGCGTCAACGACGATTTCGTCGAGCACGTGAATCATCTGCGGCCTCCTGTGCGCATGCCGGCGAGCGTAAGTGACGTCCATTATGGGGGGGCACATCAGCGCGGGCCGTTACCGCGGCGGTCAGTCAACGCTACGCCGGCGATCAAAACAGGAATTGCGCGAACGGCGCATGGAAAGGGACGTTGACCCGGGAGGCCCGGGGCATTCCGTGAGCTACTGCCCGCGGCGAAAGCGACTGGGCGCTTGGCCTGTCCAGCGCACGAATGCGCGGCGGAACGACGCTTCGTCGCTGAAGCCGAGATGACCGGCAATGCGGCCCATCGACCAGCGGGTGGCGAGCAGGCAGCGTTCGGCGAAGGCGCGCAGACATTGCTCGCGCAACACGTGATATCCGGTGCCCTGAGCGGTCAGGCGACGCCGTAACGTCGGCTCGCTCATGCCCAGCGACATGGCGATCTCGCTCAGGGTGGGCAGCGGAAATTCGCGGGCCAGCGCGGCCTCGAGGAAGCCCTGGACCTGCTGGGAAGTCGTCAGGGCTTGCGGCACGGTGCCCGTCAACCGAAACGGCACGTCCGAAAGGAACGGGGGAAGCTCCGCCGGCTGGCGCACGATGGGCCGGCTCAGCAATGCCGCGTCGAAAGTAAAGCCGTAGGTCGGCTCGCCGACAATGACGGGCGCACCAAACAGGCCGAGGAATGGCGAGGCGTCCTCGCGTACAGGATGCGCGAGAAAGACGCGCTCAGGGGCCAGCGGCTGGCCGATCAGCCAACTGAAAAGCTGGAGATAGAACAGCAGGCCTGTGAGGTCGACCAGGCATGCTGCGGAACTGTGCCGTTGACGCAACGAATCCATCCGGAAGGTTGCGGCAGGCGCGTCTGAGGCCAGATGCAAAGCGCCGGCCCTCGGGTAAAGCATGGCACAGAAGTCGATTGCGCAGCGGATGGCTTCCTCGAGCGTACGACAGCTGAGCAGGCAGCGGCACATGAGATCGACTTCCGTCTTGCGCATGGGGGGATGGCCGTCTCGCTGCGCGACCTGTGCCTCCAGCTGTTCGATCGCCGATCGGTACATCGAGGCGAATTGATCTGCGGAGGGCGGCACTGCGGCATCGGGCGAAATGGGCGCAATGGGCGCAATGGGCGGCGCCATCGCGGGGTTCGTGCTGCCATGGCGGCTCAATTCGTCGAGCAAGCGGGCGCCCAAGCCTTGAGGTACACGTACGGTCTGCCGTTTGCGCGAGGTTGCCACTCAAGACTCCTTTTGAGCGAGGTCGTAACGGTTGATGATCGGCGCGGTAAGCGTTGCCCGAATGCGGCCGCCGGATAATGCATTGGGGCGATGATATTCCCAGGGCACCGGCGTGTCACGAGTGCATCGGCAAATGAGCGCTGTCGCGGTACGTAGGCATCGGAAGCGGTCCGCCATCTCGCGCCTGATCATTCACGGAGACAAAATGCAACTTGAAGCAAATGCCACCATGCGCGCGGTCGTGATGGATCGCGTTGGCGGACCGGAGGTCATGAAGCTGGCCAGCGTTCTCAGACCGGCGCCCGGTCCCGGCGAGGTACTGATCAAGGTCGCGTATGCGGGTGTGAATCCGGCCGACTGGAAGTGCCGGGAGGGCTATCTGAAGTCATTCATGGACTATTCGTTTCCGTTCGTTATCGGCTTTGACCTCGCCGGTGTCGTGGTCGATGCCGGCGCGGACGTGGCCGGCTTCGAGACGGGGATGCGGGTTTTCGCACAGAGCGACGTGGGGGCCGGCAAGTGGGGTGCGTATGCGGAGTACGCCGTGGTTTCCGAGGCGTCCGTGGTCCGCATGCCCGAGAATCTCGGTTTTGCACAGGCCGCCGCCGTGCCGACGCCTGCGTTGGCCGCGTGGACCGGCTTGTTCGACGAGGGCGAACTCCAGCCGGGCCAGCGTGTGCTGATCCACGGCGGGGCAGGTGCGGTCGGGGCATTCGCAATCCAGTTTGCCCGGCATGCCGGCGCCGAGGTCGCAGTCACTTGCGGCGACTACAACTTCGACTACGTCACCACCCTTGGCGCGCAGCACACCATCGACTACCGAACGCAGGACATCAAGACGGCCGTTCAAGCGTGGTCGCCGTCGGGGGTTGACCTGATTCTGGATACGATCGGTTGCGCGACGCTGCCTGCCGGGCTGGACATGCTGCGTCCGGGCGGTACGCTGGTCAGCATTCTGACGCTGATGCAAGACGACGCAGGTCCGGATCACGCGGAAGCGGTGCGGCGCGGTTTGCGGACCCGGGTAGCGTTCAGCAAGATGCCCAGCGGGAGGTTGCTGGGTCAGATCGCAGACCTGCTCGCGCGCGGCCAGGTGCGTGTCCCGCGCATTGCATCAATGCCGATGGAAAGCGTGGCGCAGGCGCATCGCATGGTGCAGGACGGCACGCATCGCGCGAAGCTCGTCTTGCAGGTCGCAAACGACATGACCTGAGCGGGACCCCGGTCGCCCTGGCCCGGCACGCCTTACCGGCGCTCGGGCCATTTTTTTGTCATTCATCCCATGAATTCGGAGCATATCGGACACCGTCTATACAAATGCGAGGGGCGTTCCTACTATCGATGCACCACCTGAACACAAGACAACAAAACGTCCGGTGGAAGACGCATGCAATGAACGCATTCACCTCTGGAGGAGACGGTGACCATGATGCTCAATCGCAGGGTTTTTCTTCGCAATGTCGCGTTGTCCGCAGGCGCGGCTTCGCTTTCCGCCACGATCGGCTCGCGGGCCCTGGCTGCCGGGCCGATTCGCGTAGGTGTGCTGATTCCCGGCTCTCGCGCGGATCACGGTTGGATGGAGTCGGCGTACGCAGGGATTGTCGCCGCCCAAACGCGGTATGGCGACCGCATCAAGATTACGTCGATCGAGAACGTCAAGTTCGGCGACATGGAGCAAGTCCTCGTGACGCTCGCCGCCAAGAACGATCTCGTCATCGGCGCGGCCGGCCAGACGCAGGCGTCCGTACTCAAGGTCGCCAAACGCTTTCCGAAGGTCAAGTTCACCATCGTCGGTCCGACCGGCCTGCCGACCGATAACGTCGCGCAATACGACGTGCTGCAAGCCCAGATCGGCTTTGTCGCGGGCGCCGTCGCGGCGATGCTCTCGAAGCGCGGTGCGGTCAGCTATGTCGGCGGTCTCGAAATTCCGGCCATCGTCAATACGGGCAAGGAATTCGGTAACGGGGCGCGTTATGTGCGGCCTGACATCAAATACATCGAAACCTACACCGGCGATTTCGACGATGTCGCCAAAGCCAAGGAAGCCACGCTCGCTGCGATCGCCCAGGGCGCGGACATGCATTACAACATTCTCAATCTCGGTGTGCGAGGCATGGAACAGGCCGCGCGCGATAAAGGCACGCGTCTGATCGGCAGCTACAGCAACTATTGCGGTGATCACAACGCCCTCTACGCCGCCTATACGATCAGCGGCATCGGCTTCATGGTCGAGTATGCGATCGACCAGATGATGGCCGGCACGTGGAAGCCCGAGGCCAAGGTGTTCGGCCTGGCCATGGGGCCCCGCTCGGCTGGCATCGAAGTCTGCAGCGGCGCGACCCCCGAGTTGCTGACCAAGGTCCAGGAGATCCAGAACAACTTGTTGGCCGGCAAGATCAAAGTGCTTGTCGGGTGAGATCATGAATCTCCTCGAACTGGCGGGCGTGACGAAGCGCTTCGGCGCATTCGTCGCCCTTGACGAAGTCGACTGGCATGTCGCGGCAGGCGAGGTGCATTGCCTGCTCGGCGAGAACGGCGCCGGCAAGTCGACGCTTTGCAATCTCGTGTTCGGCGTCTATCAGCCCGACGCCGGCGCGATGCGGTTCGATGGCGCGCCGCACGCGCCGGCCGGGCCGATTGACGCGCTCGCGCGCGGCATCGCCATGGTCCATCAGCATTTCAGTCTGGTCGGAAACATGACGGTCGCCGAGAATCTCGTGCTCGGCCGCGCGCGTGCCGTGCTGCGTTACGACGACGTGCTGGAAAAGATGGCCCGGCTGGCCGACGAATACGACCTGGCGATCGATCCGCATCGTGTCATCAGCGAGTTGTCGGTCGGCGAACGCCAACGCGTCGAGATCATCAAGTGCCTGTTGACCGATCCGCGCCTGCTTGTGCTCGACGAGCCGACGGCGGTGCTGCCGCCGGGCGAGGTCGATGCCCTGCTGACGGTCTGCCGCAAGGTTGCAGCCAGCGGGCGCGCGGTGATCCTCGTCACACACAAGCTGGCCGAGATCGCGAAGGTGGCCGACCGTACCACCGTGCTGCGGCGCGGCCGTATCGTGGAATCCGTGCCGATGGCCGGCGCCGATATGCAAATGCTCGTGCGCTCGATGGTCGGCAGGGATGTCAGCACGGCCGACTCGGTGCTGGCCGCCACGCTCGGCATCGCCAGTCAGGCCGCTGCGACGGTTACGGCAGACATGGCAGACACGACAGCGACAGAAGGGCAGGCGTGCAAGGCCGCTGCGATGGAGGATGCCGTCGAGGCGCTCACGCTCGATGCGCTGACGTTCCGCGACGCCGACGGGGTGTTGCGACTGGACGACGTCACGCTTGCCGTCAGACGCGGCGAGATCGTTGGCGTGGCGGGCGTTGAAGGGAATGGGCAGACCGAACTCGGCGCGATCCTGGCCGGTCTCGCAACGCCCACGCAGGGCCAGATCTGCATCGGCGGGCGCGATGTCACGGGCGCGCGGCCCGGCGACATCACGGCCGCCGGGGCCGGTATCGTGCCCGAAGACCGGCACGCCGTCGCTTGCATCGGCGAGTTGAGCATTTCCGAGAATCTGTTCCTTGGCGCAACCCACCGCTATTCGCGCTGGGGCCTGCTCGACCGCGCCCGCATGGCGCGCGACGCGCGGGCGCTGATGCAGGCGTTCGACGTCCGTGCGGACAGCCCCGACGTACCGATGGGGCGGTTGTCGGGGGGCAATCAGCAGAAGGCGGTGCTGGCACGCGAACTCACGCGTGAGCCGCTGACGTTCCTGCTCGCCGCCCAGCCGACGCGCGGCCTGGACGTAGGCGCCGTCGAGGCAGTATTTCGTCGCATCTGCTCGGCACGCGATGCGGGCCTTGGCGTGCTGCTGATTTCCAGTGATTTGAACGAGCTGATTGCCGTGTCGGACCGCGTGGTGGTGCTATATCGCGGGCGCGTGGTGGGCGAGATGCCCGCGACGCCGGGCAATCGGGAGACGATTGGCGCAATGATGTCGGGGCATGGCCATGGTTGACGATTCGACTGTTCACACTCAATCCGCCGAACGTCCAGCGGAAAAACTCCGGCGGGCGGCGGCGCAGGCGTTGCCGTTGCCGGTCCTGATCCCGATCGTGGCGACCGTCGCGGCGCTCGCCATCGGCGTCGGCCTGATTGCCCTGACGGGGAATTCCGTCGTCGAGGCGATCACCGCGTTTTGGGACGGCATGACAGGCAGCGCGTTCGACGTGGGCTCGTCGCTCAATCGCTCGATGAGTCTGCTGCTGGTCGGCCTCGGCTTCATCTTCGCCAACCGCGCCAATCTGACCAACGTCGGCGGCGAAGGGCAGATCGCGATCGGCGGCATGATGGCGACCGCGATGGCGCTTCACGGCGGCGCGGCGGCGCTGCCGTTCGGGCTGGCCTTCGTCGTGCCGCTGCTGGCGGGCACGCTGGGCGGCGCGGTCTGGGGCGGTGCGGCCGGCGTGCTCAAATCGAAGCGCGGCGTCAACGAGGTGATCAGCACCTTGCTGCTGACATTCATTGCGTTGCCGCTCGTTTACTGGTCGGTCGAGTCGTTCCATCTGCTGCGCAAGCCATTGACGCCGACGTCGGCGTTGCCGGAATCGCCCGAGATTCCTGATCTGACAAAGCTGCCGATGCTGCTGCCGTCGGATCCGACCTCGCCGCTGCATGTCGGTCTGCTGATCGCGCTTGTCGCCGTGATCGTCGTCGGTGTGGTGCTTGCCAAAAGCCCGCTCGGTCTCAAATTGCGCGCCGTCGGCTTGAATCGGCTGGCAGCACGCCGTGCGGGTATCCGGGCCGACCGCCTCGTTGTGACAGCAATGGCGGTGTCGGGCGGCTTTGGCGGTTTGGCGGGCGCGATCATGATTCAGGGGCAGCAGTTCTATCTGACGAGCGACTTTTCCTCGGGCTACGGCTTCGACGGCCTGGTCGTCGGCTTGCTGGCGCGCGGCTCGGCCGCTGGCGTGGTGCTCGGCGCGCTGCTGTTCGGCTTCCTGCGCTCCGGCAGCATCGCGATGGAGATCACCGCGCATGTGCCGTCCGCCGTCGTGCTGATCTGCCAGGGGTTGATCGTCATCGCGGTGGCCGGCTCCTCCCTTCTTGTCGACAAGCGAGTCAATCATGGTTGAAGCGCAACTGGCCGTATTCGTCGCCTCGGGCATTCGCCTGGCGATGCCGATCATCCTGGCCGGCACCGGCGAACTCGTCAGTCAGCGCGCGGGCGTGCTGAACCTGAGCCTCGACGGCATGATGCTGGTCGCGGCGTTCGCTGCCGCCTGGGGCGCCTGGGTGACCGGTTCGCCCGTCCTGGGCGTCGTGGCGGGCGTTGTCGCAAGCCTGCTGGTGGCCTGGGTGCAGGCATTCCTCAGCGTGACCTTGCGCGCCAATCAACTGGTCGTGGGCATCGGCTTCAACATCCTGGCGCTTGGCGCAACGACGTTCCTGTATCGGGAAATCTTCGGTCCGCTCTCGCGGCAACCGATTCCTGGCTTCGAGAAGTGGCATATCCCGGGCCTCGAATCCTTGCCGATCATCGGTCCAGGGGTGTTCCAGCAAACCGGACTTGTCTACCTCGGCCTGTTCCTGGTGCTCGTGACGTGGGCGTTGCTGAAAGGCACCTCGCTCGGTTTGTCGATCCGTGCCGTGGGCGAAGACCCGCGCGCAGCGGACAAGGCCGGCATCCACGTCAAGCGCGTGCGATACCTCGGCGTGTTGTTTGCCGGTGCGATGGCGGGGCTCGGCGGCGCGTTCATGTCGGTGGCAGACAGCAACACCTTTACCGAAGGGATGACACGCGGCGCCGGCTACCTGGCCATCACGGCGGTCATCTTCGGCGGCTGGACGCCGGGACGCACGCTCGCGGCGTGCCTGCTGTTCGGGTTCGCGACGGCGCTGCAGTTCCTGGTGCCGGCGCTGGGTCTCGACGTGCCCGTCGCGTGGCTGCTGATGTTGCCGTATGTGCTGGCGCTCTGCGCGATCGCCGGCTTTGTCGGCAAGCAACGGCAACCGTCCGCCTTGACGCTGCCGTTCGTGCGTGGCCGTTAGCAGCACTCGGCCGCCCTCAGCCGCCGTTCGGCGATGCCCATGGCCATGGCGTCACACATTCCCTTTGTGAAGGAGCTGAAATGACCACACTACGCAACGTATCCGGGGCCGGTGCGCCCATCCAGGAAGGCGATGCACGCCGGCGGCTCGGTTCGGCGCCGAACCATCAATGGGCGGTTAGCCGCGACCACGTCGACATGGCCGTGCCCGCGCCGGCGCCCGTGCCGATGCCTCTCGAAGCGACGCCGCAACGGTTGACGATCGACCTGCGCCGCACCGCGATCGTCGTCATCGACATGCAGAATGATTTCTGCGCGCCGGGTGGCTGGGTCGACCATCTCGGCGTCGATTACTCGCCCGACCGCCGGCCGATCAAACCATTACAACGACTCCTGCCGGCGTTGCGCGAGGCCGGCGTGCCGGTCGTATGGGTCAATTGGGGCAATCGTCCCGATCTGTTGAACATGCCGCCGAATCAATTGCATCTGTACAAACCCTCCGGCGATGGGGTGGGACTGGGCGACCCGTTGCCGGGACACGGCGCACGCGTACTGGAAAAGGACAGTTGGGCTGCGGCGGTCGTCGACGAACTGGCCCCTGCGCCGACCGACGTACGCGTCGACAAGTACCGCATCAGCGGCTTCTGGGATACGCCGCTCGACGGCATCCTGCGCAATCTCGGCGTAAACACGCTGCTGTTCGCCGGCGTGAATACGGACCAGTGCGTCGCCTGCACACTGCAGGACGCCAATTTCCTCGGCTATGGCTGTGTGCTTGTCGAAGACTGTTGTGCGACGACGTCACCGGCATTCTGCACGGAAAGCACCTTGTTCAACGTCAGGAAGTGCTACGGCTTTGTGACCGGCTCGCACGACGTGCTGGCGGGCCTGGCGAACCGTGCATGACGTGAGCGCGCAGCGTATTTCCGGGAGGCGGCCATGAAGACGGTACAGCAGGTATTGGACAAGAAGGGCCGAAGCTTGTGCTCGATCGGGCCGAACGCCCGCGTGCTCGATGCACTTCGGGCCATGTCGCTGCATGCGGTCGGCGCGATGGTGGTGGTCGACGGCGGCAGGCTTGTCGGCATTTTGTCGGAACGCGATTTCGCCCGCCAGGTAGCACGGTCGGGGCATTGCGCCACCCACATCGCCGTGCGCGAGATCATGACACGCAGGGTCACGACGATTGCCGTGCATGAGACTGTCGAGGCGTGCATGAGTTTGATGGTGAATGGCAATTTTCGCCATCTGCCGGTGCTCGAGCGCGGCGAGCTGGTCGGCATGCTTTCGATCGGCGATCTCGTGCGCGAGATCATCGCCGATCAGGCAGCGACCATCCGGCACCTTGAAACCTACATCCAGGGGTGACGCAGTGCGAAGCGCGCATGGTTCGCGTCCGCGCTGCCGCTATTCCCGAAAGAGCTCGACCATCAATTCCCGAAGCCACTTGTTCGCGGCGTCGTGATGATAACGCTCGTGCCAGTGCTGGCGAATCTCGAGGTCCGGGAATTGGACCGGCGGCTCGAGGATCTGAAGGTTCGGCGACATCTCGGGGGTTGTCGCGAGGCGCGACGGTATCGTGGCAATGGCGTCGGTTTGCGTCACGATGGTCGGCAACACCATGAAATGCGGCACCGTCAGCACGACTTTGCGATGCGGCTGCTGCGAACAGCGAATCTGTTCAAGCGCGACATCGTGTCCGGTCCCGGTCGATCCGACCACGACGTGCGGACTCTCCACGTATTGCGTGTGGCTCAGCTTTCCATCAATGGTGGGATGGCCGCGGCGTGCGATGCAGACGAACTGGTCGCGATAGAGCCGCTGCTGGAAAAAGCCGGCCTTCAGTTGGGGAAAAATGCCGATCGCCAGATCGACCTCGCCAGCAGCCATGGCCTCCTGGGCGCCTTTTTCGGGAATCGGGCACACCTTGATGGTGATGTTGGGCGCGATCCGGTTCAGGTGATGCAGAACCCTGGGCATGCAGACGATCTCGCCGATCTCGGTCATATAGAGCGTAAATACCTTTCGCGGCGACGCGGCCGGGTCAAATTTCGTGCCGATTCGCAACGCGCCGGAAATCAGGTCGCAGGCGCGTGAAATCGGTTCGGACAACTGTTCCGCGTAGGGGGTCGGCTGCATGCCGCGCGTCGTGCGCACGAACAACGGGTCGTTGAAGATCTTGCGCAGACGGGAGAGCGCGTTGCTCATCGCCGGTTGAGACAGGCCGATGGCGTTCGCCGCGAGCGTTACGTTGCGCTCCTTGGCGATGGCGTCGAAAGCCACCAACAGATTCATGTCGATTGAGGCAAGGTTCATCGCTCGGTGTCCGGACCGTAAGGCATTGTGCCGCCAAGGCTCGGCGGCAGGATGGAAACTTCGAGAAAAACGGGATCGTGCATACCTTTGCCGAAATACGGAAATTCTGAAATCGAGACTTTCCCGTAGCCCGTTGCCGGGGATCCGCTGCTTTCCGACCGATCGCGATGCGTAAAAACGGCTCGGCGAGCGGCATTTTTCACATTCACCGCTTGAATGTCGGGCATACCGAATTCTGCGTAGACAGATAATGGTCGGTCCCCTAAATTTCCCTTCAGGAGGCAGGCCAATTCAGTTTAAAGCAGGCGAATATAAAAACAGGGAGACAGGGAAAGTGAAAAAGCATTTAAAGCCACGGCGAGCGCATTTGGCAGCCGGTTTTGCGGTAGCGGCGATGTTGGCGCCATTCTCGGCGCAGGCGGCGGATTGGACGGATGCATTCGTCGGAATGCGATATGGCACGACGTTTCGCGAGCCGTCAATTCCAGACAATATCGCCAAAACAATTCTGCAATTCCAATATGTAAGCGGATACAAATACGGCACGAATTTCTTTAACACCGACGTGCTGCTGTCCAACCGCAAAGACCCGGCTGCCGGAGGCGGCGGCGGCGCAACCGATATCTACGTCGTCTACCGCCACGTACTCAGCATGAGTGCCGTGACCGGATTGCCGCTGGCGATCGGCCCCGTGCGCGACTTCGGCCTGACCGCCGGCATCGACCTGCAAAGCAAGAACGACGCGTTCGGTTCCGGTTCGCGCTCGTCGCTGCCGCGCAAGTTCGTGGCCGGCCCGACGGTCAAGTTCGATGTGCCGGGCTATCTCGACTTCTCCGTGCTGTTCCGCACCGAGAACAATAACAACAGCATCGTCGGCAAGAACGTGACGTTTCAGAACAGCTATGGGCTGGAACTGCTGTGGGGCATTCCGTTCCACCTTGGGGTACCGGCCAAGTTCAAGGGGTTTGCCGACCTGATCGGTCCGAAGGGCAAGGACGGGTTCGGCGTGCAGACAAAACAGGAGTTCATGCTCGAGACCGCATTGATGTTCGATGTCGGCAGCCTGTACGGCAAGAAGGACTCGCTGTATGTGGGGGTCGGCTACCAGTACTGGCACAACAAGTTCGGCGTGCCGCCCGGCGTAGGCACCAAGGCGTCGGTCGTGCAGCTCAATCTCGAATACCACCTGTGAGGCCGAGGGGCCGGCGCCGGCGCGCTGCGCGGTGCAACCGGGCACGCAACGTGCCGCTTTGAAGGAGAGGAATTCATGCCGATTCAATCGCAGGTCAAGAAGAACCTTTACAAGGACTCGGTCGCGCTCATGCTGATCTGTCAGCAAGTGATCGCGCGCACCGGCGTCAAGCGCACCACGCTGCTGATGGGCACGCGCGGCAACAAGGACATCCTGGCGCAAGCGAATCTGCTTCAGGCCGAGGTCGAGGCGGCGCTGCCGAGCGACATCATGATCATCGTCGAGGATGACGCCCAGGACGTCATCGAGGCCGCATTGCGCGAGGTCGACGTGTTGATCGAGGGCGAGGATGTGCCCAAGGGCAGCCAGGCGGAAGCCGTTCGTCCGCCGCGTTCGCTTGCCATGGGGGTGTCCCGCGGCGACGCGGTCAACATCGCGCAGATTTCGGTGCCGGGCGCCTACGCCGGCGCCGAGGCGATCAAGGCGCTGCGGCTGGGTTTGTCCGTATTCCTGTTTTCCGACAATGTACCCATCGAGCAGGAGCGCGCCATCAAGCAACTGGCGGCAAAGAAAGGACTGCTGGTGATGGGGCCCGACTGCGGAACCGCCATTCTGAACGGCGTGCCGCTCGGTTTCGCCAACGTTGTGCGGCGCGGCCGGATCGGCATCGTGGCAGCGTCAGGCACAGGGCTGCAGGAAGTGGCGACCCAGATCCATCGTCTCGGCGAAGGCATTTCGCACGCGATCGGCACCGGCGGACGCGATGTCTACGAGGAGATTGGCGCAAGCACCATGCGGCAGGGGCTCGACCTCCTGGCCAAGGACGCTGCGACCGATGTCATCGTGATCGTCTCGAAGCCGCCTGCGCAGCGTGTTACGGAGCGGATCATGGCACTGGCGTCGGACATCCGCAAGCCGGTGGTCGTGCTGTTCCTCGGGAGTGATGCGGGAGGCCATGCGGCGAATGGCGGCGTATATCCGGTCGGCACCCTCGAAGCGGCTGCCGGCGTCGCCGTGGCGCTGGCGCGCGGCATGTCGGGCGCCGACGTCGCGGCCGGGATATCGGTCGAGACGGCGCCGCCGGCCGTCGATACCGCCAAGTTCGGGGCGACGCAGCGTTACTTGCGTGCACTGTACTCGGGCGGCACGTTCTGCGCCGAGACGCAGGTGATCTGGCGCGAAGCCGGCATTCGGACGTTCTCGAATACTGCGCTCGACGAGGACAACGCACTGGCCGATCCCCTGCAGAGCCGGGAGCACTCGGCGATCGACCTCGGTGACGACGTCTTCACGGTGGGCCGGCCCCATCCGATGATCGATAGCACATTGCGCGTCGAGCGACTGCTGCAGGAAGCGCGGGATCCGTCGGTCGCCGTCGTGGTGCTCGACGTCGTACTTGGCTATGGCAGTCATGAAGATCCGGCCGGCGCGTTGGCGCCGGCGATCGTCGAGGCGCGCCGTCTGGCCCGTCAGGAAGGCCGTGAGCTGGCGATTGTCAGCTTCGTCTGCGGCACCGAAGACGACCCGCAGCGTTTGTCCGTGCAACGCGCCAAGTTGCAGGACGCCGGCGCCATGCTCGTGACCGGCTCCACGGCCGCGGCACGCCTCGCGGCGGCGATCGCCATCCGTCTCGACAGCGCGCGGCAAACCCGGGGGAACTGACATGAGCAAGCACCTGCTTGACAAGCCGCTGTCGGTACTGAGCCTCGGGGTTGCGACGCTGGACGCAGGCGCCAGCGCCGGCGGTGCGACGCTCGCACACCTCGATTGGCAACCCGCCGGCGACGGCGATCCGGAACTCAGTTGGCAATTGGCGAGCCTGATCGGCGATCCCGATGACCCCGATTGCGCCGGTTCGCGCGTGGATCGCGCCAATGCGGAAGCGGTCAGCCGAGTGATTGCCGCCGAGCCCGTCTGGGTCGACGTCGCGTTACACGCCAGCGAAGTCTGGCCTGACATGGGGCGCACGTTATTGCACGCAGGCCCGCCGATCGCGTGGCGTGATATGTGCGGTCCGATGCGCGGCGCGGTGGTCGGCGCGGCGCTTTACGAGGGCTGGGCCGACACGCCTGACGAGGCCGAGCGCCTGGCCGACAGCGGCGCGATCCGCTTCGCGCCCTGCCACGAATGGGGCGCCGTGGGGCCGATGGCAGGGATCATATCGCCGTCGATGCCGCTGTTCGTGGTCGAGAATCGTGCTGCCGGGAATCGCGCCTACGCGCCGATGATGGAGTCAGGCGGTGCCAAGACATTGCGCTTCGGCGCCTACGCGCCGGAAGTCCTGGCGGGGTTGCGGTGGCTGGAAACGGTCATGGCGCCGACGCTCAAGGCGGTTGTCACGGCGTCGCCGGACGGTTGGCCGCTCAAGCCGGTGATGGCGCAGGCGCTGCATATGGGCGACGACGTTCACAACCGCAACACCGCTGCAAGTCTGGCGCTGCTGCGCTGGGTCGCCCAGGGACTGGTCAATACGGATATTGCGCGCAGCGAGGCGGTCGCGGCGTTGCGGGTCATGCGCGCCGACGACATGTTCTTCCTGAGCCTGTCCATGGCGGCGTGCAAGGCCACGATGGACGCAGCCCACGGCGTGCCGCACAGCAGCCTGGTGACCGCGATGGCGCGCAACGGCGTCAACGTCGGCGTGCGGGTGAGCGGGCTGGGCGAGCAATGGTTCACCGGGCCGGCCGACATCCCTGTGGGTCTTTATCTGCCGGGCTTCTCCGAGGCGGATGCGAATCCCGACATCGGCGACAGCGCCATCACCGAAACCGCCGGACTTGGCGCGTTTGCCATGGCTGCCGCGCCAGCGATGGTGCAGTTCGTTGGCGGCACGCCGCAAGACGCGCTGCGCTATTCGCGCGATATGGCGACGATCTCGGTGGCGCGCAACCCCGGCTTTACGCTGCCCGCGCTCGACTTCATCGGCGCCCCTGTCGGCATCGATGTACGGCGTGTGCTCGACGACGGGATGCGTCCCGTCATCAACACGGCGACGGCACACAAGCAGCCCGGCATGGGCATCATCGGGGCAGGCATCGTGCAGGCGCCGCTGCGTTGCTTTACGACGGCAGTGGCCGCGCTGGCCGAACAATGCGCGCAGAACGATCGAAATGAATCTGCCGGCTCTGCCGGGCGGCGATGAGGAGTGCATGATGACCATGGATCAACAACGCGTTCTGGTGGCGTTCGGCGGAAACGCCTGCTATCCGCCCAACATCAAGGGCACGGCCGAAGAGCAGTTCTCGCTGATCGCCCAGGCCTGCGAGCATCTGGTGCGTATCCTGCAGGGTGGCTACCGGCTCGTGCTCACGCATGGCAACGGCCCCGTCGTCGGCAACATCCTGTTTCGGATGGCGCGCACGGCGCAGGAACTGGAGCCGATGCCGATGGACGTCTGCGTCGCGCATTCGCAAGGGGGCATGGGCTACATGCTCCAGCAATCGCTGCTCAATGCGATGCGTTCGGCGGGCATGACGGACAGCGTGACATCGATCGTCACACAGGTTGAGGTGGACGCCGGCGACCCGGCGTTCGCGAATCCGACCAAACCCGTCGGCAAGTTCTTCAGTGCCGCCGAGGCCGACAAGCTCAGTCAAGGTACGGGGTGGCAGTTCGTCGAGGATTCGGGCCGCGGCTACCGCCGTGTCGTTGCATCGCCCGCGCCGCGGAGAATTCTCGATGTGCCGGCGATCGAGGCGCTATTGGCCGCCGGAGTGATTCCCATCGCCGGCGGTGGGGGCGGGATCCCTGTCGTACGCGATGGCGCGGGTGACCTGCACGGCGTGGCTGCCGTGATCGACAAGGATTTCACCAGCGCGATGCTGGCCGCCGAGCTCGGCGCCGGCACGCTGGTGATGTTGACCGGCGTGGAGCGGGTTGCACTCGATTTCGGCAAGCCGACACAGCGCTTTCTCGACCAGATCGATGCCGCCGAAGCGCGACGCCATATGCGCGACGGACAGTTCCCACCCGGCAGCATGGGGCCGAAAATCGCGGCGGCGCTGCAATACCTCGAGGCAGGCGGCAAGACCGCCGTCATCACGTCGCTCGACCGTGCCTTCGACGCACTGCGCGGTGAGGCGGGCACACGCATTGTCGCGTAGGACGGGGGCAGCGCGTGAACCCTTCCATCCAGGCTATCGGCGCACGGGCCTACCGGGCCTTGGTGCGCAGCGATGGTGTTGCGTTACCGTTGCCGGCGTTTCCGCGCGCGAGCTATCTCGACGCGGACGGCGAGTTGATCTGGATCGGCGTGGGCGTCACGGTGACGCACCCGCGTGCCGTGATGCTCGATCGGCCCTGGTGTGCCGATGCCGGACCGCAGCGCTTCGAATTGCGCGACACCCGGCCATGCCGTCCGAGTGTCCCGGCTTGGCCGCGCGAGTATGCGGCGCGCGTGGCTGCGGCCGATACCGTTTATCTCGACACGCGGTTTGCCGAGGTGTGCCGGATGATGATCGACGACGTCCTGGGGGGCGCAGAACCGCAGGGCCTCGGCGCGGCGTTGGCGGGAGAGGCGCTGGCGTTTCCGCTCGACCTTGGCGTCCGGCATTTCGAACGGCTTGCCCTCGCGTATCGCGCCAATGATCCGGAGGGCGTTGGTGAGGCGGCGCTGCCGTTGCTCGGCTTTGGTCCTGGCCTCACACCGTCGGGTGACGATTTCGTCGGCGCATCGCTATTCGGCCGGCGCTTGCGCGACCCGGCCCGGTTCGTGGCGCCTGCGGGCCCCTGGTTGGCGACTGTGGAGGGCTTGATCGCAGCGGCGCGCGACGCGGGTCACGAAATCAGCGCGGCGCTGTTTGCCGATCTTGCGCGCGGCGAGAGTTTTGCGTCGCTGCATCGGCTCGGCCTGTGCATTGCGGCGTGCCTTGACGAATCGGCGGGCTCACGTGCCGACGTTGCCACCGCTGCGCGCGAGCTGGTGTCGATCGGCCGCTCGTCGGGTTGGGACATGCTGGCCGGCTTCATCACCGGACTGACGGGGCAGTCGTTCTGCCTGAAATAGGCGCGCAACGCTGCCAACGCGCCGAGGTAGCGCTCGAATCGAGGCGCCAAGACGCGCATTGACGACATTCAATCCATTCAATGGAGAAACACAATGGCAAATTCGCTGCTCAATGACAAAATTTCGGTGGTGAACGTCGGTGTGGAGGGCTTTTTGCACAGCGTCACCGATCATGGCGGCGCGGCGTTGCATCTCGACTGGCGCCCGGCCGGTGACGGTGACCCCGCATTGAGTTGGGCGGTCGCCGGCATCGCCGCCGATGCCGATGACGCCGATGCACCGGGCGCGCGTGTCGACGCCGCCAATGCGCGCGCCGCGCAACAAATGATTCTCGCGCAGCCGATGCTCGTCGATATCGCGTTGCATGCGCGCGACGTCTGGCCGGAAATGGGCAGGACATTGCTTCATGCGGGCGCACCCGTCGCTTGGGAGCGCATGTGCGGGCCGATGCAAGGTGCGATGATCGGCGCGCTGCTTTACGAAGGCTGGGCGAAGTCCGCCGACACGGCGCGCGCGATGCTCGCCAGCGGAGAGATTGCCTTCGCGTCCTGCCACGATTGGCAGGCCGTCGGGCCGATGAGCGGCATCATTTCGCCGTCGATGCCGCTGTTCGTGGTGCGTAACGCAACCGACGGCAACGTCGCCTACACGAACATGAGCGAAGGCATCGGCCGGGTGTTGCGATTCGGCGCGAATAGCGAGGAGGTGCTCGACCGTCTGCGCTGGATCGAGCGTGTGCTTGCGCCGGGGCTCAAGGTCGCCGTGAACGCCATCGACGGCGGCATCGAGCTCAAGCCGATTCAGTCGCAAGCGTTGTTGATGGGAGATGAGGTGCATAGCCGAAACAGCGCAGCGACGTTGCTGTTCTTCGCGGCGATCGCCGTGCCGCTCATCGAGAGCGATTTCGACCGCGCGGGGGTGAGGGAAATCCTGAACTTCGTCGGCAACACTTCCCAGTTTTTCCTGAACTTGTCGATGGCTTCCTGCAAGGCGACGATGGATGCGGCGCACGGCATCGAAGGCAGCAGCATCGTGACGGCAATGGCGCGCAACGGCGTGACGACGGCGATCCGGGTGAGCGGCCTTGGCGCGCGCTGGTTCGAGGCGCCGTCGGACAAGCCGGTTGGGCTGTATTTTCCGGGCTTTTCGGGTGACGACGCGAACTCCGACCTGGGCGACAGCGCGATTACCGAGACGACGGGCTTTGGCGGCTTTTCGCTCGCCGCATCGCCGGCCCTTGTGCAGCTTGTCGGCGGCACGGTGACGGAGGCGGTGTCGTACTCGCAGGAGATGTACGACATCACGCACACGCGCAATCCGGCGATGTCGCTGCCATTGCTCGATTTCCTTGGCGCGCCGACGGGCATCGACATTCGGCGCGTGGTGGAGACGGGCATCCGGCCCGTGATTACGACCGGCATCGCGCACCGCGAGGCTGGCGTGGGCCAGATCGGCGCCGGTATTGTGCGTGCGCCGATGGGCTGTTTCTCGGCAGCGGCGATGGCGTTGGCGCAGTCGTACGGCGTGGCGTGAAGCGGGATGCGTCGGGCGGCGCGAGACGTTCCATGTTCCGCGCTGCGCGCTTGCTGATGCGACCGAACCGCGACATCGTCCATCGCGTCCATTGCCAAGCACACGTCAGGCCTGCCTCCACAACCGGTTATCATGTGCGCACATCGGAATCCACCGCGCCGTTGCGCCACATTGGCTGGAGAACTCATGGCCTCAATTCACGAAAGCGCCAGCATGGCGCTGTTTTGCGACTTTGAAAACGTCGCGCTCGGCGTTCGCGATGCGAAGTTCGAGAAGTTCGACATCAAGCCGGTTCTCGAACGGCTACTGCTCAAGGGAAGCATTGTCGTCAAGAAGGCCTATTGCGACTGGGACCGTTACAAAGGGTTCAAGGCGACCATGCACGAAGCCAGTTTCGAGCTGATCGAGATCCCGCACGTGCGCCAGTCGGGTAAGAATTCGGCGGATATCCGGTTGGTCGTCGACGCGCTCGATCTTTGTTACACGAAGTCGCACGTCGATACGTTCGTCATCATCAGTGGGGACTCGGATTTTTCTCCCCTGGTTTCGAAGTTGCGCGAAAACGCGAAGAAGGTTATCGGCGTCGGCGTGAAGAATTCGACTTCCGATCTTCTGGTCGCCAACTGCGACGAATTCATCTTCTACGACGACCTCGTACGCGAACAGCAACGTGCAATCGCCAAGCGCGAGCAAGGTAAGGCAAGCGGGACGGCCAAGCGTGCGAGTGACGAAGACAGGCAACCGAAACAGGAACTGGAAACGCGCAAGGCGGAAGCCATTGCGCTTACCGTGGAAACCTTCGAGGCGCTCGCCTCCGAGCGCGGCGAGAGCGGAAAGATCTGGGCGTCGGTGTTGAAAAGCGCGATCAAGCGCCGCAAGCCCGACTTCAGCGAGTCTTACTACGGCTTTCGCGCCTTCGGCAACCTGCTTGATGAGGCGCAATCGCGTGGTCTGCTGGAAGTGGGGCGCGACGATAAATCCGGCGCGTTTGTCTATCGGCCCCATCAGGGCGCAGCAGCGGACCTCGTCAAGCAGCGCGAATCACCTGCAGTTGTGAAAGACGCCGGACCCGCAGCCCAATCCGCCGGCGATAGCGGCCGCCGCAAGAGCCGAAGCGCCCGGAAGCAGGTTTCCCAGCAGGCGCCGATGACCGCAGACGCCACGTTGGAAGCACCGGCGGCGGTCGTCGAGCCGAGGTTGCCCGAGCCCGGCACGCCGAGCGAAACAGAGGCGGAGAGGGCGCCGGCGCCCCGCCGCAGACGCAAAACCGCCGCAAAGAATATGGACGCGGTCGTCGAGCAGACGAGCCGCAAGGAGATTTCCGAAGCAGAGCCATCAGCGGACCCGGCGACCGACATCAAGCCCGCAAAGGCGCCGCGCAAATCCCCCTCGCGGACCGGTCGTTCGCGCAAGGCAGTGGCTGAGGGGGGCGGACGATAACGCGCTCCAGCATCAGCACTTTCCGGCCCTCATACCGGCAGGCCTACCGCCCATTTGTCGCCGCGCTGCGTCTGATCGTTTCCGGCGACAGGCTGGAAAACCAGATATAGCCGTCGTAGCGGCCATCCTTGATGAAAACGAACATGAAAAGCCGCCTGTCGTCTTCCTGACCGCCCTCCTCGTAGTAGTACTGCCACGCCGTGCGCGGGCTTTCGCCAAGCGGCAGCATTTCGCGGCCTTTGCCGAACGGTGGCCCCAGTACGCGCTCGACGTCCGTGGCCGTCGACTGCCCGATAACCAGCTTGTTTTCAAGAGCAGCAGGGTCCACTGGCGCTCCGGCAATCACTTTTACCGCGGCACATCCGCCGAGCCAAAATACACACGCGCCGACGATGCACGTCGCCATCTGGAAGAGCGCAATTCGCATGCGGAGGATTGAGCGGAATTTCATTTCACTGGCTCCATCGAACCTTGCTTCGTGATTGCCTCCTCGCTTGCGAACCACATGTACCCGTCATAGCGATTATCGAGGAAGAACACGAGCAGTATTTTCAGATCGACGGCCTTGCCATCGCTTTGTACGTATTCGTAGAACCATACATCTCGCGGCGCCAGGCTCGCTCTCACGCGCGCTGCCCCCTTGCCGCGCGGCTCTCCCAGCGTTTGCAATACGTCCGCCGGGCCGGCGACTCCCGGGGTAAGTGTTGACAGGCGTTCAACGCGCGGTGGCGTACCATATTGCATCGTGATACAGCCGGCCAATACCAGCAACAAGCAAGCCGCTATGCACACGCGACGAAAGCTGACGTGAGGCCGCATGACGTTTCTCTAGTGCACCCAGGCGTTAGCGTCGCCAGCGTTCGACGACCAAAGCATGCCGTCGTAGCGATCGTCTTGAAAGAACACCAGCAGGATTTGCTGGCGCATTGCCAGGTAGAGGCCTGTCGTTGCTCCGGGCACAAGGCTGGCGGCATTTTTTCGCTGCGAGGCAATGTCGATGACTTCAATGTCTTCGTAGTACCAGATCCGTCGTGGCTTGCCGATCTGCCCAAGTAAAAACTCACCGCGGCCATTGGGCTCTCCCAAAAACCGCTTTACGTCTTCCCGGGTCGAGACACCGCGCTCGAGACTGGCTTCGAGTCGCTGCATGTCATGAAACGCGCCGCTCGTGACCAACTTGGGTGTGGAACAACCGCTGAGCGCCAGCATGCCGGCAAGCATCAGCCATGCCTTGGAAGTGACGAGATTCATGGATGCATCTCCCGTGTTACGTGCTTCCTCTGACTTCGCCAAGCTGGCATGACTAGGGTTGGGTGACCTTTGCCAGCGCCTGTGCCACGGCCGTCCCAAGTTGCCTGCAGGCATCGATTTGAGCCATGGATGGTTTGCCCACTGGCAGGTAGAGATAGATGCCGAACGATGAGTTATCTTTGGCCGCGGCCGTCACCTCGCTGTCGGTGACTTGGCGCTTCAGATCGATGACATATGCGGTCAGCTTCGATGTGTTATCCCACACGGCTGTTCCCCAGAACCAGGCCCGGCCGCCGCCGTAGCCGCCTTGCAAGACAAACAGGTTCACGCTGCCTTCACGCTCACGATGCTCGGTTGTGCCGCCGGCCACAATGAGGTAGCCGAAGCCGGCCGCCGACAAACGCTCGCGGAATGCCGCGTCCTGCAAAAGGATTGTGAGTGATTCGAGGCTGCGTGGCGCCTCTTCGCTTGTCAGTGCCGGAAACGCGAGCCGATAAAAGTCATCTGGACGCGTAATGGCGACGTGTGGATACCGGGCTGCGACCGCGCGTTCAATGCAATCGGCGATGGCGCTTTCGGTCTGGCGTAGCGCTCGACGCGATGCCGCAAAGGCTACCCCGCCCTGGTCGACGTTCGTGCTGTCCACGCCACTTACGATAATCGCCACGCCCGAGGGCGGCGCTTGGGCGATGGCAAATGCCGTCCACGTGCCGCACGCCGTGACAAGCGCGCGCAGGACGACAATCCTCACGTCAAATGGCACAAGAAACTTGAACACGATTTCGGTTGTTAAATGGGCGTCCCTCTATCTCACTGGTACCTTCGTGAGCCGCCTGTTTCTTTTCGAATGCGTTGATTCAGTGTAGGCGATCAAGATGTCATTACATACCCTCGCTGACGTGCGGCGGGCAACCTCAAGCGGTCGCAGAGGCCTCGTGCAAGTACGGCGAAATATGTCCCATAGCGCGCGACACATAGTCCGCCTTCTCCCCCACCGGGGCGACATAGTGAAGCGCGCTCTGCGCTGCCTCGATGCCCTCCAGACGGGCAATCATCCAGGCCGCAAGATACTGCGACGCCAGGCACCCGCCCGCCGTGGCGACGTTACCCCTTGCGAAGAAGGGCTGGTTCAGCACATCGACGCCGGCTTCCTGGACCCAGGGCTTCGTCGTCAGGTCGGTACATGCCGGAACACCCTGCAGGAACCCGAGTTTGGCCAGCACGAGCGTGCCAGAGCATTGCGCACCCAACAATTGCCTCGACGGATCCAACTGCAACTTCGCCATCAACGCCTCGTCGGCGACGACCTCCCGCGTCTGCATGCCGCTGCCGACGATGACCGCATCGGCAGCGCTTGCCTCGCGAAGGGATACCTGAGATTCGAGCACTACCCCGTTCATTGACCGGACTCGTGCCGTCGGGCTGGCGATCGAAACGCGCCAGTCCGCTTTCTTGATGCGGTTGAGGATGCCGAACGCAATGAGCGAGTCGAGTTCGTTGAAGCCGTCGAAGGTCAGGATGGTGATGTGCATGATGTCGTCTTCCTATGCGCAGAGGATTGCGATGAGGCATCGTATGCCGGAGAATCAATACATTCAAATTATTGTCATGGATACATCTGCTCATGGCCCACGCCCGCTACAAGCTGCTGGTTGACGCACTTGCTGCTGATATTCGCTCAGGCCGCCTGCTGCCGGGGACCCGCTTGCCGACTCACCGCCAACTTGCGGCCAAGGAGGGGCTCGCTCTGGTCACCGCCACGCGTGTCTACGCCGAGCTCGAAGCGATGGGTTTGGTCAGCGGGGAGACCGGTCGCGGCACATTCGTTAGGGAAACGTCCCTGACTCCGGGTTTGGGCATCGACCAGCATGCGGCAGCGGCGGGCATGGTGGACCTCAACTTCAACTATCCTTCGCTGCCCGGTCAGGCAGAGTTATTGCGTGTCGCCTTGCGCCAACTCGCGTCCTCCGGTGACCTGGAGGCCCTGTTGCGCTACCAGCCCCACGGTGGGCGCCCGCATGAGCGGGCGGCGGTGGCACGCCACCTCGCATGCCGTGGGCTGGCGGTCGAAGGCGATCAGGTCATGATCGTGAATGGCGCGCAGCACGGGTTGGCGGTGACTGTCATGGCGCTGCTACGGCCCGGTGACGTGGTCGCGATCGACGCGCTGACCTATCCGGGGTTCA
The DNA here is from genome assembly GCF_902459695.1 of Pandoraea terrae. GTDB lineage: Bacteria > Pseudomonadota > Gammaproteobacteria > Burkholderiales > Burkholderiaceae > Pandoraea > Pandoraea terrae. The sequence goes on from NZ_CABPRZ010000003.1 coordinate 374,215, forward strand.
AGGTGCTGGCCGAAGCGAACCGCCTGGAACTGGCGCCGATATCCACGACGGATCAAGGCCTCGACCTGGACGCACTCGATAGGCTGTGCAGGAATCGGCAGGTGCGCGCTGTGTATACGATGCCGACGTTGCACAACCCCCTCGGATGGGTGATGAGCGCGCAACGGCGGCAACAGCTGGTATCGATTGCCCGTAGACACGGGCTACTCATCATCGAGGATGCGGCGTATGCATTCCTCGCACAGGACCCGCCCGCCCCATTGGCGGCCCTTGCGCCGGAGATAACCGTGTACGTCTCGGGGCTTTCCAAGAGCGTGGCCACGGGGCTTCGCGTCGGATTCGTTGCTGCACCTGCCAAGTGGGTGCCCGCGATCGAGCGAGCCATCAGGGCGACGACGTGGAACACGCCCGGCGTCATGACGGCGATTGCTTGCGGTTGGCTCGACGATGGCACCGTCGCCCGACTGGAGGCGGAGAAGCGGCAGGATGCGATGACCCGTCAATCGTTGGCGGGTGACGTGCTCGCCGGACTGCGATGCGTGCGGCATCCTGCGTCCTATTTCCTCTGGCTCCCTCTTGCAGAAGAGGTTCGAGCAGACCAGGTGGCGATGGCGCTCGAACGCGAACGTATCTCGGTGTCGACCGCTGAACCGTTCGCGACTTCAGCGCATGTGCCGCACGCGATTCGCCTGGCACTCGGATCAGCGGAGTTGAACGCGCTCAAGGAAGCGCTGGAAAAGGTCAAACGAGTGATCGGCACTTACTCGTATTGAAGCAATCAGTTGCCCGTCATCGCACGAGAACCCGTATAAGTTGGCGCGCCTATCCCGATGCCGGTTCCCGCGACAGTCAAGGTGTCGGTGAAGCTTGTGGTCCCGTTTGGCGTAAACGTTACGATAACGGTGCAGGAACTACCATTGTTCACATTTGCTCCAACCGCGCACGTACCGCCGGTCACCTTGAACTGCGTCCCGGTGGTTAAGGCTAGTGTGGTAATCACGAGCGGTGCGCTCCCCGAGTTAGTGAGCGAAAATGTCGCCGCGGTGGCCGTGCTGACCGTCCCGTAGTTGAATGTCTGGCTACCCAGGCTGATTCTTGGCGCGACCCCCGTGCCGCTCAAGCTCAGGTGCTTGGTCGACGCCCCTCCGGCGGCATCAGTAACCGCCAAGGTCGCCGTCTGGTTGCCCCGGGCGCTTGGCGTGAAAGTCACTCCGATATTGCAGCTTGCAGATGCAGCAAGCGTGGTGCTAGTACAGTCGTTTGTCGCAATCGCGTAGCTCGCCGCCGTCGTTCCACTTAGACCCACGGAACTGACGGTGATTGGCGCAATTCCAGTGTTCTGATACTTGAACGTTTGCACAGCGCTCGTGGTGCCAACCTGCTGGTTGCCGAACGTTGCGTTCCCGGTCAAACTGGCCGTCGGTGCAACGCCAACTCCGCTGAGGCTGGCCGCCACTTTGGCTGCCCCCCCAGTCGTATCTGTCACTGACAATTTCGCGGCAAGATTGCCGGCCGAATGCGGGGTGAACGTCACCCCGACGTCGCAGGCGGCCCCTACGGCAAGGGTCACACCAGTACACGCGTTGCTTGCGATCGCGTAGCTCGACGGCGCCGCGCCGCCCAATGCGACCGTAGACACGGTGATCGGCACGGGTCCCGTATTGCTGTAGACGAAGGACTGCACAGCGCTTGTGGTGCCAACCTGCTGATTGGCAAATGCATAAGTCGCCGGCGTAATGCTCGCCGACGGCGCAATCCCGATGCCTGACAGGGCCACTGTGCCGTTCGTTCCCACGGTGAGGGTGCCAGTGAGATTTCCAGTCGCCCTTGGCGCAAACGCCACGCTTACGGTGCAAGTACCGCCCGCCGCCAGTGTTGTGCCACAGGTCCTGGACGGATGCGTGAAATTCGCTGTCGTGGTGATGGTGCCAACTGACAGCGCGGCCGTACCAGCGTTGGTGAGCGTCACCGTCTGTGTAGCACTTGTGGTGCCAACCAGCTGGGAAGCGAATGTCAGCGTCGAAGGCGAAAGTCCGGTCGCAACGCTGATCGTGATCGTCTGCGTCGCTGGAGGGGCAGCACTGTAATTGGCATTGCCCGCCTGGTTGGCCGTCACCGCGCAAGGACCGGCCGCCAGCCCCGTCACCGTGGTTCCGCTAACGCTACAGGTGCTCGATGTCGTGCTGAAGCTCACCGGCAGACCTGAGGTCGCCGTGGCGCTTAGTGTCCCGGTACCGCCCACCACCACGCTCGGCGCCGCTCCGAAGCTGATCGTCTGACTGGCAAGCACGACTTGAACGACGAGCGGCGTCGATCCGCTCATCTCGAAATTCAGGTCACCGCTGTAGAGCGCCGAAATATTGTGAGAGCCGGCCGCGAGACCCGTCGTTGTGAACGAGGCACACGTCGTCTGAGCCAACGCGGGATTGCAGGGGCCAACCGCGGAGGTCGCAAGGGCTGTAGTGCCGTCGCTGAATTGCACGGATCCGCTCGGGGTACCGGTTCCGAAGTCCTTGATTTGAGCGAGCAGGGTGACCGACTGGCCAATCGTCGCCGGATTGGCTGACGACTGCACGGTCGTGGATGTCAGTGCGCTTGTGATCCGGCGGACGCGATTGTTCGATTGATCGGCGTCATAGACGTTGCCCGAGGGATCCACGGAAATCCCCCCTGGGCTATTCAGCTGGGCGGCGGTTGCGAGGCCCCCATCGCCGCTGAAGCCTGGCACTCCGCTGCCGGCGACCGTCGTGATCGTGCCGGCGATGTCGACTCGCCGGATACGCGCATTGCCTTTGTCGGATATGTAGACACTTCCGGCCGAGTCCACCACGACGCCATCGGGAGACAGCAGCTGCGCGGAGGTGGCGGGGCCACCGTCGCCGCCAAATGTAAGGGTGCCGTTGCCCGCTATTGTCGTGATGGTGCCCGACGTATCCACCTTGCGGACCCGCTGGTTATCCCGGTCGGCGACGTACACGTTGCCCGCTGCGTCGACCGCAACCCCGGTGGGATTGGTCAACTGCGCACTGCTGGCAGCCCCACCGTCACCACTGAACCCAACTGTGCCGTTGCCCGCTATCGTCGTGATGGTGCCCGACGTATCCACCTTGCGGATCCGCTGATTACCGAAAGCGGCGATGTAGACGTTGCCCGCGGCGTCGACCGCAACCCCAAAGGGAAAGGACAGCTCCGCACTGGTCGCAGCGCCACCGTCACCACTGAACGAAGGCGTGCCGTTGCCCGCTATCGTCGTGATGGTGCCCGACGTATCCACCTTGCGGATCCGAGAGTTACTGTTATCGGCGATGTAGACGTTGCCCGCGGCGTCGGCCGCAACCCCAGCGGGAGAGTCCAACTGCGCACTGGTCGCGGCCCCACCGTCACCACTGAACCCATACGTGCCGTTGCCGGCTATCGTCGTGATGGTGCCCGACGTATCCACTTTGCGAATCCGCTGGTTATTCTGGTCGGCGATGTAGACGTTGCCCGCTGCGTCGGCCGCAACGCCAGTGGGATAGGCCAACAGCGCACTGGTCGCGGCCCCACCGTCACCACTGAACCCATAGGTGCCATTGCCGGCCATCGTCGTGATGGTGCCCGACGTATCCACCCTGCGGATCCGAGAGTTATTGAAATCCGCGATGTAGACGTTGCCCCCGGCGTCGACCGCAACCCCAATAGGATAGGCCAACTGCGCACTGGTCGCGGCCGCGCCGTCACCACTGAAGCCAGGCGTGCCGTTGCCGGCCACGACGCTCAGCTTGCCGGCCGTGTCGATCCGATAAACCTGGGATGCGCCAGACACTGCAACGTATCGATTGCCCGCCCCGTCAACTGCGACACCATAGGGAGACGCCAGCCCCACCGCAGTGGCCAACTCTCCCGTCGCCGGCCCCCCGCCCGCATAGGTCGTGATCGTGCCGGTGCCGGCGATCTTACGGACGCGATTATTTGCAGTATCGGCGACGAAAACGTCGCCAGCCGCATCGGTCGCGATCGCGCTGGGATTGTTCAGCTGGGCAGAGGTCGCCGATCCGCCGTCGCCGCTGAAGCCGGCCACTCCGCTACCGGCGACCGTTGTGATCGCACCGGATGCGTCGACCCGCCGGACGCGTTCATTGCTCGTGTCCGCGATGTAGACATTCCCTGCCGAATCCGCGCCGATACCAGATGGATTCAGCAGTTGCGCGGCGGTGGCGGGGCCACCGTCGCCGCCAAATGTAAGGGTGCCGTTGCCGGCTATCGTCGTGATGGTGCCCGACGTACCCACCTTGCGGATCCGCAGGTTATCACGGTCGGCGATGCAGACGTTGCCCGCTGCGTCGACCGCAACCCCTTCGGGAGAGGCCAACTGCGCACTGGTCGCGGCCCCACCGTCACCACTGAACCCACGCGTGCCGTTGCCGGCCATCGTCGTGATGATGCCCGACGTATCGACCTTGCGAATCCGGAAGTCATCGGCGATGTACACATTGCCCGCTGCGTCGGCCGCAACCGCTTGGGGAGAGGCCAACTGCGCACTGGTCGCGGCCCCGCCGTCACCACTGGACCCATACGTGCCGTTGCCGGCCATCGTCGTTATGATGCCCGACGTATCCACCTTGCGAATCCGAGAGTTATCACGGTCGGCGATGTATACGTTGCCCGCTGCGTCGACCGCAACCCCTTGGGGGGCGGCCAACTGTGCACCGGTCGCAGCCCCACCGTCTCCACTGAACCCGGACGTGCCGGTGCCGGCTATCGTCGTGATGGTGCCCGACGTATCGACCTTGCGGATCCGCAGGTTACCCACGTCGGCGATGTAGACGTTGCCCGCTGCGTCGACCGCAACACCAGTGGGAACGACCAACTGCGCACTGGTCGCGGCCCCACCGTCGCCACTGAAGCCAGACGCGCCGTTGCCCGCGATCGTCGTGATGGTGCCGGACGTATCCACCTTGCGGATCCGCAGGTTACCCACGTCGGCGATGTAGACGTGGCCCGCGGCGTCGACCGCAACACCAGTGGGATCGAACAATTGCGCACTGGTCGCGGCCCCACCGTCACCACTGAACCCAGGCGTGCCGTTGCCGGCCACGACACTCAGCTTGCCGGCAGTGTCGATCCGATAAACCTGGGATGCACCAGTCACTGCAACGTATCGATTGCCCGCCCCGTCAACTGCGACACCAGAGGGATACGCCAGCCCCGCCGCGGTCGCCAACTCTCCCATCCCCGGCCCCCCGCCTGCAAAGGTGGTGATCGTGCCGGAGCTGGCGATCTTACGGATGCGATTATTTGCAGTATCGGCGACGAAAACGTCGCCAGCCGCATTGGCCGCGATCGCGCTGGGATTGTTCAGCTGGGCCGAGGCCGCTGATCCGCCGTCGCCGCTGAAGCCGGCCACTCCGGTGCCGGCGGCGGTCGTGATCGAGCCGGATGCGTCGACCCGCCGGACTCGTTCATTGCCAGTGTCCGCGATGTAGACATTCCCCGCCGAATCCTCACCAATACCGGATGGATTCAGCAGTTGCGCGGAGGTGGCGGGGCCACCGTCGCCGCCAAATGTGGGGGTGCCGTTGCCCGCCATCGTCGTGATGGTGCCCGACGTATCCACCTTGCGGATCCGCTGGTTACTCTGGTCGGCGATGTAGACATTGCCCGCTGCGTCGACCGCAACCCCAATGGGAGAGAACAACTGCGCACTGGTCGCAGCGCCACCGTCACCACTGAAGCCATACGTGCCGTTGCCGGCCATCGTCGTGATGGTGCCCGACGTATCCACCTTGCGGATCCGCTGGTTATCGAGATCGGCGATGTATACGTTGCCGGCGGCGTCGACCCCAACCGCAAAGGGATCGGCCAACTGCGCACTGGTCGCAGCGCCACCGTCACCACTGAACCCAAACGTGCCGTTACCCGCGATCGTCGTGATGGTGCCAGACGCATCCACCTTGCGGATCCGGCCGTTATCGCTATCGGCGATGTAGACGTTGCCCGCGGCGTCGACCGCAACCCCTTGGGGAAAAGCCAACTGCGCACTGGTCGCAGCGCCACCGTCACCACTGAACCCAAGCGTGCCGTTGCCCGCGATCGTCGTGATGGTACCCGACGTATCCACCTTGCGGATCCGAAAGTTACTCGTATCGCCGATATAAACGTTGCCCGCGGCGTCGACCGCAACCCCAAAGGGAAAGGCCAACTGCGCACTGGTCGCGGCCCCACCGTCACCACTGAATCCAGGGCCGTTGCCGGCCATCGTCGTGATGGTGCCCGACTTATCGACCTTGCGGATCCGATAGTTACCCTGGTCGGCGATGTAGACGTTGCCCGCGGCGTCGACCGCAACCCCGGTGGGATTGTTCAACTGCGCACCGGTCGCGGCCCCACCGTCACCACTGAAGCCAGGCGTGCCGTTGCCGGCCACGACGCTCAGCATGCCGGCAGTGTCGATCCGATAAACCTGGGATGCAGCAGCCACTGCAACGTATCGATTGCCCGCCCCGTCAATTGCGACACCAGATGGACTCGCCAGCCCCACCGCAGTGGCCACCTCTCCCGGCCCCGGCCCCCCGCCCGCATAGGTCGTGATCGTCCCCGCGGCCCCGGGGGTGGACAGCAGCACGCAGATCAGCGCGCCCGCGAAGAGGCGCGCAAACAAAAACATGCGTTTCATTGGGACACTCCGGCGGGGAGGCGCACGAGATTCAACACGATCTGCACTTGGACGTTCTTGCCGCTTGCATCGGTGTAGAGCAGGGTGGCGGTCGGCGGCAGGCCCAATTGCCACTGCGAATACTCGAGCAGTGTCATCGACACCGGCAGCTGGAAACTCGCCACGGAATTTGCCGGCGGCGTAATCGGGCTCATCCGCAGGGGAGGTTGGGAGCGCAGGTTGGGCAGCGTGACAGCTGCCGACGGATTCGTGATCTTCGCGCCGGTCTGGTCCTGGATCGTGACGTTCAGCGTTGCAGTCACGATCGCCACGCCCTTCTGCACGTTCGCCAGCCACGCCGTCCCCCGATACCGCGGAACCGTGGTTTGGGCGTGAAGATTCACCGATGCGCTCGCGAGCAGCGATGCGCCCAGTACAAGGCAGATTCGTCGGCGGGGGATGCTGAGGGGCATGGCTCTCTCCAGCGATGATGCCAGTGCGCCAACGAGCAAATCGTTGGCCAGAACTTTCTTCCGACGAACAAACCACCCGCGCGCAGCGCTCGTAAACGCGCTGCGCACACGGAGCGTTAACGGCCAAGCGTCACACTTGACCCGATGGGCCCCAAACCGGCTGCTATTCGATGCCCAGATGGTGGCAAACAAACGCTCAGCGCCCTGTAAGCATCGTGAAGTATTTCTATATCGGCAATGGGGATGACTCCGCTACGGACATAGGCATCGCCCCCTGAACAGCCCCAATGCGAGGCTGGCTCACGATTGCGAAGGCCCGCGGCAGCGATGCGGCCGACAAGACCCTAGTCGGCCACATGCTGCCGGTGATCAGCGCCTTTCGCTTGAATGCTGCCGGCGACCATCTATATTCAATCAATGCGTTGGCAAGCGCCTCGTCTCATGTTCCAGGGTGAAGCTGTGCAAAAGGCCGCGCAGGCTCGGTGATTTCGACGTTAGCCCGTTGAAACGACCGCCGTTTCGATAACAATCAAAGCAATAAAGGAGAATGCTGATGAAGTACATGATCAGCTGGTTCGAACGCCCGCAAGGATCGCCCGCCGAGTACGAGAATGCCCAGAAGCGGATACTTGAGGTATTCACTCAGTGGACCGCGCCTGCCAACCTGAAAATCGAGTTGTTCGTTGTGCGCGTGGGCGAGTGGGGTGGGCACATGTTGGTGGATTGTGACGATCCCTTGATCGTTCACAAGGCATGCTCGACCTTTCCTGCCTTTGAATTTCAGGCGCGCCCCGTGATTCCCGTCGAGGACGCCGTCCGCGTCGAACTGGAAGCCATTGCCTGGCGCGATGGACTCCCACGCAAGTGATATGTCTGAACAAGCCGTCCTCGATAGCCCCGCCCGCGCACATCGGCGGCGACGGCCGGTGAGGGACGTCGGGTCACGTCCCGGTCATTGCGTCGTGTGTTCGGCTTGCGCGGATTTTTGGGCAGGGGCGCCCTTTACGGCGCTGCTCTGCCAGCCGCCGCCAAGCGCCAGGAACAGATTGATCTGATCTTGCGCGATCTGCGATTCCGAGGCGGCGAGGGCCGCTTCGGCGTTGGCATGCACGCGGTCGGCATCGAGGCTCGACAGATACGGCGAGCGTCCGGCCTGGTACAGCTGACGATTCTGTCTGGCCACCACATTGGCTTTGTCGCGTGCGGCGCGCAGGGCGTCGTCGCGCTCGAGTTCGTGCGTATAGGCACTCAACGCCGTTTGCGTTTCCTGCAACGCTTTGAGGACCACGCCGTCGAAATTGGCGAGCGCGGCATCGGCGCCGGCTTCCATCCCCTTGATGTGTGAACGCACGCCATTGGTTGGCAGCGACCACGAGATTAGCGGACCGATGCTCCATTGCGCCGTGCGCGCTTGCCCCAAATGCTCGAGCATGCCGCTTGAACCGACCGACGCACCGATGCGGATCGACGGATACAGGTCTGCGGTGGCGACACCGATCTTGGCCGTGGCCGAAGCCAGTTCGCGCTCGGCCTGGCGCACATCCGGGCGGCGCCCCAGCAGCGCCGCGCCGTCACCGACCGGCAACGCTTGCGTGAGCACCGGAATCCTGCCGCACTGTGCTTCGGCAGGATCGAGTGCGGCGGGCGGTTTGCCAAGCATCACGGCCAGGCGATACCTTGCGCTTTCCTGCTGCGCGACAAAATGCGGCAGCGCGGCGCGCAATGTGTCGGCCTGCGCCTGGGCCCGCAGCAACTCGGTCGGCTGATCGCGGCCGGCATCCACGAGCTTGCGGGTGATCCCGACGCTGCGCTCCTGCAAGTCGAGCTGTTCCTTCGCGACGGCGTACTCGTGTGTCGCGGCGCACCCCTGCACGTAGGCGCGCACCGTTTCGGCGGCGACCGTGACGCGGGTCACGTCGACGGCAGCCTGGCTCGCCTCGGCGGCGGCCAGCGCCGCTTCATCGGCGCGCGCGAGCTTGCCGAAGAAATCGATCTGATAGGACATCGACAGGCCGACGTCGCCCAGCGTGATCACCGGCAGCTTTTCTTCCTGCAGGAAGCTTTCGCCGGACAACTGCGCGCGTTGCACGGTCGCCGAGACGCCGCCCTGGGGAAGGCGCTCCGATTCGACTTCGTGATACATCGCCACGGAACGTTTGACGTTCGCGACGGCCACGCGCACGCTCGTATTGGCTGCGAGGGCCTCCTTCACCAGTCGATCGAGCTTCGGATCGTCATACAGTCGCCACCAGTCGTCGGGGACCGGGGCGATCGACACCGCCTTGTGGCCGGTGCCGAGCAGCGGACCGTTCGCGGCGGGCGAACGCATCGCGGAATTCTCCGGCAGATGATAATCGGGGCCGACGGTCGTGCATCCGGCGAGTGCGGCCACGATTGCCGCCGCGCAGGCCGCCATCGAGACTGACCGCTTGTTCATGATTTCGCTCCTTGCGGCGCGGCAGCGGCAGCCACGCCGCCGGGCGAACCGTTGGGCGTATTTGCTGTCTTTGCGCCGCGCGGTTCGATCACGGTGACTGTCGCCGTGCGTCCGGCCACGAGCCGGACATCGGCGGGCGCGTCGTCGAGCGCCACGCGCACCGGAATGCGCTGCGCCAGGCGAACCCAGTTGAAGGTCGGATTCACATTCGGCAGCAGATTCGCGCCGTTGCTGCGGTCGCGGTCTTCGATGCCGGCGGCGATGCTCTGCACATGACCGTGCAGCACCTTCGATTCGCCCATGACGCGAATCTCGACCGGATTGCCGATCTGGATGCCGTTCATCTTGGTTTCCTCGAAATAGCCTTCGACGTGAAACGACTTCGCGTCGACCATCGAAAGCACGGGGCGGCCCGTCGTCACATAATCGCCCAGACGCGGCAGCCGGTCGTTCAGGTAACCGTCCGATGGCGATACGACGCGGGTGCGTTCGAGATTCAGTTTCGCGAGCCGCACGGCCGCGTCGGCTTGCGCCACGGCGGCGGTACCTTGCTCGACCTTGGCCTGGCCAGCCTCGACCACTTCCTTGGCGACGACTTCCGTCAGCGTTGCATTGCGGGCGCTCTCGCGGCGCGATTGAGCAAGCGTGGCGCGTAGCGCGGCGGCGTTGGCCTCGGCTTGCTGCAACGCGAGCTCGTAGCGGTCGCGATCGATGACGAACAGGACATCGCCACGATGGACCAACTGGTTATCCTTGACGAGGACTTCGGTAATGAGACCGGAGACGTCAGGTGCGATTTGCACGACGTCGGCACGGATGTGACCGTCGCGCGTCCACGGCGCGACCGTGTAGTACGCCCAGAGATGCTGCAGGACGACGAGGGCCACCGCGGCGGCGACAAGGGTGAGGGCGACGGGGCCCAGCGAACGAAGTTTCAGTTTCATGATTATCAGGCGCGCGCGAGGGCGACGACGCCCCAGAGCACGATCACGTAGACGGCAAGATTGAACAGCGAACGGTGCCAGACGCACTTGTAGAACCCGATGCGGGCGAGCACGAAGCGCACGGCGCCGGTCAGCACGAAGGCGGCGACCATCAGCACCAGCAACGTCGGCACGAATACGCCGTAGATATCGATTTCTCCGCTCATTTGGCTTTCTCGATTCCGTATTGGGGGAACAGGGCGACGTGGATGTCCATCAGCGATGCCCGTGCACTGCGCGAGGACGGATCGGTGCGGGCGATCAGCGCGCGCAGGGCGGCAAGCAATCTGTCATGCATGGCTGGCGCGGGCTTGTCGGCCTGGCGCGCGAGGCGCTGGCGATAAAACTGCGCGACGTCGCGCAACACATCCTCGACGGCGCGCTGCTGGTCGTGCGGCAAGCTCGGCAACTCGCGCTGCAACGCCAGCGCGCACAGTTCGACGCGGACTTCGGTAAAGCCGTCCGTCGACGATTCGTCTTCGCTCGCGGCGAGCCGCGGCACGAGTTGACCGAGGCGGTCGAGCAGGCGTGAGCGCAACGGTCCGTGCTCGGCGGGCGCGCGCCCGACCGCGTTCTTCGCGATGTCGCGCCAGCTCGAGTGAATCAGCCGGCGCATGGCCACGCGTGCACCGAACGGGCGCGTTTGCAGTGTCCAGATCAGTGCGAACAGAATGCCGGCCACACCCGCCAGGTTGCTGTTGAAGAACGCAGGGAAGTCTGCGCTGAATGCGCCCTGAATCCCGACGAAACTGGCGGTGTTGACCGCCACCGGCATGGCAATCAAAGCGAAACGCGGCTGGGCCAACACGATGCCGAGCAACAGGTACGGCACTGCGAACAAGGCAACAAGCAGACCGAAGTCGTGCGCGTTCGTGAGGATGAAGAACAGATAAACGGCAGCAAACACCACACACGCCAGCGTCGTCCAGAAGAACGAACGGATCTGCGGGGCGGGTTCGTCGAGCGCGGCAAAGAAACAACACGCGACTGCGCCGAGGGCGACAGCGCTGGCACCGTCGTTCCAGCCCGACCAGATCCAGATCATGCCCATGCAGAAGGTGGCCAGCGCGGCGGAGACCGTCGAGAAAATCAGCAGGCCGTGGTCGTAGTGCCGCTCCCCGCCGACTTCCCAGTTGCGGAACGACGGTTGCCATCCGGGCGCAGCTTCCTTCTCTCCGATGCGGCGCTGCAATTGCGCGCAGTCCTGCCAGAGTTCGACGAGCGAGCGCAGACGGTCTTCGGTCGCGCTCACGAGCGCGGCGTACCAGTCCGAGCCCTCACCCGGCACGATCGGCGGCCGAGCAATCTGGGCGATCTGCGCAGGCGCCGGCGCGGGTGCGCCCTTGCGAATCCACGCGGCGACATCCGCCATTTTTCCGGCGAGCGGGGCGGGAACCCCGTCGGGGTGCCTGCGCAGCGTATCGACGAGCGAGGCGACCGTTGACAGCGCGGGCAGCAGCATCGTCATGCGACCGCGAAGTTCTTGCGCGTCGTGCACGCGGGCTGCGCTTTCCGTATCGTACGAAAGCTGGCTGATCAACTGATCGAGCGCGAGGATGTCGGCGGCGAGCCGGTGACGGCTGTGATGGCGCGAGGCTTTCCCCTCGGGATCGGCGGACAGCATGTCGGTGGTCCATTGGGCGGCATCGGCCAGCCAGCGCACGGACTTGTCGTGCAGAACGCCGGCCACGCTCGATGGCCAGAATACCGAGCCGACCACGCTCGCGCACACGATGCCGAGAATGATTTCTTCAGCGCGCGAGACCGCGAGGTCGAAAATGCCCTCCGGCGCGCCGACGGACGGCAGCGCAATCAGCGGCAGGGTGTACGCCGCGAGCATGAAGACATAGCTGCGCGGCGTGCGATGCAGGAGCGCAATATAGAGGAACGTGCCGGTCCACAGCGCGACCACGGCCATCAGCAACTCGGGAGCGTGCACCAACGCGGGCACGAAGACGATGGCGGCGCCGGCGCCGAGCAGCGTGCCGAGCACGCGATACAGCGCCTTGGAGCGTGTGGCGCCCGTGAGCGGATGCGACACGATATAGACGGACGCCATGGCCCAGTACGGTCGTTGCAGGCCCAGCGCGAGTGCGATGTACAGCGCGAGCATCGAAGCAACGAATGCCTTGATGGAGAAAATCCAGTCTCGTCGGGTGGGCCAGGTCAACACGGTGTTACGTCCGGTGATGCGTCGGGGTATGCCTACGCAGGGTGCTTTTGCGGGGGAATGCGCAGTGCATCGGCATCGGGCCCGGCAGCGGCGGAAATAGCGTCGAAAACGCGCATGACCGCCTCGAAATCCTGAACGCTGATGCCTTCGAACACCTTGGCACGCAACTGGCTCAGTTCCGCTTCGAGTTTCTCGGCAAGCGCGTTGCCGGCCTCCGTCAACCGCAGCGAATTTGCGCGGCGGTCGCTCGCGTCGACTTCGCGGCGCACAAGGCCCGCGGCGCTCAACTGATCGAGCAGCCGCACGAGCGAGGCGCCTTCCAGGCCGACGTACTCCGCGAGCGTGATCTGACGCACGCCTTCCCCCAGCCGCCGGATAAATAAGAGCGGGCCGGCACTGGCAGCGGAGATGCCGTATTCGGTCACCGCCGCCTGGGAAATCTGGCGCCACTGCTTGCCGGCCAACAACAGGTGGCTGGTAAACATAAAGCGCAGCGAGTCAATGGAGGTCATGGAATAGATTATATGTTAACTAATAATTAGCATGCTATCTAATTTTTGCCATGGATTATTGCGCCAATGGGTGTGCGCTCGTTTGCGGTGAGCGTCTCGCGCAAGCCGTACGTCGTGCGCCATTTTGGTGCGTGTGGTGTGCAGGATCGCACTGCTGCGGTGCAGCAACCGAAGCCCGAAAATTCACCGGGCGTGTCCTCGAAAGTCCCGCCCATCAAACGATTTCGAGAAACTTCATGTGGCTGGCACGTTCCTTGCGGGAGGACAGTGCCCCCGGCAATGGCGTCGGCGGCGAGAATTACCCAGGACAACGGCGTCCCCTCGTGCAACTGCCAAGGCAGACCACACGGGCGGGCGCCTTTTTTATCTCAGGAAACGGATCATGCAAAAACCTCGTCTCGTCGTCATCGGCAACGGCATGGCCGGCATCCGCACGCTGGAGGAGCTGCTCGCCATCGCTCCGGACCAGTACGACATCACCGTGTTCGGCTCGGAGCCGCATCCGAATTACAACCGGATCCTGCTCTCGCCGGTGTTGGCCGGTGAACAGAACTTCGCCGATATCGTGCTCAACCCGCTGGCGTGGTACGAGGACAACGGGATCGAATTGCATCTGGGCAAGACCGTCACGCGCATTGATCGCAAGCGCCGCGTCGTGTGCACCGAGGACGGCATCGAAGCCCCGTACGACCGGTTGCTGATCGCCACGGGCTCCTCGCCGTTCATCCTGCCGGTGCCGGGCAAGGATTTGGCCGGCGTCATTACGTATCGCGACATTCGCGATACCGAGCTGATGATCGACGCGGCCAAGGTCAAGCGCCACGCGGTCGTGATCGGCGGCGGGCTGCTCGGCCTTGAAGCAGCCAACGGCCTGAAACTTCGCGGCATGGAAGTGACCGTGGTGCATCTGGCTGACACATTGCTCGAGCGCCAGCTCGACGCCACTGCAGGCAAGCTGTTGCAAAAATCGCTCGAGGCGCGCGGCCTGCAATTCCTGCTGAGCAAATCGACGTCCGAGATCCTCGGCAATGACGCGGGCGAAGTGCGCGCGGTCAAGTTTGCCGACGGTGAAGAAATCCCTGCCGATCTCGTCGTCATGGCGGCGGGCATTCGGCCCAACACCTCACTCGCGGAGTCTGCGGGCCTGCACTGTTCGCGCGGCATCGTCGTCTCCGATACGCTGCAAACGTTTGATCCGCGAATCTACGCCGTGGGCGAGTGCGTGAGCCATCGCGGCGTCGCCTATGGCCTCGTCGCGCCGCTGTTCGAGCAAGCGAAGGTCTGCGCGAACCATCTTGCACTGATGGGGATCGGCAGCTATCGCGGCTCGGTCCTGTCGACGAAACTCAAGGTGACCGGCATCGATCTGTTCTCCGCCGGCGATTTCCTGGGCGGCGAAGGCACCGAGGAGATCGTGCTGTCGGATCCGTGCGGCGGGGTGTACAAGAAGCTCGTCATCAAGGACGACCGGCTCGTCGGGGCATGCCTGTACGGCGATACGGCCGACGGCGCCTGGTATTTCAAGCTCTTGCGCGAAGGCCGCGCACTGGGCGAGCTGCGCGAGCGCATCATGTTCGGCGAGTCGAGCGTGGGCGACTCCGGCACCTCCGGGCAGAGCCACGCGGTGGCGATGGCCGACACCGACGAGGTCTGCGGCTGCAACGGCGTATGCAAGGGCACCATCGTCAAGGCCATTACGGAGAAGGGCCTCTTCACGCTTGACGAAGTGAAGAAGCACACCAAGGCCGCCAGCTCGTGCGGCTCGTGTGCGGGACTGTGCGAGCAGATCCTGATGAGCACGGTCGGCTCGACCTACGATGCCACGCCGAAAAAGAAGGCCGTGTGCCACTGCACCGAGCTGAGTCACGAAGATGTGCGCCGCGCCGTGCGCGAGCATCACCTGACGTCGCACCGCGAGCTCTACGACTTCCTGGAATGGCGTACCCCGAACGGGTGCGCCACGTGCCGCCCGGCGGTGAACTACTACATGCTCTCGACGTGGCCGCGCGAAGCGGTGGACGATCCGCAAAGCCGGTTCGTCAACGAACGCGTGCACGCGAACATCCAGAAAGACAACACGTTCTCGGTCGTGCCGCAGATGAAGGGCGGCGTGACGAACCCGAGCGAGCTGCGCCGCATTGCGGACGTCGCGGACAAGTATCACATCCCGATGGTCAAGGTCACCGGCGGGCAACGGATCGACTTGCTCGGTGTGAAGAAGGAGGACCTCGTCAACGTATGGAAGGATCTCGGCATGCCCTCGGGGCACGCGTACGGGAAGTCCATACGCACGGTGAAGACCTGCGTGGGCAGTGAGTTCTGCCGATTCGGCACGCAGAACAGCACGCAGATGGGCATCGACCTGGAAACGATGCTTGGCTACATGTGGTCGCCGCACAAGGTCAAGCTGGCCGTGTCGGGCTGTCCGCGCAATTGCGCGGAAGCCGGCATCAAGGACGTCGGCGTGATCGCCGTCGATTCGGGCTGGGAACTATATGTCGGCGGCAACGGTGGCATCAAGACGGAAGTCGCGCAGTTTCTCGTCAAGGTCAAGACGGCCGAGGAAGTGAAGGAATACACCGGCGCGTTCCTGCAACTCTATCGCGAGGAAGCGTACTACCTCGATCGCACGGTGCATTACATCGAACGCGTGGGGCTCGATTACGTGAAGCGCAAGGTCGTCGAGGACGCGGCCAACCGTCGCGCCTTGTTCGAGCGCCTGCTGTTCTCGCTCGACGGTCTGACCGACCCGTGGCAAGCCCGCATCGAAGGCAAGCAGTCGCAAGAATACATCCCGCTCACTGTCGAGGCCTGAGGAGGCTGTCATGGAATTGCTCGTCAACCCCACCTGGACACATGTATGCGAGATCTCCGCGATCCCGAAATTGGGCAGCCGTGTGCTCTCGCGCACGACCGGCAACGTCGCTATTTTCCGCACCGAGTCGGACAAGGTGTTCGCCTTGCTCGATCACTGCCCGCACAAGGGCGGCGCGTTGTCGCAGGGCATCGTGCACGGCGAAACCGTGACGTGCCCGCTGCACGCCTGGAACATTGCCCTGGCATCGGGCGAAGCGTGCGCACCCGATGTCGGCTGCGCTCGCCGCTTCCCGGTGCGTGTCGAGAACGGCGCAGTGTTCGTCGCCTTGGGCGAAGACGCTTGAGCTTCGGCCGCTGACCACTGACCACGAAGAGGGCGCCCCCCATGACCACCGTCACGCGTTCCACATGCTGTTATTGCGGCGTCGGCTGCGGCATGCTGATCGAGAGCGAGGATGGCCGCATCACGGGCGTAAAGGGTGACCCCGATCATCCCGCGAACTACGGGCGGCTCTGCAGCAAGGGCATGACGCTGCCGTTGACCGCACAATCGACGGTCAACCGTGCGCTCGTGCCCGAAATGCGCGCCACGCGCGATGCAGCCCGCGAAGCGGTGGGCTGGGATCTTGCGCTCGATACGGTGGCGGCGCGTTTCGCCGGAATCATCGAGCGTCATGGCCCCGATGCGGTGGCGTTCTATGTGTCCGGACAGTTGCTGACGGAAGACTATTACGTCTTCAACAAGCTCGCAAAGGGCCTGGTGCGAACGAACAACATCGACACCAACTCGCGCCTGTGCATGTCGAGCGCGGTGAGCGGCTACAAGATGGCGTTCGGCGCCGACGGCCCGCCGACCTGTTACGACGACCTCGAAGCCGCGCGCACGGTGCTCTTCGCCGGCAGCAACATGGCGTATGCGCATCCGGTGCTGTTTCGCCGGCTCGAAGAGGCCAAGACACGCGATCCGTCCATCAAATGGATCGTGGTCGATCCGCGCCGCACCGACACGGCGGCGATGGCCGATCTGCATCTGGCGATCGAGCCGGGTACCGACGTGGCGTTGTTCCACGGCATGCTGCATCACTTGATCTGGGACGGGCGCGTCGACCGCGCCTTCATCGACGCGCACACCGAAGGCTTCGATGCACTCAAGGCCATCGTACGCGACTATCCGCCGCGCTTTGCCGCCGAGCTGTGCGGCATCGAGGAACGCGATCTGCTGCAGGCCGCCGAATGGTTCGGCGCGAGCGAGGCGGCGCTGTCGCTGTATTGCATGGGGCTGAACCAATCGAGCCATGGCACGGACAAAAACCTCGCGCTGATTGCGCTGCATCTGGCGACGCGTCAGATCGGCCGCCCGGGCGCGGGGCCGTTTTCGCTCACCGGTCAACCGAACGCGATGGGCGGGCGCGAAGTGGGTGGACTGGCGACGATGCTCGCCGCGCACCGCGACATCGGCAATCCCGATCATCGCGCCGAAGTCGAGGCGCTGTGGGGCGTGCGCGGCCTGTCGGCGCGCCCGGGCCTGCCGGCCGTCGATATGTTCGACGCCGTGCGCGACGGCCGCATCAAGGCGATCTGGATCGCCTGCACGAATCCGGCGCATTCGATGCCCGACAACACCCGCGTGCGCGAGGCGCTGGCAAATGCAGAATTCGTGGTCGTGCAGGAAGCGTTCCTCAATACCGATACCGTACCGTATGCCGACGTCGTGCTGCCCGCGAGCAGTTGGGGTGAGAAGGCGGGCACCGTCACCAACTCGGAACGCCGCATCTCGCGCGTGCGCGCCGCGATTCCGGCACCCGGGCAGGCCAGGCCCGACTGGTGGATCGTGACGGAAGTCGCGAAGCGCCTGGCCGCGCATATGGGCGCCTCCGTGGAGCGCTTTGCATTCGCATCGCCCGAGGCCGTATTCGACGAACATCGCGCTTTGACTGTTGGCCGTGATCTCGACATCGGCGGTCTGAGCTACGCCAAGCTTGAAGCGCAAGGGCCCCAGCAATGGCCATACACTGCCGATGCGGCGTCGGGGCAGGCACGGCGCTACGCCGACGGCGTTTTCGCCACGGCGAATGGCCGCGCCCGTTTTCATCCGGTGACCTATCAGCCGGTCGCGGAGAAGGCCGATCCGCGCTTTCCGTTCCATTTGCTGACGGGCCGTTTGCGCGATCAATGGCATGGCATGACCCGCACGGGGCGCGTGGGTCGCCTGTTCGAGCACGCCCCGGAGCCGATGCTCACGATGCGCCGCGAAGATGCGGTGCGGCGTGGCTTCCGGGAGGGCGATCTCGTCAACGTGGCGAGCCGCCGCGGCGAGCTTGTGTTGGCGCTGCAACTGAGCGACGAGGTCGCGTCGGGCACGGTTTTCGCGCCGATGCATTGGAGCGGCCAGTTCATGAACCGGGGCGGCATCAATGAAACGACCCTCGCCGCCGTCGATCCGCATTCGGCGCAGCCTGAGCTGAAACATGCGGCCGTGCGCATCGGTCCGGCCCGCCTGCCGTGGCGATTGATGGCCGCGAAGCGCGGCGATCCGCTGGCGATGCAGGCGGCAGTGCAGCCGCTGCTGGCGGAGCGCCGCTATGCGGCGGTGCGTATCGAGGGGGATGACCTGCTTGTCATTCGCGCCGCCGATACGAATGCGCCGGCGCAATGGGTGGAACGCCTGCACGATGCGCTCGGATTGCCGCGTAACGAAGCGTTGTTGCAATATCGCGACGCGCAACGCAGCCTCGACAAGCGCGTGGCGTGGCGCGACACGTATGTCGACGGCTTCCTGACCGCACATGCCATCGAAGGGGACGCTGCGGGCAACGCGGGCGGCGACATTCTGATGGAACGCCTGCGCGCGAATGCGCCATGGCAGGGGCCGCGTCATGCGGTATTCATCGGCAGCGCCGCTGCGGCGCCGCGGGATCGCACGGTATGCCAATGCAAAGGCGTGAGCGCCTCGCAGATCACAACTGCGGTTGCGGCAGGCGCCGATATCGACGCCCTGAAGGCGAAGCTGGGTTGTGGCACGGTCTGCGGGTCGTGCGGACCGGAACTGCGCCGGATGTGCGGAGCTACGCCGGCCGTTGCGGCGGCGCGGCTTGAAACGGTATGACGCATCCATCCCGATCAACGAAGCCGGCTCACGGAGAAACAATCATGAACCCAGGCAAAGTCACGCTGCTCAGCGCCGGCCCAGGCGATCTCGACTTGCTGACGCTACGCGCGGCCAAGGCGCTCGCATCGGCGGACGTCGTGCTGCTCGACGACCTCGTCAATCCGGAAATCGTCACGCTCGCCCCCGGGGCGCGCGTGGTACGTGTCGGCAAACGCGGCGGTTGCCGGTCGACGCCGCAGGCGTTCATCGAACGGCTGCTGTGCCGCTACGCCTTGCGCGGACTCAACGTGGTGCGCGTCAAGGGCGGCGATGCGCTGCTGTTCGGCCGTGCCGGTGAGGAGCTGACGGCGTTGCGGCGTGCCGGCGTGGCGGTCGAGATCATCAACGGCATTTCCTCGGGCTTTGCGGCCGCCGCCGGGCTCGGCATTTCGCTGACGCACCGCGCACATTGCCCGGGGGTGACGTTCATCACCGCGCATCGCCAGGATGGCGGTGAGCCCGATTGGGCTGCGTTGGCTGCCACGGGCACGACATTGGCCGTCTACATGGGCATGCATCGTATCGACGGCTTGTGCGCGTCGCTGCTGGCGCACCTGCGTGCCGATACGCCGGCGGCGGTGGTGCAATGGGCGGGCAGCCCGAACGAGCGGCGCTTGCTGACGCGCCTCGATCGCCTGGCGGCAGACGCTGAGGCCGCCGGCATGGCCAGCCCGTCTGTGATCCTGATCGGCGGCGCAATCGGCGAAGCCGACGCGTCGGTGGCGACGGTAGTCCCGGCTTTCCTCCCGGACGATGCCGAAGCCGGCCCTCGGACGCTTTCGCAGGCGGCATGATCGTGGTTCTTGCGCGGCATGAGCGCTGTCCGAAAGCGCGGCAATGTGTGGGGGCAACGCTCGACGACCGGCACGCCGTGCGTATACTGCAATGTAAGGGTTGAACGTCGCGCGGGAAGTGTCTCGCGCCGTTGCCCGCGGTCCTAACCCTGTTGGATAAAAAGAATATTTGAACGTGCCGAACCCCATGCTTCGCGTCTTGCTCGTCACCGATACCGAAAAGCCGATCGGCGATCTTCGCCAGGCGTTGGCGCGCCTTGGCTGCGAGATGCTGGCCGAAGTGGCAACGCCCCAGGCGTTGCCGCAGGTGGTGGAAAGCCAGCGGCCCGACGTGGTGATCATCGACACGGAATCGCCTTCGCGCGACACGCTGGAGCAACTGGCCGTGATGAATGAAGCGGCGCCGCGTCCGGTCCTCGTGTTCAGCCCCAATGGCGACCAGGCGCTGATTCGTCAGGCGGTCGATGCCGGCGTGTCGGCGTATTCGGTTGAAGGTTTGGCGGCGGAACGCCTGGCGCCGATTCTTGAAGTGGCGCTGGCGCGTTTCGCGCATGAGGAAAAACTGCGGCAGCGATTGGCAAAGGCGGAGAGCGAGCTGGCCGACCGCAAGCTGATCGATCGTGCAAAGCGGCTGCTGATGGAGCGGCGCAAGATGTCCGAGCAGGAAGCCTATGCCGCGCTGCGCAAACGTGCGATGGATCAGGGCGTCAAGCTTGCCGAGATTGCGCGCCAGCTTGTGTCGATGGCCGAACTCTTAGGATAGTGACTGTGCTCATGACGTCAGAATTCCATTTCCCGATGACGGCTGTCTCGCCACGGACACCACGGTTCGGTCCCCCGGAGAAGGCCCACTTGCGGCTCGGGTTCGTGGCGCTGAGCGATGCGGCGCCGCTTGCGGTGGCCAAGCGGCTTGAGCTGGGGCACGAGCATGGACTGACGTTCGAGTTGTGCCGTCAATCGTCATGGGCGGAATTGCGTGACAAATTGCTCACGGGCGAACTGGACGCGGCGCACGCCCTGTACGGCCTGGCATACGGCGTACAACTCGGCATCGGCGGCCTGCAAGAGGACATGGCCGTGTTGATGGTGTTGAACCGGAACGGGCAGGGCATTTCGGTCTCGACGCGGTTGGCCGAGGCGCTTCGCGAGACCGGGAATCTGCGGGCCGCGTTGGCCACGCTCGGCCGCACGCCGGTGTTCGCGCAAACCTTTCCGACGGGCACGCACGCCATGTGGCTGAACTATTGGCTGGCGGCAAACGGTGTCGATCCGTTGCGCGACGTGCGCAGTGTGGTGATTCCGCCGCCGAACATGGTGGACGCCTTGCGTGCCGGCGAGCTTGATGGTTTTTGCGCCGGCGAGCCATGGCATGCGGTAGCACAGGCGCAACAGGCCGGGCGTACGGCGGTGGTGTCGAGCGACATCTGGCCGAACCATCCCGAGAAGGTCGTGGCATGCCGGCGAGCGTTCGTGACGAAATACCCGAATACGGCGCGTGCGCTGGTGCGCACCATGCTGGCGGCGTGCCGTTGGCTCGATAGCGCCGAGCACCGCAGCGACGTTGCGGAATGGCTGGCGGCGCCGGAGTTGCTGGGGGTCGCGCGCGATCTGATTGCGGCGCGTTTGCTCGGCGACTACGGACGGCTGCGTAGCACGCGGCCATTGCTGCCGGTGAGCTTTTACGATGGGGGCGCGGTCAATTACCCGCGCGCGTCGGACGGTCTCTGGTTCATCACGCAGTACCGGCGCTGGGGCATGCTGGGGCCGGGCACCGCTGGCAACGACGCGGCGATGGCGGCTGAAGTCAATCAGACGGTGTGCTACCGGGAGGCTGCCGGTGCCGACGGCGTGCCGATTCCAGACGAATACCGCACCGATGTCCTGTGCGACGGCCGGGCCTGGAACGGCCGCGATCCGCAGGGATATCTCGACGCCTTCTCGATTCGGGTGCCGTAAAAACAAAAACGCCGTCAGAACGAATTCATGACGGCGCTTCTGATGAAACCTGGTTGCGGGGACAGGATTTGAACCTGTGACCTTCGGGTTATGAGCCCGACGAGCTGCCAGACTGCTCCACCCCGCGTCTGAGAGGAACGAATTCTACGGGCAAACTTTCGCGCGGTCAAACCTTTACGGCGTTTTTTTGACAAATAGTTTTGCGACGCCGGGCAAGTCACTATTTTTAAAGGGTTTTGTGCGTGTGATGCGGAGTGTGCGCCGGGCGTGTGGCGGCACGTACCGCACGAAGAATTGTCAGTCGTACAATGGAAACCTCATGCGCGCCGCCCGGGCGCCTCCGTTACCATCGTCATGACCAAAGACTATTTCTCCGTCCAGTCGGCTGCGTATCGTGAAAGTCGCCCCACCTATCCCGATGCATTTTTCGCGTGGCTGGCGTCGATCGCGCCGGAACGTCATTTGGCATGGGACTGCGGTTGCGGATCGGGCCAGGCGACGGTCGGACTCGCGAATCATTTCGACCGGGTCATTGCCACCGATTTGAGCGCCAACCAGATTGCCCAGGCGCCGGGGGTGCCTAATGTCGAGTACCGCGTCGAGGCGGGGGAGGCGACCACACTGGCGGCGCAAAGCGTCGACCTCACGCTGGTGGCGCAGGCGCTGCATTGGTTCGATCTCGACGCGTTCTACCCGGAAGTCCACCGCGTGACACGCCCTGGCGGCGTGTTCGTTGCGATCTCGTACAACTTTCTCGAAATTAGCCCCGCCCTGGATGTCCTCGTGAATCGGCTGTATAGCGACGTTTTGGGTGCCTATTGGCCACCGGAGCGTCGCCACGTAGAGAACGGCTACCGTTCCCTGCCGTTTCCGTTCGTGCGTTTGCCTTCGTATGCCGGCATGCTCGCCGCCGATTGGGATCTGGCGCACCTGCTGCGCTATTTTGACAGCTGGTCCGCCACGGCGGCGTATCTGCGACAGACCGGCGTCGATCCGGTGGCCGCCATGCGCGATGAATTCGCCGCGGCCTGGGGCAATCCTTCGGCGGTTCGTCGCGTTGCCTGGCCGCTGACTGTACACGCCGGGACGGTCGGCGGCTAGGATTGCCCACGCTGCGGCCTCACGATTTCCTACCAGCGAATCGTTGCGCCGGCTTGTACGGAATGCTGGAGCGACTGCGGGTTGAGGCCGCGTTTGTAACCGATGTCGAGATCGAGATCCTTGTTGACACTGTAGATCGCGCCGACCAGCGCGTAGGCCGGTTTGGTGCTGCTGCTGCGGTCGGGATTCGTGGCGAGCCCGATATCGAAGGCCAGCCGCAGCGTTTCCGTCGCCTGGAACAGCACGGCAGTGGACGCCTGCCAAAGATTCACGCGGTTGTCGTCGCTGTTGTTGTTGCGCGTATAGCCCACATTGCCGAGCCACGTCCATGCGCCGATGTCGTATTGCATGAGCAGTGTGCCGCCATAGGTCGAGCGGCCATTGCCGAGCCCGCGATCCTTGCTGGCCAGTGGAAGGCTGACAAATGGCTTGAAGCCGAATCGCCAGCTATCGCTTTCATGGAATCGCCATTTCGCCTGGATCTGCGGATCGGAGAAGCCGCTGACCCATGACTCCCCGTCGTTACGGCTGCGTTGATAGGGCGTGGACAGGGCAATGTCGAGCGCAGGCGTCACGCCATAGGTCAGGACCGAACCCCACTCCTGTGTGCGGCTGGTGGGCTGGCTGGCCCATTCGCTACTGAATTCGTACTGCCAGTTGCCGGTGTCCTGGGTGCCGGTGTCGTCGGTGACGAGCGGGTTCATGGCGTGTGCGAACAGTGGCAAGCAGGCCGACGCGAAAATAAGGGACTTCTTCATCGAAAACTCCCGCCGGCATGACAAAAGTCCGGTTTGCCGGCGAACGAACGCATCGCTGATGCGATTCTGGTGCAGGATTTCCCCGAAGTGGGGGCGGGCGGAGCGGTTACGCCGTTGGGGCGGCCGACTCAGGCGAGGCGCAGAGGGCTCGCTAATGGACTCGGACAAGGACTGTCGCTGTCTGACATGATTTCTCCGTAGGCTGGGTGATCATGGCTCCCGTCGTCTCGACAATTGCGCGACGGCCGGGAACGGGCAGGCGGGGGGTGGGATGGTGCCGCACGTGCGCGGCATATCACGACTGGGCGGATGCTACGCGGCGGTGTGGGAGTCGTCAATCGGACAAACGGAAAATTGCGACTTTTCGGAAAATGCCGACTACGGCGTTGCAGCGGCGCGACGTATGCGAGGGAACCGTTTGTGGCAACGGCACGTCATAACGAGCACGGCGGTGCTAGACTTCCGCCCCTTTCATTCCCACTTTGTCGCGTACGGCGGAGACCGCTCGCCGCGCGAACCGCCCCTTCATTCATGCAAGCCAGAAGTCATCTCATCTTCGGCATCGGCGCTACGTGGCTGATGCATCGCACCGGCCTCGCCGCGAGTGTTCACGCGTGGCCGCTGACGCTGCTCGGCGCCTTGCTGCCCGATATCGATCATCCGAAGAGCATGCTTGGCCAGCGTGTACAGCCGCTGTCGCTGGCGATCGCCGGTGTCTTCGGGCACCGCGGCATGACGCATTCGCTGCTTCCGCTGGCGCTGTTCATTGTGGCGTGCGTGCACGGTTTCGGACACATGCCGGCGTGGGCGCTGGCTTTGGCGGCGGGATACGTTTCCCACCTCCTGGCCGATTGGCTGACCCCGTCGGGCGTGCCATTGTGCTGGCCGTTGCGCACACGCTTTCGCTCGCCGTTGTTCGTGACGACTGGCTCTGCCGCGGAGTGGGTGCTCGCGGCGGCGTTGGCCTTCGCCATGTGGCGATGGTGGTGAGACGCAGCGAAGGCAGGCCAAACCAGGCCAAACCTCAGCGCCAGACGAGGGGTGGTTCGTCCATGAGCGCGATTTGCTCGCGCATTTCCAGAATCCGGTCCTGCCAGTACCGCTGCGTATTGAACCAGGGAAAGGCAACGGGGAAGGCGGGGTCATCCCACCGGCGCGCGAGCCACCCGCTGTAGTGAATGAGACGGAGCGTGCGCAGCGCTTCGACGAGATGCAGTTCCCGCGGGTCGAAGTCGGCGAAGTCCTGATAGCCGTCGAGGACATCGCACAACTGCCCGGTCATCTCGGCGCGGCTGCCCGAGAGCAACATCCACAGGTCCTGCACCGCAGGGCCCATGCAGGTATCGTCGAAATCGACGAAATGCGGTCCGTCGTCCGTCCACAGCACATTGCCGCCGTGACAGTCGCCGTGCAGGCGGATCGTGGCGACGTCGCCGGCACGTTCGAATGCGCGTGCAACGCCGCCGAGCGCGAGATCGATCACGCTGCGCCAGGCGGGACGAAGATCGGCGGGGATGAAATCATGCGTCCACAGGTAGTCACTGGGCGCCACGCCATAGGTTTGGCGATCGAGCGTGATGCGCGACCGAAATGGTGCGCTGGCGCCTACCGCGTGAATTCGCCCGAGGAAGCGGCCCAGCCATGTCAGCGTCTCCGGGTCTTGCAACTCCGGCGCTCGCCCACCCCGGCGAGGGAACACGGCAAAGTGAAAGATGCCATGTTGATGCAGCGTCTTGCCGCCCATCACGCTTGGCGCAACGACCGGGATTTCCAGCTCGGCCAGCGATTGGGTAAAGGCGTGTTCTTCGAGGATGGCGTCCACGGACCAGCGGCCGGGGCGGTAGAACTTCACGACGACGGGGCCGCCGTCCTCCAGTCCCACCTGATATACCCGATTCTCGTAACTATTAAGCGCCAGCAACCGGCCATCGCTATAAACACCGAGTGACTCCACGGCGTCGAGCACGACTTCCGGCAATAGCGCGGTAAACGGATGGACGCCCGCAGGCAAGTCCGAATGCATATTGGGTTCCATGGCCGTATTGTGCCGCAACCGATGCCGCGGCGGCCCGCTGGCGTATGCATATATATGTATCCGTGGACGACTGGCGATAGCCGGATCCGGCGCACGCCCGGCAGGTGCGAACGCGCTTTCTCAAATTATTTTCACAAAGGGCTTGCGCACTTCGTTGGACTTCACTAATATCTCGTTTCTCGCAAACAACGCGACGCAGCGAAAGCGGCGAAACGGGGTGGGCGGGAAGGCTGGAAAGCCTTGTTGGAAGCGGTTCTTGAGCTTGTGAGACGCAAATCTGAACGATGCGCGGCGAACGAAAAAAGCGAAAAAAAACTGTTGACGACGACGAGAAGTTGCGACATAATCTCACTTCTCTGCTGCTGATGCAGCGACGCAGAAAACGAAGCGACGGCGACTGAAGTTTGAGTGCGACGAAGCGAAGTTCGAAGCGATTGATCTTTAACAATTGAACAACCGATAAGTGTGGGCACTCAATGGAAGTGCGGTTTCTTCGGAAACTTCGCTTTAAATATATTGAGAGCTCACAGAGTAAAGGTAAGTTAAGTAATTAACTTGTCAGCACTTTTGAGAGCGACCGGTGAATCTCGGGTAACCGAGGGGAACCGAAAAACAGTAACAGGTTTGAACTGAAGAGTTTGATCCTGGCTCAGATTGAACGCTGGCGGCATGCCTTAC